>NZ_RYFI01000021.1:60692-77251 GCF_004103825.1 Hansschlegelia zhihuaiae
CTATCTCGCCTATATCGACAACACCACCGACGGCGTCTTCGTGGTCTCGGTCGCGCCCGGCGCGCCGATCCGCGTCGAGACGGTGAACCGCGTGATGGAGCGGGCGCTCGGCGTCTCCCGGAACGCCATGCGCGGCCGCCAGCTCGGCGACCTGCTGCCGCGCGAGACCGCCGAGCGGCTCCGCGGGGAGATCGAGACCTGCGCGGCGACCAGCCAGCCGATCCGCTACGAGCAGACCAGCGAGCTCGACGGCGAGGAGCGGGTGTTCGAGGTCGCGCTCGCGCCGGTCCCGACGGCCGACGGCCGCTCCGTCCGCGTGGTCGGCTCGGCCCGCGACCTGACCGAGCGGCGCAAGGGCGAGCAACAGCTCCGCCAGGCGCAGAAGATGGAGGTCGTGGGCCAGCTCACCGGCGGCGTCGCGCACGACTTCAACAACCTGCTTCAGGTCGTGAAGGGCAATCTTGAGCTGCTGTCCGCGGAGCTCGCGCCGGTCATGACGCCCGCGATCGCGAAGCGGCTGCGGGACGCCATGGCGGGAACCGACCGCGGCGCGAAGCTGACGCGGCAGTTGCTCGCCTTCTCGCGCCGCCAGCCGCTCGCGCCGAAGCCGACCGACGTCGGGGCGCTGGTGGCGGCCATGTCCGACCTGTTCGACCGCACGCTCGGCGAGACCATCGAAGTCGAGATCACGCGCGATCCCGGCGGATGGACCGCGCTGGTCGACCCCGCGCAGCTCGAAAACGCCGTGCTCAACCTCGCGATCAACGGGCGCGACGCGATGCCGGGCGGCGGCCGACTCGCGATCGCGGTCCGGCATCTCGCGGCCGGGGCAAGAGAGGGCGAGCGCATCGCGATCTCGGTGACGGACGTCGGCTGCGGCATGCCGCAATCCGTGCTGTCGCGGGTGTTCGAGCCGTTCTTCTCGACCAAGCCCGAAGGGCGCGGCACCGGCCTCGGCCTGCCGCAGGTGCAGGGCTTCATCGAGCAGAGCCAGGGCCGCATCGCGATCGAGAGCGCGCCAGGAGAGGGCACCACGGTTCGGCTGTTCCTGCCGCGCAGCCATGCGGAGGCGGCGCCCGAGGCGGACGCCGAGGCCCCGCCGGCGCCCGCCCAGGGCGAGCGCATCCTGCTGCTCGAGGATGACGACGCGGTCCGCAGCTCCGTGGCCGACCTGGTGGCGTCGCTCGGCTACGACGTCACGGCCGTCGGCTCGACCCGCGAGGCCGTCGCGCTGCTCGAATCTGGGCGGGCCTTCGACCTGCTGCTGTCGGACGTCGTGATGCCGGGGTCGCCGACGCCGCCCGATTTCGCCCGGCTCGCCCGGGCGAAATCGCCGGACCTCAAGGTGCTGTTCATGTCGGGCTACGCCGAGAACGTCATCGTCCACCAGGGCCGCATCGACGCCGACGTGCACCTCATCCAGAAGCCCTATCGCAAGGACCAGCTCGCCCAGGCGCTGCGCGGTCTGCTGGAAGGGCCGCCCGCCTCCGTCGCGGCCGAGGCGGCCGCCCCGCTGCGCATTCTGCTGGTCGAGGACGAACCGCTGATCGCGATGAGCCTGGTCGAGCTTCTGACGAGCTTCGGGCATAGCGCGACCGAGGCGCGCAACGCCTCGACCGCCAAGAAGGCGATCCAGGGCGGCGAGCCCTTCGACCTGCTGCTGACCGATCTCGGTCTGCCGGACGACGACGGCGCTGCGCTCGCCGAATGGTGCCGCCGCGAACGCCCCGGCCTGCCCGTGGTATTCTCGACCGGCCGGGACGGCTTCGAGGCCCCGCCCGCGATCGCCGAAGGCGGACGCTTCGCGATCGTCACCAAGCCGTTCGACGCCGCGACGCTGCGCGACGCGCTCGAGGCCTGCGCGGGACGCAGGGGCTGACCGCCGCCGCCGGAGCCTTGACCCGGGGGCGGCCGGGGTGCATTCGGACGGCCCTCCGCGGGCGCGCCCCGCACATGACCGACAGGCCGGCATGACCCTCGACAGCATCGAAGCCGCGATCGCCGCGATCGCCGCGGGCGAACTCGTGGTCGTGGTGGACGACACCGACCGCGAGAACGAGGGCGACCTCATCATGGCGGCCTCGAAGGCGACGCCCGAGACGCTCGCCTTCATGATCCGGCACACCAGCGGCATCATCTGCGCGCCGATGACGGCGGAGCGCGCCGACGCCCTCAATCTCGCGCCGATGGTCGCCAACAACCGCGACCCCATGCGGACGGCGTTCACCGTTTCCGTGGACTATCGGGTCGGGCTCACCACCGGCATTTCGGGCGAGGAGCGGGCCAACACCGTCCGGGCCCTCGCCTCCGACAACGTCATCGCGAGCGATTTCCTGCGTCCCGGCCACGTGTTCCCGCTGATCGCCCGCGAGGGCGGGGTTCTGACCCGCTCGGGTCACACCGAGGCCGCGACAGACCTCGCGGCGCTCGCAGGCCTGCCCGCGGTCGGCGTGCTGGCCGAGGTCGTCAACGACGACGGCACGGTCAAGCGGCTGCCGGAGCTGCTGGCCTTCGCCAAGCAGCACGGGCTGAAGATCGTCTCGATCGAGGACCTGATCGACCACCGCTCGAAGCGCGAGACCTTCGTCAAGCGGATCGACCGCTTCGAGCGCCGCATCGGCGGCCTCGACGCCACCATCACGATCTACGAGACGCCGTTCGAGCAGACCCAGCACCTCGCGATCACGGTGGGGGACGTCGGCGGCGAGGCTCCCGTGCCCTGCCGCATCCACCGCGAGCACCTGCTCTCCGACCTGCTGCGCGGCGCCGCGACCTCGAAGGGCTGGCTCGACAACGCGCTCGCCCGCTTCGGCGACTGCGGGCGCGGCGTCTTCGTGCTGATCCGCGACCCGGCGGTGCTGCGCGACGCCGCCGACGCCGCGCCGGCGGCGACCGGGGACGGCGAGAAGCATCTCTCCGCCCGCAAGCGCCAGGCCCGCTGGCTCGAGATCGGCGTCGGCGCGCAGATCCTGCGCGACCTCGGCGCAAGGAAGATCTCGCTGCTCGCCGGGCATGAGCGCCAGTTCGTCGGCCTCGCGGGCTTCGGCATCGCGATCGAGAAGACCGAGATCGTCGACGAGTAGCGGCAGCTCGTGTTTTAGGCCTTCATCTGGGAAAGCTTCGTGCTCTTCATTTGAAGTTCAAACATTGCCCCGCCGGCGACCAGCTTTGTCTGGGCCTCGATTGACGGCCAGAGGGCGCACAGTCTCTCCATTTGTTTCAGAAGAGGTGATTTCTGAAGGCCTTTGGATAAGAAGAATCCGATCATATTTGAAGCTCTAAAGGCCGCGGCCTCGTGCTTGTTGCGTGTGATGCGACGGTCGCCGGATATCACGACCCAACCGCCTTCGGCGTTAAGTCGAGCCATCCAGTCTAGGTCTTTGACACCCGTCCCAAAAAGAGCGCGCGACGCATAGACCTGATGCTGAGGCTTGAGCAATTCATGGAGGGCTCTGGCGAGCCGCGGCGGAAGGTTCTCGTCGATCAGAACCTTCAAGCGTCCAACAATTGTTGTTCGAAGCGGACAGCATCGCGCACGACGGCCGCTGGAACCTCATACGCGGCAGCCGCGGCCTCCACCGATCCTTCGGCTTCCGTAGCCTCGGCCAAGGCCACTGTAGGGACGCCATAGTCGGCAGCAATCGGCGCCCCAAAAGCCCGGGCCGGGTCGATCACGATGCTTCGCTTACCGCTTAGCGGCCGCCAGCGGCTCACCACGTCGTCGTCGATATCAAGGTCTTTGAACGTTTGCTCGATCACTTTCGTGAAGACAAATTGTCTCCTCTTCAGGTCGAGCAACTGCTCGCCCTCCGCTGTCGATATCGTTTGAAGGAAGATTGTCTTGCCGTCGGTGCGGAAGCGTCGGGTCGAAAATGGCCTTGGATCGTTGACGCACGCAACTGCCACGCGAAGGCAATAGCGGACGGTTTTCAATCCGAGACCTGCATCGAGAAATTTCTTCACGAACCGGAGTTCGACGAGATCCCTGAAGCCGATCTCCAACTGATCGTCGATCAGCTGCAGTTGAGGGGTCCACAGAGGGGGTACTGCGAACTCCTCACCCCGCTCCCTGTATGTATACCCTCCCATCCAACGGCGGATATTGATGGGGCGCGTTCGGAGAAGCCGTCCGGCCTCCAGAGCCGTGTACGAGCCGAGGCCGATCGCCAGCGACGGCCTTGAGAGTTTCTCAGCTGAAAGCGCCGTCATGAAATTCCCATTCGTCATCGCTTGAAGGTAGCGTGCGCCGCGCCGATCACAAACGTGATTTTCCGAAGGCTCAGAGGCTTATCGGCCGGGACCTTCTCGGTCGACCCGCCGGCAGCGTACTACTTCGCGCTCTTCGCCTTCTCGATCGCCGGCATCAGCTTTGCTTCCACCGCCGCGTCCGTCAGCGGGCCGACGAATTTGAACGCGATGCGCCCCTGGCCGTCGACCACGAAGGTCTCGGGCACGCCATAGACGCCCCATTCGATCGAGGCGCGGCCGTTCGGGTCGACGCCGACGCGCGAGAACGGGTTGCCGAGGCCGCCGAGGAAGCGGCGGGCGTTCTCCGGATTGTCCTTATGGTTGAGGCCGAACAGCCTCAGGCCGCGCGCCTTGAGCTCCATCAGCTCCGGGTGCTCGTCGCGGCAGGGGCCGCACCAGGACGCGAAGACGTTGACCAGCGTCACCTCGCCGGAGGCGAGCTCGGCGCGCGAGAAGCCCGGCACGGCGGCACCGTCGGCCGTCAGCCCTTCGAGCGGCGGTAGCGCGAGGTCGGGCGCCGGGCGGCCGATCAGCGCCGAGGGCAGGGTCGAGGGGTCGCCGCTGAACAGGCGCGCAAAGAGCAGCGCCGCGAGCGCGACGAAGACGAGGAGCGGGATGAGCAGGAGCTTGCGTCGGCCGGAGGAGGGCCGCGGCGCCTCGGCGTCCGGCACGCTCACGACGCAGGCCTGCGCCGGGGTCCCTCGAGCGCCTTCAGCGCACGGGACTGCGCGCGCCAGTCGGCCCAGGTCCACAGGATGAGGCCGGCCACGACCGCAAAGCCGATCGCGTAGGCCGCGAGGATGAAGCCGAGGTGAGGGCCGGTCATTCGGCGGGCTCCGCGGCGAGCGCGGCCGCGGACGCAGCGGTGATGCGCAGCGTCCTCAGCCGCCGGCGGACCAGCTCGGTGCGCATCGCGGCGAGATGGAGCGTGACGAACAGCAGCGTGAAGCCGACGGCGCAGACCAGCAGCGGGACCAGGATCGACGGGTCCATGGCGGGCTTGCCGGCGCGGATCACCGAGGCCGGCTGGTGCAGCGTGTTCCACCAGTCGACCGAGAACTTCACGATCGGGATGTTGATCGAGCCCACCAGGGTCAGGATCGCGCAGGCCTTGGCGGCGCGCGACGGCTCCTCCATGGCGGAGCGCAGCGCCATCAGCCCGAGATACATCAGGAACAGGATCAGGAACGAGGTGAGGCGGGCGTCCCACACCCACCAGGTCCCCCACATCGGCTTGCCCCAGAGCGAGCCGGGGGCGAGCGCGAGGAAGGTGAAGGCGGCCCCGAGCGGCGCCGCGGCCTTGGCCGAGACGTCGGCCATCGGGTGCTTCCAGACCAGCACGCCGAGACTCGCGACCGCCATGACGACGTACGCCATCATGCCGAGCCAGGCGGACGGCACGTGCAGGAACATGATGCGCACCGTCTCGCCCTGCTGGTAGTCCGCCGGCGCGACGAACAGGCCGAGATAGAGGCCCGCGGCGAGCGTCAGCGCCGTCGCCCCGGCGAGCCAGGGCAGCGCGCGGCCCGCGAAGGCCGAGAAGCGCGCAGGGTTGGCGAGCGAGGAGACGGCGGAGATCAGGCCCATAGCGTCTGCGGATCGGTCCAAGCGTCATCCCGGACGGCGGTGCGAGCCGCCGATCCGGGATCGTCATCCGGAAATAGCGCCCATTCTGAGGACGATCCCGGCTCTCCGCCTCCGGCTCCGGCCGGAATGACGTCTGAGTTGGCCACTACCTACGGCGTCTCGCGCGCGAGCGAAACCCGCCTTCGGTCGCAGTCGCGTTCATTCGCGCAGCGCCCTGAGCGCCGCTGCTGCCGCGATCGGTCCTAGCACCATGTAGCCGAGCGTCAGCCCCGCCAGCGCCCCGAGCGGGCCGAACCCATCCCGCGCCGGGTCGCTCGCCGCGACGCCGAAAATCAGCGTCGGGATCGCGAGCGGCAGGATCAGCACCGGGACCAGCAGCCCGCCGCGCCTGAGCCCCACGGTGAGCGCCGCGCCCACCGCCCCGAGGCTCGCGAGCGCCGGCGTGCCGACCAGCAGCGCGAGCGCGGTTTTCCCGAGCGCCGCCGGTCCGAGGTCGAGCATCACGCCGAACAGCGGCGCGGCCAGCACCAGCGGCAGGCCGGTGGTCAGCCAATGCGCGAGGATCTTGGTCGCCACCATGGTCTCGAGCGGCGCCGGCGCGAGGTGGATGAGGTCGAGCCCGCCATCCTCGTGATCCGCCTGCAGCAGCCGGTCGAGCCCAAGCAGGGTCGCGAGCAGCGCGCCGAGCCACAGGATCGCGGGGCCGATGCGCCTCAGCAGAGCGAGGTCGGGCCCGACCGCGAAGGGGGTGAGGGTCACCACCAGGAGGAAGAACACGAGGCCGAGCCCCGCTCCGCCGCCGCGGGCGAGCGCGAGATCGCGCGACAGAAGGGCTGCGTGGGGCGACGTCATCGAACAGCGAGGGTGACCAAAGAGCTAGGCCCCGGTTGCAACATACCGCCCCGCCGGGCGTTTCGCATGCCCGGCCGGCGTCGTCGGCCCATAGCATGTCCGGAGACGAACCATCATGTCCAAAAGCCCTTACCTCTCCGTCGCTGGCGTCGCGCTCGCCGCCGCCATTGGGCTCGCCGTCTCCCCGGCTCGCGCCGACGACGCCGAGATGGCGAAGAGCGCCAAGATTTCCATCGTCCAGGCCATCGAGGCCGCCGAGGCAAAGGGCGGCGGCAAGGCGACCGAGGCCGATTTCGAGGACGACAATGGCGGCCGCTGGGAGATCAAGGTCATCGCGGACGGCGGCAACAAGCTGACCGAATACTACATCGACCCGAATTCCGGAGAGGTGAAAGGCCAGGAGGAGCAGACCTTCGAGAAATACTTCACGATGCTGAAGCCGGAGGACTTCAGCAAGGCGCAGGTCCAGCTCAAGGACGCGATCGCGGCCGCCGAGAAGGCCGCCGGCGGCAAGGCCTACGGCGCCGAGGTCGAGCGCTCCGGCGACGCGGTCGCCTATGAGATCGACGTCATCACCGACCAGGGCGACAAGGACGTCGACGTCGACGCGACCGGCAACGCGAAGGTGGACTGACGCTTGGCGAAGCGCGCCGCCGTCATGTCCCGGCCTTGAGCCGGGACCTATCCGGCGGCGCGCTTCAAAGCCCGACACCGCCGCGACGACCAATTCTCGATCGCGGAGGTTATGGGTCCCGGCTCAAGGCCGGGACATGAGCGCCGAGTTCCGGCTTCGGGCCGCGCTCTTCCCAAGATCGAGCGTCTCGGCGTCCTCGAAGCCGAGCTCCATATGGGTCGCGGCAACCACGAGGCCGCCCTTCGCGCGGTGCTCGGCGACGAGGCGCTCGAGCAGCCTCTGGCCCGCGGCGTCGAGCGCGGCAGTCGGCTCGTCGAGCAGCCAGACGGGGCGCGGCGCGCAGATGAGGCGGGCCAGCGCGAGCCGGCGGCGCTGACCGGCTGACAGGACGGCGCCCGGCAATTCGGCGAGCGCGCCGAGGCCGACGTGGTCGAGCGCGGCCTGAAGGACGCCTTCGCCGCCGAGCGCGTCGCGCGCGAAACGCAGGTTCCGCTCGACGGTGAGCCCGGCCTTGACCGCGTCGAGATGGCCGAGCAGGTGCATGCGCTCGCGCGGTTCGTCGTCGTCGCCCTCAATCCGGACAGAGCCCGAATCCGGGGTGATCAGCCCGGCGAGCGTGCGCAGCAGCGTCGACTTGCCGGCCCCGTTCGGTCCGACCACCGCAAGCGCGCCGCCGGCCGCGACCGCGAAGCCGACGCCGACGAGCACCAGCCGCCCGCCGCGCGACACCGTGAGATCTTCGGCGACGAGCTTCATCGGGCGACGCCGCGCCGTTCGTCTGGAACCCCTCTTAGGCGGCGCGATTTCGTTATGGCGGCCCGGCTTTCAAGCGGCTTCAACGTCGCCAAGACTTCTCCTATAAGGACGCCAGACGGCGATCTTGTGCAGCGCACATGAGACGGTCGGCGATCCCGCCCGGCCCGTCGGCGCCGCCAGCCCGAGGAGCGAGCCCCGTGTCCCATCCCGACAGCTTCCGTTCGTCCAAGACCCTGTCGGTCGGCCCGAAGAGCTACCGCTACTACAGCATCCCGGACGCCGAGGCGAACGGGCTCGAAGGCGTCTCGAAGCTGCCCTTCTCGATGAAGGTGCTGCTCGAGAACCTGCTGCGGTTCGAGGACGGGCGCACGGTCAAGAAAGAGGACATCTCGGCCGTCAAGGACTGGCTCGAGAACCGCGGCAAGGGCGAATACGAGATCGCCTACCGGCCCTCGCGCGTGCTGATGCAGGATTTCACCGGCGTGCCCGCCGTCGTCGATCTCGCAGCGATGCGCGACGCCATGGTGCATCTCGGCGGCGACCCGAAGCGCATCAACCCGCTGGTGCCGGTCGACCTCGTCATCGACCACTCGGTGATCGTGAACTTCTTCGGCAATGACGCCGCCTTCGGCAAGAATGTCGAGGAGGAGTACCGGCAGAACCAGGAGCGCTACCGCTTCCTGAAATGGGGCCAGTCGGCGTTCGAGAATTTTCGCGTGGTGCCGCCCGGCACCGGCATCTGCCACCAGGTCAATCTCGAATATCTCGCCCAGACGGTCTGGACCAAGGACGAGAACGGCGAGACCGTCGCCTATCCGGACACCTGCGTCGGCACGGACAGCCACACCACCATGGTCAACGGCCTCGGCGTGCTCGGCTGGGGCGTGGGCGGCATCGAGGCCGAGGCCGCGATGCTTGGCCAGCCGGTCTCGATGCTGATCCCCGAGGTGATCGGCTTCAAGCTGACCGGCCAGCTCAAGGAGGGGATCACCGCCACCGACCTGGTTCTGACCGTGACCCAGATGCTGCGGAAAAAGGGCGTCGTGGGCAAGTTCGTGGAGTTCTACGGCGACGGGCTCGACCATCTGTCGCTCGCCGACCGCGCCACGATCGGCAACATGGCGCCCGAATATGGCGCGACCTGCGGCTTCTTCCCCGTCGACGCCGAGACGATCGCCTATCTCGACGAGACCGGCCGCGATCCAGAGCGGCTCGCGCTGGTCGAGGCCTATTGCAAGGCGCAGGGCATGTGGCGCGAGAAGGGCTCGCCGGACCCGGTGTTCACGGATTCGCTCGAGCTCGACATCACCACCGTGGAGCCGTCGCTCGCCGGCCCGAAGCGGCCGCAGGACCGGGTGCTGCTGAAGGACGCCAAGGCCGGCTTCCTGGCCTCGCTCGAGGGCGAGTTCAAGAAGCCCAGCGAGGCGGACAAGCGCGCTAAGGTCGCGAACGCCGATTTCGACATCGGCCATGGCGACGTGACGATCGCGGCCATCACCTCCTGCACCAACACCTCGAACCCGAGCGTGCTGATCGCCGCGGGCCTGCTCGCCCGCAACGCGGTCGCCAAGGGGCTGAAGTCGAAGCCCTGGGTGAAGACCTCGCTCGCGCCCGGCTCCCAGGTGGTCGAGGCCTATCTCGAAGCCGCGGACCTGCAGGACGACCTCGACGCATTGGGCTTCAACCTCGTGGGCTTCGGCTGCACCACCTGCATCGGCAATTCCGGCCCGCTGCCCGAGGACATCTCCGAGGCGATCAACGAGAACGACCTCGTGGTCGGCGCGGTGCTCTCCGGCAACCGCAACTTCGAGGGCCGAGTCAATCCGGACGTGAAGGCCAACTACCTCGCCTCGCCGCCGCTCGTCGTGGCCTATGCGCTCGCGGGCTCGCTCAAGGTCGACCTCACCACCGAGCCGCTCGGCGAGGGGGCCGACGGGCCGGTCTATCTCAAGGACATCTGGCCCTCGAACCAGGAGGTCCAGGATTTTATCCGCCAGAACGTCACCAAGGCGATGTTCCAGGAGAAATACGCCGACGTCTTCAAGGGCGACGAGAACTGGCGGAAGATCGACGCGCCCTCCGGCGAGACCTACGCCTGGGTCGACACCTCGACCTATGTGCAGAACCCGCCTTATTTCGAGGGCATGAGCCGCGAGCCGGAGCCGATCACCGACATCGACGACGCGCGGATCCTCGGCCTGTTCCTGGACTCGATCACCACCGACCACATCTCGCCCGCGGGCTCGATCAAGCAGGCCTCGCCGGCCGGGGAGTATCTGCGCGACCACCAGGTGCGGCCCGCCGACTTCAACCAGTACGGCACGCGGCGCGGCAACCATCAGGTCATGATGCGCGGCACCTTCGCCAACATCCGCATCAGGAACCAGATGCTGGACGGCGTCGAGGGCGGCATGACCAAGCACTGGCCCGACGGCGAGCAGATGCCGATCTACGACGCCGCCATGAAATACAAGGCCGAAGGCGTGCCGCTCGTGGTGTTCGCGGGCAAGGAGTACGGCACCGGCTCGTCGCGCGACTGGGCCGCCAAGGGCACCAACCTGCTCGGCGTGCGCGCCGTGATCGCCCAGTCCTTCGAGCGCATCCACCGCTCGAACCTGGTCGGCATGGGCGTCGTTCCGCTCACCTTCCAGGAGGGGGACTCGTGGCAGTCGCTCGGGCTCAAGGGCGACGAGACCGTCACGATCCACGGCCTCGCCGAAGGCCTTAAGCCCCGCGCGACGCTGGAAGCCGAGATCACCTCGGCTGGCGGCGAGACCCGCAAGGTCCCGCTGCTCTGCCGGATCGACACGCTGGACGAGCTCGACTACTTCCGCAACGGCGGAATCCTGCACTACGTGCTGCGCAGCCTTGCGGCCTGATCCGATCACGTCTCGGAGCGTCACCGCCATGTGAGTGGCCGACGCTCCGCCTCCGACCCATAAAAATCGCCGTTACGTCCCCCGCGCCCGGACAGGCTGGTTCATGCGTCTTCTCAAACGTCTCGTCGCCGTCGGCTGCCTCTTCGCGGGCCCCGCATGGGCCGGCGAAGCGCCGCGTTCGGTGGTCGAGCTGTTCACCAGCCAGGGCTGCTCCTCCTGCCCGCCCGCCGACCGTCTCGCGAGCGAGCTCGCGCCCGACGACCGCATGCTCGTGCTGACCCTTGCGGTCGACTACTGGGATTATCTCGGCTGGAAGGACACGCTGGCGAGCCCGGCCAATTCGGCGCGCCAGCGCGCCTACGCCATGGCGCGCGGGGACCGGAAGGTGTTCACGCCGCAGATCGTCGTGAACGGCCGCGAAAGCGCCGTGGGCGGCGACCGCAAGGCGGTGGAGGCCGCGATCGCCCGGGCGGAAGGGTCGGGCGGCCTCGCCCTGCCCGTCGCGCTCAAGATCGAAGACGGCCGCCTCGAAGTCGAGGTCGCGGCGCCGCGCGGCCCGCTCAAGGAGCGGCATGGCGAGGTCTGGGCGTTCGCGATCCAGAAGTCGCGGCCGGTCGAGATCGGCAAGGGCGAGAACGCCGGCCGCCACGTCGTCTACGCCAATGTCGTGCGCCACATGACGCGGCTCGGCGCCTGGGAAGGCGCGCCCGCCAAGTTCGAGATCGCGGCAGACGAGGTGATGAGCCCGGATTCCGACAGCCTCGCCGTGCTTGTGCAGGCCGGCAATGGCGGCCAGCCGGGCGGGGTGCTGGGCGCCGCGCGCGCCGACGCGGAGGCGCCGCCTGCGCCGGCGGTCGTCCCCACCACGACCTCGCGCCTGTCGCGCGAGCCCTATTGAGCCTCCCGCGGAGAGTCGCGGCCTGCGCCGTCGCAACGGCGCTGCTCCTCGCGATCGGAACCGCCCGCGCGGCCGACGATCACCCGTCATACGGGCTCGAGCTCGAAGACTTCGACTATCCGCACGAGGTGCGGCGCTTCGATTTCGTGTCGCAGGGCGCGAAGATGTCGATGGCCTATATGGACGTCGCGCCCGAGCGCCCGAACGGCCGCGCCGTCGTCCTGCTCCACGGCAAGAATTTCTGCGCCGCGACCTTCGAGGGGCTGATCAGGACGTTGTCGGGCGCGGGCTTCCGCGTCGTGGCCGTCGACCAGATCGGCTTCTGCAAGTCGACCAAGCCTGAAGCCTACCAGTTCTCGTTCCACCAGCTCGCCGCCAACACCAACGCGCTGCTGAAGTCGATCAGCGTCGAGAAGGCGGTCGTGCTCGGCCATTCGATGGGCGGCATGTTGGCGGCGCGCTACGCGCTGATGCACCCGGCCGCGACCGAGACGCTGGTGATGGTCAATCCGCTCGGCTTCGAGGACTGGAAGGCCGAGGGCGTTCCCTACGCCACCATCGACAGGCTGAACGAGCAGGAGCTCAAGACCACCTACGACACGGTCAAGGCCTACCAGCTGAAGTTCTACTACGACGGCAAGTGGAAGCCTGAATACGACCGCTGGGCCGAGATGAACGCCGGCATGTATCACGGCGCAGGGCGGGACCGCGTCGCCTGGATCGGCGCGCTCACCCACGAGATGATCTACACGCAGCCGGTCGTCTACGAGTTCCCGGAGATCAAGGTCCCGACCGTGCTGATGGTCGGGCAGGGCGACCGCACCGCGCCCGGCGCGAACCGCGCGCCGCCCGAGGTCGCCAAGCGCCTCGGCGACTATCCGGCGCTCGGCCGGAAGGCTGCGGCCGCGATGCCCGGCGCGAAGCTTGTCGAGTTCCCCGGCCTCGGCCACGCGCCGCATATCGAGGCCCCGGCCGAGTTCGACGCCGCGCTGCTGAAGGCGCTTGGCGCGCCTTAAGCCTGCGGTTGGTTAAGGCTCACGCCGCCGAGCGCTCCAGCGGGACAATCCCGGCCACGACCTCGGCGCCGATCCTCTTGGCGACCTCGGCGTCATAGTGCGCCTGCAGGTTGATCCAGAAGTCCACGGTGGTTCCAAGATAACGCGCGAGCCGAAGCGCGGTGTCGGGCGTGACGCCGATCTCCTCGCGCACGATTCTTTCAATCCGCGTGCGCGGGACGTGGCAGGCCTTCGCGACCTTCCCGGCGGACAATTCTAGCGGCTCGATGAACTCCTCTCGCAGTATCTCGCCCGGATGGATCGGCGGGAGATCGGCGATAGTTTCAGGGTCGCTGATCGTCTTAAGGTTCATGGTTTTCACGTCACAGGTTCAGGTTCGGTTTCGACCAGCAGGATCAATGATAATCGACCACTTCCACATCGGTCGGCCCCGCCGCGCTCCATATGAAGCAGATGCGGAACTGATCATTGATCCGGATCGAATACTGACCGGCGCGGTCTCCTTTCAGCGCCTCCAGACGATTGCCCGGCGGCGAAGCCAGATCCTCCAGCGTCGCTGCCGAATTGAGCATCGTGAGTTTCCTGAACGCGGCCCTGAAAATGTCCGTCGGAAACCCCTTCGGGCATTTGCCCTGAGACACGGCGGCCGTCATGCGGTCGCGGAAGCTCACGATCATGAGAGCCCGTCAGCCGCTTCCGAGCCACGTATCAATCACAGACACATAGCACAAGGCGATCCTTGTATCAAAGACCGATACTGGCAGTCGACCCGACGATCGTGAGCCGGGTCTGATGGAGGGCCGTTTTCGGCCGACTCGCGCCATAAGTCTCGGTCAGCCGCCTTGCGCGCGGGCCCGTCGGGGGCGATCATGACGGCTCGATGAAGGAGGCGCGATGAGCGATCTCGAGCCCATACGCTTCGTCCCCCGCGGGGGACCCCACGCCCAGGCGGCCCGTCCCGCCTCGCCCCCATCCTCGCAGGTGTCCTTCGACCGGCGCGAATTGCGCGACCTGCTCGAGCTCTATGGCCGGATGGTCGCGGCCGGCGAATGGCGCGACTACGCGATCGACTTCCTGAAGGACCAGGCCGTGTTTTCGGTGTTCCGGCGATCGAGCGAGGCGCCGCTCTACCGGATCGAGAAGACGCCCCGCCTCGCGCGCCGACAGGGCGCCTATGCGGTGGTGTCCGCCACGGGCCTCATCCTGAAGCGCGGCCACGAGCTCGCCCGGGTGCTGGCGGTGCTCGAGCAGAAGACCCTGAGGCTCGTCACCGCCTGAAGCGCGGAGCGGGTCTCAGCCCACCAGCCGCCGGATCGGGACGACCGCGCCGCCGTTTTCGATCGCCATGTCCGGCTCGCCGCGCTCGTTACGGAAGACGCGATAGGCGAGCGCCTCGGCGACCTCGTTGCGCTCGTCGAAGGTGAGCACTTTCGGGCTCGCCTCGACGACGTCGTCGAGCGAGCCGTAGGTCGCCGAGGCGATGATCACCTCGTCGCCGACCTGGCAGGTGCGCGCCGCCGCCCCGTTCAGCACGCAGCAGCGCGAGCCCGGCTCGCCATAGAGCACATAGGTCGCGATCCGCGCGCCGGAGCTCTTGTTCCAGATCTCGACGAATTCGAGCGGGTCGAGACCCGCCTGCCGGCAGATCTCGGGATCGAGCGTGATCGAGCCGTGATAGTTGAGATCCGCGCCGGTGACGCGGATCCCATGGAGCTTCGCGCGGACGAAGCGCTGCACCGGCTCAGGCCGCCGCCGGCTTCTGCGCCTTCGAGGCCGCATAGGCCTCCTGGACCTCCTCGACGGTCCTGAGGCCCGCGCGCGGAGAATTCACCAGCACCGCCATGTTGCCGGGCGGGTGCTGGTTCTTCCACATCTGGGTGTGGGCCTTCGGGATGTCGTTGAACGCGAACACCGTCGACATGCAGGGGTCGACTCGGCGGTCGAGCACGAAGCGGTTGGCGGCGGCCGCCTGCTTCAGATGGGCGAAATGCGAGCCCTGGATACGCTTCTGCCGCATCCAGACATAGCGGGCGTCGAAGGTGATGTTGTAGCCCGTGGTGCCGGCGCAGAACACCACCATGCCGCCGCGCTTCACCACCAGGCAGGAGACCGGGAAGGTCGACTCGCCCGGATGCTCGAACACCATGTCGACGTCGACGCCCTTGCCGGTGATCTCCCAGATCGCCTTGCCGAAGGCGCGCGCCGACTTCACCCAGGCGTTGTATTCGGGGCTGTTGACCTTGGGCATCTGGCCCCAGCAGTCGAAATCCTTGCGGTTGATGACGCCCTTGGCGCCGAGGCCGAGCACGTAGTCGCGCTTCGACTCGTCGGAGATCACGCCGATCGCGTTCGCGCCCGACGCCGCGATCAGCTGCACGGCGAACACGCCGAGGCCGCCCGAGGCGCCCCAGACCAGCACGTTGTCGGAGGGCTTCAGCTGATGCGGCGCGTGGCCGAACAGCATGCGGTAGGCGGTGGCGAGCGTCAGCGTGTAGCAGGCCGCCTCCTCCCAGGTGAGGTGCTTCGGCCGCGGCATCAGCTGGCGGGACTGCACCCGGCAGAACTGCGCGAACGAGCCGTCCGGCGTCTCGTAGCCCCAGATGCGCTGGGAGGGCGAGAACATCGGGTCGCCGCCATTGCACTCCTCGTCGTCGCCGTCGTCCTGGTTGCAGTGGATGACGACCTCGTCGCCGACCTTCCAGAGCTTCACCTTGGAGCCGACCGCCCAGACGATGCCGGAGGCGTCGGAGCCGCCGATATGGATCGGCGACTTGTGGCTGTCGATCGGCGAGACGGGCTCTCCCAGCGAACCCCAGACATGGTTGTAGTTGACGCCCGCGGCCATGACATAGACCAGCACGTCCTCGTCGCCGAGCGGCCAGGTCGGCACCACCTCGAGCTCGTTCGCGCTTTCCGGCGGCCCGTGCCGCTCCTTGCGGACGACCCAGGCGTGCATGCTCTTGGGCACATGGCCGAGCGGCGGCATCTCGCCCAGATCGTAGAGGTCTTTGCGCTCGGCGGTCGCGGACATGGCGGCTGCTCGCTTGATTGTTGGTCTCGTTTGGAAGGGGACCTAAGCGCTCGCGATGCGCCTGCGCAATGCGACGTTGGCTCTATGCTGCGGCGCGGCATGGCCGGCGGGCCGCGCCGCCATATACACATATGGCGGCATGGCCGGCGGGCCGCGCCGCCATATGTGTCGCCGGGGCTATCGCTCGGACGAGGGAGACGGTCGGACATGGAACCTTTCGCAGGCTATGGGATCCTCGCGGTGCTGCTTATCGGCGGCGTCGCGGGTTGGCTCGCCGGCATCGTGGTGCGCGGCTACGGCCTCGGCATCATCGGCAACATCATTGTGGGAATCATCGGGGCCTTTATCGGCACTTGGCTGCTCGCCAAGCTCGGCGTCTTCGTGGGCGGCGGCCTGATCGGCACGCTGGTCGGCGCGACCATCGGCGCGATCGTGCTGCTGCTGATCATCGGGTTGTTCAGACGAGTCTAGCGCCGCGCTCACGTCCCGGCCTTGAGCCGGGACCCATCCGGTTCCGTCGGCGCAAAGCGGGCTTCGGCGCGAGCGGCGTCTTCTGGCTCGGGGGCGCAAAATGGGTCCCGGCTCGAGGCCGGGACATCGGCGTCGCGCTAGGGTCCGGACTCAATTGCACCAGTAGGTGACGGTGGCCGCGATGATC
>NZ_RYFI01000022.1:0-2991 GCF_004103825.1 Hansschlegelia zhihuaiae
GCAGCGGCCGGCGGTAGCCGCCATACTTCTCGGGCTCCACGCTTCCCGTCGCCTGCACCCGCTGCATCAGCTTCACGGCTGAGGACGGGCTGACGTCAAACCGCGCCGCCGCAGCGCGCGCCGACGCGCCGCTCTCGACAGCCCGTACGATCCGCTCCCGAAGATCCCGCGACAAAGGCGCCGGCATCGCTGTCCTCCACGGCTCGCCTCAACGGGAACCGTGGAATCAAAACGCCCGATTCAGCGCAACATGAAACTGCTCTTAGACCAACCGGAACCCGAATCGCAGCGCGACACGCGTTCTCGCTGGATTTATTGACGTGCAAAAAGAAAATATATCGCCCTTGTAAATGTCAGGATAAAGGCGCATTTTAAGACGTCGATTTCAAAGGCGGATAATTTGTCTGGCGCGACAAAGCGTTCGCAAGCTGACTGTTATTTCCAGAGAATAGAAAAAAATTCGACAGCGCCGCCTGAGGGCGAGCGCACATGGTTGGTTTTATTTGAAGAGGAGTTTCCGATGTCTTCGGGAACAGTGAAATGGTTCAATGCCCAGAAGGGCTTCGGGTTCATCGCGCAGGATGACGGCGGCGCCGACGCCTTCGTGCACATCAGCGCCATCGAGCGCGCCGGCCTCTCTGATCTGCAGGAAGGTCAGAAAGTTGGTTTCGAGCTCGTGCTCGACCGCAAAAGCGGCAAGATGTCGGCCGACAGGCTGCAAGTTCTGACCTGATCGCGCCGCCGGTCAGCTCTGAGCTCGGAGCAGGCCGGCGATAAGCGCCGCCGTCATGCGAGGTCGACCACGGATGTACTGGCGAACTTCGTTTGGGGCGGCGCCGCAGCTTCAGGTCCGATGAGGCGCATAGCGTCTTTGACCCCGTCGCCCTCCGGGCGGCGGGGTCTTCTCTTCCGGCCGAGATAAGGCCGGCCAACACGGGAGCGACGCGCAATGGCCAAAGCACAAAGGCGCGGGAACAAGGAAGCCAAGAAGCCCAAGAAGGCGAAAGAGCCTGTCGCGGTTCCGACCACGCTCATGCGAAGCATATCCGCGTCGTCCGGAACGCCGCCCAAGCCCAAGAAGTCCTGAGGCGGAGCTGGTGTCGACGCGCACCACCGAATCGACCGTCGCGTTCGAGCACCCCTCCAGCCTCAGGGCGCTGGACGGGCCTCAGCCGCCCGAAACCTACCGCGTCATGATCGACGAGGAGGAGATCCTGGGCGTTTCGTTTCGCGCCTACCGGCGCACCGCGACGCTGCTGCAGACGCCTGCGGTCTCCGTGCGCGGCGGGCTCAGCCAGTCTCATCTCGTTGATCGCGCCGATCTCGAGGCCGCTCTCGAGGCCGACGGGAAGGCGTCGCGCGCGTCCTGACCTGCGTCCGAGACGCAGCCCCATCCACCACCGAAAGCCGCCATCATGTCCTGGGTAATGGAAAGACTGATCCCACTCTCTGTCGGGGCGTTTATTGTCGCGATGCTGTTCATCGCCGGATGGATCAACACGGGCGCATACTGAGGTCTGGAAAGATCTTCCGTGACCGGCGGGCAGAACGCGCGGACCGCCTTCAAGTCATGGCCGGAAAGGCGAAGATGTTCGCTTACGCTAAGAACTTCGTGGCGCGCCGCCGGGCCGCCCCGCCGTGGAACGACATTTCACCGGTTCGTCAGGAGCTCTTCGGAACCGAGCGTCTGGAGCAGCACGCCGAAACGCTTGCCGCAGCCCAGCGCGTGACCGATCGGCCGCCTCAGGTCCGCTCGCTCCGGTCGCGTCTCGGCGAGAACGCATCGGTCCTGCTCGCGGCCTACAAGGCGAGCGCCGCCGAACTCGAAAGCGAGCGCGGCGTCGCGCCGGCGGCGGAATGGCTGCTCGACAACTATCACCTCGTCGAAGATCAAATCCGGGATATCCGGGAAGACCTGCCGCCCGGCTATTACCGACAGCTTCCGAAGCTCGCCGATGGCCCGTTCGTCGGCTATCCGCGCGTGTTCGGCCTCGCCTGGGCGTATGTCACGCACACCGACAGCTATTTCGATCCCGCGATTCTGGCCCGCTTCGTCGCAGCCTATCAGCGCGTCCAGCCCCTCACCATCGGAGAGCTCTGGGCGGTCGCCATCACGCTGCGCATCGTCCTGATCGAAAACCTTCGGAGGCTCGCGGACCAGATCGACGTCGCGCGCGTCGCGCGCGCCGACGCGGAGGGGCTTGCGGACCGGCTTCTGGCCGCCGGCTGCGCCAGGTCCGCGCTCGACGCCGACATCGGCGCTCGCGAAGCCGGGCCGATCTCCGAACTGTTCGCCGCCCAGCTCGCGAAGCGGATGCGCGATCATGATCCGCAGACCAATCCAGCGCTCGAATGGCTCGAGGCGCGCCTGAAGCTTCAGGGGTCCTCGATCGACGAAGCGGTGCAGCACGCGCAGCAGCGTCAAGGCGCGTCGAACGTCACCGTCCGCAACGTCATCACGAGCATGCGGCTGATCTCGGACATCGACTGGGCGGAGCTGTTCGAAAGCGTCAGCCTGGTCGACGAACGACTGCGCGGCGCAAGCAGCTTTGCGGGGATGGATTTTCCGACCCGCAACCTCTACCGCAGCGCGATCGAGCAGCTCGCCCGTGGCTCGTCCGCCACCGAGCTTGATGTCGCGGACGCGGCCCTCGCCGCGGCCCGCGCCGAGAAAGATGGGCGCGACCTTGACGCGGAACGCGTCAGGGATCCTGGATATCACCTGATCGCGGAAGGCCGACCTGCGCTCGAACGGGCGATCGGCTTCCGACCGTCGCTCCGGCTCTGCTTCAACCGGTTCAGCGTCCGGCTCGGCATCGGCGGCTATGTCGGCGCCATCCTGATCGTAGCGGCGGCGCTGCTCGGCGGCGCCCTGTGGACGCTTGGATCGGGCGGGGCCAGCCCGATCTGGCTGATCGTCATCGCGCTCTTCGCGGCCGTGCCCACGACCGACGTCGCGACCGCGCTGGTCAATCGGGTCATCGGCTGGGG
>NZ_RYFI01000022.1:3114-76421 GCF_004103825.1 Hansschlegelia zhihuaiae
GCGAGGCGGATCTGCTGGAGCAGATCGGCAGGCTCGAAATCCATCACCTCGCGGGCGCCGGCGGAGACCTGTCCTTCGCCCTCGTGTCCGACGGCGTGGACGCGAGAGAAGAGACCCTCGACGGCGACGCGGCGCTGCTCGCAGTCGCCAGCGAGGCGATCGCGCGGTTGAACCGGCTCCACGGGCCGACCGCCGGCGGCGATCGCTTCCTGCATCTCCATCGACGGCGACTGTTCAACGTCGATGAAGGCGTCTGGATGGGCTGGGAGCGGAAGCGCGGCAAGCTGCACGAACTGAACCGGCTGCTGCGCGGCGCGACCGACACGACCTTTTTGCCAGTCGACGGCCGCCCGCCGCATGTCCCCACCGGCGTTCGCTACGTCATCACGCTCGACGCCGATACGAGGCTGCCGCGCGACGCCGCCATCCGGCTGATCGGGAAGATGGCTCACCCGCTGAACCGGCCGACCTTCGATGCGGTCGGGCAGCGGGTCGTCGGCGGCTACGGCATCCTGCAGCCTCGGGTCACGCCCTCGCTGCCGATCGGACGCGAAGGCTCGGCCTATCAGCGCGCATTTTCGGCGCCCGGCGGCATCGACCCCTACGCGGCCGCGGTCTCCGACGTCTATCAGGACCTGTTCGGAGAAGGCTCCTACACGGGCAAAGGAATCTACGACGTCGACGCTTTCGAGGCGACGCTCGCAGGGCGCACGCCCGATAACGCGATGCTGAGCCACGACCTGTTCGAGGGCGTGTTCGCCCGGGCGGGCCTCGCATCCGATGTCGAGGTGATCGAGGACTTTCCCGCCCGATACGACGTGGCGGCGCGCCGCCAGCACCGATGGACGCGCGGCGACTGGCAGCTGCTGCCCTGGATTCTCGGCGTCGCGCAGGGGCGTTCCGGCATTCCGTCGGTGGGGCGCGGGAAGATGCTGGATAATCTCCGTCGTTCGCTGGTCGCTCCGGCCACGATGGCGACGCTCGCCGCGTGCTGGCTGTCGCCGCCGCCCGCGGCGCTGTGGGGCGTGCTGTTCGTGATCGCGGCGCTCGCCATTCCGGCGGCGCTTCATCTGCTCTTCGCGGTCGTGCCGAGCCGGTCGGGGATCCATATCGGCAACCACAACCGAATGCTTCTCGCCGACCTGCGGCTCGCGGCGACGCAGGTCGGGCTCTCGCTGGCCTTTCTGCCCGACCAGGCGTGGCGCATGGGCGACGCGATCCTGCGCACGCTCACACGCGTGTTCTGGACGCGGCGTCTGCTGCTCGAATGGACGACGGCAGCCCAGTCGACGGCAGCCCCGAGGCTGAATCTGCCCGGCTTCTACCGGATGATGGCCGGCGGAACAGGCCTCGGACTTGGGCTCGCCGCGCTCTGCTTGGCCCTTGCTCCGGGCTCCTGGGCGCTGATCCTGCCGTTTGCGATCGCCTGGGCCGCGGCACCTGCGATCGCGCTCTGGATCAGCCGCGCTCCAAGCGCGTCTGCGGCGCTTGCGCTTTCGGCGGACGACGCCGTCGAGCTCCGGCTGATCGGCCGGCGGACATGGCGCTTCTTCGAGACCTTCGTGACGCCGGCGGACAACATGCTGCCGCCGGACAACTTCCAGGAAGATCCTCGCCCCGTCGTCGCACGCCGAACGTCGCCTACCAACATCGGCCTTTATCTGTTGTCCGCCGTGGCGGCGCGCGACTTCGGATGGGCGGGGACGACCGCGACGGTCGAGCGGATCGAGGCGACCCTCGCGTCGCTCCGTTCGCTTCAGCGGCACCGCGGCCATTTCCTGAATTGGTACGGCACCGAAAGATGCGACGCGCTCCTCCCGGCCTACGTCTCGACGGTCGATAGCGGCAATTTCGCAGGTCATCTCATCGCGCTTGCGCAGGCCTGCGAGGAGTGGGCGGCCGAGCCTGTCTCGCCCAATGCGCGGCAGGGGCTTGGCGACGATCTGGAGTTCGCGCGCCAGGCGCTCGCGACGCCGCCTTACGCCGGCGGCGCGCGAGTCGGTCAGGCCAGCGCGATCCTTGACGAGATAGACGCCCATCTGAAGGGTGCGGTCGCGATCCCGGTGCTTGCGCCCGTTCTGACGCGCCTCGCGGACAAGGCCGCGAAGATCGCTCAGGAGCGTCCGCCACCGGCGGACAGCGAGCACGCGTCGGATTTCGGCTTCTGGATCGGAGCGTTCGCCCGCGCCGCGACCGAGCATGCCCGCGATCTTGCGGTCGACGGCTCCGCGATCGGCGACCGGCTGGCCGCCATCGCGACCATGGCCCGCGCGACCGCGCTTGCGATGGACTTCGCCTTCCTGCTCGATCCCGAGCGAAAGCTGCTCTCGATCGGATATTCGCTCGCGGACAACCGGCTGGATCCGAGCTGCTACGACCTGCTCGCCTCCGAGGCGCGCCTCGCGAGCCTGTTCGCCATCGCCAAGGGCGACGTCCTGACCCGGCACTGGTTCCGCCTCGGCCGGACCGCCACTCCCATCGGCGGCGGCTCCGCGCTGATCTCCTGGTCTGGGTCGATGTTCGAGTATCTGATGCCGTCGCTCGTCATGCGCGCGCCGGCCGGAAGCCTTCTCGACGAGACCAACCGGCTCGTGGTGCGCCGTCAGCAGGAGTACGGGCGCTCGCTCGGGATCCCGTGGGGCGTCTCGGAATCCGCCTACAACGCCCGCGACCTCGAATTCACCTACCAGTACCTCAACTTCGGCGTGCCGGGACTCGGCCTGAAGCGTGGGCTGGCTGAGAACGTCGTCGTCGCGCCCTATGCGACGGGGCTCGCGGCCATGGTCGATCCGCAAGGCGCCCGCGCCAATTTCGCCCTTCTGGCCGAGATGGGCGCAACCGGCCGCTACGGGTTTTACGAGGCGCTCGACTTCACGCGAGCGCGTCTGCCGAAGGGCGCCAAGCTCGCGCTCGTACGCAACTACATGGCCCACCATCAGGGCATGACGATCGTCTCGATCGCGAATGTCCTGCAGGACGGCCGCATGCGCGCCCGGTTCCACCGCGAACCGATGATTCAGGCCTCCGAACTGCTGATGCAGGAGCGCATGCCGCGCGACGTCGCCGTCGCCCAGCCGCGGGCCGAGGAGGTCAAGGCCTCGGTCAAAGAGACCCTCGGGGCCTTCGCCGCGCGGCATGTCACGCCGGCCACGGGCGGCGCGCCCGTCACCCATGTGCTGTCGAACGGCCGCTACGCCGTGATATTGACGGCGGACGGGACAGGCTACAGCCGCTGGCGGGATCTCGCCGTGACCCGCTGGCGAGCCGACGCGACGCGCGACGATCTCGGATCGTTCGTCATCCTGCGTGACGTCGGAAGCGGTCGGGTCTGGTCGGCCGGCGCGCAGCCCATCGGCTCGCCCGCGGATCACCAGGAAGTCGTGTTCGGCGAAGATCAGGCGACCTTCATCCGCCGCGACGGGCCGCTCACCACGACCATGGAGGTCATCGTCTCGGGCGAGGTCGACGGCGAGGTCCGACGCGTCACGCTGACGAACGCGGGACGCGCCGCGTTCGAGGTCGAGCTGACCTCCTACGCCGAGATCGTGCTCGCGCCGCCGGCGGCCGACGCCGCGCATCCGGCTTTCGCGAAACTCTTCGTCGAGACCGAACATCTGGCCGAGTTCGGCGCGCTGGTGGCGACGCGCCGGCCCCGGGCGCATGGCGAACCGGCGGTCTGCGCCGCGCATTTCGCGGTCGTCGAAGGCGAAGCCTCGGCCGATCCGCAGCACGAGACCGACCGCGCTCGGTTCCTCGGCCGGAGCCTCGCGCCGCGCGACGCGTTCGCGAGGCGCGCCGAAAGTCCGCTGTCGAACACGGTCGGCGCAGTGCTCGACCCTGTCTTTTCCATTCGTCGCCGGGTGTCCGTAGAACCCGGCGGCGTCGTCCGCGTCGCGTTCTGGACGATGGCTGCGACGTCGCGCGAGACGTTGCTCGATCTCGTCGACGCGCATCTCGACCGGAGCGCCTTCGACCGCGCGAAGACGCTGGCCTGGACGCAGGCTCAGGTTCAGCTTCGCCACCTCGATGTGACCGCCGATGAGGCGGCCGATTTCCAGCGGCTTGCGGCGCCGCTGCTCTATCCTGACCCACGCTTTCGCGCGACGTCAGACGTGATCGAGCGGGGCGCGGGTCCGCAGTCCGGGCTCTGGCCGCACGCGATCTCGGGCGACCTGCCGATCGTCCTGCTCCGGATCGACGACGTCGAGGATATGGAGCAGGTCCGCCAGCTTCTGCGAGCGCATGAATACTGGCGGATCAAGCGCATCAGCGTGGATCTCGTCATCATCAACGAGCACGCCTCGTCCTATCTCCAGGACCTTCAGGTCGCGATCGACACGGCGGTCCGCAGCAGCCAGTCTCGCCCGCGCCTGGGCGACGCGCCCGCGCAAGGTTCCGTCCATGCGCTGCGCGCCGATCTCCTCACCGCCGAAGCCCGCGACCTGGTTCTGTCGGTCGCCCGTGTCGTGCTGGTCGCCCGGCGCGGTCCCATTTCGGCGCAGATGTCCCGGCTTCCGGCGTCGCTTCCGCGTCCGGAGCCTGGCGAGCGTCCGAAGCCGCTTGCGAGAGGCTCGTCGTCGGCGGCGGCCCGAGCCTCCGAAGGTCTGGAATTCTTCAACGGCCTCGGCGGCTTCGCCAAAGACGGCCGGGAATACGTCACGATCCTCGATGGTGGCCGGACCACGCCCGCCCCCTGGATCAACGTGATCGCCAATCCGGCGTTCGGGTTCCATGTCTCGGCGGGCGGCAGCGGCTTCACATGGTCGGAAAACAGCCGCGAGAACCAGCTGACGCCGTGGTCCAACGACCCGGTCGCGGACCCCGCCGGCGAGGCGATCTACGTCCGCGACGACGAGACAGGCGAGGTCTGGACCCCGACGGCGCAGCCGATCTGCGACGGCGGTCTCTACGTCGCCCGCCACGGCTTCGGCTACAGCCGGTTCGAGCATGAGGCGAACGGCGTCGCGCTAGAGCTGACGCAATACGTGGCCGTCGCTGACCCGATCAAGATTTCGCGTCTGAGGCTCCGCAACACGTCTGGACGGCCGCGCCGTCTGTCGGTCACCGCCTTCGCCGAATGGGCGCTGGGGACGTCGCGGGCCAGCGGGGCGCCGTTCGTCGTCACCGGGATCGACGCGGCGACCGGCGCGCTGTTCGCTCGCAGCCCCTGGGGATCGGCCTTCCCGGGACGCGTCGCGTTCGCCGATTTTGGGGGCCGACAGACCGCATGGACGGGCGATCGCACGGAGTTCCTCGGCCGCCATGGCGGATCCGACGCGCCGGCCGCCCTGTTCCGCGCCGCGCCGCTTTTCGGGGCGGTCGGTGCCGGTCTCGACCCCTGCGCGGTGCTGTCGACGGTGGTTGTCCTGGCCGCCCACGAGAGCGTCGAGGTCGTTTGGCTGCTCGGCCAGTGCCGGTCCGACGAAGACGCGCGCGCGCTCGTCCTGCGTTATCGCGACGCCGATCTCGACGACGCGTTGGCGCAGGCGACGGATCGGTGGAGCACGCTGCTGGGCGCCGTGCAGGTCCGCACGCCCGACAGGGCGATGGACATCATGCTGAACGGCTGGCTGCTCTATCAGGCGCTCGGCTGCCGGATCTGGGCGCGCTCGGGCTTCTATCAGGCGAGCGGCGCCTATGGGTTCCGCGACCAGATGCAGGACGGCATGGCGCTGTCGTTCGCCGATCCCTCCGAGACCCGCCGCCATCTTCTGCGCGCGGCAGGACGGCAGTTCCCGGAAGGCGACGTGCAGCATTGGTGGCTGCCGCATTCCGGCCAGGGCGTCCGCACCCGCATCTCGGACGACCGGGTGTGGCTCGCCTATGCGGCCGCGACCTATGTGGCGACGTCCG
Source organism: Hansschlegelia zhihuaiae (assembly GCF_004103825.1). Taxonomy (GTDB): domain Bacteria; phylum Pseudomonadota; class Alphaproteobacteria; order Rhizobiales; family Methylopilaceae; genus Methylopila; species Methylopila zhihuaiae. Next base: position 8,968 of record NZ_RYFI01000022.1, read on the forward strand.
GAGACGCCGCCGTGCTCGACGAGGAGACGGCGTTCCTCGACGGCCCGCAGCTCAAGCCCGGCGAACATGACGCCTTCTTCCAGCCGATGGACTCCGGCGAGCGAGCCTCCGTGTTCGAGCACTGCGCGCGCGGTCTCGACCAGTGCGTCGTGCTGACCGGCGCGCATGGCCTCCCACTGATGGGAACCGGCGATTGGAACGACGGCATGAACCGCATCGGCGAGGGCGGCCGGGGCGAAAGCGTGTGGCTCGGCTGGCTGTTCATTCGCACGGTCGCGCTGTTCGCGCCGCTCGCCGACGCCCGCGATCCCCTGCGCGCAGAACGATGGCGGGCGCATGCGGAGCGGGTCCGCGCCGCGATTGAGCGCGAGGCTTGGGATGGCGCGTGGTACCGTCGCGCGACCTTCGACGACGGTACGTGGCTCGGCTCGGCGTCGAGCGACGAATGCCGGATCGACTCGATCGCGCAGTCCTGGGCTGCGCTGTCCGGCGTCGCCGACCCTGCGCGCGCCGAACAAGCGATGGAATCGGTCGACCGCCATCTCATTCGCCGCGACGACCGCATCGCAGTGCTGTTCGACCCGCCCTTCGCATCCACACCCCGTGATCCCGGCTACATCAAGGGGTATCCGGCGGGACTGCGTGAGAACGGCGGCCAGTACAGCCACGCCGCGATGTGGACTATCCTCGCCTTCGCCGAGCTTGGCGAAGGCGCCAAGGCTCACGAACTGTTCGCCATGCTCAACCCCATCGGCCATGCGAGCGACCCAGCTGCGGTCGATCGCTATAAGGTCGAGCCCTATGTCGTCGCGGCTGACGTCTATTCGGTCACGCCGCATGCAGGACGCGGGGGCTGGACCTGGTACACGGGCTCTGCCGCCTGGATGTACCGCGCCGGGATCGAGGGTATTCTCGGCCTCGCCCGGGAGGGGAACGCGATGAGGATCGCCCCCTGCATTCCGGACGTCTGGCCCGGTTTCGAGGCGACGGTCGCGGTCGATGGAACCTCCTGCAAGGTGTTCGTCGTCCGGACCACGGAGGCGGACGCTCGCGCGACATTGGATGGACAGCGCCTCGACCTCGTCGCAGGCGGGATCCGCATCCCGCTCGACGGGCGCCTGCACGAAGCGAGATTGTTCCTGCCGAGCGCCCGGGCAGGCGTCGAAAACCGGTCCTTCGCAGCACTGGCGGTCGGCGGCGCGGCCGCGCCGCCAACGTGAGGAATGGGATACGCTCGGCGGCCCTCAATTCGGGCGCTTGGACCTCCCCGGCTTCGCGCCGGCTCTCCTGCTTTCCCAAAACCTCGGCCTGCAGCGAGATGGTCGCTAACCAGCCCTTGTGCGCCATCCATTTAACATCCATATCCCATCCAGACGGATGGAGAATGCGATGCCCTCAGCGCCAGCGACTCGTGACAAAGGCGGCGAGACCGAGAAGATCACGGTCAATCTCGGCCATGTCGATCTGGGGCGTGTGGACCTGTTGGTGCAGGAGGGGTTCTACTCGAACCGCACCGATTTCATCCGCACCGCCATCCGCAACCAGCTCGGCGTCCACGGCGAAGCCGTCAGCCAGTCGATCGCGCGGAACACGCTCGAACTTGGCCTGCGTGATTTCACCCGCGCCGATCTCGAGGCGATACGGGCCGCCGGCGAGACGCTCCACATCAAAGTCGTCGGCCTCGCCCGCATCGGGCCCGACGTGACCTCGGAGCTCGCGCTCGCGACCATCGGCTCCATCACCGTCCTCGGCGCGCTCCAAGCCAGCGCCGAGATCAAGGCCGCATTGGCCGATCGCATTCAGTAGGGCAACGCGCCCGCCAAAAGGATCATCGTGATGAACACGCAATTCGCCACGGCCATGCGCCGGGCGTCGCAGCAGATGCGCGCCCAAAACCTCGCCGAAGCCACGCGGCTGATCCAGGAGGCCCTCAACGGTCGTCCGCGCGTCGACAATGTCGAGAACGACGCAACGCCGCGTCGCGAAGAGCTGCTGTCATCGGTGGCGCGAGAGGACGTCGCGAGCGCGGCCGGCGGCGCCGATCGTCTCGCTCGCATGCGGGCCCCCCTCGGCGACCCGCTATGCGCTCTCAGGCAGGACCAGATGAATCCCGACGCCTTCGCTGGACTTCCGGGCATGGCCTCCTCGGGACTGCAGACGCGAGCGCCATCCATTCCGCATGGCGCCCGCTTCGAAACCCGCAGCTTCTCCTGCGCGGCGGGATCCCGATCGTACAAGCTCTATGTTCCGGCCTCTGCAGCCGTGCGACCGCGCGGACTTGTCATCATGCTGCACGGCTGCACGCAGAACTCGAACGACTTCGCGCTCGGCACAGGTATGAACGAGGTCGCCGAAGCGCGGGGTTTCGCGGTCGCCTATCCCGGCCAGACCCGGTCGGACAACCCGTCGTCATGCTGGAACTGGTTCGAGCCGAAGGACCAGCGTCGGGGGGCCGGAGAGCCTGCGATCCTGGCGGGCCTCACTCAGGAGATCGTCGCCGAGTTTGGAATCGATCCCGCACAGGTCTTCATAGCCGGGCTATCGGCCGGCGGCGCGATGGCGGCCGTGATGGCCGAGACCTATCCGGAACTCTACGCCGCCGTCGGCGTCCATTCCGGACTCCCGACCAACGCCGCCAAGGACGTGGTCTCGGCCTTCGCGACGATGCGTGGAGACCCGAAGGCGACGCATCCGAAACGCGGCGGGCGACGGGCGGTGCGCGCCATCGTGTTCCAGGGCAGCGCCGACAAGACCGTCCATCCGTCGAACGCCGAGCGGATTATGGACGCAGCGACGCCGGACGCTGCGACCGTCTTCACTCGAAAGGTCGCAGGGCTGTCCGGACGACGCGGCGCCACCATCACGGTCGTGTCGGATCCTGCCGGCGAGACGGTCGCCGAGCGCTGGCTGGTGGACGACGCGGGTCACGCGTGGTCCGGAGGTCGCGCCGGCGGAACCTATGTCGATCCGAACGGTCCTGACGCATCAGCGGAAATGATGCGCTTCTTCCTCCGCGAAACCCTACGGAGCTGAGGCGTCCGGGGGACGGGAGCATGTTATCGCACCACTGGAAATGTTATTTTCTGACCCCTCTGCGGACACCAGGAAGGTCCGGTTGTTGGCGAGCCCGTTGAGGGTCCCCCGGATTTGTGTCCGGTCTGAATGTGAGGCTCCGGGCCTCATTGGCCGGGGTTAACCCCGGCCAATGAGGCGAATTCGTTGGGCGTCATCCAGCCCAAGGACGTGTGAGACCGGCTCTCGTTGTAGTCCCGCCGCCATGCCTCGATCTTGGCCCGAGCATCGTCGAGCGACAAGAACCAATGGGCGTCGAGGCATTCCGCCCGGAACTTGCCGTTGAAGCTTTCGACGAAGGCGTTATCGGTCGGCTTGCCCGGTCGCGAGAAGTCGAGCGTGACGCCGTCTCGTAGGCCCAGCGGTCGAGCGTCTTCGAGACGAACTCCGGACCGTTGTCGACCCGGATCGTCTTCGGGGCGCCGCGGACCGCCGCGATCTCGCACATGGCGAACGCGACCTGCTCGCGCTTGATCCCCTGGTCGACCTCGATCTTCAACACCTCGCGGGTGTAAGAATCGACGACCGTCAGCGCCCGCAGCCGGCGGCCGTCAAACAGGGCGTCGGACACGAAGTCGATCGACGACAGGTCGTTCGGCGCGCCGGGCGGCGTTCTGGCCTCCCGCATGGCCGCGGTCACGTGCCGACGCGGCCGCTTGAGCCTGAGGCCCAGGCCATCCTCGCGATAGAGCCGATGCACCCGCTTGTGGTTCACCGCCCGGCCCTCCCGTCGCAGCAGGATGTAGATCCGGAAATAGCCATACCGCACCCGGACCCGCGCGAGATCGCGGATGCGCATCAGAAGAGGCGTCTGATCGGCCTTGACCGAGCGGTAGCGCACCATGCGCCGGTGGGCGTTCAGCACGGCGCAGCTCCGCCGTTCGCTGCCCCCATGGGCCGACTGCACGTAACGCACGATCTCGCGCCGCCGGGCAGGCCTCAAACTTTTCTTGCCAGGACATCCTGCAGGATGTGCTTGTCGAGGCTGAGATCGGCCACCAGCCGCTTCAGCTTGGCGTTCTCCTCCTCGAGCTGCTTCAACCGCCTCAGCTCGCCGACGCCCAGGCCGCCCTACTTGCTCTTCCAGCGATAGAACGTCTGCTCCGAAATCCCCATCCGCCGGATCCCCTCAGCCACAGGCCTTCCCGTCTCCGCCTGCTTCAGCGCATACGAGATCTGCTCTTCCGTAAACTTCGACTTCTTCGTCGCCAGCTCCTTTCTCATCAGGGTCAGAAAGCCGGAAAACTCTCATTCAAACGGAGAAGAATCTCGGCGGGAGGTCAACTTCAGACCCTCGCGTCGAAGCATAGAGCGAGTTCTCATAGCAGTAATTTGACAGCTCGCTGAGGAGCAAATCGCGAAGCTCGGGTTCGGCGCCCGCACCCATTGTCCGATCGATGAAATCTGAAAGCGCCTTGTCCATGAGGATCACCTCAGCCTTGACGGCCCGCGGCGGCGCCGACCGGTACCGTCGCTCGGTCGCCGCAGTCTACGCCGACGGTTGTCAGGACGTCGCGGCGATCGTGGTGCGCGAGGGAGACGCGAAGCCATGGCCGACGTTCAGACGGGCGGCGGCCGGCGTGGTGTGGCGATTGTCTCGGTGCGGCTCGCTCTTTTCGAGGCGTTAGACCCGGCTCGATTGCGTCGCCGAGGACCGCACGACCTCGATCGCTCGTGCGCAGCCCGGGGTGGTCCGAGCGAGGATATCCTCGGGAGGCGTCATGCCGCTCCAAATCCCGAAGACGTGGGTCGCCGTCTGCCAGGGATCCTCGGAGGCTTGGCGGATAAGGACGGGCGTCGCTTCCCGAATGCAGGCGGCAACGCCTGCGACGGCTTCGGGCGAAGCTCTCTTTCCGAACCGCTCAGACATCTCCGCCTGCAGGGGTTCGATCAGGAAAAACGAAAGCAGCGCGGCAACAAATTCCTGCATCGTCAAACTCCCCGCCTTTGATCCGGACGCCACGCCGCTGCGGCTTTCCTCACGCGGAGCGCATCTGAGACCTCTGTGTCCAGCCACTCTGTCACTCGAGCGCTGAGACTCGCGGCGCTTTCACGAGCCAGCGCCCTGCTCTCTCGCGACTGAGCGCACAAGTCGCGCGCCGCCTCAATCGCGCGATCGGCGCGATCGGATAGCCATAGCGTTTCGCGGTCCACGACGCCTCTCCCGCCAGTAACGAGCGGGAGCAAGCGCACTCTCAGCCGTCGACGCTCTGGGGATGCCCGTTGCCGACGATGGACCCCACATGGGTCCAATCGGCGCATCTTCAATGAATGGCTGAGTGCAATACGAAAAAGCCCGACGCCGATGGCCGGGCGAGCCATCACTGCTTCTTAAGCGGCGACGGTCATCCTCCTCGTCATGGCCAAGCTCCCGCGTCGACCTCGGGAGATCAAGCGGTCAACCGAGGCGCTGGACGTCGCGGTCGTGAGCCGGCCAGTTGTTCGCCGGCGCGACCCGCGCTAGACTGAGCTGTTCCGGACCGCATTCGTCCGCCGGCTAAGCCGACGCTGCGCGCGGCGCTCGGCGTATTCCGAGCAAGCTTTCAGACAGGAGGTTCAGCCTTCGCGATCGTGGCTTCTAGCAGGCAATCAGGAGCATAAAGCCCGCGTTGGTCAGCGCCTGATCGGCAGCGACGTTCCTTATGTAAACGTCCATAAACGAGCCCGCCGAAGCGACCGCCGGCACGTAGATCGAGACCGCCGTGCTCGCTACGCCTACGCACTCGCTGACATCTCGATCGACAAACACGCGATAACTTCCGGTGCCTCTCTTCTCCACGCTCAACACTCGATCAGTCTTGCTTTGAACCTGTCCGGCGCCATCAGCACGGACCCGGATCTGGGCCGCATAGTATCCGGTGACGTCGCCATAGAGCGTCGCGCTCTGGCTGGCATTGATCGAGATTTGCCCCGTAGAACCAACCGCCACGATGGAGCCGGCGGTCTGCGTCTGGTTCGCCCCGAAGCTCAGGGAGTTTGCGCCCGGTTGGGGCGCGCCCTGGGCGAACGCGGTCAGAAAGCCGACGCTCGACGACCGTGCGGACAGAGATATCGACACGGCCTCGGCGGAAGCGGGGATTCCGCAGCCGCTGACCGGTCCGCCCTGGGTCGCGAAATTGCCAGCTCCGGTGATCTGGAGATTTCTGGTCTGGCCCTTCGGGATTTGCATCGACCCGAACGCCCGACATGGCTGGATCTGCGTGTAAACCAGCTCGGGTCCGGGCGACTGAGCCTTGGCGGGTTGGCCGAACAGAATGGCCGCGAGCGCCCCAAGCGACGCCAAGCAATGAATCACCCGCATAACCATCCTCCAGTGGAGCGAAGCGCTGCGGAGAATTGCGCAGAAGGGCGGCCGTCGCGTCCGGAAAAATACCTATCTCAGGGCATCGTTGCCGAAACGCCGCCAGTCGCAGCCGCGGCGCCAGCGGTCCTCGGGCGTCAGGCGTCAGGCGTCAGGCGTCAGGCGTCAGGCGTCGGCTGCTCACCGAGCTTGGGAACGTCCTTCATAGAGTCTTTTAGCATTTCACTTTTAATTCTGAACATATTTCTAAATAACATCCAATCAGAAAGCTCTTTTTGAAGTGTCATTAAGACTTCTTCGTGTTGAGCCGTGTCGGCAGACATTTCCTTTACCCTGCGAATGATATCAATCTGATCCGCCACCGCTATTTCCGCAGCATGCAACCTGCTTTCCGCGAAGACCGCCTCGTCGTCTATATCGTAACTCATCTGAGTCTCGATTCTGGAAACTCGACGCTGTTTTACTTGACCGTGCTTGGCGACCGCGCCCGCTAATTAAACGAACGCGAACATGCCAGCGTTTGATCCAAAAGATCGCGACCGCTCGTCTCCGCGGCCATCCGACCCGAGCAAAAGCCCCGCTCGGGGCGACGGGGACTTAGGTCATCCGAGGTCCACCGCGAACGCCAATGACAGTCTCGCTATCGTGCCGATGGCGGGTAGAGACGAGACCGCCAGCCAATCGCGCGCAGGAACGCGGCCATCCTCGATGCCCAGCGACGTCAGGTGCATGGATCACGAGGCTCTTCACGAGGCCGGTCGCCTGCAGGATCTGTACGACGCCGGCCGCTGCGATGCCCTGGATCGTCTCGCTTGCGAAGCGCGAGCTTGGTCCCACCGCCGGCCCGATCGCCGGATCGATCGTGAAGCGCTTCGCGACTTCGGCCGCTGTCGCGCGGGCTGGCAGGTTGCGGACGGCGCTCTCGGCGGCGGATGGGCAAGCGGCCTGGAGGCGGGCTTTCGCCGCGGGTGGATCGTGCCACTAACCGGACGTTCGGGCGTTTGTGTCCCCTGAGCCTGGGGGAGCGGCATGCCAGTAAGAGTTGCGATCGAATACGACGATCACTCATTCGATCTGGATGTGCCCACGACCGAGGCCGCCCTCGAACTCGCTGCAGTCGTAAGCGCAGCAGGCGGTGAGGCCCTGGTTCACTGTTCGGATGACGCGGAAGGACTACTTCGGCTGAAGTGTGCCCCGCCGCGGCCCACGTCTTCGGCCCGCGACGCCGTCCGCCACGAGACCGTGCGCCCGCTGCCAGTCCTTCTTCGGCGGTGATAAGCCCCTCCCCGGCCGTCCTCTCGATCACGCTCTTCGCGCTGTCGATCCTGGCCGGCGTCACGGCGGCGTGGTGGAAGATGCCCGGTTAGCTCTCGGCGTTCGAGCTAAGTAATCGTACGACTATCGAAGGATGCTTCCGTCGCTCCATGGTCCATTTTCCAGACCGTAGGAGACGAAAATGCGCATTCTCAGGTCATTTTCCGTAGTGTCGATGGCGCTCTGCCTGGCTTTCGCGTCCACGGCATGGGCGGCCGAGAGGTTCCCGAAAGCACCCCCCGGCGCCGGCCTGCCCAATCCGCCGGCCCCTGCGTCGAGCACCCCCAATCCCCTCAATCTGATCTATACGCCGATCCAGCCCTGCCGGGCCTTTGGGTCGGCGCAGATCCTGATCAACCAGACCAAGACTTTCAAAATCAGCGGCCCTGGGAGTTTCGCGTTGCAAGGCGGGCCGAACGCCGGCTGCGGGATCCCGGCCTCCGCCAAAGCCGTGTCGATTTCGCTATCGGTGCGGTCGGCAAGCACGGGCAATCTGGCGGCGTTCGCACAGGGGACGCCCAGGCCGGGCGTGAATTCCGCGAGCTTCGTTGCGAACGAGACGCAGACCGTCGGCTCTATCGTGGCGCTCGGCGCGACAGGACAGATCTCCATTAATGTCAGCAAAACCGCGACGCTCTATGGCGACGTCACCGGATATTACGAGCCGCAGATCGAGGCGTTGATAAACGTTAGCGGAGGCATCTATGCGGGGAGTCCAAGAATTCTGTCGGCGACCCACTCCAGCACATGGACGTATGTGGTGACGATCGATCGTGACGTAACGTACTGCGCGCCGCGCGCTCAGGCCTACACCTTTGGCAATGAAGCGCACGCCTACGCGTACAATGGCGATACGATCACCGTCCATGTCTTCAACCGTGATGCGGGTGCGCCCGTCCTTAAGAACGACTATTTCTATCTGACGGTGACTTGCTGACGCCGACCGAACCAAACCCTGACGCGCAAAAACGCCCCGCCGGCCGGAGCCGAGCGGGGCATAGTGACGTGAGATGGGGATCCAACGCGGCAGCTTACTTCGTGTCGGCCTTTCCGCCCGTCGCGGGTGCGGCGCCGACGGTCCCGGGCGAGACTTGCTTTTCATCGATCTTCGGCGCGCCCGGGCGGTCGCCACCGCCCTCGGCCGCTGTCTTTTCGCCCTTCTGCTGAGCGCCGACATCCTGCGGGCTTGTGGCGACAGAATCCGTCGTCTTGTTCATCGCGCCGGTCGTCTTAGGCGACGTCGCCTTGTCGCCTGATGTCGATCCTGCGCCCTGATCAGCAGCCGAGTTCGACCGCTGGTCTTGAGCTAAGGTCGGCGGCACGCCGAGCGCCAGCGTCATCAAGGCTGCGGCTACAAGCTGATATCTCAAGAGAGCCTCCCTGTTGGTTTCTCGCTTATTAAGCACCCTCGGGCCGAGATTGTTCCGCAGGCCAGTGCCTGCGAAGATCAGGGGCTACAAGCGATACAAGGTCGGGCGGAGTTACGCGTACTTCGGGCTGATGAACTTTGTGTCGTGCAAGATCAGGATGCGCAGTGATCGATGGATTGCCTGATCGCAGCACGCACTGCCCCCGGATAATATGGCTTGGTGACGAACTTGCCGTCATCGGGAAGGTTTTCATTCGGAATGACAGCGTGTCCGGAGGTGACGATCAGCCGTTTGTCCGGCCACCGTGAGTGTACGACCTCGGCGAGTTCCAGCCCGTCCATTGTGCCGGGCATGTCGATGTCGGTGAACAGAAGCGTGATCTCAGGATGCGCCTCGAGCACGCGAACGGCCTCGTCGGCGTTCTGAGCTTCAAAGGCCATGCAGCCGAGACCCTCCACGATCTCGATCGCTCCCAAGCGCACGATCGGATCGTCTTCCACGACTAGCACCACGCATTCCATGCGCCGTCTTTCTGCCGTTGATCTCCCTCCCGCCACTCTGCGCGAGCGCGGCTTCCAGGAATGCGCATTTGCGGCTTCCGGTTCCGCGGCCTGGACGCTGCCCGTGCGATCGTCGGGTCGCCCACGCAGAAGCAAGAAGCCCCGCAACAGCTGGGCTGCGCGGGGCGAGCATTTCGGTGACGTCGACAAGACGGTCGTAACTTCTTACGGCTGCTATCTCGCGCGACCGGAAAACGACGACCAGCACCGGCCGCGGTAGAAGGGCCAGCCGAAACTCGAGTGCTCGGGTCAAGACGGCGCTTCGTCGCTCTGTTTTTCGCGCTTGCCTTCGAGGGGAACGCCTCACCAGCCGAGAATTCCGCTCTTCTTCGAAGGAAGGTCACCGGTCGCCGTAATATGAGCAATAGTGCCGGAGGGCAACCGCTTGCGGTCAGACAGCAATAAGTTGATCTTGTGGCCGTCGTCGGTCACAAAATCCAGGTTATCTTTTAGTTTAAACATAGCGATCGTCGACTGATGAGCTTCGACTTCGCCGGAACCGATGACCATACCACCACCGTTTTGCTCGTAGCACTCGAGTTCCAAGGTGCCCGCGAGCGCTGTGACGCCGAGCGCGCCGTTTCGTCTGATCGTGCCAAGATATTTCATGTCATTCCCTTTTCTGATCGCCGCAACTGTCGAGCGACATGGCTGTCGCCCCCGCCGTATCGATCCTGTCTATCGTGAAGGGACGCCTGAGTTCAGCCATCCCGCAAAGCAGGCATCGCAGCCACGATAGCCAAGACGACCCGCGGGATGAGTCTTTCCATAATCCATGATGTCGCGATGCCTCTCGGCTGTGTCGAAGGGATGGTCAAGATGCTGGTTCTTGTTTGCGGTCCGCTTCGATGGCGGCCTCGAGATCGGCATGATCGACGAGGTGCGACTGGATACGTCCGCCGCGCACCGGCAACGCCGGCGTCTGCAGCATCGTGGCGGTTCGGCGATAGGCCAGGAACGAGATTCCAAGGATCTCGTCTTCGTCGATGACCAGGCGATAGGTTCCGGGCGGCAGGCGCTCCTCGATCGCAGTCAGGTCGAACGAGCGCTCGAACGTCACCGTGGTTTCGGTGGTGCGGGTTGCCACTCCCTCGCCCCTCAGGATTTCTTGGCTTTGGGCGACGCAGCGGCGCTCGCGAGCGCGCCGCGCGCCAACGTGGTGGAAGCCGCGACGGGCTCCTGGATCTTCTTGGGCTTCTTGGCTTCCTTGTTGCCGCGTCTTTGGACCTTCGCCATGCGTCCTGCTCCCGGGTTGGCCGGCCTCGAATGCGGGCCGGAAGAAAAAACCCCGCCGCCTCAGAAGGCGACGGGGTCGAAGACGCCTAAGCGCCTCTTCCGATCTGGTGCGGCAGCGCCGCCGATGAGGTTCGCCAGTACATCCGTGGTCGACCTCGTAGAGGAGCGGCGCGGGCGTCCTCCGGGCCCGGAGGACGGCGCGATCAGACCTGAACTTGCAGCCGGTCGGCCGACATCTTGCCGCTCTTGCGGTCGGCGACGAGTTCGTACTCGACCTTCTGGCCTTCCCGGAGATCATAGATCCCGGCGCGCTCGACGGCGCTGACATGGACGAAGGCGTCTGCGCCGCCATCGTCAGGCGCGATGAAGCCAAAGCCCTTCTGGGCGTTGAACCATTTGACTGTTCCCGTGGACATGGGACTTCCTTTGGAAAATAAAAATGCGCGGCGACCAATATGGCGACGCGGTCGCGCTTCACATGAGCAGAAATAAAATCTGATGAACGAGCCGAATTGCCCGGATCTCAAATCGTAATTCTTTTTGAACGACGACCTAAAATGCGCGTTCGGATGGTTTTTACAAGGACGCCGAGGGTATATTTCGCATAAATGAGTTCGGCAGCGCGTCGGCGCCGCTTTTCGATATCGAAGATCGGAGATCTCTTGGACGTTATGGTGAACCCGGCCGCCGGTCGGAACGCGTGGCTGCTGACTGATCTTCTCGGCCGATCGATGGGCGTGATCCGGGCGGACGGGGGCAAGTTCGCCGTCGAACCCGAGGGCAAGGCTCGTGAGACGATGAGGGGGATGCGTTGCGGCCCCTTCAACTCGCTCGACGAAGCCCTCGCCACGATCGAGACGCATACGCGGGGCGTGTGCCGCCGCGGGGCCGAAAGCGCTCAGGGGCCCGAAACGGATGTGGTCGAGGCGACCGACACATCGACCGACATTCCTGAGAAAGCGTCGACCGATCCCACGTAACTGCCGGACACCGGCATGATCTGGCGAACATCGCGCGCCACCGCGACCGGAATCAGATTCGCGCCTCCGACGCTCTGGTTGGTTGGATCGAACGTGATCCAGCCTGCGCCCGGCACATAGACCTCGGACCAGGCGTGGGTGGAGCCGGCCCCGGCCGATCCCGTCAGGCCGAGCCCTGGATCGTGCAGGTAGCCCGAGACCACGCGCGCGCCGAAGCCGAGGCTTCGCACCGTCTCGGCGAAGAGCGTCGCCAGATCCCTGCAGGAGCCGCGCTTTCGGTCGAGCGTCTCTAATGGCGACTGCGTGCCCTCGTCCTCGCGGATCTCATAGGCCACCCCGCTCCAGACGCCGGCGTTGACATCCTTCAGCAGCGACAGCGTGTCCGTGGGCCGGCCGAAGACGAATCCCCGCGCCCAGGCCCGCACACGACCTGCGGGATCGAGATGCTGATTGAGCGTCGAGGATCCGAGATCGGCCCGCTCGTCGTCCGAATAAGGAAACGGATAGGAGATCGCCGACGCCGCTATGTCGAAAACCGGCCATGCGGTAGCGTCAAGCTCGATGTCCGCCACGCTTTCGATCACAAGTTGGTCGGCTGCGTCCCGGAACGTCGCCATTGCGATGGCGTTGCCCGAAACGTCGTACGACCAGGCAACGGACGCCACGGGCGAGATCCGGACGTCGAAGGCGACGAGCCTCAGCTCGCGGCTCTCCCGGGGCCGTATGACCAGCCGGTGAGGCTGAAGGGTGACCGGACGGCTGTATCGATAAGCCGTCCGGTGCCGGATGGTAAGGGCGTCCAGTTGGGGTCCGTCCGTTCTTTGTTGGCGACCTGGCGCCGAGGGACGTCTCCAGAACTAGTCGAAGATCATGCCCCGGCCAGACCATGACGGCGATCTGGTCGGACGGGCTCCATCTTTGGGGCCTAAGACGTAGTGGTCTCGCAGCCGAAGAACCGCATCATCTCCAGCGACGCGTCCGGACCGGCCGGGTCGACGAAACTGCCGCCGGCGTGTCCCCCCGACCAGGCATGGCCGGCGCCGTCCACCAGCCACAGTTCGGCGACGATCTCGCCGGCCTGATCCGCCACAACCGTGACGGCGGCTCCGCGTCGACGGGATCCGCCGGCCGCGGCGCGGCGCGTGACGATGGAGGCGGCGTCGGGCGTGGCCGCGTCCATAATCCGGGCGGCGTTGGACGGATGGACCGTGCTGTCGGCGCTTCCCTGGAACACGATGGTGCGCCCCGGATATCGCGCGCGGCCGGTCGAACTCTGCGCCCTACCGTTCCCGCGCATCGCCGCGAAGGCCGACGGTACGTCCTTGGCGGAGTTCGTCGGAAGCCCGGAATGGACCCCGACCGCGGCGTAGAGCTCCGGATAGGTCTCTCCCATCACCGCCGCCATGGCGCCGCCGGCCGAAAGGCCCGCGATGAAGACGCGCAAAGGATCTATCCTGAACTCGGCGACGATCGCCTCGGTCAATCCCGCCAGGATCGCAGGCTCGCCCGCGCCCCGCCGCTGATGCTTCGGCTCGAACCAGTTCCAGCACCCGTTCGCATTGTCCGAACGCGTCTGCCCAGGATAGGCGACCGCAAATCCGTTACTTTCGGCCACTTCGTTCATGCCGGTGCCGCGCGCGAAGTCGTCCGGGTTCTGCGTGCAGCCATGCAGCATGACGATCAGTCCGCGCGGCCGCGCGGACGCCGAGGCCGGGACATAGATCTTGTAGGACCGAGACCCTGCGGCGCAGGAAAAGACGCGGGCGTCGAACCGGGCTCCGTCAGGAACCGACGGCCTAGTGCGCGCCTGCGCGCCGACCGACGCCATTCCCGGAAGTCCGGCGAAGGCGTCGGGCGTCATCTTGCCCGCCCTCAAGCGAGACACCGCTTCGCCCAGCGGCCGGGCCGTCGGCCGAGACTGTCCGGCGTCGTTCGCCTCGACCGTTCCCGCTCTCGACGACAATAAAGCGGCGGGGCGTGTCAGCGCGTCGGCCGCCGAAGCGTCGACTTTCGGACGTCCGCCGAGGGCGGCCTGAATCAACCTCGTCGCCTCCGAGAGGTTTTGGGCGCGCGTCTCCTCGGACGCCCGGCGCAGGGCCGCGGCGAATGGCATGTTCATGATGACGATCCTTGGTTCGGGCTTTCGGCCCTAATGGATGCGGTCGGCCAACGCGACCTTAACCTCGGCGCTGGCTTGAAGCGCGCCGAGAATGGTGATGGAGCCTATGGTCGCGAGCGCGAGGTCCGGCGTCACGTCGGACTCGATGCGGGCGAGGCCGACGACCTTCAGGTGGAGCATTTCGCCGGCGGCCTTCGCGGCCTCGAGATCTGCGCGCGAATAGACGCGAAGCCCGAGTTCGAGGGTCTGGCGGGCGATCGACTGCGCGACGACGCCGTCATGCGCGCCAATCTGGTTGCGGATGGCTGTGCGGATGAAATCCGCCCTGTTCGAATAGAACCCCTCCCGCACCAGCAGGTCCATGCGGCCGAGGTCGACATAGCCCAGATTGACCGTGATCTTCTCCGTCTCATTGCCGGTGTCGCGTGTCGCGAGAGCTGACTTCATACGAGACTCCATCCCCTCGGATGTCATGTGGATGGTCAGAGGATGCTGCACAAGGTGTCGCTCGTGATTTCGTCGGTGCGCGATTTGGGATTGCGACGCAGCTCAGATCGCCGTTTCGCCTAGGAAACAGGAGGAGCAAGGGGGGCTCTAGGCTGAGTTGACTTCACCGCCGGCAGACAGGTGAGCAGGGTAGGCCGTGCGAACTGGAGAATGTTCGATCCCGGTTCGTCTCGCTCAGCCAAACTTCCTAAGTCACTGAAAAATAAGCACTTTCAACTTCGGCGCGTGACTCAAACCGTATCAGGTTTCCGTAGCAGCAAGCCGTAGCAGTTTGGCGCGCCGAGTCGCGCATAGTAAAATGTTGGGGTCGTCAAGTTCTGGACCCACTGATTGCGCCTTCCTGCCCCTCTGTCGAAGTTTCTTGGTCTTTCCTTCGAGACCAAGTCTGCTCCGCCCGCGCCCTCTCCACATTCTCCTGGGGCGTGGGCGGAGATCTTCGCCGCCACGCCGACCGAGGCCGGCCCCTCCGTTACTCCCGAAAACGCCATGCGCGTCCCCGCTGTCAAGGCGGCCGTCACCCTCATCTCGACGACGATTGGAAACCTACCGGTCAAAGTCTATGCACGCGACGGCGAGGGCAAGAAGCCCGCGCCCGACCATGACGCCTACGTCCTCGCCCACGACGAGGCGAACGACTGGACCAGCGCCGGCGAGCTCCGGCGTCAACTGACGTCCGACGCATTGCTGCATGGCGACGCCTTCGCGGTCGCCACACGCCGGCCTGACGGCTCGCCCCTCGAGCTCATCCGCCTGGACCCGCGCGCCGTCGAGATCCTGACGCTGGACACCGGCGCGCCGGCCTATCGCTACAATCACCAGGGCGGACAGACGATCTACCAGCACGCCGACGTGCTGCGCATCAGCGCCCCGAGCATCGACGGCGTGACCGGCCTCGCGCCCATCAAGGCCGCCCGCGAAGCCATCGCGACCGCCCTCGTCATGGAGGCGCACGCCGGCCGCATCTTCAAGAAGGGCTTCCGCCCCTCGGCCGTCATCACCCATCCCGGCAAGCTCTCCGATCGGGCGGCCGAGCGGCTCGCCAAGTTCAAGGGCGGCGAGGCGTCCGGCGAGAACGCCGGCGGCGTCGCCGTGCTGGAAGAGAACGCCAAGGTCGACGTGCTCGCCTTCTCCTCCGTCGACCAAGAGTTCAAGTCGCTCCGCGAGTTCACGGTCATCGAGATCGCCCGCGCTTTTGCGTGCCCACCGGTCCTCCTCGGCGACCTCTCGTCGGCCACCTTCAAGAATGCCGAGGAGCTCCGCACTCAGTTCGTCATCTTCACGCTCGCCCATTGGCTCGGCCAGTGGCGCGACGCCTATGCGCGCGTGCTCCTCTCCCCCGAGGAGCGCCGGTCGCACGTCGTCGACTTCGTCCTGGACGGCCTTCTCCAGGGCGATAGCGAAGCGCGTGCGAAGATCTATCAGAGCCTGCGCGCCGCCGGCGTCATGACCGCCAATGAGGTCCGCACCCGCGAGAACCTCCCGGCCCGTTCCGACGGTGACGAGCTCGCCAGCCCCTTCACTCAGTCGAACGCCGCGACCGGCGCCCAGGAAGCCGCCGCGTGAGTCCGCACGTCCAGTTCTTCGGCGACGCCGAGCACACCTTCGCCCTGACGCCGACGCTCCTCGTCGAGTTCGAGCGCCTCGTCGGCGCCGGCGCCTGGGGAACCGCGCGCCGCATGTTCGCTGGCGACGCGACCGTGACCGAAGTCCGCGAGACCATCCGGCTCGGCCTGATCGGCGGCGGCGAGGCCCCGAAGCGCGCCCACGAGCTCGTCGAGACCTACGTCGGCGCGACGCCCTTCGCCGAGCTCTACGCGCTCGCCTCCGACGTCATGACCGCCGCCATGCTCGGCACGCCCGACGAGGCCGCCAATGCAGCTTGAGACCAAGGCCGCCTTCACCCTCGACGGCGCCGGCGCGATCACCGCGACCGCATGGGTTTTCGCCGACGCCGACCGCACCGGCGACGTCATCACCAAGGGCGCGTTCGGCGCGATCGCCGGCTCGCTCCCGATGCTTTGGGCGCACGATCAGCGCGAGGTCATCGGCGTCTGGGAGTCGATCGCCGAGACCGCCCAGGGCCTCGTCGCCAAGGGCCGGCTCCTCGTCGAGACCGTCGTCAAGGCCCGCGAGGTCTACAGCCTCCTTAAGGAAGGCGCGGTCAACGGCGTCTCCATCGGCTTCGCCATCAAGAACTTCGCCCGTCGCTCAGCCGGCGGTCGGACCATCTCGGCCGTCGACTTGGCCGAGATCTCCATCGTCTCCGTCCCGGCCCACGCCGGCGCCCGCGTGACGTCCCTCAAGTCCGCAGATCACGCGGCGCATCAAAAGGAACCTATCTTGGACGATCAGACCACCACGCCGGACGTTTCGGCGCTGGAAACCAAACTCGCCGGCGTCGCCGACGAGGTGAAGAACCTGGGCGGCATCGCCGCCCGTCTCGACGCCATCGAGAAGAAGGCCGCCCGCCCGGCCCCGGCGGCCGGCCAGTCCGACGCCGATCTGGAGCGCAAGGCGTTCAACGTCTACCTGCACACCGGCGACGCGACCGAGCTCAAGGCCCTGACGGTCGGCGCCCCGAGCACCGGCGGCATCCTCGCCCCGGCGTCGTTCAACCCGCGCATCATCGAGAAGATCACCGAGTTCTCGCCGATCCGCGGCGTCGCGACCTCATTCACCATGGGCGGCCCGCTCGTCCAGTTCCCGCGGCTCGTCAATTCGGTCACACCCGCCTCTGTCACCGAGACCGGCACCCGCGCCGAGTCCGAGCCGTCGTTCGAGCTCATCGATGGCAAGCCCTTCGAGATGGCCGTGATCGTGCCCGTCTCGCGCGTCATGTATGAGGACGCGACCGTCGACCTCGCGTCCTGGCTGGAGAACCACGTCGCCACCCAGTTCGGGAAGCTTGAGGCGTCTTGGTTCGTCAACGGCAACGGCACGACCCAGGCCGAAGGCGTCCTGACGAGTTCGGAAGTCGGCACGCTGACGACCGCCGCCACGGCGATCGGGACCGACGACCTGATCGATGTGTTCTACAGCATCCCGAGCGCCTACGCGGCGCGCGGCCATTGGCTGATGAACCGCAAGACCATGTCGGTCGTCCGCAAGCTGCGCGACGGCGACGGCAACCTGATTTGGCAGCAGAGCCTTCAGGCCGGCCAGCCCGGTCTCCTCCTCGGCCGCCCGGTCCTGGAAGCGGTCGACATGCCGAACCCGGCCGCCAACGCGACGCCGATCGTCTTCGGCGACTTCGCCAGCGCCTACACGATCATCGATCGCGTCGGCTTCGAAGCCGAATACGACCGCCTCACCGGCTGGAAGAACGGCATCATCAACCTCCTCGCGCGTCGGCGCGTGGGCGGCCGGATCACCCTCGGCGAGCCCCTCGTCAAGCTTAAGCTGAAGGCGGCGTAATCATGGCCAGCGTGACCAACGCCAAGTCGACGATCAGCATCGCCCCGAGCGGCGCGATCCCGACCACCGCCGCCGCCTACAAGGCCCTCACCTGGACCGTCATCAACGACGTCGAGGAGATCGGCGGGGAGTTCGGCGACACCTACGCCAAGGTCGAGGCCAAGGTTCTCGGCACCCGCCGCGTCCGCAAGGGCAAGGGTTCCGTGGACGGCGGCGCGATCGAGCTCACGGTTCTCCGCGACGCCGCGGACGCCGGCCAGTCGGCGCTCCGCACGGCGCTCGCCTCCGATGACCGCGTGTTCATCAAGATCGAGCTCGGCGACAAGCCGGCCGGCGCCAACGCGACCGGCAGCACGGCCTACATGCCGGTCCTCGTCTTCTCGGCGCCCGTCCAGGGCGGCGACGCCGACTCCTACGTGAAGCAGGTCTTCACCCTGGAGATCGACGGCGAGACCGTCACGGCCGCCCCGGCGGCCGGCGTCTGACGCTCATGCTCGCGGCGGAGGAGATCACGATCAGGATCGACGGAGAGCGCATCGTTCTCCGGCCGACCCTGCGCGTGGCCCTCCGCCTCGAGCGTCGCCACGAGGGCCTCGCCGCCCTCGTGGACAAGATCCAGGACGGCGACCTCGCCGCCATCGCCGACGTGCTGCGCGAGCACTCACCGGCGTGGTCGGACGTCCCGTCCTTCATCGAGAGCCTGGGCGTCCCGCATGGTCTCTTTGCGGGCGTCCGGCACCTCATCCCGGCGCTCATCGCCCACGTCTACAGCCTCGCCGGCGTCGACCTCGAGGATGAGACCGACACGCCGTCGACCGGCTCGCGGCTCGCCTCCCGCGAAACCTTCGCCGAGCACCTGGAAGGTCTCTTCAAGGTCGCGACCGGATGGCTCGGCTGGAGCCCCGAAACCGCCTGGAGCAGCACGCCGGCCGAAATCCGTGCCGCCCAGGCCGGCTTCATTGATCTCCAGAATGCCCTTCGCGGCGTCGCCCCCAAGAAGCCCGACCACAGGACGCTCGACGACAAGTTCGCCGACGTCTTCCTCGGCCTCAGCACCCGCGCGCAGGCCGCCTGACATGCCGCGCCGCCCTGCCCACTTCTGCAACTGCGGTCGGATTGTCGCCGCCTGTTCGCGCTGCGTCTGTCAGCAGGCCGCCGACCGCGTCCGTAAGGCCCGTCACGACCGGAACAGACCCTCGGCCCGCGAGCGCGGCTATGACCGAGATTGGCAGCGCGAGCGCGCCGCCTTCCTGATCGTCAACCCGACATGCAAGCGCTGCGGCGCCCAGGCGACCGACGTCGACCACATCAAGCCGCACCGCGGCGACCGCTGGCTATTCTGGGATCGAAGGAATTGGCAGGCCCTCTGCGGCCATTGCCACGACAGCCATAAGCAACGCGAGGAACGCCACGCCCTGAAGTGCGAGGCGCTGGTCTGATGGCTCTCCTCACCTTCATTCCGCCCGTCGCCCCGAGCGCCCGCCTTCCCGTCGAGCCGAAGATCAACCTGCGAAAGGCCGAGTTCGGCGACGGCTACACACAGGCCAGCCCCGCCGGCCTCAATCACATTCGCGACGTCGCCGAGCTCAAGTTCGAGATGATGACGTCGCTCCAGGCCGCCGGCGTCATCGCCTTCCTGCGCGAGCGCGGCGGCTATCAGCCGTTCCTCTACACGCTCCCCGACGACGCCAGCCCGAAACGCTGGACGTGCGCGAAGTGGAAGCACGTCCGCGACGAAACCGGCCGCAACACGATCACCGCCACCTTTGAACAGGACTTCGGCATCTCCTCATGACCAGCCCCGCCACCTCTCGAGAGAGCGAGACCGAACAGTCGGCGCGCGACCGCGCCCTTTGGTGCGCAGTCATTCGGCAGGCCTTGACCGATGCCACGCGCACAATCGCACCGAGCGAGCCGAACCGCGCCCACGTTGAGCAGCGGCAAGCCCGCACATGGTTCACCGGCGCCGGAAAGGACTTCCGAGACGTCTGTTACCTCGCCGGCATGGACCCCGACGCTGTGAGAGAGCGAGCCGTTCGCCTCATCGAGGAAGCCGCAAGCGCTGAGCCCGTTGTCGTCCGGAAGGGACGCAGCGCGAACATCATCGAGTTCGAGGGGAAGACGCTCACGCGACGCCAGTGGGCAGCGGAGAAGGGACTGACGTTCGAGACCCTGGCGTCGCGCCTTCGTAACGAGTGGCCGATCGACGCCGCATTGAACACGCCGACCAATCCCGCTCGCCGGCGCCGACATGGCCGACCGGAGGCCCGGGGGGTGGGTCGCGTCTCAGGCGTGCACGCCGGGACCGGCGCGCTCCCCACCGCGCAAATGTCCGCCTAATTGGGATTTTTCTCTGATGGCTAGACGCCCATCGGCAACAATGCCGGCACTACTAAATAGAGTTCAGCGATGAATGCAGCCAACAGTATCACCCCTCGCCATCCGATCATGGCTGGCGCAACAATCAAAACAATTGCTGAAGCTAAGAATACCCAAATAAGGTTGAGCATTATTGACACGCCGAATTCTACGCTTGCTCCTAGCTTGTGGGCGACGCGCGAATACAACAGCAACGCCGGCGGAGCAACTAGAGCGGCAAGTGCAGACACCCATGTCCACCGCTTCAAGCGTTCGGATACCAAAATCATGCTCCTTCGCTTCGGTCCCACTTGATGATTATTACAGTCTCTAACGTCAAGGCGCATCTCCGCATCGTCGGCACTGCCGACGACGAGCTCCTCGGCGACTACATCGAGGCCGCGGAAGACTACGTCCGCCAGTTCGTCGACCCGATGCCCGACCCTGTCCCGGCGAGCCTTAAGCAGGCCGTGCGGATGCTCGTCGCGAACTTCTATGAGCACCGCGAGGACACGATCGTCGGCCTCGATGCGCGCCAGCTTCCGATCGGGTTCTGGGATCTCGTGAACCAACACCGCTGGCAGGAGCCGGCGGCGTGAGCTCGAATAAGGCGGCGCTCGCCGCCATCCGCCGCGACCTCCTCAAGACCATCCCCGCCCAGGTCCAGGCAGAGGTCGAGAAGGCCCTAGACAAGTCGGCGCACGAGTTCGCGGACAACGCCCAGGCGCTTGCGCCGCGGCAGGATGGCGACCTCGCCGACTCCGTCCGCGTCGAGCCCGGCGCCGACAACCTGTCTCGCACCGTCGTCGCCGGCGATCAGGACGCGCCTCAGGCGACGTTCATCGAATTCGGCACGCCCAACGCCGACGCGGACCCGTTCTATTGGCCCGCGTTCCGGCTCCTCGAAAAGCGCCGCTCCGGGCAGATCAATCGCGCCGTGAACAAGGCGCTCAAGAAGTGGGGCGGCGGATGACGTTCGCGCCCGTCGCCCTGCACCGCGCCATGCGCGCTCGTCTCGTCGCCACGCCGGCCGTTATCGCGGCCGTTCCCGTCGCGCAGATCGTCGACGCCCAGACGCGCCCCGAGGCCCCGGCCGTGATCCAGATCGGCGAAGGCACGGCGCTGCGCGAGAACCTGACGCTCTCCCGGCGTCACGCCCGCGTGCTGGCGAAGCTCGACGTCTGGACCCTCGCCGGCGGCACGTCCGCCGCCCGCAACATCGCCGGTCTCGTCGCGGACGCGCTGCGCGCCGACCTGGACCTCGCGGACGGCTTCCGCATCCTGGACCAGCAGATCGAACGCGTCGTCTTCAGCCGCGATCCGTCGAGCGAACGCGGCCACGCCACGCTCTACGTGGGCGTGCTCATCGAGGAGCCGATCCAGTGAGGGCCGGCCGCCTGGACCGCGCCATCGCCATCGAGCGCCTGGGCGCGATGGACATCGACCTCGACGGCGTGCCCTTGGACACCTGGACCACGCTCGCGACGGTCCCGGCCGAGGTCGTCCAGGTCGCCGCCGACGAGTTCCTGACGGGCGCCGGCGTCTCCCAGTCGACCACCATCATCTTCCGCGTGCGCTACCTCGACGGCCTTCAGGAAACCGACCGCGTCCGCTTCAACGGCCGCGCCTATGGCGTCACGTCGCTCGTCGAGCTCGGCCGCCGCGAGGGCCTAGAGATCCGCGCCACCACGAAGGCGGCAGATGCCCTCGGCTAGTCGATCTCGTGCTGGACCGAAGGCCGCGCCGAGGCCCGCGAAGGACGCGCTCACCCGCGCCCCGAAGGCACCCGCGCACCTGACGGCCGAGGGTCGCGCCGAATGGCGGCGCGTCGCCCCGCACGTCGTCGCGTCCGGCGCCTTCGCGCCCGTGCATCTCCCGCTCCTCGAGGTCTATTGCGTCCACCTGGGCCGCGTCCGCGAGCTCGAGCGCCAGATCCAGGCGACCGCGGCGGCCGGTGGCGACGTCGCGCGCCTCATGCGCCTCCAGGACGGCGCCAGCAAGACTGCTCTGCGCTACGCCGCCGAGCTCTACGCCAGCCCCGCCGCCGGCTCGCGCTTCATCGCGTCCGGTGCCCATGACAACGCCGACCTCGCCGCGATGGGGATCTGATGGCGCGGCGTCCCGACTGGCTGTTCGACGGCTCGCCGATCGACGACCCGCTCGGCCACGGCGAGCGCGCGGTCCAGTTCCTCCGCGGCCTTCGGCACGCCGCGACCGGCGGCCCCTTTCAGCTTGACCCGTGGATGGAGCGGCTTGTCCGCATGATCTATGGCCCGCGTTGGCACGACGGAACGCGCCGCTACCGCATGGTGGACATCATGCTCCCGCGCGGTTCGCATAAGACGGGCCTGGGCGCCGGCCTCTCGATGCTCCACACGATCGGCTGGGAGAAGCTCCCGCTCGGACAGGTCGCGCTCGCCGCCTGCAACCGCGAACAGGCCCGCATCGCCTTCAATGAGTGCATGGGCTTCGTGGTTGCCGATCCCCGCCTCGGCCGTCACGTCAGCATCCGGGACAGCCGCCACGAGATCACGCATCGCACGGCGCGCAGCACGCTCAAGGCGATCTCTGCCGACGCCGCGACCGCCAACGGCAAGACGTCGTCCTTCGTGCTGTTCGACGAGATCCACGCCTGGAAGGACCGCCGCCTTTACGACACGCTGCGCACTGGCCTGAACAAGGTGCCCGGCTCGCTCGGCATTGTCATTTCCCAGGCCGGCGTCGGCACGAAGAACCTCGCCGCGGACGTGTTCGGCCACGCCCGGCGCTTTTCGTCCGGCGCCTGTGAAGCGGGCGGTAGCAAATCGCGTCGGCGTTTTGCGGCGGCGGCTTGGTGCGCCGCGTCGCCTCGAATAAAATTGCTCGGGCCTTCAAGTTCTGGACCGCGCCCGCGGTCTCCGCGCCCTGTGGATCGACGGCGGCGGCTCGTCCGACGCCGGGTTGACGGACTCGCTGGTCGAGCGGACGTTCGCGCTCATATGGTGATCTCGTCAGGAGACCCGCCATGAACATCGCCGTTCCCCAACCCGCGCGCGAAACCGTCCGCCTGACGAGCCTTGCGCATGGCGGCGGCTGCGGCTGCAAGATCGCGCCGGGCGTCCTGACGGCGCTGCTCGAGAACCAGCCGAAGCACGGACCCTTCGAACGGCTGCTGGTCGGCGCCGAGACCTCGGACGACGCGGCGGTCTGGGCGCTCGACGGCGAGACCTGCGTCATCGGCACCACCGACTTCTTCATGCCGATGGTGGACGACCCCGTCGATTTCGGCCGGATCGCCGCCACCAACGCGATCTCGGACGTCTACGCGATGGGGGGGACGCCGATCTTCGCGCTCGCAATTCTCGGCATGCCGGTCGGCAAGATCGCGCCCGAGACGGTGGCCGAAATCCTGAAGGGCGGCGCCGAAATTTGCGCCGAGGCCGGCGTCCCGGTCGCGGGCGGCCATTCGATCGACAATCCCGAGCCGGTCTATGGCCTCGCGGTCGTCGGACTCTGCCAGCGGGACAGGTTGAGGAAGAACTCCGACGCGAAGATCGGCGATGCGCTGATCCTGACGAAGCCGCTCGGCGTCGGCGTCTATTCGGCGGCCATCAAGAAGGGAGCGCTTTCGGCCGGCGCCTATCGTGATTTCGTCGCGACCACGACGCGCCTCAACAAGGTCGGGGTCGAGTTCGCAAAGGATTCTGACGTCCACGCCATGACCGACGTGACGGGCTTCGGACTGCTCGGACACGGGCTCGAGGTCGCGCGCGGCGCGGGCGTCTCCGTGGTCTTCGACCTCGACGCCCTGCCGCTGCTGCCGGAGGCCGAACATCTCGCGCAGGAGGGCTTCGTCACCGGCGCCTCGCACCGCAACTGGCAAAGTTACGGCGACGCCGTTCGTCTGCCCGAGGGCCTGCCCGACTGGCGTCGGCATCTTCTGACCGACCCCCAGACCTCCGGCGGCCTGCTCATCAGTTGCGCGCCGCAAAAGGCGGCTGCGACGGTCGAGCTGGCGCGCTCCGTCGGTTTCGGGGACGCCGCCGTGGTCGGCCGCATCCAGGAGGGCGAACCGGGAGTCCGCTGCCTGGCGTGACGGGCCGGCGCTGATCCCCAAGAGGACACGCCGCCGTCGCTTTCGACGACCGCCACTGCCGGCGCGGCCGTCGTCAAACGTGATCGGCATCCGTCAGCCGGGAAGACTACGCGACGCGCCTGATTGGCGCAGCGTCCCTGCCGATTGGCGGACCACGTCGGAGATCTGGAGGAGTTGCTTGGTCAGCGGGCTCGTCCGGCGCCAGACCATGCCGATGGTCCGGGACGGCTGGGGCTTCTTGAAGCGCGCGACGGACACCGAGGCCGAGCGCGTCTCGACCCCCACCGCCATTTCGGGGATCAGGGTCACTCCGAGACCCGCCTCGACCATCTGGACGAGCGTGGACAGCGAGCTGGCGTCCAGCAGATCGCGCGGCTGCGCGGCGTGCGGGTGCTTGTTGCAGAACGACAGGGCCTGATCGCGAAAGCAGTGCCCCTCCTCCAGGAGCAGCAGTCTCATTTCGCGAAGGGCCTCGCGATTTGGGACGGGTTTTCCCTCGTCCTCGCGCGGCCGGACGAGGACGAAATCCTCTGTGAAGAGCGCCGCTTCGGCCAAGGAGGGCTCCGACACCGGCAAAGCGACGATCGCCATGTCGAGGCGCCCGTCGTTCAATTCCTGGACGAGCTTCGGCGTCAACGTCTCGCGGACATGAAGGTCGAGGCCGCCATGCAGCCGCGTCATGTCGGCGATGAGGCTGGGGAGCAGATAGGGCGCGATGGTCGGTATCACGCCGATGCGCAGCCTCCCGACCAGCCCGCCCCGGGAGGCGCGCGCAAATCCCTCCAGATCGTCGAGCGAACGCAGGATGTCCCTGGCTCTGAGGGCGATCTCTTCGCCGAAACTCGTCAGACGAACCTGACGCCGGTCTCTCTCAAAAAGCGCCGCTCCGAGCTCCTCCTCGAGCGCCTTGATCTGCATCGACAAGGCCGGCTGGGAGATCGAGCATGCTTCGGCCGCGCGCCCGAAATGGCCGTGCCGCGCCAAGGCCTCGAAATAGCGGAACTGCTTGAGAGTGAGGTTTTTCATAAGCTCAACTTATCGTCACAATCAGGAAATCGGAATTAATATAATGAAACGGCTCTGGTAAGACGCTCGCTGCGAAGGGGAGGAACAGATGCCACGGCTGCTGCGCGCCGCAAGGGTTGATGATGGGCGATCACAGGCGACCGGCCCCTTGGAGCCGGTGATTTCCGCCCGCCTGTCGTTGCGTCCCGGCTCGGCCTCCCGCCGGCGAGCATTCGCGTTTCCGTCGTCCAACGTTCGTTCATTCCGCCGGCCCTGACAGGAGATCGCGCGCGCCCGAGCCAGGTCCGCGCGCCAACCGACATCACGCAATCAGCCTAGACAAGATCGGAGAGAAACATGGACGCGAAGACCGAGGACAGCACGGGCAAGTGCCCCGTCGCGCATGGCGGCCCCAGGCAGAACACCGACTGGTGGCCCAATACGCTGCCGGTCGACCTCTTGAACCAGCACTCCGCCAAATCCGATCCGCTGGACCCCGCGTTCGACTATCGCGAGGCGTTCAAGAAGCTCGACTACGCGGCGCTGAAGAACGACCTGCGCAAGCTGATGACCGACAGCCAAGACTGGTGGCCGGCCGATTTCGGCCATTACGGACCGCAGTTCATCCGCATGTCCTGGCACGCCGCCGGCACCTATCGTCTCGCCGACGGCCGCGGCGGCGGCGGCCGCGGCCAGCAGCGCTTCGCCCCGCTCAACGCCTGGCCGGACAACGTCAACATCGACAAGTCGCGGCGCCTGCTGTGGCCGATCAAGCAGAAATACGGCCAGGCGATCTCCTGGGCGGACCTGCTGATCCTCACCGGCAACGTGGCGCTCGAGACCATGGGCTTCCGCACCTTCGGCTTCGCCGGTGGCCGCGCGGACACCTGGGAGCCGGATCGCGACGTCAATTGGGGCAACGAGACCGACTGGCTGACCCACCGCACGCTCGACAAGTTCGAGAAGACGCTCGGCGCGACCGAGATGGGCCTGATCTACGTCAACCCGCAGGGGCCTGACGGCAACGGCGACCCGCTCTCGGCCGCCGAATTCATCCGCGAGACCTTCAAGCGCATGGCGATGAACGACGAGGAGACCGTCGCGCTGATCGCGGGCGGCCACACCTTCGGCAAGACCCACGGCGCCGCGGCCGAATCCTACAAGGGACCGGACCCCGAGGCGGCGGATATCGAAGATCAGGGCCTCGGCTGGAGCTCAAGCTACGGCGCGGGCCACGGCGGCGACGCCATCGGTTCGGGCCTCGAGGTCACCTGGACCCAGACGCCGGCGCAGTGGAGCAACTTCTTCTTCGAGAACCTGTTCAAGTTCGAATGGGTGCAGACCCGCAGCCCAGCGGGCGCCATTCAGTGGGAGGCCAAGGACGCCCCCGAGATCATCCCGATGGCTCATGATCCGTCGAGGAAGATCAAGCCGACGATGCTGACGACCGACCTGTCGCTGCGCTTCGACCCAATCTACGAGAAGATCTCGCGCCGTTTCCTGGAGGATCCGCAGGCCTTCGCCGAAACCTTCGCGCGCGCCTGGTTCAAGCTGACCCACCGCGACCTCGGTCCCCGTTCGCGCTATCTCGGCCCGGAAGTTCCCAAGGAAGTGCTGATCTGGCAGGACCCCATTCCGGACGTCGACCACCCGTTGATCGACGAGGCGGACGCGGCGACCCTCAAGGCCAAGATCCTGGAGTCCGGCCTCACCGTCTCCGAGCTCGTCGGGACCGCCTGGGCGTCCGCGTCCACGTTCCGCGGAGGCGACAAGCGCGGCGGCGCCAATGGCGCGCGCATCCGCCTCAGCCCTCAGAAGGACTGGGCGGTCAACCGGCCCGAGCAGCTGGCGAAGGTTCTCGGCGTGCTGGAGGGCGTGAAGGCCGAGTTCGATAGCCACGCGAGCGGCGGCAAGAAGGTCTCCATCGCCGACCTGATCGTGCTGGCCGGAAACGCCGGCGTCGAGAAGGCGGCGAAGGCCGCAGGCCACTCCGTGACCGTCCCGTTCGCGCCGGGCCGCGCCGACGCCCGGCAGGAGGACACCGACGTCGAGAGCTTCAGCTACCTGGAGCCGGAGCTCGACGGCTTCCGCAACTACGAGACGTCCGGGACGAAGCGCGCCGAGGTGGCGCTGATCGACAAGGCGCAGCTCCTGACGCTGACCGCGCCGGAACTGACGGTGCTGTTCGGCGGTCTCCGCGCGATCAACATCAACGCCGACGGGTCCACGCGAGGCGTCCTGACCGACAAGCCCGGCCAGCTCACCAATGACGTGTTCGTCAACCTGCTCTCGATGGACACGAAGTGGACCGCGACCGACGACTCCAAGCGGTCATTCGAAGGCGTGAACCGCAAGTCGGGCGAGAAGACCTGGACGGCCTCGCGCGCCGACCTGGTCTTCGGCTCGAACTCGGTGCTGCGCGCCCTCGCCGAGGTCTACGCCGCCTCCGACGCCAAGGAGAAGTTCGTGAAGGACTTCGTGGCGGCCTGGACCAAGGTGATGAACCTCGACCGCTTCGACCTGGTCTGATCCGGACGAAGCTCCCCGGCCGCCGCCATCCCGGCGGCGGCCGGAGAGCGCGGCAGGGCCACGGCGTCGAGCCGTGACGCCGATTGACACCCGCCACAGTCCCGCCATAGCGTCCGGCCCGACGGTTCCCCTCGGGGATCAAAAGGGAACGCAGTGGGGCTTCGGCCCGAAGCTGCGGCTGCCCCCGCAACTGTAAGCGGCGAGCGCTTCGTCATCGGCCACTGGGCTCCCGAGCCTGGGAAGGCGACGCCAAGCGCAGCGACCCGCGAGCCAGGAGACCTGCCGTCAGTCGTGTGGTCACACGCGGACGCGTCGGGCGGGGTGCACCGATGGTTGGCGAACCGTCGGACGCGGGCGATCTGCGTGTGATCGGGGAGACTTCGAGTTCGCGGTGACGTGCCACTCGTCCCGCTCGGGGTCTCGATGTCCAACCTTCCCATCCGTCTTCGGGGCGCCGTCGTGCGCTCCGCCGCATTCGCGGCCGTCCACGCCTGCCTGATCTCCGCCGCCGCTGCGCAATCCGTCCCCGACGGCGCGGTGACCGACCTCGAAGAACTTTCCCTCACCGCCAACAAGGTCGACGGCCCGACCGCCGCGATCGGCAGCGCGGTGTCCTCGCTCTCGGGCGAAGACCTCGAAAGGCGCCAGATCCGCCTGGTCTCCGACGCGCTGCGCGAAATGCCGGGCGTCGCGGTCAACCGCACGGGGCCGATCGGCGGCCTGACGCAGCTGCGCATCCGCGGCGCCGAAGGCAACCAGACGCTCGTGCTGATCGACGGGATCGAGGTGAACGACCCGGCGACCGCCGGCGAGTTCGACTTTGCGAATCTGATGTCGCTCGAGGTCGAGCGCGTCGACGTGCTGCGCGGACCGCAAAGCGCGCTCTACGGCTCGGACGCGCTCGGCGGCGTCGTCAACATCGTGACCCGCAAGAGCGAGCCGGGCTCCACGCGCTTCCGCGCGAGCGTCGAGGGCGGCTCCTTCAGGACCATGACCGGGCAGGCGTCGATCTCGGGCGGGACGGAGGCCTATGACTACCTGATCGCGGGCCAGGGCTTCCGGACGAGCGGCGTCTCGACAGCCAGGCGCTTCGCCGACCCTGCCGTCGCCTCGTGGCGCGACCGCGACGGCTATGAGAACGCCACCGGCCTCGCCAAGTTCTCGGTGCGGCCGAGCGAGTTGTTCGAGATCACCGGCGTCGCCCGCTATGCCGAGTTCGACGCCGACCGCGACGGTTTCGGGTCCGCGCCGGGCTTTCCCTTCGCGGCCGCGGTCGACAATCGCGACCGCGAGAAGGGCGAGCAGTTCTTCGGCCGGACGCAGGCCAGGGCGACGCTGCTCGACGGCGCCTGGGACCACATTCTCGGCCTCAGCTACACGAACTCGGACCGCCGCCAATATGACGGCGACGGCCTCAAGACCTCCTCCTCGCTCGGCGAGACCCGCAAGGTCGACTACCAGTCCAATCTGCGCTTCGCGACCGGCGGCCGCCTGCCCGCGAGCCATGTGCTGACCTTCGGGGCCGACAACCAGCGCGACTGGACCGTCGGCGACAGCACGTTCCTGCCCGAGAAGGTCCGCAAGTCGATCGAGAACACCGGCCTTGTCGCGCAGCATCAGATCGGCCTGTTCGAGCGCCTCTTCGTCACCGCCAGCGTCCGCCACGATCTCAACGACCGCTTCAAGGACGAGACGACCTACCGGCTGGCGAGCGCCTATACCCTGGAAGGCGTGGGCGCGAAGCTGCGGGCCTCGTTCGGCACGGGCGTGAAGAACCCGACCGTTCAGGAGCTCTACGGCTTCTCGGGCGACTTCCGGGGCAACGCCGACCTCACGCCGGAGAGGGGCCGGGGCTGGGACGTGGGCTTCGACCAGCCGTTCCTCGACGGCCGCGTCGCCATCGACGCGACCTACTTTCAGCAGCGCGTCAAAGATCTGATCTCAAGCGAGTCGACGAAGGATCGTGAGACCGGCGAGTTCTTCTCCCGTCCTATCAATCTGCCGGGCATGTCCAAGATCGACGGCGTCGAGCTTGGGCTGACGGTGCGGCCGCTCGCCGACCTCAGCGTCCGCGCGGCCTATGCCGTCATCGACGGCGAGGACGTGAACGGGGACACGCTGGTGCGCCAGCCGCGTCATGTCGCGAGCCTCAATTTCAACTACGCGTTCCTCGATGGACGCGGGAACGCCAATCTCGGCGTCGTCCACAATAGCCGGCAGAAGAACTTCGCGTTCGACGCCACGACGTTCGTCCGCTCGCAGGTCCCGCTCAAGGCCTACACACTGGTCAACGTCGCGGCGTCCTTCGAGGTGACGGACAACGCCGAGGTCTACGGCCGGGTCGAGAACCTCTTCGACCGGAAATACGAAGAGGTCTTCACCTACGGTACGCCCGGCCGCGCGGCCTTCGGCGGCGTGAAGGTCTCGTTCTGATGCGCCTCGCGCGCGCCGCAGCGCACGACGCGACGCTGATCGCGCCCTGGCGCCGCATCGATCCGAACGACGAGGAGAACAACCGATGACCGAAGTGGCGGCGCTCCTCGAGCGGCATATCGGCTCGCACGAGACCCATTGGCATCTCGGGACCTTCGGGGTGGTGGCCGAGTTCATGCGCGACGCCGACGAACCGGCGGCCTTTCCGGGCGACCACGGGCTCGCGGCCTTCACGGCGCGCGGCGCGATCAGGCTGGAACCCGCCGACGGCCTGACGCCCTTCGCGTACGAGACTGCGATGAGCCGGGCCAGGACCTGGAGCCAGCAGGTCGCGCTCTGCCTGCCGCGCGACGCCTGCGCCATGAACCGCCGCAGCGTCGTCACCGAGCTTGGCCGCGACCTGGACGCCGTGCGCGCCGACGACCGGGGCGCGCCGCTGTTCGACCTCGGCCTCGACCGCCTGCAGGTCGACGCCTGCGTCCGCACCAACGACGACCGGCTGATCGATGTCCTGCGGGAGAGCGAGGGCCGGTCGCTGTTCGACGTCTCGACCAGCGCCCTGATGGCCGTCCTCAAGGCGAGCCCGCACCGCGTCTTCGTCACGCGGTTCGGCCGGATCGAGGTTTTCCAGCTGATCCCCGTGGACGGGTCGGCCAGTCCTCCCGGCGCCGCCTCCCCGCCCGAACGCATCGTCCGCCTCGCCGAAGAGACGGTCGAGACCCGCTATCTGCTCGACGAGGACGCCTGGATCCCCGGCGTCACACGTCCCGCCCTCGGGAGCCAGGCGACGCCTTCGATCGGCGACGAGGCTCTCTCCTCGCGACCACGGAGCGCACCTGCGTCGATATCGCGCGACGAGATGCGGCGAGCCTTCCCGATCGGCGCTCTCGTTGGAATGCTTCCGACGGAACGCGCCTCGCCCAACCCCCGCATTCCCTCGATCGAGCCCGAGATCTCCGTGCCGATAATCCAACTAACTTTATGGACAAAGTCAAATTTAGTCTTTGAATCTGCCGCCTGCCGAGAGCGCTTGACTTCATTCAGTTCCGCCCGGAAAACGAAAAAGGAGATGATCGACGTCATCACCAAGCGATCTTCAGTTGACCGCGGGGTACGGCCTCATGGCCAATATCGTCATTCATCCGGGCATGCCCAAAACAGGCACATCGGCCATTCAAGCTTGGATGTGGGCAAATCGGGTGGCGCTCCGAGAGCGCGGGATCTTCTATCCGAAGGCGGTTCTCGACCGGACCTCTCCCAGACACCAGTTCATCCTTAAGGAACTTCGCTCCAAGAACTTCCCGCTTCTCACGAGCATGCTGACCAACATGCCGGCGAACGGCACGCTCGTGCTTTCGAACGAGTCGATATCAAATCAGGTATTTCGCCTGGACGCGAAACAGAGCGACCTTTGGAGGCTGCTCGACGGGCACAATCTCAGGATTCTTCTTTTCTGTCGTGACGATGTCGACTGGGTCAAATCGTACTATAAGCAAATTATTGTCAATCGAGTTCCGATAAAAGCAGGCGCGCAAGCAACTTCTGTAGTTCCGGTGCCGATGTTCGAGGAGTTCGCCAAGAGCACTGTCATTGACCTGCTCTTGAACAGAGATGCGGTGGCGGCGCGGCTTGGATTAATATTCAATAGCTCGGATATTGTGTTGAAAGATTACGACAATCGTGCCGCAATAAGTAACTTCGCCGAATTCATTGGGATCGACGATGTGTCGCAATTCGCGACCGCGAAGGTCGTGAACAGTTCGATCCCCGATGTCCATGCGGAGATCTTGCGCCAAGCCATCAACATAAGCGCAGCCGCGTCGATGTTCGTCCGAAACCGCATCTCCGACCTGCTCAGAGACTGCAACAACATTCAACTTCGTGTAAGCGGAGCAAGCAGCTCGACGTTTGAAGGCGTCGGCCCCGGGAATTTTTCTTATCGGCCAAACATGCCGCTGAGCTATACGCAAGAAGAGTTCGAGGAGAGCGTCGAGGCGCTATTCAAGTTCAGGCCTGGTGAGGCGGGTCCACAGCCGCCATATCAGTGAGACTGAACGCCATAAACTCGAATTAGCTCTGTTCCAGCGGCCGCGGCGCGGCATGTTCGCCCACCTTGCTCCTCGCCAAATCCTTCCTGGTTCGGACTTCAGATCCCGGATTATTTCGACGCCTCTCGCCGCCGCTCGGCGACGATTGCCCGACATCTGGCCAGGCGGATCGAGCTTCGGCCGACACCGGAAATCAGACAACACGATCAACACCTCCTGGTCGCCCTGCCGCGGAGCGCCGCGCGCGCCTACATGATCAGGGTGCTCCGCTCCTTTCCCAAGACCTCCGAGCCTGTGTCGATGCTGCGCGCGCTGCTCCTCGCCTTCCTCATCTCGTTTCTGGCGCCGCTCGCCGTCTCGGCCGCGCTCTACGCGCTCGACGGCGAGGCCGCCGGCTGGCGCACGGCCGACCGGTCGAGCGCGGGCCTCCTGAAGCCTGCGGGCGAGCAGCGCGAGGCGGTGGTGCGGGTGTTCGCGGCGCGGACGGTGCGCTGGAAGGGCATCTTCGCGACGCATTGCTGGATCGTGCTGAAGTCCCAGGGCGCCGGCGGCTACACGCGTTACGATTACACCGCCTGGGGCGAGCCGATCCGGGTCAACGGCTTCGCGGCCGACGGGCGCTGGTTCGGGCGCATCCCGGACGTCGTCTTCGCAGCCGACGGCGCGAAGGCGGAGCGAGCCATCCCCGAGATCGAGGCCGCGATCGAGAGCTACAAATTCCGAGAGTCCGGCGACTATCGCGCCTGGCCGGGTCCGAACTCCAACACCTTCGTGGCCGCGGTGATGGCCGCGGCGCCCGAGCTCGACGCCAAGCTCCCGACCACGGCCGTCGGCAAGGACTATCCCTATGGCGGCGACTGGCTGTCGCTGACGCCGTCGAAGACCGGCTTCCGCTTCACGCTCGGCGGCTATGGCGGCGTGACGGTCGGCTGGTTCGAGGGCTTGGAGATCAACGTTCTGGGCGCGGTGCTCGGCGTCGAGTTCCGGCGGCCCGCCGTCAACCTTCCGGGCCTCGGCAGGTTCGGTTTCGGGTCGGCCGCCTAATCTAGCCACCAGAGACATTCTGATCGCGGAGAGCGGTCCTAAACATTCGACACACACTCAATGCGAGGCGCGGCCGCGGGGCTCGTCGGCTCCTATGACGAGGTCGCGAAGCGCATCGCGGCCTTCCACGAAGCCGGGATCGGGTTGTTCATGTTGCAGTTCCAGCCTTTCGAGACCGAGATGCGCCGTTTCGCGCAGAAGATCATCGGCCGGCTGAGGCTGGAAGCGCGGGGCGCCGCCGCGGAACAGGCCAAGCCTCTGAAAAGAGAAAGGGCGGCCCCGCGTCGCGAGTCGCCCCTCGTCGATCGCGATCGTTCGCGCGAACGTCAGTCGCAGACCTTGATGCGGCGCAGGACGACGCGGCCGGACGGGGTCTCGACGCGGCGGCGCTCGTACCAGCATTCGCGCTCGCGGGCGTTGGCGGCGGCGGCTGCGGCGGCGACGCCCAGAATGCCGATGCCGACCGCGGCCGCGACCGCGCCGTCATTGTGGTGGTGGTGACGGTGATAGTGGCGGCGTCCGGCTTCGGCAGCGGTCGGCGCGAGCGTCGTGAGCGCGAGAGCGCAACCGAGAACGGCGGCGCCGGCGCGGCGCAGGGAAGGGCTGTTCGTCATGTCTGACCCCGATGTCATCGCGGCCGTCCATCGCGGCCTTGCCGCGACGCCTAGCAGACCTCCCAAGAAGAGTCGAAGCAAAAGGTCAGGATAAGCCGCCGGCGGTCGTGGGCGGTGGTCGCGCGGGGCGCCTCTTGCATGACGAAACCGAGGGTCGTCGCCGTATCGGAAGACCTCGTCAGTAAAACTACGGACATCGGCGACGCCGGAGCGGCGTTCGATCTCGCGACCGCCCCTCCGGCCGCAAGGCCCTTGAACTGCGGGACGCCGGGGGGCATCTCACCCGCCTGAAAACGCCTCCCGGGAGACGCCTCGATGCCAGACGCCGCCGCGCCCGAATCTCGCCCCTTCGAGGCCGACGTGGCGAAGCTCCTGCACCTCATGGTGCATTCGGTCTATTCGGACCGCGACGTGTTCCTCCGCGAACTCGTGTCGAACGCCGCAGACGCCTGCGAGAAGCTGCGCTTCGAGGCGATCGAAACCCCGTCGCTGCTCGGCGATGACCCGAAACCCCGCATCGTGATCACGGCGGACAAGGAGGCCGGCCGGCTGGTCGTCGAAGACAACGGCGTCGGCATGAGCCGCGACGAGATGGCCGAGGCTCTCGGCACCATCGCGCGCTCCGGCACCCGCGCCTTCATGGACCGGCTCGAGACCGCGCAATCCAAAGACGGGTCCAAGGAGGGCGCGCAGCTGATCGGCCAGTTCGGCGTCGGCTTCTACTCGGTCTTCATGGTCGCCGACCGCGTGGAGGTCGCGTCGCGCCGGGCCGGCTCCGCGGAGGCGGCGCTCTGGGCGTCGGACGGCAAGGGCGCGTTCACGATCACCGAGCTCGACCCGGCGGCGGCCCCGGCGCGCGGGACCCGTGTGACGCTCCATCTGATGGAGGACGCCAGGACCTACGCCGAGCGTTGGATGCTGGAGCGCATCGTCAAGGAGCAGTCGGGACATGTGCCGGTGCCGATCTCGCTCGCCGAGGCCGGCGCCGAGCCCGAGCAGATCGCCGACGGCGCGGCGCTCTGGGCGCGCCCCAAGGCCGAGATCTCCAAGGAGGAATACGCCGACTTCTACCGCGGCGTCGCGGGCCAGTTCGACGAGCCGGCGCTCGTCACCCATTACCGGGCCGAAGGCCGCCACGAATATGTGGCGCTCGCCTTCACGCCCTCGACGCCGCCCTTCGACCTGTTCGACCCCGATCGCAAGGGGCGGATGAAGCTCTATGTCCGCCGGGTCTTCATCACCGACGACGCCGAGCTGCTGCCGCGCTGGCTGCGCTTCGTGCGCGGCCTGGTCGACTCCTCCGACCTGCCGCTCAATGTCTCGCGCGAGATGATCCAGCAGAGCCCGGTTCTCGCGGCGATCCGAAAGGGACTGACGAACCGCGTCCTCGGCGACCTCGAAAAGCTCGCGGAGAACGAGCCCGAGACCTTCGCCAAGGTCTGGGAGGCGTTCGGCCCCGTGATCAAGGAAGGGATCTACGAGGATTACGAGCGGCAGGCGCAGCTCCTCACGCTCGCCCGCTTCCGCAGCACGGCGTCTAGCGACGGCTTCCGGACGCTCAAGGACTACGTCGCCGACCTCAAGGAGAACCAGACGGCGATCTATTATCTCGCGGGCGGCAATCCCGACCAGCTCCGGTCCTCGCCGCATCTCGAGGGTTTTGCGGCGCGCGGCGTCGAGGTGCTGCTTCTGACCGATCCCGTCGACAGCTTCTGGGTCACGACGGCGCAGGGCTTCGAGGGCAAGCCGTTCAAGTCGGCGAGCCAGGGCGCGGCCGATCTCGGCGCGATCTCGGCCCCCGACGCCGCCGACAAGCCGGCGACGGAGACCAGCCCCGCGGTCGCCGATCTCATCGCCTTCGCCAAGACCGCGCTCGGCGACGCCGTCTCGGACGTGCGCGCCTCCGACCGGCTGACGAGCAGCGCGGTCTGCCTCGTCGCGCCGGACTATGGCCTGGACCGGCAGCTCGAGAAGATCCTGGCCGCGTCGGGCCAATCCGCGCGCGGGGGCGCAAAGCCGATCCTCGAGATCAACGCGACCCACGCTCTGGTCGCCGCGCTCGCCGAAAAGGGCGCGTCCGACGAGGCCTTCCGCGACGACGCGGTGCGGCTCCTGTTCGACGAGGCCAGGATCCTCGACGGCGAGCGGCCCGCCGACCCGCGCGCCTTCTCGGACCGCCTCGCTCGGATGCTCGAACGGGCGCTGCGCTGAGCATGGGGGAGGCCCCCGTCCTCCTCGTCGAACGGCGCGGCGCGGTCGCGCTGCTGACGCTGAACCGGCCGGAGCGCATCAACGCCTTTACGCCGGAGCTGCTCGCCGCGATCGGGGCTGCGCTCGACGAGGCGGTGGCGGACCGTTCAGTCCGCGCGCTCGTGGTCACGGGCGCGGGCCGCGGCTTCTGCTCGGGGCAGGACATCATCGCCTTCGCAGGACTGGCGGCGGAGGACCGCGACGTCGCCCGGATGCTGGAGGAGCACTACGAGCCGGTGATCGCCAAGGTCCGGGACTGCCCCTTGCCGATCGTCGCCGCGGTCAATGGCGTCGCGGCGGGCGCCGGCGCGAATTTCGCGCTTCTGGCCGACATCGTGGTGGCGGGCCGGTCAGCCGCCTTCGTCGAGGCCTTCGGTCGGCTCGGCCTGATCCCCGACGTCGGCGGCACCTGGACCCTGCCGCGCCGGATCGGCGAGCACCGCGCCAAGGCGCTTTGCCTCACGGGCGAGCCCCTGCCCGCCCAGACGGCGCATGAGTGGGGGCTGGTCTGGAAGCTGTTCGACGACGAACGCCTGGTCGAGGGGGCGCTCGCCCTCGCGGCGATGCTCGCGGCGCAGTCGGCGAGCGCGATCGCGCTGACCAAGCAGGCGTTCCGGGCGTCGGCGGACAACAGCTTCGAACGGCAGATCGCGCTTGAGCGCGCCCTTCAGGCGGAGGCCGGCGCGACCGGCGACCATGCCGAGGGCGCGGCCGCCTTCATCGAGAAGCGCGCGCCGCGCTGGAGCGAGCGGGGCTGAAAAGCCCCGATCAGCGCACCACGACGCGGGCGCCGAGCGGCACGCGCTCGTAAAGGTCCTCGACGTCGAAATTGATCATCCGGATGCAGCCGGACGACATCGCCTTGCCGATGGTCAGCGGCTCGTTGGTGCCGTGGATGCGGAACAGCGTGTCCTTGCCGTCCTTCCAGAGATACATGGCGCGCGCGCCGAGCGGGTTCTCGGGGCCGCCGGACATGCGGAGCGGCAGGTCGGGGCGGCGCTCCAGCATCTCGGGCGGCGGCACCCAGTCGGGCCATTCCTGCTTGTTCTGGACATTGGCCTCGCCGGTCCAGCCGAAGCCTTCCTTGCCGACGCCGACGCCGTAGCGCAGCGCCTTGCCGTCCGGCTGGACGAGGTAGAGATAGCGCTGGGAGGTGTCGATCACGATGGTGCCCGGCGTCTCGCCGGTCGGGTCGATCACCTCGGTCTTGCGGTACTGGACGGGCAGCGCGGATGGATAGGTCGCCGACATCGCGAAGGCGATCGCCTCGGGACGGGACGCCGGGCCGTCGGCGCCGCCGCAGCCAGACAGCAGACCCGCGGCCGCAAGCGTGGCGAGCACGACAGCCACGCGCCCCGAACCGCAAGGTGAGAACATCGTTTTCGTCATCGACGCTTGCCCTGCCGCGGATACGCGCGGCGCCCGACGCCTTGCGGCCGCCCTGCTACCCCGAGCCATAAGTACACGCAAGTCTTGCGGGCGAGTGAATGGCGCGCGAGCCACGAAGACGCTTTCTGCTCCGCTCGTGACCTGCGGGCCACATGGGAGGCGGGGCATGCGAAGGGCCGCACAAGACGCGCGGCCCTTGGGTCGTTGAAGTGCCGGTCGGCGGCCGGCGGCGTTAGTCAATGACGTAGAGCGCCAGATCGTCGATGCGGACGTTGGTCAGCGTGCCCTGGGGCTTCGCCAGGATCTTCACGGTGTGATTGCCGACCGGCATCACCTGGCCGCCGGCGATCGACGCGCCGACCCAAGAGTTCCCCGTGTTGTTGCCGGGCGCGCAGAGAGCGTTGTCGCCGTTCGACGGCGGGATCGCGTTGAACGTCGTCTCGCCTTCGAGCTTCACCAGAATGTCGATGTCGACATAGGAGTTGTTGTTGCCCGTCACGAGGCACTCTGCGGTGAAGTTGATCACCACCATGCTTTGCTTCTTGACCCTGAAGCGGGTCGAGAACGCGCCATTGTCCTGATTGATCGTGAGCTCGGTGTCTGTGGTGAAGTTTTGCGCCGACGAGTTCGCGACGAACTTCAGGATGTCGGCTTGTGCGGGGGCCGTCAGACCGACCGCCAGGGCGCCGACGAGCGCGGCATACGCAAGTTTCATGATACCCTCCCATTGTTATCATAAAATCAAGTATTCACTCGACTACTAACAACAAACTACGCCTAAATCTTCCTCTCTGTTCACATATTGTCAAGTAATCGCATGTTCAGGATGCTTCGGGCTAAGACCCTCTCGGGGTTTCGGCCGCTCCCTGGCCGCGCCCGCATGCAGGGATCGGGCGGCGCCTCCGCAGCCCCGCCTTGCCCCCGCCGCGATGGGCGGCCTAAACCGGGCGCCCCACCGCCACGCTGCCGGAGCCGTCATGCGCGCCGAGGATCCCCGCCCCGTCCGACTCGCCGACTACCGGCCCTCCGACTTCCTGATCGACGAGGTCCATCTCGACTTCGATCTCGAACCGTCGGCCACGCGGGTCACGGCGACGCTCAAGATGCGGCCGAACCCGGCGGGCGACGCCGGCGCCGCCCTCAGCCTTGACGGCGACGAACTCAAGCTGATCTCAGCTGCGATCGACGGCGCGCCGCTCGCGGCCGACGAGCTCGACGTGTCGCCTTCGAACCTCAGAATCGCCAACCCACCGCGCGGGCCGTTCGAGCTCACCATCGTCACCGAGATCGACCCTGCGGCCAACACCAGGCTGATGGGGCTCTACCGCTCGAACGCCTCCTACACGACGCAGTGCGAGGCCGAGGGTTTTCGGCGCATCACCTATTTCCTGGACCGGCCGGACGTGCTCGCGGTCTACACGACCCGCGTCGCCGGCCCGAAGGACGAGACCCCGGTCCTGCTCTCGAACGGCAACCTCGTCGAGCAGGGCGAACTGGACGGCGGCCGCCATTTCGCCGTCTGGCACGACCCCCACCCGAAGCCGTCCTATCTGTTTGCGCTGGTCGCGGGCGATCTCGGGGTCGTCGAGGACAGCTTCACGACCGTGGGCGGCCGCGGCGTCGCGCTGAAGGTCTTCGTCGAGCATGGCAAAGAGGACCGCGCGCTCCACGCCATGGAGTCGATCAAGGCGTCGATGAAATGGGACGAAGAGGTCTTCGGCCGCGAATACGACCTCGACGTCTTCATGGTCGTGGCCGTCTCGCACTTCAACATGGGCGCGATGGAGAACAAGGGCCTCAACGTCTTCAATGACAAATACGTGCTCGCGTCGCCCGAGACCGCGACCGACGGCGACTACGCCAATATCGAGGCGATCATCGCGCACGAATATTTCCACAACTGGACCGGCAACCGGATCACCTGCCGCGACTGGTTCCAGCTCTGCCTGAAGGAGGGGCTTACGGTCTTCCGCGACCAGGAGTTCACCTCCGACCGGCGCTCCCGGCCGGTGAAGCGGATCTCCGACGTCCGCAACCTGCGCGCCCTGCAGTTCGCCGAGGACGCCGGTCCGCTGGCGCATCCCGTACGGCCGCAAATCTACCACGAGATCAACAACTTCTACACGCCGACCGTCTACGAGAAGGGCGCGGAGGTGATCCGCATGCTCAAGGTCTGGATCGGCGACGACGCCTTCCGGGCCGGCATGGACCTCTATTTCGACCGACACGACGGGGAGGCCTGCACGATCGAGCAGTTCGTGGCCTGCTTCGCCGAGACCTCGGGCCGCGACCTCACGCAGTGGATGCGCTGGTACGGCCAGGCCGGCACCCCGGAAGTGATCGCGCGGACGGCCTATGACGCGTCCGCCAGGACCTTCACGGTGGAGGCGACGCAGAAGACCCGGCCCACGCCCGGCCAGCCGACCAAGCAGCCGGTCGTCATACCGCTCGTGCTCGGCCTTGTCGGGCCGGACGGCGCCGATGTCGACCTGAAGGTCGGCGGCGAAAAGGCGGGGCCGGTCTTCACCTTCGACCGCGAGACCCTGCGCGTCGTCTTCGAGGACGTCGCTGAACGCCCGGTCGCCTCGCTGTTCCGCAACTTCTCGGCGCCTGTGAAGCTCAGCTCCGACCTGACCAACGACGACCTGCTGTTCCTCGCCGCCCGCGACTCCGATCCCTTCAACCGCTGGCAGGCGCTGCAGACGGTCGCGCTCCGCCATCTTGTGCAGTCGACCGACGCGGTTCGAGAGGGCCGGTCGATCGCCGAGGAGCCGAGGATCGCCGAAGCGGTCGGGCGCGCCTTCGCGCCCGACGAGACGGACTGCGCCTATGCGGCCCAGGTCGCGAGCCTGCCGAGCGAGGGCGACGTCGCCCGCGAGATCGGCGAGAATGTCGACCCGGAGGCGATCCACCGCGCCCGGTCGGAGCTGAAGGGCCGGCTGCGCGACAGCCTCGGCGACGCGCTTGAGGCGGCCTTCGAAAGGCTGGCCGAGACCGGCCCCTATTCGCCCGACCCCGCCTCGGCGGGCCGGCGGGCGCTCAAGGTCGCGGCGCTCGACCTCCTGGCCGCCGGCGGCGCGCGGACCGGCGTCGAGCGCGCGCACGGGCTCTACATATCGGCCGGCAACATGACGGACCGGGTGATGTCGCTCCAGGTCCTGTCGCTCTCGGCCACGCCGGAGCGCGAGGAGGCGCTCGCGGACTTCGCGCAGCGCTACGGCGACGATCCGCTGCTGATGGACAAATGGTTCCTGATCCAGGCCTCGTCACCCTTGCCGGACACGCTCGATCGCGTCGAGGCGCTGATGGCCGCGCCCACCTTCGACATGAAGAACCCGAACCGCGTCCGCTCGCTGATCGGCGCCTTCGGCGCCGCCAACCCGACCCAGTTCAACC
The DNA here is from genome assembly GCF_004103825.1 of Hansschlegelia zhihuaiae. GTDB lineage: Bacteria > Pseudomonadota > Alphaproteobacteria > Rhizobiales > Methylopilaceae > Methylopila > Methylopila zhihuaiae. Next base: position 49,982 of record NZ_RYFI01000022.1, read on the forward strand.
GGCCCGACGGACGCGGCTACGCCTTCGTGGCGGGCGTAGCGGCGGAGCTCAACACGTCGAACCCGCAGGTCGCGGCGCGGTTGCTCGGATCGTTCCGCACCTGGAGAGCCTTGGAGCCGACCCGCCGCGCCAAGGCCGAACACGCGCTCCGCGCGCTCGCGTCGACCGCCGATTTGTCGCCCGACGTGGCCGACATCGTCCGACGAGCGCTCGCCGAGTCATGATCCGCGCCAAGTGATTCTTCCGACTCACCTTTTCGGCCACGCCGGCTGGAGTAATTAATCTAGCGTTAATTCATGCTGGACAGCACCCCGCGACAGAGATTCTAATATCCAAGTCGATTCGACGTGTCGGGGTTCCGGGTCGACGCAGCCGTTAGTTTGATCAGGAAGGACACTGCGATGGCGCGCGCCACCGTAGCGGGAATGCTTTTGCGTCCACGGAACCTCAAGGCGTCTCCCGCGACCTGGCTCGCTCCCGCGCACCACCGCCTCGCCGCCGCCGAACCCGCCCTCCGGCGCCTCGTTCCGGCGCTCATCGTCCTCTTTCTCATCTCCTTCGGCATGGTCGCGACGCTCCAGTCGCTTTCGAGCCGCACGCGGTCCATCCAGGCCGCGTCCGACGAACTCGCCACGATCGCGGCGCTCGCGGCCATCCACGCCCCGGCGGTAGACCGCCGGGCGGACCCGAAAGCCTTCGGGGACGCGATCGTCGCGATGCTGCCCCGCAGCGCGGCCGAACGAGGTCGCAAGCTCTACCTCGCCGACGAGGCCGGACGGGTGGTCGCCGCCGCCGGCGCGCCGGAGGGTCAGCCGCCCGCCGACCTGGTGACATTGCTCGGCCCCTCGCAGCCGCTGACCACCTTCGCGGAGCGGGCGGGCGTGATGACGCTGACGCTGCCCGACGGCGTCCCGGCGATCGCGACGGTCCGCAACCTCCATTCCGGCCGGCCCGGCCAAGTCGCGGTGGTTCAGAGCGTCGACGACGCTCTTGCGACCTGGCGGGCGAGCGCCCGGTCTTCCGTCACGCTCTATGCCTCCACCGGATTCGTACTGGCGCTTCTCGGCTTCGCCTTCCAGTGGCAATGCGCCCGGACACGCGCCGCGAGCGAGGTCAATGAACGCGACCAGATGCGCAACGAAACCGCGCTCTCGCGGGGCCATTGCGGGCTGTTCGACTGGGACGTGGCGAGCGGCCGCGTGTTCTGGTCCCGGTCGCTGTTCGAGCTTCTCGGCTATCCGCCGCGGGAGGAGCTGGTGTCGTTCGGCGACTTCAACGCGCTGACGCATCCCGACGACATCGATCTCTACGCGCTCGCCGACGAAATCGCCTCGGGCGCCACGTCGAACATCGACCGCGTGTTCCGCGTGCGGAACGCGGACGGCGAGTGGATGTGGCTGCGCGCCCGCGCCGAGGCCGTGCGCGACCGGCACGGCGCCGGCCAGCGGCTCATAGGCATTTGCGTAGACGTCACCGAGCACCGCACCCTCGCGGAGCGCACCGCGACCGCCGACATGCGGCTGCGGGACGCGATCGAGACGATCTCCGAGGCCTTCGTTCTGTGGGACGCCGGCAACCGGCTCGTCACCTGCAATTCCAAGTTCCAGCAGCTCTACGAGCTTCCCGACCACGCCGTCGCGCCCGGCGCCGCGCGTGACGACATCATCGCGGCCGGCCGCCAGCCGGTCATCGTCAACTCCGTGCGGCCCGACGGCCGCGTCGAGGACGGCGCGCGGTCCTTCGAGGCGCAGATCGAGGACGGACGCTGGCTCCGGATCAATGAGCGCCGCACCAAGGACGGCGGCTTCGTGTCGGTCGGCACCGACATCTCCTCGCTGAAGCGGCAGGAGGAGCGCCTGATGGACTCCGAAAAGGCGCTGATGGCGAATGTCGCGGACCTCCGCAAGTCGCGCCAGACGCTCGAGGTGCAGGCCCAGCAGCTCGCCGACCTCGCGGAAAAATACGCCGAACAGAAGAGCGAGGCCGAGCACGCGTCGAAGGCGAAATCCGACTTCCTCGCCAACATCTCCCACGAGCTCCGCACGCCGCTGAACGCGATCCTGGGTTTTTCCGAGATCATGCAGTCCGGCCTGTTCGGGCCGCTCGGCTCCGACAAATATGCCGAATATGTCGGCGACATCCGCGACAGCGGCCAATATCTGCTCGACGTGATCAGCGACATCCTCGACATGTCGAAGATCGAGGCCGGCCGCTTCATGATCTCGCGCGAAACCATCGACATCGACAGGGTGGTGATGGACGCGATGCGGGTGATCACGCCGCGCGCCGAGGAGAAGTCGATCGCGCTGCGCGCCGAGGCCGCTTGCGGGCTGACGGTGGAGGTCGACCGCCGGGCGCTGAAGCAGATCCTGCTGAACCTGCTCTCCAACGCCGTGAAGTTCACGCCGGCGGGCGGACGCGTGACGATCCGCACTCGCGCCGTCGGCGGCGCCATGAACCTCTATATCGAGGACACCGGCATCGGCGTCTCGAAGGAGGCGCTCGACCGGCTCGGTCGTCCCTTCGAGCAGGTCGAGAACCAGTTCTCGAAGAGCCACAAGGGTTCGGGGCTTGGACTCGCGATCGCGAAATCGCTTGCCGAGCTTCATGGCGGCTCGATGCGCCTGCGATCGACGGTCGGCGTCGGCACCGTCGTGCTGGTGCGGCTGCCCGTGAGGGCCGACGAGGCGATCGTGGAGGAGCGGATCGCGTGAAGGCCGGCCCCGGACCTCTGATGGTCAGGCCAGCCCCTTCATCACCCGCTCGAACGCCTTGCGCGCCGCCTTCTGCCGGTTGGCCAGGTCTGCGCTCAGCGTCTTGAAGTCGGGCGCCTCGCCGACGCGGGCCAGAAGCTGCTTGAGCCCCTCCCCCGCGGCGTCCGGATCGAAGGGCCCGTCGAGGGCGAGCCGAAGCGTCTGGGTGAGGTCGAGCTGAAGCCGCGCCGCGGATGCGAGCGCCTCCCACTCCTTCTCGCCGAGCATTCCGGCCTGCTTCGCGCGGTCGAGCGCCGTCGCGGTCACGGTGTAGAGCAGCTCCGGTTTGGCGTGCGCATGCGCGAGCTGCAGCGTCTGCGCCACGAACTCGATGTCGACCAGCCCGCCCGGCGCATGCTTCAGGTTCCAGGGGCCGCCGCCGCCCTTCTCCTTGTCGAGCAGCGCGCGCATCTCGCGCACGTCCTTCGCAAGTTTGGCCGCGTCACGCTTCGAGGTGAGCACCTTTCCCACCGCGCGGCCGACCTGCCGGCGGAACGCCTTCGGCCCCGCGACCACCCGCGCGCGAGTCAACGCCATGTGCTCCCAGGTCTCGGCCTCCTCGGCCTGATAGGCTTCAAAAGCCTTCAGCCGGGTGGCGAGCGGGCCGGCGCGGCCGGAGGGGCGCAGCCGGAAGTCGACCTCGTAGAGCACCCCCTCGCCGGTCGGCGCGGACAGCGCCGCCACCAGACGCTGGGTCAGGCGCGCATAGAACTGCGCCGGCGCGATCGGCCGGTCGCCGTCGGTCTCGGTCGCCTTGTCCGAATGTTCGTAGAGCAGGATGAGGTCGAGGTCGGAGGCGGCCGTCATCTCCTCGCCGCCGAGCCGGCCGAGCGCGAGCACCGCGGCCGCGCCGCCCTTCACCTTGCCGTGGACCCGCGTCAGCTCGGCTTCGGCGCGCTTGAACAGAGCCTCGACCAGCACGTCGGCGACGCGGGTGAAGGCGAAGCCCGCCTGGTCGGAGGGCGCGGTGCCGGAAGCGACCCTTAGCCCGATCAGGGTCTTGAACTCCTGGCCGACGATGCGGGCGCGGTCCAGCATGTCCTCATAGGACGCGGCCTCGCCGAGCGCTTCGTCGACGCGCTCGACGATCTCCTCGCGGGTCGGCAGGTGGCCGAAGAAGGCCGGGTCGAGCAGGGCGTCGAGCACGCGCGGACGGCGCGCCAGCGTTTCGCCGAGCTTCGGCGCGGCGCCGAGCACGACGGCCAGCAGGTTCAGGATCTCGGGATGCGCGCGCACCAGCGCGAGCAGCGCGACGCCCCCCGTGGTGCGCTCCAGCACCTTGTCGAAGCCATTGAGGGCCGCGTCCGGCCGCCCGGAGCGCGCGAAGACGTCGAGCAGGGTCGGGGTGATCTCGGTCAGCAGCTCGCGCGCGCGAGCGCTGCGCATGGACGGATAACGGCCCCGATGCCAGCCGCGGATCGCAGCCGCGACCGACGCGGGCTCCGCATAGCCCAGCCCGGCGATGGTCTGCAGCGTGTCCGGATCGTCCTCCTTTCCGGTGAAGACGAGGCTGCCGATCTCGGAGGAGAGCGCCGGCGCGTCCTCGAACAGCTTCGCGTAGTGCGCCTGGACGGTCTTCAGCCGCCTGGTCAGCGCCTTGGCGAAGTCGTCGCGCGAGGCGTAACCCGCGAAACGCGCGAAGCGCGCGACCCCCGCCTCGTCGTCCGGAAGCGTGTGGGTCTGGGCGTCCTCGACCATCTGGAGACGGTGCTCCAGCCCGCGCAGGAACCAGTAGGCCTCGGCGAGCTCGTCGCGCGCCTTCCCACTGATCCAGCCGGCCTCGGCAAGGCCGGTGAGCGACTCGATCGTGCCGCGCGTTCTTAACTCAGGGCTGCGGCCCCCGGCCACAAGCTGTTGCGTCTGCACGAAGAACTCGATCTCGCGGATGCCGCCGCGGCCGAGCTTGAGATTGTGCCCCTCGACCGCGATCGCCCCATGGCCCTTATGGGCGTGGATCTGGCGCTTCATGGCGTGGATGTCGGCGATCGCCGCGTGGTCGAGCGAGCGGCGCCAGATGAACGGCCGGAGCTCCGCCAGGAAGGCGTCGCCGGCCGCCTGGTCGCCCGCCACGACGCGCGCCTTGATCATAGCGGCGCGCTCCCAGTTCTGCCCGACGCTCTCGTAATAGCTCATCGCCATGTCGCGCGAGATCGCGACCGGGGTGGAGCCGGGGTCGGGACGTAGCCTCAGATCGACCCGCGCCACATAGCCGTCGGGCGTGCGCTCCTGCAGGAGCTTGGCGATCGTCTGGGTGAGGCGGGCGTAGAGCTGGGTGATCTCGCCTTCGTCCGCGGGCCTGGCGGCCTCCGGGTCGAAGAAGGCGATCAGGTCGATGTCGGAGGAGTAGTTGAGCTCGCGCGCGCCGAGCTTGCCCATGCCGAGCACGAAATAGCCGCTGTCGCGCTCGGGGTCGTCGGGACGCGGCAAGGTGAGCTTGCCCGCCTCGTGCGCCTCGCGGAGCGTCGCGCGGACCGCGGCGCGGATCGCCGTCTCGGCGATTTCGGAGAGCGCCTCCGTCACCCGCGCGCCCTCCCAGACGCCGCCGATATCGGCGGCCGCGATCAGCAGCGCGGACTCGGCGCGCCCACGCCGGAGCGTGGAGGAGAGCCCCGAGCGGTCTTCCCCCTCGGCCGCATCCGCCATCTCCTTCAGGATCGCCGCCAGCCGCTCGTCGGGCTCCGAGGCGAACAGGCGGGCCGCGCGCTCAGGATCGCGGTCGACCAGGCCCCACAGAAAGGGCGAAAAATCCGCGAGGCCCTCGAGCAGGGTCCGGACGGGTTTCGCCTCGGCCAGAGCGGCGAGGTCGGAGGCCTCATCCTCGCCGAGCAACGAATTGATCCGCTCTCGGGCGCTTTCGGCGTCTTGCGGCTCCGGAACGGTCGTCAGCAACGCTGCGAGCGAGCCGTCCGGCGGTCGCGACTTCCGGGCGGGTCGCGCCTTTCGCTCCGATGATCGTGCCGCCATCCCAGCCTCCCGGTCGAAGGCATGGGGCAAGCAGCGGACGCGGGCAAGGCGGCTTTGGAAGCAGAGGGAGGAGCCGCTCCCGGAACGCCGCTAGAGCGCCAGCGCGCGGCGCTTCTAAGCTAGTTTTGCCGTCGCTTGTCGAATAATCGTCCGCCTCTTAGCCATCGAACCCACCCATATGCCAAGGGCATGATCCAACAAAGAAAGAATACAATAAGGTAACCGAAGTGAAACGGGCGCTGGTGATACCAGTCCGATACTCCGATGACGCTCATAATGGCGACCACCGTGAGGCCGAGGGTCGACAGAACAATTCTGATCCAAAGCGGCGCTTCAAATGCCCGCGTCATAGAAGATCTGGTCCATCGACTGCGCGGGCTCGGCGCAGGGCGAGGCGCCGACGATGCGGGCGGGCACGCCCGCGACCGTGACGTTCGGCGGCACGTCGCGCAGCACGACCGAGTTCGCGGCGATGCGCGAGCAGTGGCCGACCTCGATATTGCCGAGGATCGAGGCCCCCGCGCCGATCAGCACGCCGTGGCGGATCTTGGGATGGCGGTCCTGGTCGCTCTTGCCGGTGCCGCCGAGCGTCACGCCGTGGAGCAGCGAGACATTGTCCTCGACCACCGCGGTCTCGCCGATGACGACGCCGGTCGCATGGTCGAAGAACACGCCCATGCCGAACGGCGCGGCCGGGTGGACGTCGACCTGGAAGATGTTGGAGGCGCGGCTCTGGATGTAGAGCGCGAAGTCGCGCCGCCCTTCCTTCCACAGCCAGTGCGCCAGGCGGTGCGCCTGGATCGCGTGGAAGCCCTTGAAATGCAGCAGCGGCTCGATCGCCCGGTGGCAGGCGGCGTCGCGCTCGACCACGGCGCTGAGGTCGGCGCGGATCGCCTGGCCGATCGACGGGTCGGCGTCGGTCGCCTCCTCGAAGGCCTGCCAGATCAGCGAGCGCGGCACGTCGACATGGTCGAGACGCGCCGCGACACGCGCGCCGACGCATTTCTCCAGCCTCTCATGGTTCAGCACCGTGGCCGAAATGAAGCCGCCGAGCTCCGGCTCGCGCCGCATGATGTCCTCGGCCTCGGCGCGGATGCGCGCCCAGACGGGATCGAGCGTCTTGAGATTGTGCGTCTCGGCGCGCGCGAGCTTGGCCATGTCTATCGAACTCTCCGGGATGTCATCCGGCGGTCAGGGACCTTACCACGGGGAGGTAAACATCCGAGGCCCGAATTGCGATCAATCGGCTCAGCCTGATTAAGGACGTCTCGCGAGGAAGGACAAGACGCCCTCCTTGTAGACCTTGTCGCCGACGGCACGATTGTGGTCGCGGCGCGGGATCGGCAGGCCTTCCGCGCCGGGGATCAGCCGGACCAGCGCGTCGAGATCGCCCGAGACCTCGTCCTCGGTTCCGACCGCGACCAGCGTCGGGACCGAGATCGTCGCCAGCATCTTCTCGTCGACCAGCGAGCGCTGCATCCGCATGCAGGCCGACAGCGCCTTTCGATCCGAGCCGGTGGCGTCGGCGAAGCGGCGGAACATCTTGGCCATCGGGTTGACGACGTCGTCGACCGAGGGCGCGACCAGCCCCTCGGCGATCGCCTGGGCGTTCGGCGCGCCGTGCAGCAAGCCCTCGCCCAGGCCGCCGAGGATCGCCGACCGGACCCGCTGCGGCCGCTTGATCGCCATCAGGACGGTGACGCGCGCGCCCATCGAATAGCCCATCACGTCGGCGCGTTCGATGTCGAGATGATCGAGCAGCGCGAAGGCGTCGCCGGCCATCAGATCGGAGCCGTAGAACGCCGGGTCGTAGAGTTTTTCGCTCGCGCCATGGCCGCGATTGTCGATCGCGATCACACGCCGGCCGTCGCGCTTCAGCGTGTCGAACCAGCCCGGGCCGACCCAGTTGACGTCGATCGACGACGCGAAGCCGTGGATCAGCAGGATCGGGTCGCCCTCGCCCTCGTCGCGATAGGCGAGTTCGAGTCCGTCGGAGTGGAAGGTCGGCATGCGGGCTCCTCGGATTTTCGGCCGGGAGCTATAGCGACGTCCGCCGCCCGCCGGTAGCCCGCGGCAGCATGAGCGTCCTGCGTGCTTCGAGACGGCGTCCTGCGGACGCCTCCTCAGCATGAGAAGGTCGGCGAACCGGCGCCCTCTGCCTTCCTCATGCTGAGGAGGCCGCGTCAGCGGCCGTCTCGAAGCACGCAAATCCGGCGCCCCAACCCGGTTGCCGCCTCCCGTCGCATCCCGTAAGCCTCGGGGCGCACATCGAAGGACACGCCATGGCCGACCACGCGATCCCGCATTTCGCCAACGACGCCGGCGTGTCGACGATCTATATCGGCGCGCGGGAGTTCATGTGCGTCGGCGCAAAGCCGCCCTTCGACCATCCGCACGTCTTCCTCGACATGGGCGACGACCACGAGATCGTCTGCCCCTACTGCTCGACGCTGTTCAAGTTCAGCAGGACCCTGCACGCCGACGAGACCGACCCGGCCGGCTGCCTCTGGCGCACGCCCGCGCCGGCCTGAGGCAGGGCGATGGAGGGTCCCGCGCTCATCGCAGGCGGCGGGATCGCGGGGTTGACGCTCGCGCTCGCGCTCGCCCGCCGAGGCCGACCGTCACGGCTCTTCGAGCGCGCGCCCGCCCTCGAGGCGACCGGCGCCGGCGTCCAGCTCTCGCCCAACGCCGGCCGCATCCTCGAAGCGCTGGGCCTCGGCCCCGCGCTCGACGCCATCGCCACGCGGCCCGAGGCGGTTTCCATCGTCGACGCGCCGTCGGGCCGCAGGCTGAAGCGCATCACGTTCGGCGCCTTGGCCGAACGGCGCTGGGGCGCGCCCTATCGCGTGCTGCACCGGGCCGATCTCCAGGCCGCTCTGCTCGAAGCCATCGCCGCCGCGGGCGCGGTCGAAATCACGCTCGGGGCCGAGCTCCGCGACATGCGCGAGACGGCGGACGGCGTCGCGATCGACATCGCGCATGCGACGGGCGGCGGCGAGACGGTCGAGGGCGGCTGGCTCGCGGGCGCCGACGGCCTGCGCTCGGTCGTCCGCCGCGCCGTGAAGCTGCCGACCTCGGTCGGCGGGTCGGCCCTCAAGGCCTGGCGGGCCGTGCTGCCGGCCTCGGCGCTTCCGACCGCCTTCGACATGGCCGAGGTCACGCTCTGGCTCGGACCCGGCGCGCATCTCGTGGTCTACCCGGTGCGCAAGGGCCGCGAGGCCAATGTCGTGGTCATCGGAGACGACCGCGCCGCCGGCCCGGCGGAGCTCGCGGCCTCATGGGCTGCGCCGGCCCGCGAGCTGATCGCCGCGGGGCCGGCCTGGACGCCCTGGCCGCTGCACGACCGCCCGCCGGACGCCCGGATGCATCGCGGCCGGATCGCGCTGGTCGGCGACGCCAGCCACGCGGCTTTGCCGGCGCTCGCGCAGGGCGCGGGCTTCGCGATCGAGGACGCGGCGGTGCTGGCGCGCCTCGTCGCCTCCGACATCGCGGACCCATTCGCCGCCTATCAGTCCGCGAGGCTGATGCGGGTCGCCCGCATGCAGACGCAGGCGCGGAAACAGATGCGGATCGACCATTTGTCGGGCCTCGCGGCGATGGCCCGCAACGCCGCCCTCGCCGCCGCCCCCGAAGCGGCGCTCCGCCGCGGCCTCGACTGGATCTACGGCTGGCGGGATCAGGGGTGAGCGCTCACCTCGACGCCGTCATGCCCGGCCGCAGGCCGGGTATCCACGACTTCCTTGGATGACCGCGCTCGACGCTCAAGTCGTGGATACCCGCGCGAAAGCGCGGGCATGACGGCGGAGCACCCTCACGCCACCTTAAGGTAGCCCATCATCCCGGTCTCCTGATGCTCGATCAGGTGGCAGTGGATCATCCAGTCGCCGGGCCGGTCCGCCACGAAGGCGATGGTGATGCGCTCCTTCGGGGTCAGCAGCACGGTGTCGGCGAAATGAACCGGCAGGTCCCGCCGGGTCGACCGCAGCACCTTGAACGTGAAGCCGTGCAGGTGGATCGGGTGGACATGCGGCGTCTCGTTGGAGAGCTCCGCGACGTAGGATCGGCCGAGCTTCAGCAGCGCGAGCGGTTTCGGCAGGCGCGAGTCGCCGCCGGCGGGCCAGGCCTCGCGATTGATCGTCCAGTTGGTCTTCTGCGCGGCGCACAGGCTGTCGAGCAGGGCGGCTGAGAGCGGGTCGGCCTCGACCGCGAGCGCGGCCTTCTTCTCGCTCGCGGTCGCGAAGGCGAAGCTGAGGCGCCCGGCGCCTTTCAGCTTCGGCTCCGGCACGTCGGAGCGCGACAACGGCGCGGGATCGAAAGCGGCGGGCTTCCTGTCCTCGCCCTCGCCGGCGATCGTGGCGAGCAACACGGGCTTCGCGGCAAAGTAATCGAACAGCCGCGCCTCGCCGCCCTCGGCGGGGACGCGCACGACCAGGTCGAGCCGCATCGCCGGACCCAGCCGCCACTCCTTCAGCGGAAAGGGCGAGACCGGGTTGCCGTCGATCGCGACCACGGCCGCCTCCGCGCCCTCGATCCCGATGTCGCCCACGCGGGTGGAATCAAGGTTGAGCAGCCTGATCCGGGCGTCGCCGCCCGCAGGCAGCTCGAGCCGCGGCGCGGGACCGCCATTCACGGTCCGCACCGTGCCGAAGGTCCCCGCCCTCAAGGCGCCTCGCGTGGTCGAGAACTCGATGAACTGGCCGGTCGCCTCGTCGATCCGCCAGTCCTTCAGCACCAGCGCGACGTCGGCGTCGTAGGGCTGCGTCTCGTCGCCCTCTACGATCAGCACGCCCGCGAGCCCGCGGCCGAGCTGGGCGACCGTGTCGCAATGCGGATGGAACCAGAAGGTGCCGGCGTCCGGCGGCGTGAAGTCATAGGCGTGGCGCTCGCCGGGCTTCACGGGCGGCTGCGTCACGTAGGGCACGCCGTCCTGGTCGTTCGGGATTCTCAAGCCATGCCAGTGGATCGCGGTGTGCTCGGAGAGCCGGTTGTCGAGTTCGGCGTGGAGCGTCTCGCCGAGCCGCATGCGCACGAGATGGAACAGGTCGTCGGCATAGGTCCAGACCGGCGTCGTCGGACCGTCGGGGCCGAGCAGCTTCGCCGAACGCTCGGCCGCGACCAGCGAGAGCCGATGTTCGCCGGTCGCGGGCGCCGCCGTGCGCGGCGGCAGCGGAACGGGCTTGGCGGGCCGGGCGAGGCCACGCGCGGACAGCAGAGCGACGCCCGCGACCGCGAGCCCGCCGCCAAGCGCGGCGCGACGGGAGAGTTCGGGGAAGCCGCTCATGGCAGCCGCACGGCAAGGAACTGCGTGCTTCGACACGCGCCTTCGGCGCTCCTCAGCATGAGGACCGTTTGAGGCACTCCACCCTCCTCATGCTGAGGAGCCTGCAAAGCAGGCGTCTCGAAGCACGCAGGCCCCGAGCCGCCCCCTTCGCCTACGGCCTCAACACCTCACTGCGACACCTTCTCCGGCGCGTCGAGGCTGTCGGAGCCCTCGACCGTGATCTTGACGCCGAGCTTCGCCGTCACCGCCTCGATCCCGCGCGTCTGGGCGACGAGACCGTCGATCACGTCCTGCACTGTCTTGTTCCCCTCGGCGTTGCCCTCGCCGATCATCTGGTCGTAGGCCATCCCCGAATCCGCCTTGTCCTTCAGCGCCTGCGCCTTCGAGAGCGTCTGCGAGAACAGGTCGTCGAGCTCCTCGGCCTGCTCGGGCGCCTTGGCGAGCGCGTAGGCCTTCGGGCTCGGGCCTTCGACCTTGGTCCCGTCGAGCCGCGTGTAGTGGCCGCGCCAGATCTCGGTCATGCCGACGATGTCGTTGTAATGCGAGTTGTGGGTGTTGTCCGAGAAGCAGTCGTGCTCCTCCTCGGGGTCGTGGAGGATGAGGCCGAGCTTCATGCGCTCGCCGGCGAGCTCGCCATAGGACAGGCTGCCGAGGCCGGTGAAGATCGGCGCGAGCGCGGCCGCGCCCTTCCGTTTCATCAGCGCGGCGCGCGCCTTGCCCTTTGCGGTCCATAGCTTCTCCATGTCCGAGAGGTCGGCGACCAGAAGGTCGGAAGCCGCCCTCAGATAGTCGGCGCGGCGGTCGCAATGGCCGTTGGTGCAGCCCGAACCCTGCACGTAATCGCTCGCCTTGCGGTCGCCGGCGCCGGGGCCGGTTCCGTTCAGGTCCTGCCCCCAGAGCAGGAACTCGATGGCGTGGTAGCCGGTCGCGACATTGGCCTCGACCTCGCCCACCTCCTGAAGCGAATTCAGCAGCCTGGCGTTGATCTTAGTGGCGTCGATCGACCTGCGCCCGACCTTGACCTTGGGGTTCGCGATGACGTTCGCGGCGAAATAGGGGTTCTCGTCGGATGAATCCCCGTATTTCGCGTCGACATAGTCGATCAGGCCCTCGTCGAGCGGCCAGGCGTTGACCTTGCCCTCGGCGTCGTCGACCGCCGGGTTGCCGAAGCGGAAGCCTTCGGTCTGCTGATAGGGCGCGCGGGCCGCGATCCACCCCTTGCGGGCCTCCGCCAGCGTCGCGTCGGTCGGGCTCGCCAGGAAAGCGTCGATCTTGGCGTCGAGATCCTTCGCGGTGGCGACCGCGTCGCCATACATCGCCTGCGCGATGTCGGCGTAGGTCTTCAGCACGTCCTTGGGCGCAGGCGCCCGCGCCTCCTTCTCCTCTGCGATCGCGGCCCCGGCCACGACAGCGCAAAGTCCGACGCCCGCAAGCGCCGCCCAGATCCTCGACATCGACCGTCCTCCCTCCGCCGCAGCAGCTTCCGGCGGCCTATTCAGGGGCACCGGACACCCGCGATCACGGTCCTGTCAATCGAACCGTAAGGGGCTTTGCGCACACGAGTTTTTCGCGGCCTTCGTCAACTTGGAATAAGTCCAGATCACGCGGGAGAGCGCGACCCCGACCGCGGCGATTTGGCTTAGCCCATCGGCGACGTTGCAGCGCAACTGGCGGCCCCCTACCCTCCCCTTCAATTGTGCTGAAGACCTCGCTCCCGGCCTCCGCCGCGACGCCAAGAGGCAGGCCCGGGGAAGGACGCGCCGCATGGCGAACATGAAGAAGAACAAGGTCATCACCGCCGACGAGGCGATGGCATTGATCAATGACGGCGACGTCGTCACCACGACGGGCTTCGTGCAGAGCTGCATCCCGGAGCTGCTGCATGCGGCGCTCGAAAAGCGCTACGTCGAGACGGGCTCGCCCAAGGGGCTGACGCTGGTGATGACGGCGGGCGCGGGCGATTCCAAGGGGCTCGGCACCGGCCGGCTCCACCATGAAGGCCTGCTGTCGCGGGTGATCGCCGCCAATTTCGGGCGCATGCCTAAGGTCGCGCAGGCGGCGAAGGAAAACCGCATCCGCGGCTACAATCTTCCGCAGGGCGTCATCAGCCAGCTCTACCGCGCCTGCGCCGCCGGCCAGCCCGGCCTGTTCTCCAAGGTCGGGCTCCACACCTATGTCGACCCGCGCCATGGCGGCGGCCGCGTCAACACTCTGACCGACGAGGAGATCGTCAAGGTCGTCGAGGTCGATGGCGAGGAGTGGCTGTTCTACAAGGCGACCAAGATCGACGTCGCGTTCATCCGCGGCACCTCGGCGGACCCGTCCGGCAACATCACGATGGAGAAGGAGGCGCTCACCCTCGACTGCCTCGCCCAGGCGATGGCGGCCCGCAACAATGGCGGCGTGGTGATCGCGCAGGTCGAGCGCATCGTCGACGACGGCTTCCTGCTGCCGAAGGACGTCCGCATCCCCGGCATTCTGGTCGACTGCGTGGTGCTGGCCGAGGGCGAGATGCACCGCATGAACTACGGCGTGATGCACGATCCGGCGCTGTCGGGCCAGATCCGCGTGCCCGTCACCGGCATCGCCCGGATGAAGCTCGACGCCCGCAAGATCATCGCGCGCCGCGCAGCCTTCGAGCTGCCGCCGAACGGCGTCGTCAATCTCGGCGTCGGCGCGCCGGAAGGCATCTCCTCGATCGCCAACGAGGAGAAGGTCACGCCCTACATCACGCTCACCACCGAGGCCGGGGCCGTGGGCGGCGTGCTGGCCTCTGGCTCGAGCTTCGGCGCGGCCACCAACGCCGACTGCGTGATCGACCAGAACCAGATGTTCGACTTCTACGACGGCGGCGGGCTCGACATGACCTGCCTCGGCATGGCCGAGTGCGACGAGGCCGGCAACGTCAACACCTCGGCGTTCGGCGGCAAGCTCAATGGCTGCGGCGGCTTCATCAACATCAGCCAGAACGCCCGCACAGTGGTGTTCGCCGGCACCTTCACGGTCGGCGGGCTGGAGATTGCGATCGAGGACGGCAAGGTCCGGATCGTCCAGGAAGGCCGCTCGAAAAAGTTCATCAAGCAGGTCGAGCAGAACACCTTCTCGGGCCCGTTCGCGCAGGAGCGCCGCCAGCCGGTTATCTACGTCACCGAGCGCTGCGTCTTCCAGCTGACGCCTGAGGGGCTGGAGCTCATAGAGGTCGCGCCCGGGATCGACGTCGAGCGCGACATCCTCCCGCACATGGAGTTCCGGCCGATCATCCGCGAGCCGCGCGCGATGGACCCGCGGATCTTCCGCGACGAGCCGATGGAGCTGGTCAAGGACCTGCTCAACCTCAATCTCTGCGAGCGCGTGAGCTACGACGCCTCGCGCAACATCCTGTTCCTCAACCTCGAGGGGTTCCAGGTCCGCACCAAGGCGGACATCGACGACCTCCGCGAGGCGATCGTCGACGGCTGCCGGCAGGCGGGAAAACGCGTCAACTCGGTCGTCAATCACGACGGCTTCAAGATCTCCGAAGCGCTCTATGACGACTACGCCGAGATGATCGAGTATCTGATGGAGAACTGGTACGCGACCACGACGCGCTACGCCACCAACGGCTTCCTCCGCCTCAAGATGCAGGAGGCCCTGAAGAAGCGCGGCCTTGCGCCCCACGTCTTCGAGCGCAAGGAGGACGCCCACGCCTTCCTCGACCGGGCCGAAAAGGTCAACGCCGCCTTCGGCGAGACCGACGAGGACGACACGGTGGCGAGCGCAGCCTAAAGACCGCACGCAATCGACGATTGAGCCTTGCCGCTGCGACTTTGCCATCCGCGGTTCGAGTCCCTTATTAATCGCTCAAGCGCCCGGTGAAGGCGCAGCGAGTCGGGGGGCTCAGTTGAGGACGATCGCGTCGATCAGGGGAGTGTTCGCGGCGATCGCGCTGGCGGCGACCGCCATTTCGCCAGCCTCCGCCGGCGAGACTGAGGATGCGGAGGCCGAGCCCTCGATCCTCGACAGCGTGCCGGCGCTCGCCGGCGCCAAGCAATTTCGCGACGCGCTCGCCGAACGCGGCTTCCGATTCTCCGGCTTCTACTTCTCGGACCCGCGCGCCAATCTCCACGGCGGGATGCGCGAGGGCGCGACCTATAGCGGGCTGTTCAGCCTGGCGCTCGACGTCGATTTCGAGAAGGTCGCCAAGATCGAGGGCGGTCGGCTCCACGCCTCGATGTTCCAGATCCACGGCAAGGACGTCTCCGAGCGCTATGTCGGCAACATCCTGGCCGCGAACGACATCGGCGCGCGCCCGACGACCCGGCTGTTCGAGCTCTATTACGAGCAGCAGCTCGGCGAGCGCTTCGAGCTCCAGTTCGGCCAGATGGCGGCCGACGAGGAGTTCATGATCAGCGACTACGCCGAGACCTTCATCGGGGCGACGCTGGGCTGGGCGGCCGCGCCCTCAGAAAACCTGCCGCAGGAAGGCCCGGCCTATCCACTGGCCTCGCTCGGCGCGCAGGTGACCTGGAAGGCGACGGAGACCTTCACCCTGGTGGGCGCGATCTACAACTCGACGCCCGCAAATCCGGACGCGTTCGACCCGCAGAAGAACAATCCCCACGGTCTGAACTTCAGGCTCGGCGACCCGCCTCTCGTGATCCTCGAGGGCCGGTATCGCTACGAGGAGGGCCTGTTCGGCCTGCCCGGCGGGCTGAAATTCGGCGGCTATGCGCATTTCGGGACGTTCGACGACCTGAAGCGCGGGACTGACGGGCTCGTGCTGGGCTCCGCCGGCTCGAACGGAGAGCCGCGGCGCCTCAACGACAACCTCAACGTCTTCGCGATCCTCGACCAGCAGGTCTGGCGCATGCCTGGCGGGGACGAGGACGACGGCGTCGGGATCTTCGCCCGGGCCATTCTCGGCGGTGCCGACCGCAACACGATCAACGTCTATCTCGACGGCGGCGCAGTGGCGAAAGGTGTCGTCCCCGGCCGCCCGGCCGACGAGATCGGCCTCGCGGTCGCCTATGCTGGCTTTTCGCCGAAGCTCCGCGAGGCGGAGCGCGCCGCCTATCGCGCGGACGGAACGAGCGGCGCGCTGAGCCGGTACGAGGCCATCGTCGAGGCCACCTACAAGGCCGAGATCGTCCCCGGCCTCACCGTCCAGCCGACATTACAATATGTCATGCGTCCGAATGGCGGGCCGCCCGAAGACGGCGGCCGGCGCATCCCGAACGCCACGATCTTCGGCGTCACCACCGTCGTAACGTTCTGAGGCGCGTGCATCAGTCCACGACGTCGACGATGCGGCGATCGTGGTCGAGGATGTAGCGACGGTCGTTCAGCACCGTGTAGCCATAGTCGGAATCCGGCACGTCGTAGGTTTCGACGCTCTCGGGCAGCGTGTCGCCTACGACCACCCGGCGCTCATAGGCGATCGACGGACGGCGCTCCTCGACCACGTAGCGGCGCACGACGGCGGACGGGCGACGGACCACGACGTCCCGGTCCTCTTCGATGATCACTCGGCGCTCGCTCGGCTCGCGGACGATGACGCGGCGCTCGGCGGGCTCGCGGACGATGACGTCCTGGGCCACGACCGACGTCGCTCCGGTGACGGCGCCGAAGCCGACAAGCATGATCAAGGCGGTGCGCATGTGGACCTCTCAGTTTCCCTCGCGGTCCTAACGGACCTGCGAGCTCCGAAGTTCCATGGCGATGCGTATCTCCCGAATTGCGATCTCATCCCCTTCAGCGCGAGCGAAGTCCTAATCTGTCGCTCGGCCTGAGACGTCACTCCCAACGATACGCAAACCTTTCGACGGCGGAGCTGACAAGATGAACTTTCTTTGGAACCGCTCCGACTCCTGCCTCGTTACGCCGTCGAACAAACGCAATTCTGCCGCGGACGTGGCGTCCGCGCATTGCTGATCCGGAGGCCGTGATCATGGCGGAGGACAGAACCCCGGCGCTCGACCGGCATGTGCAAGAGCAACTCGGCGAGAAGCTGCGCGAGCGGCTCGTCGCGAACGAGCGTGAGCATATGCCGGCTCAGATCGAGTCGCTGATGGCCGCTCTTCGCGGCGTGGACGTCCATGCGGACCAACACGGCCGCTGAGACGCGAGTTCCGAGACGCTTCGGAAACCGACAAAGGTGATCGCCGCGGCGGTCACCTTTTTTCGTGCGATCCAGAAACGGGAGTCACCACGCCTCGTCGTCGTCCTCGGCCCAGCCATAGGGCTCGTCGAACACGATGCCGGCCCGCGGCCCGCGCTCCCGGTAATAGACATGGGGACCCGCCGGCTCTAGCTCGCGCACGAACAACCGGCGACGGACCACCACCTCTTCCTCATAGGGCTCGTCGACCACGATGCGGCTGCTCTCATAGCTGCGGCGCTCATAGGTCGAGTGGCGTTCGGCCAGATCGGCCGCGAAGGCGGGCGGCGCCGCGACGAGGGCGGCGAGAAGAGCGGCGATGCTTGCGCGCATGGACGTGCTCATTGCTCTGCCCCACACAAAACCTCGCCGACGCAAGGGTCGGCGTCAAGCGAAGGCGGACGTCACCATCCGCCCCGGCTGTAGCCCCAGCGATCTAGGCCGTAGAAGCCGCCATAGAGCTGGAAGGCGCGACGGTAGCCCTCGCGCACATAAACGCGCCGCTCGACGCGAGCGGGCGGCGCCGGGTCGACGAACGACTTTTTCAACAGGACGCCGTCCTCGTCCAGGACGGCGCCGGCGCGGCCGGCCATGCGGTCCACGACCACGGCGCGGCGTTCGTCGTTGATCGACGGCGCGGGGCCCCGCTCGTAATTCGAGAGCCGGCGCGGCTGGTCGGCCGCAAGCGCCGTGGAGAGCGGGATGGCGGCCGCGACGGCTGCGAGGACGGCGGTTCTAAGGCGCATGCCGATCACCGTGTTGTTAGCCGGTGATTAGGTCGCGCTTCCGCGCCCGCCGTCAAGGCGAAGACCCCCGCGCCTCAATCGGGCGCGCCCGGCAACTAATTGCTGTCGCTCGATCGCTTCGTCCGTTCCTCTGAAGTCAACAGGACGTGATGGAGGGCTCTGATGGCCCACGGACTTGAAAGCCTGACGGCGCCGGCGCCCTTCGACCCGGCCGACGCGCCCGTCGAGGCGACGGTCGCGCGCGGCGGGCGGGCGCTCGGCATGGCGTTCGCCGACGGCGCCCGGGAGAGCGTGCCGGCCGAGGCGATGCGCCTCGGCTGCCGCTGCGCCTGGTGCACCCGCGCGCGCGCCGACGGCCGCTTCCCCGAGCGCTTCGCGGACGCCGCGATCGTCGGCGTCGACCCGATCGGCGGCTACGCGGTCCATCTCGTCTTCGCCGACGGGCATGACCGCGGGATCTTTCCCTGGACCTATCTGCGCGCCCTCGCCCGCCAGAGCGAGACGGCTGCCGAGACCGCCGCGGCGGCCTGACACTCCCCGCATATCGAACGGGACGGAACACAGATGACCGACGCGACGACCGAAACCATCGAGGCCGACATCCTCGTCATCGGCGGCGGCACCGGCGGCCCGATGGCCGCCATCAAGGCCAAGGAGGCGAACCCGTCGCTCAAGGTCGTCCTGATGGAGAAGGCGAACGTCAAGCGCTCCGGCGCGATCTCCATGGGCATGGACGGGCTGAACAACGCCGTCGTGCCCGGCTACGCGACGCCCGAGCAGTATGTGAAGGAGATCACCGTCGCGAATGACGGCATCGTCCACCAGAAAGCCGTGATGGCCTACGCCACCGGCTCCTTCCCGATGATCCAGTACCTCGACAGGCTCGGGGTGAAGTTCGAGAAGGACGGCTCCGGCGAATACAACATGCGCAAGGTCCACCACATGGGGACCTATGTGCTGCCCATGCCGGAAGGCCACAACGTCAAGAAGGTGCTGTACCGGCAGCTCCGCCGCCTGCAGGTCGCCGTGACCAACCGCTACATGGCGACCAGGCTCCTGAAGGCCGCCGACGGGCGCATCGCCGGTGCGATCGGCGTCAACACGCGGACGTCGGAGTTCCTCGTGGTGCGCGCCAAGGCCGTGATCCTGGCCTGCGGCGCGGCCGGCCGGCTCGGCCTGCCGGCCTCCGGCTACATGTTCGGCACCTATGAGAACGCGGCGAATTGCGGCGACGGCTATGCGATGGCCTACCACGCCGGCGCCGAGCTCGCGAACCTCGAATGCTACCAGATCAACCCGTTGATCAAGGACTACAACGGCCCGTCCTGCGCCTATGTCACCGGACCGTTCGGCGGATACACGGCGAACAACAAGGGCCAGCGCTTCATCGAATGCGACTACTGGTCGGGCCAGATGATGCTCGAGTTCTGGCGCGAACTGCAGAGCGGCGCCGGGCCGGTCTTCCTCAAGATGGACCATCTCGCCGAGGAGACGATCTCCGAGATCGAGCAGATCCTGCACACCAATGAGCGGCCCTCGCGCGGCCGCTTCCACGAGAAGCGCGGCAACGACTACCGCAAGCGCCCGGTCGAAATGCACATCTCGGAGATCGGCTTCTGCTCGGGCCATTCGGCCTCGGGCGTGTGGGTCGACGAGAACGCCCGAACCACCATCCCGGGCCTCTACGCCGCCGGCGACATGGCGAGCGTGCCGCACAACTACATGCTGGGCGCCTTCGTGAATGGCGGGATCGCCGGCGCCGACGCAGCCTCGTACTGCGCCGACCTCGACCTCCCCGCCTTCGACGAAGGCGACCTCCTCGCCGAGCAGGAGCGCGTGCTCGCCCCGACCCGCCGCGCGGACGGCCTCACGCCGCACGAGATGGAGTTCAAGACCCGCCGGCTGGTGAACGACTATCTCGAGCCGCCCAAGGTGACGGCCAAGATGGAGATCGCCCAGCGTCGCTTCGCGGAGATTCGCGACGATCTCTCGGCGCTCTGCGCCCGCGATCCGCACGAGCTCCACCGCGCGCTCGAGATGCAGTCGATCCTCGATTGCGCCGACATGGCCGCGGCGGCCTCGCTCTACCGGACCGAGAGCCGCTGGGGCTTCTACCATCTGCGCGTCGACCACCCCGAGACCAACGACGAGGACTGGTACTGCCACACCATGCTGTTCAAGGACGCGGCCGGGCGGATGTCCCACCGCAAGCGCGAGGTCGCGCCTTACGTGGTGCCGGTCGAGGCGGAGGAGATGGCGGCCTACCACCAGCTCCGCGTGAAGGCCCCCCAGGCGGCCGAGTAAGGACACGACACGATGCCGATCATCACTCAGTCAAGCAGCGCCGCGGTCGTCATCGACGACGCCAAATGCATCGCCGAGAAGGGCTGCACCGTCTGCGTCGACGTCTGCCCGCTCGACATCCTGGCGATCGACGAGGGGCGCAAGAAGGCGTTCATGAAGTACGACGAGTGCTGGTACTGCATGCCCTGCGAGGCCGACTGCCCGACCGGCGCGGTCAAGGTCAACATCCCCTATCTGCTGCGCTGAGGGAGCCGGACCCATGCCCGTGTTCGACGCCTTCGACGACGATCTCGACGACCTGAAGGAGCGCGCCCAGGACCCTGACGCCGGCGTGCGCCGCGTCGCCATGATGGAGCTCGCCGAGCAGGTCGGCCCCGAGGCCGTGGTGCTGCTGCTCAAGGGCCTCGGCGATCCGGATCCGTCGGTGCGGGCCGCGGCCGCCAAGGCGCTCGACGAGCATGACGGCCCGGCGGTCGTCGAGGGCCTGGTCGGCTCGCTCGAGGACGCCGACGACGCGGTCCGCCACGCCGCCGCCGAGTCGCTCGCCGACAAGAAGGAGCCGGCCTGCGCGCCGCTGCTGATCGAGCGCGCCGAACATCCCGACCCCTTCGTCCAGGCGGCGGCGTTGCGGGCGCTGCGCGAACTCACCTTGCCCGACGCGCTCGCCGCGGCTCTGCGCGCCCTGCGGAGCCCCGCCCCGGAGGTCCGCCGCGAGGGCCTTGGCGTCATCGGCTATCTCAAGGCCGAGGAGGCGATGCCGGCGCTGATCGCGACCGCGTCCGACCCTGACGCGACGGTGAGACGCGCCACCATGGCGGCGCTGGTCTTCGTGCGGCCGGGCGGCCCCGGCGCGTCGACGCTGGTCGCCGGCCTCGGAGACGAGCATTGGCAGGTGCGCGAGGAGGCGGCTGCGTCCGCTGGCAAGATCCGGCTGCCGGAGGCGACCGTCGGCCTGATCGGCGCGCTCGACGACGGCGTCTGGCAGGTCCGCGCCAAGGCGGCGAATTCGCTGGGACGGCTGCGGGCCGAAAGCGCGGTCGACGCGCTCGGCGGGACGCTCGGCTCCGAGATCAGCAACCTCCGCAAGGAGGCGGCCGCGGCCCTCGGCGAGATCGCCGCGCCGCGCGCCCTCAACTGGCTCGAGCCGGCGGCCGAGGACCCGGACCCGGACGTCCGCAAGCTGATCCGCTGGGCGATCGGCCGCTGCCGCGAAGCGGTGTGACGCTGACGCCCTTCCATTCAGCTTGAGGTCGCCGTCATGCCCGGCGGAGCCGGGCATCCACGACTTTCCGGGACCATAGAGTTCCACGACCAAGTCGTGGATACCCGCGCTTTGCGCGGGCATGACTGCGTCGTGGCGGGCGCCAGACACTCTTTCTGCTTATCCTCCGACGCGCCGGCGTTTCGCCGGCGCGTTTTGCGTTTGGGCGGCGAAATCTCCGACTCATTCCCTTTGCCGATTGCCATTCCATAAAATCAGTATAATGAATAGAAAGCTTACTTGAGCGCCATTCGGGCGCTCCGACTGCCCGGCTTTCGGGCTTTGAATTAGAACCGTTCCGTGGTGCGCTGCACTGCACACAAAGGGTAGGAGGAGAGTATGGCGCCTCCATCGGCGGCGGTCGCATGGCCGCCCACAATGTCGGTCCAGCCCGCGGTCTCGAACCCGGCGCTCGCGCTTCTGCTGTCAGACGGCGAGGGTCAGACGGTCGCGCGGAGCGCCCAGCGGCAGCGGCCGTTGCTCGAAAGCCTGACCGAGGCGGAGAAGAAGTCGGTCCTGCAGCGCGGCCGCAAGCGCGTGCTCTATCGCGGCGCGACGCTGTTCAGCCAGGGATCGCCGCATGACGGCATCTATCTCATCGAGAGCGGCCGCATCCGCGTGTTCTACGCCGCGCCCTCGGGTCGCGAGATCACCCTCGCCTACTGGTATCCGGGCAACTTCGTCGGCGGGCCTGAGGTGTTCGGCGGCGGGCCGCATGTCTGGTCGGGGATGGCCGCGAGCAATTCAAGCGTGGTGCATCTGCCGGGCGGCGTCCTGCGTGACCTGGCGTCCGAGATCCCCGCGCTCGCCATCAGCCTGATCGACGGCCTCGTCTTCAAGGGCAAGTGCTACTCGACTATGGCCCAGATGCTCGGCACCCGCTCGATCACCGAGCGGCTGGCGCATCTCCTGCTGCATCTCGCCGATCTCTACGGCGTCCCCGAGGACGACGGCGTGCTAATCGCCGCGAGCTTCACACATGCGGACCTCGCCCATCTCGTCGGCGCGACGCGCCAATGGGTCACGATCAGCCTCCGGCGCCTCGCGGAGCGCGGCGTGGTCGAGGCCCGGCGGTCCGACATCCTCATCCGCCGGCCGGCTGCGCTGGCGCAGATGCGCAGCGGCAAGGACGCCTAAATGGCGGGCGCCCTGCCCGCCCCCTGCCGCGCACCGCGCCACGCCTGCTTTTTTGGCAACTAATCGACCGTCCCACCCGGTCTTCGTTTGAACGCGGCGCGGCCGGCTTCGATGATCCGAGCGTCGGATCTTCCGACGCAAGCGGTCGGATCGAAGCGAGGTGGCCATGCCGAAACTGAGAAACGTTCTCTCCGCGACGTCGCTTGCGGCTCTTGTCGCGGCCAGCCTCGCTCACGGCGCGCCGGCGCGCGCCGAGACCCTGACGATCGGGATCGGCACGCAGGACACCACCACCAACACGGTGACGACCGGCGCGGTGATCCGCGAGCTCAAGCTGCTCGAGAAGCATCTGCCGAAGGACGGCAAATACGCCGGCATCGACGTCAAGCTCGAATGGCAGAACTTCACCTCGGGCCCGCCTGTCACCAATGGCATGATGGCCGGCAAGCTGCAGTTCGGCGGGATGGGCGACTACCCGCTCGTCGTGAACGGCTACACGTTCCAGAACAATGCGGAGTCGAAGTCCCAGCTGATCGCGGTCGCGGCCTACAACCTCTATGGCTCGGGCAACGGCGTGGTGGTGCACAAGGACAGCCCCTACTACGCGCTTGAGGATTTGAAGGGCAAAACGCTGAGCGTCCCCTTCGGCTCGGCCGCGCACGGCATGGTCCTGAAGGCCATGCAGGACGCCAAGCTCCCGAAGGACTTCTTCACTCTGGTGAGCCAGAGCCCTGAGGTCGGCTCCACCAATCTGAAGGAGCAGAAGATCGACGCCCACGCCGACTTCGTGCCCTTCGCGGAGCTGCTGCCGTTCCGCGGCTTCGCGCGCAAGATCTTCGACGGGGTGCAGACCAATCTGCCGACCTGGCACGGCGTCGTGGTGCGGACCGACTTCGCCGAGAAATATCCGGAGCTCGTCGACGCCTATCTGCAGGCGGCGCTCGACGCCGCCGCATGGGTCAGGGAAGACCCCAAGCGCGCCGCCGAGATGATCTCGAAATGGACCGGCACCGACAAGGAAGTGGTCTACGTCTTCCTCGGCCCGGGCGGCATCATGACGGTCGACCCGACCCTCAAGAAGCCGCTGATCGACGCCGCCAAGGTCGACGTCAAGGTCCTGCAGGACATGGGCCGGATGAAGGAGTTCGACGTCGACCCCTGGGTCAATGACGGCTATCTGCGCGCGGCCTTCAAGAAGCGCGGCCTCGACTACGACGCCCAGTTGGCCTCAACGGCGAATTTCGAGGTCAAGGGCGAGGACCGCTTCTGCAAGACCGAGATCAAGGAGCCGCGCAAGGCGGGCGAGATCTGGGTCAAGGACGGCGACATCCTGCCCTTCTCCAGCGCCTCGTGCACGCTCGGCGCCTATCGCGACTTCCAGTCGAAGGGCACGGCGATGAACGTCGCCTATGTGTTCGACACCGCGAAGGGCATCAAGCTGTTCGCCGACAAGGCGTTCTACGTCTCGGGCGAGAAGAGCGAGCTCGCGCCCTTCATGCTGAAGAGCGACGCCGAAGCCTATGCGGCGAAGTCCGGCGGCAAGGTGCTGGCCTTCGAAGACGCCATCGCCGCGGCGACGAAGGGCTGAGCCGATGGCGAGCGCAGCCGCCCCCGCCGCCGCCCCTGCCCGGCCAGAGCTTCCGCAGGCGCCCCCCGTCGCAGGCAGCGCCCGGACCCGGCGCCTCGGGTTGCGAGGAGCCGTCTCGGGGCTGCCTGTCCGGCCGGCCCTGGTCGGCTTCGTCTCGCTCGCGCTGTTCGTGATGGCCTGGCACCTGCTGACGACCTACCGCGTCAATGTCTATGTGCGCTTCGCCAATGTCCCCTCGCCCGCCGACGTGTTGGCGAGCGCCGAGACGGCGTTCCTGAGCGGGACGTTCTTCGAGCATGTCGGCATGAGCTGCCGGCGCATCCTGTTCGGCTTCCTGATCGCGGCCGCGGTCGCGGTCCCGCTCGGCCTGCTGATGGGCCGTTTCCGGCTGCTGCGCGAGGCGGTGTTTCCGGTGTCCGAGGTGCTGCGGCCGATCCCGGCGATCGCCTGGGTGCCAATGGCGATCATGCTGTGGCCGACGAACGAGCAGTCGATCGTGTTCATCACATTTCTCGGCTCGTTTTTCCCCATTTTGCTCAACACGCTGCACGGCATGTCGACTGTCGACCCCGTTCTGGTGCGCGCCGCCCGCTCGCTCGGCGCGAGCGAGGCCGCGACGTTCCGCGAAGTCTATCTGCCCGCGACGCTGCCGCAGATCTTCACCGGCCTCACCGTCGGCATGGGCGTCGCCTGGGTTTCGCTGATCGCCGCCGAGATGATCTCGGGCCAGTTCGGCATCGGTTACTTCACCTGGGAGGCCTATAGCCTCGTCCAGTATTCCGACATCGCGCTCGGCATGATCGCGATCGGCGTGCTGGGCCTCGCCTCGAGTTTCGCGATCCGCCTGATCGGCCGGCTCGCCATGCCCTGGAGCGCCGCCCGATGACCGTCGTCTCCCTGAAGCGCGCCGACGAGCCGCGCCCCGCCGTCCAGAACCGGCTCGGGAAGATCGAGATCGAGGATTTCGGCCTCAGATATGAGACCGCCAACGGCCCGGTCGACGCGGTCTCGGGCGTCTCTCTGACGGTCGAGCCTGGCGAGTTCGTCTCGATCATTGGACCGTCTGGCTGCGGAAAGTCCACAATGCTGAACGCGCTGGCGGGCTTCCTTAAGCCGACCTCCGGCGCGGTGCTGGTCGACGGCAGGCCCGTCGAAGGCCCCGGCGCAGACCGCGGGATGATCTTCCAGCAATACTCGCTGTTTCCCTGGATGACTGTCGTCCAGAACGTCGAGTTCGGGCTCAAGATGAAGGGGCTCCACCGCTCCGAGCGCCGCCGCCAGGCCCGCACTTTGCTCGGCCTCGCGGGCCTCTCGCAGTTCGAGAACCACTATCCGGACGGGCTTTCGGGCGGGATGAAGCAGCGCGTCGGCATCGTGCGGGCGCTCGCCACCGGCCCCCGCATCCTGCTGCTCGACGAGCCGTTCGGCGCGCTCGACGCGCAGACGCGGCTGATCATGCAGCAGATCCTCACCAATATGTGGCAGCGGCTGAAGATCTCGGTGCTGTTCGTGACCCACGACATCGACGAGGCGGTGTTCCTGTCGGACCGCGTCTACGTCATGACGGCGCGCCCCGGCGCCATCAAGGCCGAGGTCGCGGTGCCGCTGCCGCGGCCGCGCGAGCATGCGCTCATCATGTCGTCGGAGTTCTTGGCGCTCAGGCGCGGGCTGATGTCGCTGATCCGCGAGGAGAGTCTCAAGGCCATGGGCGGCGAGATCAACGCCGACGCCCTGAAGGGGCTGGCGGCGAATTTCGACGGCCACGACATCGCCAAGGCGCTCTAGCGCCCGCGTCCCAAACCCGCTTTCGAGGACGGCCGACGATGACCTATGTCGTCACGGAAAACTGCATCCGCTGCAAGTATATGGACTGCGTCGAGGTCTGCCCGGTCGACTGCTTCTACATGGGCGAGACCATGCTGGTCATCGCGCCCGACGAATGCATCGACTGCGGCGTCTGCGAGCCCGAATGCCCCGCCGAGGCGATCAAGCCCGACACAGAGCCGGGCCTCGAAGGCTGGCTCGCGCTCAATGCGAAATACGCCGCGCTCTGGCCGAACGTGTCTGAGAAATCCGACCCGCCGCCGGACGCCGCGGACTGGGACGGCGCGCCCGGCAAGCTCCAGGCCGCGTTCGGCCATGCCGACCCGGCGGCCGCGTGAACCGCATCCCCTCAACCGACCCGACCAAGCCAAGGCGCGACGAGCGATGAGCAAATATCTCGAGGAGCGCGTGACGCATGTGCGTCACTGGACCGACACGCTGTTCTC
>NZ_RYFI01000023.1 GCF_004103825.1 Hansschlegelia zhihuaiae
CCTCCTCGCGGATCGGCGCCGCCGTCAACGCGGCGACGTCAAACGTCACGCCATCGTCGGCAACGGGCTGCGCACAGATCGCCCGGAACGTTTCGGCGATGGCCTCCGCGTCGTTATCGCCGTGGCCAAGCAGATCCAGATCGCGCGTGGGCCGGAACGGGTCTGCGACCCAGGTCACGAAGAGCATCGCGCCTTTGAGAACGAAGCGGTCGCGATGCGGTGAGACGCTCAGCCGGTAGAGGAGACGCTCAAGCGCGTATCGCGTCAGGAGAATTTGGAAATCCGACCGCTCGGCACGTGCCCGATCGACGAGCCGCGCCCGCACTGATGCGCCAATGTTGCGGGGCTCACGCGGCATCGGACACCATTGCTTCGACGTAAGGGCGCATGACCGACCAGACCCGCGCCTTGCGCGCGTAACGCCAGAGCTGATCCGGCTTGCATCGGCGGCGGCGGAGGCCCTCACGCAGCCCCTCCATCGCAACGTCAAGGCCGATCTTGGTCCGGTAGCGAAAGCAATCGACAATCGTCCTTGCCGGATCTGTGATGGGGACGTCGACATTCTCGATACGGTGACGCTCAACCCCTTCGGTCAGCGCCGATCCGGTGAAGCGCACAAATCGGATAGGTGGATAATCGATCTTGGGTCGCCAGGCAGCGCGATCGATCGCCATCCATACAGCCGACGGCATCTGCAGCGTCAGTTCGTGGTATTGAAGGGCCGAGGTAAGGCAGACAACACCCTTTGGAACCAGAACTGCTGCCTCAGCGAGACTATGGGCAGCGTCAACGTGGGCGTCGGGGAGTTGGTAGAGGCCCCGTGCCGGGCGAACAACCGCCTGCTCTCGAACAAGCCTGGCAAGCGTCTCTGGACCAATGCCTTCGGCGACGAAATCCTTGAGCCGGAGCATACCCCGGGCATTCAGGAGGTCGAGCGCACGAAGCCGCTGGGCGCTAGTGGACGGCATGGAGAGTGACATTTCCTCTGACTCGGAAAAATATAGCAGAGGTTTTATCACAGGATCGTTGACTTGGGAATCCCCGAACCTTGCCCGTCTCCGTCCTTTCACAAAGCTTGGCCGAGATGGCTGGACGACAACCGTACCATCGCCGACCTCATATTTTCTCCGCGCGCCAAAGAGACGAGAGAGAACGGCGAAAGTCTCATGATCGACAGCAGCTATCCTTTTAGCACAACCCGGCCGTCCTTCAGCCGATTCCGACTGGCTTGGGCCAGATTGACTGTATTCCGCACGAAATCGAGCCGCGCGATGCCAGCGTGGTAGGCTCGAAATGCCTCGCTCAAAGCACTATCCGTAACCTCGGGCGAGACTTGATCGTCCTTGCCTGTCGTCAGCGGCACATCGTCTAGCGACAGACCGCGCCCGCAGAGAAACGTCGTCACGATAACCTCGAAGGTCATCGGTGGACGGTGATCCATATGCGCCTCATCCCGCGAGATTCTTTCGCCCGTAACGGCGCAGGAAACCAGACCGTCAGAACCGCCGTGGGTGGCGAAGAAATCATCACGAGCCTTGTAGAGATCGAAGCGCACCGCACGTCGAAAGGCTTGAGCGACCTCCTGCTTACGGCTGGGTGGTCGCTGGGAGATGCAGTGCGGGTAGGAGAAATCCGTGCCGCTGCCATCGGTGCGGATGATCCGGAAGCATTGCGTCCCATGCTCTGTCATCATGACCTGAAAATGGCTGACACCGCAGCCCACCTTGGCGACATATTCGGTGTGGCGTTCGAGAAGGGCGGCAACGTCGAGACCATCCTCGTCACTCACTCGCTCACCAGGACGATAGCGGTTCAGCATAGCCTTGAAGAAAGCCGTTGCGTCGCCTTGCTTCTCGAAGCTGCGCGTCGCCAGCTCTACGGGTTTCGAACGCCCACCCATTCAAGCCATCCCTGCCGGTGCTGCCGCAAACTCGAACTGCGCCTCGCAGCCATCATGCGCACACACCGGCTTTTTGAGAGTAAAGGGCCGCTGGAATTTCGTTCGACTGCACTTCTTGCAGGCAAACTGGCTGCGGAAAATCTTGAATTCCTCCCAGCGCGCCTTCTCGTCGCCAATCGAACCGTCGCCATATGGCCCGTCCTGGAAGTGGCTGCCGAAATTCTCGATCTCGCCTTTCACCAAACTATCAAGGAACCGGTTGTTGACGCCCGGCACCAACGCTGGCGCCAGCTTGGCATCCTTGAGCAATCCGGCGAGCGCAGAGGCCAACTCGCTACGTTCGTAGGAATAGGCTCTCTCCAGCGGTCGGATGCGGACGCTCACCCCGAAATCCCGACAGATGCCGAGAAGCCATTCCTCCTCGGCCTGACGCATCTCGTTGGCCGCCGACTGGCCCGCCACCCAACGTGCCTCGATCATCTCATCGCTGACCTTATGATCAGCGAAACGCGGCCCATAGGCCGGATCGAGGCCAATGATCCGGGTGAAGTGCCAGGCTTTCGCCTCGAGTTGATCCTTCAAATAATTAAAGAATCGCTCGTCGTGCGTGGTGATCAGAATCTGGCAGTCGCCGAACATGGTGGCGATAAGTCCGGCAATGGTGCGCCGATGATCGGCATCGTAGGAGGTGACGATGTCATCGAGCGCGATGATGGGCGCGCCGGCATTAAATTGCTTGATCGCCGCCATCCGCAACGCCAGCGCCACCGAATGAATCTGTGAGTCGCTCAAATAGCCGCCAGGCTGCACGCCCGTGCGGTTCTTGGCGAAATCGATCAGGAGGTTGAGCCGCTGCTGGTTCGTGTCGTCTTCCGCCGGCAACTCCAGCCGGATTGGCTTGGCGCCAGCGCCCTGGATGAGCTTGTAGATATCGTTCATCGGCGTCTGAAGCTTGTCGAGAAGGCTCTGCACCTTCTTGCGGATCTCGGCTGAGATGATCGTCGCCTGCGCGGTCAAGGCGTTGGAGAGTTTCCCCAGTTCATCTCGCGTCCGCAGCGCAAGGTTCCGATCGGCCTGTAGCTCCAGCAGTCGATCGATCTTCGCCTTGGCCTTGATATAGGTGTGGTCGCCTTGCTTCGATTCGATGTCCGCGATGGCTTGATCTAGCGTGGCGAGCAGCTTGATGATTGCCGCGACAACATCGGCCGAGGACGGAAGGACGGTCTGCGGCCAGCCGGCGATTCCTGCTTGATAGTCGATAAGATCGGCTTTCAATGCCGCCTCGCCATCTCCGAGGAGACCAGTCAGCCCGGGCAGCGCCGCCAACAACTGGGTATGAGCCCTGGTCGCGGCAGTCTTGGCCCCGTCGAGCGTCTTCTTAGCGGCAGCGTAGTCCGCCAGTTCTTCGAGATGCTTGGCGAGGTGTTCCCGGATCGCCCCAGCGCTGCCCGCCGCCGTGTCTGCGACAGGCGTTGCACAGACCGGGCAAATGTCAGGTGCCGCCACCCCTTCGGCAAAAAGCGGTTCTGCGGCTTTCCATAAAGCCTGAAACACGGTGCTCGCCGCTTTGCCGCGTTCCTCCGCCTCCTTACTCTCCGCCACCAACAGCGTCGCCACAGCCGTTTCAAAGGTCGGAATCGCACCGCTGACGATAATCTCGCCGCTCTCTGCGTCTTTCGTCTCGGCCCGCAAAGCGGCAGCCGCATTGCGGATCTGGCGCAGGCCCGCAAGCCCGATTTTGTTGTCCTCGGCCTTGGCGCGCGCTTCCAGTTCGAGATAGGCCGGATCGCCGGCGGCCAACGCCGCCATCATCAGCGCGGGATCGAGTGGCGCCAAGACCGACGTGTTGGCGTGGGAAAGCACCGCCGCCTCATCCCAGGTCTTCACCGCCTGGGCCGTCTCCTTGGCAAGCTGGGTATCAACGCGCTGCAGCGCTGCCTCGTCCTCGGCGGCGGCCTTCACTTGCGCGCGCAGCGAACGGATATTCTTCTGTACCTCAACCAGTGGGCCAAGTTGCAGCCAATTGGCGACATCCGCGTAGCGCTGTTCGGGCGTATGGATTTCAACAAAAGTGCGCAGCGTATGTCCGCGGATGATCGGTGGCACAGCGAAGCAGGCGTTCACAGTTGTCGCCACCGCCGGTATCGGTCGCTTCGCCCCCGTCGCCGACCGGCTACCGTTGGCGGCATTCTTGCCCGAGACCACGTCGATCGTAACCGTCGACGCAATCTTCGCCTCTTCAGCCAGATTGTGCGCCAGCGCCAGGGGACCAGCCTGGTTGTTGATGGCGCGCTGACCGAGCCTTTCGAGTGTTCCGTCTTTGGAGAACATGAACTCCAGCGCATCGATGACGCTGGATTTACCGCTTCCGTTCGGCGCGAAGATCGCCAGGCAACGCTTCTTGCTGAAATCGAAGGTCTTCGGTTGGAGATACGCGCGGAAGCCGGAAAGGGCCAGGGACTGGAGGAAGTAAGGGTCAGCCATTATCCACCTCCGGCTTCGGAGGATTCGCGCGCTCGGCTGCGAGTTTCAGGATCGCGTCTTTGGCCTGAGCGACGGCGTTCTGCGCCGGCGCCGCTTTCAGGATATGGGCCTCAAGGATGTCCGCCATGCCGGCATCGACACCTTCCGTCCCCTTCAGACTTTTCCCCAAGGCCTTAAGAAATTGGTCCGGCGTATCTGCCACGTTTGCTTCATCTTCCACGCGCATGTCCCCATTTGTTTGCATTGGACAATTCAAGGAGAGCGCCCATGGGAAAGTGGCGCTTCCTTCGAGACTATTTGTGTTTATGCGGAAAGACGGAGAAAGACATCAGCCATAGGCCGCCTTTCCGACGCTCTGCGCGAGCCATGTCGGAAGCTGCGGCGCGGCGGCAACCAGTTCGCCGAACACACCAGGCGGCATCTTCCGCTTCAATGTCGTGAGCGCGGCCTCTGCCTTTTCCGGGCCGAGCCAGGCCAGCGCCCGCACAGCCTCCCCCGCCGGCCGGTTGGCCAGGGCCAGTTGCCAGCGCGGTGCATGCCGCAATTCCACCACCTGCTTGCCGAGGTGCATCTTTCGGCTGCGCCCGGAGGTCAGATAGACCGAGCGGACGGGCACCTGCGTCGTCAAGCCAAGGGCGTTCGCCGCGGCAGCGCCGTTCGAGACGATGACCTCCCCCTTTTGGGTTGCAAGAGCCTCGACAGCCTGCTCGACCGAAGGCGTGCGCGTGCCGAACCGGCTGGCGATGGGGCGCAGATAGACGCCGCGACCGGCGCGGATGAGCTGCCCGCGCTCCGTCAGGCGCGACAACGCCTGATCCACGGCCGCCCGGTTTCCGAGGTGCAGCAGGCTCTTGGCGGACACAGGGGCGCCTTCGGGCAGGCCCGTCGCATGCGACAAAATCTGTTCGGTCAGCCATGTCATCGTCTTTCTCCTGTTGGAAACATATGCGAGTTTCTGACAGTTTTTAAGGAAGCCCATAAGAACAGGCCGGATAAGGGGGAAGCCTTCCCCTGCGGCCGAACCAAGGTCTCGGCCTACCCCTTCTGCGGGGAGATCCCCGCAACGCCCCCTATAGAGTGAGAGTGGGGACGGGTTTTCCGTGACGGGTTGAGGGCTGGAGAAGAGGTCTCCGGCGCCCGTCGCGGAGAACCGCGATGTTCAGGAAAGACGCCAGCGCACGCCCCGGCTCCGATCGGGCGAGCCTTTATGACGACATCACCGGCAAGATCATCGCCGAGCTGGAGGCAGGCCGCTTCCCCTGGGTCCAGCCTTGGGGATCGGCCTCGGTCAAGGCGCCCCTCGCCATGCCGAGGAACGCCGCGACCGGGCGGCATTATTCGGGGATCAATGTGCTGATCCTCTGGGGCGCGGTGATCCAGCACGGCTTTCCCGGCCAGAGCTGGCTCACCTTCCGCCAGGCCCTGTCGCTCGGCGGCAATGTCCGCCGGGGCGAACGCGGCACCACCGTCGTCTATGCTGACCGTTTCACGCCGGAGGACGAGAAGCGCCGCGCCCGCGAGGCCGGCGAGGAAGCGGCCGCGATCCCGTTCCTCAAGCGATTCACGGTTTTCAACGCGGCGCAATGCGACGGCCTACCGGAGGATGTCGCCATTGTGGCTCCACCGCCTCCGCCCGGCCTCATCGAGCCGCAGGTCGAGGCCCTGATCCGGGCCACGGGCATCGACTTCCGCATCGGCGGGGACCGCGCTTTCTATGTCCCGGCGCATGACTATGTGCAGGTGCCGCCGCCGCAGGCGTATTTCGAGCCGATCAACTGGCACAGGACGGCCCTGCACGAGCTGGGGCACGCCACGGGCCACCCCTCACGCCTGAACCGCGATTTCTCGGGTTCCTTCGGCTCAAAAAAATACGCCTTCGAGGAGTTGGTCGCCGAGATCAACGCGGCCTTCTGTTGCGCCTCGCTCGGCATCACACCCACCGTCCGCCATGCTGACTATATCGGCTCCTGGCTCGAGGTGCTGCGCGAGGACAATCGCGCCATCGTCCGCGCCGCCTCCCAGGCGAGCAAGGCGGCCGACTGGCTGCTAGGGTTCCAGCCGGGCGCCGATGTCGATGCAGCCGACGACGAGCGGCAGGCGGCGTGACGATCCTGAAAACCGGAAAGGCGGAGAAGCGGGCTTCCGGCTTTACGCCTTTCCGCCTGTGTGGCGCGGCTCTCCGAGAGTGAGAGGGCGGCGCTTCGCTTCGTGACGGGTTGGAGGTCGAGAGAGAGGCTCCCGGCCGCCCGTCGCGGAGTAAACCCCGATGGCTACAGCCGTTCAGAAGATCACCTTGTCGTCGGCGCGCGACATCCCCTTCAACAAGCTGGTGCTGAGCCAGTCCAACGTCCGGCGCGTCAAGGCCGGCGTCTCGATCGAGGAGCTGGCCCAGTCCATCGCCCGGCGCGGCCTGATCCAGAGCCTGCATGTCCGTCCCGTCCTCGACGCCGATGGCGCCGAGACAGGCATATTCGAGGTGCCCGCCGGCGGCCGCCGCTATCGCGCGCTCGAACTGCTGGCGAAGCAGAAGCGCCTGGCCAAGACCGCGCCGGTGCCCTGCGTCGTCGGCGACGCCAACAGCGACATCCTGGTCGACGAGGTCTCGCTGGTCGAGAACATCGAGCGCGCGCCGCTGCATCCGCTCGATCAGTTCCGCGCCTTCTTGGGGCTGCGCGACAAGGGCATGACCGAGGAAGCCATCGCCGCCGCCTTCTTTGTCGGCGTCAACGTCGTGAAGCAGCGCCTGCGCCTCGCTTCCGTCTCGCCGGCGTTACTGGAGATCTATGCCGACGACGGCATGACGCTCGAACAACTCATGGCCTTCACCGTCTCGCAGGACCATGCCCGTCAGGAGCAGGTCTGGGAGGCAGTCAAGGATAGCTGGCAGAAGGAGCCCTATCAGATCCGCCGGATGCTGACCGAGACCTCGGTCCGCGCCTCCGACAAAAGGGCCGTCTTCATCGGCGTCGAGGCTTATGAGGCGGCCGGCGGCATCGTGCTGCGCGACCTGTTCCAGTCGGACGATGGTGGCTGGCTGCAAGATCCGGCCCTGCTCGACCGCATGGTGGCCGACAAGCTGAAGACCACCGCCGACGAGATCGCGAGCGAAGGCTGGAAATGGGTCGAGGCCGCCTTGAGCTTTCCCTACGGCCACCAGCATGGGCTTCGCGAACTGGCTGGCGTCACGGTCGACCTGACCGAAGAGGAGCGCGCCGCCCGCGAGGCGCTGCGCGACGAATACGACCGGCTCGAAGCCGAATATGCGGAAGCCGATGAGCTGCCGGACGAGATCGACGCACGTCTCGGCGAGATCGAACAGGCCCTCGACGCCTTCGAGCAGCGCCCCGCGATCTACGATCCGGCCGACATCGCCGTCGCTGGCGTATTCGTCAGCCTCGACGCCGACGGCTCGCTGTCGGTGGATCGCGGCTATGTCCGTCCCGAGGATGAGCATCCGGCCGAGCCCGAAGGCAGCGATGCGCCGGAGGCCGACGGTGAAACCAGCCATCCGGCCGCGCCCGCCGTTCAACGCGCCGTCATCACCATCGGCGGCCAGGCCACGGAACCGGAAGACGACGAGGATGATGGCATCAAGCCGTTGCCCGAGCGCCTCGTCATCGAGCTGACCGCGCATCGCACCCTCGCTCTGCGCAACGCGGTCGCCGAACATCCCGACGTCGCCATGACCATGCTGCTGCACAAGCTGGTCAGCGACACCTTCCGGCGCACCGCGCCGGCCGGCTGCCTCGAGGCTCGCGTCAATCATATCTTCTTCTCGGCGCAGTCCGAGGAGTTGAAAGACAGCGCACCCGCGCGCGAGGTCGCCGAGCGGCACGAGCGCTGGGGCGATCATGTTCCCGCCGACGACCAGGCGCTGTGGGACTGGCTCACCCATCTCGACGACGGCACGCGCCTCGATCTGCTCGCCCATTGCGTCAGCTTCGGCGTGAACGCACTGTTCGAGCGGCCCAATCCCTATAGCGGATCGGGCGTCAGCCAGCATGGTCTGGATGTCCGCCTCTCGCAGGCCGACCGGCTGGCGCGCGCCACCGGCCTCGACCTGGTGGCGGCAGGTTGGCGGCCGACGGTCGGCAACTATCTCGGCCGCGTCACCAAGCCCCGCATCCTCGAAGCCGTGCGAGAGGGCGCCGGCGAGCGGGCTGCCCAGCTCATCGACCATCTGAAGAAGGGCGACATGGCCAAGGAGGCCGAGCGCCTGCTGGCCGACACCGGCTGGCTACCCGAGCCGCTGCGCCTGGTCGATCACGATGATGGGCAGGCCGTCGAACCGGGCGCTGAGGCCAACGCCGCAGACGAGGTAGCCTTGCCGGACTTCCTCAGCGAGGACGGCGACGACGAGGATGGCGACGGGATCGAGGACGAGGACGCCCTGACGATCGCGGCCGAATGACCCTCACCGCGGGGGAGCGGCGAGAGGTCGCTTCCCCGCATCGTCGCAAGGAGACCCTCCATGATCGAACCCGACCCGTCCGCCACGCGCCGCGTCGTCTTTCAGTATTTCGTGCCCGTTCACGTTGAGGTCGAAGACGGTCTCGTCGTCTGCGTCACCGTCATCGACGAAGCGCCGGTGCGAGACCCATCCTTGGTCGAAGGCGATGCCGGCTACCTGCCGGAAGCTGTCGACGCCGCCGACGATGGCCAGCCCTGGCCATCCTGGCGGTTCGGCTACTGACCGCCTTCGATCCTCCCTCAACCCAGAGCCCGGCCATCGCGCCGGGCTTTCTCGTTTCCGGAGCCTGTCATGGCCGACTATTTCACCCATTTCTCGTGCCTGCTCGACGTCGGCACGCCCGAGAACGCCGCCCGCGCGCTCGATCTCTACAATCGCCTGTCCGAGGAAAGCGCATCGGAGGAACCACCCTCCGCAGGCTTCCTCCTTTCGATCCAACCGGAGCATGGCGGCAGCCAACTCTGGATGCGCGACGACGTGACCGGCGACCCCGAACGCCTCATCCACTTCGTGAACCGCTGCGCCGCCGAGTTCGGCCTCAAAGGCAGATGGGGATTCCAATATGCCAACACCTGCTCGAAGCCCCGGCTCGATGGCTTCGGCGGCGGCGCGCATGTCCTCGACCTCGCCACCCG
Organism: Hansschlegelia zhihuaiae; assembly: GCF_004103825.1. GTDB lineage: Bacteria > Pseudomonadota > Alphaproteobacteria > Rhizobiales > Methylopilaceae > Methylopila > Methylopila zhihuaiae. The sequence goes on from NZ_RYFI01000023.1 coordinate 9,491, forward strand.
CGAGACCGTGAACTGGATCTACACCGATGGCTGGCTCGATCAGACCATCTCCGGCGAGGGAGGACCGCTATGAGCATCCCCTCCTACGCCCGGACCAATTTCCAGACCCTGCTGCGCGCGGGGGGCGACGGCAATCTCGCCCTCATGGAGTGCCTCGACGCAGCGACGGCCAGCCCGCGCTACGTCATCTGCACCGTGGGGCGGGACGATGGCGATTACGTCTTCACGCCCTTCGGCCATCTCGCCGACGGCAATCCCTACGACGCTTATCTGCCGCCCGATCTCGACGATCCCGAAGGCTTCGTGCGGCTCGACGCGGGAGAGGCGCCATGACCGACATCGACGCCATCTTCGCGGCGGATCGCCAGCGTCCGCCGCGTGAACGGTCTCTGCCCTGGCTGGAAACCAGGGACGGCATCACCGTCGTCATCGAGCCCAAGCCGCATTGGGCCAACGACATGCGGGCCTTCCGATCCGAAGCCTGCGAATATTGCGCTTATGATGATTGGACCACGAACGGCGCCCGCGCCAGGTTCTTCGGCCACGTCGACACCTGCGGCCAAGACCTGATCCGCAAGGCCCGCGCGCTCGTCGTCGGCGAGATCGCGGACGGACATTGGAACTGATCCTCGGAAAAGCGCCCACCTCTCGGTCGGGCGCTTTTTCCATGCCAGCGTCGCGAGAGTGAGAGGGCGGCCGGAACGGGTTTGAGCCGGTGTGGTCGAGAGAGAGCGCCCCGCGGCTCGTCCGTTCCCGCTCTCCCGAGGCTCACATCATGACCCTGATTTCCGCATCGGCGGCAGCGACTGTCGCCGCGCCGCTTCCGCTCGCCGCCAATCCCGAACCCTCTGCCGCCATCTTCGCGGCGGCCGGCCTGCTGCTGCCCCATCTCGAACGCGGCGAGCGCGTCGATACCGCTGCCCTGCGTGCGGCGATGGAGACGGCCTTCGGCGCGTCCGATTCCGCCGGCGCCTGGGACTGGAAGACGGCCTATGACGCCTGCGAGGCCGCGACCGTACTGTTCCTGCGCAAATACGGACGTGCGCTTTTCCGCAAATCCGTAACTCCGGCTGCACGTCTGTCCGCGCTGACGAAGATCGCCGGCCTGTTGCCGACGCACACGCGCCGTTCGGCCGAGAGCCAGACCTACCAGCAATTCTCGACGCCGATCCCGCTCGGCCTGGTCGCGGCCCACGCCGCCGCCATCACCCCGGCGGACCGGGTGCTGGAACCGTCAGCGGGCACCGGCCTGCTGGCTATCCTCGCCGAGATCGCCGGCGGCACGCTCGTCCTCAACGAGCTGGCCGACACCCGCGCCAGCCTGCTGTCGCTTCTCTTCCCGGCCATTCCCGTCACCCGCTTCGACGCGGCCCAGATCGACGATCATCTCGATCCCGCCGTCACGCCCAGCATCGTGCTGATGAATCCGCCGTTCTCCGCAATGGCCAATGTCGAAGGCCGCATAGCCGACACCACATATCGCCATGTCGCCTCGGCGCTGGCGCGTCTGGCTCCCGGCGGACGCCTGGTGACGATCACCGGCGCCAGCTTCGCGCCCGACAATCTGGCCTGGCGGGACGCATTCACTCGCCTGCAGGAGCGCGGGCGCATCGTCTTCTCCGCCGCCATCGACGGCGCGGTCTATGCCAAACACGGCACGACGTTTCCGACGCGGCTGACCGTCATCGACAAGCGGCCCGCCGACGATCCGGCCGTGTTCCCGGCCGCACCCGGCGTTGCCTCGGACGCCGCCACGCTGCTGGGCTGGCTCGACGATCATCTGCCGACACGGCTCGCCGTCGATCCCTCCCTCACGGTCCCGACTGTCGCGGCTTCCACCCCTCGCAGCGTGCGCGGCTATATCAACCGCACCGCCAAGGCCGTCCCTGCGGCCGTGCCGATGACCGAGCCGAAGGGCCTGCCACTCGCCTACGAGACCCAGGACGGCCTAGCAGGCGAAGGCGGCCGTTTGTCCGACGGCATCTATGAAGAATACGGATTGCAGGCGATCCGTATTGCCGGTTCTCAGGCGCACCCCACCAGGCTGGTGCAATCGGCGGCGATGGCTTCGGTCGCCCCGCCCAGACCGAGCTATCGGCCGCACCTCCCGGTCAATATCCACGAGCTGCTGTCCGACGCGCAGCTCGAGACCGTCATTTATGCCGGCGAGGCTCACTCCGATCATCTCGCCGGATCGTGGACGGTGGACGCCACCTTCGATGTCGTCACCGCCGCGCGCGAGGAAGCGACGAACGCCGCGCGCTTCCGGCGCGGCTTCATGATCGGTGACGGCACCGGCGTCGGCAAAGGGCGTCAGTCCGCCGCGATCATTCTCGACAACTGGCTCCAGGGCCGCCGCAAGGCGGTGTGGATCAGCAAGTCCGACAAGCTGATCGAGGACGCGCAGCGCGACTGGTCGGCGCTCGGCATGGAGCGCCTGCTGGTCACGCCGCTGTCGCGCTTCCCGCAGGGGCGGCCGATCACGCTGCCGGAAGGCGTCCTGTTTACGACCTATGCCACGCTACGGTCCGACGACCGTGGCGAGAAGGTTTCGCGCGTCCGGCAGATCGTCGAATGGTTGGGCTCCGACTTCGATGGAGTCCTCATTTTCGACGAGGCGCACGCGATGCAGAATGCCGGTGGCGGCAAGGGAGAACGCGGCGACGTCGCCGCCTCGCAGCAGGGCCGCGCGGGTCTGCGGCTCCAGCACGCGCTGCCGAACGCCCGCGTCGTCTATGTCTCGGCGACCGGCGCCACCACGGTCCACAACCTCGCCTACGCCCAGCGGCTCGGCCTGTGGGGCGGCGAGGATTTTCCGTTCTCGACCAGGGCGGAGTTCGTGGAAGCCATCGAGGCCGGCGGCGTCGCGGCGATGGAGGTGCTGGCCCGCGACCTGCGCGCGCTCGGCCTCTACACCGCCCGCTCGCTCTCCTTCGACGGCGTGGAATACGAGCTGGTCGAGCACGCGCTGACCCCCGAGCAAATCCGCATCTACGACGCCTATGCCGGGGCCTTCGCCATCATCCATAACCACCTGGATGCGGCGATGGAGGTGGCCAATATCACCGGCGCCACCGGCACGCTGAACCGGCAGGCCAAGTCCGCCGCCCGCTCCGCCTTCGAGAGCGCCAAACAGCGCTTCTTCGGCCATCTGCTGACGTCGATGAAGACGCCGACCCTGATCCGGTCGATCACCGCCGATCTGGAATCTGGCCATGCCGCCGTCATTCAGATCGTGTCGACGGGCGAAGCCCTGATGGAGCGCCGTCTGGCCGAGTTGCCGACCGAGGAATGGAACGACGTTCGCGTGGACATCACGCCCCGCGAATATGTTCTCGACTACCTCGCCCATTCCTTCCCGGTGCAGCTCTACGAGCCGTTCACCGACGGTGAGGGCAACCTGTCGTCGCGGCCGGTCTATCGCGACGGCCAGCCCGTCGAAAGCCGCGAGGCCGTCGCGCGTCGCGACGAGCTGATCGCGCAGCTCGCCTCTCTGCCACCCGTGCCCGGCGCGCTCGACCAGATCGTCCAGCATTTCGGCACCGAGCTGGTGGCGGAGGTCACGGGCCGATCGCGGCGCATCGTCCGCAAGAACACGGCTTCGGGCGGCGACCGCCTCGTCGTCGAGAACCGCGCCGCCGCCGCCAATCTCGCCGAAACCCAGGCGTTTATGGATGACAGCAAGCGCATCCTGATCTTTTCGGACGCCGGCGGCACTGGTCGCAGCTATCATGCCGAGCTTTCGGCGCGGAACACCCGGTTGCGCGTCCACTATCTGCTCGAACCCGGCTGGAAAGCGGACGCCGCCATCCAGGGCCTTGGCCGCACGCACCGGACCAACCAGGCGCAGCCGCCGCTGTTCCGGCCCATCGCCACGGACGTCAAGGCGGAGAAACGCTTCCTCTCCACCATCGCCCGCCGCCTCGATACGCTGGGCGCGATCACGCGCGGCCAGCGCCAGACCGGCGGCCAGGGCCTGTTCCGTCCCGAAGATAATCTCGAAAGCGCCTATGCCCGCGATGCGCTGCGCCAGCTCTATCTGCTGCTCGTGCGGGGCAAGGTCGAAGGCTGCTCGCTCGAGCGCTTCGAGTCCGCCACCGGCCTGAAGCTGATGGACGCGAACGGCATCAAGGACGAGCTGCCGCCGATCACCACCTTCCTCAACCGGCTGCTGGCCCTGACCATCGAGCTGCAGGGCATCCTGTTCACCGCCTTCGAGCAGCTTCTCACCGCCAAGATAGAGGGCGCCATCGCCGCCGGCATCTACGATGTCGGGCTGGAGACGCTGACGGCGGAAGGCTTCACCGTCACCGGCCGCCAGACCATCTACACCCATCCCGGCACGGGCGCGGAGACGCGCCTGCTGACCATCGCCCAGAGGACTCGCAACCGCCCGGTCACGCTGGACGACGCGCTCGCCTTTCTCGGCGAACCCGGCGCCAGGCTGCTGGTCAACGAACGCTCGGGCCGCGCCGCCCTCCAGATCCCCGCCACCTCGATCATGCTCGACGATGGCGAGATCGAACGCCGCGTCCGGCTGATCCGGCCGATGGAATCGCACACCGTCCCGGTGAAGATGATGGGCGAGACCCATTGGATCGAGGCAGAGCGGAACGACTTCGCCACGACCTGGAACGCCGAGGTCGCGGACGTGCCGGCGTTCTCCGACAGCACGATCCACATCGTCGCCGGCCTGTTGCTGCCGATCTGGAAGCGGCTGCCGAACGAGTCCACCCGTGTCTATCGGCTCCAGACCGACGGGGGCGAACGGATCGTCGGCCGCAAGGTCTCGCCTGCCTGGGCGGCAAATGCGACCACGACCGGCGCAGCCACGCTTGCGCCCGCCGACGCCTTCATGGCGCTGATGGATGGCCGCACCATCCTCGACCTCGCCGAGGGGCTTCAGCTTCGCCGCGTCCGCGTCATGGGCGCCAACCGCATCGAACTGTCGGGCTTCACCGACACGATGCGCGAGCGGCTCACCGCCTACGGACTGTTCCACGAGATCATCTCCTGGAAGCTCAGGATGTTCGTGCCGACCGATAGCGCCGGTCCTGCGGTGCTGGAGCGCGTGCTGGGCCGCTATCCGGTCCAGCGTATCGGCGAGCGCGAGGCGGCATGATGGTCCGACTCGACGCTTCCGATCTGGCGACTCGTCTCGGCCGTGAGGCTGAGGCGGTGTGCCGCCATTATCTCGACGCCGGCCGTCGCCAGGGCAATTACTGGCAGGTCGGCGACGTCCGCAACACGCCGGGCCGCTCGATGTTCGTGCGGCTGAAAGAGACCGCGAAGGGACCAGCCGGCAAATGGACCGACGCACAGAGCGGCGAGCACGGCGATCTTCTCGACGTGATCCGCGAGAGTTGCGGCCTCACCGACTTCGCCGATGTCGTCAAGGAGGCCCGCACCTTCCTCAGCCTGCCACGTCCCGAACCCGCGCCGGCGACGAAGAAGCGAGCGAGCACACCAGCCCCGTCAGGCTCGGCCGAGGCGGCAAAGCGGCTGTTCGCCATGTCCCAGCCGATCAGCGGCACACTCGTAGAGACGTATCTCCGCCATCGCGGCATTACGGCTTTGCACGGAACCGGAAACCTCCGCTTCCATCCACGCTGCTATTATCGGCCCGACGATCATGGCCCGACCGAAACCTGGCCGGCGATGATCGCTGCCGTCACCGATCTTCGGGGCGCGATCACCGGCGCGCATCGGACCTGGCTCGCCCCTGACGGCTCTGGCAAGGCGCCAGTCGACACGCAGCGCAAGGCGATGGGCAATCTGCTTGGGGCTGCCGTCCGCTTCGGGATCGCCGGCGAGGTGATGGCGGCGGGCGAAGGTATCGAGACCATCCTGTCGGCGCGTCAGGCGATACCGCACATGGCGATGGCGGCCGCTTTGTCCGCTGCCCATCTCGCTGCCATCCTGTTCCCCGGCGATCTGCGCCGGCTCTATGTCGTCCGTGACAACGACCCGGCAGGCAACGGCGCGCGGGACAGCCTGGTCGAACGGGCGAACGCAGCCGGGATCGAGGCGATTGTGCTCTCGCCGGTGCTGGAGGACTTCAACGAGGATCTCCGGCGCCTCGGCTTGGCTGCGCTCCGGGCCAATCTCAGGGTGCAGCTCGCACCGCAGGACGTCGCCCGCTTCTGGCTTGAGGCAGCATAGTCGCTGGCAATGAGGTGGCGGGGGCGCCGTCACCATGCCCGCAGGATGCGTCCTTCGACCGGAGAGGACCGCGCCTCGGCCTTCGAGAGGGCGATCGGCCGTCAGCCGGTCCGGATCAGCAATGGCTGCGGCCGACGATTTTCCGGCGCGGCCCCAAGGGGCCGCTTTCCATCGCGAAACAAAATCGCCGGCCTTCGCCATCCTCCGCTGTGCTTCGGCCCTCTCGCTTCGCTCCGGGTGCAGGTCCGTCCCGCCTGACGGCTTCGTCGCCATGAAGGCCGCGACGGTCGCGGTCCAACCGATGGAGCATCCCATGAACGGGCATGATGACGACGAACCCGAACACGCCACATCGCCGACCGACCATATCGTGCAGGAGCTTCAGCTCTACGGCTACCGACCTTCGGAAGACGAAGCCGATCCTCGACCCGTCCCGGAGGACCGCATCATCGAAGGCGCCGTCGCCGACATCTTCGACGCCCTGATCGCCACCGTGGCCGATACCAGCCTCGATCCCGACCTCGACGATCTCCTCTGGTCGACCGTCAATATGTTCCACCGCGCCGTCGAGCGGGCCGACCGCAAACTCGACGACAACGAGCAGGCGCAGAAGCGCCTCCAGCGGGAACAGGATGGCTCCGAGGTCAAATCCGTCCAGCTCGAACGCCTGATCGACCTGGGGCAATCGCTGATCGAACGGCGCGACAGCCTGGAGGTCTTCCGCGACAGCGCCGCCGACCGCTACCTTCGCGCCACCGGCTCACCCTGGTCCCAGCGCACGGGATCGCGCGTCAACCACCGCCATCTGACCGCTGCGATGATCGACAGCCGCGACTTCATCGCCGCCAAGCGCCGCGCGGAAACCGAGGTGCTCGTGCCCGCAGGGCCGAAGATCGCCTTCTCCGGCGGCGACACCGCCGACCACAAGCTGATCTGGGCCAAGCTCGACCAGGTTCACGCCAAGCACCCCGACATGGTGCTGATGCACGGCGGCTCCCCGAAAGGCGCCGAAAAGATCGCATCGCGCTGGGCGGAAACCCACAAGGTGCCACAGGTCGCCTTCAAGCCCGACTGGACGAAGCACGCCAAGGCGGCCCCGTTCAAGCGCAACGACGCCATGCTGGCGATCATGCCGATCGGCGTCCTCGTCTTCCCCGGCACCGGCATCCAGGACAATCTCGCCGACAAGGCCAGAAAGCTTGGCATCCCGGTCTATCGGTTCGGATCGGGCGGCGCATGAGCGCCGTCCGACCTTCATCTTGAAAATTGATAGCATATTCTATATTGTGCTATCACAGCCATCACCATCGGAGGAGGTGCTATCATGCCCGCAGTCACGATCCGGAACCTGTCCGACGCGACGCATCGCGCCCTCAAGGTGCGGGCGGCGCAGCACGGCCGCAGCGCCGAGGCCGAAATGCGCGATATCCTCGAAACGGCTGTCCGCCCCGACACGCGCCTGCGGCTTGGCAGCGCGCTCGCGGAACGCAGCCGCCGCCTCGGGCTGACCAATGAGGATGTCGCCGCCCTCGAACAGACCCGGGACAGGACGCCGGCAAAGCCGATGAGCTTCGAATGATCCTCCTCGACACCAACGTCGTTTCCGAGGCGATGAAGCCCGAGCCCGACGAGACGGTGCGGGCATGGCTCGACGAACAGGCCGCCGAGACGCTCTACCTCTCCAGCGTCACGGTCGCCGAACTGATGTTCGGGATCGGCGCGCTTCCCGATGGCAAGCGAAAGGACAGGCTCACCGCGGCCCTGGATGGCGTGATGGAGTTGTTCGCAGATCGTATCCTGCCGTTCGATACAGGCGCCGCACGACATTATGCCGAACTCGCCGTCAAAGCCCGCGCCGCCGGAAAGGGCTTTCCGACACCCGACGGCTACATCGCGGCGATCGCAGCCTCGCGAGGTTTCGTCGTCGCCACGCGCGATGCCAGCGCATTCGATGCCGCCGGCCTTGAGGTCATCGATCCCTGGAAGGCGGAGCAATGACGATCCTCACCGGCCACTCGGGTTGAGCCGGGCAAACCGCCGGAAACGGCTTCGCGGATAACGGACATCACGGTCTCCCGACCGGACGGCCACCCCCGCTTCAAGACGCTGATCCTTGGTCCAGCCGATGGCCTGACGCCATCAACCCTCAAGGGGTCGGACTACGCATGCGCGTGCCGCCGCTCCGGCTTCGCCGCACGCGGTGATTGCGGCCAGCGGCCGGACTCTTCGGGCGCCTGTCAGCGGGGGATGGACCTCCGCTCGAAACAGGAGCCAGGTCGATGTCCTTCCAAACCGCTCATGCGTTCGCCTTCAGCCTCGCCACCACCCTGATGGCCGTCATCGTCATCTACCGCGCCGGCGACGGCACGCTCTCGGTGACGCCAGCGGCCGAATATGACGGCGATGAAAGCGCAATCGTCGACGAAATCGACCCCTTCGCCTCGTGAGGCGAACAGGGTCGCGCCAACGGCGGGCGCCACGCATCCCGGCTCCCGCAGCGGGCTGACATCTGCTACGTTGCTTGCTGCGCCATGGTGGTGGTGGAGGCGCATCCGTCTGACATTCACGGAGACACCACCATGATCTTCATCGGCATCCTCCTCAGTATCACCGCCATCGGTTTCCTCTGCTGGCTGCTGTTCACACTCGCCGTCTTCGCGCTTCCATTCTTCGCGGGCGTGACCGCAGGCACCTGGGCCTACGGCACGGGCGCGGGATGGCTCGGCGCGATCCTTGTCGGCTTCGCGGCCGCAGGATTGACCTTCGGCATCGGCCAGCTCCTGCTCGCCACCGTCCGGCCGACCTGGGGGCGCCTGCTCATCGCCGCCGCGTTCGTCGCCCCGGCCGTGGTCGCCGGCTTCCATGCCACCCATGGCATCGTGAAGCACACCATGCCGTCCGAGGGCTGGCAGCTTGCCTTCTCGATTGTGGGGGCCATCGCGGTCGGCATCGTCGCCTTCGCCCGCATCACCGGAATGGCGGCGCCCGGCCCTTCGACCGGGAACCTGTCCCGCGCCTGACGCTGCAACGTCCGTCCGGCGAACGAGACGGCGATATGCCTCGCCGCCCCGTCATCAGGGGCAGTCCTGTAGGGAGGCGGAGACAGTGACCGGCGGCTGTGCCCCCTGTCGCGGCGGGTTGGAGCGCATCAAGGGGCGGCACCGAAGGCGCGGCCGAAAGATGTCGGCGCCGAAGCGCCCCGCCAGGGCTGGTGGGACAGGGACATGCGCCTCACGGCCAGGGCCAGGGTGAGCCCTCACCTGTGATCTCCGGTCAGGTCTCCGTGCGGAGCCCCTGAGCCGCCACCGTCTCCGCCGTCTATCCGTCCAGGGCCCGCTCCAAAACGGCCTCTTCAATGGCTTGATCTGGCCGAAGGACGGCTTCGCCTCGAGCGCCTGAGCCACAACGGCTGGTCCCGACTTTCTTCCCCTGCCGGCTGCGCCGTCATTCCTCGCGAAACAACAAAGTCGCGCCTGCGCCATCCTCCGCTGCGCTGCGGTCGCAAGCGATGTGTCGTCGCTCGCCTCCGGCCTGTCGATCGCCATCGAGGCCGCAATGGTGCGGGCTCGAAACGGAAAACGGAGACTTATCATGGCGACCATCGGCACCTTCAAGAAGACCGGCTCGAACGAATTCACCGGCGAAATCGTCACCCTCAGCGTCCAGGCCAAGGGCGTGCGTATCGTCCCCGACCTGCGCGCCAGCGGCGAGAACGCCCCCAGCCACCGGGTTCTGGTCGGCCGCGCCGAGATCGGCGCCGCCTGGTCCAAGCGCTCCAACGAGGGCCGCGACTATCTGGGCCTCAAGCTCGACGATCCGAGCTTCAACGCTCCGATCTACGCCAACCTCTTCGATGACGAAGACGGCGAGGGCTACTCGCTGATCTGGTCCCGCCCCAATGGCCGCCGCGGAGACTGAGGCGGCGCCACGAGGCCCCGGCCGAAAGGCCGGGGCCGCCTTCATATAGTCGGATCACACCGAAGACGCACCGTCTGGATTTACTGCGAAAGCCAGTCCGCAGAACCCTCGTTTCATTGGCGACAACGGTTCGAGTGCGCGAATCAGTAAGTCGGCGCCAACGCAACACGGCCATCCGACCTGGTCTTTAAGCTGGCGGAAATGGGCTAGAGCGACTAAATTAGTCGTAGTTCTGGAGCGCGCGCCGGTCGCGATGGGAGGTGATCATGCATGATCACCGCCCGACAATCCCGGGCCGCACGCGCGTTGCTGGGTTGGACGCAGGAGACGCTCGCTGACAAGGCCCGCATATCGCTGACAGCTCTCAAACGCCTCGAATCCGAAAGCGGACTCGATGTGTATGAGACGACACGCGATCAGGCACGCAGGGCCTTGGAAGCTGCTGGCATCGTCTTTCTGTCGACCGACCGAGGGCAAGGAGTGCTGCTGGTCGATGATCGCGGAAACAAGCCGAACCGATCTACCGGCCTACGCTGACCTGCGGGCAGCCAGGCTCCTCGTCATTCGCACTGGCTCCATTTCGGACCAAACTTGGTTAATAGACAGGCGTCGCGTATCCGCCGAGTCTGCACCATGATCGAACCATTCCAGGACATCGCGCCGTCGGGGCAATATCTCACCGACTACGACAAGTCGCACGTCAAACTCTACATGCGCTTGCTCGATGCAGCCGCTGACGGCGCGCATTGGGAGGAAGCCGTGCGGGTGCTGTTCGGCCTCGATCCCGCCCTTGAGCCGGAGCGCTGCCGACGCATCCACGACAGTCATCTCGATCGCGCCCGCTGGATGACACACACCGGCTATCGGCACCTCCTGCGACCGACCCACGGCTGACAGGTTCGCTAACCGGCGTGATGCCTTTTCGACATCGCGCGATGCCCTCCCCCGGGCTTCCAACACCATCTCCGTGTAGCGAACAGTGCACGCTCGACTTGCGCGCACCACGCGGGAGAGTTGATGCGATGAGGCCCGATACATCAAATTGGCGAGACGACCGCAGCTACGACTTCTTCGATACTCTGCCGATCGAAGGCCTCGCCTGGGAATGCCTTCGTAGATACCAGCCTTATCAGGCCGATTACGCCAGCCTGCTCAATGCCCGCGCCGAGACTCAGCCGCTGCCTGACGCCATGCAGCAGCGCTGGGGGTTGCGATTTCCCCGCAAGACCAGGTCGTTCCGCCATGCAGCAACAGGTGGTGTGGTCGTCGTCGAATGACCCCGCCGTCCTCTTTCTGACAACTCGGCCGAGCTTTCTGCCTTCTGCTTCAAACAGCCTCACCGACCTGTTCGTCGCGGGGCGTGACGGTCCCGAAGGATCATATTCCGGTCTTCCCGACCATAACCTCCAGGTCCTCTTTCTTCCGGGCACATCCCCATACGATCAACTTGCGGCGGTCATCCCCATCGATGACGACATCCTCGATCGTATCGATGCGCTGACACGCCTCTCGCGCGCCTGGCTCCAACGTCCGCCGCTGCGCGACACGCGCATGACTGTCGAACAGCGCCGCCGCTTTCGCCTCAAACTCCGCGCCGCCGATGGTCGCATGAACGGCGCGACCTATCGCGAGATCGCCATCGCAATCTATGGCGCGGCGCGTATCGACCCCGAACCTTGGAAGACATCGCCCCTGCGTGATGCCGTGATCGCCTTCGTCGAAGGCGGAATGACGCTCATCAATGGCGGCTATCTGCACCTGCTTCGGCATCGCCGTCGCACCTAGCCTGTGCGAACGGCAGGGGTGGGAAATTTAGCCATCCCAAGTCCCCCATCCACCCCGCCGACGGTTCTCCGCCACCGTGGTCGCTGCCAGCCGCTGATCGCCAGCGGCCCCCAGCAACCCCACGGAGGCCCGCCCCATGCGACCCGATACCGCCGCGCTCCCGCCACGCTATTTGCGGACCAAGGAAGCCGCTGAATTTCTCAGCCTGTCCGCGCGCACCCTCGAAAAGCACCGCACCTACGGCACTGGCCCGGCCTATCGCAAACTCGGCGGGCGCGTCGTCTATTCCGTCGACGATCTTGAAACCTGGGCCGATCGCGGCGCCGTGACCTCGACGTCCGATCCGCGCGGTTCCGTGCTTCCAGCAAAACGCCAGACGCTGCCGACCGGCCAGATCGCCGGCCGATACGCACGCTGATCGTGGCCGGTCCCTTTCACGGTGGTGCGGCGTCGTGACCCTTCGGAGCGTGGGCAGCTCGACCTGTTTCGCGCGCTCCCCGGTGACTTCGCGCCACGAGACGCGCAGGATCTCATGGCCTATCCCTTCTTCTCCCTTTCCAAGTCGCACCGCATCGCGCCGATCGATTTTTCGGCCGGCGACGTCTCCATCCGGGTCGAGGCCATTCCCGATCATGGCATGGCCACGATCTGGGACGCCGACATCCTGATCTGGGCCGCCAGCCAGATCGTCGAGGCCCGCGACGCCGGGCTGCGCACCTCGCGCCTTATGGCGGCGACACCCTATGAGATCCTCACCTATGTCGGTCGCGGCACATCCATGCGCGACTATCAACGGCTCAAGGCCGCGCTGGACCGGCTGCAATCGACCACCATCTCAACCTCGATCCGTCAGCCAGCCGAAGGCCGCCGTCACCGCTTCTCGTGGATCAACGAGTGGCAAGAGCGCACAGATCGCCAAGGGCGGCCGGACGGCATCGAACTCATCGTCCCCGATTGGTTCTACAAGGCCGTCCTCGACGACGCGCTCATCCTCACCATCGACCCGGCCTATTTCCACCTCACCGGCGGCCTCGATCGCTGGCTCTACCGCATCGTGCGCAAGCACGGCGGCCGCCAGCGCGGCGGTTGGCGCTTCGACCTGCGACACCTCCATCTCAAATCCGGCAGCCTGTCGCCGTTCAAACGCTTCGCCTTCGAACTGCGCGACATCGTGCGGCGCCAGCCGCTGCCCGGCTACGTCGTCTCGCTCGAGGTGGAAATCGGCGGCCGCACGCTGCTCGCATTCGAGCCGGTGGCGACCTGTGGAAAACCTGTGGATGCGGTCGTGCTATCGGGAACCCGCACTATCGTGCCATCGGGAACCCGAGGCTCGTGCCATCAGGAACCCAAACCGGCCTCAACCTCTGGAAATCGCAGGCGGATTCGCGCCCTTAACTTAGACTCTAACCAAGAATCTAACTTTGAAGAGCGCGCGCGCGATGTGGAAAACCTCATCCGCACCGCCGCAACCAACCTCCGCGCCACCGGCAAATCACCGCTCCGGGGCGCTCCTACGGCCCCGATGGGCCGTCAGGAGAGCGAGCCAGTCGTCACCGATCAGCTTCCGCTCAGTGACCGGCCCGGCGGTGCGCGATGATCGTCGCGTTCCTCAATCAGAAAGGTGGCGTCGGCAAGACGACGTTGGCGCTCAACCTCGCCGGTGAACTCGCCGGGCGCGGCGGGCGCGTCACCCTGATCGATGCCGATCCGCAGGGATCGGCGCTCGACTGGTCTGAGCAACGCAGCCATGAGGGCCTGCCGCGCCTGTTCGGCGTCGTCGGCCTGGCGCGCGATACGCTCCACCGCGAAGCGCCCGAGCTGGCACGCGATGTCGACCATGTCGTCATCGACGGCCCGCCGCGCGTCGCCGGCCTCATGCGCTCCGCGCTCCTCGCCGCCGACCTCGTTCTGATCCCCGTGCAGCCGTCGCCACTCGACGGCTGGGCCTCCGCCGAGATGCTGGCGCTGCTGCGCGAAGCACGCATCTATCGCCCGCAGCTCGTCGCCCGCTTCCTGCTCAATCGCTGCGCTGCACGCACCATCCTCGCACGCGAGACGGCCGAGACTCTGGCCGATCACGATCCGCCGCTCCTCGCCACCACCATAGGCCAGCGCATCGCCTTCGCTGCCGCCGCGCAAACTGGCCGCCTGGTCGCCGAACTCGACGACGCGGCATCGGCCGCGAACGAAATCACGGCGCTCACTGACGAACTCCTCCGTCTTCGCATCGAGCGGAGCGCACCATGAACGAGCGATCCACCCGTCGCGGCTTCGCCTCACGTCCCGCCGATCCCGAACAGTGGATCAAAGCGGCCGACAGCGCGCCGCGCGCAGCTGATCTGTCCGCCTTTACCGCCAGGCTCACCATCGACGTGACGCCGGAAATGCGCGGGCGGATCAAGATCGCCGCGTTCGGGCGCGGCGTCACCGTCGCCGACATGCTGCGCGAGCTGCTCGCGCGCGAATTCCCACCGACCCAAGGAGACCCTTCATGACTCGCATCGCGGCTCCCCGCGTGCGCGGCGGCCCGATGCCGTCGACGCTCTCCCACGACGACATGACCCATGTCGAGCTGACGTGGATCGAGAAGAAGATCGAATACTGGACCAGGTTCGGCCGCGAGGCGCACGAACAGATCCTCGACCGCCGCCGGCGTGTCGTCTCCTTCCGCCCGAACACGGTCTTCGCGTTCGTTCGATGGGCGGCCAACGACTTCGGTACGATCATCTCGCGCATCGACATCGTGCGCGCCATCGAGCCGGGCGAGCTCTACCAGACGCTGCCTTTCGTGCGGCCAGGCGGCGAAATCCTGCTCAAGATCGAGGGCTGGCCCAAGGTCGAGGACGTGCTTCGGCACATCGATGCCATCGAGGCCCTCGGCATCGAGGCCGACGCCGTGTCGCCGGATCACTGGCGGCATGTCCACAACCGGATGGCGGCAGGACATCAGCCCCGCGCCTATACGCTGGACCAGCACCGCGCCTTCCTCCTGCGCCGGAGGATGGAGCTGTGACCCGCGCCGGGCTTTTCCTCGTCATGGCGCTCGCCACGATGGGCGTCGGCTATCCGGCGCTCACGCCGATGCCGATCAAGCTCCTGTGGAACGCCTCGGCCAGCGCGCCGATCGGATTCTACACGATCGACTTCGGCAGGCCGTTCGAAGTCACCGATCTCGTCGCCGTCGATGCGCCCGAGCCGCTCGCGACCTTCCTGGCCGACCGCGGCTATCTGCCCAAAGGCGTGCCTCTGCTGAAACGCATCCTCGGCGTTTCCGGGCAGACCGTTTGCCGCTCGAACCTCACCATCACGGTCGATGGCGTCGAGATGGGCGATGCGCTGGAGCGTGACCGCGAGGGGCGCGACCTGCCGGACTGGCAGGGCTGTCGCCGCATCCCGACCGGCGAAGTCTTCCTCATGAACTGGCAGGTCCGCGACTCTCTCGACGGTCGCTACTTCGGCCTGACCTCCACCGACCAGATCATCGGCCGCGCCGTCCCGCTGTGGACCGACGAGGAAGGCAACGGCCGCTTCGAATGGCGCGCGCGGACGCGGTGAGCGCGCGACCAACGGCGTTTGCACCGCCGTCCATCTCATCACCGCAGCACAATCGACAGGAGTTCCGCATGACACAGATCGGAGAGTTCACACGGCAGAAGTCCGGCTATTCCGGCCATATCCGCACGCTCAGCCTCGACATCGCGGTCGCCATCGTGACGGCGGGGGCGAACGACACCGAGAACGCGCCGGACTACCGCGTTCACGCCGAGAGCGACGAAGGCCCGGAGATCGGCGCCGGCTGGAAGCGTTCCAGCGAAAAAGCCGGCGATTACGTCTCGATCCAGCTCGACGATCCCACGTTCCCGCAGCCGATCCGCGCCAACCTCTTCCAGAACGGCGACGACAAGACGTCCTGGTCGCTGCACTGGTCGCGTCCGCGCGACCGCGCAGAGAAGGACTGACCGATGCCCGCTCGCCGTCCATCGACGAGCCATCGGAGTGCGCGCGGGCGGCATCAGTCCGCCCGGCGCATGGCTCTCCTTCTCCTTTCCGGCCTCGCCCTCGCAACCGATGTCGCCGGCGCTGCTCTCGCGCAATCGGCGCCAGCGCCGCGCACCGCGCCCGGTGATCCGCACGCTGCTTTCGTCACCGAGGCCTCGCAGCGCTTCGGCATCCCCGAGCACTGGATCATCGCCGTCAAACGCGCCGAAAGCGCCGGCGATGTGCGCGCCGTATCCTCTGCCGGCGCGCTGGGGCTGATGCAGGTCATGCCCGACACCTGGGCCGCGCTTCGTCTTCGCTATGGTCTCGGCCGCGATCCCTATGACCCGCGCGACAACATTCTCGCGGGCGCCGCCTACCTGCGCGAAATGTTCGACCGCTACGGCAATGTCCCGGCGATGCTCGCGGCCTATAATGCAGGCCCGGCGCGCTACGACGATTACCTCCAAAGGGCGCGCGCGCTGCCCGCCGAAACACGGGCTTACGTCGCGTTGCTGGCTCCACAGCTTGGCGCGACATCGCCTTTGAACGCGCCGTCCGTTGCGCCGCCACCGCCACCGGATTGGCGTGAAGCGCCGCTCTTCGTCGTGCGTTCCGCCGACGCTCGTTCAGCTGCATCCTCACCGGACAACGCGCATTCGGACGATAGCCGCTCTTCCGTCGCGGCGCGTTCGTCCGATGCCGCCGACGGTTCGAATGCCCCCCTTGTCGTCGCTCGCGCCGACGGGAGAGCGCCCCGATGAGAGCGGGCAGCACCCTTCGCACTTTATCGTATCCCCGCGTGGCCTGGAGAGCGCGAGGGGCAGAGGCAGGCCAAACAACCGAACGATGGCGAGATAAAAAGGCGCACGGTGCGCTTCGGTCGGACGGTTGTTTTTGCTCAGATTTTTGGGGCGTTCCGCACGGTGCCGCGCTTTCGCGCACCGTGCGGAGTGCTCCCATCTCCCTGACTTTCCATACTCTTTTGCACCGTGCGAGCCCCCGCCGTGGCCGATGACAGCGAATTTCGCGTCCGACCGGGGCGCATCCGCTCGACCCGTGCGCAGCAAGCCCGCCCCTTCATCGCGCAGGCGCTCGGCGCCGCACAGAAGGCCGGGGGCCGCGTCTCCCGCTCCGGCAAGATCACGCCGGGCAACCGCTCGCGCTTTGGGCGCGGTCAGCGCGCCAGTATTCAAGCCAACCGCCTGCTCACCGGCCGCTCGCGCATCGTCGTCATCAAGACCCGCGTCGTGCGTCACTCCGCGCGCGCCGCGCCGCTGACCGCTCACCTGACTTACCTGCGCCGCGACGGCGTGACCCGAGACGGGGAGAAGGCGCGGCTGTTCGGTCCCGAAGGCGACGACATGGATGCCCGCGATTTCGGAGAACGTTGCGAGGATGACCGGCACCATTTCCGCTTCATCGTCTCGCCCGAGGACGCGGTGGATTTGGCCGACCTCAAAGACCACGCCCGCGAGTTGATGGCGCAGATGGAAAAGGATCTGGGCACGAAGCTCGATTGGGTCGGCGTCGATCACTGGAACACCGACAATCCCCATATCCATATCATCCTGCGCGGGCGAACCGACGACGGCCAGGACCTCGTAATCTCCCGCGACTACATCAAGGAGGGAATGCGCGCTCGCGCGCAGGATCTCGTGACCCAGGAACTCGGCCAGCGAACCGATCTGGAGATCAGTCGCAATCTCGAGCGGCAGGTCGAAGCCGAACGCTGGACACAGCTCGACCGGCAGCTTGTCCGCGATGCCGGGAAGAACGGCATCATCGATCTCGCTCCGCAGCCCGGCCCGCGGCCCGACGAATTCCATGCGCTGAAGGTCGGCAGGTTGCGCGCCCTGGAAGTCCGTGGCCTGGCCGGACAGATCGGGCTCCAGCAATGGTTCATCAAGCCGGAAGCGGAGACGGTTCTTCGTGAACTCGGCGAGCGCGGCGACATCATCAAGCGGATGCACCGCGCGCTCACGGAAAGCGGCATCGAGCGCGGCTCGGGAAACTACGTCCTGGCCGGGGAAAGCCTCGACGTTCCAGTCATCGGCCGTCTGGTCGAGCGCGGCCTCGACGACGAGTTGAAGGGGACCGCCTATGCCGTGGTCGATGGCGTTGACGGCCGCACCCACCACATCAAGCTGCCGCATCTCGACGCCGCCGGTGACAGCCCGCCCGGGTCGATCGTCGAGCTACGCGCCTTCGAAGATGCACGGGGCGAACGCCGCGTCGCGCTCGCGGTCCGCTCCGATCTCGATCTCCAGCATCAGGTGAACGCCTCGGGCGCGACCTGGCTCGACCGACAATCCATCGCCCGCGAGCCGGTCGCCGTGTCGGACGGCGGGTTCGGCGCCGAGGTGCGGGACGCAATGCGGCAACGTGCCGAGCATCTGGTCCGCGAAGGTCTCGCCGAGCAGCAAGGTCGGCGCATCGTCTTCAGCCGTAACCTGATCGAGACGCTTCGCCGCCGCGAAGTGGATGCCGTTGCCGACAAGCTGGCGAAAGAGACCGGCCAGCCGTTCAAGCCGGCCGGCAATGGCGAATATGTCGCCGGCACATATCGCCAGCGCATGACGCTCGCATCCGGCCGCTTCGCCATGATCGATGACGGCCTGGGCTTCCAGCTCGTGCCCTGGTCGCCGTCCCTCGAAAGCCAGCTCGGCAAGCACGTCTCGGGAGTCGCCCGCGGCGACGGCGGCGTCGACTGGAGTTTCGGCCGCAAGCGGGGGCTCGGCCTCTGATCACCTAAGAAGAAAGGACCGCCGCAATGTCCGCGACCAAAATCCTGTGGGGGCAGATCGCCGTTGTCTTCCTGATCGTGCTGCTCACCACCTGGGCGGCAACGCAATATGTGGCATGGAGCCTCGGCTCTCAGGCGCAGCTCGGCTCGCCCTGGTTCGCCCTGTTCGGTGTGCCGATCTACTATCCACCGGCGTTTTTCTGGTGGTGGTATTTCTACGACGCCTATGCGCCGGAGATCTTCGCCAAAGGCGGGATGATCGCGGCATCGGGCGGATTCATCGCCATCGCCGTCGCCATCGGCATGTCGGTCTGGCGCGCCCGCGAAGCGAAAAGCGCCGCGACCTACGGCTCCGCCCGCTGGGCCGAAAAGGAAGAGGTGAAGGCGGCGGGCCTGCTCAGCCCCGATGGCGTCGTGCTCGGCCGCTATGAACGCGACTATCTCCGGCATGACGGCCCCGAGCATGTTCTGTGCTTCGCGCCGACCAGATCGGGCAAGGGCGTCGGCCTGGTCGTGCCGTCCCTGCTGACGTGGCCGGGCTCGGCCATCGTCCACGACATCAAGGGAGAAAACTGGCAGCTCACGGCCGGCTTCCGCGCCCGTCATGGCCGCGTGCTGCTGTTCGACCCGACCAATCCGAAATCGTCGGCATACAATCCGCTGCTCGAGGTGCGCCGCGGCGAGTGGGAAGTCCGCGACGTCCAGAACATCGCCGACATCCTCGTCGATCCCGAAGGCTCGCTCGAAAAGCGCAACCACTGGGAAAAGACCAGCCACGCCCTGCTGGTCGGCGCCATCCTGCACGTCCTCTACGCCGAGGACGACAAGACGCTCGCCGGTGTCGCAGCCTTCCTCTCCGATCCGAAGCGGCCGATCGAGTCGACGCTCGCCGCAATGATGAAGACCAGCCATCTCGGCGAAGCCGGACCGCACCCCGTCATCGCCAGCGCCGCGCGCGAGCTGCTCAACAAATCGGACAACGAACGCTCCGGCGTGCTCAGCACCGCCATGTCGTTCCTGGGGCTCTACCGCGATCCCGTGGTGGCCGAAGTGACACGGCGCTGCGACTGGCGGATCACCGACATGGTGGGCGGCAAGCGCCCCACGACGCTTTACCTCGTGGTGCCGCCCTCGGACATCAATCGCACCAAGCCGCTGATCCGCCTGATCCTCAATCAGATCGGCCGGCGTCTCACCGAGGATCTGCAAGCCAAGGCTGGGCGGCATCGCCTGCTGCTCATGCTCGACGAATTTCCCGCGCTCGGTCGCCTCGACTTCTTCGAATCCGCGCTGGCGTTCATGGCAGGCTATGGCCTCAAGAGCTTCCTGATCGCCCAGTCGCTGAACCAGATCGAGAAGGCATACGGCCCGAACAACTCCATCCTCGACAACTGCCATGTGCGCGTTTCCTTTGCGACGAACGACGAAAGGACCGCGAAGAGGGTCAGCGACGCGCTCGGCACCGCGACCGAAATGAAAGCCATGAAAAACTACGCCGGTCATCGGCTTTCGCCCTGGCTCGGCCATTTGATGGTGTCGCGCTCGGAGACCGCGCGCCAGCTCCTGACGCCTGGGGAGATCATGCAACTCCCGCCGACCGATGAAATCGTCATGGTCGCCGGCACGCCGCCGATCCGGGCGAAGAAGGCGCGCTACTATGAGGATGCCCGCTTCAAGGAACGCATCATGTCGCCGCCCGAACTGGTCCGGCCTGCAGAAGGGCGGCCGGACGATTGGAGCAAGCTGCCGATCCCTGCACGCCCGGATATGGCTGACAGCACCGCGCCGACCATCGGCAGCAGCGACGATGAGGACGCCACCGAGTCCGAACGTCGCCATCAGCCCGAACTCAACCGCGTAGCCCCCATCGAAAAGAAGGCGCCGATCGACAACGAGTTTGAGATCGACATTCCCGATGACACGGAAGACGAGGCCGCACGCAATCAGCGCCTGACCCGCGTGATGCGCGGCGTGGCGCGCCAGGTCTCGCTCGATCCCAATGACGGCATGGAGCTCTAAGCGCCATGACCGGTCACCGGAAAAAATCGAAGTTCACCGTCTATCTGGATCCTGACGTCACGCAGGCGCTCGCCAATTTCGCTGCGCGCCGGGATCAGTCGCAATCCATGATCGCCGAAGCCGCCATCGCATCGTTCCTGTCGCCGGACGATGCCGAACGCCGCGAGGCGATCGTCGCCAAACGCCTCGATCAACTCGACCGCCGTATGGCCCGCCTAGAGCGAGACCTGGGCATCGCGGTCGAAACGCTTGCGGTGTTCATCCGCTTCTGGATCACGACCACGCCAGCCCTACCCGAGCCAGCCGCACAGGCGGCGCGCGCCAAATCGAGCGAGCGATACGAGGCGTTCATCACCGCGCTGGGCCGGCGTCTCGCCAAAGGGCCGAAGCTGCGGCAGGAGATCCCGGAGGATGTCTCTGAGTCGGAGACATGACGATCTCGCGCGTCATCTGGTGAGCATTCCGGCTCCATCAAGATCAGGGCCTCGCCGCCGTTCTCCTGTATTTGCACGCCACGCTACTACGACGACCGATACTTGTTGAATCAGCCTGATTTCGGGCTCTTTTAATCACCCCGATCCGGGGACCATCTGTTTTTGCCCCGTCAGGAAGCGGGGCAAGGATGACCAGTACCAGCCAGAAGCCGGAGGCGTTCGAGCGCGGTGCGCGCATGCTGCGCACCGCGCTCGGCTCCACCATCACCCATCTTCTCGAAGACCCGGCCGTCGTCGAGATCATGCTGAACCCGGACGGCCGTCTCTGGGTGGATCGCCTCTCCGAGGGGTTGGCCGATACGGGCGAGATGCTGTCGCCCGCCGATGGCGAACGTATCGTGCGCCTTGTCGCGCACCATGTCGGCGTCGAGGTGCATCCGCGCAGCCCGCGTGTCTCCGCCGAGCTTCCTGAGACCGGGGAGCGGTTCGAGGGCTTGTTGCCGCCCGTCGTCGCGGCGCCGGCCTTCGCCATCCGCAAGCCCGCCGTCGCGGTCTTCACGCTCGACGACTATGTGGCCGCCGGAATCATGTCCACCGACCAGGCCGCGACGCTGCGTGATGCCGTGGCGGCACGCGCCAATATCCTCGTCGCGGGCGGCACCTCCACCGGCAAGACCACGCTGACCAACGCGCTCCTCGCCGAGGTCGCCAAGACGGCGGATCGCGTTGTCATCATCGAAGACACGCGCGAACTGCAATGCGCGGCACGCAACCTCGTCGCCATGCGCACCAAGGATGGGGTTGCCACGCTCTCCGAGCTGGTCCGCTCATCGCTGCGCCTACGCCCCGATCGCATCCCCATCGGCGAGGTGCGCGGCTCCGAAGCGCTCGACCTCCTGAAAGCGTGGGGAACCGGCCATCCCGGCGGCATCGGCACGATCCACGCCGGTAGCGGCATCGGCGCGCTGCGCCGCCTCGAACAGCTCATCCAGGAAGCCGTCGTCACGGTCCCGCGCGCCCTAATCGCCGAGACCATCGATCTCGTTGCCGTCCTCTCGGGCCGCGGGTCCGCGCGCCGGCTCGCTGAACTCGCCCGCGTCGAAGGGCTCGGCCCGGACGGCGACTACCGCATCACCCCCGCAACCCCCGCCAGCACAGGAGTTCCATCATGATCCGCACCACTATGCGCGTTCGCCGCTATGCCGCGATGGCCGCAGCCTTCACCTACATCAATCTCGTCCTCGTCCCCGCCGCCCATGCTTCCGGCTCGTCCATGCCGTGGGAAGCGCCGCTCCAGAAAATCCTCGAATCCATCGAGGGGCCGGTCGCCAAGATCGTCGCCGTCATCATCATCATCGCCACCGGCCTGGCGCTGGCGTTCGGCGATACGTCGGGCGGCTTCCGCAAGCTGATCCAGATTGTGTTCGGCCTGTCGATCGCTTTCGCGGCAAGCTCGTTTTTCCTGAGCTTTTTCAGCTTCGGCGGCGGGGCGCTCGTCTGATGACGACGGGCTTCGAACAGCTCGACGCCGTTCCGGGGTTCACCGTCCCGGTCCACCGGGCACTGACCGAACACATCCTGCTCGGCGGCGCACCTCGCTCCATCGCGATCCTCAACGGGACGCTGGCCGGCGCCGTGGGCCTTGGCCTGCGCCTCTGGCTCGTCGGCCTGCTGATCTGGGCCGTTGGGCATTTCGCTGCGGTGTGGGCCGCCAAGCGCGACCCGCTCTTCGTCGAGGTCGGCCGCCGGCACCTGCGCATCCCCGCTCATCTGTCCGTCTGAGGAGGCGCGTCGCCATGATGAACCTTGCCGAATATCGCCGTACCGCCGCCCGCCTCGCTGACTATCTGCCCTGGGTCGCGCTCGTGGCCGAGGGGGTCGTCGTCAACAAGGACGGCTCCTTCCAGCGCACCGCGCGCTTCCGCGGTCCCGATCTGGATTCCGCCGTGGCGGCCGAGCTGGTCGCCGTCGCCGGCCGGCTCAACAACGCCTTCCGCCGCCTCGGGTCGGGTTGGGCGATCTTCGTCGAGGCTCAACGGCAGGAGGCGTCCACCTATCCGTCCAGCCAATTTCCCGACGCCGCCGCTGCGCTCCTCGATGCCGAGCGCAAGGCCGATTTCGAGGAAGCCGGCGCGCATTACGTCTCCAGCTATTTCCTCACCATCACCTATCTGCCGCCGGCCGAGGACGCCGCGCGCACCGAAGCCTGGCTCTATGAGGGCCGCGAGCACAGCAGAGTCGCCCCGAAAGAAATTCTCGGCGCATTCGTCGATCGGACCGATCGCGTGCTGGCGTTGCTCGACGGCTTCATGCCCGAATGCGCCTGGCTCGATAGCAGCGAGACGCTGACCTACCTCCACTCGACGGTTTCGACAAAGCGGCACCGCGTCCGCGTGCCGGAGACACCGATCTATCTCGACGCGCTATTGGCGGACCAGCCGCTCACCGGCGGCCTGGAGCCTCGCCTCGGCGGGGCGCACCTGCGCATCCTCACGATCGTCGGCTTCCCGACCGCGACGACGCCCGGCATTCTCGACGATCTCAATCGCCTGGCCTTTCCCTATCGCTGGTCGACACGCGCGATCCTTCTCGACAAGACCGCCGCGACGAGGCTCCTCACCAAAATCCGCCGCCAGTGGTTCGCCAAGCGGAAGAGCATCGCCGCGATTCTGAAAGAGGTGATGACCAACGAGGCATCCGCGCTCGTGGACACCGACGCCTCGAACAAGGCGGCGGACGCGGACCTCGCCCTTCAGGAGCTCGGCGCCGACTATGCCGGCCAGACCTATGTGACCGCGACGATCACCGTCTGGGACAACGATCCGCGCATCGCCAACGAGAAGCTGCGGCTTGTCGAGAAGGTCATCCAGGGCCGCGACTTCACCTGCATGGCCGAGACCATCAACGCCGTCGACGCATGGCTGGGGTCATTGCCGGGGCATGTTTACGCCAACGTGCGCCAGCCCCCCATCTCGACGCTGAATCTCGCCCACATCATTCCCCTGAGCGCGCTGTGGGCGGGGCCGGAACGGGACGAGCATTTCGGTGCGCCCCCCTTGCTGTTCGGCAAGACCGAGGGCTCGACCCCGTTCCGGTTTTCGCTCCACGTCGGCGATGTCGGTCACACGCTCGTTGTCGGCCCGACGGGCGCGGGCAAGTCCGTGCTGCTCGCCGTCATGGCCCTGCAGTTTCGGCGCTATCCCGGCAGCCAGGTCTTCGCCTTCGACTTCGGCGGTTCGATCCGTGCCGCCGCGCTCGCCATGGGCGGTGACTGGCACGATCTCGGCGGCGATCTCACCGAGGGTGTGGCATCCTCGGTCTCGTTGCAACCACTCGCGCGTATTCACGACACGCCCGAGCGCGCCTGGGCCGCCGACTGGATCGTCGCCATCCTGATCCGCGAGGGCATCGCCATCACGCCCGAGGTGAAAGAACACCTCTGGTCGGCGCTCACCTCGCTCGCGTCCGCGCCGGTCGAGGAACGCACGATCACTGGCCTGACCGTCCTGCTGCAATCCAACGACCTGAAGCAGGCGCTGCGACCTTACTGCGTCGGCGGTCCCTACGGGCGGCTACTCGACGCGGAGGCCGAGCATCTGGGTTCTGCCTCGGTCCAGGCCTTCGAAATCGAAGGATTGGTCGGGACCGGCGCGGCGCCCGCCGTCCTCTCCTATCTGTTCCACCGCGTCGGTGATCGCCTCGACGGCTCCCCGACATTGCTCATCATCGACGAAGGCTGGCTTGCCCTGGATGATGAGGCTTTCGCCGGGCAATTGCGTGAGTGGCTGAAGACGCTGCGCAAGAAGAACGCCAGCGTCATCTTCGCCACGCAGTCGCTCTCCGACATAGACAACAGCAACATCGCGCCGGCCATCATCGAGAGCTGCCCGACGCGGCTGCTCCTGCCGAACGAGCGCGCGATCGAGCCGCAGATCACGGCCATCTATCGCCGCTTCGGCCTGAACGATCGCCAGATCGAGATCCTCGCGCGGGCGACACCCAAGCGGGATTATTACTGCCAGAGCCGGCGGGGCAATCGTCTCTTCGAGCTCGGCCTCTCTGAGGTCGGCCTCGCACTCTCTGCCGCTTCATCCAAATCGGACCAATCCGAAATCGCCCGCACCTTCGCAGAGCATGGCCGCGAGGGGTTCCTCGCCGCGTGGCTGCGCCTGCGCGGCGCCGAGTGGGCCGCCGACCTCATCCCCGATCTCACCAACCTCGTCCCCCAGCAGCCTGACAAGGAGGCACAATCATGAATACGCTTCGTTCCCGTCCGCGCGCGCTGTCGCTCGCGGCGTTCATCCTGGCGATGCCGTTGGCGGCGTCGCCCATGCTGACGACGCCCGCCGCCGCACAGTGGATCGTCTATGATCCGACGAACTACGCGCAAAATGTTCTGACGGCGGCGCGCTCGCTCGAGCAGATCAACAACCAGATCCGCTCGCTCCAGAACGAGGCGCAGGGCCTCATCAATCAGGCCAGGAATCTAGCGAACCTGCCCTATTCGGCGCTCCAGCAGATTCAGCAGAACGTCCAGCGCACCCAGCAGCTCCTTCAGCAGGCCCAGAACATCGCCTTTGACGTCCAGAGCGTCGACCGGATGTTCCAGCAGCAATATGGCAGTGTCTCGCTCTCGGCGACCGACGCCAAGCTCGTCTCCGATGCCCGCACACGCTGGCAGAACACCGTCGGCGGCTTGCAGGACGCCATGCGGGTGCAGGCCGGTGTCGTCGGCAACATCGACACGAATCGCGCACAGATGTCCGCGCTGGTCAGCCAGAGCCAGGGCGCCCAAGGCGCGTTGCAGGCGACCCAGGCTGGTAATCAGCTTCTCGCTCTTCAGTCGCAGCAGCTCTCCGACCTGATCGCGCTGATGTCGGCCAACGGCCGCGCCACCGCGCTGACGGAAGCCGAACGTGCGACGGCCGCCGCCCAAGGCCGCGAGCAGCGCCGCCGCTTCCTCACGCCGGGGACAAGCTATCAACCCGGCAACGCGCAGATGTTCGGCAACGGCAACTGAGGGCCCAGGAGGGGAGCAACGCCATGGATGGCAAGATGCTGGCCCGGTTGGGCGCCGTCGTTTTCGTATCGCTCGCGATCACGGCGACGGCGATCGAGATGGCCCGGAAGGAAACGGTTCCGGACACGGAGCACGCCCGTGCTGTCGAACCCGCGCGAGATCCGCTCCGCGACGGGCAGCGCCGGTGCCAGCAGCTTGGCCAGGCCGCCGCGAGCGATGCGGCTTGCCTCCGCGTCTGGGCCGAGAGCCGCGATCGCTTCCTCGGCCGCGCCCCGGCGCCCGCCATCCCGCCGACGAAAGGACAGTGACCGATGGGCGGCGCAGGCGTCATCGACAATTTTCTGGGGGTTTTCACCTCCTACATCAACAGCGGCTTCGGCCTGCTCGGCGGCGAGGTCGCCTTCATCGCCACGACGCTGATCGTCATCGACGTGACGCTCGCCGCCCTGTTCTGGTCATGGGGCGCGGAAGACGACATCATCGCCCGCCTGGTGAAGAAAACGCTTTTCGTCGGCGTCTTTGCCTATCTGATCGGCAACTGGAACAATCTCGCCCGGATCGTCTTCGACTCCTTCGCAGGCCTCGGCCTCAAAGCCTCCGGCACGAGCTTTACCGCACAGGATCTGATGCGCCCCGGCAAGGTTGCGCAAACCGGGCTCGACGCCGCGCGGCCGCTGCTCGAATCCATCTCCGATCTGATGGGATGGGTCGCCTTCTTCGAGAACTTCATCCAGATCGCCTGCCTGCTCTTCGCCTGGGCGCTGGTGCTGCTCGCCTTCTTCATCCTGGCGATCCAGCTCTTCGTCACCCTGATCGAATTCAAGCTGACGACGCTCGCCGGCTTCGTGCTCATCCCGTTCGGGCTCTTCGGCAAGACCGCCTTCATGGCCGAGCGTGTCCTCGGCAATGTCGTCTCGTCGGGCATCAAGGTGCTGGTGCTCGCCGTCATCATCGGCATCGGCTCAACCTTGTTCAGCCAGTTCACCGCCGGTTTTGGCGGCGTCACGCCCTCCATCGACGACGCCATGGCGATCGTCCTTGCGGCGCTGTCGCTGCTGGGGCTCGGCATCTTCGGCCCCGGTATCGCCGCCGGTCTCGTCAGCGGCGGGCCCCAACTCGGCGCCGGGGCGGCCGTCGGCACCGGCCTTGCCGTCGGCGGAGCCGCACTCGCCGCCGGTGGCGCGGCGGGCCTCGCCCTGAAAGGAGGAGCTGCAGCGATGTCGGGCGGTGCGGCCGCCGTGCGCGGCGGCGCGGCCGCGGCTGGCGGAGCCGCCGCCGCTTATAGTGTCGGCTCTTTCGGCCAGTCCGGCGCCGAAGGCGTCGCCTCCGGCCTTGGCGGTGTCGCCCGCGCGGCCGGCGCGGCGACCGTCTCGCCACTGAAACGGGCAACGGCGCGCGCGGCCGAAAGCGTCAGGTCCAACTTCACGGAAGGGGCGAAGGCCGGCTTCGGCGCGACCGGGGGCTCCTCGACCATGGGCAGCATTCCCGATTCGCAGACCGCGAGCGAAGCCGCAGCAGCGCCCCGCAACGGCCCGCCCGACTGGGCCAGGCGCATGAAGCGCCACCAATCCCTCAGCCACGGCGTCACCCTTGCCGCGCATGCCGTCCGTTCCGGCGACGGCCATGGCGGTGGCTCCTCCGTCAACATCTCTGAAAGCGACCGCATATGAACCTCTTCAAACGACCCTCCGCCCACTATGGGAAATCACCCGAGCCCGAGACGCCCTATCAGCGCGCAGCGCAGATCTGGGACGACCGCATCGGCTCTGCCCGCGTCCAGGCCAGAAACTGGCGCATCATGGCCTTCGGCTCACTGTTCCTGTCGGCGGGCTTCGCCGCCGCGCTGATCTGGCAATCGGCACGCGGCACCGTCGTCCCCTGGGTCGTGCAGGTCGATCGTCTCGGCCAAGCCCAAACGGTTGCCGCCGCGACCGCCGACTATCGCCCGACCGATCCGCAGGTGGCCTGGCACCTCGCCCGCTTCATCGAGCAGGTCAGAAGCATCCCGGCCGATCCGATCATCGTGCGCCAGAACTGGCTACGCGCCTATGAATGGACGACGGATCGCGGCGCTTCGGCGCTCAACGACTACGCCCGCACCAATGATCCCTTTACCAAGGTCGGCAAGCAGCAGATCGCCGTCGAGGTATCCAGCGTCATCCGAGCCTCTGCGGATTCCTTCCGCGTGGCCTGGACCGAGAAGCGCTATGAGGGCGGTCAGCTCGCTGGCTCCGAGCGCTGGACCGCAATCCTCACCGTCGTCGTCCAGACGCCGCGCGACGCCGAACGTCTGCGTGCCAATCCACTGGGGATCTATGTCAACGCCATCTCCTGGTCGCGGGAGATGGCCCAATGAGCGCGTCCGTCCGCAGAACCAGCTCACTGGCTTTCCGTAAACCCGCTTTGGCGATGGCGCTGCTTTGCGCGACGATGCTGGCGGGCTGCGCCACGTTCAAACCGCCCACCATCAGCTACGACAGTAACGTGCCGCCTCTGCCGGCAGTCCCGGCGCCGGTCACCGAGCAGCCGCCACGTCCACTGCACACACCACCGGCCTGGACGCCCGCTCGTGGCGGCGTCTCAGCCAGCTCGCCGACCGGCCGCGTCGAAAACGCCAACGCCGCCGCCCGTGTCGAACCGCGACGCGAGGGCTACTACAACGCCATCCAGATCTATCCGTGGAGCGAAGGCGCGCTCTATCAGGTCTATGCCGCGCCCGGCCAGATCACCAACATCGCACTCGAGCCGGGCGAAAGCCTGACCGGCGCGGGGCCGATCGCCGCCGGCGACACCGCCCGCTGGATCATCGGCGATACCGAAAGCGGGTCCGGCCTCTCGCGCCGCGTCCACATCCTCGTCAAGCCGACGCGCCCCGACATCACCACGAACCTGGTCATCACGACCGACCGCCGCATCTACATGCTCGAACTGAGGGCGGAAGCAAAACCCTATATGCCGGCCGTCGCATGGGCGTATCCGGCGCCGCCGCCATCGCAGCGCGCCAGCATCCCGGCGACACCCGCCATTCCAGCCGCCGCGGCCCGTCACTACCGATACGGCATCACCGGCGACACGCCGCCCTGGCGGCCCGTCTCCGTCTATGACGACGGCAGGCGTGTGTATGTCGAATTTCCTCGGGGCATCGCCCAGGGTGAAATGCCGCCGATCTTCGTTCTCGGCACTGACGGCGAGCCGCAACTCGTTAACAGCCGCATCTACCAGAACATCCTGATCGTGGACCGCATCTTCGGCGCCGCCGAACTGCGCCTCGGCAGCGGCAAGCAGCAGCAGGCCGTCAGGATCGTGCGAACCGATGGGAAACCTGCATCATGAGCGACACCGACCACGACAACGCCGAACCGCTGGATCAATCGACGCCCGCCGTCGATTCACCTTCCTCCATGCGCCTGCGGGCAGAGCCTCCGCGTGTCACCCGGCTGTCGCGCAGGGTGCTCGCCGGCGCGGCCGCCGTTGCTCTCGTCGGCATCGGCGGCTCTCTCATCTACGCGCTTCAAACCCGAGCCCCCGGCAAGAGCGGCGATGAACTCTATTCGACCGACAACCGCGCCACGGCCGACGGCCTGGCCGGTCTGCCACGCGACTACACCGGCCCAGTCCTTGGCCCGGCGCTGCCGGGAGACCTCGGCCGCCCGATCGTCAGCGCACAGAATCAAGGAAAGCCTGTCGTGCCGCCCGCCATGGCAGCGCCAGGGCCTGATCCCGAGGAGCAACGTCGTCTCGCCGAGTTGGAGGCCGCCCGCACCAGTCGCGTGTTTTTCCAATCCGGTCCAGCCTCGACCTCGGCACCCGCAGGCGCAAACCTCCCCGGACTTGCCGGCATGGGAGCCGGCACGCAACCGGGCGGCCAGACCGCGCAGGATCGCCAGCTTGCGTTCCTCAACGCTCCCGTCGACCGCCGCACGATTGCAGCCGATCGGATCATGGCGCCGGCGTCACCCTATGTGCTCCAGGCGGGCGCGGTCATCTCGGCCGCCCTCATCACCGGCATCCGCTCCGACCTTCCGGGGCAAATCACCGCACAGGTGACGGAGAACATCTACGACAGCCCGACCGGCCGCATCCTCGTGATCCCGCAGGGCACCCGCATCATCGGCCAGTATGACAACAGCGTCCAATACGGGCAGAGCCGCGTGCTTCTCGTCTGGAACAGGCTCATCCTCCCGAACGGCCGGTCCATCGTGCTCGAACGCCAGCCCGGAGCCGATGCCCAAGGCTATGCCGGCCTCGAGGATGGCGTCGATTATCATTGGTGGGATCTCGCCAAGGCGGCGGGCCTCTCAACGCTTCTTTCGGTCGGGTCCGAACTTGCCATCGACGATCAGGACCGGCTCCTGCGCGCCATTCGCAACGGGGGGCAGGACACGATCAATGACGCTGGTCAGCAGATCGTTCGTCGCCAGCTAAACGTCCCGCCGACGCTGACGATCCGGCCGGGCTTTCCCGTCCACGTGATCGTCACCCGCGATCTCGTCCTCGAACCCTACGGAGGCTGACATGACGAAATTGAAGCTCGGCCCGATCATGGAGGAAAAGCCGATGAAGGCGACGCTCGAATTGCCCGCGTCGCTTCACCGAGATCTCACGGCATATGCCGAGCTGCTCGGACGCCAGACCGGACAGCCGGTGCGCGATCCCGTGCAGTTGATCGTGCCGATGCTCGAGCGCTTTATTGCGACTGATCGCGGGTTCGCAAAAGCCCGCCGGGCGAAACCCATGGGTGATGCCAGCTCATAATTCTACGCCCTGGCGGCGCGCCATAATCTTGGCCATGCTGATGAAGCGCCTGAGCGCCGGATTGTCGTTCTTCGGCGACCACACGCCGCTGAAGGGCAGAACCTCGCCGGTGATCGGCCTGTAACAGATGCCCGGTATCTGGGCCGCCGTCGTCGCCTCGCTCGTGACCGTGAGCCCGCTGCCGATAGCGACAAGCGTCAACAGATTGTCGCGCCCGACAAACTGCGACTGGATTTTCGGATGGTGGCCGAGATCCGCGACCCGCTGCACCAGATAATCATGGACTTCCTGCCCAGGGGGCACGTCGCTGACAATGAAGGTCTCGTGCGCAAGCTCATGCCACGCCACTTCCTCCCGTTGAGCAAGCGCGTGCGATTCAGGCAGCACCACGAAAACACGTTCTGACCAGAAACAGGCTGTGTCGCATCGCGGCCATTCCAGGGTTCCTGTCAGAAAGGCGATGTCCATCCGGAACTGCTGGATCGCTGCGACATGCTCTGCCGGGTTGCCGTCGGCAAGCTCGATGAGAACGCTAGGATGCTCCTCGGCGAAGCGCCGCAGCAGGTTGGGGAGAAAACCGGATGCCAGCGACGAGAAGATCCCGATACGCAGATGACCTTCCTTGGCGCGACCGACCGCGTCCACGATCTCGGCGCCTTCATTGACGTAGCGAAGAACCTTTCGTGCCCTCGACAGGAGCCGCTGCCCTGCGACCGTCAGGCACACGCCGCCGCTATGGCGGTGAAACAACGCTGACCCGAGCCCGTCTTCCATGTCGCGAACCCGGCGACTGATGGTGGACTCCTGCACGCCGAGCGCCGCACTCGCCTTTCGAAAGCTTCCATGCTCGGAAGCCGCAATGAAATAACGCAGATGTCGAAAGTTCATACTTGCACCTGAAGATCGTCCGGATAGACCCCTTTTCTGGTTGCATATGACGAGTGGCGGCCAGGCCGGGCGGCCCAGTGCAGCTACAAGCGCTCAGGTTTCGTGCTCCCGCGCAGTGTGGACCGGTATGTCAGGCAACGGCACCGCTCACGATGTCCATGAGCTTCGCATAATCCGTCACCACGTCATACCTCACCCGATCCTGAGTGATTTTCTGGCTGATCTCCCCAAAGAATTTCCGGGCACACTCGATCTTTGTTTTTTCGATCTCTCGCAGCTTCATAGACGACATTGTGCCCTTTGTTTCCGCCACGAAGTAGATGTGCTTCACGCGTCCAGCTTTGAAGGAGATCGCCCAGTCAGGGTTATAGTCTCCCACCGGGGTCGGAATCAGGAAACCGCGAGGCAGCTTAGCGTAGACGACAACCTCACCGCTGCTATCCAGCTGCTTGACGAAATCGCGCTCCACATCGGAGTCTATGATTGCATAGTCATAGACGTGGTTTTTGAGCTTGGCACTCGCGCGTGAGAAATCCTGTCCGGTCTGCGCGGCGGTGAAGATGTCCACGTCATAACGCTCATCCACTTCGTCATAGGCCAGCCGTTCGATCACCATCGCCGCCTTCTGCTCGGCGATGATCCGGGACGCCTCCGCGATGAAGTGCTCGGGGTTCTCTCTGAACTGACTGAACACACTGGCCTGGATCCCCGTGAGGATGTCGGCCACGGTCTTGCGCGTCAGCTCGGTGTTTTCGGCGACCTTTCCGAGAAGGTCGTATTTCACGAGAGAATGCACCGAGCCACCACGCTCAGTCGTCGAGCCGGTGAGCGAGAAACCGTCGCCGGCCTTCAGTTGCTCATCGGTCAACCCTTCGCCCTGGACACCGGTCTGCACAGTGTACTGAAGCGGCGTGACCCAGAGCTGGCTGTCGAG
Source organism: Hansschlegelia zhihuaiae (assembly GCF_004103825.1). GTDB lineage: Bacteria > Pseudomonadota > Alphaproteobacteria > Rhizobiales > Methylopilaceae > Methylopila > Methylopila zhihuaiae. The sequence goes on from NZ_RYFI01000023.1 coordinate 42,130, forward strand.
CGCGCTCACGCATTTGCGGACCAGTTCGTCGGAATCGAACTCTACGCGATAGACGGCCTTCTGGTTGATGCGTTGCCAGAGTTCTTGGAACTCCTTCTTCTCGAAATTGTCGTTCAGTGGATTGCTCTTGGGCTTCCGGCCATCGTCTACCTTCGGCAACTGAGCATCGCTGAACACGCTGTCAATGATCTGGAAAATCTGGTCCGCGTGAGGCGTCAGTTCGTCCGGCAACGCCGCCAGCGTCCCGGCCTCCTTGGCCTCGTGGTACGCCGAGGTAATCTGGTCCGCGTCATCCGAATAGTCGTTCTTCATCAGATAGCGATATATCTGCTTCGCCATCGCCGGCGTGATCTCGATCGGCCCGGCATCGGTCGTGATGGTCTTCCCGGTGAAGTATGCCTCGGTCGCCTTACGGGGACGGGAAGTCAGCGTGTCGGCGATCTCCTTCTGGAGGCCGCTGACGAAAGCCGTGTAGCTCTCGCTGGCTACGACGGTCAGGATGTTGATATCGTGGACCACGGCGGGTTTGTCCATGCGGTCGCCGTTCTGATCGACCGACAGGCGCAGCCCGCGGCCGACTTCCTGGCGGCGCGAGATCGTGTTGTCGCTGTGCTTGAGCATGCACATGACGAACACGTTGGGATTGTCCCATCCTTCCCGGAGCGCCGAGTGCGAGAAGATGAAGCGGGTCGGTTCGCCGAAGGACAGTAGCCGCTCCTTGTCCTTCAGGATCAGATCGTAGGCGTCCACGTCGTCGGAATCGACTGCGCGTGCCCCGACCACGGGGTCCTTTAGCCGGTTCGTTTTCTTGTCGATCGAGAAGTAGCCATTATGGGTCGCCGCCGCGTCGATTCCGGCCAAGTGCTTGCGATAGGCCTCGCCGTCAATCGCCAGCTCGGACAGGTATTCCTCTTTGAGAAGCTCGTATTCCTCCTCAAAAACGCGAGCGTATTCGCCCTTTTCGTCCGATTGGGCATAGTCTCGGTATTTCACAACCTCGTCGATGAAGAAGAGAGACAGCACCTTAATGCCCTGGGCGAAGAGCTGCTTCTCCTTGTCGAGGTGCGCCTTGATCGTTTCCCGGATCTGGATGCGCCTTATGTCGCGCTCGGACACATCGCCAGTCGCCTCGCCGGCATGGAGCACCACGCCGTTGGTGAACTCCACCGTATCGTTGCGGGCGTCGATCTGCGCGATGGTGAAGCCGTTGCGATACTGGTCCAGCTCCCCAGACTCGGCGAACAGGTCGTCACGGAACTCCAGACGCTTGAGCTGGCGCTTGATCTCGCCGGACTTCAGCCTGACCTCGATCTCGAGCCGCGCCACCGGCGCCTTCTTCGAGATGTCGATGCCCTCGAGATAGAGATAGGCGTTCGTACCGGCGAGACCGCGGGTCTGGATACCTCGCACAGCGATCTTCTTCACCAGCTTCTGGTTATAGGCGTCGAGCGCGTCGAGCCGGTGGATGCGGTTATGCTCAGTCCGGTGCGTCGCCGAGTAGCGAAGGATCATCAGCGGCTTGAATTTCGGCAGCGCCTCCATCGTGGCGGCGCCTTCCATCTTCTGCGGCTCGTCGAGGATCAGGATCGGCCGGTTGCTGGCGATAACATCGATGGGCTTGCGCGACTGGAAATCATCCAGCTCGTCATAGATGCGGCGGTTGTCGGCTCCCCGGGCGTTGAACGCCTGGATGTTGATCACCATGACGTTGATGCCCGCGTCCGATGAAAAGCTCTCCAGCTCGTGCAGCCGCCTGGAGTTGTAGATGAAAAAGCGCGCCTTCTTGCCGTAGCTTTCGGTGAAGTGGTCAGCAGTGATCTGGAGCGATTTGTAGACACCCTCGCGGATGGCGATGCTGGGCACCATGATGATGAACTTCGACCAGCCGTAACGCTTGTTCATCTCGAACATGGTCTTGATGTAGCAATAGGTCTTGCCGGTGCCCGTCTCCATTTCGATGTCGAGGTTGAGCCTGCACCCGGCGCTGGAGACCAGCTTGTCCGAGATCGGCAGGTTCTGCCGCCGCTGGACGTCCTTGATGTTCGCCAGCACCTGAAGGTCGGTCAGGGCAAGATCGGCGTTTTTGAAGCCCTCCTCGAAGGCGCTCACCTGCGCCTTTCGGCCTGGGTCGATCCGATAGGTGATGCCGTTCACCAGCGGCTGACCGGCGAAGCAGTCCACCACCGAATCCACGGCCTGGGTCTGATAGGGCTGGACCTTGAACTTCAGCTTCATGCTCGCCCCCTCAGATCGACCGAACGTCGGTGCTGGGGGAGAGCTGGCGGAAGACCTGCTCGACGTTGATCTTCACGGCGTCCGATACGAACCCGTTATCGCGGAAGACGACGCGCAGCGGTTCGCGGCTGGCAAGCTCCTTCACCAGTTCCTCGGTCACACCCACATCGAAGCAAGCGACGAGGGCGTTTTCATCCACGAAGAAGACATTCTTGCCCTGCACCACCTCGCGCCGGATCGGCAGGGCTAGGTCCACGCCCCAATCGACCAGAACCTGGAACAGCAAATCCTCTGGGGTGCGGTCCGGCTTTATGTTGTCGACCGCCTGAAGCAGGTCCTTTTGATCGACCTGGTCCGGGCGATAGTACACATCCTGCATGTTCGACGTGTCAATCTTGAGAGTCCTGAACCCGACGTCACCATTCCAGTCGGCGTGACGGGGCCCCGTTGCAATCGCACGACCGGAGCGACGAATTCTCTCTTTGGTAATTTCCGCAATGTTGGAGAAGCCGGCCTTCCGGGCTTCGGTTCCGTCGCCCACCTCTTCAGGGAACTGAACCAGGATAAATTGCCGGTTGCCTCCGTCCTCGGCATTTTGCTCCAATACGGCGACACCAGTGGTCCCTGAACCAGCGAAGAAGTCCATTACGATATCTGACGATTTCGCCTCGGTGCCGATCTGAATAATGCGACGAAGGAGATCGACGGGCTTTGGGTGATCAAACACCTTGATCCTGTCGAATAGCGCGCTGAGTTCCTTGGTTGCTTTTTTGTTTCCGGCGCCGTCATTCCATAGATCAGAAACCTCCTTACGACCGCCTTTTAGATAGTGCTTCTGATATACTTGCCATTTGGATACGCCACCCCGAGTAACTTTCTTCCACTCAATCATACCTTCTCGGACGAGCTTCTTATACGTGTCCTTGCTGCAAACCCATCTGCTTTCGTATCCCTCTGGCGCGATCGGGTACACGTCTCCGCCATCAGGGTCCTGTACAGCAAAAAACATGGTTGGCCGATCTTCTCGGCGGTTCTCTCCACCAGTACGCCGCAGCGAGCGCGTCAGATATCGCCCCTTTTCATCCTCCTGGTCGTATAGCGCCATCTCCTCCTCAGACATCGGCAGTCCAAGTAGACTGCTCTCCGCGTTCTTTGAGAAAACAACGATGTAATCGAGCTCGCGGGCAATCCCCCTGCTACCGCTTCCCATCCGCGTCCCGGTAGCCCTGGAAATAACGCCTATACAGCAGTCGTTTCCGAACACCTCCTTACCAACAGATATAAGATTTGCGAGCTCAAGAACGTCAATCGAAACAAAAATAAATCCTGATTCATGAAGAAGTGACCGCGCAATACGGAGGCGAGAGTAAATCATCGAAAGCCAATCTGAATGAAATCGGCCATTTGACTCCGGGTTCGCAACCATACGATCCCGACTAGGCTCTGCTTGGCCGGATTTTATGAGGTAGGTTGCGAAATCGTCTTCGAAGTCATCGTCGTAAACAAAATCATTTCCGGTATTATACGGCGGATCTATGTAAATGAGTTTTACGAGGCCAAGATAGTTTTCAAGTAAGAGCTTTAGCGCCTCGAGATTGTCACCTTCGACGAAAAGGTTCTTAGTGCGATCAAAGTCCACGCTTTCCTCCCGCGCCGGACGAAGTGTTTTCGCAATCGGCGCGTTGGCCGCAAGAAGAGCCTCTCTCTTCCCAGGCCAGTTGAGGTGATAGCGTTCCTGAGGACCTTCGAGGGCATGATCGCTCAACTCCTGCCGAAGCTGATCGAAATCCACCGTCAGACGCGGTTGCCCGGTCTCCTCGTCGTGCGCTTCAGTCACACAGCCAGGGAACAGTTCGCGGACCTTCGCGATGTTCTCCATGGTCAGATCGGAGCTGTGCATCTTCAGCTTTTCCATACGTATCCCTTTACTCACTCGTAGCGGCGCCGACAGGATCGCCCGCGGTTAGACGCTCCAGCTCTTGTTTGGCCGTGCGCAGCTCGGCATTGATGACGACGCGCTTGTTAAATTGCTTCTCGCGGGCGAGGCGGGTCTTGATCCGATCCACCTCGCGCGTCTTGGCCCGGATCGCTTCCATGCGCGCCACGCGCGTCTGAATGTCTTCGTCCGCCGCCTTCGCCACCGGCATCATAGCTGTGAGAATGGCGTCGTAGAGCCCGCCGAGATTGAGCGCGACGGGCAGGGGCTGGCGCGGCGCATCGTCCGGCGCCCAGTCGGTCGCGAAATACTCGCTGACCACCCACTTGGCCGCATCCGCATCGCTCGGCCGCTTGAAGGCAGCAACTGCTCTCCGCTTGCCCGACCAGGTGAGCTCGAAGATCAACGGAAAGGGAATGGCGCGATCAATGGCGCGCAGCACCTCGTCGTCCAGCTTGTTGGTCCGCAGGCTGACGCCGAACACCTGAATCTCGCTCACCGCTCGCGTAGCGGCGAGGTTGATGGTCTCGGGCGCCAGCTTGAATTTCCAGGCGATCTGATCGACCTGGGTGACGAACAGGTCCTTCAGCGCCGTATTCGCGCCAGCGTGCTCATAGATTCTCGTCTTGGGCACCACGCGGCCGAAGGCGGCCGCCTTGGGATAGTCGAAGAAGACGGCGGTCATGCAGGCGCCTCCTCCACCACGAGGAAGGCGATCAGCTCAAAATCGTCGAGCCCCGCGATGGTGTGGACCAGCGCCGTGGTCCGCCCGGCACTGAACAGGCTGTCGAGGTCCTTCTCCTCCTTTACCTCGATCATCGAACGGATCGCCGCGCTCAGAAGCTCGGAGCATTGCTCCATCTTCCGGCCGTCCTGCGTCCGCTCGTTGAACAGGCGGCAAACCGCCTGGATCGGCTCAGCTCGGCCCCGGCAACTCGTGCGGATCAGATCGAGCAGTCGTTTCACCTCGGTATGGTCGACGACGACATCCCCGTCGCTGCCGACATAGACCAGGTAATAGGGGTGAAGGCGGTTCTGCTGGTTAATGTTCACGCTGTCGTAGATGTTCTTCAGCGCAAAGATCACGCCCGGCAGGAGCCCGAGCGCCGGCTGCGCCGGCACGACCGCGTGCATGCCGTTGGGCAGATGCTCAAGGTCGCCATTCTCCTTGATGTGGTTCAGGAGATCCATGCGGAAATCGTTGAGGCCAAGATCGGTGATCGATATCCCTGTCCGCACGTCCTCAAGCTCAATTACCTCTTCCTGTAGGCGCTTGAGCTGCTCCTTCCGATAGGCGATGTCGCTACTCTTGGCGGTGAGCACATTGTCGTCGCCGGTAGCCGTGACGTCGGCGATCACCATGCGATTTTCGACGCGCTCCTTGAGGTTGATGTACTCGTCAAGCGAGATGTCCGGCCAATAATTGACGAGCTGGATTTGCGTGTTCGGCGACCCGATACGGTCAATGCGCCCAAAGCGCTGGATGATCCGCACGGGGTTCCAGTGGATGTCGTAATTGACCAGGTAGTCGCAGTCCTGAAGGTTCTGGCCTTCGGAGATGCAGTCCGTACCTATCAGGATGTCGATCTCGCCAGCCTCATGCGGCAGGACCAGGTGCTTCTCCTTCGAGCGCGGGGAGAACAGCGTCAGGACGGACTGAAAATCGTAGCTTTTCTTCAGCGTGGTCTTCGGCGCGTCGGATCCCGTCACCAGGCCGGAATTGAGTCCGTGAGATTGCAGGAAGGCCGGCGTCAGGTTGGCATAGAGGTACTTCGCCGTGTCGGCGAAGGCGGTGAAGATGAGAACCTTGCGATTGCCGGGGTTCAGCGGCTCGCCAACCTTACGGGTAATAACGTCCTTGAGGTGCTGAAGTTTGGCGTCATCATCGGGACCGACCTTGTCCATCGAGGCGATCAGGTCCCGGATCAGGGCGAGGTCAGCCTCCAGATCGTGCTTCCAGGACGGCAGGTCCATGTCCGCGAGGCTGATCTGGATCTTCCTGCCGACCGTAAACTCGTCGAGCCCGACCAGGTCCTCGTCGTCGTCGAAGCCAGGATCACCGAGATGATCGGTGACACTCGCCGAGCCGCCGGTCCGTTCGAAGGTCGAGATCGCATCGAGCGTCTGCGCGATGTTCCCACTCAGCGCGCGCAAGGTAAGCCGGAAGGCTTCGACCGAACTTTCCAGCCGTTTGAGCAGGTTGGTGGTCATGAGAGCCTGAAGGCTCCGCTCGCGATCCGCTTGGCGCAGCTTGCCGCGCCCGCCCTCGACCTGGGTGTCGTAGATCTCTTCGTATTTGCGCAGCCGGCTCGACAGGATGTAGCTGATCGGGGCGTAGACAGCGAGTTTGAGCACCGACAAGTGGCTGAAGATGTCGTTGAGCCCGAGCACGTCGGGCCGGTGGGTTATCGGGCACTGATGAGACAGCGGCTTTCGGCGCTGCGGGAACTTTCCGATATCCTTCGTGTCGTAGAAGGTCTCGATATGCTTGCGTGACCGGGCGATCGTCACCGCGTCGAGCAGCTCGAAAAAATCGAACTCGAGCGCCTTGAGGATGGCGGCCGCCGTCCGCTCCGGTGGCGGAAGCTCCGACCAGGCATTGAAGGCCTTCTGGGCGCGCCGAAATATCTCCTCGACCCCTGTTTTAGTCTTGAGGTGCCGGCTGAGGTTTTCGGACTCCCCTTCGTAGGCGAGGGCAAGCTGATTGCGCAGATCGTTGAACCGATTGTTTACCGGCGTCGCCGAGAGCATCAGAACCTTGGTCTTCACGCCAGAGCGGATGACCTTGTTCATCAGCTTCTGGTAGCGTGTCTCCCGGTCCTTGAAGACGTCGTTGTTCCGGAAATTGTGCGACTCGTCGATGACGACGAGATCGTAGTTGCCCCAATTCACGCGGTTAAGCGGGATGCCGAACGACTCTCCCGAAGTGCGGGAGAGATCGGTGTGGCACAAGACGTCGTAGTTGAAGCGGTCCTTGGCAAAGATGTTGGTCGTCAGGTTGGTGTTGTAGTTCCGCCAGTTGTCGGCAAGCTTCTTCGGGCAGAGCACCAGAACCGACCGATTGCGCAGCTCGTAGTATTTTATCACCGCGAGCGCGGTGAAGGTTTTGCCGAGGCCAACGCTGTCCGCCAGGATGCAGCCATTGTGCATCTCCAGCTTGTTGATGATGCCAGTCGCCGCGTCTCGCTGGTAGTTGAACAGCTTGTTCCAGACGAGACTGTCCTTATAGCCGGTCAGATCGTTCGGCAGCGCATCCTGATCGACCTCTTCGAGGAAATCCTGGAAGATGTTGTAGAGGATGTGGAAATACATCCGCTCGGGGGAATTTTCCTGGTAGACGGACTCGATGTGGTCGCAGATTGCGGCCGTTACATCGCTGACCTTCTCCTCATCGTTCCATATCTGGCCGAAGAGCTGAAGGTAGACCTGCGTATGAGCGGCATCGTCGATGCGGGTCACGAGGTTGGAGACCGCGTCACCTTTCTGGTAGCCTAGGTCGACGGCCGTGAAACCGCTGATCGGCATATACGCGACGTCGCCAGCTTCCGAACCCGCATGGATGAACTGCTGCATCGGCGCCCTGGTCGTGTTCGACCTGAAGCGCGCCTTCTTTCGAATCCACTCGGCGCATTCGCGAGCGACAGCTCGTTGCGTCAGCTTGTTGCGAAGCTGTATCTCGAATTCGGTTCCGTACACCCCCCGCTCGCGCGTCGTCTTCGGAATGAAGAACTCTCGCCGCTCCTTGCGCAGACGGTCGGTCACTTCCATCGGTACGAAGGTCGGGGCGGTGAAGATGAACTCGAGGCTCTCGACCTTCGACAACTCCGATTTGAGCGCCTCGAAGGCGTAGATCGAGAAGCACGACGCCGCGATCTTCAGCCGCGTACCGCGTCTTACCGTCGCCTTCAGATCGTCGCCGAGAAGCAGGGAGGTGTTATCGATGATTTTCATCGACAGCCCCCTCACGCAGAAGCACGATTTGCTGATCTTGCGGGCGCCGAGCCTCCGGCGGCGTATCGAGCCCCAACCGTCTCAGCGCATAGTAGCGCAGCGCCTTTCGAACCTGAATCTGAGCACGTCCCCCTCGCATGCCGTAGTCGAGGGCAATGATCCGTTTTTGGCTTTCGGAAAGTTGCGGATGCGGCCCTATTTCCAGCGTGACGAGTTCGTTCCAATCGGCATCATCCTCCGGCGACACTCCACTCGACCGAATCGACCTGACCTCTATGATCCGTGAGAGCAAAAAGTCCTTGAACGACTTGCTGACCTCACAAAAGGCGCGGGTGTGCCACCGGAACCCGTCAAAGCCGATTGCATGCGGCGCGATCCATCGCCAACGTGGATCATCGCTGGAGAGCGATTGATATTTGATCTCGACTGCCTGGTTTTGGCGGATCGCCGCAAGCACTGTTCGCAACGTATCGTTGTTGACCCCACGGGCCGGCACAGGCGGTCCGGCATAAGGGGGGGAATGAGCAATCCAGGATTCGGATGAGGCCAAAATGCCTTCAGCGACGGAGCGAAGCTGGTTGAGGTACTGTCCAGCATCTGGCTTTAGAAAGCAGGGCTGAAACTCATTGCTCGCGATGTAGCGCTTGGCACTCTTATCGTAGATGGCGTTGCGAGGCGCGCGCTCCTGGTACAGCGTCAAATCTTTCGACGCCTGTGGCACGGACACGTCGAACGCTTCGATGATGTCCGAACGATTCACGCCACCTTCCCAGTAAAGACGGAACTCGATGAATTCGAGCCGGCGCTCCACACCCCATTTCAATGCCGCAGCGGCCTCTGGCATTGCTTTCCTGCCTCCGCGCGCCGATTAGGATAAAAACTATATGGACGCATCGACGCGATCCATGTAATTATTATTCCCATATGGGGCGATCCGTCAATGGTGATTGACTGGATGGTTTTGGGGTGGGGCGCGACATGCGGAAACGCGGTTCAGGGATTGAAATCACCAACAAGCGGACCGCCGGCGGCGCGGCCAAGGCGTTGCGCAACCCCAACAGCAGCACGCTCGCAAAGACGGCAGCCGCATCGACGCCGGCCCAGCGGCTCAACAGCAAGTAATGCCCGGAAGGAGAGCGGCCATGACCATCGCACATCGATCCACACTGGTCGTTCACGGCCGCCTCGCCATGCGGGAGGGCCGCCTGGCGGCGGGCCGTGACGGTCGCCATGGCCTCCAGATCATGTCCTTCGAGCAGGCGGCCGTCCGGCTGGCCGGAGGCTTCGTCCGCCCTATCGACGACGAGAGCCTGCGCGCGGCCATCCAGGCGGCCCTGCCCACAACGCCGATGGGCGAGTTGGAGAGCATCAAGGCTCTTCCCGGCATGATCGACGCGGCGGCTGACACGCTCCACAAAGCCTGGCGCGCGGGCATCGATCTGGCCGCACACGCGGCGGATCATCCCCGTCTCGCCGCCATCGCGCGCCTGGAAGCGGCCGTTCTCGACCAGCTTCCGCCCGGCATGATGCGACCTCTCGATATCGTCTCCGCCGCGACCGCCCGCATCAGTCATGCACCGGCGGTCCTCGGCCCGATGGAGATCGTCGGCCTTACCGAACTCTCGCCCTGCTGGCGGCCGCTGCTCCAGGCCCTCACCGCCCATATTCCCGTGCGGTGGTCGGCCGGCCCGAGGAGCGTTCCCGCATGGCTGGACGGCACCGGCGTCACGGTCGCGCGCGCACCGGCGCAAGCGCCGGGGATCAGCGCCGTCAGCGCCGCGACGGCCTATCATGAGGCCATCGAGGCGATGCGCTGGGCGCGCAGCCTGCTTGCCTCGGGCGTCTCGCCTTCGGAGATCGCCATCGCGACCGCCTCGCCCGCCGACTATGACGATCATTTCCTGGCCCTGCGCGCCGACGCCAACATCGACCTGCACTTCGTCCATGGCGTCCGCACCATCACCACCCGCGAGGGCCAGGCGGCTGCGGCGCTGGCCGACATCGTGGTCCGCGGCCTGTCGCAGTCGCGGCTTCGCCGCCTCGCGGCGCTCTGCCGGGACAACGGGCCTTTCGAGACCCTGCCCGAAGGCTGGCTGCGCGTTCTGCCGACCGATGCGCCGCTTTCGACGCCGAGCGCCTGGAACCGCCTTCTGGCCCGGTTGACGCCGGAAGACTGGCCCGACGGCGCCGACCATGTTCCCGCACTCCGCACAGCGGTCGACACTCTGGCGAAAGGATCGGACGCCGCCAGCGAGATCGGAGATGCCTTCCTCAAGGGCCGCGCGCTCGCGATCTGGCGCAAGGCGCTGCTCGCCGGCCCTGCCGCCTCGATCGACGCGACGCTCGAAACCCTGAAGCAGGACGACGGACTGGAAGCGTGCGTCTGCGTCGCCTGGATGCCGGCCAGCGCACTCGCCGCGTCGCCTCGCCGCTTCGTGCGGCTCCTCGGGCTCAATTCCTCGCGCTGGCCGCGCGGGATCGCCGAGGACCGGCTGATCCCGGACCATATCATCCCGACCCCAGTGCTCGATCCGCTGCCGGTCAATCTCGCCGACCGCCGAGATTTCGAGACGATCATCGCCACGACGGCAGATACCGTCGTTCTCTCGCGCGCCCGACGCGACAGCGACGGGCGTCTATTGGGACGCAGCCCCCTGCTCGCCGGTCGGAGCGACGAAACCTATCTGCGCCGCAACGCGACGCCGGCGCACGCTTTCAGCGAGACCGACCGCCTCATGGCCCGGCCCCAGGAGTTCGCGGCCGATCCGCAAGCGGTCGGCGCGCAGGGCTGCTGGCGCGACTGGCGGCGGGCCGAGATCACTCCCCATGACGGGCTCGTGCGGGCGGATCACCCGCTCGTGCTCGCCATCCTCGGCGGCACCCAGTCGGCCAGCTCGCTGCGCCGCCTGCTGCGCAATCCGCTCAGCTTCGTGTGGGTCTATGCGTTCGGATGGCGTGAACCGCAGAGTAGCGCCGAACCGCTCGTCCTCGACGCGCTCGGGATCGGCGACCTCGTCCACATGGTTCTCGACCGCGCCTTGCGCGACCTCGAAGCCGGCGGCGGCCTTGCTTCAGCCGACACGGAGACCATCGAAGCGGCGGTGGCCCAGGCCGCGCAGGCCGTCGCCGCCGATTGGGAGAGCGAGCGCCCGGTTCCTCCGTCCGTCATCTGGGGGCGCACCCTCGACGATGCCCGCGTGATGGCGGGGCGCGCCCTTTCCTATGGCGATGAGATCCTGCCCGGAGCGCGCGCCTTTGGCGAAGTGCCGTTCGGCGGCTTGGAGCCGAAATCCGACGCCGAGACGCCTTGGGATGCGAGCACGCCGGTCACGATTCCCGACACGGACTTCCGCATCGCCGGCTATATCGACCGGCTCGACATCTCGGGCGACGGCAAGCGCGCGCTCGTGCGCGACTACAAGACCGGCCGACCGCCGCGGGGCGAGATCCGGCTGAACGGCGGACGCGAGCTTCAACGCTGCCTCTATGCCTTCGCGGTGAAGGCGCTCCTCGGGGACGACGTCGCCATCAGCGCCTCGCTGCTCTACCCGCGCGAGCCCGTCGATCTTCAGCTCGACGATCCCGAGGCCGTGCTGGCAGAGATCACCGGCTATCTGCGCGCGGCACGGTCGAGTCTCGCCGGAGGCGCGGCCCTGCCTGGCCCGGATACCGGCGGCGACTATGACGACCTCGCCTTCGCCCTGCCGGCCAACGCCAGCGCCACCTATTGCAAACGCAAAATGCCGGCCGCCACGGAGCGGCTTGGCGATGTCGCTCAGGTCTGGGAGGCGGAATGATGAGCAGTGTGTCCAAGGTGCTGAAGGACGACGGCGCGCGCCGCGATGCGATCAGCCTCCATGATCGCTCGATCCTGGTCGAGGCCGGCGCGGGCTCAGGCAAGACCGCCGTCATGGCTGGCCGCATCGCCGCCATGCTGGCCGAAGGCGTCGCGCCGCGCTCCATCGCCGCCGTCACCTTCACCGAACTCGCCGCGAGCGAGCTGCTGTCGCGTGTCCGCGAGTTCGTCGCCGATCTCTCGGCCGGCACGATCGCGACCGAGCTGCGCGTGGCGCTGCCCGATGGGCTGTCCCAGGCCCATCGCGACAACCTCGCCGCCGCCAGCGCCGCGATCGACGAAATCACCTGCTCGACCATCCACGGCTTCTGCCAGCGCCTGATCAAGCCTTATCCGGCGGAAGCCGACATCGATCCCGGCGCCGGCGTCATGGACCGCAACCACGCCGATCTCACTTTCCTTGAGATTGTCGATGGCTGGCTGCGCGAACGCCTGTCCGGCGGCCAGGGCGGCATCCTGGCCGAGATGGTGCTGCACAGCCCCAGCGAGACCGTGGCGCTCATCCATAAGATCGCCGAGAATCTGCGCCGCCGCCCCACGCTCGCGGCCCCGCCCATCTCTCCGCTCGACGGGTGCCTGACGGCGTACCGGCAGGCCGCCGCGGATTTCGCGGGCTTCATGGATGGCGCGGCTGCGGCCGAACCCGAAACGGTGACGATCGTCGAGCGCCTGGCCGAAATGGCGACCGCCGTGGCGAACGGTCCCGACCCCGCGACGCCGGCGGGCCTCGTTCGCCTACTGACCGCGCGTCCTCACCCGGACCTTTGCACCAAGGCCGGCGCCTTCGCCTCCTACCGCAAGAAGGGCAAATGGGCCGCCGCGGCCAAGGAAGCTGGTCTTCCCAAGGCCGACGGCGATCGGCTGAACGACGCCGCCGAAACCCACTACACCGCCTGCTGCGACGCCTGGGTCGCGCTCGTGCAAGCGGCCGCCGGCCATGCCCTGGCGGCGATGATCGACGAAGCGCGACCGATCCTGCAACGCTATCGCGACCACAAGCGCGCCAGCGCCCAGCTCGATTTCGACGATCTGATTTTCGCGGCGCGCGACTTGCTGCGCGACCACGATGCCGTGCGCCGGGCACTGGGGCAGCGTTTCGCCCATGTCCTCGTCGACGAGTTCCAGGACACCGATCCCCTGCAAACCGAAATCTTCTGGCGACTGTGCGGCGAGCCGGTCGATGGCAATGACGACTGGACCCGGTTCCAAATCCGGCCGGGCGCGCTCTTCCTGGTCGGCGACCCCAAGCAGGCGATCTATCGCTTCCGGGGCGCCGATGTCGGCGCCTATGTGCAGGCGCGCGACGCCTTCCGCGCCCAGGACCCCGGCAGCCTCTTGTCGATCTCTACCAATTTCCGCTCCTGCGCCTCGATCCTCACCTTCGTCAACGAGCGCTTCGAGGCCGTGCTCTCGGCCGATGGGCAGCCGGGCTTCACTGCTCTCGACCCGTTTCATGATGACCGGGGCGGCCTGTGCGTGGCGGCCCTCGACATCGCCGTGGCCGACGAAAACGGCAAGGCCAGCGCCGAGCGGCAGCGTGACGCCGAAGCCGACGCCATCGCCGAGCTGTGCGCCCGGCTGATCGAAAGTCACCCCGTCGTCGACCGTCGCAGCGGCTCGGAACGTCCCTGCCAGCCGGGCGACATTGCCTTGCTGGCGCCGACCGGCGCGGAGCTGTGGCGCTACGAGGAGGCCCTGGAGCGCCGCGGCATCCCCGTGGCGACCCAGGCCGGCAAGGGGCTGTTCCGCCGCCAGGAAATCCAGGATCTCATCGCCCTGACCCGCGTCCTGGCCGATCGCCGCGACACGCTGGCGCTCGGTGCGTTGCTGCGCGGGCCTCTGGTCGGCCTCACCGAGGAAAACCTGCTGGACATCATCTGGGCGCTTCCGCGCTCGGAGGAACAGCCGGATCGGATTCCGCGCCTGGATCTCAGCATCGACCCCGCCCTCATCACGCACCCGCTCGCGCGCGAGGTCATCGAACGACTGCAATCTCTCTCCCGGCGCGGTAACAGCACGACCCCGCACGAGCTGCTCTCGCAGGCCGTGGACGTGATGCGCGTTCGCCCGCTCCTCCTCGAGCGCCATCGCGGTCAGGCCGAGCGCGCGCTCGCCAATGTCGATCTCTATCTCAGCCTGTCGACCAGCTACGCCGTGCGCGGCCTGCGCGCCTTCGCCGAGGCGATGACAACGGCGTGGTCCGACGAGGCGCGTGCTGTCGAGGGCCGGCCCGACGCGCAGGAAGAAGCCGTTGCGCTCTTCACCATGCACGCGGCCAAGGGGCTGGAATGGCCGATCGTCATTCCGGTGAACACCATGACCGGCGTCATGGCGCCCGAGAACGCGGTCATCGACCGCCAGACGGAAACCTTCTTCTGCCCGGTCCTGGGCGTCCCGCCCGAGGGATACGAGACGGCGCGTGAGGCGGAAAAGGACGAACTGGATCGCGAACGCATCCGCCTCTGGTACGTCGCGGCCACTCGCGCCCGCGAACTCCTCGTCCTTCCCCGACTCGACACCACACCGTCGAAGTCCGCCTGGATCGGTCTCGTCGACCTGTCCCTCGCCGAGTTGCCCGGTCTGGACATCTCCCACCTGCCCGACAGCATCACGGCGGCAGGGGCTGGAGCGGCCAATGCCCAGACACGCGCGAGCTTCGCCGCCGAAGCCGAAGCCATCGCCGCCGCGCAGATGCGGCTGACCTGGCTTGCGCCCAGCCGCGACGAAAACACCGCCGGGACCGTGCTGCGGGAAGAAGAAGCCGCGCTCTGGACGGGATCAACCGACGACCAGCCTCCCGCGCTGGAAGCCGTCGCTCTCGTGCAGGGCGGCCGGGAACGCGGGCTGATCCTCCACAAACTGATGGAAGAAGTGCTGACCGGCGAAACCCAAGAGGCGGAAGCCGCGCTGACCGAACGGGCGGCGGACCTCATCCGCGCCCTCGGCCGGTCTTCGGTCGCCGACCCGGCGACGGGGCTGTCGGCTCAGGAACTGGCGGCCTGTGTCGCCCGGACCCTGGCCCTGCCCGACATCGCAGCCCTGCGGCCGGGTCTTCTGGCCGAATTTCCCGTCTATGCCGCACAGGCGGCCGACGGCGTGGAAACCGCAACGGCCGGGATCGCCGACGCCCTGACCCTTACGACCGAGGGCCGCCCCGCCGTCGTTGTGGACTGGAAGAGCGATGTGACGCCGGCGCCGGGGACGCTCGATCACTATCGCGCGCAGGTGCGAGCCTATCTCGACATGACCGGCGCCGAGCGCGGACTGATCGTGCTGATGACCTCCGGCTCCGTCATTCCCGTCCTGCCGACGAAGCCGACCGAGAGCGAGGCAGCCTGAGCCCATGTCGTCTCTTGCCTGGATCGATTTCGATGAAGCTGAGCGGCAGCGTGCGCAACGCATCATGGCGCTCTTTCAGGAGCGCGAAACCCGTGACGAACTGGGGCTTGGGGCGATCCGCGATTCCATCGCCGATCACCTCTTTCCAGGCACGAGCACGATCCAGACGCGCCTGCGATACATGCTGTTCATTCCCTGGCTCTATCGGACGCTGGAAAAGCGCGAAGTCCCCGAGGCGCAGCTCCGCGCCGAGGCGCGCGACACCGAGATCCGGCTTGCCGACGCCTTGAAAGCCGGTGGCGAGTCCAACGGCATTATCGGCCGCGATGCGGGACCGCGGCTCCAGCGGCTGCCGAGTTCCGTCTATTGGGCCGGGCTCGGCGCGTGGGGCATCCGGGTCTTTCCCGGCTCGCTCGACAGCTTGTTCGTCACCTTACGGGGCCGCGGCCGTTCGCGCGGCGCATCCGGCGGCGAAGACGCCCTGGCCGGCGCGCAGGCGCCCGCCGTCTGGAATCCGGCCTTGCCGCAGATGCCCGGCGACCTGCTCGAACGCGCCATCTTCCGCCTGACCACGGACGAGGCGCAATTCCTGATCGACCGCCTGGTCGCCAGCCAGCCCACCGCGCTGCTCACGATGCTCGCGCGCGAAGGCATCGACGCGGACTGCGACTATATCTGGACGCATCCCCATTTGTCGGCGTTTCCACCTGCCGCGCGCCGCCTCGTCCAGCATGGGGAAATCTTCTCCCATGTGATGCACGGCGCAGCGCTGCTCTACAACCTCGCGCTCAGTGAACTGCGCCAGCGCGACGACTGGATCGACGACTATCGCGGTCGGCTTGATGCCTGGAGCGACGAACTCGATGCCGGCGCCGTCCGCGCGTGGTCGCTCGATGATTTCTGGAGCGTCGTGGAGCACCCGGCGCACGCCGTCCGACCGGCCGCCAAGCGCTTCGTGACCGAGTGGCGTGAGCTGGTTCTTGCCGGGACGGAGCAGGTGCTCTCAGCGCCCACGGCGCGGCAGCTCGTCGAGGAGCGAGAACGCCGGCTCAAGACCAGCCAGTCCCGCTACGCCAATCACGCTGTCCGCGACCGCTGGACCGGCGCATCGGGCGCCGACCGCCTCAGCTTTCGCTGGGCGCAAGCCAAATCCCACCTGCGGGACCTCGCCCATGTTGAATAGGCGCAGCCTTGATCCCGAACAGCGAACGCTCTACGGTGCCAATCTTCAGCCACCGGCGGGCTACGTCTTCGACGCGGCGGTCGCTACGACCTTCTCGCTCGACTTCGAGACCACGCTCGCCGTGCCGGTCAGTCTGGCGCTCTTCGCCGCAGAGAACCGCGACGACATTCTCTCTCACCCTCTGGCGCTGCTGGAGGGAGCCGAGCGCATCGCCGGCCGCCTCGTCGTCTTTACCGACGCCGGCCATATCCAGGCGAGCGCGAGGCCGCATTCCCGCCTTTGCTCGTTGCTCGAACGGATCATCGTCGAGGTCGCCGCCCCTCAAGGCGGGGCCTTCCATCCCAAGATGTGGGCGCTGCGCTTCACGCCGCTGCGGCCCGAAGCCCCGGCGCGCTTGCGCCTACTCATCCTCTCCCGAAACCTGACGCACGACCGCTCCTGGGATATTGCCGCCACCCTCGACGGCGTGATCACCAAGCAGCCCAAAGCCATCAACCGCCCGGTCGCCGACTTCCTTCGCCAGCTCCCCGACCTCGCGACCGTCGGCGCTCCCGATGGAACGAAGACCCTCGTCGATGAACTAGCCGAAGACATGCGGCGCGGCGAATGGAGCCTGCCCGAGCCGTTCCAGAGCGTCTCCTTCGCGGTCAACGGCCTCGGCGGCAAGCCATGGCGCCCGGAACCCTGCGCTCGGCTGGGCGTGGTGTCACCGTTCTGCGACGATCAGACCCTGTCGATGCTCGCTGGCCTAGCCAGCGCCGAAAAGCCCATTTTCATCGGGCGATCCGACGAACTCGCCCAGGTGCCCGGCGCCACGCTGGATGGCTTTGCCCGCGTCGCCGTGCTCGACGAGATGGCTGCCACGGAAGATGGCGAGGAGGAGGACGCGGCGGCCCTGCAAGGGCTCCACGCCAAGGCATTCATCGCCGAGCGCGGCTGGGACACCGCGATCACGGTCGGCTCAGGAAACGCCACCCGGCCGGCGCTGCTGACCGGCAGCAATGTCGAGATCTTCACGACCCTGACCGGCAAGCGGTCGCGGGTCGGAAGCGTCGAGGAAATCCTTGGCGACAAAGGATTCGGCCGGCTGACGCGGCCGTTCGTCCGCGACGAGACGAGCGCCGCCGATGCCGCGCAACGAGCCGCCGAGGCGCGTTTGGACCAGGCCCGGCGCGAGATTTGTCGCAGCGGCCTCAAGCTCTGTTGCGAGCGTGGCGAGCCCGCCGCCGATGGCTCGCCAGTCTGGCGGGTCTGGCTGGTCCCTTCCGAACCGCTTTCGCTTGCCGGAGTCGGCGTCTTGCGTGTTTGGCCGATCACGCGGGGCGAAGGCCATGCACGCGATGTGCTGGAGCCGCTTCGGCAAGGACAGCCCGCCGACCTTGGCACGATGCCGTTGGTCGATCTCACGCGCTTCCTCGCTTGTCATCTGACGGACGAGACGGAAGACGTCTCGATCCTGTTCAGCACCGGGCTCATGATGGAGGGACTGCCCGCCGAGCGTCACGCCGCCATCCTGCGCTGGGTGATCGACAGCAAGGACGCCTTCTTTCGCTATCTCCGGCTGCTCCTGTCCGAATTGGGCGACCCCTTCGCCGCCGCCCTCGCGGCCCAGGATGGGTCAGGACAGGGCGCCTGGCGCGCGGCAAGCGACGACGCGCCAATCCTTGAGGAGATGGTTCGGGCCTTCTGCCGGGGCGGCGACCAGCTCCGCGCCATCGAACGACTGATCGCGCGCCTGGAAGCCGGCGACGGCGCCGATACCGATCCAATTCCAACCGAGTTCCGCGCGCTCTGGGACACCTTCCGAATTGCGCTCGCCACCCAGGATGCCGCGCATGCCGAATGAACGGTTCCGCGCCGATACGGCGCTCGCTCCTCTCAAGGCATTTCAGCGGCGCACCGTCGATTATGTCTTCGATCGGCTCTACGGCCAGGACGATCCAGTCCGCCAGTTCCTGGTTGCCGACGAAGTCGGCCTCGGTAAGACGATGGTGGCGCGCGGGGTCATCGCCCGCATGATCGAGCACCTGTGGGACACCACCAAACGGATCGACATCCTCTACATCTGCTCGAACCAGGCGATCGCCGCCCAGAACCTCAACCGCTTGAACGTCCTTGGGCGGCGCGAGCTGGCCCTGCCAACCCGCATGACCCTCGTTCCCCTGCAACTGCGCGACCAGGTGGGCCTAGACGCCAACAAGGTGAACTTCATCAGCCTGACGCCGGGCACGACCTTCGATCTGCGCTCCGCGACGGGCGTGACCCAGGAACGCGCTCTGCTGTGCCATCTCCTGCGCGATCTCGTGACGCGCCCGCGGGGCCTGCACAACCTGTTGCAGGTCACAGCCGGCATCGACGGCTGGAACCGCGCCGTGGACAATCTCACCCTCGAAGGCGTCGACAAGCGCATCATCGAGCGCTTCCGCCGCGACGTGCAGGCGGATCGCGACCTCTTCGAGGAACTCGAACGGGTTTGCGAACTCTTCCCGCGCCGCCGGGACGCCTATCCCCCGGAGATGACGCAGCCCCGCAACAGCCTGGTCGCCCGACTCCGCGCCAAACTGTCCCATGCCTGCGTGGACGCGCTGCAGCCCGACCTCATCATCATGGACGAGTTCCAGCGGTTTCGGGATCTGCTGCACGGCGACAGCGACGCGGCAATCCTCGCGCGCGAACTGTTCGACTATTCAGGAGGCGACGGGCACGCCGCCCGCACCCTGCTGCTCTCCGCCACGCCCTATCGGATGCTCACGCTCGCCGGCGACGAGCCGGACGAAGGCGATCACTATCAGGACTTCCTGGAGACACTGAGCTTCCTCTACGGCCGGGAAAAAGGGCCGGAGGTGACGGCCACGCTGGCGCGAGAAATGCGCGCCTTCCGCGGTCTCCTGCATGCCCTGCCGCGGTCACACGCCTCAGCGGTCGAGACCCGCCAGACCATCGAACGGCGCCTGCGCCGGGTGATCGCGCGAACCGAACGGGTCGCGTCCACGGTCGAGCGCGACTCCATGATGAGCGAGCCCGCCGTCACAGTCTCGGTCGCGCCCGCCGACCTCGCGCAGGCATCGGCCGTTTCCCAGGTGGCGCGCACGCTCGATGCCCCCGAGATCATCGAATACTGGAAATCCTCGCCCTACCTGCTCAACTTCATGCGCCACTACAGCCTGAAACGGCTGCTGGAAGACCAGGCCAACGCTCCTTCGGCCGCGCTCCGCACCGCAATCCATGCGGCTCGACCGGCCATGCTCGATCACGACGCCATCGACGCCTACGCGCCGCTGGACCCGGCCAATGGCCGCATGCGCGCGATCATGGACGACATCTTCGGCCAGCACCTCGAACAAAATCTCTGGCTGCCTGCCGCCATGCCCTATTACGGCGACCCGGGATCCGGGGCGCCGCTGACCAAGGCGCTGATATTTTCGTCCTGGTCCATGGTGCCCGACGCTGTCGCAGCCCTCCTCTCCTACGAAGCCGAACGGCGCATGGGCGTCGGCGAATCCGGCCGGCGCTATTTCGAGCAGCATCGCCTGCGCCCCTTGCAGTTTCGGCAGGATCACGGTCGGCTCGCGGGTCTGCGCGCGCTGCTGCTGATCTATCCTTCGCCGGCTCTGGCCGAACTGGCCGATCCGCTGGCGGTGTTCAGCGAAAACGAGTCCGCGTTGTCGCTGGAGGGAATGCGCTCCGCTGTCGGCGACCGCCTCAAGCCCGCCATCGGTGCTTTGCAGGAGGGAGCGGTATCGCATCAGGACGCGAACAGCGCCGAGTGGGCCGCCCCCGCCGTGATCGATGATCTGCTGGGCGCGCGGTCCCGCGCCTGGCTGGAGACGCCCCACGGCATGCGCGCCCTAGCGAGCGAAGACGCCTACCAGGATCATGTCGCCGAACTGGCGGCAGCGGTGAAGACGCGCGACATTGGCGCTACGTCCGCTGATCTATCGGACCTGCTGGTTGACGTCGCGCTCGGCAGTCCGGCCATCTGTGCGCTTCGCGCGCTCAAGCGGATCGCGCCCGAGCTGGCTTGGGACGACCCGCGCATGCTCAGCGCCGCCGCCGAAGTCGCCTGGTCGTTCCGCACGCTGTTCAATCAGCACGACGCGGTCGCCCTGCTGCGGCGGGATACCGACGATCACTACTGGCGCCGCGTGCTGGTCTATTGCGCTCAGCACAATCTTCAGGCCGTCCTGGACGAATACGCCCACTACCTCGTCGATGCCGAAGGTCTCGGCGCCCGTCCGGCCGAGGAACGTGCCATCGGCGTCGCTCGCGTCATGGCTCAGGCCCTGGCCATCCGCCCGTCGCAGATCGACGTCGATGACGTGCATGTCAACGGCGAGTCTCTCGCCATCAGCAAATTCCAGATGCGCGGTCGCTTCGCGATGCGGCTCGCCGACTACAAGGACGAGGACGGCGCCGTCGCGCGGCTCGGAGGCGTGCGTGATGCGTTCAACTCACCGTTCCGACCGTTCGTTCTCGCCACCACGTCGGTGGGCCAGGAGGGGCTGGATTTCCATCCCTATTGCTATCGCGTCTATCATTGGAACCTGCCGGGCAACCCGGTGGACCTCGAACAGCGCGAAGGTCGCGTCCATCGCTTCAAGGGCCATGCCGTGCGCCTCAACCTAGCCGAGCGCCAAGCAACTGTCGTCAGGGGCCGTGGGCAGGCTCCTGACGATCCGTGGAAGCTGATGTTCGAGCGTGCGCGATCCGAGGCTGCGGTCGACACCGACCTTATCCCCTACTGGATCTACGAAGGTTCGGTGCGCGTCGAACGGCGCGTGCCGATGCTACCGTTCAGTCGAGAAGTGACGCGACTCGCCTGGCTCAAACGCAGCCTCACGGTCTATCGCCTGGCCTTCGGGCAACCACGGCAGGACGATCTGCTCGACTACCTGCAAACTCTGGCCGGCGATGGTATGGACACCAGCCTGCTTGGCGACCTGCAAATTAGGCTCGAACCCGAGGCTCTCGACGAGTCAGAACGATAGCGGCGGCACGCCTGCCGACAATCGCGCGTCCTCCGCCGATTTGCACGCCAGAGCCCGATGCGCTTCTACGCCCGTCAATTCGAGCTTTCATTCCGCGTCGTCTATCGCCTTCTATCCATCCAAGAAGATGAAGGAAGGATTTTTTCAGGTGAAGCCACAAGCGCAAGCTGCCGTGACGCGGACCATCCGGCGGCATGAACTTAGGGAAATGGTCCCTCTCGCCGATACCACGATCTATGACATGGAACAGCGCGGTGAATTTCCCCAGCGCTTCTATCTCACGTCCCGCTGCGTGGTCTGGGATTTATCCGAGGTCGAGGCCTGGCTGGAAGATCGGCGACGTGCATCACGCGCCAAGGCAGTGAAGCGCGCGCCCATTCCGGACGTCCAGCTCCGCAAGACCCGTCCCATCAAACATCCGGCTCGGGCGTAAGCAGGTCCATCGTCGGCGGATAGAGGGTCGGCGTGTATTTCTGGCCAGCGACCCAGGCGTCCACCAGGTTGGACCATTCCTGCATCATGTGCCGGCGCTGATGCTCGTATTCTGCCTTGTTGTAGATGCCCCGTGAGGATCGCCCGTCCTCGTGCGCCAGGCACTTCTCGATCCAGTCGCTGTTGAAGCCCAACTCGTTCAGCAGGGTCGAGCCGGTGCGCCGGAGATCGTGAACCGTAAAGGACTCCAGCGGCAGCCCTTCCTTCTTGGCCCGCTCCACCACCGCCGTCGTGATCCGGTTGAACGTCGCCCGCGACATGGGCGCGTCGGCGTCGTAGCGCGACGGCAGGACGTATTTGGAATTGCCGGCGCAGGTCTTGAGAGCGATGAAGATGTCGAGCATCTGCTGAGACAGATAGACGTTGTGCGCTTTCGAGCGCTTCATCCGCTCCTTGGGAATCGACCAGACGGCGTTCTCGAAATCGACCTCATCCCAAACCGCGTCCTGCAATTCGCTCTTTCGTACCATCGACAGCAGGATCAGCTTTATCCCGAGCCGGATCGTCGGCAGCGTCGCCACATGCTCGATCTGGCTGAGCATGATGCGGATCTCCGCCGGAGACAGGGATCGATCCTTCGGCACGAAGGTCGCGATCGACGCCGGGCCAACTTCGTCGGCCGGGTTAGCGACCTTCTCGCCATGCAGGATGGCGAAGGCGAAGACCAGCTTCACGATGTCCCTGACGTGGACCGCCGTTGCCGGAGCTCCACGCTCCTTCACCTTCGCACACAGCCCGCGCAGATCCTCCGGCAGGATCTCCGGCAGCAGCCGGTTGCGAAACGCCGGAAGAATGTCGCGCTCGAAGATTGATCGACGCATGGCGCGCGTGCTGTCCGCCATTCGCGCTTCCTGAAGCCAGCGCTCACCGAACTGGCCAAAGCTCTTCGCCTCCTGGAGGCGACGCTTCTCGCGCTGCTTTTCCTGCGCCGGCGAGCGGCCCTCCGAAATGGCGCGTCGAGCATCGACCACCTTCTCACGCGCCCGAGCCAGGGAGAGCCCGGCGGGACCGTAGCGCCCCAGCGTCAACGTCTCCCGGCGGCCGTTCAGTCGGTAGTCCAGGCGGAAGACGATCGCGCCCGAGGGCTGGACCACGACATACATACCGTCACGGTCCACGATCTTGTATAATTTCTCTTTCGGTTTCAGTGCCTTAATGGCGGCGTCGGTCAACATCCACACCCTCCAGATTGGTCAAAATATGCCGGAGAGCGCCCAATTATACCGTCAGGCCAAAAACGGCCCTTCCGATTGGTATTTTCCCTGTGTTTACAGAGCATTACGTCAAAAAATATACCGTCAGAAGCTCTCTTAGCCCTGACGGTATATGCGATTTTCGGATGAGACAAGATGCGCCATACCGTCAGCCATACCGTCATTCCGGAGGCTAACCCAGCGATAGATGCCGAAAGATTTCGAGATATTTATTTATATATTTCAGTCACTTATGTCGCATCGTGGCGTATTTTTGGATACGCCCGGATGGGCAAAAATCATTCCCACTC
>NZ_RYFI01000024.1:0-566 GCF_004103825.1 Hansschlegelia zhihuaiae
GCGTAACTTGACCCAAAACACGGAAGATGCCCCGATCGAGTCCGGGCATGACGGCGTTGGCGCCGGTTCCAGGGCCTCAGAACGTCGTGCGGCTGCGGATCGCGGCGGCCAGCGTGCCGTCGTCGAGATAGTCGAGCTCGCCGCCGACCGGGACGCCATGGGCGAGCCGCGTGACCTTGACGTCGGTCTCGGCCAGCAGGTCGGTGACGTAATGCGCCGTGGTCTGGCCCTCGACGGTGGCGTTCACCGCCAGGATCACCTCGCGGACCTCGGCGTCGCGCGCGCGCTCCGCGAGCTTGCTGAGATTGAGGTCCTCCGGGCCGACTCCGTCGAGCGCCGACAGCACCCCGCCGAGCACATGGTAGCGCGCCGTCACCGCGCCCGAGCGCTCCAGCGCCCAGAGGTCCGAGACGTCCTCCACCACCACGATGGTCGAGGGGTCGCGGCGCGGGTCGCGGCAGATCGCGCAGGGGTCCTGGGTGTCGACATTGGCGCAGGTCGAGCACACCGCGACCCGTTCGCAGGCGATCCGCATGGCGTCCGCGAGCGGCTCGAGCAGCGCGTCG
>NZ_RYFI01000024.1:652-9474 GCF_004103825.1 Hansschlegelia zhihuaiae
CAGCTTGGCCAGAAGCTGGATCAGGCGTTCGATCTCGGGGCCGGCGGCGGTGCGGGACATGGCTTGTCTTAAAGCGTCATCCCGGCCGAGCGAAGCGAGAGCCGGGATCGTCGTCAGGATTGAACATTGAGCGCGTCGTCGTCCTCCGGCATGTCCGGAGGACCCATCGGAGGCGTCGAGCTCGCCGTAGAGTCCCCGGACGAGCCGGGGACTGACGAGCTCCATACTGCTCACGATACCGGATCGGCCTTCGGCCGTCCGGTATGACGGGACGCCCTCAGAACAGCTTCATGCCGGGCGGGATCGGCAGGCCCGCGGTCAGACCCTGCATCTTGTCCTGCATGGCGGCCTCGGCCTTCTTCCGTGCGTCGGCATGGGCCGCGACGATCAGGTCCTCGAGGATCTCGGCGTCGTCGGGCCTCAGCAGGCTCGGGTCGAGCTTGAGGCCGCGCAGGTCGCCTTTGGCCGAGAGCCGCACCGTCACCACGCCGCCGCCCGAGACGCCCTCGACCTCGACCTGGTCGAGCTCGGCCTGGGCGTCCTGCATCTTCTGCTGGAGCTCCTTGGCCTTCGCCATCATGCCCATGAGGTCGCGCATCGAAAGGTCCCTTGCTTGAAGCCCCGAAGCCGTCATGCCCGAGCTTGTCTCGGGCATCCACGACTTGATCGCGAAGCGCCGCCGTCAAGTCGTGGATACCCGGCTTCGCCGGGCATGACGAGAGGATCAGAGGTCGTCGTCCTCGGCCGGAGGTAGGGCGGCGCTCGCCGCGTCGTCAAGCTCGGGCTCGGCGGTCTCGGCGTCGCGGACCCGCACGTCGACGATGGTCGCGCCCGGCGCCCGTTCGAGGATGGCGCGGACATGCGGGTGGGCCTGCACGCCGGCGAGCCGCGCGGCCTCCTCCGCCTCGGCGCGTTCGGCGAGCGTCGGCGCGCCCTCCCCGGCCGTCACCGACACCATCCAGCGCTTACCCGTCCACTCCTGAAGCTTCTTGGAGATCTCGCCCGCAAGGTCCGGCGCGGCGTCGCCCGCGGGCGCGAACTCCAGCCGGCCGTCCTCGAAGCGCACCACGCGGACATGCCGGGTCAGGGCGTTCTGCATCAGGATGTCGCGATGGCGCGCGGCGAGCGCGACGAGATCCTCGAAGCGCTGCAGGACGAGCGTCGGCGACGCTTCGGCGGTCGGCGGGGCCTGGGCGGGCTCGGGCTGGCGAGAGAAGTCGCGGGCGGCGGCGAGCGCGGGGCTCGATCGCGCCGGCGCCATGGCCTCGGGCCCCGGGCGTCCGCCCGACGGTCCCTGCGGCGCGGTCGGCCGCGGGCCGCCGTCGTCGCCTGGCTGGGCGAGCGCGCGGAGCGCCTCGTCGGGCGTCGGCAGATCGGCCGCATAAGCGAGCCGCACCAGCACCATGTCGGCCGCCTGGGCGGGCTTCGCCGCGACCTGTGTTTCCGAAATCCCCTTCAGCAGCATCTGCCAGGCGCGCGACAGCGCGCGCATCGAAAGTTTTCCCGCGAATTCCCTGCCGCGCAGCCGCTCGCCCTCGGACAGCGCCGGGTCGTCGGCGGCCTTCGGCGCGAGCTTGATGCGGGTGACGAGGTGGACGGTCTCGGCGAGGTCGGCCAGCACCGCGACCGGCTCGGCGCCGGCGTCGTGGCTCGCCCGGAAGCCGTCAAGGGCGGCGGCGGCGTCGCCGCGCATCACGGCGTCGAACAGGTCGAGCACGCCCGCGCGGTCCGCAAGGCCCAGCATGCCGCGCACCGCCTGCGCCTCCACCCTGCCCTCGCCATGGGCGATCGCCTGGTCGAGCAGCGACAGCGCGTCGCGCACCGAACCTTCCGAGGCTCGGGCGATGACCGCGAGCGCCTCGTCCTCGATCGTGACGGACTCAGCGTCCGCGATGCGCTTGAGATGCGCGGTCATCTCGTCGGCCGCGACCCGGCGCAGCGAAAAGCTCTGGCAGCGCGACAGCACCGTCACCGGCACCTTGCGCAGTTCGGTGGTGGCGAACACGAATTTGACGTGCGGCGGCGGCTCCTCGAGCGTCTTCAGGAAGGCGTTGAAGGCGCTCGTCGAAAGCATGTGGACTTCGTCGATGATGAAGACCTTGGTGCGCGCCATCACGGGCGCGTAGTGCACGGTCTCCAGGATCTGGCGGACGTCCGCGACGCCTGTGTGGGAGGCCGCGTCCATCTCGACCACGTCGACATGGCGCGACTCCATGATGGCTTCGCAATGCACGCCGGGGGTCGCGAGATCGACGGTCGGGGCGCCGGTCCCGTCCTCGCGCTCATAGTTCAGCGCGCGCGCGAGGATCCGCGCCGTCGTGGTCTTCCCGACGCCGCGCACGCCGGTGAGGATCCAGGCCTGGGCGATGCGGCCATGCGCGAAGGCGTTGCGGAGGGTGCGGACCATCGGCTCCTGGCCGATCAGGTCCTCGAAGCGCTGCGGCCGGTATTTCCGGGCGAGGACGCGATAGGGCGTCTGGCTCATGGCCGCGCCCGCAGCGAGCGTCGGCGGTCTGCGTGCTTCGAGACGCCCGCTGACGCGGGCTCCTCAGCATGAGGACGGATTGTGCGCTTCATCGGCCGGCAGGCGCGTCCGGGCCTCTCGACGGTCCTCATGCTGAGGAGGCCCGACGGGCCGTCTCGAAGCACGCAGGCCGTCGCCGCCATAAGCAAGCGCCTCGCTGAGAGAAAGGTGGAAGGTTGGACGACGACCCACATCGGTCTCGTTAGGGCTGCTTCCTTTCGGACCTGACCCGGTTGGCGAGCGCTGCGCCCGCCGCCAACCTTCCGGACGCTATATGGCCCTCCGGGACGCTCCGGCGCAAGGCCGCTGGCGTTCGAGATGGGGCGCGCGCATCCCTCCCCTTTGCAAGGGGAGGGATTGGCGGCGCAGACTCAGCTCCACTCTGGAACAACAGGATCGGACGCGGATGCCGGACGCCGAAAGTGAGCCGCCGCTCGGTTACGCCGGGCTCGCGATCGACCGCCGGGCCGAACGGCGCGACGATTCGGGTTTCGTGGACGAGGAGGCCCGCCACCCGGCGGCGCGCACCGTCCTGTTCCTCGGCGACGCGCCGGTGCTGAGACGCGCCGACGACGGCGGGCTCGACCCGCTGTTCGAGTCTGCGGTCGCCGGACTCGGACCGGTCGAACCCCTCGCCTATCTCGGCCGCCAGCGCGGCGCGCCGCGCTTCGGGGCCCAGCTCGGCGACGGCGCGGCCGAGGCGGTCGATCGCGCCGACGATCTCACGACCGCGGACCTCCGCGCGGTCGCGAGCGACGGTCGTCTGGCCGGCGACGCGCTCGCGCTCGCGGGCTACGCCAAGAGCCTGATCTCGTGGCATGCGCGGCATCGCTTCTGCGCCAATTGCGGCGCGCCGAGCGAGCCCTCGCCGAGCGGCTGGCGACGGACCTGTCCGGCCTGCGGCGCGCTGCATTTTCCCCGCGTGGACCCGGTCGCCATCATGCTGGTGCGCCTTGGCGACCATTGCCTGCTCGGCCGGCAGAGCCGCTTTCCGCCGGGCATGTGGTCGTGCCTCGCGGGTTTCGTGGAGCCCGGAGAGACCGTCGAAGAGGCGGCACGGCGCGAGATCATGGAGGAGGCCGGCGTCGGGCTCGGCGCCGTCCGCTACGAGCTCTCGCAGCCCTGGCCGTTTCCCTCGCAGCTGATGATCGGGGTGAGCTGCGAGGCTCTGACCGAGGAGATCACGCCCGATCTCGAGGAGCTGGAGGATGTCCGCTGGTTCTCGCGCGACGAGGCCGCCGCGATGCTGAGGCGCGACCACCCCGACGGCCTGTTCGCGCCGCCCCCGGCCGCGATCGCCCACCATCTGCTCAGGCGGTTCGTCACAGGTGGAGCCTGACGCGTGTAGCCGCCCCCCGCCGTCATGCCCGCGCGGCAGCGCGGGCATCCACGACTTTCTGGGATCAAGGAGCACTATGCCCAATTCGTGGATACCCGGCCTTCGGCCGGGCATGACGGAAAAGTCGCGGGTCCATGCCGCGAAAATCTCTAAGATCGTCGTGTGGCCAAGCCCACCTCTGGAGCCGATCTCGATGCGATCCGCCGTTTTCGCCTCTTTGGCGCTGATGGCCGCGGCGCCCCTCCCCGCCGGCGCCGACGACTGCGCGGCGGTCGCCGCGGCCTATGAGAAGCTCGCAGTCGCGCCGGCCTATCGGCAGACGATCAAGACCTTCGGGCAGCCGCCCGTCGAGGCGATGGCGATCGGCGACATGTTCTACGTGAACGACGGCGACGGCTGGCAGAGCATCCGGATGAAGCCAGGCGGCCGGGCCGAGATGATGAGCCAGGTCGTCGGACAGAGCGGCGGCCTCAAGGACTGCGTCCGCAAGCCCGATCAGACGCTCAATGGCGTGGCCGTGAAGGTCTATGGCTACCGGCCGCCCGCCATGGGCGACGCCGATCCGAGCGGCGCCCAGACGCTGTGGGTTGGCGCGGAGGATGGTCTGCCGCGCCGGATGGAGACCGACGGCGTCGAGCTCGACATCTCCTATGACGACGTGAGGCCTCCCAAGGAGTGACGGTCTTCGTCGCCCGATCGGCGCCTTTGGAGCGAGGACGCGCCGTCGCCAAGAGCCCGTCATTCCGGGCTTGTCCCCGAATCCATTGACGCTGCTTTTCAACACCTTGACGGGAAGCGGAAATGGGTCCCGGCGCTTCGGCCGGGACGACGGCGGAGTTTCCTCAGCTCCGACGGATCGCTTCCGCTGAACCCACTCTACTCCGCAGCCTCCCGCCTCAGCGGGTTCGGCAGCGCCTCGGCAGCGTCGCCGAGCTCCATCTGCTCGAGCCGCATTCCCCGCCGTGCGATCTTGTCGGTCGAGATCACGATCTGGTCGAGGTCGCCGACCGCCTGCCCGAAATGGCTCTTGAGCTTTTCGACCCGTTCCGAGACCCGCCGCACGTCGTCGAGCAGCCGGCCGACTTCGGCCTGCAGCAGATGCGCCTGCTCGCGCATCGCGGCGTCGCGCGTCAGCCCCTGCACCACCTGCACGGCTAGCATCAGCAGCGAGGGCGAGACGATCAGCACCCGAGCCCGGTGCGCCCGCGCCACCACGTCGTCGAAGCGCTCGGCGAGCTCGGCGTGGATCTGCTCCGACGGCACGAACAGCAGAGCGACGTCCTGGGTCTCCCCGGCGAGCAGGTATTTCTGCGCGATGTCGGTCACATGGCGGCCGACGTCGGCCCGCACCTTGGCCTCGGCCGCCTTCACGGTCTCCGGTCCGTCGGCGGCGCGCAGGCGCTCGAAGCCTTCGAGCGGGAACTTGGCGTCGACCGCAAGCCCGCGATGGTCGCCCGGCAGGCGGATCAGCGCGTCGGGCCTGACGCCGGTCGAGAGCTGCGCCTGGAAGGCGACCGAGGACGGCGGCAGCGCGTCCTTGAGGATCGCCTCCATCCTGCCCTGCCCGAAGGCGCCGCGCGCCGGCTTGTTGGCGAGGATCGCCTTGAGGTCGGTCACCTGTCCCGCGAGCGCTGCGACATTGGCGCCGGCGGCGTCGATCACTGCGAGCCGAGCCTCGAGCCGCTTCAGCTGCTCCGCGGTCGCCTGCCCGCCGGCCGCGAGCCCGTCGCCGACCCGCGCGCCCACCGCGTCGAGCCTCTCCGCGACGCCGCGCGCGAGATCGGACTGCCGCTGCCCGAGCGCCGAGGCGAAGGCCTGGAGGCGTCCGGTCGCCTCCGCCTGCGCCCGCTCCAGTCCCATGATCCGCGCCTGCGCCTCCCGCGCCTCCCGCCGGCGCGCGGCGCCGGAGGCCAGCAGAACGAGGAGCACGAGAAGCATCGCGGCGAGCGAGGTGGCTGCGGCCAGCGCCTCGGGCTCGACCGCCTGAAACCAACGGCCCAGAACCGGAAGGGGATCGCTCATCATCGCGACGGCCAGAAAAAGATCACGAAGGACGAGAGGAAAAGCACGGAGAAGAGGAGCGCGCCGCCCCAGTTCCGCTCATTCGTCTCGCGCGATCTCATCCGTATGTAGTCGTAGAGATCATATCTGTCGGCGACGATCATCGTGAGGATCACCACGGCGTAAAACAGCGTGTGCCTCACGGGAACGCCGTCGATCAGGGAGGTGATATCCGCCGCCATCGCCCCGTCGGTCTGTTGCCGGGAGGCGGCCCAGATGCTTGCCGTCGCGAACCCGCCGAACCCAACGACGACTTGGCATGGAACAAATTAAGAACATGTTGACGCGCCGCGCGCAAGGGCTTAACCGCGGGCGCTCGCCTTGAAAGCGCAGGGACCTCAGGCTCATGGCCGCCGCGCCGCTCGTCTATCTGCCCGACCCGAAGCTCCGGCTGGTGTCCGCCCCGGTCTCGCGGTCCGACGCCGACGCCAAGGCGCTGGTCCAGACCATGTTCGACACGATGTACGACGCCGCCGGCATCGGCCTCGCGGCGATCCAGATCGGGGTCCAGAAGCGTGTCGTGACCATCGACCTCGCGGGCAAGGACGAGGAGCCGCAGCCGCTCGTCCTCATCAACCCCCAGATCGTCAGCCTCTCGGAGGAGCTGCAGGCCTATGACGAGGGCTGCCTGTCGATCCCGGACTATTACGAGGAGGTCGAGCGGCCCGCGAAGGTCACCGTGCGCTATCTCGACGTCGAGGGCGCCGAACAGGAACTCGCCGCCGAAGGTCTGCTCGCGGTCTGCGTCCAGCACGAGATCGACCATCTGAACGGCGTGCTGTTCATCGACCACATCTCGCGGCTGAAGCGCGACCGCGTGGTCAAGAAGTTCGAGAAGGCGCGCGCGGTCGGCGAGCTGCCGAGCTTCCCGAAGCGCGATCGTCGGGCGCGGGGAGAGCCCGACCCGGTCGCGTCTTAGACGCCGGAGCGTCAGTCGGCGCGGCGATCGCCTGCGTGCTTCGAGACGCCGCTTCGCGGCTCCTCAGCATGAGGGGCGTTTGTGCTAACTCCAACGTACCTCATGCTGAGGAGCATGCCGAAGGCATGCGTCTCGAAGCACGCACTCCGTCTCAACCGCCAAGGGGCGCGACGCAATGAGACTGGTCTTCATGGGCACGCCGGAATTCGCCGCGCCCGTGCTTTTCGAACTGGTCGGGCAGGGCCACGAGATCGCGGGCGTCTACACCCGCGCGCCGAAGCCCGCAGGTCGGCGCGGCATGGAGCTGACCAAGACGCCCGTGCACCAGCTCGCCGAGGGCTTCAATTTCCCAGTCTTCACCCCGCGGACGTTTCGCGACCCCGAGACCCTCGAGGCCTTCGCCGAACTCGAGCCGGAGGCCGCGATCGTGGTGGCGTACGGCCTGATCCTGCCGCGGGAAGCGCTCGACGTTCCTCCGCTCGGCTGCCTCAACCTGCACGCCTCGCTCCTGCCGCGCTGGCGCGGCGCGGCGCCCATCCAGCGCGCCGTGATGGCGGGCGACGCCGAGACCGGCGTGATGGTGATGCGCATGGAGGAAGGCCTCGACGCGGGCCCCGTGGCGATGGCCGAGCGGGTCGCGATCGGCCCCGACGAGACCGCGGGCGAACTGCACGACCGCCTCAAGACCATCGGCGCCGACCTGATGGGCCGCGCGGTCGCGGCGCTCGGGCGCGGGTCGCTGTCGTTCCGGCCGCAAGGCCAGGAGGGCGTCACCTACGCCGCCAAGATCGACAAGGCCGAGGCCCGCATCGACTGGTCGCGTCCGGCGAGGCAAGTCCATGACCGCATCCGCGGCCTCTCGCCCTTCCCCGGCGCATGGTTCGAGCTTGGCGGAGAGCGCGTGAAGGTCCTGCGCTCGACCCGCGTCGACGGCGCGGGCCGGCCGGGCGAACTCGTCGACGACCGGCTGACGGTCGCCTGCGGCGAGGGGGCCGTTCGGCTCCTCCAGGTCCAGCGGGCCGGCAAGGCGCCGGTCGACGCGCAATCCTTCCTCAACGGCGCGCGGCTCAGGCCCGGCGCGGCGCTCACATGAACTGGCTTGACATCAGGGAGGCCGGGCCGGCCGACGCCGAACAGGTCGGCATCCTGCTCACCGGCGCTTTTCCCTCGCGCGCCGAGGCGGATCTGGTCGCGGCGCTGCGCGAGGCCGGCGACATCGCGCTCGAGCTTGTGGCCGAGGTCGACGGCGAGATCGTCGGGTCGGCCGTGTTTCCCAAGCTCGCCTCCGACGCAGGCCTCGCCGTCGCGGCGCTGGCGCCGCTCGCCGTCCGCGCCGGCGGCCGACGCCAGGGGCTCGGCGCCGCGCTCGTCCATCAGGGCCTGATCGAGCTCACGGCGCGCGGCCACGACTGGTGCCTCGTCCTCGGGGACCCGGCCTATTACGGCCGCTTCGGCTTCTCGGCCGAAAAGGCCGAGGGCTTTTCGACCCCCTATGACGGGCCCCATCAGCAGGCGGTCGCGCTGAAGCTCGGCGGCGCTCCGGCCGCAGGCGGGCTCGCCTATCCGGCGGCCTTCGCGGCGCTCGGCTGATGCCGCGCTACCGGCTCACGATCGAATATGACGGCGCGCCCTTCGTCGGCTGGCAGCGCCAGGCGAACGGGCCGTCGGTCCAGGCCGCTCTCGAGGCCGCGATCGAGGCCTTCGCCCACGAGGCCGTGACCGTGAAGGGCGCGGGCCGCACCGACGCCGGCGTCCATGCGAGCGGCCAGGTCGCGCATGTCGATCTCGCGCGGCCGTTCCGCCCCGACGTGATCCGCGACGCGGCCAACGCGCATCTCAGGCCTGCGCCCGTCGCCGTGCTGGAGGTCGCCGAGGCGCCCGACGATTTCGACGCGCGCTTCTCAGCGATCCGCCGGCATTATGTCTACCGGATCGTCGACCGTCGCCCGCCGTTGGCGCTCGCGGCGGGGCGCGCCCCG
>NZ_RYFI01000024.1:9516-18060 GCF_004103825.1 Hansschlegelia zhihuaiae
GGCTCGACGCCGCGGCGATGGACGCGGCCGCGAAACGCCTGCTCGGCCGGCACGACTTCTCCACCTTCCGCTCGGCCGCCTGCCAGGCCTCGAGCCCGCTCAGGACCCTCGACCGACTCGATGTCGCGCGCGAGGGCGAGGAGGTCGTGATCCGCACCGACGCGCGCTCCTTCCTGCACAATCAGGTGCGCTCGATGGCCGGCTCGCTGGTCGAGGTGGGACTTGGCCGCTGGAGCGCCGACGACCTCGCGGCCGCGCTCGCTCGCGCCGACAGGGCTGCGTGCGGCCCCGTCGCCCCGCCCGAAGGGCTGACGCTCGTGAAGGTGGACTATCCGGACTGACGGCCCGTCAGCGCTGGCGCTGCGCCGGCGCCGCGGTCGCGCGGCATTCGGCGTTGATCTTGTCGAGCGCGTCCGAGACGCCGGCCAGCGAATAGCTCTGCGTCGCGCTCCGGCCGCGGGTGGAGATCGCTTCGACCTTCATGTCGCGCCGTCCGGCGCGCATCGCCTCGACCAGCGCCGCTTGGTCCTCATTGTTGCCCATGAAGGCGCCGTCGCCGCGGGTGAACAGTTTGAAGGTCGCGCCGTCCACCGTGAGCTCGACCTCGCTGTTCGTCTTCAGCGCAAAGCCCGGCATCACGCTGATCTCGTTCTGGACGCCGTCCTGCGGGCGGTTCGAGATGAAGAAATAGGCGCCTTCCGGCGCCTGGGCGGAGCGGCGGCGGGCCTTCTGCGGCTGGGCGAGCGCGTAGCAGACCTTGCCGCCCTTCACGGGCGCGGCGTAGGCGGTCCAATCCTTGAAGTCCCCGATCTGGGTCGGCTGCGCCCCGGCCGGCGCCTGGGCCGCGGCCCCTCCCGTCGAGGCGCCGAGGGTCGCGGCCGCAAGGGCGACGGCGGCGAGGATCGGGGCGCGGTCGGTCATGTCGTCGCTTTCGTCTCGTTCATTCGCGTCGCGGCGCATTCAAACGCTGCGCCGCGTCCAAAGCCAAGCCCCCGCGCCGTCGCAAATCAGCGCGATCGCTGCGAGTCTCGCTGCGGACACTCAGAGTCAGCCGCAAAAGTTTAGAAAAAATTGACCAAACGACGGCCGTGACGTCCCGGCGGAGGGCATGCTTAGTGCGCGCTGCGTGAACCGGAGGGCGCCCATGTGAAGGCTGTGCTGTGCGTCGAGCTTGGCGGTCCCGAGGCGTTGAGGCTCGAAGACCTGCCCGACCCGGAGCCGGGCCCGGACGAGGTCGCGGTGGACGTCGCCTTCGCGGCGCTGAATTTCTTCGACACGCTAATCATCGCCGGAAAATACCAGTCGAAGCCGGCCCTGCCCTTCTCGCCCGGTGGCGAGATGTCCGGCGTCGTGTCCGCGGTCGGCGCACGGGTCGAGGGACTCGCGGTCGGCGACCGCGTCGCTGGCTATCTCGGCCATGGCTGCTGCCGCGAAAAGATCGTGGCGCGTCCCGACCAGCTGACCCTTGTGCCGGAGGAGCTCGGCCTCGACCGCGCCGCCGGCCTCATCATCACCTATGGCACGACGCTCCACGCCCTCGCCGACCGGGGCGAGTTGAAGGGAGGCGAGACGCTCGCGGTGCTGGGGGCGAGCGGCGGCGTCGGGATCGCGGCCGTCGAAGTCGGCCGGCTGCTCGGCGCACGCGTGATCGCCTGCGCCTCCTCGGCCGAGAAGCTCGCTTTCGCAAAGGAGCGCGGCGCGGACGAACTCGTCGACTATTCGCGCGAGGACCTGAAGACGCGGCTGAAGGAGCTGACCGACGGGCGCGGCGTCGACGTGGTCTACGACCCGGTCGGCGGCGACTTCGCCGAGGCGGCGGTGCGCGCGCTCGCCTGGCGCGGACGCCATCTCGTGATCGGCTTCGCGGCCGGCGAGATTCCGAAACTGCCGCTCAACCTGCCGATGCTGAAGGGCGCGGACGTTCGCGGCGTGTTCTGGAGCGCGCACGCCGAACGCGAGCCCGCCGCCCACCGCGCCGAACTCGCGCGCCTGTTCGACTGGGCGGCCGACGGCGAGATCTCGGCTCATGTCGACGCCATCCTGCCGCTCGCAGAGACCGCCGAGGCGATCGCGCGGATCAAGCGGCGGGAGGCCAAGGGCAAGATCCTCGTGCGGCCGTGATCAAGCGCAACCGTCACGTCCCGGCCTTGAGCCGGGACCCATCCGGCTCGGTCGGCGCAAGGAGTTCGGAACCGGCGACGGGCATTCTGACGGCGCGGCGCTGAATGGGTCCCGGCTCAAGGCCGGGACACCGGCGTTGAGCTAGCCGCCGTCTGCGTCGAAAGACGCATGTGGTTTCCGCCCCTCGCATTCAAGCCCTGCACGCTGACGCCGCGGCCTTGCGTCAGCGCAAGTCTTCGTGTCTGGAACTGGTCCAATCTCCTCGTTAGCATCTGCAGCATCCTAAAGCCGCCCCCGGCGAGGGTCGGCGCATGCGCGGGCCGATGGGCCCGGGGAGACCTTCATGATCAAGCTCAACATCAATGGCGAGGAGCGCGAGCTCGACATCGCCGAAGACACGCCCTTGCTGTGGGTCCTGCGCGACGAGGTCGGGCTGACCGGCACCAAGTTCGGCTGCGGCGTCGCCCAGTGCGGCGCCTGCACCATCCATCTCGACGGCGCCCCGGTGCGCTCCTGCATGACCATGGCGGCCGACGCGGTCGACTCCAAGATCGTCACCATCGAAGGCCTCGTGGCCGAGACCGGCTCCAAGGAAGGCAAGGCCGTGCAGGCCGCCTGGCGGGCGCTCGACGTCGTGCAGTGCGGCTACTGCCAGTCCGGCCAGATGATGTCGGCCGCGGCCCTGCTCGCGGGCAACAAGAAGCCGAGCGACGCCGACATCGACTCGGCGATGAACGGCAATGTCTGCCGCTGCGCCACCTATCAGCGCGTCCGGGCCGCGATCCACGACGCCGCCAAGCGGTTGGAGGCCTGATCCCATGACCATCCAGCAGAAGATCCCGGGCGGACGGCCGCTCGACCTCAGCCGCCGCTCCTTCCTCGCCGTCGCGGGCGGCGCGGGCGTCGGCCTGGTGATCGGCCTGAAGGCCGACCCGGCCCTCGCCGCGCCCTCGGGCGCGCCGGTGCAGTTCAACCCCTTCGTCAAGGTCTCGCCCGACGGCGCCGTCACCGTGATCGTCAAGCATCTGGACAAGGGCCAGGGCGTCGCGACCGGCCTCGCCACCATCGTGGCCGAGGAGATGGACGCGGACTGGGCGACCATCCGCACCGAATTCGCGCCCGCCAATCCCGCCCTCTACGCCAACCTCGCCTTCAAGGCGCAGGGCACCGGCGGCTCGACCTCGATCGCGAACTCCTGGGACCAGTACCGCACCGCGGCGGCCACCGCCCGCGCGGCGCTCGTCAAGGCCGCGGCCGCCGAATGGAAGGTCGCGGCCGGCGAGATCAAGGTCGTGAACGGCGTCATCAGCCATCCGTCGGGCAAGACGGGCTCGTTCGGCCAGTTCGCCGAGAAGGCCGGCGACTCGGCCGAGCCGACCGCCGCCCCGCAGGCCCCGCAGTTCAAGGAGCCCAAGGATTACCGGCTGATCGGCAAGGAGGGCCTGCACCGCGTCGACAACGACTCCAAGACCGACGGCACGGCGATCTACACCCAGGACCTCAAGCTGCCCGGCATGCTGGTCGCGGTCGTCGCGCATCCGCCAAAATTCGGCGGCAAGCCCAAGAGCTTCAACGACGCCGAAGCCAGGAAGATCAGAGGCGTCGAGCAGGTCGTGCAGATCCCGACCGGCGTCGCGGTGCTGGCGAGGAACACCTGGGCCGCGATCCAGGGCCGCAATGCGCTCGAGGTCGAGTGGGACGACAGCGCCGCGGAGAATCGCGGCTCCGACGAGCTGATGGCGGCGTGCAAGGACGCGGTCTCGAAGCCCGGCGTCGCGACCGCGACCAATGCGGGCGACGCCGAGGGCGCGCTGAAGGGCGCGGCCAAGGTGATCGAGGCCGACTTCGCCTTCCCCTATCTGGCGCACGCCGCCATGGAGCCGCTCAACGCCTGCGTCGAGCTCAAGGACGGCGGGGTGAAGATTACCACCGGCGCCCAGTTCCAGTCGATCGACCTCGCGGTGGCGAGCAAGGTCGCGGGCGTGCCGATGGACAAGGTCGTGATCGACACGGTCTGGGCGGGCGGCTCCTTCGGCCGCCGCGCGGTGCCGACCTCCGACTACATCGCGGAGGCCGTCATGATCGCCAAGGCGATCGACGGCAAGGCCCCGGTCAAGCTGGTCTGGACCCGCGAGGACGACATGAAGGGCGGCTATTACCGCCCGATGTACGCCCACCGCGTCCGCGCCGCGATCGGCCCGGACGGCATGCCGGTCGCGTGGCATCACCGCATCGCCGGCCAGTCGATCATGACCGGCACAGCGATGGAGCCGATGCTGGTGAAGGACGGCGTCGACGACACCTCGGTCGAGGGAGCGTCGAACCTCGCTTACGCCGTGCCGAACCTGAAGGTCGAGCTCACCACCATCAAGGCCGGCGTGCCGGTGCTGTGGTGGCGCTCGGTCGGCCACACCCACACGGCCCATGCGGTCGAGACCGTGATCGACGAGCTCGCTTATGCGGCCGGCAAGGACCCGGTCGAGTACCGGCTCGCGCTGCTGAAGGACAAGCCGCGCCATGCAGGCGTCCTGAAGCTCGCGGCCGAGAAGGCGGGCTGGGGCGAGAAGCTCGCGAAGGGCAAGGGCCGCGGCGTCGCGGTCCATGAGAGCTTCAACTCCTATGTCGCCCAGGTCGTCGACGTCACCATAAAGCCGGACGGCGCGGTGAAGGTCGACCGGGTGGTGGCTGCGGTCGACTGCGGCATCGTGGTGAACCCGGACGTAGTTCGCGCCCAGATCGAGGGCGGCGTCGGCTTCGGTCTCGGGGCGGCGCTGCGCAACGCCATCACGCTGAAGGGCGGCGAAGTCGAGCAGGGCAATTTCGACAAATACAAGCCGCTGCGCATTTCCGACATGCCGCATGTCGAGGTGCATATCGTGAAGAGCGAGGAGAAGCCGACCGGCGTCGGCGAGCCCGGCGTGCCGCCGATCGCGCCCGCGCTCGCCAACGCGATCTTCGCCGCCACCGGCAAGCGCGTGCGCGACCTGCCGCTCGGCGACCAGAAGTTCACGAGCGTCTGACGTCCCCACCCGACGGACGTTCGTGACAAGCGCCGGCGCGAGACAATCGCGCCGGCGCTTTTTGTTGATGAGGGTGTGCAGCGATGGGCGCCGCGGCCGCGGGGCTACAAGCGCTGCCCCATGTCCCGGCCTTGAGCCGGGACCCATTCAGCGCCGCCGTCCGGATGATGAACGTCGCCGGACAGGTCTCGCCCGCGAGCTCCGGAGCCAAATGGGCCCCGGCTCAAGGCCGGGACATCAGGAACGCGCGGCGCGCCCTATGTCCCCCGTGGCTTCGCGCGGGTCGTCGGCGCGGCGGCCGCCGGGTCTTCGGGCCAGAGATGCTTTGGGTATCGGCCTCGCATTTCGGCGCGGACGTCCTTCCAGGAGCCCCGCCAGAAACCCGGCAGGTCGCGCGTCACCTGGATCGGCCGGTGAGCCGGCGAAAGAAGCCGCAGCGTCAGCGGCAGGCGGCCGCCCGCGATCGCTGGGTGGGCGGTCAGGCCGTAGAGCTCCTGAACCCGCACGTCGACGGCCGGCGCGTCCTCGCCCGCATAGTCCACAGGAAGCCGCGAGCCTGTCGGCGCCTCGAAATGCGTCGGCGCCTCGGCGTCGAGCCGGTGGCGGAGCGGATAGGGGATCAGCGACCCGAGCGCCTCGGAAAGCTGGCCGGCCGAGACGTCCCTGAGCGCCGTCGCCTCGGTGAGGAAGGGCGCGAGCCACTCCGCGGCGGAGGCCGAGAGCGTCGCGTCCGACAAATCGGGCCAGCCTGCCTCGGGTTCCGCGCGCGCCAGGAAGCCGACCCGGGCGCGAAGCGTCCGGGCGGCGTCGCTCCACGGCAGACGCTCGATTCCGAGCGAGGCCGCGCCCTCGGCGAGCGCCTGAGCCGTCTCGGGGCCGGGCGCGACGGCGACGGGACGCTCCGCCAGCGTCAGCGCTCCGAGCTTGCGGCGGAGCCGGCCGCGCACCGCGCCCGCATGCGCGTCGAACGCGACCTCCGTCCGCTCCTCGATCCGCCCGCCTGCGGCCGCCACGACGTCGTTCTCGGTCAGAGCGGCCGCCAGCAGGATGCGGCCCTCCTGCGCGACGCCGGTGAGGTCGAGGACCGCAAGATAGGGCTCGCGCGACAGCGGTTCCGTGGGGTCGAGCGCCGCGCCGCGGCCGTTCGCGAGCAGGAACGCGCCCGCCCGTCCGCCGCGCGCCTTGGCTATCCTGTCCGGAAAGGCGCGGGCCGCGACGAGACCCGCGCGCGACAGGTCCGCCTCGCCCGGCACGCCGCCGGCGGAGGCGAGCCATGAGCCCGCAAGGCGGCGCGCGTCCTCGGCGCGCGGGCCGCGCTCCCGGGCGAAGCGTTCGAGCCGCGCGCCGAGATCGGCGCCGTCGCCGCCGAGACCGCGCTCCACGGCCATGAGCGCGATCAGGGCGGCGAGCGACCCGTCGCCGGACACGACGGCGTCGAGCAGCATGGCGGCGAGCCGCGGCGGCAGGGCGATCGACCTGAGCCGGCGCCCTCGTTCCATGATGCGGCCGTCGGCGTCGAGCGCGCCGAGCCCAATGAGCGTCGACCGCGCCTCGGCGACGGCCGCGGCCGGCGGCGGGTCGAGGAAGGCGAGCGTGGACGGGTCGGTGACGCCCCAGGCGGCGAGGTCGAGCAGCAGGCCGCCAAGGTCGCTCGCCAGGATTTCGGGCGGCGCGAAGGGCTCGAGGCTTCGGGTCGCGGCCTCCTCCCACAGCCGGTAGCAGACGCCCGGCTTCGTGCGGCCCGCCCGGCCGCGCCGCTGGTCGACCGAGGCGCGCGAGGCCCGCACGGTCTCGAGCCGCGTAATCCCGAGCGCCGGCTCGTGGCGCGGCGTGCGCGCGAGGCCGCAGTCGATCACCACCCGAACCCCCTCGATGGTGAGCGAGGTCTCGGCGATCGAGGTCGCGAGCACGACCTTTCGGCGGCCCGGTTCGGCGGGCGCCACCGCACGGTCCTGCGCGCGGGGATCGAGGCCGCCATGGAGCTCGACCAGGTCGACGTCGGTGGGAAGACCTGCGAGTCGTTCCGCCGTCCGCCGGATCTCGGCTCGGCCGGGGAGGAAGACCAGCAGGCTCCCACGCTCCTCGGCCAGCGCCCGCCGGACTGCCGAAGCCGCCGCGTCCTCGATGCGTCCACGCGGATCCCGCGGCAGGTGCCGGGTCTCGACCGGAAAGGCGCGGCCCGCGCTCTCGACGACCTCGGCCTCGCCGAGCAGTTTCGCGACCCGCGCGCCGTCGAGCGTCGCGGACATCACCAGGATGCGCAGATCCTCCCGAAGACCGGCCTGGGCGTCGAGCGCGAGCGCGAGGCCGAGATCGGCGTCGAGCGAGCGCTCGTGGAACTCGTCGAACAGCACGGCCGCGACGCCCCGGAGCTCCGGGTCGTCGACGATCATCCGGGCGAACACGCCGTCGGTGACGACCTCGACCCTCGTGCGCGCCGAGACCTTCGAGCCGAGCCGCACGCGCAGTCCCACGGTCTCGCCGACGCTTTGCCCGAGCGTCGCGGCCATCCGGGAGGCCGCGGCGCGCGCCGCGAGCCGGCGCGGCTCCAGCACCAGAATGCGGCCGTCGCCCCGCCACCGCGCGTCGAGCAGCGCGAGCGGGACCCGCGTGGTCTTGCCGGCGCCGGGCGGCGCGACCAGCACGGCGGCGTTGCGGCGCTCCAGCGCCGAGGTCAGCCGCGGCAGCGCCTCGTCGATCGGGAGAGCGGGGGAGGAGACGTCAGGCATGAGCCGAGAGGATTGTTGCCGCACAGGCCGGCGCTCCGCTAGGAAGACGGCCTCTCGCGATCAAGGACCCTCCATGCGCATCGAGGCCATCAAGATCGGCGTCAATCCGCCGACCGACGTCAACGTCATCATCGAGGTGCCGATCGGCGGCGAACCCATCAAATACGAGCTCGACAAGGAGTCGGGCACGCTGGTCGTCGACCGCTTCCTCTACACCTCGATGCGCTATCCGGGGAATTACGGCTTCGTGCCCCACACGCTCTCCGACGACGGCGACCCGATCGACGTGCTGGTCGCCAACACCCGCGCCATCGTGCCGGGCGGCGTCATCAACTGCCGGCCGGTCGGGGTGTTCAAGATGGAGGACGAGAAGGGGCTCGACGAGAAGATCATCGCCGTGCCGTCGCCGAACCTCACCCGGCGCTACGAGAACATCCGCAATTACGACCAGTTGCCCGAGATCACGCTGAGCCAGATCGCCCACTTCTTCGAGCACTACAAGGACCTCGAAGGCGACAAATGGGTCAAGGCGCTCGGCTGGGGCGACGCCGAGGAGGCGCAGCGCATGATCGTCGAGGCGATCTCGCGCGCGAAGGCGGCGAAGAAGTAGGAGCGGTGACGCCTTCTCCCTCCCCTTTCAAAGGGGAGGGTGGCCCGGCGAAGCCGGGTCGGGT
>NZ_RYFI01000024.1:18138-35543 GCF_004103825.1 Hansschlegelia zhihuaiae
CGCTCGGGTCCACCCTCCCCGCTGCCGCGGGGCAGGGAGGACAGACCTTCACTTCCCGGTGGCGAAATAGGCCTGGAGGCGGGAGCGGATGCGCTCGGCGAGCTGGGTCGCGGCGCGGTCCTCGGCGTCGCGTTCGGCGCGGATGTTGGCGAAGCGCTGCAGCCCGCTGAAATAGGTCGCGGTCGCGACCGCGTTGCCGGTCGCGACCGAATCGAGGGTCCCCGCCCGGGTCATCGTGTAGTCGGCGGTCAGCGTGACCGTGCGGGTCTCCGGGATGCCGGCCAGCGGGTCGACCACGGCGGACTGGCCGTATTGCGACAGCTTGACGTTGACCCGGTAGGCGATCGGCCCGGCCGCGTCGCCGCCGCGCAGCAGGAAGATCAGCTCGTTGCGCATCTTGCCGCCGACCCGGCCGTCGATCGGGCGGATATCGACGGTCTTGAGCGCCGCCGCGACGTCGACGCTCGCCGACTTGCCCGGAAGCACGGCCGCCGGGCCGTCGCCATAGACCGGCCGGAAGCAGCCCGCGAGCGCGAGCGCCAGGGCGCCGACGGCGACGAGCCGGCGGATGGAAGCTCCGTCAGGCGACCACATTCACGATTCTCCGCGGCACCACGATCACCTTACGTATCGGCTTGTCGCCGATCGCGCGAGCCACCGCCTCGAGCGCGCGGACCTGCGCCTCGATCGCGGCCGCGTCGGCGTCGACCGGCACCGTGATCTCGTCGCGCTTCTTGCCGTTGACCTGCACCGGATAGACGATGACGTCCGAGGCGAGCAGCGCCGGATCGGCCTCCGGCCAGGGCGTCTC
This sequence comes from Hansschlegelia zhihuaiae, assembly GCF_004103825.1. Lineage (GTDB taxonomy): Bacteria > Pseudomonadota > Alphaproteobacteria > Rhizobiales > Methylopilaceae > Methylopila > Methylopila zhihuaiae. The sequence continues at coordinate 18,950 of NZ_RYFI01000024.1, forward strand.
CGCGACCAGCGTCTCGTGGCCGAGCGCGGCCCAGCACTCTTCCGCAAGATGCGGCGCGAAGGGCGCGACGATCAGCACCAGGATCTCGGCCGCCTCGCGCAGCGCGAAGGCCATGTCCTCGCCCACGGCCGCGTCGCCCTGCAGCGCCTGGCTCAGTGCGTTGGTGAGCTCGTTCGAGGCCGCGACGCAGACGTTGAAGTGGAATTTCTCGATCCCCTCCCCGACGCGCGCGAGCGCGCCATGGGCGGCGCGGCGGAGCGCGAGCGCGGGCTCAGAGAACTCAGCCGGCGCCGCGGCGCCCTTCAGCGCGCCCTTGGCCGCGGCCTCGTTGGCGAGCCGCCAGACGCGCTGCACGCGCCGGCTCGCGCCCTCGACCCCCGCCTCGCTCCACACCACGTCGCGCTCGGGCGGCGAGTCCGACAGCATGAACCAGCGCGCCGTGTCGGCGCCGTAGGTCTCGAGGATGTCGTTCGGGTCGATGACGTTCTTCTTCGACTTCGACATCTTCTCGATCGGGCCGATCTCGACCGGCTGGCCATCCGAGATCCGGACCGCGCCGCGCGCGCCGTCGGCCTCCGCGACCCTGACCTCGGCCGGGGCGACCCACTGGCCGTCGGCGTCGCGATAAGTCTCGTGCACGACCATCCCTTGCGTGAACAGGCCCGCGAAGGGTTCGTCCATGCCGACATGGCCCGTCGCCTTCATGGCGCGGGTGAAGAAGCGGGCGTAGAGCAGGTGCAGGATCGCGTGCTCGACGCCGCCGATATACTGGTCGACCGGCAGCCAGCGATTCGCGACCGCGGGCTCGGTCGGCGTCCCGGCCCTCGGAGCGGTGAAACGCGCGAAGTACCAGGACGAGTCCACGAACGTGTCCATCGTATCGGTCTCGCGATGCGCGGGACCGCCGCAGGTCGGGCACGGCACGTTCCGCCAGGAATCGTCGCGGTCGAGCGGGTTGCCGGGCCGGTCGAACGAGACGTCCTCCGGCAGCAGCACCGGCAGCTGGTCGTCCGGGACGGGCACGACTCCGCAGGCGTCGCAATGGATCACCGGGATCGGACAGCCCCAGTAGCGCTGGCGGGAGATCCCCCAGTCGCGCAGGCGCCAGTTGACCTTGCGGGCCGCGACCGGCGTCGCGTCCAGCGTCTCGGCCTCGAGCCGGCGCGCGACCTCCTCCTTCGCTTCGTCGACCGTCATGCCGTCGAGGAAGCGCGAGTTCACCAGCCGCCCGTCGCCGTCATAGGCGCCGTCGGCGATCAGCGCTTCGGGATCGGTCCCCTCGGGCGCGACCACGGGGACGATCGGCAGGCCGTATTTGGTCGCAAAGTCGAAGTCGCGCTGGTCGTGGGCGGGACAGGCGAAGATCGCCCCGGTCCCGTAGTCCATCAGGACGAAATTCGCGACATAGACCGGCAGCTCCCAGTCGGGATCGAACGGGTGCCGGACGCGCAGGCCGGTGTCGAAGCCCTTCTTCTCCGCGGTCTCGAGCGCCGCGGCGCTGGTGCCGGCGCGGTGGCACTCCTCGATGAAAGCCGCGAGCTCCGGCTCGCACTCCGCGCAGGCGGCCGAGACCGGATGGTCGGGCGACAGCGCCACGAAGCTCGCGCCGAACAGCGTGTCGGGCCGCGTGGTGTAGACCTCGATCTCGCGCGTCGGCGAGCCGCCATGGGCGGCGTCGCGCACGATCTCCCAGCGGATCGACAGGCCCTCAGACCGGCCGATCCAGTTCTTCTGCATCGTCCGGACTTTTTCGGGCCACCGCGGCAGCTCGTCCAATGCGGCCAGGAGGTCCTCCGAGAACGCGGTGATCTTCAGGAACCACTGGGTGAGCTCGCGCTGCTCGACCAGCGCTCCGGATCGCCAGCCGCGGCCGTCGATGACCTGCTCGTTGGCCAGCACCGTGTTGTCCACCGGGTCCCAATTGACCTTGGACTTGCGGCGATAGGCGAGCCCGGCCTTCAGGAAGTCGAGGAACAGGCGCTGCTGCTGGGCGTAATAGTCCGGGTCGCAGGTCGCGATCTCCCGCGACCAGTCGAGCGACAGGCCGATCGACTTCAGCTGGTCGCGCATCGCCGCGATGTTGTCGTAGGTCCAGACTTTGGGGTGGACCTTCTTCTCCATGGCGGCGTTCTCTGCCGGCAGGCCGAACGCGTCCCAGCCCATCGGGTGGAGCACCGAAAAACCCTTGGCGCGCTTGTAGCGCGCCACCACGTCGCCCATCGCGTAGTTGCGGACATGGCCCATATGGATGCGCCCCGACGGATAGGGGAACATCTCGAGGACGTAATAGCTCGGCCGGCCGTCGTCGGCCGCGGTCTCGAACAGCCGCTTGTCGTTCCATGCCGCCTGCCAGCGCGGCTCGGCCTCGCGCGTGTTGTAGCGCTCCGTCGTCATCGTTTACGCCAGTCGTCTTGAAAGGGCGGACGGCGCGACGGCCGTCCGCGAAAAGCGCGCGGACCTTGGCGTGAACGCGCTGGAGGGTCAACAGATCAGGAGCGGGCGCGACGCCAGGCGAAGAGGGCTGCGGCGCGGCGGACACGGCGGACAAAACTGGCGACGAAAAACGCAATCGCCTATCTCTGAGATTTGCAAAACCGTTGAGAGCCCCCTTGACCGCCGACGCCGCCGCACGCCTCGAATCCGTCCTCAACGCGATCCGCCGCGCCGAACGCCAGGCCGGCCGCCCGGAAGGCGGGGTCGAGCTCATCGCGGTGTCGAAGACCTTCGGGGCGCCCGACATCGAGCCGGTGCTGGCCGCCGGCCACCGGGCCTTCGGCGAGAACCGCGTGCAGGAGGCGCAAGGCAAATGGCCGGCGCTCCGGGCGCTTCATCCCGGCGTCGAGCTCCATCTCATCGGCCCGCTGCAGTCCAACAAGGCGGCCGACGCCGTCGCTCTGTTCGACGTGATCCACTCGGTCGACCGGCCGAAGATCGCCCGGGCGCTCGCGCAGGAAATGGAGACGCAGCGCCGGCGCCTGAAAGTCTTCCTTCAGGTCAATGTCGGCGAGGAGCCGCAAAAGGCGGGCGTCGCTCCGGGCGACGTCGATCGCTTCGTAATCGAGTGCCGGGACGAGCTCGGCCTCGACGTCCGGGGGCTGATGTGCATCCCGCCGATCGACGAGCCGCCCTCCCCCTATTTCGCGCTGCTCGAGAAGCTCGCGACGCGGAATGGGCTGACAGGCCTGTCGATGGGGATGAGCGCGGATTTCGCCGAAGCGATCGCGATGGGCGCGACCCATGTCAGAGTCGGCAGCGCGATCTTCGGAGAGCGGGAGAAGGCCTGAGCGCGCTCGGTGCGGAAGGGGAGTCGCATGGGGTCGGGAACGCCCCCCTTCCGCCCGAACGGATGCCGGTACGCAATACCAGATCCGGCTGAACTAACCGTCGCAAACGGCTTGCCAACCCTAATGGGGCCTCAAGACCGCTAGATATTGCGGCGCGCGACGAGGACGGGCCACATCTTGATGGCTTCAATAAGCACTATCGCAATCGGCGTCGCATTTTGCGAAACGGCTCGCAGGCTGCGAGACGGGCCGCGTCCCATTCAGGGAAACCTCAGGCCGGCTCGGCGCCGAGCGACCGGGCGCGGGCCGCGATGCGCCGCTTGAGCTCGACCCGTTCGCGGGTCGACACGCCAAGCAATTCGGCGGCGCGCCACACGACGTTGTCCTCAAGCTCATGCACCGAACCGTCGGCGAAGACGATCTCCCACATCATCTCGATCACCCCGGCGCGCGCTTCCGCGTCGAGTGAGCGTTTCAGCACGCTCGTGAAGGCGTAGAGGTCGACGGCGTCGGCCTCCCGGCGCTTGGCCGCGCCGATGAGCTCGGCCGTCCCGGCCTCGTCGAGATCGAAATGCGACTTCAGCACATCGTGGAGCGCGCTTTTCTCGGCGGGATCCACGACGCCGTCCACGCCCGCGAGGTTGACCAGCAGCGCCGCCGCGGCGACCCGGTAGTCGTCGACCGCGAAATGGTCGTGCTCGTCGGAGCCGGCGAGGTCGGTCAGGAAGCGGCGTAGCGTGTCGAGCATGGCAAATTCCAGCGACGGCTGAAGCCGCCATTGAAGCTGCTAACGCGACCGGCGGCGCGTTCGTTGCAGCGGCCTGCCGACGGCGAAGACGCGATGGGGACTGGTGCCGCAAGAGGGACTCGAACCCCCGACCCCGTCATTACGAATGACGTGCTCTACCAGCTGAGCTATTGCGGCGCAGGACGACGCACGCTGTAGCGAAACCGCCGGCGCCGCGCAAGATCGGGCGCGCCCCGAGCGCGCTCAGGCCTTGTTCTGCTTCGCGCGGAACGGGTCGGCGGGATACACGCCAAGGATCGCGAGCTCCTCGCAGAAGAATTTGAGCTCCTCGAGCGCGCGGCCGAGCGCCGGCTCCTGCGGATGTCCCTCCACGTCGGCGTAGAACTGGGTGGCGGTGAACGCGCCGTCGAGCTGGTAGCTCTCGAGCTTCGTCATGTTGATCCCGTTGGTCGCGAAGCCGCCGAGCGCCTTGTAGAGGGCGGCCGGGATGTTGCGGACGCGGAACACGAAGCTCGTGACCGTCGGCCCCGCGCCGGACTTCGCCCAGGCGCCGTCGCGCGACAGCACGACGAAGCGCGTCGTGTTGTTGGCCGCGTCCTCGACGTCCTCGGCCAGCACGTCGAGCCCGTAGATGTCGGCCGCGAGCCGCGACGCAAGCGCGGCGCGCGTCGGGTCGCCGGCCGCCGCGACCTCGCGCGCCGAGCCAGCGGTGTCCTCGCCGATCACGGCGCGCAAGGACAGCTCGCGGATCTTGGCGCGGCACTGCCCGAGCGCCTGGACGTGGCTCTGCACCGTCTTGATGGTCTGCAACGTCGCGCCTTTGGGCGCGAGCAGCTGGTGATGGATCGGCATGAAGACTTCGCCGACGATGTGGAGGCGGGCGAGCGGCATCAGATGATGGACGTCCGCGACCCGGCCGTTGGCCGAGTTCTCGATCGGGATCATGGCGAGCTCGGCGTGCTCGTCGCGGCGCACCCGCTGGCCGGGCGCGATGGCGTGGCCCGCGACCGCCGCGAAGGCGTCCTCGAAGGTCGCGCAGGGCAGCGCCGTCATCTTCGGAAAGGCGAGGTCGCAGGCCATGTGCGAATTCGCGCCGGGCTCGCCCTGATAGGCGATCCGGCCGCTGGCCGAAGCCGGGCTCACGATGCGCGGCCGCCGCGCGTCAGGAGGGCGCGGGCGCGCTCCAGGTCGTCGGGCGTGTCGACGCCGAGCGGCGTGACGTCGACCGCGACGGCGTCGATCCGCATGCCGGCCTCGAGCGCGCGCAACTGCTCGAGCTTCTCGCGGAGTTCGAGCGGCGAGGGCGGCAGCGAGACGAAGCGTTCGAGCGCATCCCGGCGGTAGGCGTAGAGGCCGATGTGGTGATAGAGCGGCCCCGGCCCGGTCGGGGCGGTGGCGCGCGTGAAGCAGAGGCAGCGGAAGCGTCCGGGGGCGATCTCGCTCCCGATCATCTTGACGACGCTCGGCGCGGTCTTCTCCTCCTCGCGCGTGATCTCGGCCACCAGGGTGGCGATGCCGACCTCCGGCTCGTCGAGCGGCTTCAGACTCGCGCGGATCGCCGCCGGGTCGATCGTCGGCAGGTCGCCCTGCACGTTCAGCACGACGTTGAAGTCGCGATCGGGATCGATCGCCGCCAGCGCCTCGCGGATGCGGTCCGAGCCCGAGGGGTGGTCGGCCCGCGTCATCACGGCCTGGCCGCCGGCCGCGGTCACGGCCTCCACGACCCTCTCCGAATCGGTCGCCACCACCACCGGCCCGACGCCCGCCTCCGAGGCGCGCCGCCAGACATGGACGATCATCGGCTCGCCGTGAATGTCGGCGAGCGGCTTGTCCGGCAGGCGGGTCGCGCCGAGCCGCGCCGGCACGAGGACCAACGGTCGCAGAGGCGCGCGGATTGTAGGCATCCCAACTCCAGAAAGCGCCGGATTTCCTAAGCCTTTCACACGCTTGGGAAAGTGACGGCTCAGCATAAGGTAGCAATGCGCAAGCGTGATAGCTGAGTTGCGGGCGTCGCGCAAAAGCGGGTAGCGTGCCGCCGCCTCAAGGCGGGCCGCTTCGCGGGTCGCCGACCTATGACGCCATCGGGAGACGGACCTCGCGTCGTCACGGGACGCCTCGGCCTTTTCCCGTCGGGTAGCCGGAGCGGAAATGGACACGTTTCAACTGAACAAGATCGCGGGCGCCGTTCTCGGCACGCTGACCGTCCTGCTCGGCGTCAATGTCCTCGTCGAAGAGATATTCCACCAGAAGAAGCCCGAAAAGCCCGGCTACGACATCGCGGTCAAGGAGTCGGAGGGCAAGGCCGCGGGCGGCGGAGGAGCGGCCCCGGGCGCCCTCGCTCTGCTCGCGAGCGCCGATCCCGCGAAGGGCGAGTCGGTCGCCAAGCGCTGCGCGGCCTGCCACGGCTTCGACAAGGGCGGCCCGGCCAAGGCCGGCCCGAACCTCTACGGCATCGTCGGCCTGAAGCACGCGCATATGGAGGGCTTCGGCTACTCCGAGGCGATGAAGAAGACCGCCGACAAGGTCTGGGACTTCGAGAACCTCGACAAGTGGCTCGAGAACCCGAAGGGCTACATCAACGGCACCTCGATGTCCTTCGCGGGGATCAAGAACCCCGAAGAGCGAGCGAACCTGCTCGCCTATCTCAACAAGAACTCCGACAGCCCGAAGGAACTGCCCAAGGCGCCGGCGGGCGGCGAGGCGGCCGGCGGCGCGCCGGCGGCTGGCGGAGCGGGCGGCGGCTTCGCGGCCAAAGTGGCGGCGGCCGACCCGTCGAAAGGCGAGTCGATCGCCAAGCGCTGCGCCGCCTGCCACGGCTTCGACAAGGGCGGCCCGGCCAAGGCCGGCCCGAACCTCTACGGCATCGTCGGCCTGAAGCACGCCCACCAGGAAGGCTTCGGCTACTCCGAGGCGATGAAGAAGACATCCGACAAGGTCTGGGACGTCGACAACCTGAACAAGTGGCTCGAGAACCCGAAGGGCTACATCAACGGCACCTCGATGTCGTTCGCGGGCATCAAGAGCGAGGACGACCGCGCCGCGCTGATCGCCTATCTCAACAAGAACTCCGACAAGCCGGCCGATCTCGGCGGCGGCGCGGCCGCTCCCGCGGCTGGCGGCGAGAAGAAGGAAGGCGCGGCCCCCGCTCCGGCTCCGGCCGAGAAGAAGGCCGAGGCCTCGCCGGCCGGCCAGCAGGCGCCGAAGCCCATGAACGAGCAGAGCGGCGGCGGCGCCGAGGCCGACAAGCCGGCCGCCGCGGCGCCGACGCCCAAGCCTGCGGAGCCGGCCAAGCCCACCGACCAGGCGGCGGCTCCGGCCGCATCCCCGGCCCCTGCGGCCGGCGGCGGCGACGTCGCGAAGCTGCTCGCCTCAGCGGACGTCGACGCGGGCCAGAAGGCCACCGAGGCGCAGTGCGGCGTCTGCCACAGCCTGAACAAGGGCGGCGAGACGATCGCCGGCCCGAACCTCTACGGCATCGTCGGCACGAAGCACGGCCACGTCGCGGACTTCGAATATTCCGACGAGTTCAAGAAGCACGAGCAGGGCCCGTGGGACTTCGCGCTGCTCGACAAATGGCTCGAGGACCCGGCCAAGGTCGTGCCCGGCACGATGATGGCGTTCCCGGGCGTCAAGGACGCCCAGGAGCGCGCCAACATCATCGCGTTCCTGAACAAGAATTCGGACAGCCCGGCGCCGATCCCCGGCAAGTAACCGGACGTCAGCCTCGGAAAACGCGAAGGCCGGGCGGCGACGCCCGGCCTTTTTCCGTTCCGGGCCGGCCGTCTCACGATCGCGTCACGTCGGCGCGCCGGGCGGCGCCACGCTGGCTTGGCTCCACTTTCGCGACATAATGCGGGGCCAGACGGTCCGTGAGCTCTCAAACGTCCGAGGATGACCCGCCGCCGATGACGCTCCGCCTCGCCGCCGCGCTCGCCGCTCTGCTCGCGATCTCGCCCGCCGCCGCCCAGGCGCCGGCGCCGCCGTCGGAGCCCCAATGGCGGCATGGCCTGTCGCTGTTCGGCGACGTCAAATATCCGGCCGGCTTCAAGCATTTCGACTATGTCAATCCGGACGCGCCGAAAGGCGGGACGGTGAGGCTCGGCGCCTTCGGCACCTTCGACAGCTTCAACGCCTTCATCCCGAAGGGGAACCCCGCCGCCGGCACGAACCTGCTCTACGACACGCTGATGACCGAGGCGCTGGATGAACCGGCGACCGAGTACGGGCTGATCGCCGAGAGCGTGCGTTACCCCGCCGACTATTCCTCGGTCACCTACCGCCTGCGCCCCGAGGCGAAATGGCAGGACGGCAAGCCCGTCACGGTCGAGGACGTGATCTGGTCCTTCGAGACGCTGAAGCGCATCAATCCGCTGATGTCGCGTTACTACCACGACGTTGCGAAGGCGGAGCAGACCGGCGAGGGCGAGGTCACGTTCACCTTCGCCGGCCCCGGCAACCGCGAGCTGCCGCAGATCACCGGCCAGATCCAGATCCTGCCGAAGCACTGGTGGGAGGGGACGGACCCGCAGGGCCGCAAGCGCAACATCGAGGAAGGCGCGCTCGAAAAGCCGCTCGGCTCGGGACCCTACCGGGTCAAGGATTTCGCGCCGGGCCGCTGGGTCTCCTATGAGCGCGTCCCGGACTATTGGGGCGCGAAGCTCCCCGTGCGGATCGGGACCTACAATTTCGACGAGATGCGCTTCGACTATTTCCGCGACATGACCGTGCTGGTCGAGGCCTTCAAGGGCGACCAGTTCGACTATCGCGAGGAGAACAGCGCCAAGAACTGGGCGACCGCCTACCAGTTCCCGGCCGTGGCCGAGAAGCGTGTTATCCTCGAGAAGTTCAAGGACAGCCAGTCCGGCCGGATGCAGGGCTACGCCTTCAATCTGCGCCGCGACAAGTTCAAGGACCCGCGGGTCCGGCGCGCCTTCAACCTCGCCTTCGACTTCGAGGAGATCAACAAGACCATCATGTTCGGGCAGTATGTCCGGATCGACAGCTACTTCTTCGGCACCGAGCTTGCGTCCAAGGGGCTGCCGGAAGGCCGCGAGAAGGAGATCCTCGAAAGCGTCAAGGACAAGGTCCCGCCCGAGGTCTTCACCACCGAGTACAGGAACCCGGTGGGCGGCTCGCCCGAGGCGGCGCGCAAGAACCTGCGAGAGGCCGTCGACCTGTTGAAGCAGGCGGGCTGGACAGTGAGCCGCGAGGGCGGCAAGCCCGCGCTCCGCAACGCCCAGGGCGAGGCGTTCAAGGTCGAGTTCATCTATCAGGATCCGAGCGGGGAGCGGCTCCTGTCCTTCTACAAGCCGGCGCTCGAGCGGCTCGGCGTCGAGGTGACCATGCGGCTGCTGGACGACAGCCAGTATGTGAACCGCATCCGCTCCTTCGACTTCGACATGGTGACGGTCGGCTGGGGCCAGTCGCTGTCGCCCGGCAACGAGCAGCGCGACCAGTGGGGAAGCCAGGCCGCGGACGTGCCCGGCTCGCAGAACTTCGTGGGCATCAAGGACGCCGGCGTCGATGCGCTGATCGAGAAGATCATCTACGCGCGCGATCGCGAGGAGCTGACCGCCGCGACCCGCGCGCTGGACCGCGTCCTGCTCGCCCACAACTATGTCGTCCCGCAGTTCACCAGCGTCGAGGACCGCACCGCGCGCTGGGACCGCTTCTCGCGGCCCGCCAACCTGCCGCCGCGCGGCTCGCTGTTCCCGACGGTGTGGTGGTGGGACGCCGAGAAGGCCAAGGCCGCCGGAGGGCGGAGTTGAGCGACAGGACGAGCGCGACGCATCCTCCCTGCCCCGCGGCAGCGGGGAGGGTGGCCGAGCCGAAGGCGAGGTCGGGAGGGGACTTGGGTCGTGAAGCTCGATCCGGCCCGATCCCCACCCGGCCGGGCTTCGCCCGTCCACCCTCCCCTTTGCAAGGGGAGGGACCGTCGCGGGTCTCCCGCCGCGAGGCCCTTCTCTACATCGGCGCGGCCGCGGCCCTTCCCGCGCTTGCGCCGCGCGCCGCCCGCGCGCAAGCGGAAGGCGCAGCGGCGGCCCCGGAAGCCTCCGGCGACCCGAGGGCCTTCGGGCCGGAGCGCCATGGCCTGTCGGCCTTCGGCGAGCTCAAATACCCGGCAGATTTCAAGCATTTCGACTATGTCCGGCCGGACGCGCCCAAGGCCGGCTCCTTCAGCCAGATCGCGCCCACCACCTCGCTCAACCAGAGCCTGACCACCTTCAACACGCTGAACGCCTACATCCTGAAGGGTGACGGCGCTCAAGGCATGGGGCTGACCTTCGACACGCTGATGGCCCGCGCGCAGGACGAGCCGGACGCGCTCTACGGGCTCGTGGCGAAGTCGGTCGCGGTCTCGGGCGACGGCCTCGCCTACCGCTTCCGTCTGCGGCCCGAGGCGCGCTTCCACGACGGCTCGAAGCTCACGGCCGACGACGTGAAGTGGTCGCTCGAGACCCTGAAGGCCAAGGGCCATCCGCTGGTCTCGCAGGCCATCCGCGACCTCGAGGCGGTCGAGGTCGAGGCGCCGGACGTCTGCATCCTGCGGCTGTCGCCGAAGCGCACTCGCGACCTGCCGCTGACGCTGGCCGCGCTGCCGATCTTCTCGAAAGCCTATTACTCGAAGAAGTCGTTCGACGACGCCACGCTCGAGGCGCCGCTCGGTTCCGGTCCCTACAGGGTCGGGCGGCTCGCACAGGGGCGCCTTATCGAGTTCGACCGGGTCGCGGACTACTGGGCCGCGGCCCTGCCCGTGAATGTCGGGCAGAACAATTTCGAACGCGTGCGCTTCGAGTTCTTCCGCGACCGGGACGTCGGCTTCGAAGCCTTCAAGGCCCGCGCCTATCTGTTTCGCGAGGAGTTCACCTCGCGGACCTGGGCGACCGGCTACGACTTCCCCGGCGTGCGCGAAGGCAGGGTGACGCGCGAGACGCTGCCGGACCTCACGCCCTCCGGCGGCCAGGGCTGGTTCTTCAACCTGCGCCGCAAGAAGTTCCAGGACGTGCGGGTCAGGAAGGCGCTCAACCTCGCCTTCGACTTCGAGTGGATGAACCGCAACCTGATGTTCGACGCCTACAAGCGCACGTCTTCCGTGTTCCAGGGCGCGCCTGAGATGATGGCGACGGGCGCGCCGCAAGGCGCCGAGCTCGCGCTGCTGGAGCCGTTCCGCGGCAAGGTCGCCGACGAGGTGTTCGGCGAGCCCTCCGTGCCGCCTGTGACAGACGGCTCGGGTCAGGACCGCAAGCTGCTGCGCGAGGCGATCGGCCTGCTGAGGGACGCCGGCTATACGGTCAAGGATGGCCGCGCCGTCAACTCCGACGGCGAGGCGCTGACGATAGAGTTCCTGGAGTTCGACAACGGGCTCAACAAGCACGTCTCCAAATTCATCAGCACATTGAAGGTTCTTGGCGTGGAGGCGACGATCCGCCTGGTGGACCCTGCGCAATACCAGCAGCGCACCAACAATTTCGACTTCGACGTCGTGAGCCAGCGGCTGTCGATGTCCGACACGCCGGGCGAGGGCCTGCGGCAGGTCTATTCGTCCGAATCCGCCACGATCCCGGGCTCGCAGAACATTTCGGGGATCGCCGACCCCGCGGTCGACGCGCTGATCGAGAAGATCGTCGCCGCCAAGTCCCGCGACGAGCTCAACCTCGCCTGCCGCGCCCTCGACCGCGTGCTCCGCTCGATCCGCAGTTGGGTCCCGGCCTGGCACAAGGGCAGCCACACGCTCGCCTACTGGGACGCCTTCGGCCATCCGGCGGAAAAGCCCCGCTTCGCCCGCGGAGCGCCGGAAGTCTGGTGGTGGGATGAGGACAAGGCCGCGAAGTCCGGGGTGAAGGCGTGAGGACGGACGCCGCGTTCGCCGATCCTCTCTCCCTTGAGGGGAGGGTAAGGGTGGGGGTGACGGCGGCGCGCTTTCAGGATAGGCGGCCTCTCGGCGAATTCTTCAACGGCGCCGCCCGCACCCCCCCCCCCCCCCCCCCCCCCCCCCCCCCCGCCCCCCCCCCCCCCCCCCCCCCCCCCCCCCCCCCCCCCCCCCCCCCCCCCCCCCCCCCCCCCCCCCCCCCCCCCCCCCCCCCCCCCCCCCCCCCCCCCCCCCCCCCCCCCCCCCCCCCCCCCCCCCCCCCCCCCCCCCCCCCCCCCCCCCCCCCCCCCCCCCCCCCCCCCCCCCCCCCCCCCCCCCCCCCCCCCCCCCCCCCCCCCCCCCCCCCCCCCCCCCCCCCCCCCCCCCCCCCCCCCCCCCCCCCCCCCCCCCCCCCCCCCCCCCCCCCCCCCCCCCCCCCCCCCCCCCCCCCCCCCCCCCCCCCCCCCCCCCCCCCCCCCCCCCCCCCCCCCCCCCCCCCCCCCCCCCCCCCCCCCCCCCCCCCCCCCCCCCGAGGGGGGGGGAGGGGAGTAGTGCTCGCCTACATCTCCCGCCGCATCCTGCTGATGATCCCGACGCTGCTCGGGATCATGCTGGTGTCGTTCGTCATCATCCAGTTCGCGCCCGGCGGGCCGGTGGAGCGCGTCATCGCGCAGGTGACGGGCCAGGGGACCGGCGCGACCGACCGGATCTCGGGCGGGTCGGGCAGCGATTTGTCGCGCGCGGTCGACGCCCAGCGCGGCGCATCGAACGACCCGATCACGTCCAAGTATCGCGGGGCGCAGGGGCTCGACCCGGAATTCATCAAGCAGCTCGAGAAGCAGTTCGGCTTCGACAAGCCGGCGCATGAGCGTTTCGCCAAGATGATCTGGGACTACGCCCGCTTCGACTTCGGGCGCTCCTATTTCCGCGACATCGACGTGGTCGACCTCATCGTCGAGAAGATGCCGGTGTCGATCTCTCTCGGGCTCTGGATGACGCTGATCTCCTACATGATCAGCGTGCCGCTCGGCATCGCCAAGGCGGTCGGGGACGGCTCGCGCTTCGATGTCTGGACGTCGTCGGTCATCGTGATCGGCTACGCGATCCCGGGCTTCCTGTTCGCGATCCTGCTGATCGTGCTGTTCGCCGGGGGCACCTTCCTCGACTGGTTCCCGCTGCGCGGCCTCACCTCCGACAACTGGGATCAGCTGTCGCTCTGGGGCAAGATCGTCGACTACGCCTGGCACATGACGCTGCCGCTGCTGGCGCTCGCGATCTCGGCCTTCGCCACCACCACCCTGCTGACCAAGAACTCATTCCTGGACGAGATCCGGAAACAGTATGTCCAGACCGCGCGGATGAAGGGCCTGACCGAGACTCAGGTGCTCTACGGCCACGTCTTCCGCAACGCGATGCTGATCATGATCGCGGGATTTCCCGGCGCCTTCATCGGCGCGTTCTTCACCGGCGCGTTGCTGATCGAGCAAATCTTCTCGCTCGACGGGCTCGGGCTGCTCGGCTTCGAGTCGATCCTCAACCGCGACTACGCGGTCGTGTTCGCCAACCTCTACATCTTCTCGCTGCTCGGACTCGTGGTCACGCTAGTCTCCGACCTCTCCTACATGTGGGTCGACCCCCGCATCGACTTCGAGACGCGGGAGGTCTGACGGGTGACTCTCGGTCCGATCGAACTGCGTGCTTCGAAACGGCCCTTCGGGCCTCCTCAGCATGAGGATCGTTTGAGCCTGCCATCCTCCACCGACCTCATGCTGAGGAGGCTTGCGTCAGCAAGCCGTCTCGAAGCACGTAGGCGGCTTCCGCCAGGCGGACGCGGATGAGCGACGCCTTCGCCAGCCCGCCGCCCGAAGGCCATGCGCCGGCCGCCGCGCCGCCAGCGACGCCGGCGGTCCCTGGCCCACGCGGAAGACTGTCGCCGATCAACCGGAGGCGGCTCTCGAATTTCCGCGCGAACCAGCGCGGCTGGTGGTCGTTCTGGCTGTTCCTCGCGATCTTCGTGGTCAGCCTGTTCGCGGAGTTCATCGCGAACGACAAGCCGTTCCTCGTGAAATATGACGGCGCCTTCTATGTCCCCGCGCTGCAGACCTATTCGGAGACGACCTTCGGGGGCGACTTCGAGACCGAGGCCGACTACCGCGACCCCTATCTGCAGGACCTGATCCGGAAGTCGGGCGGCTACATGGTCTGGCCGCCGGTGCGCTACTCCTACGACACGATCAACCTGAACCTGCCGACCCCGGCCCCCTCCCCGCCGACCTGGCTGCTCACCGACGAGCAATGCGCCAAGGCCGCGGCCGACCGCACCCCCGGGGGCGACGCCGCGCGCGCCGACGCCGGCGCGCCACGGGCGAAAAGCTGCTCCGACATCGAATGGAACTGGCTCGGCACCGACGACCAGGGCCGCGACGTCTTCGCGCGGCTGCTCTACGGCTTCCGGCTGTCGGTGCTGTTCGGCCTCGTGCTCGCCATCCTGTCCTCGGCCATCGGCGTCGCGGCCGGCGCGGTGCAGGGTTATTTCGGCGGCTGGACCGACCTTCTGTTCCAGCGCTTCATCGAGATCTGGACCTCGATCCCGACGCTTTACCTCCTCATCATCCTGTCCTCGGTGCTCGCTCCCAATTTCTGGGTGCTGCTCGGCATCCTGCTGCTGTTCTCCTGGGTGGCGCTGGTCGGCGTGGTGCGGGCCGAGTTCCTGCGGGGCCGGAACTTCGAATATGTCCGCGCGGCCCGCGCGCTCGGCGTCTCGAACGGCGCGATCATGTTCCGGCACCTGCTGCCCAACGCCATGGTGGCGACCCTGACCTTCATGCCCTTCATCCTGTCGGGCTCGATCACGACGCTCACCGCGCTCGACTTCCTCGGCTTCGGCCTGCCGCCCGGCTCGCCCTCGCTCGGTGAACTGCTGGCGCAGGGCAAGTCGAACCTCCAGGCGCCGTGGCTCGGCGTCTCGGGCTTCCTGGTGATCGCCGTCATGCTGTCGCTGCTGATCTTCGTCGGCGAGGCGGTGCGCGACGCCTTCGACCCGCGGAAGACGTTCCGGTGAGCGCCCCTCTCCTCTCCGTCCGCGACCTCTCCGTCGCCTTCCAGGTCGAGGGCGGAAAGTCGCTCGCGGTCGACCGGGTCTCGTTCGAGCTCGCCAAGGGCGAGACGCTCGCGCTCGTCGGCGAGAGCGGGTCGGGCAAGTCGGTTAGCGCGCTCTCGATCGTGCGGCTGCTGCCCTACCCGGCCGCCAGCCACCCGTCAGGCGAAATCCTGTTCGACGGGCGCGATCTGCTGAAGGCGCCCGAGAGCGAGCTTCGCAAGGTCCGGGGCGCCGACATCTCCATGGTCTTCCAGGAGCCCATGACGTCGCTCAACCCGCTCCACACGATCGAGCGGCAGATCGGCGAGATCCTGAAGGTCCATCGCGGCTGGTCGAACGCGAAATGCCGGGCCCGGACGCTCGAGCTGCTGGCCCAGGTCGGCATTCCGGAACCCGAAAGCCGCCTCGACTCCTTCCCGCACCAGCTCTCCGGCGGCCAGCGCCAGCGCGTGATGATCGCGATGGCGCTCGCGAACGAGCCGGACCTGCTGATCGCCGACGAGCCGACGACCGCGCTCGACGTCACGGTCGAGGCGCAGATCCTCGCCCTGCTGAAGGAGCTGCAGGCGCGGCTCGGCATGGCGATGCTGTTCATCACCCACGACCTCGGCGTGGTGCGCAAGATCTCCGACCGGGTCTGCGTGATGACGCAAGGCAAGATCGTGGAGCAGGGCGAGACGGCGCGCGTGTTCTCCGCGCCCGAGCACGCCTACACCAAGAAACTTCTGGCCGCCGAGCCCAAGGGCGCGCCGCCTCCGGCGGACGCGAGCGCGAAGCCGCTGGTCGAGGTCGACGATCTCAAGGTCTGGTTCCCGATCAAGCGCGGCTTCCTGCGCCGCACGGTGGGTCACGTGAAGGCGGTCGACGGCGTCAGCGTCGTGGTGCGAGAAGGCCAGACCGTCGGCGTGGTGGGCGAATCCGGTTCCGGCAAGACCACGCTCGGCCTCGCGATCCTCAGGCTGATCTCGAGCGAGGGCCGCGTCGCCTATCTCGGGCAGGACCTTGCCGGCCTCGGTTTCTCGGCCATGCGGCCGTTCCGCAAGGACATGCAGATCGTCTTCCAGGACCCCTACGGATCGCTCAGCCCACGCATGTCGGTGCTCGACATCGTGGCCGAGGGGCTCGGCGTGCAAGGCCGGAAGCCGAAACCGGCGGAAAAGCGCGAGATCGTCGCCCGGGCGCTCGCCGATGTCGGGCTCGACCCCGCCGCCATGGACCGCTACCCGCACGAATTCTCCGGTGGTCAGCGCCAGCGCATCGCGATCGCGAGGGCGCTCGCGCTCGACCCGGCCTTCATCGTGCTCGACGAGCCGACCAGCGCCCTCGACAAGTCCGTGCAGGCCCAGATCGTCGACCTGCTGCGCGACGTCCAGGCGCGGCGCAAGCTGTCCTTCCTGTTCATCAGCCACGATCTGAGGGTGGTGCGCGCGCTCGCCAACGAGGTCGTGGTGATGCGCCACGGCAAGGTGGTGGAGGCAGGTCCGGCGGCCGAGTTGATGACGGCGCCGAAGACCGACTACACCCGCGCGCTGCTCGCCGCGGCTTTCGATCTCGAGGCGCGGGCGGTCCAGGCGGTGGCGCAGTGAAGCACGACGATCGCGGCCTGCTCCCGG
>NZ_RYFI01000024.1:35624-64055 GCF_004103825.1 Hansschlegelia zhihuaiae
GGCTGGAAGGCTGGCGCGTCAGCCTCGACGCCGGCCGGCGCGGCCGGATCGTGCAAAATCGCGAGGTGCTGCGCGGCGGCGCCTGCGTCGCGGTCCTAGCGATCGACCTCGTGCGGGACGAACTCGTGCTGATCCGCCAGTTCCGGCTTCCGGCCCATCTCGCGACCGGGTCCGGCGACCTCGTCGAGGTGGTGGCGGGGCGGCTCGAACCGGGAGAGGACGCCGAGGCGGCCGCCCGTCGCGAACTGATGGAGGAGACCGGACTCAAGGCGATTCGGCTGGTCCGGCTTCTTGCCTTCCTGCCGACGCCTGGCATCGTGGACGAGCACGCGGCCCTTTTCCTCGCCTTGGTCGATTCGGGCGGGCTCGTCGACGAGGCCGGAGCCGCTGAAGAGCTTGAGCACACTCGGCCTTTCACCGTCGGCGTCGATGCTGCGCTTTCGGCGCTCGACGATCCCCGGCCGCTCAACGGCTATCTCACCATTGCGCTGCAATGGCTCGCCCTCAACCGTTCAAAAATCAAGCATCTGCTGGAGGCGACGCGCTGAACGAGACGCGGCTCGCGTCTCCGCGCTTGCGTCGTTCTTCGTTCGTGCCATACTCGAACGTATGGAGAACATCGGCGGTCCAGACCTGATCGAGGAGCTGCAGTCGACGCCCGTCACGACGTCGCTCGCCGGCGTCGCCTGCGGGCTCGCGCGCGGCGTCTGCCGCTATTTCGCGGCCGCCGGCTATGGCTGCCTGCTCGAAGTTCCGCTCCGCTCCGGACGGCGGGCCGACGTGATGGCGCTCGGCGCGAAGGGCGACATCGTGATCGTCGAGATCAAGTCGGGGCCGCAGGACTTCCGCACAGATCGCAAGTGGCATGAATATCCCGAATTCTGCGACCGCTTCTACTTCGCGGTCGGAGACGGTTTTCCGGAGGCGCTGATTCCCGGCGAGGTCGGCTTGATCCGCGCCGATCGCTATGGCGCGGCCCCGATCCGCGACGGGCCGCTCCACCCTCTGGCGGGGGCGCGGCGGAAGGCGGTCAGCCTCCGCTTCGCGCGGCTCGCGGCTCTCAGGCTGCAGGTCACGCTCGATCCGCCGGGCGCGGGGATGTGATGTCTTTGGACCGTATGGCCATAATTCGCCGCCTAAAGGTCTCAATTCGGCACAATCTACCGCAAGACTAAGCGTCAACCGATTCGACGCTGCCCCCCAGGACGGGCGGGCCAGGCGTCGATCTCCCGAATTTCATTCTGTGCGTCGCCTTCGACGAGGGCGATGGGGCGGCTTTGATATGTCCAATGACGATGTGAATGCCGTGGTGCTTCGCCTCGCCCTCACGCTTCAGCGCTGCGGCGAGAATCCGGACGTCGTGTTTGCGGCGCTGATCGGCGCGGCGGCGACGGTCGCGTCCGACATCGGCCTCAAGGACGACTCTCCCGAAGAGCTCGCGCGCGCGATGGCGTCGATCGTGTCGCATGGCGACCTGAGGGGCGTCCGCCAGACCGCTCGGCCCGCAGGGGCCGCCATCATCCCGTTTCGACCCGCCCGCGTCGCCTGAGGCCAATTGACCGCCGAGACCCTCGAACCCTCGATCCGCTTCGGACGTTTCGGCGTCGCGGCCGACGCGTCGACCGCACTGTTGAAGCCGTCGCCGCGTCATCAGAAGCGGCGCGGCATTCAGGAGGCGACGTCATGGCGAAGCCGCCGGGCCTAGGGCCGACCGTGTTCCCCGCGTTGAAATATGAGGACGCGCCCGCCGCGGCCGCCTTTCTCGAAAAGGCGTTCGGCTTCAAGCCCGGACTGGTCGTGCCGGGTCCTGGCGGCGGAATCGCGCATGCCGAATATTCGATCGGCGACGGCGGCGTGATGTTCGGCTCGATGCGCGAGGCGGACGGCGAGGACCCGTGGGCTGCGGCGCGCTTCGGAATCTATGTCGTGGTCGAGGATATCGAGGCGCATTACGAGGCCGCCAGGGCCGCGGGCGCCCGCATCGTGCGCGCGCTCGAGGATACCGAATACGGCTCCCGCGAATATTCGGCGCTCGATCCCGAAGGCAACATCTGGTCCTTCGGCACCTACCGGCCGGGCGACGAGGGCGTCTGAGGCGAACCGTCCCGCCGCCCCCGCTTGCGCCGCGCCGCCGCCCCGGATTAAGTGCGCGCCTCAGCCAAAACGTGAAGGAACCGGAAGGCACGCATGGCGGACGACAAGCGCGTGAAGAAGGTCGTGCTCGCCTATTCGGGCGGCCTCGACACGTCCGTCATCCTGAAATGGCTGCAGACGACCTATCAGTGCGAGGTGGTCACCTTCACGGCGGATCTCGGCCAGGGCGAGGAGCTGGAGCCCGCGCGCAAGAAGGCCGAGCTGCTCGGCATCAAGCCCGACAACATCTTCATCGACGATCTGCGCGAGGAGTTCGTCCGCGACTTCGTGTTCCCGATGTTCAGGGCGAACGCGGTCTATGAGGGCCAGTATCTGCTTGGCACCTCGATCGCGCGGCCGCTGATCGCCAAGCGCCAGATCGAGATCCTGCGCGCGACCGGCGCCGACGCCGTCTGCCACGGCGCGACCGGCAAGGGCAACGACCAGGTGCGCTTCGAGCTCAGCTACTATGCGCTCGAGCCGGACGTGAAGGTGATCGCGCCGTGGCGCGAATGGGACCTGACGTCCCGCACGAAGCTCATCGAGTTCGCTGAGAGCCACCAGATCCCGATCGCCAAAGACAAGCGCGGCGAGGCGCCGTTCTCGGTCGACGCCAACCTGCTGCACTCCTCCTCCGAGGGGAAGGTGCTGGAGGACCCTGAGCTCGCGGCGCCCGAAGACGTGCACATGCGCACGATCTCGCCGGAGGACGCGCCCGACCAGCCGACGCTGGTGCAGATCGGCTTCGAGAAGGGCGACGCCGTTTCGGTCGACAACGAGCCGCTGTCGCCCGCGTCCCTGCTCACGCGCCTCAACGAGCTCGGCAGGGCCAACGGCGTCGGGCGGCTCGACCTGGTCGAGAACCGCTTCGTCGGCATGAAGTCGCGTGGCGTCTACGAGACGCCGGGCGGCACGATCCTGCTCGCCGCGCACCGCGCGATCGAATCCATCACCCTTGACCGTGGCGCGGCCCATCTCAAGGATGAGCTGATGCCGCGCTACGCGGAGATGATCTACAATGGCTTCTGGTTCTCGCCCGAGCGCGAGATGCTGCAGGCGGCGATCGACCACAGCCAGTCGGAAGTGAACGGCACGGTCCGGCTCAAGCTCTACAAGGGCAATGTGATCGTGCAGGGTCGCTCGAGCCCGAATTCGCTCTATGACCAGGAGCTCGTGACCTTCGAGGACGGCGCCGTCGCCTACGACCACCGCGACGCCGCCGGTTTCATCCGTCTCAACGCGCTGCGGCTCAGGACGCTGGCGGCGCGGCGCAACCGCTGATCGGAGCACAGCCGGATCGGGCGCGTCTGCGCCCCCATGGCGACCCCATCATGACCGAAGACATCCAGACGAGCGAAGCGCCCGCCGCCTCCGCGGAGCGGATCTGCTTCCTGCATATCGGTCCGCACAAGACCGGCACGACCTCGATCCAGAACGCGCTCTTCGTGAACGCCGACCGGCTGGCGAAGCTCGGCGTCTATTACCCCACCGTGAGCGGCGACCGCGGCGGCAAGCAGCGCCGCAACCACACGCCGCTGTCGCGCATGTCGAACTTCAAGGCGCAGCACCTGACCGATTCGCCCTTCTGGGAGGAGCTCGGCCGCAAGATCCAGAAGATCGACGGCTCGATCGTGATCTCGACGGAGCATTTCGCCGAGGCGCTGCGCGACGAGAGCCGCTACCGGCGGGTCACCGAGTTCTTCCGGGAGCGCGGGTTCCGCATCGTCGCGGTGGCCTATGTGCGCGACCAGCCGGGCTGGCTGAACTCCTGGTACACGCAGGACCAGCGCAATTTCAGCTCGCGCCAGACCTTCCGCCAGTTTCTCGAGCACGCCCTTGAGGTCGGCCTGGTGGACCCCTGGGCCTATCTGAAGCGCTTCCTCGACGATCCGCAGGCCGAGGTCCGGGTCGTGTCTTTCGAGCAGGCGGTCCGCCAAGGGCTGGCGCGGAGCTTCCTCGACGCCATCGGCGTGCCGGCGAGCTTCGAGATCCCGGAGCCGAAGGCCTCGAACCCCAATATCGGCGTCAAGGGCATGTTCGCCGCGCAGGAGATCATGCGTCGGGTGAACGGCCGGGTCCGTTCGCTGCCGAACTATTCGGACCTCTACGAGAGCTTCAAGGGTCTGATGCGCGGCCGCGACTGGGAGCAGACCGCCTATGTCGGTCTGTCGCCGGACGACGAGGCGCTGATCCGCGAGCGCTACCGCGAGTCGAACGACCGCTTCGCCCGAGAGTGGTTCGGGAAAGACTGGGCGACGATCTGCCCGGCGCGGAGCCTCGAGCTCAAGACCTTTGACTTCGACGCGGCTTCGGAAGACGACAAGCGCGACGTCCTCGAAGTCGTCGAGAGAATGGTCGACCTCATCGGCTCCTCGCCGTCGGCCGCGCGCGACTTCCTGAAGGGCGACCATAAGAAGGCCGGCGGCCGCCCGAAGAAGGCCGGCAAGAAGGGTCTCGGCAAGCAGGGGCGAGGCAAGCAAGGTCTTGGCAAACAGGGCGCCGGCAAGCAGCGGCTTGCGAAGCAGGGGCCTGGCAAGCAGGGTCTTGGGAAGAAGGGCGGCGGCAAGAAGGCCGGCGCGAAGCCCGCAGTCGACGTCCCGAGCGCCGCGGAAGGCTGAGCCCTTCCGGGCGGCGGCGCGGGCGGGCGCGCGCCGCCTTGCCTTTCTGCGCGGCCTGACGCATTTGTGGCGCCGCACAAACCCAAAGATCCGGATGACCGCCCGCGCAGCCGCGGGCTGAAGGCGCACGGCCCCCATGAAACTCCGCAACGTCGCGATCATCGCGCATGTCGACCACGGCAAGACCACCCTGGTGGACAAGCTGCTCCAGCAATCCGGCTCGTTCCGCGAGAACCAGCGCGTCGCCGAACGCGTGATGGATTCGAACGACCTCGAGAAGGAGCGCGGCATCACGATCCTGGCCAAGGCGACCTCGGTCGTGTGGAAGGACACGCGGATCAACATCGTGGACACGCCTGGCCACGCCGATTTCGGCGGCGAGGTCGAGCGCATCCTCTCGATGGTGGACGGCGTCATCGTCCTCGTCGACGCGGCCGAGGGCCCGATGCCGCAGACCAAATTCGTGGTCTCGAAGGCGCTCAAGATCGGCCTGAGGCCGATCGTCGCCGTCAACAAGGTCGACCGGCCGGACGCCCGCGCCACCGAAGTGATCAACGAGGTCTTCGACCTGTTCGCCGCGCTCGACGCGACCGACGAGCAGCTCGACTTCCCGATCCTCTACGGCTCGGGCCGCGACGGCTGGCTGGCGCACTCGCCGGACGGCCCGAAGGAGGACGGCCTCAAGCCGTTGTTCGACCTGATCCTCGACCATGTGCCGGAAGCCAAGACCGAGCCCGGCCCGTTCCGCATGCTCGGCACGCTGCTCGAGGCCAACCCCTTCCTCGGACGCATCATCACCGGCCGGATCGCGTCGGGGACCGTGAAGCCCAATCAGACCGTCAAGGCGCTCGACCGCCACGGCAACGTCGTCGAGACCGGCCGCGTGTCCAAGATCCTCGCCTTTCGCGGCATCGAGCGGCAGCCGATCGAGCTCGGCGAGGCCGGCGACATCGTGTCGATCGCGGGCCTGACCAAGGCGACTGTCGCCGACACCTTCTGCGACCCGCAGGTCGCGGAGCCGATCCAGGCGCAGCCGATCGACCCGCCGACCGTGTCGATGAGCTTCATCGTCAACGACAGCCCGCTCGCCGGCACCGAGGGCGACAAGGTGACGAGCCGCGTCATCCGCGACCGCCTGCTCAAGGAGGCGGAGGGCAACGTCGCGCTCAAGGTCGAGGAATCGGCCGACAAGGATTCATTCATCGTCTCCGGCCGCGGAGAGCTGCAGCTCGCCATCCTGATCGAGACCATGCGACGGGAGGGCTTTGAGCTCGGCGTCTCGCGTCCCCGCGTGGTGCTACAGAAGAACGAGAACGGCCAGACCGTCGAGCCGATCGAAGAGGTCGTGATCGACGTCGACGAGGAGCATTCCGGGATCGTCGTTCAGAAGATGTCGGAGCGCAAGGCCGATATGCTGGAGATGAAGCCCTCCGGCGGAAATCGTCTCCGCCTCGTGTTCCACGCCCCGACCCGCGGCCTGATCGGCTATCAGGGCGAGCTCCTGACCGACACCAAGGGCACGGCGATCATGAACCGCCTGTTCCACGCCTACGGACCGTTCAAGGGCGAGATCGCCGGCCGCGTCAACGGCGTGCTGATCGCCAACGAGCCCGGCGAGGCGGTGGCCTATGCGCTGTGGAACCTCGAGGACCGCGGCCCGATGATCATCGAGCCGGGCTGGAAGGTCTATCAGGGCATGATCATCGGCGTGCACAGCCGCGACAACGACCTCGAGGTCAACGTCCTCAAGGGCAAGAAGCTCACCAACATCCGCACCCAGTCGAAGGACGAGGCGGTGCGCCTCACCCCGCCGATCCGCATGACGCTGGAGCGCTCGCTCGCCTGGATCCAGGACGACGAACTGGTCGAGGTCACGCCGAAGTCGATCCGGCTGAGGAAGCGGCTGCTCGACCCGAACGACCGCAAGCGCGAGAGCCGGCGGGCCGAGGCGGAGGTGGCGTGAGGGGCGCCGCCCTGATGTCCCGTTCTTGAGTCGGGACCCATCAGCGTCGAGCTTCGCGAACGGAACGCCGTCGATCGTTACATTTGGCGCCGGCGGCGCTCCATGGGTCCCGGCTCAAGGCCGGGACATCAGGCGGCGCGTTCGTATGATCGCCGCGGAATAATCGACCGCCTCGCCTCAGAACCCGCCGAACAGGTCCTTCAGGAAGCCGATCGGGCCGTCGTCCGAACGGCGCCGCTCGACGCGGCGCTGTTCGCGCGGGCGGTCGTCGTAGTAGCCGTCGTCGACGCGGGCGCTCGAATAGGGCGGCTCGTCGCCGCCGCGGCCCGGGCCCGTCTGGTAGACGTCGCCGGGCTCCTCGCCCTGCGCGACCGGCGGGACCCATTCGCCCGGCAGCGTCTGGGGCGGGACGCCCTGATGGGCGGCTGTCATGAAGCGGCTCCAGATCGCGACCGGCAGGCCGCCTCCCGAGGCGTGCTTCGTCGGGCCGTTGTCGTCGTTGCCGACCCACACCGCCGTAACCATGTGGGCCGTGTAGCCGATGAACCAGGCGTCGCGGAAATCCTGGCTCGTGCCGGTCTTGCCAGCGGCCGGCCAGCCGGCGAGCTTGGCCGAGCGGGCGGTGCCGGAGGTCAGCGTCTCGCGCATCATGGCGTTCATCATGCCGACGCGCTCGTAGTCCACGACGGTCTTCGGCGCCTCGGCCTTGCGCTTGTAGAGCGTCTCGCCCTGGGCTGTCTTCACCTGCCGCACGATGTAGGGCTTGGCCTCCTGCCCGCCATTGGCGAAGGGCGCATAGGCGGCCGCCATCTCGATCGGCGTCACCTCCGAGGTGCCGAGTGCGATCGAGGGGTTGGGGGTCAGCGGCGAGGTCACGCCGAGCCGCTCGGCCGTGTGCGCGACGTTGACCGGCCCCGCCTCGAGGCCGAGCCTGACCGCGACCGTGTTGACGGACTGCGACAGCGCGTAAGAGAGCGACATCGGCCCGCCATAGCGGCGGGGGGGGGTGGCCGGCGTCCAGCCCTTGATCTTGAGCGGCGAGTCCGTGCGGATCGTGTCGGGGTCGAGGCCGCCGGCCTCGATCGCAGCGAGATAGACGAAGGGCTTGAAGGCCGAGCCCGGCTGGCGTTTGGCCGCGACCGCGCGGTTGAATTGGCTCTGCGCGTAGGACGTGCCCCCAACCAGCGCCCGGACCGCTCCGTCCGGCGCAAGCGAAACGACCACGCCCTGGCTCACGCCGAGCTTGCCGCCGCTCTTGGCGATCCCCTCGGCCAGCGACTTCTCTGCCTCAGTCTCGAGCCTCGGGTCGATCGTGGTCTCGACCACGAGGTCCTCGTCATAGATCCCGACCAGTCCGTCGATCTGCTCCATCACCCAGTCGGCCGCGTAGCCGACGGCGCCTTCGGGCTTCGGCGCGGGCGACGGCGGATGGACCCGGAACGCGACATTGGCCTGGTCGCGGGTGAGATAGCCCTCGTCCGCCATCGCCTGCAGAACGATGTCGGCGCGCGCCCGCGCGGCGGCTGGATCGTGGCTCGGCGAGAGCCGCGACGGGGCCTTGACGAGGCCGGCGAGCATCGCAGCCTCGGAGACGTTCACCTTGCGGATCGACTTGCCGAAATAGCGCTGGGCCGCAGCCTCCACGCCATAGGCGCCCGCGCCGAAATAGACGCGGTTCAGGTACATCTCGAGGATCTTGTCCTTGCCGAACTTGGTCTCGAGCCAATAGGCGAGCACCGCCTCCTGCACCTTGCGCTCGAGCGAGCGGGCCGGCGTCAGGAACAGGTTCTTGGCGAGCTGCTGGGTCAGCGTCGAGCCGCCCTGGGCCACGCCGCCGCGCTCGATATTGGTCTTGATGGCGCGCGCGAGGCCGAAGACGTCGACGCCCCAATGGTCCCGGAATCTCCGGTCCTCGATCGCGATGAAGGCCTGGGGCACGAATTTCGGCATCTCGGAGAGCGGCACGGCCGCGCCCCCGGTCTCGCCGCGATTGGCGATCGGCTTGCCGTCCATGCTCACGATCTGGACGTTGGGAGGCCGCTTCGGAATCTCGAGATTCTGGATCGGCGGCAGGCGCGAGGCGTAATATGCGACCACGCCGCCGCCCGCCGCCGCGCCGAACAGGCCGAGCACGACGACAAGGGAGACGAGCCGGCCGATCAGGCCCGGCCGCTTCTTCGGCGCGCGCGCGGAAGAGACGCCCTTCGCCGGGCGGCTGCGGCCCATGACCCAGGCCCAGTAGGAGGTCTTGCGCCGGTCAGCCATGGCGGGGCCGTCGTCCGCCGGCGCGCCGAAGCTCGGCTCCCGACGGCTGTCCGAATCCGAAAGCGAGACGTCCGAGAAATCCGGCTCGCGACGACCGCCCGGCTCGACGCGGGGCGCCGGCGCGTCGTCCTGCGGCGCGAAGCCTCCGGCGGGGCGGTCGGCCGGCGTCAGGCGCAGGTCGCCTGAGCCCGGGCCGGCGTCGAAGCGCGGCTCGCGCCGTTCGTCCCGCCCGGACCCGCGTCCGATCGCCATCGCCCAAAGACCTCTGCAAGCCGCTCGCGTCGGCCGCGTCCTCCGCGGCCGTCCCCTGCTGCATCCGGGTGGACTTTGAATGCGGCAGGTTTAAGGGCCGTTACGGCGCAAGGCGTGACGCCGCCGCGCCCTCGGTCCCGAGGCGTCCGGCCTCCTCGGTCGAGATGCGTTTGTGCAGATGAACAAAGAAGGCGGTCGCGAACAGCGGCGTCAGCAGGTTCGCGAAGGGCAGGACCGCGAGCCCCGCGGTCAGCAGGCCGGCGGAAAGCACCGTCGTCCTGTGACGTCGCCGCAGCGCGGCCGCCTCGGCCTCCGACCGGAACCGCAGCGCCGCAAGCGAGAAATACTCCCGGCTGAGCAGGTAGCCATTGACCCCGAGCCAGGCGACGAGATTGACCACCGGCACGAAGATCAGCGGCAGCATCAGGATGTTGATCCCGAGCACCAGCAGGAAGAACCGCGCCGAGAGCATCAGCCCGCGCAGCAGCGGTACGGGCCGGCCGGCCGGATCATCCGGATAGTGCTCGCGCTCGACGATCTCGGCGACGTCGTCGAGGAAGAGGCCCGCGACGGCCGCAGTCACGGGCGTCACGAGAAACAGCATGCCGAACGCCGTCCCGAGGCCGAGGACGAGATGGGCGATCCAGTTCGCGGTCTCGTTCGGGATGACCAGCGTCCGCTCCGCGAGCGCCTGCAGCCCGAACCAGCCGAGCACGAGCAGCAGCAGCGTGAGGCCGAGCGACTTCAGCAGCACCATGCGGAAGGGCGGCGACATGGTCTGCCGGGCTGCGCGGATCGCTGAGCGCCACATTTGCATCACCGCCGGAAGATCTGGGGGCGAACGCCTGCGTGCTTCGAGACGCCCGCGAAGAGCCGTCCGCCAGGACGGCGTCTCGAAGCACGCAGCGCCGTCCTGCAGGCGGATTTTGCGTTCATAAGGCCGGCTCGGCCTGATGCGGAGAGCCCTCGCTGCCGGCGATCTGCGCGGCCACATCCTCGGGCGGACGTCCCAGGAGCGCATTGGTCGTGAGGCGGCGCACCTCGCGCTCGGCCTCGGCCGCGAGGCGCTTGCGGTCGGTCGCCGCGTCGGCCCGCATGGTCTCGCCGAAGGTGACGGTCGCATCGATCGCGCCGTCGCGCAGGATCGACCACAGATGCCGCCCGAAGGTCATGTCGCCATACCAGGCGACGAAGGGCCGTCCGAGCCGCCCGAGCGGCAGGCCGTTGCGGTGGGTGTAAGCTACCGAGACCGGCTGCACCGCAACGCTGTCGCCGCCGCTCGCCGCGATCGCCGCGCGCGCGGCGCCGAGCAGCGAGGTGCGGAACGGCAGCACCCGATTGCCGTCGCTGGAGGTGCCCTCGGCGAACAGCACGACGGGGGAGCCCGCGATCATGCGCGTCGCCATTTCGGTGTTGACCTCGGCGGTTGCGGTCCGGCGCGCGCGATCGACGAAGATCGTGCGCTGCATCTTGGCGAGACGGCCGAAGATCGGCCATTCGGCGATCTCGGACTTCGCCACGAAGGACATCGGGCAGACCGAGCCGAGCACCGGGATGTCGAGCCAGGACGCGTGGTTGGCGGCGATCAGCAGGGGGCGGTCGGACGACAGCTCGCCCACCACCTTCACGCGCACGCCCACAACCGCCATGGCGAAGCGGTGGAACCGCAGCGGCAGCCTCTGGGCGAGCGGCGAATTCAGCCGGAGGAACAGCAGCTGGAACGGCGCCAGCACGAGGACGGCCGGGATCAGCGTCAGCGCCGAGACGACGGCGCGGAAGGGGCGGCGGACCAACGGCGTCAGGCCTTGTCGTCGTCGAGCGGCACGGCGTAGAGCTCGAGCCGGTGGTCGACCAGACGGAAGCCGAGACGCTTGGCGATCGCGGCCTGCAACGCCTCGATCTCCTCGTCGCGGAACTCCACGATCTTGCCCGAGCGCAGGTCGATCAGATGATCGTGATGCTCGTCGGGCTGCGGCTCGTAGCGCGAGCGGCCGTCGCGGAAATCGAGCCGCGCGATGATGCCGGCGTCCTCGAACAGCTTGACGGTGCGGTAGACGGTCGAGATCGAGATTCGCGGGTCGACCGCGGAGGCCCGCCGGTAGAGCTCCTCGACGTCGGGATGGTCGACGGCCTCGGCGATCACGCGGGCGATGACGCGGCGCTGCTCCGTCATCCGCATCCCCTTCCGGACGCAGATCGCTTCGATCGACTCGGTTGGCTCTGTGGACACGTTCGGGCGCTGCCCCGGCATGGTGGTGTTCAAGCGTCGCTCGCCGTCCGGACGGCCGCTTATAGGAGCGGCGGCCTGCGCCGTAAACCTTGGGCCGCTCACGGCAGTTCGAGCGCCATCACCTTGGCGGTCCCGCGCCTTCCGTCCTGGCGCGCGTAGTAGGCCCGGCGACGCCCGACCTGCACGAATCCGAAGCGCCCGTAGAGCGCGAGCGCCGAGGCGTTGTCCTCGTCGACCTCGAGCACCACGCGTCGCACGCCCTGGCTCGCCAGCCGGCCGAGATGGCGTCCGAGCAGCGCCGCGCCGCCGCCCGAGCCGCGCCTCGCCTCGGCGACCGCGATCGACAGCACCTCGGCCTCGTCCTCGGCCACGCGCGACAACGCGAAGCCATAGGCCTTGTCGCGGCCTTCCCGTCGCAGCACGCAGGCCGTGACGGCGCGGTCGTGCAGCAGCTGCTCCATCTCCTCCACGCTCCAGCCGCGTGCGAAGGCCTGGCCGTGGATGCGCGCGAGCTCGTCGGCGTCGCCGGCGTCGGCGGGGCCGACGGCCCATGCGGCCGAGCGCGCGAGATACGCGTCCCAGAACCACAGCCAGAACATCTCGACCCCGAGCGTTCCCCCGAACGGATTCATGCCCTCACCATATCGGCCATCCGTCGCCGATCCCACACCCGACCGCCGAATCCGGACCGCGTTTCGTGACCGCCTTACCGCCTGGCGATCCGGCCGGCCTCCTGCGGATGCGCGTCTGCGGCCTTCAGATAGAGCGGCCGGGGCGGCGACAGCGCGGGATCGCAGGCTGCGCCGAGTCGCGCGACCCAGATCGGATCAGGAGCGTCATGCAACGCGGGCGCCACGCGAATGGAGGGATCCTCGGTCGCCGCCGTCACGAGGGCGGCGCCGGATCCGACGACCAGCGCAGGCCCGCCGCCGATGGCGCGGGCGGCGTCCCGCGCCTCGATCAGCCGCGCCGAGACCAGCGCCCGGCCGTCGCCCGCGAACGCCTGGAAGAACACCCGGCCGTGCCGCGCGTCGATCGCCGCGGCGACCGGCGTCACGCCGTCGCCCGAATCGAGCAGCGGGGCGGCGAGCGCCGTGAGGGTCGGGACGCCGACGACCGGCAGCCCCGTCGCGAGCCCCATCGCCCGGGCGCAGGACAGGCCCACGCGCAGCCCCGTGAAGCTGCCGGGTCCGACGGTGACGGCGATGCGGTCGACGCCCGCAAGCCCGCCAGCGGCCGCGAGGATCCGCGCGACCTCCGGCATCAGCGCCTCGGCGTGGCCCCGCGCCATGGCGATCGAGGACACATAGAGGGGCGCCGCGTCGTCGGCCGTCTCGACGACCGCGACCGAGCAGGCCCCGAGGGCGGTGTCGATGGCGAGCACGCGCATGGCCGCGCTGAGTATCAGAGTCTCGGCCCGGCGCCACGCGGAAGAGGAGGGCTCTCAGACGATCCGGCAGAACTCGTCGAAGTCGGGGCGGGGCAGGCGGTCGAACATGTTCTGCCCGTCGCCATAGCCGAGATTGACCAGGAAGTTCGTCCGCCAGCGGCCGTCGGGGAAGAAGGCCTCGTCGACCTTGGCCTGGTCGAAGCCCGACATCGGGCCGCAGTCGAGCCCGAGCGCGCGGGCCGCCATGATCAGATAGCCGCCCATCAGCGTGCCGTTGCGGAAGGCCGTCTCTGCGATCAGAGCGTCGTTCCCCTCGAACCAGCTCTTGGCGTTCGTGTGCGGAAAGAAGCGCGGCAGGTTCTCGTGCCAGGCGACGTCATGGGCGACGATGACGGTCGCCGGCGCCTTCATCGTCTTGTCGCGGTTGTTGGACGACAGCGCGGGTCCGAGCTTCGCCTTGGCCTCCTTGGAGACGAGGAAGACGAAGCGGCCCGGCAGGCCGTTGGCGCTGGTCGGACCCATTTTCACGAGCTCGAACAGCGCCCGGAGCGTGACCTCCGAGACCGGCTCGTCGCGAAACGAATTGTGGGTCCGGGCGACGCGGAACAGGGCGTCGAGGGCGTCGTCGTCGATCGGCGCGCGGGCGTCGGCGGTCAAGGGCGGTCCTCTCGTCGGGGAACGTCCGTTCTAAAGGCGGTCAGGCGATGGTGTCGACCAGACCGCCGTCGACTCTCAGCGCCGAGCCCGTGGTGGCCGAGGCTTCCTTCGAGCAGACATAGACCGCCATGTTGGCGACCTCCTCGACGCTCGCCGCGCGCTGGATGATCGACGAGGGACGGTGCGCCTTCACGAAGGCCGCGCCCGCCTCCTCGAGCGACTGGCCGGTCCTGGCGATCTCGTCCTTCAGCATGTCGGCGACGCCCTCCGAGAGCGTCGGGCCCGGCAGGATCGCGTTCACGGTCACGCCGGTGCCGGCGAGGCGCTTGGCGAGGCCGCGCGACACCGCGAGCTGGGCTGTCTTGGTGAAGCCGTAGTGGATCATCTCGACCGGGATGTTGAGCGCGCTCTCCGAGGCGATGAACAGGATGCGGCCCCAGCCGCGCTCGGCCATCCCGAGGGCGTAGGCGCGCGACAGGCGAACGCCCGACATGACGTTGACCTCGAAGAAGCGCGCCCACTCCTCGTCCGGAACCTCGAAGAAGTCCTTCGGGCCGAAGATCCCGACATTGTTGACGAGGATGTCCGGCGCCGGGACGGCGGCGACCAGCGCCGCCGCGCCCTCGCCCGTGCCGAGATCAGCCGGGACGCCCGTGACCCTGGCGCCCGGGACCGCGTCCTCGATCGCCTTCACGGCCTTGTCGACGGCCTCCTGCTTGCGGCCGTTCACCACGACGGTCGCGCCGGTCCGCGCGAGGCCGAGCGCGATCGCGTAGCCGATGCCGACGGTCGAACCGGTGACGAGGGCGGTCTTGTCGGACAGGTCGATCTTCATGGCGCGCAGGCTCCGCTCATCCCGGATGGGTCGGGCCGATATGTCGGAGCGCGGCGGCGAAAGGGAAGCCGCGCGCGACGCAATCCGCCGATGCGCGGGCTGCGTCAGGCGGCCGCCTCCTCCAGCGCCCGCACCTCGTCGTCGCTGAAGATGCGGGAGCGGATGTGGAAGCGCACCTCGCGGCCGTTCTCGAGGCTGAACATGCCGCCGCGACCCGGCACGACGTCGAGCGTCAGATGGGTGTGCTTCCAGTATTCGTATTGCGACGGGCTCATATAGAAGCCCGCGCCGCCGACCTCGCCGAGCTTCACGTCGGCGTCCGAGATCATGTAGTCGCCGGTCGCGTAGCACATCGGCGAGGAGCCGTCGCAGCAGCCGCCGGACTGGTGGAACAGGATCTCGCCGTGCTCGCCCTGCAGGGTCTTGATGAGGTCGAGCGCCTTCTGGGTGGCCTCGACGCGGAGCGGAACGTTGCTGACCATGGGCGGCGTCCTCCTGTGCCGATAGATAGGACGAAGCCGCGCCGTGGCGAAGCCCGTCCTTTCGGACGGCGCCTTGACTGCGCCCCGGCTTCGGCTAGCCTTCGCGCCGTCTGAAAAGGCGGACCGGTTTGGTTAGCCCGGTCGCTCCCGTCGGGAGCTCTGGCTGGCGCGCGACAGCGTCCAAGTCCCGAGGCGAGATCCCGGCGCATCCCGCGCCGGGGCTTCGATGAGGACTGGCCAGATGCAGCAGCAGGTTTCCGTGGTCACGCTCGGCGTGGCCGATCTCGCGCGGTCGAAGAGGTTCTATGCCGAAGGTTTCGGCTGGCGGCCTGTCTTCGAGAACGCCGACATCGTGTTCTACCAGATGAACGGCTTCGTGCTCGGCACGTGGCTCAAGGCGGAGCTCGCCGGCGACATGCGCCGCGAGCCGTCGGGGGCGGGCGCCTTTGCGCTCGCCCACAATGTCGCGTCGCGCGAGGCCGTCGACGAGGCGATCGCGCGCCTTGCGGAATTCGGCGGCGAGGTGCTGAGGCCCGCCGACGAGCCGCCGCATGGCGGCTTCCGCGGCTATATGGCCGACCCTGACGGCCACGCCTGGGAGATCGCCTGGAACCCGGGCTTCGCCATCAGCCCCGAAGGCCATGTGACCTTCGGGATCTGATCGATCTTCGGGCTCTGACGGGCGTTCAGGCCTTCTCGCTGTCGAGATGGGCCATCTGCGCGGCGGCGTAGCGCTCGCCCGCCGCCGCGCCCTTCGGCACGGCGCGCTCGATCGCCGCGAGATCCTCGGCGTCGAGCGCGATCTCCGCCGCGCCGAGCGCCTCGGACAAGCGGTCGCGGCGGCGCGCGCCGACGACCGGGACGACGTCCCGTCCCTGCGCCATCACCCAGGCGATCGCGATCTGGGCGACGCTCGCGCCCTTGGCGTCCGCGACCTTCCGCAGGGCGTCCACCAGCTGGAGATTGGCGTCGAGATTGTCGCCCTGGAAGCGCGGGCTGACGGCGCGGAAGTCGCCCTGGCCGGCCTTCGCCTTGTCCCAGTGCCCGCTGATCAGCCCGCGCGACAGCACGCCATAGGCCGTGATCGCGACGCCGAGCTCGCGGGCCGCCGGCAGGACCTTGTCCTCGATCCCGCGCGAGATCAGCGAATATTCGATCTGCAGGTCGGCGATCGGATGGACGGCGACGGCCCGGCGGAGCGTGTCGGCGCCGACCTCCGACAGGCCGACATGCCGGACGTAGCCCGCCTTCACCATGTCGGCGATCGCCCCCACCGTCTCCTCGATCGGGACGTCGGGGTCGAGACGGGCCGGGCGATAGACGTCGATATGGTCGACGCCCAGCCGGTTCAGCGAATAGGCGAGGAACGTCTTCACCGCCTCCGGCCTTCCGTCGAAGCCGAGCCAGCTCCGGTCGGGGCCGCGCAACGCGCCGAACTTGACGCTGAGCTTGTAGTCGTCGCGCGGCCGGCCCTTCAGCGCCTCCGCGATCAGCAGCTCGTTGTGGCCCATGCCGTAGAAGTCGCCGGTGTCGATCAGGTCGACGCCTGCGTCGAGCGCGGCATGGATGGTGGCGATCGACTCGGCCCGGTCGGACGGGCCGTACATGTCCGACATGCCCATGCAGCCGAGGCCGATCGCCGAGGTCGCGGGGCCGGTCGCGCCAAGCTTCGTGGTCTTCATGACTTGGTCTCCTCTTCCGTCGCGACGGGTTATGGCGCTTCGTCGGCTGTGCGATAATCCAGCCAATCGCGAATGACCTGTACGAGGACGCGGACAATGGCGACGCCCGATCTTGCCGACGCCGCCCTGCTCGCCGCGGTGGCCGACGCCGGCGGCTTCCGCGCGGCCGCCGAGCGGCGCGGCGCCTCCGCGTCCTCGATCAGCGACGCGGTGCGGCGGCTCGAGGAGGCGTGCGGCGTCCGATTGCTGAACCGCACGACCCGCAGCGTCACGCCGACCGAGGCCGGCGCGCGACTGCTCGCGCGGCTGAGGCCCGCGCTCGCCGAGATCGAGGACGCGTTCGACGCGCTCGGCGGCGACGAGGAGACGCCGACCGGCACGCTCAGGCTCAACGTCCCGACCATCGTGGCGCGCCGCGTGCTGCCGCCGATCGCGACCGAGTTCCTGAGGCGCCATCCCGGGGTGCGCATGGAGGTCGTGGCCGAGGACAGCTTCGTCGACGTGCTGGCGGCCGGCTTCGACGCCGGCGTGCGCTACGAGGAGCGGGTGGAGCTCGACATGATCGCGATCCCGATCGGCCCGCGCCGCCAGCGCTTCGCGGCCGCGGCGGCCCCCTCCTATCTGGAGGCGCGCGGTCGGCCCGAGCATCCGCGGGACGTGGCGGCGCATGCGCGGATCGGCCATCGCTTCGCGCGGAGCGGCCTGTTGCCGGCCTGGGAGTTCGCGCGGGGAGCCGAGGTCGTGAAGGTCCCGGTCGAGGGGCCGCTGGTCGCCTCGGCGCTTGAGCTGGAGATCGCGGCGGCGGTCGCGGGGCTCGGCCTGATCTACACCTTCGAGGACGCGCTCTCGGACGAGATCGCCAAGGGCGCGCTGGTTCCGGTGCTCGAGGAGTGGTGGCTCTCCTTCACCGGCCCGCTGCTCTACTACCAGAGCCGCAGGCACATGCCGTCGCCGCTCCGCGCCTTTGTGGATTTCGTGAAGGGGCTCTAGGCGGAAGTGCGCGCTTGGCGTTCCGCGTGGCGTCGCTCAGGATGGCCGGCGCGCCACCTGGAGATCCACGCCATGCGCCGCCCCGCCTGCGCGCTCGCCGCCGCCGCCTTCGCGGCCGTCCCGGCCTCGGCCCTGCCGGCGAAATATTATCAGGAGAACGTCTTCAAGAGCTGCTCCACCGGCGGCATCTTCTGCCAGGCGGTGTTTCCCGCGATCCCGGCCGACAGGGTCCTTCGCGTGAACTCGGCGTCCTGCCGGGTCTTCCTCAGCTCCCGAACCGCGGTCTTCTCGCATGTGCAGCTCGGTTCGGACAAAGGCGACGGCCCGTTCTATCTCGACGTCACGTCGATCTCGAACGCGAGCGGGCGGACCTTCATGGCGACTTTCGCCGGTCCCGTCTTTCTGTCGCAGTCCTCCGCGCCGCGCGTCTCGACCTATGCGACCGGCGCCTCGACCGTGAGCTTCGACTGCAACATATCGGGAGTTCTGGAGAAGGCGCCGCTCGAGGCCGGGCCGGCCGCCGCCGAGGCCGAAGCCGACTGAAAAAACGGGCGGCCCGAGAGCCGCCCGCCAGTCGTCGGATCCAGGAGGAGGGATCCGTCGGGGATCAGAAGAAGCCGAGTTTCTTCGGCGAGTAGCTGACCAGCATGTTCTTGGTCTGCTGGTAGTGGTCGAGCATCATCTTGTGGGTCTCGCGCCCGATGCCGGACTGCTTGTAGCCGCCGAACGCCGCGTGCGCCGGATAGGCGTGGTAGCAGTTGGTCCACACGCGCCCCGCCTGGATGGCGCGGCCGAAGCGGTAGGCGCGGGTGCCGTTGCGGGTCCACACGCCCGCGCCGAGGCCGTAGAGCGTGTCGTTGGCGATCGACAGCGCCTCCTCGTCGTCCTTGAAGGTCGTGACCGAGAGCACCGGGCCGAAGATCTCCTCCTGGAAGATCCGCATCTTGTTGTGGCCCTTGAACACCGTCGGCTTGACGTAGAAGCCGCCCGAAAGGTCGCCCTCGAGTTCATTCCTGGAACCGCCGGCCAGAAGCTCGGCGCCTTCCTGGCGGCCGATGTCGATGTAGCTCAGGATCTTCTCGAGCTGCTCGGAGGAGGCCTGCGCGCCGACCATCGTCTGCGGGTCGAGCGGCGAGCCGAGCTTGATCGCGTTCACGCGGCCGATCGCCTTCTCCATGAAGCGGTCATAGACCGACTCCTGGACGAGAGCGCGGCTCGGGCAGGTGCAGACCTCGCCCTGGTTGAGCGCGAACATCACGAAGCCCTCGACCGCCTTGTCGAAGAAGTCGTCGTCCTCGTCGACCACGTCTTTGAAGAAGATGTTCGGCGACTTGCCGCCGAGCTCGAGCGTCACCGGGATCAGGTTCTGG
Source organism: Hansschlegelia zhihuaiae (assembly GCF_004103825.1). GTDB lineage: Bacteria > Pseudomonadota > Alphaproteobacteria > Rhizobiales > Methylopilaceae > Methylopila > Methylopila zhihuaiae. Next base: position 54,492 of record NZ_RYFI01000024.1, read on the forward strand.
GACGCGTATTGCATGATCAGGCGGCCGGTCGTGGTCTCGCCCGTGAAGGCGATCTTGGCGATCCGGTTCGAGGAGGCGAGCGGCTTGCCGGCCTCGAGGCCGAAGCCGTTCACGATGTTCAGCACGCCGGGAGGCAGGATGTCGGCGATCAGCTCGGCCACCACCATGATCGAGGCGGGGGTCTGCTCGGCGGGCTTCAGCACCACGCAGTTGCCGGCCGCAAGCGCGGGCGCGAGCTTCCAGACCGCCATCAGGATCGGGAAGTTCCACGGGATGATCTGCCCGACGACGCCGAGCGGCTCGTGAAAATGGTACGCGACCGTGTCGTGGTCGATCTCCGACAACGAGCCTTCCTGGGCGCGGATGCAGCCGGCGAAATAGCGCCAGTGGTCGACCGCGAGCGGAATGTCGGCCGCCATGGTCTCGCGGATCGGCTTGCCGTTGTCCCAGGTCTCGGCGGTCGCGATCGCCTCGAGATTGGACTCCATGACGTCGGCGATCTTCAGCAGCAGCTGGGCGCGCTCGGCGGGGCTGGTGCGGCCCCAGGCCTCCTTGGCCTTGTGGGCGGCGTCGAGGGCGAGCTCGACGTCCTCCTTCTGGGAGCGCGCGATCTCGCAGATCTTCTGGCCGGTGATCGGGCTGGTGTTGTCGAAGTAGCGGCCGCCGACGGGCGCGACGAACTTGCCGCCGATGAAGTTGTCGTAGCGCTCCTTGAAGGGCGAGCGCGCGAAGCTGGTCATGCGTTCCGGAGCGTTCATGGATAAGTCCTCCCAGACGATCTTGTCGTCGACGGAAGCATGTTCCGCCGCTTGGTTGGCAGGGTCGCAGCCTTCGTGCCAACGAAGGACGCGCCGTCGGCCGCTTTTGCTGCAGCGCGGCAAGAGCCTGATCTTGCTCGCGCCTTCGCTCGGCCGGCAAGATCTGTGAAGGGACGCTGCTAGACTCGCGCGCCATCCTGGTGAAAGAGTGTCGCCCAAAGAGACGGAGTGCGCTGCGACAGCTGTCGCAACGCGCGACAGGAGGCGAAACGCCGATGGAGCTGACCGCTCCACACGCCGACGTCATGCGCGCTCGGCAGGAATTCTTCGACCGTGGCGCCGTTCCCGAGGGGCTGCCGCCCGAGATCCTGCGCTCCTGGCGGCGCTGCGCCGAGCGCGGCTTCGACTCGCACGCCGATCCGAGGATCGAGCCGATCGGACAGTCGGAGCTGCGCGACTTCCATGAGCGCAATGACGAACTGATCCGGCTGTCGCGTCCCGAGCTCGAGGCGCTCGCGACCGAGGCGCGCGACACCGCGAGCCTCGTCATCCTGACCGACGGCGCCGGGCTCGTGCTCGACGCGTCCGGCGACCCGGGCTTCGCGGGCAAGGCGGCCGGCGTCGCGCTGAGGCGCGGCGTCAAATGGGCCGAGGCCTCGACCGGCACCAACGCGATCGGGGCCGCGCTCGTCGAGCGGCGGCCGATCGAGGTGCGGGGCTCGGAGCACTTCTTCGACTCCCACCGCATCCTGACCTGCGCGGCCGCGCCGATCTTCGACCCGCGGGGCGCGCTGGTCGGGGCGCTCGACCTTTCCGGCCATGCGGCGATCCCGCAGCTTCATTCGCTCTCTCTGATCCGTCACGGCGTCGACCAGATCGAGCACCGCATGTTCGCGCACGGCTTCGACGGGCGCGACGTGGTGCGGCTGCATGCCGACCCGGAGCTGATCGGCACTTCGCAGGAAGGCGTTCTGGTGTTCGAGGGCGCGCGCCTCGTCGCCGCCAACCGGCACGCGCTCAAACTGCTCGACCTCGACTGGAACGCGCTCGGCTCGCGTTCCTTCGGGGACCTGTTCGACGCCGGCCGGCTCGCGCTTGGGGGTGAAAGTCGGCTGCGCGGCCGATCCGGCGTCCTGGTCCACGCGACGCTGACGCGTTCGGCTCCGCGCGCATGGCCGTCGAAGGCCGTCCCGGGCGACGCCCCGCGGGCGCAGGCCGCTCCCGCGGCGTCGTCCGCTCCGGCCTTCGAAGCGGTGTTCGACGCCGCCGTCGAGGCGAGCCTGAAGCGCGCCGTCAGGCTGGTCGACGGCGACGTGCCAATCCTGATCCAGGGCGAGACCGGCTGCGGCAAGGAGATGTTCGCGCGCGCCGTCCATGCGCTCGGCGCGCGGGCCTCGAAGCCGTTCGTCGCCGTCAACTGCGCGGCCCTGCCCGAAGGGCTGATCGAGGCCGAGCTGTTCGGCTACGAGCATGGCGCGTTCACAGGCGCACGCAGATCGGGGTCGAAAGGTCTTCTCCGCGAGGCTGACGGCGGCGTGCTGTTCCTCGACGAGATCGGCGACATGCCGGTCGCGCTTCAGGCGCGGCTGCTGCGCGTCGTGCAGGATCGCGCAGTGACGCCGCTCGGCGGCGGAAAGCCTGCGCCGCTCGACATCCGCCTGGTCTGCGCAACCCATCGCGACATCCGGCGGCTCACGTCCTCCGACGCGTTCCGCTCCGACCTGTATTTTCGGCTCGCGCAGTTCACCTTCGCGCTGCCGCCGCTGCGCGACCTCGATCGCACGGCCGTGATCGACGCGGTCTGGGCCAGGTTGCCGCGCGAAGGCCGGCGCCTCGGCCGGGACGCGCTCGCGGCGCTGCGCGCCCATGACTGGCCGGGCAACCACCGCGAGCTCGTCGGCGTGCTGAAGGCGCTGCTCGCGCTGTCGGAGCCCGGCGAGACCGTGACGGCCGAACTGCTGCCCTCGTCCGTGAGCTGCGCCGCGCCGGCGGACAGCGATCCGCCGGCTGCGCCAGCGTCCGGCCTCGACGCGCTCGCCCGCGACGCGATGCGCTCCGCGCTCGACGCCTGCGGAGGCAACGTCTCGGCCGCGGCCCGCCGCCTTGGCGTCAGCCGGTCGACGCTCTACCGCAGGGCGCTCGGCGGCCGAGGCTGATCTGTCGCGGGCGCGCGACCGGCCGCGCCTCGCATCCGGCGCGCCGGCGCCCATATCAGCCGCAACGACGCTCTCGGCTTCGGGGGCCGATAGCGAACCCAGAAGGGAGCAGTTCCATGAGCGATGTCACAGCCGCCGCCTCGGGCCAGTTCACGATCGGCGACCGCAGGGTCAACCGCCTCGGCTTCGGCGCCATGCGCGTCACGGGCGACGGCGTCTGGGGCAAGCCGAAGGACCAGGCGGGCGCGCTCGCGACCCTGAAGCGCCTCCCTGAGCTCGGCGTCGATTTCATCGACACAGCGGACTCCTATGGGCCTTTCACCAGCGAGACGCTGATCCGCAACGCGCTGAGGCCTTATGAGGGGCTGTTCGTCGCCACCAAGGGCGGGCTCGTGCGCCACGGACCGGGGATCTGGCTTCCGGTCGGGCGGCCCGAATATCTCAAGCAGTGCGCGCTGATGAGCCGGAGGCGGCTCGGTGTGAAGACGATCGATCTGTGGCAGCTCCACCGCATCGACCCCAAGGTGCCGCGCGACGAGCAGTTCGACGTCATGGCGGAGCTTCAGAATGAGGGGATTGTCCGGCATCTCGGCCTGAGCGAGGTGAGCGTCGAGGAGATCAAGGCGGCGCAGAAGAAGTTCAAGGTCGTGACGGTCCAGAACCGCTACAACCTCGTCGACCGGACCAGCGAGGACGTGCTGGACTTCTGCGAGAAGGAGGGCATTGGCTTCATCCCCTGGTTCCCGCTCGCCGCCGGCGACCTCGCCAAGCCCGGCTCGGTGCTGGACGCGGTCGCGAAGAAGAACGGCGCGTCGCCCAGCCAGGTCGCGCTCGCCTGGGTGCTGAAGCGCAGTCCCGTGATGCTGCCGATCCCCGGCACCTCCAAGGTCAGCCACCTCGAGGAGAACGTCGCGGCCGCGGGCATCACGTTGTCCGACGAGGACTTTTCGGCGCTCGACCGGCAGGGCAAGGACGCGTTCCGTAAGGCGGCCTGAGGCCGTCGATGCCGGCGACAGGCGCAGACGCCGGGCCGCTGTTCGCCCGTCCGCTCTGCGTCAGTTGCCGGCGCTGCGGCCGCAAGCGCGTCTTCGGCTCGACCAGCGTCGAGGCGCGCCAGCTGGAAAGCGAGACGCTGTCGCGCCTCGTCTGCCGCCATTGCGGGGCGCGGGACGCGACGGCGGTCCGCCTGTCCGACGACCGGGAGGCCGCGCGCTGGCTGAAGGACAGATGACGCCGGAGGCCCGGCGTCAGCGATAGCCGAAGCCGACGTCGCCGAGCTCGACGCCGCCATAGGAGCGCGACTTCGACCGGGACGGGGCGCGGCGATCGTTGGCGCCGGACCCTTCGCTCGCCGCCTGCGACAGCGGCTGATAGCCGCCCGCATCGCCGCTGCTCTCGGTGCGGACCGGCTGTGGGCCGGTCCGCCAGCCCAGCGCCGCGGGATCGGCCTCGACGGGCCGGCTGCGGACATCGACCGTTCGTGACGCGCGGGATGCGACCTGAACGTTCCGCGACGGCTTCGGTTCTGGCGCGTCGTAGCCGTCGCCATAGCTCTCCGGGGCGCGGGCTGCGACCGGCGCGCTCCGGACCGGCTTCGGCTCGGGCGCGTCATAGCCGCCGCCATACGATTCCGGCGCGCGGGCGACGCGGGACGGCCGGGCCGGACGGGGTTCGGGCGCGGTCTCGATGACCGGCAGCGGCGCGGATTCGATCGTCGGGTCCCGACGCTCGCGCCAGTCGCCGTCCGAGGCGGGCTTGCGGCCCGACTCCTCGGCGAGTTCCTGATCGCGCCAGCGGTCTTCCTCGCGCAGTCCATTGTCTTCGCGGAGGCTGGCGCGGGCCTCGGCGCGGTTGGCCGGAACCGGCCGGTCGAGCGACGCGACCACGGTCGGCGCCGGCCGACGCGCCGACAGCGCGCGATCCGAGGGCGGCGGCTCGAAGATCGGAATCCCGCCGGAGAAGCCGGACCGGGCGCGCGGCGCTTCGGCGACCGCGACCTTGGTTTCGACCGGGGCGGGCTGCGCCTCGAAGGCGCGCTTCGGCGCGGCGGGCCGTGCTGCGTCGTCCTCGACCTCGACCGAGGCGACCATGACCTCGCCGCCGTCGATCCGCTCGGTCGGCGTCGGCGGCGGCCCCCAGCGGCCCTCGCCGCCCCACCAGGTCTTGGGCGGCTGGCGCTTGTCGTAGAAGGCGTTGCCGCCCGCGACCAGCACGTAGCGCATGTTCCGGTAAGGGAACTTGTACCCCGCCGTGTGGAAGAACTCGGCGTTCTGCACGCCCCTGTGCCGACGCCCGGCCAGCACCGCGTCCGCGACCTTGCGGGCGCGCGGGGCGCCGCGGTCGTTCATGGAGCGCGTCAGCACGCCCGGCGCGAACTGGCGCGGCGCGCCCACGACCTCGCAGATCGTCGAGCCGTATTTTCCGGATTTTAGCCGGTTCATAACAACGGTGCCGACCGCCAGCATGCCCGCGTCGCTCGAGCGGTTCGACTCGAAATACATCGCCCGCGCCAGGCATTCGCGCTCGCTCAGGCGCACCCTGGTGACCGAGCCCTTCGACGCGCAGCCGGCGAGCGCCGCGGAGGCGACGAGGAGCACCATGGCCGCACGAAGCCGTGAGGCGGTTTCTCGGGTCACTCGGCACGCTCCAACGCTACGCTTACGCGGGCGCCGGACCGTTGTGGCCTCACCGCAACATATTCGCGGGAAAGCCTCGGCGACGACGCCCAGGCTCAGAAAACGCGAAGAGTCTGAGGAAAAGTTTAACCGCCTGAGGAAAGCCGCCGTCACGAGCCCCGAGCCTTTCGGCTGGACTCACGGCGCATGCCGGGTCCATTGCCGCGCGCAGCCCATGGTTCGCGCTCGCGGGGCGTGTCCAGGATACATCGGAGACCGGCTTTGACCGACATCATCACGACCGCGAGCGCGTCTCCGGCGCGTTCGCTCGCCAAGACCATCAGCTGGCGCGTGCTGGGCTCGCTCGACACGCTCGCGCTCGGCTATCTGTTCACCGGCTCCGTCAAGGTCGCCGGATCCATCGCCTCGGCCGAGGTGGTCACGAAGATCGTGCTCTATTATCTGCATGAGCGCGGCTGGGCGCACATCGCCTGGGGCACGCGGCAGCCGAAGCCGCTGCATCTTCACGAGGCGGCGTCGAGCTCTCCGGACAGCCAGTCGAAGTAGGCCTGCGAGCCGCCGACGATCGGATGGACGACGATCTCGGGCAGCTCGTAAGCGTGCAGCTCGCGGATCAGCGCCTCGACCTTTGGCGCGCGTTCGGCCGTCGTCTTGATCTCGACCACGAATTCGGCCGCGACGCAGATCTCGCCTTTCCAGCGATAGACGCTCTCGGCCATCAGGATGCGCGCGCAGGCGCCGAAGCGTCGCTCGATCGCGGCGCGCGCGATGGCGTCCGCGACGCCGCGGTCGTCCGTCGTCGTGCAGACCGTCACGAAGTCAGGCGTTCGCGCCGTCGCCATCGCTGAGGGGATGGCGGTCAGTAGCGATAGGCGTTGATGTCGCCGACGCCGCCGGTTGCGAAGTCGTAGACCGACTGCTGGACCTGCTCCTGCGTCTGGTAGACCGGCCCGTTATAGCTGCGCGGGGGATAGCCGCGCCGCGCCGCGTAAGCCGGCCGGGCGCGCTTGTTGATGCGGATGTCCACATGGTCCGGCTCGCGGTAGCGACGGCGGTCGGACCGATACTCGGGCGTCGAGTCGCGGCTGCGCCAGCGCTCCTCCCAATAGGACGATTCCGCGTTTGCGGGCGCCGGGGCGACGGCGAGCGCGCCGAGCACGGCGGCGAGGGCTGCGAACGCTAGTCTCATGGCGGCGGTTCCCCAAGGGGCGGTCGAAGGATGACACAACGTCAGGGTCGCCCGCGACGTTCCGCGATGACGCAGGCGTGACGCCACGGGCTTTTTGACGCCGCGGCGCGCGCTCTGCTAAGGGGCCGCGCGCCGCTCGGACGGCGCGGCCTCTCCGGGCGCCGATGAGCCAGACGACCCTTCAGCGCTACGACGCCCTCGTCCGATCCGGCGCGCTCGACCGCGACCCGGCGCAGGCCAAGCTCGCCCAGCGGCTGGATAAGCTCGAGAAGAACCTCGAGGAGCGGGTCGGCGATCGCCAGGGCGCCTTGGGCTGGCTGTTCGGGCGCTCCAACGCGCCGACGCCGAAAGGCCTCTATGTCTGGGGCGACGTCGGGCGCGGGAAGACGCGGCTGATGGACATCTTCTTCGCCTCAGCCGACGTCGAGACCAAGCGGCGCGCGCATTTCCACGACTTCATGCAGGACGTCCACGCCCGCATCCATGCGAGGCGCCAGGAGGCCAAGGTCGGGAAGGCCGGCGGCGACGCCATCCCGCTGGTCGGCGAGGCGATCGCGGGGGAAGTCTCGCTGCTCTGCTTCGACGAGCTTCACGTCACCGACATCGCCGACGCCATGATCCTCGGCCGCCTGTTCGAGCGCCTGTTCGAGGCCGGCGTCGTGGTGGTGGCGACCTCCAACGTGCCGCCTTCCGAGCTCTACAAGGACGGCCTCAACCGCTCGCTGTTCCTGCCCTTCGTGCGCATGATCGAGGACAGGCTCGAGGTCTTCCGGCTCGATGCCCGGACGGATTTTCGCCGCGAGAAGCTCGGTCAGGGCGAGGTCTGGATCTCGCCCGCCGACGCCGAAGCGGATGCCGCGCTCGACGACGCCTTCCAGGCGCTCGCCGGCGAACACGGCGCGCGGGCCGAGATCGAGGTCCAGGGCCGCAAGGTGACGATCCCGCGCGCCGCGAACGGCGTCGCCCGGGCCTCGTTCGGAGATCTCTGCGCCAAGCCGCTCGGGGCGGCCGACTTCCTCGCGATCGCCCGGCGCTACCACACGCTGGTGCTCGACCGAGTGCCGCGGCTCGACGAGCGCCGCCGCAACGAGGCGCGCCGCTTCATGACGCTGATCGACGTGCTCTACGAGCGCAATGTGAAGCTCGTCGCCTCCGCCGAGACCGCGCCGGACGCGATCTGGGCCGGCGAGACCGGCTATGAGAGCTTCGGCTTCGCGCGCACGGCCTCGCGCCTCGTCGAGATGGGCTCGGACGAATGGCTACGCCGCGCGCATGGGCGCGGCGACAGCGCCGCGAGCGGCGCGACCACCGGGTTGGTGGAGACGTGACGCGGGCCGCCCACGATCCGCGGGCGCGATCGGCCGATAAGCGCGCCCGATCCCTTGAACGCCCGGCGCGAACGGGCTAGTCGAACCGCCGAACCCGCTTGGGTCCGTCGCGGCCCGCCGACCCCTCAATTTCGACCGGAGAGACCCCATGGCGCGCAGCAAGATCGGACTCGTGGGCGCAGGCCAGATCGGCGGCACGCTCGCCCATCTCGTCGGCCTGAAGGAGCTCGGCGACGTCGTCCTGTTCGACATCGTCGACGGCGTGCCACAGGGCAAGGCGCTCGATCTTGCGGAATCCTCGCCAGTCGACGGCTTCGACGCCGCCCTCAAGGGCACGTCTTCTTACGAGGACCTCGCCGGCGCCGACGTGGTGATCGTGACGGCGGGCGTGCCGCGCAAGCCGGGCATGAGCCGCGACGACCTGATCGGCGTGAACCTCAAGGTCATGGAGCAGGTCGGCGCCGGCATCGCGAAATTCGCGCCCGAGGCCTTCGTGATCTGCATCACCAACCCGCTCGACGCGATGGTCTGGGCGCTGCAGCAATCCTCGGGACTGAAGCCCGAGAAGGTCGTGGGCATGGCCGGCGTGCTGGACTCGTCGCGTTTTCGCTACTTCCTCGCCCAGGAGTTCGGCGTCTCGGTCGAGGACGTCACCGCCTTCGTGCTCGGCGGCCATGGCGACACCATGGTGCCCTTGACCCGCTACTCGACGGTCGCCGGGATTCCGCTGCCGGACCTCATCAAGATGGGCTGGACCACGCAAGCGAAGCTCGACCAGATCGTCCAGCGCACCCGCGACGGCGGCGCCGAAATCGTCGGCCTGCTCAAGACCGGCTCGGCGTTCTACGCGCCGGCGGCCTCGGCGATCGCGATGGCCGAGAGCTATCTCAAGGACAAGAAGCGCGTGCTGCCCTGCGCGGCGCAGCTCACCGGCCAGTACGGCGTGGACGGCATCTATGTCGGCGTGCCGACGGTGATCGGGGCGGGCGGCGTCGAGCGGATCGTCGAGATCGAGCTCGACCGGTCCGAGAGGGCAGAGTTCGACAAGTCGGTCAACGCCGTGAAGGGCCTGATCGAGGCCTGCCGGAAGATCGCCCCAAACCTGGGCAAGTGAGGCCGGCGACGCGACCGTCTTCGTCCTGACGCGTGGGCTCAGGATCCTCGACGCCGATGTCCGGGCCTTGCGCCTGGACCCATTCCGCGCGGCGTCCGAAGGTTTGATCCGCCGTCGCATTCCATCTTGCGCGGGCGGCGCTTATGGGTCCCGGCTCGAGGCCGGGACATGAGCGCGGCGCCGATGACGACCGAGCACCCGCTGGAGGGACCGCATGAACATCCATGAATATCAGGCCAAGGCGCTGCTCGGAAAATTTGGCGCGCCGGTGCCGACCGGCTTCGCGATCCTGACGGCGGACGACGCCGACGAGGCGCTGGGCCAGCTGCCCGGCCCTGTGTGGGTTGTGAAGTCACAGATTCATGCGGGGGGCCGCGGCAAGG
>NZ_RYFI01000025.1:0-42047 GCF_004103825.1 Hansschlegelia zhihuaiae
ATGTCGCCCGAACGCGACCGCTTCATGCTGTGCGGCTCGCCCGACATGATCCGCGACACCAAGGACATGCTCCTCGAGCGCGGCTATGAAGAAGGCAACCACGGCGAGGCCGGACACTTCGTCATCGAAAAGGCCTTCGTCGAAAAATGAGGCCCCAAAGCCTCCGCGCGCGGCGCGGAGGCTTCGGACTACTGACCCTCACCCTCGCAGCGTCTCCTCGGCGATCTCCCTGACCCTCCGGAAAGCGGCGACCGCGGACGCTTCGGCGCGCGCCTCCTCGTCCTCCGTGAGCTCCGCGGCGTCGAGCGCCTGGGTGAAGCGCCGCCAGTGCAGTCCCCTCCCCTCCGGATGGGCCGCGAGGTGGCGGGCTCCGAACTCCGCTCCGAGGCCGAGCTTCTCCGCCTCCTTGAGCAGGAAGGCCGCGCCGAGGCTCGACCCTTCCGCGACATAGAGCCAGCCGAGCCCCGACGCCCGGTCGCCGGCGTCGACCGGCCGAAGGTCGGCCGCCGGAACCGCGGCGCCGACATCGGAGATGTCGTTCTCGATCTCCTCGAGCTTTCGGCGGGACGGAAGATCCGGCGCGATCGCGATCAGATCGGGGGCGCCATAGAGCGCGGCGATCTCGGCGTGAAACCGCCACTGCATCGCGAGAAACAGCGCGTAGCGCGTGCGGTCGGAAAAAAGGTCGCCCTGCATCATGCGCTGGTCGAGCGCCTCGTGCAGATCGCGCGTGGCGCGCTTCAGGCGTTGCGAGCGCGTCTCGACCTTCTCGTCGACGAGGTCGGCTGCGGCGTCAGACATCAGTATCCCCCGATGCGAAAAGGCGTGCGCCAGTTAGGCCTGGCGCACGCCCCGATCAATGACTGGAAGCCCGTTCGATCAGTCGAACAAGAAGTCGTTGGCGTGCAGGTCGGCCTCGAGCACGCCGGTCAGCGTGATCGAAGCGCCGCCGCCGAGATCGATCACGGCGTTGCCGCCCTGGTCGGTGGTGGCGGCGAGCACGGCGTCGAAATCGTCGAAGAAGTCGCCGATCCCGATCTGGTCGACCTGGCCCTTGCCGGCCTGGAAGCCGGAGATCGTGTCGTCGCCGAGGCCCGCGCCGTCGAACACGAACAGGTCCGCACCCTTGCCGCCGGCGAGCGCATCGTCGCCCTTGCCGCCCTGCAGGGTGTCGGCGCCCGCGCCGCCCTTGAGGTCGTCGGCGCCCGCGCCGCCCGAAATCTGGTCGTCGCCCGCGGCGCCGTTCAGCGTGTCGGCGCCCTTGCCGCCGCTGATCTCGTCGTCGCCGCCGCCGAAGCCCTTGAAGGCGTCGCTCTTGCTCGACCCAGTGAAGTCGATGTCCTGGCCCTTCAGCAGGTCGCGCAGCGCCTCGGTGCTGCCGCCGCGCAGCGCGCCGATCATGCCGGAGACCGGGTTGCCCGAACCCTCCCCTTCGAGGCCGAGGCCCGAGATCGCCACGTCGCGGTCGGTGGAAAAGCTGTCGCTGTCGGCGTCATAGGTCAGGCCCTCGCCGAAGATGACCCCGTCCATCACGCCGCCGATGACGTGGCTCGCGAAGTCATAAACGATCTCGCCCTCTTCGCCGGAGTCGGCGATAAAGCTGAGGCCGCCCTCGACCGGCAGGCTCGTGTCAGAGCTCGAGGTCAGGGCGTACTGGTTGCCGTCGATGTCGCTCGGATCGTCGCTGAAATAGCCGAAGCTCGACGCCTCGAAGGTCTGGTCGAACGCCTTGAGATACGCGCTGAAATCCAGTCCGTCATAGGCCTTGATGTTGATAGCCATGTCGTCAGTCCTCCTCTACGGCGCCGTCTTTCCAGCGCCCTTGCGAATGGGGCTCCGTCAGAAGCGAGCCGTGGCCCCGATGGTGAAGGTTCGGCCGGGCGAGGCGGACAAGGCCGCGGCCATGGCCTCGACATAGGCCACGTCCGTCAGGTTCTCGATCGCTGCCCGGAAAGTGAGATTGTCGTTGAGCTTGTAGGACGAGTAGAGGTCCAGAAGCGTGTAGGGCTCATAGCGGAACAGCCCGGTCAGCTCGCCCGACAGGCCGCGCTCGGGCAGCACATCGGTGACGCGAGCCCCGACCGTCAGCTTGCGCTCGAGGAAGCGCAGGCCGCCGTCAAGCACGAGCTTGCGCTTCGGAGCGAGGTAGATGCCCGACAGCTCGGTGAAGCGGTTGCCGGGGCCGGCGTCGTATTTGTCGCCGAACTCCGAGTTCAGGAAGGTCGCTGAACCGCCGAGATAGGCGACGCCGGCGTCGTAGTTCAGCTCGAGGTCGATGCCATTCAGCCGCGTGCGGTCCGTCAGATTGACGTTCATGAAGAAGTCGCGAACGTCCGTGAAGACGTATGCGTCGGTGATGTAGTTGTCGACGTCGGTCATATAGACTGAGGCCTTGGCGCGGAACGCGTCGCCCTCGATGAAGAGACCGTCACGCTTGAGGTTGAGGCCAAGCTCGTAGGTGCGCGAGACCTCGGGCTTCAGGTCCGGGTTCGGCCCGAACGGCACCGACAGGGCGCCGCCCGGATGCGTGCCGCCCAGGACCGTCTCCATGATGTTGGGCGGCCGATAGCCCTGCTCGTAGGAGGCGTAGACCTGCACGCCCTCGCGCGGCGTCACCGCGACGGTGGCGGTCGGCGAGAACCGCGCGCCCGACTTATCGACGTCGAATGGCGTCGGGCAGCTCCTCAGGCCGCAGCCCGTCGTGAGGCCGTCGAAGACGACGCCCGAGCCCGTCATGTTGTAGGCGTCGAGACGTCCGCCCAGCAGGATCGTCAGCCAATCCCGCTTCAATTCCGCGCGCGCGAAGGCGCCGCCCACGCCACGTTCGCCATTCGGATTCGAGCCCGAGAAGCTGGACCCCGTCGGATCGTCGGCCGGATCCTCGGCCACCGACGCGGTCGCGGTCTTGTCGTGGAAATATTCGACGCCATAGGTCAGGGCGACGTCGAACATCGGGATCGTGAAGCGCGACGTGTTGGTCAGCGACCCGCCGACCGTGTCGATCTTGTAGTCGACCGAAAACGCGTCCGTCCCAACCGTGCTGTCGGGGTTGCGGTCCGGCCGGAACTGGTCGTTGCTTGTGCGCGTGTAGTAAAGCTTGGCGGCGAAGTCCGCCCACCAGAGACCCGGCGCCCAGCGCCAGTCGGCGACCACGGTGTGGGTGGTGACCTTGTTCGTGTCGATGAACTCGCCGCTGCCGGTGCCGAAATCGGCCGCGAGCCCCGTATAGGCGAGGGTGACCTTTTGGTTCTCCGCGACCTCGGCGGTCGCCTTGGCGAGCCAGGACCATTGGTCCTGGGTCGTGAACTTACCGAAGCCGCCTTCCTTGTCGTAGACCAGATCGCCATGCGTGCCGGCGTCGTACTCGCCGAGCTTCTTGCGGCCCACCGCCCCGACAAGCTCGAAGGCTTCCGAGACCTTCGCCGCCGCCGCGAGGCTGCCGTTGAAGTCGAACGCGTTCGTGCCCGTGGTGGCGTTCACCCGGACGCCGTAATCCTTGTCCGGCAAAGCAATATCGTCGAACACCAGCGTGCGGAAGTTCACGACGCCGCCGATCACGCCGGCGCCGCCGGCCGTGGAGGTCGGCCCCTTGTCGATGTCGACGCCGCCGATCAGTTCGGGATCGATGAAGGCGAAGGATGGAGCGCCATGTCCGGACTGCTGGAAGTTCTGCCGGGCGCCGTCGATCGTCATCGACACGCGGCCCTGGTCCTGCAGCCCGCGGATGTTGACGTTGAGGCCCGGCGTTTGGCGGTCGATCACGGCGTTGACGCCGGAGACGCTGCGCAGGATGTCGGCGGTGTTGCGCGCGCCGCCGCGGTCGTCGATCGCCTCTCGGCCGATCTGGGCGACGGCGCCCGGCGTGTCGTAGACGGCGTCGGACGCGCCCTGCCAGCCGAAGAACATCCGGCCGATCAGCGACAGCTCCTCGAGCGCGACTTCGCCCTCGGCCGCGGCCTCCTGGGCGCCGAGGGGGGAGCACGACAGCCCCGCCGTCAGGACGCACGTCATCGCCGCGACGGACCGGACGGTCCGACGCGCCCCCCCGGTTTTCACGGTCACGCCTCAGATCAACAGTAAGCGCCCCGAAAGGTCGGGGCCCCCTTTACGTCAGGTGGCGTACCACACGAAAGAAAAGGCGCGCAATACTTTACGTATATATTGGAATTCTTCGATATTGTAGTTATTCTAATTCTGGTTCTACTTGCCATCTCTGGCGACATGAAGAGCCGCGCGACGAGCGCGAGCCGCGAAGCCGAAAGGGCTCGCGCGCCTGCTCGTTTTCCGGATCGTTGCTGTCGTCATGAGCGCGACGCGCGGCTACGACCGCGCGCTCAGGGCGTCGGGTGATACTGGTAGAGCCAGGTCTCGCTCATCACCTGGTCGCCGGCCTTGAGGTAGCAGCGCATCTCGATCGGCTCCGGCCCCTGGGCCGTCAGGTCGAACTGGGCCCGCCAGTGGCCCTTGACGTCGCTCGGGACCGCATCCGTCATCACGTAGGAGAACGTCCCGCGCGAGGCCCACAGCACGGCTTCGACGGTCGCGCCATAGGGCAGATCGGCGAGCGGCCCACCGAGGAACTCGACCAGGAACTTGCGCACACCCTGCGGCCGCGGGAGGCCTGGCTGACCGCCCCGACCAAGCCGGGTCGCGACGCAGCGCGCGAGGTTGTCGGGGGAGGGCTCGCCGTCCTGCCAGGTCAACCGGTAGGCGATCGGGACGGTGACGCCGGCCTTCTTCGGGTCGTCGGGCAGCCAGTAGGCCACGACGTTGTCGTGGATCTCATCGTCGGTCGGAAGCTCCACGAGCTGAACCGCGCCCTTGCCCCACTCGCCGGTGGGCTCGATCCAGGTCGACGGGCGGTCCTGGTAGCGCACGCCGTCCTGGTAGTGGTCGAAGACGCGGTCGCGCTGCATCAGGCCGAAGCCGCGCGGGTTCTCGTCCGCGAAGGTCGACGTCATGACCCGCGGCGGGTTGTTGAGCGGCCGCCAGATGCGCTCGCCCGATCCCGTCCACATGGCGAGCCCGTCCGAGTCGTGGACCTCCGGCCGCCAGTCCATCAGGAAGGGCTTCGCGGTCTCTGAGAACCAGTACATCGAGGTAAGCGCCGCGAGGCCGAGCCGGTCGACGTCCCGGCGCAGCGTCACCTCCGCCTCGATGTCCATCACGGTCCCGGAGGTGCGGCGGATCAGGAAGCGGAAGGCGCCTGAGAGCGAGGGACCGTCGAGCAGCGAACAGACCGTGACCGGATCGCCGTCGGCCTTGGCCGGCTCGAACCAGTGCGCGATGAAGTCCGGAAACTCCTCCTGGGCGCCCGGGCTCGGGAACAGAGCGACGCCGCGGGCCGAGAGGCCGACTTGCCCCTTCTGGCCGATCGCCCGGAAATAGGACGCGCCGAGGAAGGTCGCGAACGGCTCGCGGGTCTTCCAGTCGCCCTTGTCGGTGACCTGATCCTTGGCCTCGCGGATCCAGAAGCCGGCGAAGGCGGACGGCTGCGGGTCGAGCTTGCGGGCGACGCTGTCGGGCGGCATGTCGAACTGCGACGGATCATAGAGAATCTCGCGCGCCTGGCCGCCCGAGACCGCATGCATGCGCACCGTCTTCTGAAAATACTGACCGACATGCATGAAGGTGATCGGATAGGCGCCAGGCGAGTTCGCGTAAAGCGCGTCATCGGCCTTGAACTTCAGCTTGCCATGCGCGTCGTAGTCGATGCGCCGCACGATGTCCGGGTTGGGACGCGCGGGCTCGACGTAAGGGCGCGACGCCAAGTCCTTGGCGAGCTTCTTCAGGATGTCGAACGAGAACGGCGCCGGCGGCCCGAACTTCAGATTGTCGGCCGCGCCCTGCGCCGCGGCCGATCCGCCGCCGAGCGCAAGCGCGGCCTGCGCGGCGAGGCCGAGCTGGAGCAGGCCGCGACGGTCGAGCAGGCAGACGGATTGGGCGTCAGAGGAACGCCGAACTGACATGGGAGGCTCGCTGATGGCTGGCGACGGCGCGCACTCATATGCGCTCCCCCGCCGTCCTCGCAATGCTCTCGATGTCGGACGGAACGGCGCTCCGGCCGGTCAGCGGCCGTAGGCGTCCTGCGCGTGGAACTGCGGCGCGCTCGCATTGGCCGGGCCGGACGGGGGCAGAGCCGCGGCGCCGGCGACGACGAACAGGATCGAAGAGACAAAAATGGCGAGGCGCATCGGAGAACTCGACTTGTAACGCAGCGCATCATCATGCGCCGGCGATCCCTAACAATCCGATGCTGAACGCGGAAGCGGGCTTCGGGTTTCAATTGGGGCGAAATTTTGCGGCGCCGTACGCGCCCCAAGCCCGTCGCCCTCGGAATCGAAGGGTCGTTCCGGGCGCCTCGGCGCCGCCGCCTCGATTCCGCCCGTTTGGGGCGACGGCCTCGTGGCGTCGCCGCCACAGTTCGCGGCCCCCGGGAAGGCGAATCGCTCGCCGGGACCGCTGATGGGCCGACTTGCCGCCGGACCGCCGCTCGGGCATCGTCGCGCCGTCGTTCCGCCGCTGAGGGCGGGTCACCCGCATATCCTGAGCCTCGGCCCCGATGGAGGCGGAGGCGAGGAGTTCGAGACCAGAACCGCCGCCGGCCAGCCGCCGCGGCGCGGAGACGAATTCATGTCCATCACCCGCAGACTGTTCGGTGGCTTCGCGCTTGCGGCCGCCCTCGTCGTCGCGCCTCTCGCCGCCTCCGCGCAGGACTCGGCCAAGCAGCCCGTCGTCGCGTTCGCCGCCGCCTCGCTGAAGAACGCGCTCGACGCCATCGCCAAGGACTGGACCAAGGAGACGGGGATCGAGGTCAAGGCGAGCTACGCCGCCTCTTCGGCGCTCGCCAAGCAAATCGAGCAGGCGGCGCCCGCCGACCTGTTCATCTCCGCCGACGTGCCCTGGATGGATTATGTGGCCGAGAAGAGCCTGATCGCGCCCTCGAGCCGGGTCGACCTGCTCGGCAACAAGCTCGTGCTCGTAGCCGGCCAGAGCTGGTCGAAGGGCGACGTCGAACTGAAGAAAGGCGTCGATCTCGCCGGCCTGCTCGGGAACGAGCGCCTCGCCATGGGCGAGCCGGGCTCGGTGCCGGCCGGCAAGTACGGCAAAGCCGCGCTCGAGAAGCTCGGCGTCTGGGACAAGGTGTCATCCAAAGTCGCGGGCGCCGAGAACGTGCGGGCGGCGCTCGCGCTGGTCTCACGCGGCGAAGCGCCGCTCGGCATCGTCTACAAGACTGACGCCGCCGCCGACAAAGGCGTCAAGATCGTCGGAACTTTTCCGGCCGATAGCCACCCGCCGATCGTCTACCCCGCGGCGAAGCTCAAAGAC
The DNA here is from genome assembly GCF_004103825.1 of Hansschlegelia zhihuaiae. Classification (GTDB taxonomy): domain Bacteria; phylum Pseudomonadota; class Alphaproteobacteria; order Rhizobiales; family Methylopilaceae; genus Methylopila; species Methylopila zhihuaiae. The sequence continues at coordinate 7,330 of NZ_RYFI01000025.1, forward strand.
GCCAGGAGCCCGAACGCCGACGCCTTCCTGAAGCGACTGTCCTCGGCCTCGGCGAAGAAGACCTTCGAGGAGGTTGGCTTCACCGTCATCGCGCCGCCGTCCGGGAGCTGACCGCTGGACTGGATCGCGACCAGCCTCGGTCTCGAGCCCGACGACCTCGTCGCGGTTAGACTCAGCCTGCTGGTCGCGACCGTCGGCACGCTCGCGAGCCTGCCCTTCGCGGTCCTCGTCGCGCTCGCGCTCGCACGCGGCAAATTCTGGGGCAAGACGCTGCTCGGCGGGCTGGTGCACCTGCCGCTGGTGCTGCCGCCCGTCGTCACCGGCTACCTGCTGCTGATCGCCTTTGGCCGGCGGGGAATTCTGGGCCAGACGTTCGAGAATTGCTGCGGGCTGGTGTTCTCGTTCCGGTGGACCGGCGCCGCGCTCGCCGCGGGCGTCATGGGGTTCCCGCTGATGGTGCGGGCGATCCGGCTGTCGATCGAGGCGGTCGACCGCAGGCTGGAGGACGCGGCCGCGACGCTGGGCTCGGGGCGGCTCGGCGTGTTCTTCGCCGTCACGCTGCCGCTCAGCGTCCCGGGCCTGCTGGCGGGCGTCGTGCTGGGCTTCGCCAAGGCGCTCGGCGAGTTCGGCGCGACCATCACCTTCGTGTCCAACATCCCCGGCGAGACCCGGACGCTGCCGGCCGCGATCTACACCCTGACCCAGACGCCCGGGGGAGACGCCGCGGCCGGGCGTCTCGTGCTAATCGCCGTCGCGCTCTCGCTCGCGGCGCTCGTCGCCTCCGAGCTTCTGGCCCGCCGCCTCGCCACGCGGATCTCGGGATGACGCTCCAGGTCGATATCACGCGCCACGCCGGCGATTTCGCGCTCGACGCGGCCTTCGAGGCGCCGGCCGGCGTGACGGCCGTGCTCGGGCGCTCCGGGGCGGGCAAGTCGACGCTGGTTTCCGCGATCGCCGGATTGTCGAGGCCCGATTCGGGCCGAATCGACCTCGGATCGACGACGCTGTTCGACCGCGCGGCCAGGATCGACCTACCGCCCCGCAAGCGCCGGGTCGCGGTCGTCTTCCAGGAAAGCCGGCTGTTTCCGCATCTCTCCGTACGCTCGAACCTGATGTTCGGGCGCCGGCGGCGGTCCGAGGCTCAGGGACCGAGCTTCGAGCAGGTGGTGGAGACGCTCGGGATCGGGGCGCTCCTCTCGCGTCGACCGCGCTCGCTGTCCGGCGGCGAGCGACAGCGCGTCGCGATCGGCCGGGCGCTGCTCGCGGGCCCCGGCGCGCTGTTGTTCGACGAGCCGCTCGCGGCGCTCGACGCCGAGCGCAAGGCCGAGATCATGCCGTTCCTCGAAACCATCGTGGCCGGCGCCGAGATCCCGGTGCTCTACGTCACCCACGCGCTCGAGGAGGCGCGCAGGCTCGCCGACCGGATGATCGTTCTGGAGCGCGGGACGGTGCTCGCCTCAGGACCCGTCGAGGCCGCGGTCGCGGCCGCTGGGCTCGCCAGCGCGGGCGACCGCTTCCTCGACGGGGTGACGGTCGAGGCGACCATCGCCGAGATCGACGAGCGCTACGAGCTCACGGGCCTCGCGCTCGGCCAGCATCGCGTCTGGGCGCCCGGCGTGCTCGGTGCGGTGGGCGAGGCGGCGCGGCTGCGCTTCCTCGCGCGCGACGTCGCGCTTTCGCTCGATCCGCCGCAGCGGTCGTCGGTCCGCAACGTCCTGCCGGGCCTCGTCCGCAGTCTGAAGCGCACGGGCGGTCCCTACGCGATCGTTTCGGTCGACGTCGGCGGCGCTGTGCTGCGCGCCGAGATCACGACGCGCGCCGCCGACGAGCTCGGTCTCGCGCCGGGCCGCATGGTGCATGCGCTGGTGAAGAGCGTGGCGGTGTCTCGGGCCTGACCGCCGGGCGCGGGACCTTCCGGCGGCTCGCGCGGAACGTCGTGAAGCGTCTGGAATTCGTTAAGAAAAAACCCTGTCACAATCGGCAAGTTTTTCTTGCGCCGGGGGCCGAACGCCCTTATTTCCGCGCTTGCCCAATTTCGCGCGTGCCTGTGTCGTGTGTCGGGTTGGCGGGAACTCCCCGCCGGGCAACCCGATGGCCGGAAATCCCAACCGGCTCTAAGTCGCCTCTCCGGCGGCGGACGCGACGTGAAGCAACGACGTAGAGGGCTTTTTTGGTCTCTGCCGGCTCTCCAAAGGCCGGCGACACTAAAGAGGCGACTACATCCTTGCCGGGCGCGCGGGTCGCGGGTTCCAACCCACATCCCGAGCGTGGCGACGGTTTCGAAGCACGGACGCGGCGCGTCCGCGGAACAGTCGCGACTACGGCGTGACCGAGCGGTCCGCTCTCGCAAGAGGGCGGCCAAGGAACGGCTCAACCCGGCGACGGCGCGTCTCCATCGCGCGCCCCGGCGGAAGGGGCCTGACCATCGAGCCACAGCTTGATTGGGGTTTTGTGCCATGGCCTCCCACCTCGACGCCCTCGAGAACGACCGTATCCGAGGTTTTCTGAAGTCCGCGCAGGCCGACGGACCCGTGCTGGTCGTCGACAGCGAGGTCGTGCGCGCGAACTATATGAAGTTCGCGCGCGCCCTGCCGGACACGCGCGTGTTCTACGCCGTGAAGGCCAACCCCGCGCCCGAGATCCTGAAGCTGCTGGCCGAGCTCGGCTCGTGCTTCGATTGCGCCTCGGTGGTCGAGATCGACATGGCGCTCGCCACCGGCGTCGGGCCGGACCGCATCTCCTTCGGCAACACGATCAAGAAGGAGCGCGACGTTGCGGCGGCTCACGCGCGCGGCGTGCGGCTGTTCGCCGTCGACTGCCGCGAGGAGGTCGAGAAGATCGAGCGCGCCGCCCCCGGCGCCCGCGTGTTCTGCCGCATCCTGGCCGACGGCGCCGGCGCCGAATGGCCGCTGTCGCGCAAGTTCGGCTGCGTCCCCGAGATGGCGGCGGACGTGCTGGAGCACGCGCACGCCCGCGGCCTCACGGCCTATGGCGTGTCGTTCCATGTCGGCTCGCAGCAGAACAATGTCGCGGCCTGGGACCAGGCGCTGGCCTCCGCCGCGGAGATATTCCGCGAGTGCGAGCGACGTGGAATTTCGCTGTCGATGGTCAATCTCGGCGGCGGCTTCCCGACCCGCTACCTCAAGGATATTCCGGCGGTCGACGCCTATGGCGCGTCGATCTTCGACGCCTTGAAGGCGCATTTCGGCAACCGTATCCCGGAGACCATCATCGAGCCGGGCCGCGGCATGGTGGGCGACGCCGGCGTGATCGAGGCCGAGGTCGTCCTGATCTCCAAAAAGTCGGACGCCGAGGACGAGATCCGCTGGGTCTATCTCGACATCGGCAAGTTCGGAGGCCTCGCCGAGACCATGGACGAGGCGATCCGCTACCCGATCCGCACCGCCCATGACGGCGGCGCGGTCGCGCCGTGCGTGCTCGCCGGCCCGACCTGCGATTCCGCCGACGTGATGTACGAGAAGGCGCCCTACCCGCTGCCGATCAGCCTTTCGATCGGCGACAAGGTGTTGATCGAGGCGACCGGCGCCTACACCACGACCTATGCGGCGGTCGCCTTCAACGGCTTCGCCCCGCTGGCCTCCGTGGTCATCTGAGCCCTCAGGTCCCCCACGGGGGACCGCCCGTTCTCCCAAATGACCCGCAAGGTCGTCTGACCCCCATCAGGAGGGTTTCATGGCCGTCATTCTTGACGAGGCTCCGGCGGACGCCGGGGCCCGCGAGGCTCTGCTCGACCGCGCCTTCGGCGCAGGCCGCTTCACCAAGACCTGCCAGCGTCTCCGCGAGGGCCGGATGCCGGCCGCCGGTCTCGCGCTCAAGGCGGTGGACGAGACCGGCCGCATGATCGGCACGCTGCGCTTCTGGCATGTGTCGCTAGGCGCGGAGCGCCCGGCCCTCATGCTCGGACCGCTCGCGGTCGAACAGGACGCCCGCGAGGGCGGCGTCGGCTCGTCGCTGATGCAGGCAGGGCTTGCGCGGGCCGCGGCGCTCGGCCACGGGGCCGTCATCCTGGTCGGCGACGCGCCCTATTACGAGCGCTTCGGCTTTGCGGCCACGGCCACCGAGGGGCTGCGCCTGCCCGGTCCGGTGGAGCAGGAGCGCTTCCTCGGGCTCGAGCTCCGGGAGGGCGCGCTTTCGGGCGCCTCCGGCGTGGTGCGGGCGACCGGCGCGGTCGTCTTCGCGCCCCGCCGCGCGGCCGCTATCCACGCTCCGCTGCGCGCAGCCTGAAAGAAGCGGCGCGGAGCTTCCGCGGCTTCGCGCCGTCCGCCACCGCGGCGGGCGGCGCGGTCCGGCCCGTGATCAGGGCGACCCGCGCGCGCTCCTTCGCGCTCAGCAGCTTGGTCCGGCTCAGCGCCACATAGCTTTTCGGACGGCCGATCTCGCCGCCGGCGAAGACGAGCACGCGGTCAGCGAGGACCAGGATGTCGCCCTTTCTCAGGGTCGGATCCTCGAGATACCAGCGCGGGTTCTTCACCGGGTCGATGGTGCGGGCGAGTTGCTCCTTGGGAGAGAGCGCAAGGGCGGCGGGCTTGGTGCTGTTCTTGGCGACGCGCTTCGCCTTCGGCCGGATCGTGACCTCGGGATGGGGCGCCGCCGCGGCCGGCCGCGAAACATGGGCGCGGTCGCGCCATCCGAAGATGAAGTCGAGCAGCCCGGCCCGCGCCGTCGACGCGCCGCCCATGCCAATCGCGAAGGCGAAGCCCGCGGCGAACGCCATCCGATACATTTGAGAGCCCCAGCGGCGAGAAGGCCGCATCGTTAGCCCAAGGCGAAGGGGCGATCCAGAACTAAAACGGCTTCGAAAACTTGGCGCAATATTTGGTTAAGTATGATCGACTCGGGCTCCAGCGTCGGTTGGCGCCACTGATCCAGCGATCACCACTTTAAGACGCGCGATCCGATCGCCGCGCCAGCGATCGTGACGAGGCCGACGGCGAGCGTGTACCAGACGGCCACGAACAGCGGACTGTCATCGACGCAGTGCGCCGCGTAGAAGGTCGCGCCCACCGCGCCGGCGAGCAGGCCGGCGGCGGCCCCGAGCGCGGCCGGTCTATCCGGCGCGCCGCGGCCGAGCGCAGCGAGGATCAACGTCAGCGGCGGCGCCGACAGCAGCGGGATGCTGGCCAGGCAGAGCGTCGCGTTGCGCCCGACGAGGCGCGGCTCCCATGCGTTGGAGGGAATGGTCGCGAGTTCAAAACCGACCGCGACGGCGAGCAGGGCGGCCGCCCCGAAGAGGAATCCTGCGGCCGGCCCGATGGCGGCGCCAGGCCGCGCGAGACGGAGCGCGAGCGCGACAGCCGCCAGGCCGAACGCCAGCGTGACGACGAATTTGAACGGGAAGCGCATCGTGCCGAGCGCCGCCGCGATGTCCGGCCGCGGGCCGAGCGCCGCGAAGAACAGAGCTCCGGCGGCGACCGCCGAGCCGCCGAGCGCGAGCATCAGCGCCGGGGCGGGTCGCTTGGGTTCCGCGCCTGCGTCGGCCGCGATCGCCTCGATGAGATCGCCGGTCTTCATTCCCTGAAACTCCGATATGCGCGCGAAAGCGTCTGAAGTCCCCTGTGCAGGGCGACCCGGACCGCGCCCTCGCTCATCCCGAACTTCTTCGCCGTCTCGCCGATTTCCGCGCCTTCGAGCGAGATCGATCGCACCACGTCGTGCTGCCGACCCTTCAGCACCGAAAGCAGGCGGTCCGCCTCGTGCGGCCTCAGGCCTTCCTCCTCCTGCTCCTCGGCCGGCAGGATCTCGGACAGGTCGTCGATCGGGACGGTAATGCGGCGCCCACGTCGCCTCAGCGCGTCGATCAGCTTGTTGCGCGCGATCGCCGCGACCCACGGCCCGACCGGCTGCCGGTCGTCCCAAGTGCCGCGCTTCAGGTGAATGGCGAGCAATGTCTCCTGCACCACGTCCTCGACATCCGCCGCCCCGAGCCCATACGCCGCGGCCCTGCCGCGCACCACGGCGCGCAGGAACGGCGCAAGCTCCGAGAGCAGCCTGCGATACGCCCCGGCGTCGCCCGCCAGGGCGCTCTTCATCCAGAAGGCCCAGTCCCGTTCGCGATCGTTCACACGGGTCCTCTGGCAGGCTTTACGGAACGAGGCGACGGCGCGTTACGCCTCGCGGGCCTTTTCGCCGATCCTGCGATTTTCGACAACACGGATGCGTGAAGGCGTAACGCGGCGGGCCTCCGCCTCCGAAGAGGTCGTCACGAGCCGCGACGGCTCGCAGCCAATGGAGACAGACCAATGCATCGCCGCACAGTCAACGCCGCCCTCGCCGGCTCGCTTCTCGCCGCCCTCTCGGCGGTTTCGTTAGCCGGCCCGGCGTCGGCCGAAGACAAGATGGCCGGCAAGGAGAAATGCTACGGCGTCGCGCTCAAGGGCCAGAACGACTGCGCCGCGGGTCCTGGCACCACCTGCGCCGGCACCTCGAAGGTCGACTACCAGGGCAACGCCTGGAAGGCGGTGCCAAAGGGCACCTGCTCCGCCATGAAGACCCCCAAGGGCATGGGCTCGCTCGGAGCGATCAAGTCCTAACAGCCGCAAGCGGCGCGCGCGAGGCGGGCGCGACCCGTCCGGCGTGCGCCGCCGGCCGACCATCAATTCCTCCCGGACGGGGCAGCACATGATCGCCTCCACGCTTCCGCGCGCCGCCGGCGTCGGCTTCAAGCCCGAGCACTTCGCGTCTCTGATCAAGGCGGGTTTCGCCGGCTTCCTCGAGGTCCACGCCGAGAACTACATGGGCGCCGGCGGCCCTCCCCACACGATGCTCTCCGCGCTTCGGCGGGAACACGCCCTGTCGGTGCACGGCGTCGGCCTGTCGATCGGCGGCGCGGAGCCGCTCGACCGCGCCCACCTCGCGCGGCTCCGGGCGCTCTGCGACCGCTACGAGCCCGAGAGCTTCTCCGAGCATCTCGCTTGGTCGACCCATGAGGGTGCTTTCCTCAACGATCTGCTGCCGCTGCCCTACACGCAGGAGACGCTCGCGCGGGTCGCCGCTCACGTCGATGAGACTCAGGAGGCGCTTGGCCGCCGCATGTTGCTCGAGAACCCGGCGACCTACGTGACCTTCGCCGAAAGCGAGATCCCCGAAACCGAGTTCCTCGCCGAAATCGCCCGCCGGACGGGCTGCGGCCTGTTGCTCGACGTCAACAACGTCTTCGTCTCCGCGACCAATCACGGAACCGACGCGCTAGCCTATCTCGACCGCTTCCCGCTGGCCGAGGTCGGCGAGATCCATCTCGCCGGCCACGACGCGCAGTCCGACGAGGCCGGCCGGCCGCTACTTATCGACTCACACGGCTCGCCTGTCGCCGACCCGGTCTGGGCGCTCTATGCGCAGGTTCTGGAGCGCGTCGGCCCGGTCGCGAGCCTCATCGAATGGGACAACGACGTGCCGGACTTGCCGACTCTTGCAGCCGAGGCCGCGCGCGCCCAGTCCATGCTCGACCGCGCCGCGCGCGTGTTGGCGGCCTGAGCGCGATGCGCGCGGTCCAGTCCGCCTTCGGCGCGGCCCTGCTCGACCCGCGCCGCGCGCCGCCGCTCTCGCTCACGCGGACGGGCGGCCGCCCGTCCGAGCGCCGCTTTGCGGTCTATCGGAACAATGTCGCGGTCGGGCTCATCGGGGCGCTCGAAACGCGCTTCCCTGCGATTCGCATGATCGTCGGGGAAGAGTGCTTCACGGGCTTGGCGCGAGCCTATGCGCTTGCGCATCCGCCGACCTCCCCGATCATGGCGACGTTCGGGGACGGCTTCGCCGATTTCCTGCGCGACGCGCCGGGTCTCGAGGAGCTCGACTATCTCCCCGACGTCGCGCGGCTCGAAGCCGCGCGCACCCGCGCCTATCACGCCGCGGACGCGGCGCCGGTCGCGGCCTCGGACTTCGCGGCGCTCGACCTCCGGCGCCTCGAGGCGACCGCCGTCGCGCTGCACCCGTCGGTCGAGATCGTCCGCTCGTCTGCGCCCGTCGTCACGATCTGGGCCATGAACGCCGGCGAAGCCGCGCTCGGCCCGATCGAGGACTGGGCGGCCGAGGACGCGATGGTCTGCCGGCCGGAGATGGTCGTGGAGACGCGCCGTCTTCCGCCAGGCGGAGCGGACTTTCTAGACGCCCTCGGTCGCGGCGCGACGCTCGGCGCCGCCATGCGGCTCGCCCGGCGCGACGCCCGCTTCGATCTCGCCCAGAACCTCACCGGCCTGATCGGGAGCGGCCTTGCGGTCCGCCTCGGACGGCCGACCGACAGGAGCGCCGCATGACCTCCACCCTCGCCCCCGCGGCCAGCCGTCGCCCACTCGGCCCCACCGGCCTGATCGAGGCGACGATCGACGTTTTCGACCGCATCCCCTATTCGGCGCTCGCGCTCGCGGCCCGGATCTTTCCGGCCGCTGTGTTCTGGCAGTCCGGCCAGACCAAGGTCTCGGGCTTCGGCCTATCCGACAGCGCGGTCTACCTTTTCCAGGAGGAGTACCGGCTGCCGCTCGTCGATCCCACGGTCGCAGCCTACGGCGCCGCAGCCGCGGAGCATCTCTTCCCCGTGCTGCTCGTCGTCGGGCTCGCGAGCCGCTTCTCGGCGCTCGCTCTGCTCATGATGACGCTCGTGATCGAAATCTTCGTCTATCCAGACGCGTGGCCGACGCACGGAGTCTGGGCCGCCTGCTTTCTTCTGGTGATCGCCAGGGGGCCGGGCGTGATTGCGCTCGACCACCTGATCGCCTCACGGGCTGGTCGCCAAACGTCGGCCGCATGAACTTGCCGTCGAAGACGCGGCCGGCCCTGACCGGGCCGGGCCGCGAAGATCGTCGACGTCAGACGACCTCGAACTCGCCGGCGCTGAGGCTGGTTCCAGGGTCGAAGGCCGCGATCTGCTTCTGGGCCGCGCCGCCCATCCCGTCGACGTCGAAGTAAAGCGCCCCTGTCGACTTGTCGTAGATGAAGCGGTCGCTCGAATCGAGCGCGACCGTGCCGACGCGGAACGCCTCCCCGCTGAGCGGACCTCCCGAGAGCCCGCCGAAGACCGCGTCGTCGATCTCGATCCTGTCGTCCGTCGCCGAGTAGCCGATGATCCGGTCGACGCTCGGACCGAAGCTCGGCAGATCGTCGAAACGGAACGTGTCCGCGCCAGCGCCGCCGCGCAGCACGTCCTCGCCTCCCCCGCCGATCAGCGTGTCGTTCCCCGCCCCACCGTTCAGCTCGTCGTTTCCGGTGAAGCCTGAGAGCCGATCGTCGCCGCCGCCGCCGAACAGGACGTCGTTCCACGTGGTCTGCCCCTCGACCACAAGGTCCCGCGTGGACGTGTTGAAGATAAAATCCTTGCTCGAGAGCTCGTCGATCGAAACATCCCTAACCAGGATGCTCTCGTTGTCGCCGCCGAACTGAAGATCGATCAGCACGCCCTCGGAGGTGTTCGTCAGATAGGGGTCGAGCTGCGAAAACTCGGAGACGTTGAGGAAGCGGAGGTCGATCTTGTCGCCCTTGCCGAAGTCCTCGATGGCGTCGTCGCCGAATTCGCGCTCGTCATAGCGGAAGACGTCGCCGCCGGAGCCGCCATAAAACGCGTCGTCTCCGAAGCCGCCGATCAGCGTGTCCTCGCCGGCCCCGCCGCTGAGGCTGTCATCGCCGCTGAAGCCGGAAATCTTGTCATCGCCCCCGGCGCCGAACAGCACGTCGTTCCAGGTGGTCTGGCCCTCGACCGAGAGGTCGCGATCGGACGTGTTGAAGATGAATTGCTTGCCCGAAAGCTCGTCGAGCGAGACGTCCCTGATCAGGATGCTCTCATTGTCGCCGCCAAACTGGAGGTCGATCAGCACCCCGTCGGGCGTGTCGCTCAGGAAGGGCTCGAGCTGAGAGAATTGAGCGAGGTTGAAAGCCTTGAGATCGATCCTGTCGCCCTTGCCGAAGTCCTCGATGGCGTCGTCGCCGAATTCACGCTCGTCATAGCGGAAGACGTCGCCGCCGGAGCCGCCATAAAACGCGTCGTCTCCGAAGCCGCCGATCAGCGTATCCTTGCCGGCCCCGCCGCTCAGGCTGTCGTCGCCGCTAAGGCCCGAGAGCTCGTCGTCGCCCTTTCCGCCGAACAACATGTCGTTCCAGGTGGTCTGGCCCGTGACGGTGAGATTCCTGGATGAGGCGTTGAAGATGAAATCCGCCCCCGAAAGCTCGTCGAGCGAGACGTCCCTGATCAGGATGCTCTCATTGTCGCCGCCGAACTGGAGGTCGATCAGCACCCCGTCGGGCGTGTCGCTCAGGAAGGGCTCGAGCTGTGAGAATTGAGCGATGTTGAGGGCCTTGAGGTCGATCCTGTCGCCCTCGCCGAAGTCCTCGACGACGTCGTCGCCGAACTCGCGCTCGTCGTAGCGGAAGACGTCGGCCCCTTTGCCGCCATAGAGAGCGTCATCCCCGAAGCCGCCGATCAGCGTGTCCTCTCGCCCGCCGCCGCTCAGACTGTCGTCGCCGCTGAGGCCGGAAATCTTGTCGTCGCCCCCGGCGCCGAACAGCACGTCGTTCCAGGTGGTCTGCCCCTCGACGACGAGGTCGCGGCCCGACGTGTTGAAGATGAAATTCTTGCCCGACAGTTGGTCGAGCGAGAGGCCCTCGATCAGGATGCTTTCGTTGTCGCCGCCGAACTGAAGATCGATCAGCACTCCGTCCGGAGTGTCGGAGAGAAAGGGTTCGAGCTGCGAAAATTCGGAGACGTTGAGGCCCTTGAGATTGATCTTGTCGCCCTTGCCGAAGTCCGTGACGACGTCGTCGCCGAACTCGCGCTCGTTGTAGCGGAAGACGTCGGCGCCCTTGCCGCCGATGAGCTCGTCGTCCCCGAAGCCTCCGACCAGCGTGTCGCCGCCGCCCCTGCCGTTCAGCGTGTCGTCGCCCCCAAGCCCGAGGATCAGGTCGTCCTTGTCTTTTCCGCTGAGCGTCTCGGAGCTCGAGGTTCCGGTGATGGTCGGCATGAGCAACAGTCTCCGGTTGAACCGCACCGCCACATGGTGAGAAGCGCAGCTTCTTGTGATCAGGCGACCGTTTTTGGCACACCCCGAACGGCTCGAGAATCGCCCATTTGAGCTAAGCGCGCCGACGCCGTCCCCCCGGCACGACCGCGTCGCGCCGCTCGGTTGATTCTGAAGGCTCTTTCCGCTTTATCGGCGGCGCGCCCTGACCGGCCGACATCCCCATCGCGCAAGGAGCCCCGCATGTCCGACTGGCCGATCTACGGGAAGATCACCGGCCCGATCGTCATGATCGGCTTCGGGTCGATCGGCCGAGGCACGCTGCCGCTCATCGAGCGCCATTTCGAATACGACAAGGACCGGATCGTCGCGATCGATCCGTCCGACCTCAACAAGCACATCCTCGACAAGCACGGTGTGCCGTTCATCCAGCAGCACGTCACGAAGGAGAACTACCGCGAGCTTCTGACGCCGCTGCTGACCAAGGGCGGCGGCCAGGGCTTCTGCGTGAACCTCTCGGTCGACACAGGTTCGGCGGATCTGATCGCGCTCTGCCAGGAGCTTGGCTGCCTCTATATCGACACCGTTAACGAGCCGTGGCTCGGCTTCTATTTCGACAAGTCGAAGGGCCCGAGCGAACGTTCGAACTACGCGCTTCGCGAGATGACGCTGGACCTGCGCCGCCGCAGCCCGAAGGGCCTGCCGACGGCCGTGTCGACCTGCGGCGCGAACCCCGGGATGGTGTCGTTCTTCGTCAAGCAGGCGGCGCTCAACGTCGCCTCGGACCTGAAGCTCAACGTCCCGGAGCCGACGACACGGGAGGAATGGGCGGCGCTGCTCCGCCAGATCGGCGTCAAGGGCGTGCACATCGCCGAGCGCGACACCCAGCGCAGCACCAACCCCAAGCCTCGCAACGTGTTCCTCAACACCTGGTCAGTCGAGGGCTTCATCTCGGAAGGCCTGCAGCCCGCCGAGCTCGGCTGGGGCAGCCACGAGACCTGGGCGCCGGCGAACGCCAAGCGCCACGACGACCCCAAGGCCGCGTCGATCTATCTGATGCAGCCCGGCGCGGCGACCAAGGTGCGCACCTGGTGCCCGACGCCCGGCCCGCAATACGGCTTCCTCGTCACCCACAATGAGTCGATCTCGATCTCGGATTTTTTCACCGTCTGGGAGGACGGGAAGGCGGTCTACCGGCCGACCTGCCACTACGCCTATCACCCGGCCGACGACGCCGTGCTGTCCTGGCACGAGCTGTTCGGGGCCGAGGGCAAGGTGCAGGACACGCTGCACGTGCTCGACGAGGACGAGCTCGTCGACGGGATCGACGAGCTCGGCGTGCTGCTCTACGGGCACGGCAAGGGAGCCTACTGGTACGGCTCGCAGCTCTCCCTCGAAGAGACGCGGCAACTCGCGCCCTACCAGAACGCGACCGGCCTGCAGGTGACCTCGGCGATCCTCGCCGGCATGGTGTGGGCGATCGAGAACCCGAACGAGGGCATCGTCGAGACCGACGAGATGGACTTCAGGCGCTGCCTCGAGATCCAGCGTCCCTATCTCGGCCCGGTGAACGGCTACTACACCGACTGGACGCCGCTCCAGAACCGGCCCGGCCTGTTCCCCGAGGACATCGACGAGAGCGACCCCTGGCAGTTCAGGAACTTCTTCGTGGGGTGAGGCTCGCGCCGCAAGGCCGGCGTCAGCTCACCAGCGTGAAGCGGGATCGGCCGCCCCGCGTCGGATATTTCCATTGAGCGACGAAGCCCGCCACCTCCGCGGCGGGCATGGGGGCCCCGAAGAGGTGCCCCTGTCCCTTGGCGCATCCCTCGGCAATGAGGGTCTCGAGCTGCTCGAAGGTCTCGACGCCCTCCGCCACCACGCTCATGCCAAGCCGCCCGGCCATCGCGAGCACGGTCTGCACGATGATCTGCGACTCCTCCGAGCGGTGGATGTCGCGCACGAAGGACTGGTCGATCTTGATCGCGTCGAACGGGAAGCTGCGCAGGTAGCTGAGCGAGGCGTAGCCCGTTCCGAAATCGTCGAGGGAGACGCCGACGCCGAGGTCGCGCAGCGCGCGCAGCGTCTGCCCCGCATGGGTTTGATCGAGTTGCACCGACTCAGTGATCTCCAGCACCAGCCGACTGGCCGGAAGGCCTGAATTCTGCAGCGCCGAGTAGATCTGCGAAAAGACGTCCTGGATCCGCAACTGCGCCGGCGACAGGTTGACCGCGACCTTGAACTCGCCGGGCCAGCCGGCCGCCCGCTGGCAGGCCTCGTTCAGGACCCAGGCGCCGATGCGCGAGATCAGGCCGCTTTCCTCGGCGAGCGGGATGAACTGCCCTGGCGACACAAAGCCGCGCGTCGCATGCCGCCAGCGCAGCAGCGCCTCGAATCCCATGATCTCCCGGGTGCGCAGATCCACGATCGGCTGGAAGAACGCCATGAGCTCCGAAGCGTCCGCCGCGGCCCGGAGGTCGCGCAGCAGGGACAACCGCTCCTTGCGGTCCGCCCCCATGTCATCCGAATATTCGCGGACGGCGTTGCGGCCGGACTCCTTGGCGCGGAACAGCGCGAGGTCGGCATGCGCGAGCAATTGGGCCGCTTCGGCGCCGTCCTTTCGGGCCGTCGCCGCGCCGACGCTGCACGAGACCTGCACTTGGGCCTCCTGGAGGCGGACGGGCGCAGAGAGCGACTGCCGCAATTCCTCCGCCAAGGCGAGGACGTCGAGCGCTCCCTCGCCCCGGACATGCACGACCGCGAATTCGTCGCCGCCGAGCCGCGCCAGGAAATCGCAAGACCCCAGGACGCCGCGGAACCGGCCGGCGACGATCTTGAGCAGTTCGTCTCCAGCGGCGTGACCGAAAGAAGCGTTGACTTCCTTGAACCCGTCGAGGTCGATCAGCAGCAGCGCGAAGGACGACGAGGAACTCGTGCGGAGGAAGGTTTCGTCGAGCCGCTGCTTCAGATAGGTCCGGTTCGGCAGGCCGGTGAGAACGTCGTGACGCGCCGAATGCTGCTCGGCGCGGAAGGCTTGATCGCTGGCGTGGAGCTGCCGCAGACCGAGCAGTCCGGCCAGGGCGATAGTGAGATCGAGCAGGATCGCGAGCGTCCCGATCGCCGCCGCTTCCCGCCGCCATCCTCTCAGCACCGCGTCGCGGGGCGAGCTCGCGGCGATGACGAGCGGATAGTCGGACAGCTTGGCGACGGCGGTGATCAGGTCGACACTGTTCTTTCCTGCCTCGTCGAAGACGGCGCCGCCGCCGCGCGTCGTCAGTTCGCGCGCGATCTCGGCGACTCGCGGAGAAGCGAGCGCGTCGTCCCGGCTCGCCGTCGGATTGCGGACCAAGAGAGCGCCGTCGTCGCGGTAAAGCGCGATGCTGCTTCCGACCGGCAGGGCGATGCTTGCGTAATGCTGCTCCAGCTTGCTGACCGACACCATCCCCAAGACGAGCCCGACGAACCTTCCGTCAGCGCCGGGAAGGCGGCGCGCTCGATAGACCGTCCACTCGCCATTGCCCCGGTTTCGGACCGGCTTGCTCCAATAGGTCGAGCCGCCGGGCGCCGACAGCGCCTTGAAATAGTCGCGGTCGGAGACCGTCACGTCAGGGATCGGCCAACCGCGCGAGAAGTTCACGAGACGGCCGCCTGCGTCGATGATCGACATCGCGTCCAGGATGTCGATCGAGCGCACGAGCTGTTTCAGCTCGTCGTGAAGCTGGCGGTCGCCCCCGCGGACCCTGACGTCTTCAGCCGATCTGATCCCGGCCGCGCCCAGGGCGTCGATCAACTGGGTCTGCGTGACGTCGATCGCCTGGAACGCATGGGTGCTCTGGGTCGCGAGAAGCGCAGCCACGTTCGACAGGTCGCTTTTCGATTGCTCGATGACCTCTCCGTAACGCCAGACGATCAGGCCGGCGGACAGCACGGTCACGCTCATCGCCATGGCGAGGCCGAGCGCCACCACGCTCCGCGAACGGACGCCCCCAAAAGACGCTTCCGCTATTCGCATCCTCGCCCTCCAGACGACTATCGCCTGACAGGTCCACGATGTTCATTCGCAAGACCATAAACGTGATGCTAGCATTTCCCAATGGTGAAATCCGGAGGGTGCTGGATTTCGCCCGGAAGACGGAGACGGTACTTGGATCGTTTTCTACGGCGCCGATCCTAATACTTTCGATCGACGCAAAAGCGACGCAGCATGCGTGCCAAACGCGAGAGACCTCGGCGTTCGGTGCGATCGCTCAGAGCAGCGTGAACGCCTCGGCAGCACGGTCCCCGCGACGAGCTTCCCGAAGCTCGCGGAGTCGCGTTCCGTCCGGAGCCGGCGCCGGTCAGCAGATCTCCGGTCGCCCTGGTCCTAGACGATGTGGTCGTTCGGCGTCGCCGGCCTCCGTCCCAAGGTGAAACGACGCCTTGGTCAGCGGGCGGAACACAATGACGGAGAGCGCGATCTTGTCCTCGGGGGGAGACAAAAAATCCGTAACGGCGTCGACGCCTCCGGGTCGGAGCCCGACGGAGGCGCGAACGGGGGCGTGATTCGGCTGCGCTCCAAATCGCGCGCAAATTGAGCGCAGCGCAGTGACGAACGCTTAGGCCCGCCGCGCGGCTTGGCGCCCGACCCGGCGGGGATTAGGGATGCGGCCCGCCCTCAATCGCCGATCCCTCTTGCCCGTCAGCCGATGATCCCTTCCGCCGTCTGGCGCCCCTTCACCCAGCATGCCGTCGAGCCCAACCCGCCGCTGATCGCGCGGGCCGAGGGGGCGTGGCTCACCACAGCGGATGGGCGAAGGATCCTCGACGCGATCTCGTCCTGGTGGGTCACCACCCACGGCCACCGGCATCCCGCCATCATGGCGGCGATCCGCGGGGCGACCGAAACTCTCGATCAGATCATCTTCGCGGGGCTGACGCATGAGGCGGCGGAGCGGCTGGCGCGCGAGCTTGTGCAGGTCGCTCCAGCCGGGCTTTGCCATGTCTTCTTTTCCGACTCTGGATCGACCGCAATCGAAGTCGCGCTCAAGATGGCGCTCGGAGCCTTCCGCAACCGCGGCGAGCCGAGGACCCGGATCGCCGCGCTCGAGGGCGGCTATCATGGCGACACGATCGGAGCGATGAGCGTCGGCGAGCGCGGCGTGTTCAACGCCGCTTACGAGCCGCTGCTGTTCGAGGTCGAGCGCATTCCGTTCCCGGCGCCGGGCCGCGAACAGTCGGCCTATGACGCGCTGGAGCGCGCGGGCCGGCGCGGCGGCCTCGCCGCGCTGCTGGTCGAGCCGCTCGTGCTGGGCGCCGGCGGCATGCGCATCTACAAGCCGGCGGCGTTGGCGGAACTTGCGCGGTTGGCGCGCGCCGCCGGCGCGCTGGTGATCGCCGACGAGGTGATGACCGGATGGGGGCGGACCGGGACGCTGTTCGCCTGCGAGCAGGCGGGGGTGTCGCCCGACATCCTGTGCACGTCCAAGGGCCTGACGGGCGGCGCGATCCCGCTCGCCGCGACGCTCGCGACGGCGGAGATCTTCGAGGCGCACTGGTCGACCGACCGGTCGAGGACCTTCTTCCACTCCTCGTCCTACACCGCGAACCCGATCGCCTGCGCGGCCGCGCTCGCCAATCTCGCGGTCTGGCGCGACGAGCCGGTCGCGAAGCGCGTGGCCGCTCTCGCCGCCGCCCAGGAGGCGCGCATCCGCCGCTTCGAGAACGATCCCCGCTTCACGAATGCGCGGACCTGCGGGACGATCGCGGCCGTCGACCTCAAGGTCGGGGACGCCGGCTATCTGGCGGAGATCGGACCGAGGCTTCGCGCCTTCTTCCTGTCGCGAGGCCTCTTGGCGCGTCCGCTCGGCGACGTCGTCTATCTCATGCCGCCCTATTGCGTGACCGAAGCCGAGCTCGACCTGCTCTACGACTCGATCGCCGAGGCGCCCGACGCCGTGGGTCTTGCCCGATGACCCTGGGGACGCGGCTCCTCGGCCTCGGCCATGCGGTCCCGGCGCGGCGCGTCGCGAACGCCGAGATCGAGGCCCGGCTCGCCCTCGAACCGGGCTGGATCGAACGCCGGACCGGCGTGCGCGAACGCCGATGGGCGGCGTCGCACGAGACCCTTTCGGGGCTCGCGGCGGAGGCCGGTCGTCGCGCGCTCGACGACTCAGGGATCGACCGGCGCGATATCGGCCTGCTGCTGCTCGCGACCTCGACGCCCGACCGGCTGCTGCCGCCCTCGGCCCCGCTGGTCACCCATCTGCTCGGGCTTCCGCGCGCGGGCGCGATCGACTTGGCGGGGGCGTGCGGGGGATTCGTCTACGCGCTCGCGCTCGCAGACGCGCAGGTCCGCGTCCACGGCCGGCCGGTGCTGGTGATCGCCGCGAACCTGCTCAGCCGCCGCATCACCTTCAAGGATCGCGGCGGCGCGGCGCTGTTCGCTGACGCGGCCGGGGCCGTCGTGCTGGGACCGGGCGAGGAGGGACGGGGCGTCGTCGGCCAGGCGCTTGGATCGGACGGGGCGGGCTATGGACTGGTCACCATCCCGGCAGGAGGCAGCGAGCGTCCCTTCGCCGAGGGGGTCGCCGTCGAGGACACGCGCATGGCGATCACCGACGGGCGCGGCCTCTTTACGGAGGCGGTCAGGATGATGACGGCCTGTTCGCTGGAGGCGCTCGCCGCCGCCGGCATCGCGCCCGGCGACCTCGACCGGTTCGTCCCGCATCAGGCGAATTCGAGGATCTTCTCGGCGGTCGGGCGCAAGCTCGGCGTCGGCGACGAGGCGACGGTGGCGACCATCGCGGACTACGGCAATTCCTCAGCCGCCACGATCCCGCTGTCGCTCGCCCTCGCCCACCAAGCCCGCCCGATCGGCGAGGGCGAGACGCTGCTGCTGACGGCGGCCGGGGCCGGCCTCACGGGCGGCGCGATCGTCTTCCGAACCTGAGCCCGCGCCCTCCCACCGGGGCGCGGCTCAGTTGCTTCCGCCGCCCGTGAGCCTCTGCGGGAACTGCGCGGCGTCGGTCGCGACCGAGGCGACGGAGCGCACCGAGCCGATGATCTGCAGGAACTTCTGCAGCTCGCTCGCGGCGGAGTTCGCCACATAGAGCACGTCGCGGTCGCGGATCGTGAAGCCCTTGGCGTAGAAATAGGCCTGCGGGTCGCGGAGGTTGACGCGGTAGACCACCGGGACCTTGGCGCCGTAGCGGCCGTCATAGTCGGGCTTCATCTGCTTCACGGCCGAGTCGGGCTCATAGCGGAAGACGAAGAACGCGCCGGGATCGGAGCGGGTGTCGATCAGGCCGCCGGCCTTGCCGACCGCCTCGAGCATTGTGAGCTTCTCGAGCCCAAACTCGATCGGACCCGGCTGCGGCACTGCGCCGAAGGCAAGGAAGATCTCCGGGTCCTTGGTCACGTAGATGCGGTCGCCGGGCTGCACGAAGACGTTCTCGGCGGGGTTGTCGATCATGTCCTTCATGATCGCCGAGCCCTGCTTCGAGCCGCGCTGCAGCGTGATTCGGGTCTCGAAAGTCTGCTGCTTGGTGCCGCCCGCGCCTGCGATGACGTCGAGAATGCGGTCGCGGGCGGCGGTGATCGGCTTGCGGCCCGGAGAATTGACCTCGCCGTTCACGACGAAACTGCGCTGCACGGTCTCGGTGATCTGGACGAGCGCCTGCGGCTGGATCGCCCGGCCTTCGAGCGCGGCGACGATCGCGCGCTCCACGACCTGCGGCGACTCGCCTGCGGCCTTCACTCGGCCCGCATAGGGAACGGTGATCGAGCCGTCGCTGTCGACCCGCTGCTGGAGCGTGACGCGGGCCCCGTAATCGCTGGAGAACAGTCCGCCTTGGCCCGCCTCGAACACGGTGATGTTAAGCACGTCGCCGACGCCGACGATCTGGTTCGGCGCGGGCGCGGGCGCGGCGAAGCGCTGCGCGAAGGCGGTCACGCGATACTGCGACAGGATGTCGACGGCGCGCTGATCCAAGTTCACCAGCACGTAAGGCGGCAAGTGCTCGGCATTGCCCGGCTGAACGATCTGGTTCGTCGACGGGCCCGTCGATGGCAGCGTGTCGCACCCGGCCAGAAGACCGAAGGCGGCTACGGCGAGCGCCAGGCCGAGAACGTTCCTGGACCGCATAAAGCCTCACAAACAGTTCAACCCCGAGCGATCCGGTTAGCATCGAAGGTGTTGCCTGCCAACTAACGGGACGGGCTCTCAAGGCCGAGCCGCATTTGCGCCATCGGTTGGCTGAGGCGATGCGTCGTTTGGGCAACAATCAGGCTGAGGCGGCCCGTTCGAGCAGTAGCCGCCCGACCGCGTCGACGTCGAGGTCGAGCCGCTCCGGAGGCGCGTCGGGACGCACGCGCGAATCCCAAATGAGGTAGTCGGCGGCGCGCCGGTCCGGGAGCCCGGGGTGCAGCGTGCGGGCGGGCGCGTGGTCGCCATAGACGCAGAACAGCGCGCCGCCGGGCTGGGCCTTCAACGCCGCCGCGATGCGACCGATCATGGCGTCGGCGTTCCGCAGGTGGCGCGCGTACTGCTCGGCGGGAGCGTCGACGCCCGGCAGGCGGCCCGCCCCCCAGGGCCCATGATTCTCGATCGTCACCGCAAACAGGAAGAGAGACTCCCGTGTGGCCGCGATCTCAGCCTCGATCGCATCAGCCACCGCAGCGTCGCCAATATAGGGGCCGACGCGCGCGGCTCCCGCAAAGGCCTCTCCGTCGATGAATCTGTCGAAGCCGAGCTTCGGCATGAGCTCGTCGCGCCCGAAGAACCGCCGGTCATAGGGATGGAGGAACACGGTCCGGCGTCCCGCTGCTTTCAGCCGCCGCGCGAGCGACGCTTGCGCGTATGATTCGGCGACGATGTAGGGGTCGAAGGCGTCGAAGCCGAGCGCTTCTGACGGCAGGCCGGTGAGGAAGCCGAACTCGGCCCGCATCGTGTAGGCGCCCTCGGCCGGCACGCGGCAGCGGCCCCAGGCGACCGCCTCGCGGGCGAGCGACCGGAAGGCCGGCAGATCGGGACCGGGAATCCCGCGCGCGGCGAGGTCGAGGAAGCTCTCGCACTGGATCGCGACCACGAGACTCGGACCGCCGGTCGCAGGCTTGGGAGCGGCCGCCATCGCGGCGCGCGCTTCGGCCGAAGGGCGCGCCTGCCGCCGCCAGACGAGCCAGTGCAGCGTCATCGACCCGCCGATCCCAAAGCGCGCCACGTCGGCGTCGAGGTCGGGACGTTCGCCGACAAGCTTCCGCGCGGCGCGCGACGCCGCTTCGGATCGCAGCGCCGCAACAGCCGCCGCGCAGACCATCGGCGGGACCGCGAGCAGCGCCCAGAAGCCGGCCGGCAGGATCGACGGCTCGATCCAGAACCAAAGGACGGTCGCGACCGCGATCGCCGCGAAGATCGCGAGCGCCCGCGGCTCGATGAGTTTCTCCGCGTAATAGAGCCGCGGATGGCGGATCGCGAGCTTCACCAGTGCGAAGTCCGAGAACACTACCGGCTCGCCGAGGATGCGCCGCTTCATCGCGCTGCCTTCGCCGAACAGGAACGCTGCGACGCAGACCACCAGCGCCGCGTGCCACGGCCGCCACGAGAGCGCGAAGGCGCCGGCGAAGACGGCGAGGTGAAGCGTCAGCCGGATCGCCTGCGCGGTCGCCGGCCCGCGGAGAGCTGCGAGCGACGGCGGGCGGCTCTCCAGCAGGAGCGACGCGACGAAGGACAACGTGAACGCGAGGAGAAGCTCCGTCACCGCAGTCTCCGCGCGATCGGGCCGAGCAGGCGGTGGCGTCCGAGCGCGTAGGCGTGGCGGATGCGCGCGGCGAGCCGACCCCTGGGCGTCTCGGCGAGCGCGCGGGCCGCGAGCAGCCGGTCGAGCGCGATCTCGGGCCCGCAGGGCAGACCAGAGACCGGGTCGACATAGAGAGGGTAAAGGATCAGGGCGGCGGCCACGAGTTCGTCCAGGCTGCGGGCGCGGCCGCGCTTGGGATGCGGCGGCGCGAGATCTTCGGTCAGGCCCCAGCCGGCGTAGAAGGGCTGGCCGTGCGTCGTCACCTGAAGCCCGCGCAGCAGCGCCTCGAAGCCGGACAGCGACGTCATGGTCTCGACCGCGCGGCATTGCGGATAGAGCGCCGCGACGGACCCGTCGATGACCACGGCGTCGGCGAGCCGGCTCACCTCGGCCTCCGGCGCCGCGCCGCGCCGATAGCCCGCAACCACGTCCGGGTGGGGCTTGTAAACGATGAAGGCGTCCGGGCGGCGCTCGCGAGCGGCGCCCAGCAGGCCGAGATTGGTGCGGATCGCGCCCGCTCCCTTCAGGATCGAGGCGTCGTCCTCGACCTGACCGGGCACGAGCACGCCGAACCGCCCTTCGGGCACGACAGGCGGCCGATCGACCCCGATATTGTATTTCGTGACGTTCGCGGCGACGAGCCGCTCGCGGAGCGCCGCCGCGCGGGCGGTCAATCCGGGCGGGATGTCGGCCTCCCGAAGGAGCGTCTCGAGATCGCTCGGAACGGACGGATCGTAATAGATTCCAGTCTCGTCCAAAACGAGCGAGAGCGGCCCGACGAAGGCGCTGCCCAGCCCGACCGAGCGGAGGAAGCCGTCCTCGAGCCGTCCGAAGGGGACGCCGGCCGAGCGAGCGGCCTCCTCGACCGCCTCCGTGCGGCGCGAGGCCCAGGCCGCCACGCGGCCCGAGGCGGCCTGTGCCTCGCGCGCTGCGGCCTCGGCGTCGCGCAGGAAACGCGGCGGACCGTTCGGGCCGTCCAGAAACGTTTGGGCGGCCGGGCGCTTCCAGCGCGTCAACCCGACGGCGAAGGTCCGCCGCGCGGTCCGCGCCCGATGACGCAGCAGATCGCACGCCATCCCGAGCGCCTCCACGGCGGAGACCAGCTTGCGGTCATAGGGGTCGAGCCAGACCAGCTCGGGATCGGCGGGGTCGACGTCCCCGTCGATCCGCACCTCTCCGGGCCCGGCCCTCCGCAGAAGCTCGTCGAGGGCGTCACGAAACGTCCCGGCCGCCGGCGCTGCGCGATGCGGCTCGCGTCCCGTCACCCGATACCCCAGAGGACGTCCCCGGCGATCCAATTCCACTAAACGAATGGGATGAGGAGAAAGAACGAACAGCCCGATGCTTTTCGCATCTGCGAAAGACCTCGCGGCAGCCTCCTGAGGATCGGCGACCGTCGTCATGGCGGCGAGCAACGGTCCGCGACTGTTCCAACGGGTTCTGGAACGAAGGCCCGAAATCGCTTCAGCGTCCACGGTTCGGCCGCGCAAACGACTGGAAATGATTGCCACTTCGCCGGACGTGTGGTTCAAATGAGTCGTCCGAGGTCTTCTCAAGCCGTCGATGGGTGAGCGCTATCCGCGCTTGGCTCGCGATGCAACGCTTGCGAGACCAAGCCGGAAGTCGGTTTCTTTCGCAACCGCACAATCGGCCGGACGGGGGCAGATGGCATGTGCGGGGGGCGTCTAGGTCGGCGCCGTCCGTTTGGGCAGGCGACCGATGAACCAAGGCGCAGACCAGACCGGAGCGCGGCCAGGGCGCACCTTCTTGTTCCTGCAAGGCCTCGCTTCGCCATTCTTCGTCCGTCTCGGCCATGCGCTGCGCGAGCAGGGCTATGGCGTCGCCCGCGTCAACCTCAATCTCGGCGACCGCCTGTTCTGGAACATCCCCGGGGCCGTGGACTATCGCGGCCGATTCGAGGACTGGCGCGGTTTCCTGGCCAAATTCATGGACGAGCGCGGGGTGACAGACCTCGTGCTGTTCGGCGATGGCCGTCCCTATCACCGCACCGCGATCGCCACAGCGCAGCTGCGCGGCGTCAACGTCCACGTGTTCGAGGAGGGCTATTATCGCCCGAACTGGATCACGCTGGAGGAAGGCGGCGTCAACGGCTTCTCGGGCCTGCCGCGCGACCGCGAGACCATCCAGCGGATCGCCGCGCAGCTCTCCGAACCGACCGAGGCGCTCCCGATCTCGGGCGACATGCGGGCGCGGTCGGTCTGGGACGTGCTCTACAACTGCGCCAACACCTTCTTCCCCTATCTCTATCCTCACTACCGCCGCTACCGGCCGAACCACTGCCTCGTCGAATACGCCGGCTGGATCGGGCGAATCATGCGCAAGAAGCCCGAGACGCGCCGCGCCGCCGCGGTCGAGCGCATGCTGCGCCGGGGCAAGGCGCCGTATTTCCTGCTGCCGCTCCAGCTCGACAGCGACTACCAGATCCGCCTGCACTCGCCGTTCAGCGCGATGACCGAGGTGGTGGAGTTCGTGGCCCGCTCCTTCGCGGCCCATGCGCCGGCGAACGCCAAGCTGGTGGTCAAGCTCCATCCGCTCGACAACGGCCTCGTCAACCGCCGACGCGCCTGCCAGGTGACGGCGCAGCGCACGGGCCTCGGCGACCGGCTGGTCTATCTCGACGGCGGCGACGGCGCGTCGCTGATCGACGGCGCGGCGGGCCTCGTGGTGGTCAACAGCACCATGGGCACGATGGCGATAGAGCGGGGCCGCCCCACCATCGCGATCGGACAGGCGATCTATGACGTCGACGGCCTGACTCATCAGGGCACGCTCGAGAGCTTCTGGACCGCGCCGACGCCGCCCGAGCCGGAGATGGCGGCGGCGTTCCGCAAGGTGGTCGCGGCTGGCACGCAACTCAATGGCGGCTTCTATTCGCGCGAGGCGATCGAGATCGCAGTCCAGAACGCGATGGGCCGCCTCGTCGAGATCGCGCCGATCGGCCATGCCCGTCCCGTCGCGCTCGGCTGGAGCAGCGGCCGCGCCTATGCGGAGGCCGGTTCGGCCGTTCCGGGCGAGTGAGCGTCCAAAACCCTCGGTCCGTCGTCGTCACCGGAGCCGGCCGCGGAATCGGCGCGGCGCTGGCGCGCGCCTATGCGGCGCAGGGCGTCGCCATGCTGCTGGTCGGCCGCGACGCGGGCCGTCTCGAGGGGATCGCGGCCGAATGCGCGGCGCGCGGCGCGGCGGTCGAGACCGCAGCCGTCGACGTGACCGAGGTCGAGCGGCTGGCAGCCGCCCTTGTCGCCTTCGACGCAGCGCATGCGGTCGACCTCGTGATCGCGAACGCCGGGGTCTCGGGCGGGCTCGAACCTCAGCGTCGCTTCGAGACCTTCGCGACGGCGCAGCGGCAGCTCCGCATCAATCTGGAAGGCGCGATCGCGACGGTCGCGCCGCTGGTCGAGCCGATGCGCGCCCGAAAGCGCGGCCAGATCGCGCTGATGAGCTCGCTCGCCGCGCTCCAGCCGGTCGGGGACACGGCCGCCTACTCGGCCTCCAAGGCAGGAATCCTTGCCTGGGGCGAGGCGCTGGGCGATTTCCTCGCCGGCGACGGGATCGCGGTCAGCGTGATCTGCCCGGGCTTCGTGACGAGCGACATGAGCGCCCGCTATGGCGGCCCAAAACCCTTCGAGATGTCAGCCGACGACGCCGCCGCGCTGATCCGGCGGAAACTTGCGGCCCAAAAGCCCGTCATCGCGTTTCCCTGGCAGATGGTGGCGGCGATCCGCGTCGGCCGCATCTTGCCGCGAGCGGTGCGGCGCATGATTCTCGGTCGCGTGCCGGTCGACATCGCGCCCGACCGCCACGGGTGAGGTCGAGGAGGCCCCGATGACCGCTTCGCGGACCGGCGCCGAAATCCTGGTCGACGCGCTCCTCGCGAATGGGCTGACGCTCGGCTTCGGCGTGCCCGGCGAGAGCTATCTCGCCGTGCTGGAGGCGATGCGGGCGAAGGACGTCGACTTCGTCGTCTGCCGCCAGGAAGGCGGCGCGGCGATGATGGCGGACGCCGCCGGCAAGCTCACGGGCAGGCCCGGCCTCTGCTTCGCCACGCGGGGGCCCGGAGCCTCGAACGCCATGGCGGGCGTCCATGTCGCAAGCCAGGATTCGACGCCGCTCATCCTGTTCGTCGGCCAGATCGAGCGCGGCTTCCGGCACCGCGAGGCGTTCCAGGAGATCGACCTGCGCGCCGTCTTCGGCTCGCTGGCCAAATGGACCGTCGAGATCGACGACGCGGCGCGCATCCCCGAGATCGTCTCGCGCGCGATCCGCGTCGCGACGCAGGGCCGCCCCGGTCCGGTGGTCGTCGGCCTGCCGGAGGACATGCTGGTCGAGCGCGCCGAGGTCAACGACGCGCCGCCCGTGACGCCGGCCGAGACCTGGCCCGGCCTCGCGGACATGGCTCAGCTTCAGAAACTGCTCTGGGCGGCCGAACGGCCGATCGCGATCGTCGGCGGCGGGCGCTGGTCCGAGGCTGCGGCGGCGCGGCTCGCGCGGTTCGCCGAGCGATTCGAGCTCCCGGTCGCGGTCACGTTCCGCCGCCAGCAGCTGTTTTCGGCGGCTCACCCATCCTATGCGGGCGACCTCGGCATCGCGCCGAACCCGAAGCTCGTTGCGCGGGTCCGCGACGCCGACCTCGTGCTGCTGATCGGCGCCCGGCTCGGAGAGATCCCGAGCCAGGCCTACGAGCTCCTCGACATTCCCAGGCCGCGCCAGACGCTCGTCCATGTCCATGCCGGGGCGGAGGAGCTCGGCCGGGTCTACCAGCCGGCGCTCGCGATCCACGCCTCGCCCCACGCCTTCGCGGCCGCGCTGGAGGGGCTTCAGCCGCCCCAGCGGATCGGCTGGACGCAAGCACGGACCGACGCCCACGCCGACTATCTCGCATGGTCGGGCGAGGTCCCCGAGCATCCGGGCGGGCCGCAGATGGCCGAGGCGGTGGCGGCGCTCAACGCCATGCCGGCCGGCACGATCGTCACCAACGGCGCCGGAAACTATTCGGCCTGGTTCCACCGCTTCCACCGTGTGACGGCCTATGGGACCCAGGCCGCGCCGATTTCGGGTTCGATGGGCTACGGCCTGCCGGCCGCGATCGCGGCCAAGCGCGCCTTTCCGGACCGCGAGGTCGTGGCGCTCGCCGGAGACGGCTGCTTCCTGATGACCGGTCAGGAACTCGCGACCGCAGTGCAGCACGACCTCGCCGTCGTGGCGCTGGTGTTCGACAACGGCCAGTACGGCACGATCCGCATGCATCAGGAACGGAGCTATCCCGGCAAGCCCTTCGGGACGAGGCTGACCAACCCCGATTTCGCCGCCTATGCGCGGGCCTTCGGCGCAGAGGGCTTCTCGGTGACGGAGCGCGGGCGGTTCGCCGAAGCTTTCGCGGCGGCGCGCGGCTGCGGGCGGCCGGCGGTGATCCATGTCCGCATCGATCCGGAAGCGATCACGCCGACCACGACGATCGCGAAGATGCGGGCCGAGGCAGCGGGACGCGGCGGGACGCCGTCATGAGCCGCGCGCGCCTCGCGAGTTTCGCCGTCTTCGTCGTGGCGGCGGTCGCCGGGCTTGTGGCCTTCGCAGCCGCCGACTCGGTGGCGCTGGCGTTCGGGGCGTTCTTCGCGATCGGACTGGTCGGCATGTGGCTCGCGGGCCGGGTCTTCGACCGGCTGGCGACGCCCGAGGAGCGCCGGAGCGACCTCGAGGACCGGGTCCGCAACCCCGACCTGTGAAGCGTCAGCGCGGCTCGTCGGCCGCGACTATCGCGAGCGCGGAGAGGAACCCCGGCAGGTCGTCGGTGACGTGGTCGACATGGGGGCCGGCCTCGGCGTCGTCGGCGGCCGTCAGGCGCTCCAGGCCCTCGGGCTCGCCATCCCTCGGGGTGACCAGCACGGTGCGCATGCCGAGCGTGTGCGGAACGACGAGGTTCTTGGACAGGTCTTCGAACATCGCGGCGCTCGCCGGCGTGATTCCGTGGAGCTTGAGGAAGGCGTCATAGGCGACGCGCTCCGGCTTCGGCACGAAGCCGGCCGCCGCGATGTCGAAGACGTCCTCGAACAGATCGGCGACGCCGAGCCGCGAGGCGACGCTCTCGGCGTGGCGGCGCGAGCCGTTGGTCAGGATGAAACGCCGGCCGGGAAGCCGCGCGATCGCGGCCGCAAGCTCGGGGGCTGGTACCAGCACCGAATGGTCGATGTCGTGCACGAAGGCGAGGAAATGGTCGGGATCGAGCCCGTCCTCGGCCATCATGCCGGCGAGCGTCGTGCCGTGCTGGCGGTAGTAGTATTTCTGCAGCGCCCGCGCCGAGATGCCGTCGAGCCCGGTGCGCTCCATGACATAGGCCGTGATCTTGGCGTCGATCTGGTCGAACAGCCGCGACGAGGCCGGATAGAGGGTGTTGTCGAGGTCGAAGACCCAGGTCTCGACATGGTCGAAGCCCTTGGCCTCGGCCGCGCGCGCGTGGCCTTTCAGGGCTTCGAAGCTGTCGGGATCTGGCATGTCGTTCATGGAACGCCGTTCATCCGGTGGGCCGCGGCCGCATAAAGCTTCGCGCGGTCGGGTGAACGACGTCTTTTCGCGCCGCAGCACGGCTTTTCCAAGGCGTCGGACGAGACTGAGTCTGCCGGCTCTCTGCGACGGTCATGGGTCGGCCTAGCGAATAAGGGCGGCGTCGAGCGCCGCCGCGCCGCGGGCGAGCGCGTAGGAGACGGGCGACGGGGCGCCGGCGAGGACGAGAAGGGCGAGCGTCAGCGCGATCCAGATCCCGGCGGCGATCCGCGGCCCCTGCTGCAGATAGACGACCGCGACCAGCAGGTGGATGACGGCGAGCAGATGCTGCGGAACGCCCGACCAGAGCGTAGGGACGAGGAAGATCACGAGACCGACCAGACCCATCGCGATCGCGAATTCGCCGAGGCTACGGCGCTTCGCCTGCGGCGGCGCCGTTTCGCGGGTCTCGGGACGCTTGAACGGGACGACGGTCATGGCGCGCAGTCTAGCGCGTGATGAGCGTTCCCGCCCCTCCCTCCGTGAGGAGTTCGATCAGCACCGCATGCGGCGTCTTGCCGTCGAGGATGACGACGCCCTCGACCCCGCGCTCGACCGCGTAGATGCAGGTCTCGACCTTCGGGATCATGCCGCCCGAGATCGTGCCGTCGGCGATCAGCCGGCGCGCCTGCTCGACCGACAGCTGGTCGATGAGGTTCCGGTCCTTGTCGAGCACGCCGGGCACGTCGGTCAGCAGCAGCAGGCGCTTGGCCCCGACAGCGCCCGCGATCGCGCCTGCGAACGTGTCGGCGTTGACGTTGTAGGTCTGCGGGCCGTCGATCGCGCTCGCGACCGGCGCCACGACCGGAATCAGGTCGGACGCGATCACCCAGTCGAGCACGGTGCGGTCGACCCGATCGGGCTCGCCCACGAAGCCGAGATCGACCACCTCCTCAATCTTGCTTTCGGGGTCGATGACGCTGCGCGTCACCTTGCGCGCCGCCACCATCCCGCCGTCCTTGCCCGACAGCCCGATGGCGCGGCCGCCCTCGGCGTTGATCGAGGCCACGATGTTCTTGTTGATCGAGCCCGCGAGGATCATCTCGACGACCTCGACGGTCGCCTGGTCGGTGACGCGCAGGCCCGCCTTGAACTCCGATTTGATGCCGAGCCGGTCGAGCATCGCGCCGATCTGCGGCCCGCCGCCATGCACGACCACCGGATTGATGCCGACCTCCTTGAGGATCGCGACGTCCTGCGCGAACCAGCGCGCGGCCTCCGCGTCGCCCATGGCGTGGCCGCCATACTTCACCACGATGGTCGCGGCGTCGTAGCGCTGCATGTAGGGCAGCGCCTCGACCAGGATGCGCGCGGTGTCGTGCGGATTGGCGGCGGTCATCGGCCTCTGGCGTCGTCTGTCTGGAAAAATCGGCGGCGGGGGTTCTAGACGGTCCGGCGCGACGGCTCAATGACGCTCCGCGCGGCGCGCTGGCGCTTGTCGCGCGCGGCGCGCGAGCCGATGGAGCGAAGCTCGCTCACCAGCCGGTCTCCGTACCACACCTCGAAGGCCGACGCCGGCATCGGGCGACCGAACAGATAGCCCTGGGCGTGCGTGCAGCCGTGGCTGGTCACCAAATCGAGCTGTTCAGCGGTCTCGACGCCCTCGGCTACGGTCTCGAGGCCGAGGCTCTCGGCCATGCCGATCACCGTGCCGACGACCACCCGCGCGCCTTCGGCGCGCGCGGCGTCGTTCACGAAGCCGCGGTCGATCTTCAGCACGTCGATAGGTAGCCGCGTCAACACCGCGAGGTTCGAATAGCCGGTGCCGAAGTCGTCGATCGCGACCCGCACGCCGACCTCCTTCAGCGGCGCGAGTTCGCGCGCCGCATGCTCGGGATCGCCCATCGCGGCGCTCTCGGTGATCTCGAGCTCGATCTGAGAGGGAGACGCCCCCGCCGCCTGGATTATGTCGAGCGTTGTCTCGGCGAAGCGCGGCTTGCGGAACTGCAGGGGCGAGACGTTTACGGCGACACGCAGCTCGATCCCCTTCTTGGCCCACTCTGCTGCGGTGCGGCTCGCCTCGCCGAGGACGAAGCGCCCGAGCGGCTCGACGAGGCCGCACTCCTCCGCGATCGGGATGAATTCGGCCGGCGAGATCATGCCGCGCATGGGATGGCGCCAGCGCAGCAGCGCCTCGCAGCCCGCGACCGCGCCGGTCTTCAGCGCGATCTGCGGCTGGTAGTGCAGTTCGAGCTCGCGGGTCTCGATCGCGCGCCTGAGGTCCTGTTCGAGGCGCAGCCGGCCATAGGCCATGCGGTTGAGCTCGGCGCCGGCCATGCGGATGGTCTGGGGGCCGGCCGCGCGGGCTGCCGACAGCGCAGCGGAAGCGCTTCGCAGCAGGCCGGCGGCCTCGTCGCCATCCTCGGGCGCCAGAGCCACGCCGATCGACAGCGCCGCCATGACGCGATGCTCGCCGACCTCGAGCGGCTCTTCGAACGCCGCGATCGCCGCCCTGGCGAGCGACGTCGCCGCGTCTGCGTCCGCGCCATGCGCGAAGAAGGCGAAGCCGAAATCCGAGATGCGCGCGACCATGACGGACTGCTCGCCTTCGAGCCGGCGTCCCCTGGCCCAGGCCGCCGCGGCGATCGACAGACGCCTCGCCGCCGCCTTGACGGTCTCGTCGCCGAGCTGCTGGCCGAGCCCCGCGGCCACCCGGCTCAGGCCCTCCACCTCGATCTTGGCGATCGCCAGCGTCTGGCCGAGTTGCAGCGCCACCGCGAGCCGGCTCGTCAGGCTCGCGCGGTTCGGCAGCCGCGTCAGCGGATCGTCGAAGGTGAGGCGATGAAGCGCATCGGCGTTCTCGGCAAGGTCGCGGGCGATCGCAAGATGGGCGCGGGCGAGCGCGCCCACCTCGTCGCGACGGATCCCGGCGGCGCGCACCTCCTCCTCGGCGGCGCCCGGGCGCGCCACCGCGCGCGTCAGGGCGCGCAGCGGCGCCGCCGCACGGTCGACCGCCAGGGCGAGCGAGGGAAGCGCGAGCGCGAAGAAGGCCAGCGCGGCCAGCAGCCCCTGGCCCACGGCGTCCCGGCCCGCGGCGTTCGCCGGGGCGAGCGTCACAGCAAAGCGCAGAATCGCGCGCTCTCCGTTGGGAAGCAGCACCGCCTTGGCGGCGTGCGCGAGACCGCCGCTTTCACTGATCGCGGTCTCGGGCGAAGCCTCGGTCTTCGCGAGAGTCGCTGCGGATGGCGACAAGCCGCTTTCGGCCGGAGGGCTGCCGACGATCGGGGTTCCGTCGGGACGGGCAAGGAAACCGTAGGAAAATCCGGGGTCGAGGAGGCGCGACGCGGCGCCCGCCAGGGTCAGCCGGCCATTCGCCAGATCGGCCGCGATGAGGTCAGCCTCCGCCGCCGCCGCGACCTCGATCGCATGCGCCGCCGTCTGACGGACATGCGCCGCTCCGATCGCGATCAGCAGCGCGGCGAGAACGGCGAGCATGGCGCCGACGAGCAGCGCGGCGCGAGCCGCAAGGCCCCGCCACCAGCGCCCGTCTGACCGGTCCGCGCCAGCTGCTCCGTCTTGTGCCATGGAGAGCGTTCGTCCACGTGAGGCGATCAACGCACCATTTCTGACGAGAGATGTTAACGAAGCGTCGACGATATCTCTCAACATCGTCGAAAGACCGAGATGACGCCCTCATTCTTCAATCGCCGCAACCAAACGGAAAGGCCCGGACGGCTAGCGTCGGGTCCTGGCCGTCATCCTTTCGGGCGGCCGAAGGAGCAATCGCGATGGCCGTGCTCATCACCGGCGGCGCCGGCTATATCGGGTCGCACATGGCGCTCGCGCTGCGCGACGCGGGCGAGGCGGCCGTGGTGCTGGACGATCTGTCGACCGGATCGCGCGACGCGGTTCCGGCCGGCGTGCCGCTGGTCGTGGGCGACGTCGGCGACGAAGCGCTCGTGCTGCGCACCCTGGCGGCCCACCAGATCGACGCCGTGGCGCATTTCGCGGGACGCATCATCGCGCCCGAATCCATAACCGACCCGCTCGGCTACTACGCCGCCAACACCGGCAAGACCCGCGTGCTGCTCGGCTCGCTGGTGGCGGCCAACGTCAAACGGTTCATCTTCTCGTCGACCGCCGCTGTCTATGGCCTCGCGCCTGTGACGCCGACGCCGGAGAGCGCGCCGCTCGACCCCGCCTCGCCCTACGGCGCTTCGAAGATGATGTCGGAGCGCGTGCTGCGCGACGTCTCGGTCGCCCACGGCATGAGCTTCGTGGCGCTGCGCTACTTCAACGTCGCGGGCGCCGACCCGCAGATGCGGACCGGGCAGCGCGCGGCCGGCGCCGCCAATCTGATCACCGTCGCGACCCGCGCCGCGCTCGGCCTCAACCAGGGGCTCGACATCTTCGGGACCGACCTGCCGACGCCCGACGGGACTGGCGTGCGCGACTACATCCACGTCTCCGACCTCGCCGACGCCCATGTCGCGGCGCTCAGGCACCTTCGAGCCGGCGGCGGAAGCCTCACGCTCAATTGCGGCTATGGCTGGGGCTATTCGGTGCGCGACGTCGTGGCGGCGGTGCGACGGGTTTCCGGGTCGGACTTCCCCGTGCGTGAAAAGCCCGCGCGGCCGGGCGATCCGCATGTCTCCATCGCAGACGCCACGCGCATCCGGGAGGCGCTCGGGTGGCGGCCCGCCCGCGCCGATCTCGACCTCATCGTCGGCGACGCGCTGCGGTGGGAGCAGCTTTGGTGGTCGGGCGCGGAACGCCGCCCCGACATGGCGGGACGGCGCGCGCGTTAGAGGTTCTTCGTCGGACTTCGCCGGCTCAGAACACTGCGAGATACTTCAGCAGCGAGATGATGCCGATGATGATCACGATGATGCGGATGATCTGCTTGGCGCGGCCGTCGATCGGCAGCATCCCGACGAGGTAGAGCACGAGGAAGATCACCAGAATGGTGATCACGATGCCGATAAGGGCGCCTTCCATGATTGGTCATCCTTCGCTGGACGCCTCGGGAAACGTCTGAGACCGTCGGCCCGTCCCGATTTACGCGCCGCCGCACTGTGGAAACGCGTCCACGCCGCGGTCGTTCCGGAATGTCTTCCTGATCTTTTGGCGGAGGCGGGCGGCGCGCCGGCCGTCAGCCCGCCACAGCCGATCTCGGCCCGGCCTTCGCGGTCGCGAGCGCGCGGCCGAAGGCGTCGGCGAAATCCGCGCGCTCGTCGGGAGACAGCGCGCCGCCGAGGTCGAGCTGCGAACCGCGGGCCGCGACCGCGACGCGCGTCATCCCGAAATCGACGTCCGACTCGGTCTCGATCCGCACCCAGAGCGGGTTGAAGCGCCATTCCCGCGACGCGCCGCGGGCCGAGATCTTGCGCACCACGAGTTCGACATAGGTGAGGACGACCTGTTCGCAGGCCCGCGCCTGCGCGAAGGAGAAGCGGAAGGCGAGCCAGAGCGCGAACACGTCGAGGCCGAGGAAGCCGATCACCGGCCACGCCCCGATCAGCACGAAGGGCACGCTCACGATCGCCGACAAAGTCGCGAAGGCGGCCAGCACGATCGCGACGCCGCGGGGCCCGAGCGAGCGGTGCGGCCGAATCTCGGCCGCGAACACCCGGTCGTCGAAGCCCCCGTCGGTGCTGGCTTGCTCGATCATCCGTTCAGTATAAGCCGTTCATGACCGTCCGTCAGTCTTCCAAGCGCCGCGACCCGATCAAGTCCGAGGTCAGGCCTAAGGACCCGGCCGCCGCGAAGCGGCCGCCCGCCGCCCCGCGCCGGCTGAAGCCCGCGGTCGTGGAGGAAATCTTCCGCCGGTTCCATGAGCGGGACCCCGAGCCCCGGGGCGAGCTTGAGCATGTCGACCCATACACGCTGCTGGTCGCGGTCGTGCTGTCGGCGCAGGCGACCGACGCCGGCGTCAACAAGGCCACCCGAAAGCTGTTCGCCCAGGCCTCGACGCCCGAGGCGATGGTCGCGCTCGGCGAGGAGCGGGTGCGCGAGCTGATCCGCACGATCGGGCTCTACCGCAACAAGGCCAAGAACGTCGTCGCGCTTTCCGAACGGCTGATCGCCGAGCATGGCGGCGCGGTGCCGCCTTCGCGCGCGGCGCTCGAGCTTCTGCCCGGCGTCGGCCGCAAGACCGCGAATGTCGTGCTCAACACCGCCTTCGGCGAACCCACCATCGCGGTCGACACGCATCTGTTCCGCGTCGGCAACCGCACCCGGCTCGCGCCGGGCAAGACGCCGCTGGAAGTGGAGCTCGGCCTCGAGAAGGCGGTGCCGGCCGCCTACGCCCGCCACGCCCATCACTGGCTGATCCTGCACGGCCGCTATGTCTGCAAGGCGCGCAAGCCCGAATGCTGGCGCTGCCTGATCGAGGATCTCTGCCCGTTCGAGCCGAAGACCCCGGCGCCGACTGCGTGATGTAAAAATGTCGGCGCGCAGGTCAGGCTTGGCGACGACGATCCGCCTCAGCCATTCTTCCTGGTCGCGAGCCAGATGACGTGGCGGGCGCCCTTGCCGTTGTCGCTGGCGTAGACGCGATGATCCTCGACCGTGAAACCCGCGAAATGCAGCCGCTTGGCGAAGGCCTTGTCGGGCCCCTGCGACCAGACCGCGAGGATGCCGCCGGCCTTCAGCGCAGCCCGCGCCGAGCCGAGACCGATCTCGTCATAGAGGCCGTCATTGCCGGCCGAGGTCATCGCCTCCGGGCCGTTGTCGACGTCGAGCAGGATCGCGTCCCAGGCCCCTTGCGCCGAGCGGATGACGGCGCCGACGTCCTGCTCCCGGATCTCGACCCGCGGATCGGCGAGGCTCTCGCCAAAAATCTCCGCCATCGGGCCACGCGCCCAGGCGACCACAGCCGGCACCAGCTCGGACACCACGACCTTGGCTTCCGCGGGCAGGCTCTTCAGCGCGGCGCCGAGCGTGAAACCCATGCCGAGCCCGCCGATCAGCACTTTTGGGCTCTTGCGGATCCCGATTCGGGCGCAGGGCAGCGTCGCGAGCGCCTTCTCCGACCCGCTCAGCCGGCTGTTCATCAGCTCGTTGTGGCCAAGCCGGATCGAGAACTCCTGGCCCCGCCTCAGGAGACGAAGGTCATGCCTGCCGCCGGGCGCCTTGGCGCTGTCGAGCAGTTCCCAGGGGATCACGCCCGGACCGTCCGGGCCGTCGGAAACCGTCGTCCGATCAGCAGGAACGACAGCGCCGCGGCGCCCGCCACGGCCGAAAGATACCAGCCGACCGCCGCGATCCCGTGATCCTTCGCGAGCGCGGTCGCGACGTACGGCGCGGGCGAGGCCCCGAGGATCCCCGCGAGCGTGAACGCGACCGACGCGCCCGTGTAGCGCACCGCGGTCGGGAAAAGTTCGGCGAGCGCGGCGCCGAGCGGGCCGTAGGTGAGCCCCATCAGCCCGAGTCCTATCGACAGGAACAGCGTCACCGAGACCGCGTCGCCCGCCACGAACAGCGGCTCCAACGC
>NZ_RYFI01000025.1:42081-61154 GCF_004103825.1 Hansschlegelia zhihuaiae
CCACGATGCCGAGGCTCGCGGCGATCAGCGTCTCGGCGCGCCCGAACCGGTCGGCGAGCTTCGCCGAGATCGGGATGCAGACGCCGAGGAACAGCACGCCGATCATTTGCAGCGGCAGGAATTCCCCGCGCGTGTAGCCGAGCGTCGAGGTGCCCCAGCTGAGCGTGAACACCGTCATCAGATAGAAGATCGCGAAGGTGGCGGCCGCCGCGACGGTCGCGATCGCGAGCGTCGGGAAATGGGCGGAGAGCACCTCGGCCATCGGCACGCGCACCCGCTCGTGCCGTTCGATCGCCCTCCGGAACGCCGGAGTCTCGGCGATCTTGAGCCGCACCCAAAGGCCGACGAACACGAGCGCCGCGCTCGCCACGAACGGGACGCGCCAGCCCCAGGCGAGAAATTGCGCGTCGGTCAGCAGGTCGGTCAGGATCAGGAAGCTTCCGGTCGAGCACAGGAAGCCGATCGGCGCGCCGAGCTGCGGGAACATGCCGTACCAGGCTTCCTTGCCGGGGGGCGCGTTCTCGGTCGCGAGCAGCACCGCCCCGCCCCATTCGCCGCCGAGCCCGAGCCCCTGCCCGATGCGGAAGACGCACAGCAGCAGAGGCGCGAGCAGGCCCGCCTGCTCGTAGGTCGGCAGCAGCCCGATCGCGACGGTCGACAGCCCCATGGTCATGAGCGCGGCGACCAGCGTCGCCTTGCGGCCGATCCGGTCGCCGAAATGACCGAACAGGGCCGCGCCCACGGGGCGGGCGAAGAACGCGATGGCGAAGGTCGCGAAAGACTGCAGCGTCGCGGTCGCGGGGTCGGCGCCGGGGAAGAACAGCCGCGGAAACACGAGCACGGCCGCGGTCGCATAGATGTAGAAGTCGAAGAACTCGATCGTGGTGCCGACCAGGCTCGCGAACAGGACGCGGCGGGGCGAATTCGTGGGCTGGGCGGAGACGGCCAGTGTCATGCTCCGTTCCTCAGCCGACCGTGACGGTCAGCGCGCCCACGCCCTCGACGCGGCCCTCCAAGCGGTCGCCGCGCTTGACCGGACCAACGCCGGACGGCGTGCCGGTGAAGATCAGGTCGCCGGGCGCGAGCTCGAACAGGCGCGACAGGCCCGCGATCATCTCGGGCAGCGTCCAGATCAGCTGGTCGAGGTCGCCGGTCTGGCGGCGCTCGCCATTGACCTCAAGCGTGACCGCGCCCCTGGTCGGGTGCCCGATCTCGGCGGCGCGGGCGATCGCGCCGCAGGGCGCGGCGTGGTCGAAGGCCTTGCCGACCTCCCAGGGCCGGGAGAGCTTCTTGGCCTCGGCCTGCAGGTCGCGGCGGGTGAAGTCGAGGCCGACCGCATAGCCGAAGACGAGGTCGAGCGCGTCGGCCTCGGCCACGTCCCTGCCGCCCTTGTGGAGCGCCGCCACCATCTCGATCTCGTGGTGCACGTCGGAGGTCTCGGGCGGATAGGGAAAGACGCCGCCGTCGGGCAGCAGTGCGTCGGGCGTCTTCATGAAGAAGAAGGGCGGCTCGCGGGTCGGGTCGTGTCCCATCTCGACGGCGTGCGCCGCGTAGTTCCGGCCGACGCAATAGACCCGTCGCGCAGGGAACAGCTCCGACGTCCCGCGGATCGCGACGGCGGCCTGGGGCGGCGGGTCGAAGGCGAAGGTCGGCATGGTGGGCGGCTCCTGATCGTCGGGCGCAGCAATGCCGTCCCGGCGCCCGCGACGCAAGCCGCGCTTGGCGCCCGACCGTCGCGCGCCCTAAATCCCCGCCCCCGCCATCTCCAGCCGGTCGCCTCATGGACATCTCCGGGTCTCATCGCATCCCCGCTCCGCGGAGCGCCGTCTGGGCCGGCCTCAAGGACCCGGATGTCCTTCGGGAGTGCGTTCCCGGCTGCGAGCGCCTCGAGAGGGGCTCCGGCGAGGCCTTCGAGGGCGTCGTCGCGGCCAAGATCGGACCTCTGAAGACGGTCTTTTCCGGCCGCGCGTCGGTCGAGTCCGCCTCGCCGCCGGAGCGGTTCGCGATCTCCGTGACGGCGGCCGACGCCACGGCGGGATCGGGCGAGGGACGCGCCGAGGTCACGCTGACCGAGGAGGACGGCGCCACCGTCATCGCCTATGCGGGCTCCGCCGAAGTCGAGGGCAAGATCGCCCAGCTCGGCTCGCGGCTCGTCTCCGGCGTCGCGCGGCAGACCGTGGAGACATTCTTCGCGCGCTTCGCCGCCTTGGCCGAAGAGGGCCGGCTGCCCGCCGCCGAGGAGGCCTCGTCCGAGCCGCCGCTCGCCGACGCCCCGCCGCTCGCGCCCGAGCAGCCGGCGGCCGGCCCCGCCGAGATCGTGGACGCGCCGCCGCTCGTCACGGCCGGCGAGGTCCCCCCCGGTGCGCCGACGCCGATCGCCCCGACCGCGACGCCCGACACGCCCGATCCGGCGGTCGTGGCCTCCGCGCATGCGGCTGCCCCCGCGGAAGGCCGCTCGATGAGCCGGATCATGCTGGTCGCCGCGATCGTCGTGGCGGCCGGCGTCGCGCTCTACTTCCTGCTGCTTCAGCCTCCCGCCTGACGACCGCGTCGTTCACGCCCCGAAACTCCTCGCGGTTGCGTTAGGCTCCCGCACACCATCTCCGCATGGCGTGCGTTGTCTTTGCCGCTGAAGCCGCAAGACTACCGTTTAGCAGCTTGGCGCATCGCGCCGTCCTTCAATCGCGAACGGGAGCATCACCCTATGGACATCGTTGAAATCCTCGCGCTCGTCTTCGGCGTCGCGCTCGCGGTCTTCGTGCTGACGCGCCTCAATTCGGGCCTGAGCCGCGAAGAGCGCAAGCGCCTCTCATCGTAAGCCGAAGGCTCACTCACTCTTCTCCCAACACCCTGGCGCGGATCTGCTCGAGCCGCGCCAGGCGCTCGGCCGCCTCCTGCGAGGCGAGCTCGGTCACACGCCCGACCAGCGCCTCTGTGAGCGCCAGCAGGCTCGTGAACGAATCCCACGCGCCGTCGCTCTCGGTGCGGCCGACCAGGACCGCGTCCGCATGGCGAGCTGCGGGCGCGTCCGTGGAGTCGGTGAACAGCGCCACCGACGCTCCCCGTTCGGCCGCGAAGGCGCAGAGCCGCACCACGTCCTTCTGATAGCGCCGGACGTCATAGGCGACGATCACCGACCGCCGCCCGACGTCGATCAGCCGGTCCGGCCAGGTCGAGGACAGCGAGCCGATCTCGTCGACGTCGGCGCGCACGATCTCGAGATGGCGGACCATCAGCCGCGCGAAGACCTGGGTGAAACGTCCTCCCACCACGAGCACGGGCCGGCGCGGATCGGCGAGCCTGCGGGCCGTCGCCTCGAATTGCTGGCGGTCGAGGTCGCGGAAGGCGTCCGCGACATTGGCGGCGAGCTGGGCGCCGAAGCTCGCAAGACGGTCTCCCTCGGCCGCTGTCGTGGCGCGGTGCGCGGTCCAGCGTCCGAGCGGCGACACCCGTTCGGCGGCCAGCTCGGCGCGCAGCCGATCTTGCAGCGAGCGCCAGCTCGTCAGCTCGAGCTTAGCCAGCAAGCGGAGCACTGTTTGGGAGCTCGCGCCTGCGCTCTTCGCGAAGCGCGCCATGGGAGCAAGGCCTGCAACCGGGTAATGCGCGGCGAGATGGTCGGCCGCCCGACGTTCTCGCGGCGTGAGCTCGGGCGTGATCCTCTCGAGCGCCTGAGCGATCGTGCCGGCTGCGGCTCCCGCTCTTTCCGGCCCCATGCGAATCCCTCTCCCGACGCCCGGCCTTCGGCCTGTTCATTCCATATTGACAGATTTCACGCCGTGACGGAACGTTCGTTCCAGCAGCGGGTCAGGTCACGACCTCGCGAGCGACGGCGGCGCGAGCACGCGCCGCCGATGGGGCGCGCCGGAGCGGCGCTTAGCAGGGAAAGGGCGGTTCCCATGGCGCAGCGCGGCGACGGAGGCGTGGGCTACCAGACAGTCGACGCCGACTATTTCTCGAAGCGCGGGCTGGCGCGTTACGCAGGCGTCGCGAGCCTCTGGGCGCTCGGCGTCGGGGCGGTCATTTCGGGTCATTTCTCCGGCTGGAACTTCGGGTTCGCGACCGGCGGCTGGGGCGGCATGCTGGTCGCCGGGATCATCATCGCGATCATGTATCTCGGCCTGACGTTCTCGATCGCCGAGATGTCGGCCGCCCTGCCGCACACCGGCGCGGCATACAGCTTCGCCCGCACCGCGATGGGCCGCTGGGGCGGCTTCTTCACAGGTCTTTGCGAGAACGTCGAATACGTCATCACGCCGGCGGTCGTGGTGACGTTCATCACCGGCTATGTGAACTCGATCTTCGGGCTGGACGCGGCCTATTCCCCGCTGATCTGGATCGCCTTCTACATCATCTTCGTGGGGCTCAACGTCTTCGGGTTGGAGCTCTCGTTCAAGGTGACCATGACGGTCACGGTGATCTCGCTCGGCGTCCTGGTGTTCTTCTGGGCGAGCGCGGTCCCGAACATGGATTTCTCGCGCTGGGCGCTGAACATCGGCGTCGGCCCCGACGGCGCGGCGGTCGAACTGCCGGAGGGCGGCGGTCCGCTGTTCCCGTTCGGGATTTCCGGCGTGCTCGCCACCCTGCCCTTCGCGGTCTGGCTGTTTCTCGCGATCGAGCAACTTCCGCTCGCGGCCGAGGAGTCGATCGACCCCAAGCGCGACATGCCGAAGGGCATCATGCTCGGCATGTTCACGCTGATGGTGTCGGCCTTTATGATCGTGCTGCTGAACCCGTCGGTCGCCAATGTCGGATCGTTCAAGCTGTCGGCCTCGCTCGAGCCGCTGCTCGACGGCTTCCGGGCGATCTATGGCGACAGCGGCGTCGCGATCCTCGGCATCGTGGCGCTGACCGGCCTGATCGCGAGCTTCCACACCATCATCTATGCGCAGGGCCGCCAGATCTATTCGCTGTCGCGAGCGGGCTATTTCCCGCGCGGACTGTCGGTCACCCACTCGACTTACAAGACGCCCCACATCGCCATGATTGTGGGCGCGATGGTCGGCCTGGGCGTCATGCTGATCATCTGGTTCGCGCTCGGCGCGGAACAGGCCGGCGCCTCGATCGGCTCGGTGCTGCTGAACATGGCCGTGTCGGGCGCGATGTTCTCCTACATCGCGCAGGCGGTCTCCTTCATCCTGCTCCGGAAGAACGCGCCCCACATCGAGCGGCCCTACGTTTCGCCGCTCGGCGTGCCCGGCGCGGTCGCCACCATCGTGATCGCGGTGGTGACGCTCGCCTATCAGATCCAGGACCCGAACTTCACCAAGGGCGTGCTCTGGGTGCTGGTCTGGTTTGCGGTCGCGACCGTGTACTTCGCGGCGATCGGCCGTCACAAGCTTGTGCTCTCCCCCGAGGAGAAGTTCGCGCAGTCCAAGGGCGCGGAAGCCTACGAGACGCATTGACGCCAGGGTCCCTCACCCGGAGGGCGCAGCCCTCCGACCTCTCCCGAGTGGGGGGGAGGTTGACCCAAAGGGCCGGGTGAGGGGCGCCTCGTTGGCCACCAGAGATCGCCGGAGCCTCATGTCCAAGACGCCGCCCAAGAACGCCAAGGACCTTCTCGCGTTGGTCGACAAGCGCGGGCTGAGCCACGTCAAGGTCGGCGTCTCGGACGCCGACGGCGTGCTCCGCGGCAAATATATGAGCCGGGAGAAATTCGCCTCTTCGCTCGAGAAGGGGTTTTCGTTCTGCGACGTGGTGCTGGGCTGGGATTCTAACGACCAGCTTTACGACAACACGTCGTTCACCGGCTGGCACACCGCCTATCCGGATGCGGCGGTGCGGCTGCTGCCGGAGACCGCGCGGGACCTGCCGCTCGAGGGCGACATGATCTTCGTGCTGGGCGAGTTCGCCGAGCGCGCCGAGGAGGTCTGTCCGCGCGGCGTGCTGCGCCGCGTGCTCGAGCGGGCCGCGGGCATGGGCTTTTCGGTCAAGGCCGCGACCGAGTTCGAGTTCTTCCTGTTCGAGGAGACCCCGCATTCGATCCGCGAGAAGGAGTAC
Source organism: Hansschlegelia zhihuaiae (assembly GCF_004103825.1). Classification (GTDB taxonomy): domain Bacteria; phylum Pseudomonadota; class Alphaproteobacteria; order Rhizobiales; family Methylopilaceae; genus Methylopila; species Methylopila zhihuaiae. The sequence continues at coordinate 48,079 of NZ_RYFI01000025.1, forward strand.
CGCAACCTGCGGCCGATGACGCCGGGGTTCTTCGGCTATTCGGTGCTGCGTTCGGGCGTCCACTCCGAGTTCTACGCCGACCTGCTGAAGCTCTGCGCCGACATGCGCATGCCCGTCGAAGGGCTGCACACCGAGACCGGGCCCGGCGTGCTGGAGGCCGCGATCGAAGTCTCGGACGCGCTCGAAGCCGCGGACCGGGGCGCCCTCTTCAAGACCATGACCAAGATTCTCGCGCAGCGGCGTGGGCTGATGGCGACCTTCATGGCCAAGTGGTCGAACGATTGGCCGGGCCAGTCTGGTCACCTGCACATGTCGCTGCAGAGCAAGGACGGCGGCTCGGTCTTTTTCGACGAGAAGAAGCCCGGCTCGATGTCGGACGCGATGCGCTGGTTCATCGGCGGCCAGCAGGCTCTGATGCCTGAGCTCCTCGCGATGGTGACGCCGACGGTCAACGGCTATTCGCGGCTGATCCCCGGCTTCTGGGCGCCGACCGACGCGACCTGGGGGGTCGAGAACCGCACCTGCGCGCTGCGCGTCATCGAAGGCGGCCCCAAGAGCCAGCGGGTCGAGTACCGAGTGGCGGCCGCCGACATCAATCCTTATGTCGCGCTCGCCGCGGCGATCGGCTCGGGGCTCTGGGGCGTCGAGAACAAGATCGAGCCCGACGCTCCGATCAGCGGCAATTCCTACACGCAGAAGCACCCGGCGAAGCGCGCTCTGCCCCGGACGTTGGGCGAGGCCGCGGCCCGGCTCGCGAAATCGAAGCCCGCCAAGGAGCTGTTCGGCGAGCCCTTCGTGGAGCATTGGGCCGCGACCCGCGAATGGGAGCAGCGGGAGTTCAACAAGGCGATCACCGACTGGGAGCTCGCGAGGTATTTCGAGATCATCTGAGGCGCGAAACGGGAGGCGTCATCCCGGACGGCCGAAGCCGATCCGGAATCGTCCGCAGGATGAGGCGCCTCTTTCTGAAAACGATCCCGGCTCTCGCTTCGCTCGGCCGGGATGACGAGTGGATTTCCATGACCGACCAGATCTGCATCTCCCCCATCGACGGCGCCGAGCTCGTCCGGCGTCCCACGACCTCCGACGCCGAGATCGAAGCGGCGCTCGTTGACGCCAAGCGCGCCCGAGCCGAATGGGCAGCCGTCCCGCTCAAGGAGCGCGGCGCCCGGATGCTCGCCTTCCTCGACGCGCTGCTCGGCCTCAACCAGCAGATCGTGCCGGAGCTTGCCCAGCAGATGGGCCGCCCGGTGCGCTTCGGCGGCGAGATGCGCGGCGTCGAGGAGCGCGTGCGCTGGTGCGTGGACTCCGCCGAGGCTGCGCTGGCCGACGTCGTCCCTGAGCAGAAGCCGGGCTTCCGCCGCTTCATCCGCCGCGAGCCGCTTGGCGCAGTGCTGGTGATCGCGCCCTGGAACTACCCTTTCCTGACCGCGGTGAACTCGATCGTGCCGGCGCTGATCGCCGGCAACGCCGTGCTCCTGAAGCACGCCGCGCAGACCATCCTGGTCGGGGAGCGGTTCCAGGAGGCGATGGACAAAGCAGGGCTGCCGGACGGCCTGTTCCGGAACGTCGTGCTCGACCACGACCAGTCCGCGAAGCTGATCGGCTCGGGCGCGATCGACCACATCAACTTCACGGGCTCGGTTGCGGGCGGGCGGGCGATTGAGCGAGCGGCCGCCGGCACCTTCGCGAGCCTTGGCCTCGAGCTCGGCGGCAAGGATCCGGCCTATGTGCGCGCCGACGCGGACATCGACTTCGCGATCGAGAACATCGTCGACGGCGCCTTCTACAATTCCGGCCAATGCTGCTGCGGCATAGAACGGGTGTATGTGCACGAATCGCACTATGACCGCTTCGTCGACGGGGCGGTGGAGCTGACATCGAATTACGTCCTCGGCGATCCGCTCGACGACGCGACGACGCTTGGGCCGATGGCGCATAAGCGCTTCGCCGAGATCGTCCGCGCCCAGACCTCGGAAGCCATCGCGGCCGGGGCCAAGGCTCATCTCGACCCGAAGGCGTTTCCGGCGGATCAGGAAGGAACCGCGTATCTCGCCCCGCAGATCCTGACGAATGTGGACCATTCCATGCGCGTGATGATGGAGGAGAGCTTCGGTCCGGTCGTCGGGATCATGAAGGTCAAGGACGACGAGGAGGCGCTCGGCCTTATGAATGACAGCCCCTACGGCCTCACGGCCTCCATCTGGACCCGTGACATAGCGGCCGCCGAGGCGCTCGGCGACCGGATCGAGACCGGCACCGTGTATATGAACAGATGCGATTATCTCGACCCGGCGCTTGCCTGGACGGGCGTCAAGGACACCGGCCGCGGCGCCTCGCTGTCGGAAATCGGCTTCCAGATGCTCACCCGGCCAAAGAGCTTCCACCTGCGGGAGGCGAATTGAGCCTAGCCTAAGACGCGTCCGTCATTCCCCCGGCTTGTCCGGGGGATCCATCGTTGGCGTGGAGCGCTGCGGTCGGCCCTGGACCCTCCGGACAAGCCGGGGGGTGACAAGGCGTTTCCCAGCGAACCCGTCGATCGCCCTGCCGACCAGAGACTTCCTCGATGACCTCCCTGACCTCCGCCTGGAATTATCCCACCCGCGTGCTGTTCGGCCCTGGCCGGATCGCCGACCTAGCCTCGGCCTGCGGAACCGCGGGGATCAAGCGGCCCCTGCTCGTCACCGACGCCGGCCTGAAAGACGCCGACATTACCAGGCGCGCCCTCGACCTCGTGGACGGCGCCGGCCTCAAGGTCGCGCTGTTCTCGGACGTGAAGGGCAACCCGACCAACGCCAATGTCGAGGCCGGCGTCGCGGCCTATCGCGCCCACGAGGCCGACGGCGTGATCGCGTTCGGCGGCGGCTCGGGGCTCGACGTCGGCAAGCTCGTGGCCTTCATGGTCGGGCAGACCCGGCCTGTCTGGGACTTCGAGGACGTCGGCGACTGGTGGACGCGCGCCGACGCCGCGAAGATCGCGCCGATCGTCGCGGTTCCGACAACCGCCGGCACCGGCTCGGAGGTCGGACGCGCCGCCGTCGTGACCAATGAGGAAACCCACGAGAAGAAGATCATCTTCCACCCGAAGATGCTGCCTGCGATCGTGGTCTCGGACCCCGAGCTCACCGTCGGCCTGCCGCCCAAGCTGACCGCCTGGACCGGCTTCGACGCGCTCGCGCACTGCCTCGAGGCCTTCGCCGCGCCGGGCTTCCACCCGATGGCCGACGGCATCGCGGTCAACGGCGCCCGGCTGATCAAGACCTATCTGCCGCGCGCCGTGGCGGACGGCTCCGACATCGAGGCCCGGGCCAATATGCTGGCGGCCGCCTCCATGGGCGCGGCGGCCTTCCAGAAGGGGCTCGGCGCGATCCACTCGATGTCGCATCCGGTCGGCGCGATGTACGACACCCATCACGGCCTGACGAATGGCGTGGTGATGCCCTACGTCTTCATCCGCAACCGACCCGCGATCGAGGAGCGGTTCGCGCGGCTCGCGAAATCTTTCGACATCGAGGACGGCTTCGACGGCTTCATCGAGTGGGTGCTGGCGTTCCGCGCCAAGCTCCATGTGGCCGATACGCTGGCCGAGCTCGGCGTCGACGAGGCGCGGATCGACGAGATGGCCGAGAAAGCCGAGCGCGATCCGTCGACCGCCGGCAACCCCCTGCCTCTCAAGGCGCCCGACTTCGCCCAGCTGTTCCGTGCGGCGATCCGCGGCGACCTCGACGCCGCCCGGGGCTGACGATGCGGCCGCTGAGACTGCTCGTCGCCGAGGGAAATCCCCCGGCGATGCGCGAGCGCCACGCCGCGACCTCGGGCCAGACCCCGAGCGTGTTCTACGCCGACGTGCTGGGCGGCCTTGCGGAGGGGCTCGGGCTCGAGACCCGGATAGACCTCTGTTTTCCAGCCGACGAGGGCGCGAACCTGCCGGCGGGCGAGGACCTCGCCGGCTATGACGGCGTTGCGATCACGGGTTCGGGCCTCAACCTCTGGAAGGCCGAGCGCGAGTCGCTCGCCCAGGTCGAATTCGCCCGCGCGGTGTTCGATTCCGGCCTGCCGTTCTTCGGCTCCTGCTGGGGGCTGCAGGTGGCGGCGGTGGCGGCCGGCGGCGAGGTGAAGCTCAATCCGCAGGGGCGCGAGATCGGCGTCGCGCGCTCGATCCGGCTGACGGACGCCGGGCGCGGCCACGAACTGCATCGCGGCCGGCTCGAGGTGTTCGACGCGCCGGCGATCCATTCCGACGAGGTCGCGACGCTGCCGTCCGAGGGCGCGACCGTCACCGCGACCAACGAGCTCTGCGCCGTCCAGGCGGCCGAAATCCGTTACGGCAACGGCGTGTTCTGGGGCGTCCAGTTCCATCCCGAATACACCTTCACCGAACTCGGCGGCATCCTGACCCGCTACACCCCGATCATGATGCAGGAAGGCTTCTTCCGGGACACGGAGGAGGCCGCAAAATATGTCGCCGACCTCGTGGCGCTCGACGCCGACCCCGACCGCAAGGACCTGGCCTGGCGTCTCGGCGTCGCGCCCTCGGTGCTCGACCCGATCGTGCGCCGCACCGAGCTCGTCAACTGGCTGAACCTGCAGGTGAAGCCGGCGGCGAGCGCCCGCGGCAGGGCGTAAGCGACCGACTCGATCACTGCTTGCGAAAGACCACCCCAAGATTGTTCGCCGGCAACTGATGAATTGCGGCGAGTTCGAGCCTTTCGGACGCCGCAACGGTCGAGACCTCCTCCAGGTTTCGGACGCCCCACTTCGGATCCCGGGCTCGCAATTGCCGGTCGAATTCGGCATTGCTCTCAGCGGTATGAGCGCCGTGCCTTTGGAACGGTCCGTAGAGGAAGAGCAGCCCGCCAGGCTTCAGTATTCTGCCCGCGCCGCGCATCAGGCCCTCGGTCGCCGACCAGGGGGCGATGTGGATCATGTTGAGGCAGATCACGGCGTCCAGCGGCGGCGCCGGCCAGACGTCGTCATGGACGTCCAGAAGGATCGGCGCGCGCACATTGGGCAGGGCCGCGAACCCGCGCCAAGCCTCGATGGAGCGCAGGCACTCGGCGTCGCGCTCGGTCGGCCGCCAGACGAGCCGGGGCATCCTGTGCGCGAAATGAACCACATGCTGGCCCGTGCCGCTGCTGACCTCCAGGACTTCGCCTGAGCCCGGCAGCACCGCGTCGAGCAGATCGGCGATCGGCTGCTTGTTGCGTTCCGCCGAAGGACTGACCAGCCGGCCAGCCTCCGCGTGGTCGAGGTCTTCACATCGCATTTGCGCGCCTTCTCGACAGTCCCGGCCCGGATCAGATCAGGCCGATGGCGTAGAGCGCGAGCAATCCGGACCCGACGGCCAGCGCCGACAGCTCAAACCGCTTTAGGCGCTTCGCCGATCGCTGTCGACGCGCGGCGTCCTGCTGCTCGCGGCGGCCGAAACTCGCCGGCCGGTCGTCTTCGGCCTGTTGGCGCGTCGGGAAGACGCGGAAGGTCACGGCGTGGTCTCCTCTGGTCGTGGACGACGTGACGTATGTCTTCGTCCGGCGGCGGATATCGAGGGGGCGAACCGCCGCATTGTCGGGGGCGAACGCCGCTTGCCCCGAGACCGCGAGGGGTTCGCGCCTGTCGACGACGGATCCCCTGATGTCGCCGATGGTTGACGGCTCGTTAACGCCGTCGCCGTCACACCGCCTTCAGCGCCGTGTCGATGTCCTCGATCAGATCGTCGACGTCCTCGAGTCCGACCGACAGGCGGAGCGTGGCGTCGGTGATGCCGAGCTCCGCGCGCGCATCGGGCGCGAGGCGCTGATGCGTGGTCGTGGCGGGATGGGTCAGGATCGACTTGGCGTCGCCGAGATTGTTCGAGATTTTCACGATCTCGAGCGCGTTGCCGAACCGGAACGCCTCGGGCTTCGCGCCGCCGATGTCGAAGGTCGCGAGCGTGCCGCCCCCCGTCATCTGCTTCTTGACGAGGGCGGCCTGCGGATGATCGTCGCGGCCGCAATAGGTAAGCTTCTTCACCTTGGGGTGGCTTGCGAGGAAGTCCGCAACCTTGGCCGCGCTCGCCTGCATGCGCTCGACGCGGAGCGAAAGCGTCTCGAGCCCCTTGGCCAGCACCCAGGCGTTGAACGGCGACATCGAGGGGCCGGTCTGGCGCATGAAGGTGTGGAGATGGTCCATGACGAACTTCTCCGAGCCCAGCACGACGCCGCCGAGCGTCCGGCCCTGGCCGTCGATGTGCTTGGTCGCGGAATAGACCACGACGTCGGCCCCGAACTTCAGCGGCTTCTGAAGAACCGGGGTCGCGAACACGTTGTCCACGACGAGCAGGGCGCCGGCCTCGTGCGCGATCTTGGCGATCGCCTCGATGTCGTAGACCTCAAGCGTCGGATTGGTCGGGCTTTCCAGGAAGAAGACCCTGGTCTCGGGCCGGACCGCCGACCGCCACTGGTCGAGGTCGGCGCCGTCGACCAGAGTGGACGGCACGCCGAAGCGCGGCAGCAGGTCCTCAACCACATAGCGGCACGAGCCGAACAGCGCCTTGGCCGAGACCACGTGGTCGCCAGCCTTGATCTGGCAAAGCATGGCGGCGGTCACCGCCGCCATGCCGCTCGCCGTTGCGCGCGCCGCCTCCGCGCCCTCGAGCGCCATCATGCGACGCTCGAAGGTCGTCACCGTCGGGTTCGAGAAGCGCGAATAGATGTAGCCGGGGTCGCGCCCGTCGAACCGGGCCTCGGCCGCCTCCATCGTCTCGTAGGCGTAGCCGGAGGTGACGTAGATCGGCTCCGACATCTCGCCGAACCCCGAACGGGCCTCGCCCTCATGGATTAGACGCGTGGCGTCGGACAGGTCTCTCGACTTCGGAAGGCTTGCGCGGCTCATCGGTTCACGACCTCGGTCGACCGGGCCGCGATGATCGCCGTTGAAGAAGGCTGATCGCGCGTCCGGCCTTTTAGCGGGCATGTTTTACGTGGTCGCAAGCCGGCCGGCCCAAAGAACCACGGGAGAGCCGCTTGGGTACGCTCGGTCGCGCTTGGCGTCAACGGCGCTTATCGCTAAACCGGCGACGGGCGCGGGGCAGCCGGAACCGTCACGCCCGGCCGGAGAGGCGGCGTGACGAGAACGACTTCCCAGGGCGGCATCCTGCCCTCCCAGGAGATTGAGCGCATGATCGCCGAGGGCGCCATCGCGCTCGATCAACCCGCGGCGGCCGACCAGGTTCAGCCGGCGAGCCTGGACCTCAGGCTCGGGCCGGTCGTGCACCGGGTGCGCGCGAGCTTCCTCCCGGGCCCTGGACGACCGGTCCGGGAGCGGCTCGAAGAGCTCACGCTGCACACGATCGACCTGAGCCAGGGCGCGGTGCTCGAAACCGGCTGCGTCTACATCGCGCCGCTGATGGAGCGGCTCGCCCTGCCGGCCGACGTCGCCGGCGCCACCAATCCGAAGAGCTCGACCGGGCGGCTCGACGTGTTCACCCGCGTGATCGCCGATGGCGCACGGGCCTTCGACGTCGTTCCGCAGGGCTATCGCGGTCCGCTCTTCGCCGAGATCTCGCCGAGAACCTTTCCGGTTCTGGTCAGGCCCGGCTCGCGGCTCTCGCAATTGCGCCTGCGCCGCGGCGAAGCCCGACTCGACGATGCGGAGCTCGCCTCCCTCCAGGCGCGCGCGCGGCTCGTCGACGACGATGCGGCCGACGTGCGAGGCGGCGTGGCGGTGACGGTCGACCTCATCGGCGAGGGCTCTGGCGCGGTCGGCTGGCGGGCGAAGCGCCACACCGCCGTGGTCGACGTCGACGCGCCCGCCGCCCAGGCAGTCGAGGATTTCTGGGAGCCGATCTCGGCCGGCCGCTCGGGCCTCGTGCTCGACCCGGGACAGTTCTACATTCTCGCCTCCCGCGAGGCCGTGCAGGTGCCGCCCGACCACGCCGCCGAGATGACGCCCTTCGACCCGCTGGTCGGCGAGTTCCGCGTCCACTACGCTGGCTTCTTCGACCCCGGCTTCGGCCATGCCGACGCGAAGGGCGCGGGCGCTCGGGCGGTGCTCGAGGTCAGGAGCCATGAGGTGCCGTTCATCCTGGAGCACGGCCAGACGGTCGGCCGCCTCGTCTATGAACGCATGCTGGAGCGCCCCGCCGCGCTCTATGGCGAGCTGAAGACCTCGAACTATCAGGGTCAGCGGCTGAAGCTCTCGAAGCATTTTCGGGCGCCCTGAGGGACCGGCGCGCCCCTACTTGGAATCTCAGCAAACATTGCTCTACAGCGGCCCATCTTGCTCTAGCTGCCAGCAATACTTGCTCATCAAGCGAAAATCTCAAGAATTCCTATGACTTCTTCTGATCACGAATTTCAAGCTTTAACTCCCGATTGGCTAACCGAGAGGCCCCCGAATGACCGACTTTGCTGGCATCGATGATGATGATTTCCTCATCTCCCCCCGCATCCTCGAGCAGCGCCGGACGAGCGTTGTCGAAGCACTCAGCGTGAGAGGGCTTTGCGGGATCGTGGAAGACGCGCCGAGGGAACTCGCAGTCCTCGGAATTGAAGTGACCCCCGAGGCAATCGTTCGGCGTGTTCGCGCTAAGCTGGAACGCGGCGTCGGTTGGGGCCAGTACGTGCAGCCGAGCGAAGAAAATTTTCAGGCGACGCTGTCTGAAGAGCGGATCGAAGATTTTTGCTTATCGTTTCAGAAGCTCTACGGAAACGGCTCGATCTTCCGCGAACCAATGTTCAAGCCTGAGATACGGGCGCTTATCGACGCTTATGAGATTGAAATGCCGACCTTCGGCGAGGACCTGTATCAGCCGGCCCGGCGTGGCTACGCCTGAACTGAGGGGCAGCAGACAGCCACCGTTTGCATGAAGAACCCTTGGCGACGAAGTTCGAGATGAAGTCGCCGGGGCACCCGACTTGGGCGGACAAGCTTCCGGTCGCGCGGGCAGGCTAGCGGAGCGCCCAACGCTCGAGACGGGCTATGACACAAAAGCAAACGGTCCGCCGTTCTAGGCGGCACCCAATTTCAGACGTTTGTTAAGTGTCGCGCGACACAGATCGGATCGGCTTCCACTGCCGCCATCTTCAGGTCATTGTCTACAGGACGCCACCGCCATGAGAATGACGTCATCGTAGACTTGGCCATCGGCCGCGCTTGCACCACTGGTGCCTAAGCGGCAGTCGATGAGCATTTGCATTCATCGCGAATTTCTGCGATGTAGAATGAATGTCGTATCCAGGTGGAAAAGGAAGGGCCTACCATAGGCTAATCAACCTGATGCCGCCGCATGATGTCTTCATCGAGACCCACCTGGGCGGCGGCGCCGTGATGCTGCGCAAGCGCGCCGCGGCGCGGAATATCGGGATAGACGCTGATGCCAACGTGATCGCGCGTTGGCGCGAACGAGACGTTCCGGCAGTCGAACTCGTTCATGGCGATGCCGTGGACTACTTAGTCGCCAATCCGCCGGCACCGACCGCACTGGTGTTCTGCGACCCGCCGTACTGGCCGGCAAGCCGACGCCGCAAGCGCTGCTACCGCCATGACTATACCGCAGACGACCACCTCCGCCTGCTTGATGTCCTTACCGGCCTGACCTGCGAGGTGATGATCACCGGATATCCGAACGAGGCCTACGACGCCGAACTGACCGGATGGCACATCACGGACTACCCGAACTGCACGCAGGTAGGACGGGTCGCCGAACGCGTCTGGACCAACTTCGCACCACCGTTCGTCCTGCACGACTACGACCACCTCGGCATCGACTTCCGGGAACGGGAAGCCCTAAGGCGCCGTCGGACATCGCATGTCAGGAAGCTGCAGCGCCTTCCAGCGCTTGAGCGGAACGCAATCCTGGCCGACCTAGCCGACGCATTCCCCGACGAGCTCAAGCTGGCGGTCGGGAGGCATGGACAATGACGGCGATCTATCTCGACCACCAGGCGACGACAGCGCCCGATCCGCGCGTACTCGAAGCGATGCTGCCCTGGATGTCGCGTCCCGCCAACCCGCATGCGACGCACGCTTTCGGACGTGCCGCGGCCGATGCGGTCGAGACCGCCCGCGGCCAGATCGCAGCGCTTATCGGTGCCCAACCGGACGAAATCTTCCTGACCGGAGGCGCCACCGAGGCGGCCAACATCGCCATCCGCACACTACCCGCCGGCTCGCGCGTGTTGGTCAGCCCCATTGAGCACGCCTGCGTCATCGAGACGCTCGCCGCTCGGGCAGGCGAACTCGAGGTAAGCGGAGCGCCAATCGGAGCGGACGGGGTGCTCGACGCAGACGAGTTCGCCGAAGCGCTGGATGGCCGCGACGTCGCCATCGCTATGGCGGTCAACAACGAGATCGGCACGGTGCAGCCGATGAGGGAGATCGCCGACGCATGCCGACTCGTCGGAGCGGCGCTGCTCACGGACGTCTCACAGGCGGCAGGGCGCATAGCAGTCGACCTCGCCGCGTGGGACGCGCGCGGCGCATGGCTGTCCTCACACAAGATCTATGGGCCGCAGGGCATCGGCGCGCTCGTATGGCGCGGGGACGGTTCCCCCGCGCCGGTGGTGACCGGCGGGGGCCAGGAGCGAGGGGTCCGCTCTGGGACCGTGGCGACCGCGCTTGCCGTCGGCTTCGGCGCCGCTTGCGAGATCGCGCTTCAAGAGATGATCCAGGACGCGCGACATGCGGAGGCGCTCGCCGACAGGTTGCTGACGGCCGTGCGCGCGATGCATCCCGACGTTGTCGTCAACGGCTCGCTGGAGCACCGGGTGCCCCAGAATCTGAGCTTAGCCTTTCCAGGGATCGACGCGGACGAGTTGATGGCGAGCCTGCCCGGTCTCGCGATCTCGACAGGCTCGGCATGCAGCGCGGGCGCGATCGGGATCTCACATGTGCTTACCGCCATCGCGCCGTCGCACATCTCCGAAAGCACGATCCGGATCGGCTTCGGCAGGACAACCACAGCAGACGAGGTGGACGAGGCGGCGCGGCTGATCGGCCAAGCTGTGGCCGCGCTTACAAGCGGCGGACAGAGGAAAGTCGGGTGACATGGTGACGGTGATGGAGAAGGCGGAGAAGCAGGTGGACCCACGGGGCCGCCCCCGTGTCTTCTCAGGCCACGAATCCTTTGCTGTCCGCTACGGTTGGCTACCGAAGATCTATGAGGCGGTCGTCCGCGATCCGGAGATCTTCGCCGATGACGAACGTGCCATCCTGACGCTCGGCCTGGGCAAGAACATGGTCAGGTCGGTGAGGTTCTGGGGCGAGGCCTTCGGCATAACGCAGGCGCAGGGGCGTCTGGTGCGACCGACCGAGTTCGGCCGGCGGCTGCTCGACCCAGACATAGGCGTCGACCCCTACCTTGAAGACGCCGGCGCACTCTGGCGCCTCCACTGGCAGATCACCGTCCATGGTGGCCTCGGAGCCTGGAGCGCGGCCTTCCTCACAGTCACTGACGTCGAGGTGACGCGTAAGCGGCTGCTGGACCTGATCGTCGCTTCGGCCGCAAGCACACGCGGCGCCGTCAACGCTGCCACCGCGGCAGCCCACCTCGAAATGCTCGTCAGGACCTACGACGCCGCCGCCGACCGGGGCGCCGCCGTGCTTGAGGATACGCTCGGATCCCCGTTCCAGGAGCTGGACCTACTGCGGACCGCGGCGCCAGGGGGCGTCCCCACCATCCGTCTGAACCGCGGACGCAAACGCGGCCTGGACCGGAGGACTCTCGCGTTCGCGCTCGCGGACCACTGGCGCGCCGCAGCCCCCGGTTCGCGGGCGCTGACGATGCGCTCTATCATGCTCGACCGCGTTTCGCCCGGCTCGGTGTTCCGCCTTGACGAGGCAACGATGCACGAGCTGCTTGAGGAGGTCTGCGATGGATCCACGGCGCTGGCGCTGAGGAGCGACGGCATCGGCGGCCTGGAGCTCGTATGCACGGGGGCCGAGGGGCCCCAGGAACTGGAGAAGCTGGCGTGGTGAACAGGGCGGAAAGTCCGATTGGGCTGCGGGTCACCCTCTCGCGCCGCTACGTGCGCTCGACGGACGTCGCGCGCGACCTCACCGATCCGAGGGCACTGGACGGCTATGTGGTGACGGCGTCGGCCCGCTCGGCGCTCGAGCGGCTGGTCGACGGCCTCGATGCAGGATCGACGCAGCGCGCTTTCCGCATCACCGGACCCTATGGAAGCGGCAAGTCCTCATTCGCGCTACTCCTCTGCCGCTTGCTGACGGCGGTCGACGAGCGGGCCAATGAAATTGCCAAAGCTTCGGGCCTTGCGAAGGGTACGGCGTTCGCACCGCATGCCGTGATCTTCATGAGTGGACGGCGGACCAGCTTCTCGGGGGATCTCCTCGCGGCCGTCCGCGAACAAGCGCGCATGCTCGGCATGGACGACATCGCCGCTGGCGCGGCCAAGGCCGGTACGGACGAGGATCCAGGACTGAGGGCACGGTCCGCGATCGATCTACTCGACCGGCTCTCGCGCGATACGATCTCGGCTGACGGTCGGCGCACCCTACTGCTAGTCGACGAGATGGGCCGCTATGTTGAGCATGCCGCCGCAAATCCTCGGTCCGAGGACCCCTCGGTATTCCAACAGCTCGCCGAGCGCGCCGGCGGCCGCGGTGGCGCCCCCCTGGCGGTCATCGGCGTCCTGCACCACCGTCTCGCGGAATACGTTGCCGCCATGGGCGGCGTCATCGAGGCCGAGTGGACCCGCTCGGCCGATCGATACGAGGAGATCGCCTTCGGTGACAGCTTGGAGCAGACGCTGCACCTCGTCGCCGGGGCGCTCGAAGCCGATCCAAGTCACACGCGGCCGGTTCGCGATGCCGCGCGCCGGCTCTTTGAAGAAGCTTTCCAGCACGGCACGCTTGGCGGCGATCCGGCGGACGTGGCTGCTATCGCGGCCGACCTCTATCCGCTGCACCCGGCAGCCCTCGCCACGCTCACCGTCGCGGCCCGGCGGCTGGGCCAGAACGAACGCTCGATCTTCGGCTTCCTCCAGACGTTAGAACCCAGCGGATTCCAGCGCTTCGTCCAGAAGATGTGATCCGGCGTGGAATTTTGACCCCGTAGGTCGGGGGATCGGCGTCCAATT
>NZ_RYFI01000026.1:0-1351 GCF_004103825.1 Hansschlegelia zhihuaiae
ACCACGCAACATGCAATCCATCACTTCGCCAAGGTGGATGGATCGCCGGGTCAAGCCCGGCGATGACGGCCTATCCTGATCGCTTTCCGCCCTATAGCGACCCGCCGTCCGCCTCGCGCTGCATCTCGGTCGCGAGCTTCTTGAAGCGCCGCGTCGCGCGTTCGAGGAAGCTCGCGACGCGATCGACCTGTTCGTCGGTCGGCAGGTCGAGCGTGGGATCGCGCGGGACGGCGCCCTTGAGCGAGGCGGAGCGGTCCGGCGAAAGCGCCTTCACCCTGGCCTCGAGCTCCGCAACGCGCTTTTCGAGCTGGGCGACCATGGCGGCGTCGGCCGAGCCGCCCTCCGCGGTCGGCCGGCAGGCGTAGCCGTCGCCGGCCGGCGCGCAGAGCGAGGTCATCCCGGTCTGCCGGTCGAGCCTCAAGAAGCCGCCGTCGACCTGCTTCAACTCGTAGCGATCCGCCGGGGGCGGCTCCGCCCAGGCGGACGAGACGATCGCGGCCCCGCCGATCGCGGCGGCGGCCGCCAGCAAGCCAAGAGCGCGCATGCGCAGCCTCCTTCCGCCGGGTCTCAGTCCCGGCAGCCTGCGACCGAAGCGTGGCGGGACGACGGCGGCGCGACAGGAACAAGGCTTGCCCAGGTGAGGTCGTCATTCCGGACTCGTCCCGGAATCCATCAACGCCGCCCGTCCAATAGCAGGCGCTGGTGGCGGTGATGGATCCCGGCCCTTCGGCCGGGATGACGCGCAAAGTTTCTCCGCCTCGATCTGACGTGCTCAGACCGCGACGCGGTAGGGCGGACGGCCGGTCTCGAGCGCCTCGTCCAGCAGGTCGATCCGGTCCTGGCCCCAGAACACCTCGCCCTCGAGCACATAGGCCGGCGAGCCGAACACCCCCGCCTCGACGGCGGCTGCATGGTTCGCGGCATAGGCCGCGCCCGTCTCCTCCCGCTCGGCGGCCGCGAGCGTCGCGTCGGCGTCGAAGCCCTGCGCCGCGAGGAGCTCTGCGATCGTCGCCCGGTCGGCCATGTCGCGGTCCTCCTCCCAGGCCGCGCGGAAGCCCGCGCCGACATAGCCGGACGGGTCCTGGCCCGCGTCGACCAGGGCGATGATCGCCCGGTCGGCCAGCGCCGGCTCGAACGGCCAGTATGTCGGCCTGAGCTTCAGCGGCCGCTTCCGCCGGTCGGCCCAGCGCAGCAGCTCGAGGTCGCGATAGGTCCGGCGCGGCAGCGCGCGCTTGAGCAGCGGCACGCCGCCGGTGTCGGCGAACACAGACATCAGCGGCATCGGCCGCCAGCCGATCTCGACGCCGCGACGCCGCGCCATCTCCAGGAACGGCTCCCGCCCCCGATGGGC
>NZ_RYFI01000026.1:1357-16892 GCF_004103825.1 Hansschlegelia zhihuaiae
GAACGGCTCGTGCCCGAGATGGGCCCAGGGCGACAGCAGGGAGAAATAGACGTCGACGCGGCGGGACATTGGCGGCCTCCTTGTGCGCGGGCGATCATGGCGCGGCGGCGCGGCCGAGGCCAGACCTCACCGCGCGACGGCGGAGCGGCGCGGGTCGGCGACGAAGCGGTCCTCGCCGCCCTGGCCGAGGCTGCGGGGAAAGACGATGATGAGGTTGAAGCGCTCCGCCGGACCGAACTCGCGCTTGAGGTCGTAGGACACGCCGCGTTCGAGGACGCGGCCTTCCTTCGGCCCGTCGATCGCCTCGACCACGGCGGCGGGCGGCTCCCAGCCGAGGCTCCGGCAGATCTGGCGCAGGACGTCGCGGGCGATCGCCTTGACGACCGGCGCAGTGCCGGGGTCGATCAGGTTGAGCTTCATCCGGACATTGTCGATCCGGTCGGATTCGAGCCCCCTCGTCGCGACGAACAGGCTCGACACCGACTGCTCGTCGCCCTCGACCGGCTTGATGAGGTCGGTGACGCAGGTCCAGCCCTTGAGCGGGGCCTCGCCCATCTGGAACGCCGCGTTCCTGAGGCCCGCCGCCGCGAGGCTGTCGCAGAACGCCTTCGGCCTGACGCGCGTGATCCGCATGAAGGGCGAGGGGGCGTCGGGCAGCGGCCAGACGAGACGCGCGACGAGGCCCGGCGGAAGCGCGCCGAGCGGGTCGGCGGGGCGCGCCTGCGGCTTCGGCGGCGGAGCCGGCGCGCCGAACAGCCAGGCGGGCTTCGCCAGATGGACCGCCACGGCCGCCGCGATCAGGACGGCCGCCGCGGCGGCGCAGGCGAGGGTCATCCGGGCGCTCATCTGCGTCACAGGCTGGAGTCCGTCCCCGGTTCGTGCCGGTCCGTGGCGGCGACGCGCCGCGTGCTTGGAAACGCCGTCCTGACGGACGGCTCCTCAGCATGAGGAGGGTGGAGGATGGCAGGCGCAAGCCCCCTCATGCTGAGGAGCCCGCGTCTTTGCGGGCGTCTCGAAGCACGCGGAGCCGATGGCCCAAGGCCCATTCCTGACGCGGATTTGGCCTCTCAAGAACAATGGGGCCGCAGAGGCTCTGGCCCGCGCATCCGACTTTCACGCGGCTTCCGCGGTCTCCTTCGGCGGCGCGAAGCGGCCATAGAAGGTCTCGTCCTTTTCGGCGAGGTCGAGCAGCAGCTTGTTGGGCCGGAACCGCGGGCCGTGCAGCTCGGCCAGCGCGCTCGCAAGCCGGACGAAGCGCTTGGCGCCCATCGAGTCGATCCAGGACAGCGGCCCGCCCGTATAGGGCGCGAAGCCGAAGCCGAGGATCGCGCCGACGTCGGCCTCGCGCATGTCCGTGACCACGCCTTCCTCGACCGTGCGTGCCGCCTCGAGAGCCTGCGTCACAAGCAGGCGGTGGCGGAGCTCCGACACGTCGATCGCATCGGGGTCGAGCTTCGTCTCCTGCAGATCGGCGAGGCCCGGCCAGAGCCGCTTCTTGCCGCCCTCGGGATAGTCGTAAAACCCCTTGCCGTTCTTGCGGCCGAGCCGGCCCTCCTTCTCGACCAGAGCCCTGAGCAGCCTCTCCTGCGCCGGGTCGACGGCGGCGTCGCCGAGCTGGGCGCGGGTCGAGTCGATGATCTTGAGGCCGAGGTCGAGCGCGACCTCGTCGTTGAGCGCAAGCGGACCCACGGGCATCCCGGCCTGCTTGGCGACGTTCTCGACCATCGCGGCCGGGACGCCCTCGGTCAGCATCAGATGGCCTTCGAGCATGTAGGCGATGACGCAGCGGTTGGCGTAGAAGCCTCGGCTGTCCTTCACCACGATCGGCGTCTTCTTGATCGCGCGGACATAATCGAGCGCCATGGCGAGCGCCCTGTCGCCGGTCTGCTTTCCGACAATGACCTCGACCAGCAGCATCTTCTCGACCGGCGAGAAGAAATGGATGCCGACGAAGCTCTCCGGCCGCTTCGACGCCTTGGCGAGCCCCGAGATCGGCAGCGTCGAGGTGTTGGAGGCGAAGATCGCGTCCTCGCGGATCACGGCCTCGACCTTGGCGATGACCTCGGCCTTGACCTTGGGGTCCTCGAACACCGCCTCGATCACGAGGTCGCAGCCGGCGAGCGCCGCGTAGTCGGCGGTCGGCTCGATCGCGCCCAGCAGCGCGTCGCGCTGCTCGCCCGACATGCGGCCCTTCACGACCTGGCCCATCACGAGTTTCTCGGCGAAGGCCTTGCCCTTGTCCGCCGCCGCCTGGTCGCGGTCGACGAGGACGACATGGAGGCCGGCCAGCGCCGACACATAGGCGACGCCCGCGCCCATGAAGCCGGCGCCGACCACGCCGATCGTCTTCAGCTTGTTTTCCGGCACGTTGTTCGGCCGCCGCGCGCCCTTGTTCAGCTCCTGCATCGACACGAAGAAGGTGCGGATCATCGCCGCCGCCTCCGGCGACCGCAGCACCTTGGCGAACAGCCGGCTCTCGACGGTCAGCGCCCGGTCCATCTCGAGCTGCAGCCCGTCGAACACCGCCTGCAGCATGGCGCGGATCGCTGGGTAGTTGTCCTGGGTTTCGCGCCGGTAGATCGCGTTGGCGGGCGGGAAGGTCATGAAGCCGCCCTTCGACCAGACCGGCCCGCCCGGCAGCCGGAAGCCCTTCTCGTCCCATGGCTTCACGGCCTTGCCGCCGCCGAGGATCCAGGCTTTCGCCTTCCCGAGCATCTCGTCCTTGGGCGCGACCTCGTCGACGAGCCGCATGGCGCGCGCCTTGTCGGGGCGGATCTGCTCGCCCTTCATCAGCATCTGGAGCGCGTCGCCGGGCGGCATGATGCGCGCGACGCGCTGGGTGCCGCCGGCGCCGGGGAACAGGCCGACCTTCACCTCCGGCAGCCCGACCCGCGTCGAGGCGTCGTTCGAGGCGATGCGATAGTGGCAGGCGAGCGCGAGCTCAAAGGCGCCGCCGAGGCACACCCCGTGGATCGCGCAGACCCAGGGTTTTCCGCTGGTCTCGATGCGCCGGTAGAGCTGGCTGAGCTTGCGGCTCTCCTCGAACATCGCCTTGGCGGCCGCCGCCTCGCCGTGCTTCGCCTTCTCCGACGCGTAGAGCCGCGCGATGCCCTCGAGCATCGTCAGGTCCGCGCCGCCCGAAAACGCCTTCTTGGCGGAGGAGACCACCACGCCCTTCACGGCCTCGTCCTCGACCACCCGGTCGACGATCCCGGCGAGCTCGCGGATCGCAGCCTCGGACAGGACGTTCATCGACCGGCCGGGCATGTCCCAGACGACCGACAGGACGCCGTCGGGGTCGAGATCGGTGCGGAAATTGGTCTCGGTCATGGCCGCTCTCCTCACACCCGCTCGATGATCGTGGCCGTCCCCATCCCTGCGCCGATGCAGAGTGTGACGAGCGCGGTGGATTTGCCCGAGCGCTCGAGCTCGTCGATCGCCGTTCCGAGGATCATCGCGCCGGTCGCGCCGAGCGGGTGGCCCATCGCGATTGCGCCGCCGTTCACATTCACCTTGGACTGATCGAGCCCAAAGGCTTGGAGATAACGCAGGACGACGGCGGCAAAGGCCTCGTTGACCTCGAACAGGTCGATGTCTCCGATCTCCATGCCGGCGCGCTTCAGCACCTTCTTCGTGACGTCGACCGGGCCGGTCAGCATCAGCGCGGGCTCCGAGCCGATATTGGCGAAGGCCCTTATGCGGACACGAGGCCTCAGCCCCGCGGCCTCGCCCGCTTCTTTCGATCCGATCAGGACGGCGGCGGCGCCGTCGACGATGCCGGAGGAGTTGCCGGCGTGGTGCACGTGGTTGACGCGTTCGACGTCCGGATGAGCGTAGGTGGCGACGGCGTCGAAGCCGCCCATCTCGCCCATCTCGACGAACGAGGCCTTGAGGCCGCCGAGCGACTGCATCGTCGTCTCGGGGCGCATGTGCTCGTCGCGGTCGAGCAGGATGATGTCGTTGACGTCCTTGACCGGGACGACGGAGTTGGCGAACCGTCCCTCGCTCCAGGCCGCGCCGGCGCGCTTCTGGCTCTCGACCGCGTAGGCGTCGACGTCGTCGCGCGAGAAGCCGTACTTTGTGGCGATCAGGTCGGCTGAGACGCCCTGCGGCATGAAATAGGCCTTCACCGCGATCGCCGGGTCCATCGGCCAGGCGCCGCCCGAGGCCCCGATGCCGACGCGGCTCATCGACTCGACGCCGCCCCCGACCACGAGGTCGTGCTGGCCGGCCATCACCTGCGCGGCCGCGAAGTTCACTGCGTCGAGGCCCGAGGCGCAGAACCTGTTGATCTGCACGCCCGGCACCTGGATGCCGTAGTCGGCCGCGAGCGCGGCCGCGCGGGCGATGTCGCCGCCGGCCTCGCCGACGGGATCGACGCAGCCCAGCACGACGTCGTCGATGCGGCCGGCGTCGAGATTGTTGCGCTCGGCGAGCGCCCGGAGCGCCGTGGTCGCGAGGCCGAGCGTCGAGACCTCGTGCAGCGAGCCGTCGGGCTTGCCGCGTCCGCGGGGCGTGCGGACGGCGTCATAGATGAAGGCCTCGGGCATCGTGGTCTCCTCTCAGGCGGCGGCCGAGGGCCGCGCGCGCTGCATGAGATCGTAAGGGTGCTTCCAGCCGGGCAGCGATCGGATGCGTTCAAGCCAGGCCGAGATCGCCGGATAGGGCCCGAAGTCCCAATGCAGCTCGTCGCCGTAGTGCAGATAGCCCTGCAGAGACAGGTCCGCGATCGTGGCGCGGTCGGTCGCGACCCAGTCGCGGTCCTCAAGATGCGCTTCGAGCACGCGGAACGCGTCGCGCATCCGCTTGCCGAGGAACTCGGTGATGGGCGTCTCGCCCTGCTCGACGAAGTTCAGCAGGAAGCGGCGGGTCGCCATGTAGCTCGTGAGCTTGTGGTTGTCGAACAGGATCCAGCGCCAGATCTCGCGCTTCTCGGCGGGCGTCTCTCCGCCGAAGCGGCCGAGTTCGTCGGCCAGATAGTCGAGGATGACGCCCGACTGACTGAGCACGACGTCGCCATGGGTGAGGATCGGCGCCTCGCCCATGACGTTGCGCTCGCGATAGGCGTCGCCTCGCGCCTCGCCCTTGAAGAAGTCGACGAAGACCGGCCGCCAGTCGGCGCCCGCGAGTTCGAGCAGCAGCGCTGGCTTATAGGAGTTGCCGGACTCGCCGAAGCAGTGGAGCTCGTATTCGGCCATCGGCTCAGAACGCCTCTTCGGGCAGCGCCATCACGGCTTCGGACCCGGCCGAGATGGCCGCGAGCCGCGCGGCGGTCTCGGGCATCATGCGCTCCATGAAGAAGCGGCCCGTCGCGAGCCGGACGTCCACGCCGTCGGCGCCGTCCGCCTTCTTGTCGAGCGCGGTCCTGGCCATCATCGCCCACATATAGCCGAGCGCCGTCAGGCCGAAGAGATGCATGTAGTCGACCGCGCCGGCGCCGGCGTTGTCGGGCTTGCCCATGGCGTTCGCCATGAACCACATGGTCGCCTTCTGCAGGTCCTCGCGCGCCTTCTTCAGCGGCTCGAGGAACGGCTTCATGCCCTCGACCTCGGCGTTGTCCCTGAGGAAGCCGTCGACCTCCTTGAAGAACGCCATGATGGCGCGGCCGCCGTGGCGCGGCAGCTTGCGGCCGACGAGGTCCATGGCCTGCACGCCGTTTGCGCCCTCGTAGATCATCGCGATGCGGGCGTCGCGGACGAACTGCTCCATGCCCCATTCCGCGATGTAACCGTGGCCGCCGAACATCTGCTGGGCCTTCACGGTGTTGTCGAAGCCGAGGTCGGTGATCACGCCTTTGATGATCGGCGTCATTAGCCCCATGTGGTCGTCCGCGGCCTGGCGCTCCTTCTCGTCCTCCGAAACGCGGCCGACGTCGCCGCGGACCGCGGTCCACAGGATCAGCGCGCGCGCCGCCTCGTTGAACGCCTTGATGGACATCAGCGTCCGGCGGACGTCGGGGTGGACCATCAGCGCGTCGGCCGGCTTGTCGGCGTCCTTCGGACCGGTGAGCGCGCGCCCCTGCCGGCGCTCGCGGGCGTAGGCGACCGCGTTCTGATAGGCGACCTCGGATTGCGAGAGGCCCTGGATGCCGACGCCGAGGCGCGCCTCGTTCATCATCGTGAACATTGCGGCCAAGCCGCGGTGCTCCTCGCCGACCAGCCCGGCTGTCGCGCCGTCATAGTGCATCACGCAGGTCGAGTTGCCGTGGATGCCCATCTTGTGCTCGACCGCGCCGCAGGAGACGGCGTTCCGCGTCGTGAGCGCGCCGTTCTCGTCGAACAGCATCTTGGGCGCGACGAACAGCGAGATGCCCTTGGTCCCCTCCGGCGCGCCCTCGATGCGGGCGAGCACGAGATGCACGATGTTCTCGGTCATGTCGTGCTCGCCGGCCGAGATGAAGATCTTCTGGCCGGTGATCTTGTAGGAGCCGTCAGGCTGGGGAACGGCCTTGGTCTTGATCAGCCCGAGGTCCGTCCCGCAATGCGGCTCGGTCAAGTTCATGGTGCCGGTCCATTTGCCGGTGATCATGTTGGGCAGATAAGCGCGCTTCTGCTCGTCGGAGCCGTGCAGCACGAGCGCCGCGATCGCGCCCTGCGTCAGGCCGGGATACATGGCGAGCGCCATGTTGGCCGAGGAGGCGTATTCGTTGATCGCCGCGGTGATCGTGTGCGGCAGGCCCTGTCCGCCATATTCGGGATCGGCCGCGAGACCGATCCAGCCGCCTTCGACGAACGCCTTGTACGCCTCCTTGAAGCCGTTCGGCGTCACCACGTCGCCATTGGCGAGCCGCTCGCAGCCCTGCAGGTCGCCGGAGCGGTTGAGCGGCTGGAAGCTCTTTTCGGCCACCCTCGCGGCCTCGGCGAGGATCGCCTCGACGACGTCGCGACTTGCTTCGGAGAAGCCCGGAAGATTGGCGTGACGTTCGAAGCCGAGCACGTCGAACAGCAGGAAGAGCGTTTCTTCGACGGGCGCCCTGTAGCTCGGCATCTCAGTCCTCACGTCCGCTCGTGTGTATGCACGTTTTGCACAGAACGCGGCGTCGGGGAACAGCCTCGTGGCGAATTTCGGCGACGTTCGTTCAGGGCGCGGAGTGGCTGGCGTCGCGCGCGGCGATGGCCAGGCCCGACAGCGCGCGCTCCAGGTCGCTGGTCACGAAGGGCTTCTGCAGGGTCGGCGCGTCGGGATAGCGGTCGCGCACCGCGCCGCCGCCATATCCCGTGACGAAGACGAACGGGATCGACCGCTTGGCGAGGGCGTCGGCGACCTCGAAGCTCTGCTCGCCGCCGAGATTGACGTCGAGAAGGGCGCCGTCGATCTGCTCGCTCGAGATCACCCCGAGCGCCTCGGCCACGCCGCCCGCCGGTCCGACGACCGTGGCGCCGCTGTCCGTCAGCATGTCCTCGACGAGCATGGCGATCATGGCCTCGTCCTCGACGAGAAGGATGCGGAGGCCGCTCAATCCCTGTTCGGTCATGCTGTTCTCGGTCATGGGACGGTGATTTTCTGCGAGAGGGGCAGATGGAAGGCGCAGGCGACGCCGGCCGGGTCGAACTGGAGGCTGACGCGTCCGCCGAGCTCGCGCGCGGCCCCGCGCTCGATCAGCCGCGAACCGAAGCCCCGGCGCTGCGGGGGCGCGACGATGGGGCCGTCCGCCTCACGCCATTCCAGGTCGATCGCGCCGCCATTGCGGGACCTGTCGATCGACCACTCGACCGAGACCCGGCCCTCCGGCCGCGACAGCGCGCCGAATTTCGCCGCGTTGGTAGCGAGTTCGTGAAAAGCGAGCGTCATGGTCACCGCGGCCGTCGGCGACAGCCGGACTTCGGGTCCGCCTATCATGATGCGGCGGTCATCGTCGAGCGCGAACGGGGCGAGCGTGTCCGACACGAGATCCTCGAGAGCCGCCGAGGTCCAGGTCTCGCGCATCAGCAGATCGTGGGCTCGCGACAGCGCCATGAGACGGGCGTTGAAGACCCGCTCGAACTCCTCGAGCGAGGACGTCGAGCCGATCGCGTGATGCGCGATGGCCTGCACGGTGCTGAGGTTGTTTTTGACGCGATGGTTGAGCTCGGCGAGCAGCCAGGCCCGGATGCGCTCCTGCTCCTTGCGCTCGCTGATGTCGGTCGTCACCGAGAAGTAGCCGCTCGGCGCTCCCGCCTCGTCGACGACCCGGGTGACGTTCGTCACGGCCCATGTGACGGCGCCACCGGGCTTGACGTAGCGCTTCTCGAGCGTGAACGGGCCGCCGCTCTGCGTGGCCGCGAACACCCGGGCGCGCGTCTCGGACAGATCGTCCGGATGGGTGACGTCGGCGATGGTCAATCCCTCGATCGCCGCAGGCGACCGGCCGAGGATCCGGCCCATGCTGTCGTTGATCCGCACGAAGGCGCCGTCGAGCGTCACCTGCGACAGGCCGACCGAGGCCTGCTCGAAGAACACCGAGAAGCGGCGTTCGCTCTCGCGCAGCTTGGCGGCGGCGTCGGCGCGCGCGAGGGCTAGCCAGATCCGGTCGGCGAGGTCGCGCGCGAGCGCGATCTCGTGGGGTCTCCAGCGGCGCGGGCGATCGTCGTTCAGGAACAGGAACGCGAAGGCCCGCCCGCCCCGGACCACCGGCGCGACGAGGTTCGCCCGGACGCCGACCGCTTCGAAGTTTTCCGCGACGGGGGGCGAATGGCGGCGGTCCAGCGCAACGTCGTCCGACGTCACCACATGGCCAGCCAGCATGTCGTTCAGGATCGCGTCGCCGAAGTCCGCGAGCGCGAAGGTCCGGGCGCCGAGGTCGGGCATCCGCTCGTCGCGCCAGTTGCCCACGACCGTGCAGGCGCCGCTGGCCCCGTCGACCGTCGCATATCCGCAGCGCGGCAGGTCGAGATGGCGCGCAAGCGCGCCCAGCATCGTCGAGAGCACCGCCTCGGAACGGAACTCGGCCGAGGGGATGTCGCGCAGCCGGTCGCCGATGTCGAGCAGGAAGGCCTGCGAGCGCACGGCGAAGACCTGCTCGGTCGTCTCATGCCCTTGGTTGAGGATGCCGCGGACGCGGCCGTCCTCTCCGAAGATCGGCGTGAGGCTGTAGTTCCAGTAGGTCTCCTCGACCGCGCCGCAGCGCCGCATGTCGAGCCGCTGGTTGAAGGTCGAGAAGCCGCGTCCGGTCGCGACGACCTCACGGAACTGCGGGCCGACCACGTCCCAGATGTCGTTCCACACCGCCTCGGCGGGCTCGCCGAGCGCCTGGGGGTGGCGCTCGGCCGGCACCGGCGCCCAGGCGTCGTTGTAGATCAGGCGGAGGTCGGGACCCCAATAAACGGCGGTCGGCATGCTCGAATGCATGCAGATGCCGATCGCAGCCCTGAGCTCGAGCGGCCATGACGAAGGCGGCCCGAGCGGATGCCCGCGCCACTCGAACGCCCTCAGACGGGACGCCATTTCTCCGTCGCCGGTGAACAGTGTCGACCCCGTTTCCCGACCTTTTTCGAGTACCGGCCGTCGCCGCCGCGCCCTCGGCGCTTGACGAGCGCCGTGCGAGTTTATGGAGAGGCATCCGTCGCTTCGACAGGGTCCCGGAACGAATCTCGCGGCTTTTCCCCGTCAGCCGACGAAGATCGCCGAAAGAACCCCATCGAGATACCTTGTCGGACGGAAACAGCGCTCCCCGCCCGTCCTTGGCCGCATTCCTTGCTATGAGAGGGCGCGCCACTCTTCGAATCGAGCGTCGCCGCACCCCATGACCAGCCTTTCCGTCCTGCTTCGCGCCCTGACGCTCGCACTCGCGCTCATCGGCGCCGCGGCGCAAGTTTCCGCCCAGAACGATCCGGCGGCCGCGATCGACGCGGCCCGGGCGGATCTCGACCGGATCGAAACCCGGCTTTCGGACGCCAAGCTGCACGATGAGGAACTTGCGGCGCTTCGGGACCGCATCGCCCCGATGACGATCGCGCTCGAGAGCGCGATCTCTCAGCTCGCGCCCCAGCTCTCCGCGGCCGACGCGCGGCTGGCGCAGATCGGGCCGAAGCCCAAGGAGGGCGAGCCCGCCGAGAGCGACGAGGTCGCGCGTGAGCGCGACGCGCAGGCCCAGTCCCGCAAGCAGGTCGACGACGCCATTAAGCGCGGCCGCCTCCTCCAGGTCGAGGCGATGCAGATCGACGCGCAGATCACGGAGCGTCGCCGCACGCTGCTCGCCAGCCGGTTGTTCGAACGCTCCCGCTCGCTGATCGATCCGACGCTCTGGATGGACGTCGTGGGAGAGGCGCCGCGCGATCTGTCGAGCGTCCGCGACCTTGGCGCGGAATGGGCGGACCAGATCGCTCGCAACTTCGGTCCGTCGTCGATCATCCAGGTCGCGGCCGCGGTTCTGGCGGCGGTTCTGCTGCTGTTTCCGATCCGTCTCTGGGTTTCGAATTTCGGCGAGCGGCTTGTCGTGCGCCAGGCGCCGCAGTCGCGCCTGAGGCGCTCCGCCACGGCCTTGTTCAGGCTGGTCGCCACCACCCTCGCGCCGTTGCTCGCGGCCTTGTGCGTCTATCTCGCTCTCAGGAGCGCAGGCTGGCTGCCGTCGCGGGCCGAGCCGCTCGCGGCGACGCTGGTCAGGGGCGCGGGCTTCCTCGGCTTCGCGCATGGCATGACCAAGGCGCTGTTCGCGCCGGGGCGGCCGTCCTGGCGGCTGATCCATCTTTCGGACGCAGCCGTCGCGGAGATCCGCTATCAGCCGCTCTGGGTCGCGCTGGTCTTCGTGCTCGGCCGCGTCGCCGATGCATTCAACGCCGCGGTCTCGGCGAGTCTCTCGGCCTCGGTCGCGACCGCGGGCGTGTTCGCGGCGCTGAACGCCGCGACCTTCGCGTTTGCGATCAGGAGGCTCCGGAGGGCGCAGCATCTCGAGGACGCCCAGGGGCATCCCGAAAAGGAGGAACGCTACGGCCACCCGATCGCCTTCCTGGCCCGGATGGCCGCCATCGCCGCGATCGCCACCGTTCTGGTCTCGGTCGTCATCGGCTACGTCTCGCTCGCGCAGTTCCTCGCCAATCAGGTTATCTGGATCACGGCGGTGATCTGGCTCGCCTATCTCCTGATGACGGTCGTCGACGACCTGTTCACCTCCGCGCTGTCGGGCGAGACGCGGTTCGGCCGGACGCTGAGCTCCGGGATCGGGGTGCGCCCCTCGTCGCTCGAGCAGATCGGCGTGCTGCTTTCGGGCGCCGTGCGCCTCATCATCCTCGCGGTGGCGGCCTTGATGATCGCAGGGCCCTGGGGGGTCGGCTCGACCGATCTGTTCGGCTGGCTGCGCCTCCCGGTCACCGGCTTCGAGATCGGCGGCATCACGATCTCGCCGGCCGGCGTGCTGAGCGCGATCGCGCTGGTGGCGGTCGGCTTCGCCCTGACCCACGCGGTGCAGCGCTGGCTCGACCGCGACCTGCTGCCCAAGACCCGCATGGACGATGGCCTCAAGGCCTCGATCAACACCGGCGTCGGCTACCTCGGCACGATCATCATCATCGTCCTCGCGCTCGCCTATCTAGGCTTCAGCCTCGACAGGCTCGCGATCGTCGCAGGCGCGCTGTCGGTCGGCATCGGCTTCGGTCTGCAGGCGGTGATCTCGAACTTCGTTTCGGGCGTCATCCTGCTCGCCGAACGCCCGATCAAGGCCGGCGACTGGATCGTCATCGGGTCCGACCAGGGCAATGTCCGCCGCATCTCGGTGCGCTCGACCGAGATCGAGCTGTTCGACCGCTCGACCCTGATCGTGCCAAATTCGGACTTCATCACTAAGAGCGTGAAGAACGTCACCCACGGCGCCCCGAACGGGCGCGTGCAGATCGACCTTGCGGTGTCCTCGGCGGTCGATCCCGAGGAGGTCAAACGCGTCGCGATCGAGACCGCGAAGGCGCATTCCTCGGTGCTCGGCTTTCCCGAACCGCAGATCCTCTTCACCGCGCTCGGCAAAGCCGACAACGCGTTCTCGCTGTTCTGCAACGTGCCGAGCCCCCGGCAGGCCGCGAGCGTGAAGAGCGACCTCAATTTCGCTCTGGTGAAGGCCTTCGCGGACGCCGGGATTTCGCTGGCGGGGCCGCCACCGCCCGACATGACCCAGGCGGTCGACCGCGTCGCGGAGGCGCTCGGCCTCCGTTCGCCGGGCGCTACGGCGCTGAAGCCGCACGACGCCTCCGACGCGCCGCCCCAGCCGGAGCCGCAGCCCAAGCCGGCGTGAACGCTCTCTTAACCACCGCATACGGCTCATGGCGTGATCGCGATGGCCGCCCAGCCGCAACGAGACCCGCCATGCCCCAGACCACTTTCCGCGTCGCGCTTGCGCTCGGCGTTCTCGCGATCCTCGTTCTCGCCGGCTGCTCGACCAGCGTCCCGACCGGTCCGTCGACTCCCGGCATCTATCAAAGCCAGACCGCTCCGGGCGCGACTCTCGACAAGCAGGCTGCCGCCTCGATGATCAGCGAGCTCAGGCGCGGCAAAGGGCTCGGCCCCGTCGCGCTCGACCCGGCCCTCAACCGCATGGCCGAGGAGCAGGCGGCCGTGATGGCGAAGAGCGGCGAACTCAGCCATTCGGGCTCCGCCGGCACGTTCAAGCAGCGCATCGCGCGGTCGGGCTACCGCAATGGCGGGATGTGGGAGAATGTCGGCGCCGGGCACGACACGCTGGCCGACGCCTTCACGGGCTGGCGGTCCTCGCAAAGCCATCTGAAGAACATGCTCATGCCGACGGCGTCGCGCATGGGCATCGCGGCGGTTCGCGCGCCTCACTCGCGCTACGAGGTGTTCTGGACGCTGGTGCTCGCCGATCCGAACGATCCGAGGCCGATCGCATCGGTCTCGCCGGACAAGGCGCCCGGCGAGACCGCGGCTGATCAAAGCGGCGCCCGCATCGCGCAGCAGATGCCGAATTTCCGCGCCGGGACCCCAGGGCAGATCTTCGTCGGTTCGGGCGTTCCTTGAGCGATCTGGTTCGCCGGCCTAGGACGCCCTTTCTTTCGTCAACCTCAAAACCTAGATCATGAAAGTATATTATACTTTGTAGGGTCAATATTTATTTCTTGATACATAAAAATGATCGTTTGATCATTTTTCATATGAATAAATATCTTAATTTGACGGCTATTTTGGCTTTATGATCTTACGACCGATCGGTCGCCTTCTGCAATGTGAGCAAAAATACGGCAAATTTCGCTACGACCGCACAATACTACATCTTTATCTGGATTGTATTGCCTATTTTCTATACAACCATTCGGCGACGTGTCGCGAGATGATGGAAAAGTGATCCCTCAAATTATTGTGCGCTTGATCAGCATCAAGGGCGCTGCTAGCTTTTGTGACGAAACGGTGGCGTGGATGGCGATCGCGGGGCGAAAGCGAGCGCCATTTTGCCGGCTTTCAAGCTGCCGCGTAAATCTTTGTGTGCCCGCGTTCGTCTTCAAGTTTAGGTGAGATTCCGCCGCGACGCGCTGCGCGCACCGCGATGCGGAGCCGTGTGCCCCGCGCGAGGGGGCGGACGGTCCTCGGCCCTTGTTCGCCCTTCGGAGCCCTTCATGACCTTCCCGACGTCCTGGACCCGCCTCTCCGTCGCCGCGGCGTTCGCTGTCGCGGCGCTCGCCGTTCAGCCGGCCTTCGCGGCCGACGGCAAGGAGGTCGTCGCAAGCCCCGACGCGCCAAAGGCGATCGGGCCGTACTCCCAGGCCATCCGGCACGGGAACACGCTCTATCTCGCCGGCCAGATCCCGATCGACCCCAAGACCAACCAGATCAACGCCGGGTCCATCGAAGAGCAGACGCGGCTCGTCCTCGACAACCTGAAGGCCGTGCTCGCGGCCGCGGGCATGACGATGGACAACGTCGTCGCGACCTCCGTTTTCATGAAGGACCTCAACGAGTTCCAGAAGATGAACGCGGTCTACGGCGAGTACTTCAAGGATCAGCCGCCGGCGCGGGCCACCGTTCAGGTCGCGCGCCTGCCGCGTGACGTCGCGGTCGAGATCTCGGCGATCGCCGTCAAGTAAAAAGCCGATCCGGGCGTCGGCGGCTCCGACGCGATCACAGCGACGCCGCCTGCGCGGCGGCGGACGACTGTCGATTCATTACGTCGAGGAGACCTACCCAATGTCCGAACTCGATCACGCGTCAGATCCGGTCGTCGGCGCGTCCAGCCGCCGCGATCTGTTCAAGCTGGCCGGGGCAGGCGTCGGCCTGGCGGCCGCCGCGGCGCTGCCGCTCGTCCCGGCGACCGCCTTCGCGGCGACCCCGCGTTTCCGGCTCGGCGAGCCTGAGCCGGCCTTCATCCTGGACCCGGACGTGCTCTACATGAACATCGGCACGACCGGCTCGACGCCCAAATACATCCTGAAGCAGTTCAACGACGACAATCGCGAGGTCGCCACCAACCCGACCCAGAGCTTCGGCGGCGTGACGCCATTCCGCACGCTGGCGGCGCCGGGCTTCGGGGCCGAGCTCGAGGAATTCGTGATCTCCTACAACACCACCGACGGGATGAACAAAATCCTCGCCGGCGTCGAGCTCAACTCCGGCGACGAGATCATCACCACCAATCACGAACATCCCGGCGGCAACGGCCCGATGAACCTGCTGCTGCAGCGCCGCGGTGTGAAGATCACGCGGGTCAACCTGCCGGTCGGCAACAATCAGAAGGCCCAGGACTACGTGGACCTGTTCAAGGCTGCGATCACCAACAAGACCAAAGCCTTCGTGTTCTCGGCGCCGACCTATCTGACCGGCACGATGCTGCCCTACAAGCGGCTCGCCAAGCTCGCGCAGAAGAACGGCATCATGACGATCGTCGACGGCGCGCACGCCACCGGCATGTTCAATCTCGACTTCCAGCAGACCGGCATCGATTTCTGGGGATGCTCCGGCCACAAATGGCAGTGCGGCCCCGGCGGCACCGGCGTGCTCTACATCCGCAACCGGGTGACCAAGGCCAACCCGCTGCCGCTGTTCAATTTCTGGCCGACCAACACCAACAACTCGACGCTGATCGAGCCCCGCACCAACGCCAACGCCGAGACCTACAATATCGGCACTGCGGTGCAGAGCATCGGCAACCCGAACTATCCGATGCTGAAGGCCTTCGCGGAATGCTGCACGTTCTGGGACAGCATCGGCCGCGGCGTGATCGAGAAGCACGACCTCACGCTCTCGCTCTACCTGAAGCAGAAGATCGCGAGCGTCTGGAGCGTCGACAACCTCTACTCGCCGAAGGACGACCCCGAACTGCTCTCGGCGCTGACCTCGTTCAGCCCGTTCCACACGTCGAGCGCCTCCGTGGCGCTCGGACAGGCCGCGACCGACGAGACCGCCCAGTCGACGACCTTCGTGACGCGCATGCGCGAGGAATACGGCATCGTCATCCGCAACACCGCGGTGCCGGTGATCGGCTCGCCGGCCCCGCACCATCCGATGCGCATCTCGACGCACCTGTTCCATTCGGCGCGCGACGTCGACCGGCTGGTGCGCTCGATGAAGGATCTGGCGAGCCGCATGGACGCCGGGGCCTGAAACGCGGCGGGGCGGGCCTCAGGCC
>NZ_RYFI01000026.1:16967-48328 GCF_004103825.1 Hansschlegelia zhihuaiae
CCGGCCGGACCTCCTGCACCTCGGGCACGAAGTGCCTGAGCAGGTTCTCGATCCCCTGCTTCAGCGTCGCGGTCGAGGACGGACAGCCCGAGCAGGCGCCCTTCATGTTGAGATAGACCACGCCCTCGCGGAAGCCGCGGAAGGTGATGTCGCCGCCGTCCATCGCGACGGCGGGACGAACGCGGGTCTCCAGCAGCTCCTTGATCGTGTCGACCGTCTCGGAGTCGGCGTCCTCGAAGAATTCGTCGCTCTCGTCGCTCGACGCAGATGACGCTCCCTCGGTCAGGAGCGGTTGGCCGGAGAGGTAGTGCTCCATGATCGCGCCGAGGATCGCGGGCTTGAGGTGCTGCCACTCGCCGCCGCCCGACTTCGTCACCGTCACGAAATCCCCGCCGTAGAACACGCCCGACACGCCGTCGATCGCGAACAGCTTCTGGGCGAGCGGCGACCGTTCCGCGTCCGCCGGCGTCTTGAGCTCAAGCGCGCCGCCGGGCAGCACCTCGCGGCCGGGCAGGAATTTGAGCGTCGCGGGGTTCGGGGTCGCTTCGGTCTGGATGAACATGCGCAAAACCTCTCGAATGACCTGACAGATGGGGGCTTTGCGGCGCCCGGTCAATCGCGCGCTCACGAAAGCGCGTCGATCTCCTGGTCGCTCAGATGCCCCGGCACGATCGCGATCGGGATCGGGAAGCCGCCGGCGGCCTCGCCAGCGATCGAGGCGACCAGCGGTCCCGGCCCCTTGGAGCTCTGGCTCGCGGCGAGCACCAGAAGCGCTATGTCCTGGTCCTCCTCGATCAGCCCGCTGAGCGCCTCAGCGCGCTCGCCCTGACGCACCACCGTCTCGGCCTCGACGCCGGCGATCTCGCGGGCTCGGGCCGAGAAGCGCGCGAGATGCGCCTTGGCTTCCGCCTCCTGCTCCTCGCGGGCGCGCTCGCCGACCCCGAACCAGTGCTGGAACTCGCCCGCCGAATAGGTCGCGAGCAGCGTCACGGTCGCCCCGACGCGCGCCGCGCGTCGCGTCGCGAAATAGAGCGCGCGGTCGGCCTCCGGCGCGTCGTCGACGACGACCAGGAATTTCGGCCGGTGCCCGGCCTCGTAGCAGCGGCGCGGCGCGCTCATGACGCGACGATGGCGGCTGGCGGGCGCCGACGCAACCGGCTCATGTCCGCCGCACGAAGCCGAGGATGTCCTTGACGTCGCCCATCGTCTCGGACGCGATCGCCTCGGCGCGCTCGGCGCCCCTGCCAAGCGTCCGGTCGATATGGCCGGGGTCGGCGACCAGACGCTTCATCTCGGCGGTGATCGGCGAGAGCTTCGCGACCGTGAGGTCGACCAGCGCCTGCTTGAACTGCGAGAACTGCGAACCGCCATGCTCGGCGAGCACACCCGCCGGGTCGCTGTCGGCGAGCGCGGCGTAGATGCCGACGAGATTGTCGGCCTCGGGCCGGTCCTTCAGCCCCTCGACCGCTTCGGGGAGGGGGAGAGGGTCGGTCTTGGCCTTGCGGATCTTCTGGGCGATCTGGTCGGCGTCGTCCGTGAGGTTGATGCGGCTCGCGTCCGAGGGTTCGGACTTCGACATCTTCTTGGAGCCATCGCGCAGCGACATCACGCGGGTCGCGGGGCCGGCGATCAGCGGCTCGGGCAGCGGGAAGAATTTTTCGGCCAGGCCGTGCTCGGCGATCGAGGCGGCGAAGTCGTTGTTGAACTTCTGGGCGATGTCACGCGCGAGTTCGAGATGCTGTTTCTGGTCCTCGCCGACCGGCACATGTGTCGCGCGATAGGCCAGGATGTCGGCCGCCATCAGGTTCGGATAGGCGTAGAGCCCGACCGACGCGTTCTCACGGTCCTTGCCGGCCTTCTCCTTGAACTGCGTCATGCGGTTCAGCCAGCCGAGGCGGGCCACGCAGTTGAACACCCAGGCGAGCTCGGCGTGCTGCGGAACCTGGCTCTGGTTGAAGACGATGTGCTTCTCGCCGTCGACGCCGGCGGCCAGGAACGCGGCCGCGACCTCGCGGATCGAGCGCTTCAGCTCCGCCGGGTCCTGCCAGACCGTGATGGCGTGGAGGTCGACCACGCAATAGAGGCAGTCGAAGCGATCCTGCAGCTCCACGAAGCGCTTGATGGCGCCGAGATAGTTGCCGAGATGGAGGTTTCCGGTCGGCTGGACGCCCGAAAACACCCGCTCCTGCGCATTCGCCATTGTTCTTCTGTTTGCCCCGTGAGCGACGGCGCGTTATGGCGTCGGTCCGGCGGCCACGCAAGGCCGCGCGTTCCCTTCCAACCGGATCGACAGGAGCTTCGACGCATGACCGCGCCCAGATATGACGTGCTCGGCATCGGCAACGCCATCGTCGACGTGATCGCCCGCGCCGACGAGGAGTTTCTGGTCCGCGAGGGTCTCTCCAAGGGCTCGATGACGTTGATCGACCAGGCGCGCGCCGAGGCGCTCTACGACATGATGGGACCGGCGACCGAGGCCTCCGGCGGCTCGGCCGCCAACACGCTGGCGGGGCTCGGCTCGTTCGGCGGCAAGGCGGCGTTCATCGGCAAGGTCAAGGCCGACCAGCTCGGCGAGGTCTTCCGCCACGACATCACGGCGATCGGCGTCGACTTCCCGACCCAGGGCGCGGACGACGGCGTCGCCACGGCGCGCTGCTTCATCCTGGTGACGCCCGACGGTGAGCGCACCATGTCGACCTATCTCGGCGCCTGCCAGGGCCTGAACGTCGAGGATATCGACGTCGCCGCGGTCGAGGCCGCGGCCGTCACCTATCTCGAAGGCTATCTGTGGGATCCGCCGGCCGCCAAGGAGGCGTTCCGCAAGGCGTCCGAGATCGCCCACAAGGTGGGCCGCAAGGTCGCGCTGTCGTTGTCCGACTCCTTCTGCGTCGACCGCTACCGCGCCGAGTTTCTCGATCTCGTGCGGACAGGGGTCGTCGACATCCTGTTCGCGAACGCGGGCGAGCTGAAGTCGCTCTACGAGACCGGCGACATCGAAGCGGCGCTCGCCGCGGTCGCTGGAGACGCGAAGCTCGCGGCGGTGACGCTCAGCGAGAAGGGCTGCGTCGTCATCGAGGGCGGGGAGCGCGTCGCGGTCCCCGCCGCGCCGGTCGAGGGCGGAATCGTCGATCTCACGGGCGCCGGCGACCTGTTCGCCGCGGGCTTCCTCTATGGCTATACGCACGGGCTGGGGCACAAGCGCTCAGCCGAGCTCGGCGCGCTCGCGGCGGCGGAGGTGATCTCCCACGTGGGCGCGCGGCCCCTCGTCTCGCTGAAGGAACTGGCGCAGGAGCGCGGGCTGGTCTGACGACGCGCGTCACCCCGGCCGAGCGGAGCGAGAGCCGGGATCGTCATCAGGACGTGCCGCGCGTCGTCGCGCCGTTCGGATCGCGATCCCGGATCGGCCTGATGGCTGTCCTGGATGACGTCCCGACTTGAGCCCATTGCGCCTTAGGTCGACGGCTGATTTTGTCCGGCGGCGATGACCCAGATCCCCGTCTTCGACGGCCACAACGACACGCTGCTGCGGCTCTGGCAGCGGCGCGAGCCCGATGGCGGCGCGCGCGCCTTCCTCGAGGGCGGAGAGGGCGGCCATATCGACCTGCCGAGGGCGCGCGAGGGCGGGTTGTTCGGCGGACTGTTCGCGATCTTCACGCCGTCGCGCCAACTCGGCGTCGACTACATGCGGATGATGCGGGAGGCGGCCTATGACGTGCCGACGCCCGAGCCGTTGCCGATCGCTGAGGCGCAAGCCGCGACGCTCGGCATGGCCGCGACCTTGTCGCGCGTCGCCCGCGCCTCCGGCGGCGGCGTCGCAATCTGCCGGAGCGTCGCGGAGATCCGGGACGCGAAGGCGCGCGGCGCGCTCGCGGCGGTCCTCCACATCGAGGGCGCGGAGGCGATCGCGCCGGATCTCGACGCGCTGCACGTGCTCCACGCGGCGGGGTTGCGCTCGGTCGGTCCGGTCTGGAGCCGTCCGAACGTGTTCGGCCACGGCGCGCCGTTCCGCTTCCCATCCTCGCCCGACGTCGGTCCGGGCTTGACGCAGGCCGGCAAGGCGCTGGTCCGCGAATGCGACGCGCTGAAGATCGTGATCGACCTCAGCCACCTCAACGAGGCCGGCTTCTGGGACGTCTCGAAGCTGTCGCGGGCCCCGCTGGTCGCGACCCATTCGAACGCCCACGCCGTCACGCCGCACGCCCGAAACCTCACGGACCGCCAGCTCGACGCGATCCGCGTCTCGGGCGGGCTCGTCGGCCTCAACCTTGCGACCTGCTTCCTACGTGAGGACGGCCGGATGCGCGCCGACACGCCGCTCACCGCGGCCGCGCGCCATCTCGACCACCTGATCGATCGGCTCGGCGAGGACCATGTCGGGCTGGGCTCGGATTTCGACGGCGCGGTCGTGCCCGAGGCGATCGGCGACGTCGCGGGGCTGCCGCATCTGTTCGAGGCGCTGAAGGCGCACGGCTTCGACGACGCGATCCTCGAAAAGATCGCGTGGCGGAACTGGCTCGACGTGCTGGCGCGCGTCTGGGGCGGCTAAAGCGCGCTGGGTCCGAATTCTCGGTCCGGGACGCCTGAGGCGACGACGGAACGCGGCCCGTCTCTCACTCCGCGGCTTGGCGCGGCGCCTCCGCCCGGCGACGCGCCCAGGGGCGCTTGCCGGCCGCGACCTCGTCCTGCTGCGACGAGCCGACCGGCTGCAGGTAGAACGGCACGTCCGGCCACTTGCCGGCGGCGAGCTGCTTGCGCGTGACCGGGTTCTGGACATCGAAGCTGTCGACGCCGCAGCGGCGCATCAGCGGCATCTGGTCGATCAGCACGTCGCCGGTCGCGCGGATCTCGCCGCCGAAGCCATGCCGTTCGCGTAAGAGACGCGCGGTCGACATCGAGCGGCCGTCCGAGAATTTTGGGAAGGACAGCACGACGAGCGTCACGCGGGTGAGGTGCGGGATCAGCTCGGACAGCGACTCGCCGGCGGCCACCAGCACGCCGAGCGGCGCGTTACGGTGGCCGAGGCCGTCGCGCTCGGCGAGGAAGCGCTCGAGCGGCAGAATAGCCGGGCCTTCGCCGACCGCCTCGTCCTCGGCCGTCATGGTCCATTCGTCGGTCTCGA
Source organism: Hansschlegelia zhihuaiae (assembly GCF_004103825.1). GTDB lineage: Bacteria > Pseudomonadota > Alphaproteobacteria > Rhizobiales > Methylopilaceae > Methylopila > Methylopila zhihuaiae. The sequence goes on from NZ_RYFI01000026.1 coordinate 22,087, forward strand.
ACCGGCCGTTCCGCCAGAGCGGGCCTTCCGGGTCGGGCCGCGACGTCGCGGGCTCGGGATCGGGCACGCGGCGCAGATGGTCGCGCGAGCGCGCCGGCTGTGGGGCGGCGCCCGGACGATCGAGGATTTCAATGTCATCGAAAGCCTGGACGGCGGTGGTGGCGGCGACGGGCGGGGTCATATTCCGCTTCCCTCGTTCTCAAGCGCGTGGGTGACGTGGATTCCGCATTCGGTCTTGTTGAGGCCGCGCCAGCGGCCCGCGCGCGGGTCTTCGCCCGGCGCGACGCGGGTCGTGCAGGGCATGCAGCCGATCGACAGGAAGCCGTGTCGGACGAGCGGGTGCTCGGGCAGGCCGTGAGCTTCCCGGTAGTCCGCGACGTCCTTCGCCGACCAGTCGGCGAGCGGGTTGACCTTGATGCGCGGGCCGTCGGCCTCGAACAGCGGCAGGGCCGCGCGGGTCTCGCTCTGGAACCGCTTGCGGCCCGAGATCCAGGCTGGGAAGTCGCCGAGCGCCTGGGCGAGCGGCGCGACCTTGCGGATGCGGCAGCAAAGCTCCGGATTGGTCTGCCAGAGGAAATTCTCCGGATCGACGCGCTTCAGCCGCTCCGCGTCCGGCGTGACCGTGCGGACGTCGCTCAGGCTCAGGGTTTCGGCCAGCTCGACGCGGAAGCGCAGCGTCTCCTCGAACAGCTGGCCGGTGTCGATGAAGGTCACGGGCGTCAACCGGTCGACCTGCGAGACAAGGTGCAGCAGCACGGCGGCGTCGGCGCCGAAGCTCGACACGAGCGTGATGCGGCCGCGGAACAGCGTGCCGATCGCAGCCTGCAGCACCGTGCGCGCATCCTCGCCGCGGAAGCGGCGGTCGAGATGCGCGGCGAGCGAGGTCGCCCGCTCCGCGGCGCGCGCCTTGCTCACCTCCGGCAGAGGGAGGTCAGGCCGCTCCATAGAGCGCCTCCTTGAACGGCTTCTGGCCGAGGCGGCGCACAGCGGCGAGGAAGTTCTCGTCCGGTCCTTCGCGGAGCTTCAGATAGGTGTCGACCACGGTTTCGACGGCGTCGCCGACCTCGTCGGTCTTGAAGCCGGGGCCGACCAGCGTCCCGACCGCGGCGGTCTCGTCGGCCGAGCCGCCGAGCGTGATCTGGTAGACCTCCTCGCCGCGCTTATCGACACCGAGCAGGCCGATATGGCCGACATGGTGATGGCCGCAGGCGTTGATGCAGCCCGAGATCTTGATGCTGAGCTCGCCGATCTCCTCCTGCCGCTCAGGGCTTCCGAAGCGGTTCGACAGGTCCTGCGCGATGTTGATCGAGCGGGCGTTGGCGAGCGCACAATAGTCGAGGCCCGGGCAGGCGATGATGTCGGTGACGAGGCCGGCGTTGCCGGTTGCGAGGCCGTGCTCCGCCAGCGTCGCGTAGAGCGCCGGCATGTCGTCGAGCGCGACATGCGGCAGCACGAGGTTCTGCTCGTGGCTGACGCGGATTTCGGACTGGGAGTAGCGCTCGGCGAGATCGGCCACGACCTCCATCTGCTCGGCCGACGCGTCGCCCGGAATGCCGCCGATCGGCTTCAGCGAGACCGTGACGATCCCGTAGCCCGGCGCCTTGTGGGGCGAGACGTTGTTCTCGGCGAAGGCCGTGAATTCCCGGCTGTCGGCCTTGGCGGCCTCGAAGGCGCCGGAGCGGGCGGGCTTCTCGGCGAGTTCCGGCGCCGCAAAATAAGCGCGGATACGGTCGATCTCGTCCTCGGGCAGGCGCAGCAGGTCGGCCTTCAGGACCTCGGCGAACTCCGCCTCGATCTGGCGGGTGATTTCCTCGACGCCGGTCTCGTGGACCAGGATCTTGATGCGCGCCTTGAACTTGTTGTCGCGCCGCCCGTGCAGGTTGTAGACTCGCATGATCGCCTCGACATAGGCGAGCAGGTCCTCCTCGGGGAGGAAGTCCCGGACCTTGTGGGCGATCATCGGGGTTCGCCCCTGGCCGCCGCCGACGAACACCGCGAAGCCGAGCTCGCCTTCCGCGTTCCGCTTCAGCTGCAGCCCGATGTCATGGGTCTGCATCGCCGCGCGGTCGTGCTCGGCCGCGATCACGCAGAGCTTGAACTTCCGGGGCAGGAAGGAGAATTCGGGGTGGATCGACGACCACTGCCGGAGGATCTCGGCATAGGGGCGCGGGTCCGCGACCTCGTCCGCGGCCGCGCCGGCGAAGTGGTCCGACGTCACGTTGCGGATGCAGTTGCCGCTGGTCTGCAGCGCATGCATCTCGACCGAGGCCAGATCGGCGAGGATCGCGGGCACGTCCTTCAGCGCCGGCCAGTTGAACTGCAGGTTCTGGCGGGTGGTGAAATGCCCGTAGCCGCGGTCGTATTTGCGCGCGATCTGCGCGAGCATCCTCATCTGCTTCGCGGACAGCGTGCCGTACGGCACCGCGATCCGGAGCATGTAGGCGTGCAGCTGCAGATAGACTCCGTTCATCAGCCGGAGCGGCTTGAACTGGTCTTCGGTCAGCTCGCCCGACAGCCGCCGCTCGACCTGGTCGGCGAACTGCGCGACCCGGGCGCGGACGAAGTCGTGGTCGAACTCGTCGTAGCGATACATGCGAAACTCCTCAGGCGCCGAGAGGCCGCTCAAGGTCCACACGGACGCTGGGGCCACGGGCGCGAATGTCTTCCCTGACGCGGAGCGCGCGCAGACCATCGGGCTCGCGCTTCACGTCGATCGGATAGGCCTCGACGACGACCTGGGCGGCCTCCGCCGCCTTGCCGGCTGCAAGCGCGGCCTCGAGCGCCTCCGCGCCTTCGACGACGCGGGCGTCGTTCAGGCGCTCGCTCCAGCCGCCCGCGGAATCGAGATAGACCACGACGCCGTCGGTCAGCCGGTTGCCGGTGACGACCTGGGTGGCGGCGCGGGTCTTGGCCGCCGATTTCTGGATGGGCGCGGACATCGGTGACCTCTCAGGCGGCCGCGGTGTTGCGCGCGGCTTCGGGCGCGAGCGGCGACGCCGCGACATGCTCGGATTCGGCGAGCGCGCGGCCGATCAGGATGAGGACGGGACCGGTGACGTCGCCCCGCTCGGCAAGCGCCGGCAGGTCGCGCAACGTCCCGGTCAGGATGGTCTCGTCGGCGCGTGAGGCGTTCTCGACCGCGGCGACCGGCGTGCTGGGCGAAAGGCCCGCTTCGACGAGGCGCTCGGCGACCGCGCCGGCGACGCTGCGGCCCATATAGACCGCGACGGTGGCGCCCCCGAGCGCGAGGCCGGCCCAGTCGGGGAGGGTGCGGCCGTCGAGGTCGTGGCCGGTGGCGAAGACGAGGCTCGACGACACGCCGCGCAGCGTCAGCGGCGCCTTGGCGGACGCCGCGGCCGCGAAGGCCGCCGTCACGCCCGGCACGATCTCATGCGGGATTCCGGCTGCGGCGAGCGCCGCCATCTCCTCGCCGGCGCGGCCGAACACCATCGGATCGCCGCTCTTCAGCCGCACGATCCGGCGGCCGGCGCGCGCCTCGCGCACCAGGATGTCGCAGATCTCGGCCTGGGTGGCCTCATGACGGCCCTTACGCTTGCCGACCGAGATGCGCTCGGCGTCGCGGCGGCCCATGGCGATGACCTCGGACGGCACGAGGCTGTCGTGCACGATGACGTCGGCCTCCTGCAGGATGCGCTGGGCGCGGAGCGTCAGCAGATCGATCGCGCCGGGTCCCGCGCCAACCAGCCAGACGAAGCCCGCGACGTCGGGTTCGGCCGCCATCATGCGGATCGCCTCGGCGCGGGCGCCGGCCGCGTCGCCGGCGAGCGCGCGGGCCGCCACGGGGCCGTCGAACAGCGCCGCCCAGAAGCGACGACGCGCCTCTCCGCCCGGCAGTACGCGCGCGACGGTCGCGCGCAGGTTTTCGGCGAGCGACGCCAGACGGCCAAGCTCGGGCGCGAGCGAGGCTTCGATCTTGGCGCGCAGGTGCCGCGCAAGGACCGGAGCCGCGCCCTCGGTGCCAATCGCGACCGCGAGCGGCGCGCGGTTGACGAGCGCGGGCGTGATGAAGTCACAGAGGTCGGGTCGGTCCACGACGTTGACGGGAACGCGCGCGGCGCGCGCGGCCTCGGCGATCCCGCGGTCCGCCGCCTCGTCCTCGGTCGCGGCGAAGGCGAGCACGGCGCCCTCGAGATGCTGCGGCGCGAACGGCTCGTGAATAAGTTCGGCTCCCGCGCGCTCGGCGTCGGCGAGAAGTTCGGCGCCGGGCGCCTCCGCCACGACACGAAGCCGCGCCTCGGTCTCCGAAAGCAGGCGCACCTTCGCGGCCGCCGCCGAGCCCGGGCCCACGATGAGGACGATGCGGCCGGCGACCTTGTGGAAGGCCGGGAAGGAAGTCAGTCGGGCCATTTGAGAGCCACTCCAATCTTGGCCGGACAATGGTATTTCACATCGAGTTTGGCAAGTCTGTATATAAGTACAAAATATATACGTACTTTATCGGGTCGGATCGCTTTCGGTCTTGATTTTCGAGGGCTTTTTGACACCCTTGGTGCGACGTCCGAGCGTCACAGTCCGAAAGACGTAACGCCGCGGCTCGCCGTTTCGCCGCCGACTGCGTCCGAAACCGGGTGACGCATTGGTGAGGCGCGCGACTTACGCGCCCGGTTGCCCTTTGCCGCGGCGCACACTAAGACCGGAGCGGGGACGTCAAGATAGACACTGGGCGCGCGTCGCATCGATCGTGCGCGCCTTCTCGCGCAGGTGGCCTCTCATGTCTCCTCACGCCGCGTCCGCCAACCCGGTCCGGTCGCGGACGCTGGTCGCGTCCGTCGCTCTCGGCATCGTCGCCCTCTCGGCGCCGGCCTTCGGCCAGGGCGCGCCGGGGCCGATGCCGGTTTCGGTCGCGAACCCGATCAAGCGCCAGGTCGCCGACACCGCGGAGTTCACCGGCCGCTTCGAGGCGTCGGGCCTCGTCGAGGTCCGCGCGCAGGTCAGCGGCCAGCTGATGCAGGTCGCGTTCAAGGACGGCGCGGACGTCAAGACGGGTGATCTCCTCTTCAAGATCGATCCACGACCCTACGAGGCCGAGCTGACGCAGGCCGAGGCGAGCGTGATCACGGCGAAGACGCGGGTCGACCTGACCAAGTCCGACGTCGACCGGGCCAGGGATCTGCTGAGGACCGGCAACATCAGCGATCAGGTCGCACAGCAGCGCAACCAGGCCTATGGCGAGGCGCTCTCGACCCAGAGGTCGGCGGAAGCGGCCGTCGCGAACGCCAAGCTCAACCTCGAATGGACCAATGTCCGCGCGCCGATCGACGGACGCATCGGCCGCAAAATGGTCACGGAAGGCAATCTGATCGCCGCCGGCGCCGGGTCGACCGTGCTGACCACGATCGTCCAGACCAAGCCGATCTACTTCTATTTCGACGTCGATGAGCAGAGCTACCTCCGCTACATGGCCTATGTTCGCGAGGGCAAGCTCAAGGCGGACGACACCGGGACGCCGGTGCGCATCGCGCTGCCGAACGCGACCAACAAATTCGACATCGAGGGCCGGATCGACTTCGCCGACAACCAGCTCGACCAGCAGACCGGCACGCTGCGCCTGCGCGCCACAATTCCGAACGAGCAGGGCTTCCTGACGGCCGGTGTGTTCGGCCGCCTGCGCGTGCAGTCGAGCCCCGAATTCGAGGCGCTGCTGGTGCCCGACGAGGCGATCCTGTCCGACCAGACGCGCAAGATCGTCATGACGGTCGGCCCGGACAACAAGGTCGTGCCGAAGGTCGTCGTGCCGGGCCAGCTCAGTGACGGGCTCCGGGTGATCAAGTCTGGCCTGACCGCCGAGGACGTCGTGATCGTCAACGGCCTCATGCGCGCGCGACCGGGCTCCCAGGTCGTACCCCAGAAGGTCGATCCGACGAAGCCCGCTGGTCAGCAGGCCGCCGCGGCGCCGCAGAAGTAAGGGCGCCGGCTTATGGGTTTCGGACATTTCTTCGTCGACCGGCCGATCTTCGCGTCGGTCGTCTCGATCGTGCTGATGATCGTCGGCGGCGTCGCGCTCCTGAATCTGCCGATCGCGCAGTACCCTGAGATCGCCCCTCCGACGATCGCAGTGACCGCGCAGTATCCCGGCGCGAACGCCGAGACGATCGCGGAGACGGTCGCAGCTCCCCTCGAGCAGCAGATCAACGGCGTCGAGGGCATGATCTACATGAACTCGCTGGCCACCGGCGACGGCCAGCTGCAGCTCACGGTCACGTTCCAGCCCGGCACCAACCAGGACATCGCGCAGGTCCAGGTCCAGAACCGCGTGGGACAGGCGGACCCGCGCCTGCCGGAGGCGGTCAGGCGCAACGGCGTCCAGGTGAACAAGCGGTCGTCGGACTTCCTGATGGTCGTGAACCTGATCTCGCCCAAGAAGTCGCTCGACACCGTCTATCTCTCGAACTACGCGACCGTGAACGTGGTCGACGCGCTGAAGCGCATCGAGGGCGTCGGCGACATCCGCATCTTCGGCGAGCGCGAGCTGTCCTTGCGGGTTTGGCTCGATCCGAACAGGCTCGCGGCCTACGGGCTCGCGTCGGGGGACGTGGTCGCGGCCATCTCGGAGCAGAACGTCCAGGTCTCGGGCGGTTCGCTCGGCGCGCCGCCTTCGCCGCCCGGCACGACGTCGCAGATCACGGTGACGACGCAGGGGCGTTTCCAAGACCCCGAGCAATTCAAGCAGATCATCGTCCGAGCGACGCCTGACGGCCGGCTGCTGCGCGTCGGCGACGTCGCGCGCGTCGAGCTCGCCGCCCGGCAATATTCGTCGAACTCCTATCTCGGGGCGGACCCGACGGTCGGCATGGGCGTGTTCCAGCGTCCCGGCACCAACGCGACCGAGGCGGCCGAGCAGATCAAGGCCACGATGGAGACGCTGAAGGCGGCGTTCCCGGACGATCTCGAATACCGCATCGAGTACAATCCGACCGAGTTCATCAACGAGTCGATCGCGGCCGTCGAGGAGACGATCTACGAGGCGATCGCGCTCGTCGTGCTCGTCGTCTTCATCTTCCTGCAGTCATGGCGCGCCGCGATCATTCCGATCGCCGCCATCCCGGTCTCGCTGATCGCGACCTTCGCGGTCATGCAGGCCTTCGGGTTCTCGTTGAACATGCTGACTCTGTTCGGCCTGATCCTCGCGATCGGCATCGTGGTCGACGATGCGATCGTCGTGGTGGAGAACGTCGAGCGCAACATCGCGCTCGGAAAAACACCGCGCGAGGCCGCGCATGTGACGATGGACGAGGTCGGCGTCGCGGTCGTCGCGATCGCGCTCGTGCTCTGTGCGGTGTTCGTCCCGACCGCCTTCATCCCCGGCATCTCGGGCATCTTCTACCAGCAGTTCGCCCTGACCATCGCGACCGCCACCGTGCTGTCGGCCATCGTCTCGCTGACATTGTCGCCCGCGCTCTGCGCGATCCTGCTCAGGCCCCACCAACACGGCAAGAGGCGCAACCTCCTCGCCCGCGCCGGCGACCTGTTCAACCGGAACTTCGACCGCGGAGCGCATGGCTACAGCCGCTCGGTCGGCTGGATGGTGCGGCACAAGTCGATCTTCATGATCGCCTATGTCGTGCTGATCGGCGGCGCGATCTACATGTTCACGAGCGTGCCGCGCGGCTTCATCCCGCAGGCCGACCAAGGCTATGCGATCCTGGTCGTCCAATTGCCTGAAGGCGCGAGTCTCGAACGCACCGACGCCGTCGCGCGACGGGCGAGCGAGATCGCCCGCTCGGTGCCGGGCGTGAAGAACGCCGTGACGATCGCGGGCTTCTCGGGCGCGACCTTTTCGGCGGCCGCGAACGCCGCGACGAGCTTCATTATCTTCGAGCCGTTCGAGAAGCGCGTGGCGGCGGGCCCCTCGCAACGAGGCCCCGCCATCCTCGCCGAGGCGCAGAAGCGGCTGTTCCAGATCCAGGAGGCCTTCGTCATCGCGCTGCTGCCGCCGACCGTGCGCGGCATCGGCCAGGGCGGCGGCTTCAAGATGTACGTCCAGGACCGGACCAACATCGGCTTCGTCGCGCTCGAGGGCGCGGTCACCGAGATGATCCAGAAGGCGAACGCCAGCGGGCAGGTGACCGGCGTGTTCACCGCCTTCAACACGCGCGCGCCGCAGGTCTATCTCGACATCGACCGCGTCAAGGCGCAGCAGCTCAACGTCCCGATCCAGTCGATCTTCGACGCGCTGCAGTCGCTGCTCGGCCAAGCCTATGTCAACGACTTCACGGCTTTGGGCCGCACCTTCCAGGTCAACGCGCAGGCCGACGCGCCTTTCCGCGTCAGGCTGGCGGACGTCTACCAGTTCAAGGTGCGATCGACCAACGGCGCGCTGGTGCCGCTCGGCACGCTGATCACCGAGCGCAACCAGACCGGCCCCTACACGGTCGAGCGCGAGAACATCTACAACGCGATCGCGGTGCAGGGGAACGCGGCGCCGGGCGTCTCGACCGGCCAGGCGATCGCCTACATGGAGAACCTGTTCAAGCAGGTCGCGCCGCCCGGCGTGCAGTTCGAGTGGGTCGACCTCGCTTATCAGGAGAAGCTCGCGGGCAACACGGCGATCTTCGTGTTCGGCCTCGCCATCCTCTTCGTGTTCCTGTTCCTCGCCGCGCAGTATGAGAGCTGGGCGCTGCCGCTCGCCATCATCCTGATCACGCCGCTGTCGATGCTGGCGGCGCTGCTCGGCGTCGCGGGACGGGCGCAGGACAACAACATCCTGACCCAGATCGGGTTCATCGTGCTGATCGGTCTCGCGGCGAAAAACGCCATCCTGATCGTCGAGTTCGCCCGGCAACGCGAGGAGGAGGGCGAGGACCCGATGCGGGCCGCGGTCGACGCCTGCCGCGATCGCCTCCGGCCGATCATCATGACGTCGCTCGCCTTCTCGCTCGGCGTGGTGCCGCTCGCCTTCGCGACGGGCGCTGCGTCCGAACTCCGTCAGGCGATCGGGACCGCGGTGCTCGCCGGCATGATCGGCGTCACGATCCTCGGCCTGTTCCTGACGCCGGTGTTCTATGTGGGGATCCGCCAGATCGTGCAGCGCTTCTCGAAGAAGAGGGGCGACGAAAGCGGCGGGAGGAGCCCGGCGGACGGCGGCCACGGCGGGTCCGGCGGCTCCGGCGGCGTCGCCGAGGATCAGCCGAAGCGCGACGACGCCAAGGACATCCAGCCCGCGCCTGGCGGTCCGGCGCCGAACCCGGCCTAGGCGACGGTCGGGTTCGGCTCGACGGCCCGGCGCATCAGGCGCGCGGCGCGGTCGCCTCATAGGCGGCCGCGATTGCGAGCAGCTCCGCCTCGCCGCGCGGTCGGCCGATCAGCTGCACGCCCATCGGCCGGCCGTCCGGGTGGAAGCCGGCGGGGACGTTGACGGCCGGGAAGCCGGTGAGCGAGGCCGGCGCCGCGACCTCGAACCAGCGATGGTAGCTGTCCATCGCGCGGCCGGCGATCTCCTTCGGCCAGTCCCAGTCGACCGGGAACGGGAACACCTGCGCGCTCGGCAGCGCGAGGACGTCGTACGTCTCGAGCAGGCCGAGCGCGGTCTCGCGCCACTGCGAGCGGATCGCGGCCGCGGCTGCGACGTCGTCGGCGGAGAGCTTCGACGCCTCTTCGAGCTCCCATTGCATCTCGGGCTTCAACTGGGCGTAGGCCTTCGGGTCGCCGCGATAGAAGCCATGCGTGCCGAGCGCCGCGAACTGGCGCAGCCGCACGAAGGCGCGCCACAGGGCGGCGTAGTCGAAGGCGGGGATCAGCGTTTCGGTCCTCCAGCCGGCCGGCTCGAGGGCGGAGAGCGCCGCGGAGCAGAGGTCGAGCACGCCGGGCTCGGTCGGCAGCCGGCCTCCGAGATCGCCGAGCCAGGCCACGCGGGGAGCGGAGTCGGAGGTCTTGAGGGCTGCGTCGAAAAGCTCACCCAGCGCGAGCGGCGAGCGCGGATCGTAGCCCGCCATCACGGACAGCATCAGCGCGAGGTCGGCGACGCTGCGGGCCATTGGGCCGTCGGTCGACATCTGGGCGAAGAAACCGTCTTTCGACGGGACGTTCGGCACGCGTCCGAGCGACGGGCGCAGCCCGAAAACGTTGTTGAACGCGCCGGGATTGCGCAGCGACCCGCCGAAATCCGAGCCGTCGGCGACCGGCAGCATCCTGAGCGCGAGCGAGACCGCCGCGCCGCCGCTCGACCCCCCGGCGCTCAAGGCTGGATAGAAGGCGTTTTTCGTCCGGCCGAACACCGTGTTGTAGGTGTGGGAGCCGAGGCCGAACTCCGGCGTGTTGGTCTTGCCGATCAGGATCGCTCCAGCGGCGCGCACGCGCGCCACCATCAGGCTGTCCTCCGCGGGGACGAAGTCGGCGAACAGCGGGGAGCCGAAGGTCGTGCGCAGGCCTTTGGTCGGCTGCAGGTCCTTGAAGGCGACCGGCAGCCCGAGCAGCGCGTCGGTCGCTCCGAGCTTGCGCGCCTCGTCCGCGAGCGCCGCCTCGGCGAGGATGTCCTCACGCGGCCTGAGCGAGACGATCGCGTTGTGCTTGGGATTCTGGGCCTCGATCTGGTCGAGATGCGCGCTCACCACCTCGACGGACGACGTTTCGCCGCTTGTGAGCTTCGCCTGCAGTTCGACGGCCCCGAGGGCGCAAAGCTCCGGAATGGCGATGTCGGGCGCGACGAGGCGGCCCCTTGCGTCGAAGGCTGGGCGGACGGACGACACGGGAACCTCATGAGCGGCGGCAGGCGGGGACGGCTAGCATCTGCCATGCCATCCCGAGCCTGGGACGCCAACCCCCGCGCGGCCTTCAGTAGGCTCCGCCGCCAAGCGAGGCGAGAGGCGCCTCCAGCGGCGGGGGCGCGCCTTGCGCCATCGCGCAGACGTCGCCCGGCTGCCCGGCCGGCGCGAAGGCGTAGCGGCCGTCGCAGGCGAAGACGCGCGGCGGCTCGCCGGTCGCCTCAAAGATGTCGTGGCCGTGCTTCAAGTCGCGCCAGAACGCATAATTCGGGTTGTCGGCGTGGCGCGCCATGTTCTCTTCCGTCATCCGGAAGGGGAAGGCCTGGAACAGGATGACCTGCTGACCGCCCTGCATCGCCTCGCGGGTGAGTCCGTAGATCTCCTCGATCCGCTTGTGGGTCATGGCGTAGCAGCCGACCGAATTGCAGCCGCCATGGACCATCAGATGGCTGCCGGTCCGTCCCAGCGAACGGTCATACGCGTTCGGGAAGCCGATGTTGAAGGCCAGATGGTTGCGCGAGAACGGGTTCAGGCTCTTGGGCGAGATCGTGTAGAAGCCCTCCGGCGCCTGCCGGTCGCCCTCGCGGATCTTGGGCCCGAGCTTTCCGGAGAACTTGCAGATCGGATAGGTACGGAGCTTCTGGTAGCGGCCGGAGCGGTCCTGCTTCCAGACCTCGAGCACAGCCTCCTCCTTGAAGATCCGCATCAGGATCGGGGCCGACCGCTCCATGTCGTGGTCGCGCATCAGCCCGACGGTCGCGACCGTGACCGAGCCGGTCTTGACCTGCCGCTTGCCGCCGCCGCCCGCCGACGAACAGCCGGCGAGGGCGATCGCGATGAGGAGAAGGCCGGAAAGCCCGAAAAGGCTCCGGCGCGGCGACGCTGTGCTCATGTCGTCGACGACGCTCCGCGTTTACGCGGACCCAAACAAGCGAACCGCGCCGCCCAACACTGGCGGGCGCCGCGGCGCGCAGGTCCTGCAGATCGCGGCATGCTGGGCCGAATTCGCTAACGCGGAATGAAGGCGCGTCGCGCAGGGCCCTGGCGGCGTGCTATCGGCGTCCGGCAGGAGATGAGGAACGCGCGTATGGAGATCGACATCCCGGAGGTCGTGGCCGAGGTCGAGGCCGCGTTCGCGCGCTACGAGGCGGCGCTCACGGGCAACGACGTGGCCACGCTCGAGGCGCTGTTCCGGGACGATCCGCGCACGATCCGCTACGGCGCGACCGAGAACCTCTATGGCATGGACGAGATCCGCGCGTTTCGGCGCGCGCGGCCGTCGGCCGGCCTGATGCGCAGCCTCGAGCGGCCGGTGATCACGACCTACGGCCGCGATTTCGCGACCGCCTGCACGCTGTTCCGCCGCGAGGGCGCGCCGGGGAAGATCGGCCGCCAGACCCAGAGCTGGGTCCGCTTCCCCGACGGCTGGAAGGTCGCCGCCGCCCATGTCAGCGTCATCGACGAGACCTGAGCGGCCGCTCCTGGTCAGTAGCGCTTGTAGCTGAGGAACTTACCGGACATCTGGAGCTTCACGCGGTCGCCCTTCTGGTCGGGCTGGCGCTCCATCGTCATGTCGAAGTCGATCGCCGACATGATGCCGTCGCCGAACTCCTCCTGGATCAGCTCCTTCCAGGTCGTGCCATAGACCATGACGAGCTCGTAGAAGCGGTAGATCAGCGGGTCGGTCGGCGGGATCTCGGTGAGCGAGCCGCGATAGGGGATCTCGGTCAGCAGGATCTGGGCCTCTTCCGGCAGGCCGAACAGTTCGGCGGCCTTGGCGGCCTCGTTGGGCTCGAGCCGCATCTGGCCGAGCAGGGCCGCGGTCACCACGATCGGCGAGGTCGAGACCGACACCTTCTCGTGGATGTCCTTCCAGGTCAGCCCCTTCATCCGCTTGGCGGACAGGACGAGTTCGGTCACTTCGGCGCGGTCCATGGCGCAGATCTCCTCTTTGGCGGCGCAGATTCTTTTCAGGCCGAGGCGGCTTTGGGCGGCTCGGTTTCGACGGCTGTCGGCTTGGCGCCCGGGCGCACGACCGGCGGATGTCTCGGGTCGTAGCCCTTGGCCCCGATCTCGGACGCGAAGGTCTTCGAGCGGGTGACCAGGAAGTCGAGCAGGTGGTTCCTGAGTGCGTAGTAATTGGCGTGCTTGTGGATGTCGGTCCTCTGACGATCCTTCGGCAGCGTGTTCTCCACGATCTCTGCGATCTTGGCCTCCGGGCCGTTGGTCATCAGCACGATCCGGTCGGCGAGCAGCATCGCCTCGTCGATGTCGTGGGTGATCATGAAGACGGTCTGCTCGGTCGCGGTGCAGATGCGGCGCACCTCGTCCTGCAGGCTCCCTCGCGTCAGCGCGTCGAGCGCCGAGAACGGCTCGTCCATCAACAGCATCTTGGGCTCGATCGCGAGCGCGCGGGCGATGCCGACGCGCTGCTTCATGCCGCCCGAGAGCTCTGCGGGCTTCTTGTGCTCGGAGCCCGTGAGATGCACGACGTCGATATATTTCTGGCAGTGCGCGCGCACCTTGTCCTTGCGCCAGTCCGGCCGGCGCGAGGTGACCGCGAAGGCGACGTTCTGCATCACGGTCATCCAAGGCAGCAGCGAATGGCCCTGGAAGATCACGGCGCGGTCGAGGCTCGGGCCGGAGATCTCCCGTCCGTCGACGATCACGACCCCGGCCGATGGCTGGTCGAGCCCCGCCAGCACATTGAGGATCGTGGTCTTGCCGCAGCCCGAATGGCCGATCAGGCAGACGAACTCGCCCTTCCGGATCGGCAGCCAGACGTCCTGGAACACGGTGGTCTCGCCGCCGCCATGCTTCGGATAGCGCCGGGCGAGCGCTTCGATGGAGATGAGGGGTTTGGTCATGAGCGGGCCCTCGTCATGCCCGGGCTTGACCCGGGCATCCATCCCGACCGCGTCCGCGGTCGATGGGTCCTCGGGTCAAGCCCGAGGACGACGACGGCGTGCGAGATCAGCCGACTGGTCATCGCCGTCACTCCCGGTAGGCCACGAGGCGCGCCGTGCGGGCGAGCGCGACGTCGAGGATCATGCCGACCAGCCCGATCAGCAGGATCGCGGTCAGGATGTTGCCGATCGAGAGGTTGTTCCACTCGTTCCAGACGAAGTAGCCGATGCCGGTCCCGCCAACGAGCATCTCGGCGGCCACGATGACCAGCCAGGCGATGCCGATCGAGATCCGCATGCCGGTCATGATGGTCGGGGCGGCGGCGGGCAGGATCACCCGGAACGCCTTGCGCAGCGGTCCGACCTCGAGCGTCGCGGCGACGTTCAGCCACTCCTTTCGCACGCTCGCGACCCCGAACGCCGTGTTGATCAGCATCGGCCAGAGCGAGCAGATGAAGATCACGAACACCGCCGATATGCCCGAATCCTTGATCGTGTAGAGCGCGAGCGGCATCCAGGCCAAAGGCGAGATTGGCTTGAGGATCTGAATGAACGGGTCGAGCGCCCGGTAGACCAGCGGCGACATGCCGATCAGAAAGCCGAGCGGGATCGCGACCAGCGCCGCCAGCCCGTAGCCGACGAGCACGCGGCCGAGCGAATAGGCGAGCTGGATGCCGACGCCCTGGTCGTTCGCCCCGCGGACGTAGAACGGGTCCTTGAGGTGTTTCCAGAGCGTCGCCCCGACGTCGGCCGGCGTCGGGAAGGCGCTCTTCTGCCCTTCGGCCGCGGAGCCCGAGACCAGCGCGGCGTATTCCGGATCGACGTCGCCGGCCGCCCCCGTCGTGGGCAGCGTGGCGAAATGCCAGGCGCCGATCAGCCCTGCGAGGATCGCGAGCGACAGGATCGCTGCGCGTAGGGAGAGCGACCGCTCCATGATCAGGCCCGCTTGATCGCGAAGGACTCGACGTATTCCGCCGGCTTCGCGGGATCGAAGGGCTTGCCCATCACCGAGAAGGTCTTGGTCGTCGAAGTCGGCGGCGTCAGCCCCGCCTCGGCCATCAGTTTGGCAGCGTCGGTCGCCAGGAACACGTCCTTGGCCACCTTGGCGTAGTCGACCTCGCCCTTGATCTGCCCCCAGCGCTTCATCTGGGTGAGGATCCAGACCGCGAAGCTTTCATAGGGGAACGGGTCGAACGCGATGCGGTTCGGGTCCTTCATCACCTTGCCAAGGCCGTCCGCGAAGGTGCCGGTCAGCACCTGCTCCACCACGGTCTGGGGCTGGTTGAGATAGTTGGTCGGCGCGATGGCCTCGGCGATCTGCTTGCGGTTCTCGGGCTTCTGCGCGAAGGCGGTGGCCTCGATGATGGCCTTGAGCAACGCCTGGTAGGCGCCGGGCATCTCGGTCACGAACTGCTTCGAGGCCGAGAATGCGCAGCAGGGATGGCCGTTCCAGATCTCCTTCGACAGAATGTGGATGAAGCCCACTCCGTCATAGACGGCGCGCTGGTTCACGGGATCTGGCGCGAGGAAGCCGTCGATGTTGTCGGCGCGCAGGTTCGCGACCATCTCGGGCGGCGGCACGGCGCGGATCTGCACGTCCTTGTCCGGGTCGACGCCGGCCTCCGCGAGATAGTAGCGCAGCAGGTAGTTGTGCATCGAGTAGTCGAAGGGCACGGCGAACTTCATGCCCTTCCAGTCCTTCGGGTCGCGCCTGTCCTTGTGCTTGACCGCGAGGGTGATGGCCTGGCCGTTGATGTTCTCGACCGCCGGCATCGTCCAGGGGATCGGGTTCGATCCTGCGCCGATCGAGATCGCGAGCGGCATGGGCGAGAGCATGTGGGCGGCGTCGTATTCCTTGTTGATCGCCTTGTCGCGGATCACCGCCCAGCCGGCGGTCTTCACCACGTCGACGTTCAGCCCCTGCTTCTCATAGAAGCCCATGGGCTTGGCCATGATGATCGGGGTCGCGCAGGTGATCGGGATGAACCCGACCTTGAGGTCTTTCTTCTCGATCGGCATCCCCTGAGCGAAGACTTCCGTGGCGGTCGCGAGCGGGAACAGCGCGTTGACGGCCGCGATCGCGGTTCCGGCGCCGACGGCGCCGAGGAAGGCGCGGCGGGTGGCGTCCTCCGGAAACAGCGCCCGCATCACCGCGCCCTCGACCATGCGCTGCGCGCGCCCGTCCGACGTCGCCGGATCGGCCGCATGCTCGGCCTCGCTCGCATGGCGTCCGCAGGAGCAGCCCGGCGTCAGGCGATGACGGGCGTCGAAGGGGTCTTTGAAAGCGGTCATCGGCGGCGGCTCCGGTGGCGACGCCGCTCGCCTTGCGAACGCTGTGCCAACCGGTCGGACGCTCCGTTCCTCGGCCTTTCACTCAATCGGGATCGATGACGATATCTCGTCATTCACGATATTTCGTGAGATAGTGACGAAATGTCGTCAGGAACCCTGCTGGTTGCCGCCCAGGCCTTCTCGGCTGCCGACGCCGCCATCGTGGTCGATCCGATCAGCGGGACGATCGTCGAGACGAACCCCGCGGCGTGCCGGCTCCTGGGCCGGATACGCGAGGCTCTGGCGGGCTCGTCGGTGTTCGAGCTGCATCCGGGGCAGGGGGCTGCGCTCGTCGTCTTCACCGACGCGGTGCTGACGCTCGGTCGCCACTGGACCCGCTCCCTCGCGCCGAACCGACCCGACGAGAAGCCGCTGCGCCTCGAATATGCGGGCGCGCGGCTGGAGCATGACGGGCGCGTCCTGATGGCCGTTACCCTGATCGACCTCGACGAGCGACGGCGTCGCGACACGAGCTCCGAGGCCGAGCTCTACATCCGCGACGGCATCGCCGAATGGCGGAAGGTCGAACGCTTCTTCCGCAATGTCGAGCGCGAGAACCAGCTGATCCTCAGGGCCGCGGGCGAGGGCGTCTACGGCGTCAACGCCGAGGGGACCACCACCTTCGTGAACCCGGCCGCCGAACGCATGCTGGGCTGGAGCGCGGAGGAACTCGTCGGCCGCAACATGCATTCGACCGTCCACCACCATCACCCCGACGGCTCGCATTACGAGAACGACGACTGCCCGATCTACGCCGCCTTCCGGGACGGCGCCGTCCACCACGTCACCGACGAGGTGTTCTGGCGGAAGGACGGCGCGCCGCTCTGGGTCGAATACACCTCGACGCCGATCCGCGACCGCGGCGTCGTGGTGGGCGCGGTGGTGGTGTTCCGCGACATCGGCCAGCGCCGCGAGGCCGATGAGAAGCTGAAGGCGGCGCTCGCCGAGGTCGGGGCGCTGCGCGAGCGGCTCGAACTCGAAAACGCCTACCTCAAGGAGGAGATCCGGCAGGAGGGCCGCCACCGCGGCATCATCGGCAAGAGCGCGGCGATCGAGACCACGTTGCGCCAGGTCGAGCTCGTCGCGCCGACCGACGCCACCGTGCTGATCACTGGCGAGAGCGGCACGGGCAAGGAGCTGATCGCCCGTGCGATCCACGAGGCGAGCGGGCGGCGCGAGCGCCCGATGATCCGGGTCAACTGCGCGGCGATCCCGCGCGAGCTGTTCGAGAGCGAGTTCTTCGGCCACGCCAAGGGGGCGTTCACGGGCGCGCTGCGCGACCGCGTCGGCCGCTTCGAGCTCGCCCATGGCGGCACGCTGTTCCTGGACGAGGTCGGCGAAATCCCGCTCGAACAGCAGGGCAAGCTCCTGCGCGTGCTGCAGGAGGGCCAGATCGAACGCGTCGGCGAGGAGCGCACGCGTGCGGTCGACGTGCGCGTCATCGCCGCGACCAACCGCGATCTCGAGGCGGAGGTGCGCCGAGGGACCTTCCGGCGCGACCTGTTCTTCCGGCTGAATGTGTTCCCGATCCACTCCGCGCCGCTGCGCGAGCGGCCGGAGGACATCCCGCTGCTGGTCTTTCATTTGCTGGAGCGCCCGGGCCGGGCGCATGGCGCGACGCCGCTCACGCTGAGCGAGCGGGACATGCGCCGGCTCATCGCCTATGGCTGGCCCGGCAATGTGCGCGAGCTCGAAAACGTCATCGAGCGCGCTGTGATCCTCGCGCGCGACGGGCGGCTGCGCGTCGACCTGCCGGACGGCGCGCCGCCCGCCCCCGCCGCGCCGCGATCGTCGGCGGCGCTGTCGGCGATCCTTTCGGAGGACGAACGCCGCGCGCGCGACCGGGAGGCCGTCGTCGCCGCGCTGGAGGCCAGCGGCGGCCGGGTCTCGGGACCGGGCGGCGCGGCCGAACGGCTGGGCTTGAGGCCCACCACGCTCGCCTCGCGCATCAAGGCGATGGGGATCGCGAGGCCGTCCGCCGCGGCGAGATGGGCGGACCGGCGACCCGACGAATAGCCGGGTGTTTTCCCGCGACGACGCCATGGTCTAACGAGGTCGCCATGTCCCGAACGGCCGAACCCTCAGCCCGACCGCTCGAAGGTCTCCTCGTCGTCGCGCTCGAACAGGCGGTCGCCGCGCCGATGTGCACCATGCGGCTCGCCGACGCCGGCGCGCGCGTGGTCAAGCTCGAGAGGCCCGACGGCGACACCGCCCGGCACTACGACCGCACCGTTAAGGGGCTCAGCGCCTATTTCGCGTGGCTGAACCGCGGCAAGGAGAGCGCGGCGCTCGATCTTAAAGCCGAAGCCGACCTCGCCGTCGCGCATGCGCTCGTCGCGAAGGCCGACGTGTTCGTCCAGAACCTCGCGCCCGGCGCCAGCGTGCGGCTCGGGCTCGGGGCCGAGGACTTGCTGGCGAGGCATAAGCGGCTGATCGCGGTCGACATCGTGGGCTATCGCCAGTCGACGCCGGCGCATTCCATGCGCGCCTACGACATGCTGGTGCAGGCCGAGAGCGGGATCTGCAGCGTCACCGGCACGCCCGAAGAGGCGGTCAAGGTCGGCGTCTCGATCGCCGACATCGGCACCGGCATGAACGCGCACGCCGCCATCTGCCAAGCGCTTTACGAGCGCGAGCGCACCGGCCGCGGACAGGCGATCGAGATCGCGATGTTCGACTCGATGGCCGAGTGGATGGCCGTGCCGTTCCTGCACTACGAGCATGCCGGCCGCATCACCCCGCGGACCGGGCTCAGCCACGCCTCGATCTTCCCCTACCACGTCGCCCGGTGCAGCGACGGCGGCGTGGTCATCGTCGTCCAGAGCCCGCCCGAATGGGTCCGGTTCTGCGAGCACGTGATGGAGCGGCCGGACCTCGCGATCGACCCGCGCTTCGTCGACAACCCCGCGCGCGTCGAGAACCGCGAGGCGCTGATCGTCCTGATCGACGAGGTCTTTGGTCGCGCGACCCGCGCCGAGATGATCGCCAAGCTCGAAGCGCACCAGCTCGCCTGGGCGAAGGTCTCGGACGTCGCCGACATGGCCCGCCACCCGGCGCTCACCCGGATGACCGCGGATCCCGGCGAGACGGACGCCTTCGACCTGCCGACCTCGCCGCTGACAGGCGCGCGCGAGTGCCGCCGGCCCCCGAGGCTCGGCGAGCACACCGAGGCGATCCGCGCCGAAGTCGCGGCGCTCGCGGCCGAATAGGAGCACGCCTCATGTCCGAGCTTCCGCCCGCCTACCGACAGGTCGGAGACCGCCGCTTCCGCGAGGTCGCCGGGCTCTACTGGGAGGATTTCGAGCCGGGCGACGTCTATGAGCACCGGCCCGGCCGCACCGTGCTCGACGTCGACAATGTCTGGTTCACCCTGCTGACGATGAACACCCAGCAGGTCCATTTCGACGCGGCCTACGCCGACAAGACGGAGTGGAAGAAGCTGCTGGTCGACTCGACGCTGACGCTCTCGCTGCTCACCGGCATGAGCGTGCGGACCGTCTCGGCCAAGGTCGTGGCCAATCTCGGCTGGGACAAGGTGCGGGCGACCGCGCCGGTGTTCGCCGGCGACACGCTCTACGCCGAGAGCACGGTGCTCTCGAAGCGCGAGTCCAAGAGCCGGCCTCATCAGGGCGTCGTCACAGTCGCGACCCGCGGCCTGAATCAGGACGGCGTCGAGGTGATGAGCTTCGAGCGCACCATGCTCGTCTACCGCCGCGGCCATTCGCCCGAGGAGGCGGCGAACTACTGAGGCCGCGGCCAGTCAGCAGACCGCCGCGTAGCCGTCGCGGCGCGGATCGCTTGCGGCGGCGTAGCCCTCGACCGACGGGTCGCCCATCAGCCAGATGAACTGGCCGGCGCCGAAATCCTGGTAGCTGTCGTCGATCACGCTGAGCTTGTGGCCGCGCGCCACGAGGCCGTCGACCGTCGGGCGCGCCATCGTGGCCTCGACATTGATGTCGAGGCCGGCGTCGAAGCGCCAGCGCGGGGCGTCGCATGCTCCTTGCGGATTCTGGCCGAAATCCAGCATGCGCACCAGCGTCTGCACATGCCCCTGCGGCTGCATGTTGCCGCCCATCACGCCGAAGCTCATGACCGGGCGGCCGTCCTTCGTCAGGAAGCCCGGGATGATGGTCTGGAACGGCCGCTTGCCGGGCGCGACCACGTTCGGGCTCGCGGGGTCGAGGTGGAAACCGTAGCCGCGGTTCTGCAGCGACAGCCCCCATTCGGGCAGGCAGACGCCCGAGCCGAAGCCCATGAAGTTCGACTGGATGAAGCTCACCATCATGCCGCGCTCGTCGGCGGCGGTCAGGTAAATGGTGCCGCCCTTCACGGGGTTGCGGGCCGCGAAGACCTGGGCCCGGCGAGGGTCGATCAGCTCGGCGGCTCCTGCGAGATGCGCGTCGTCGAGAAGCTGGGCCGGCGTAACCTTCATGTGGGCGATGTCCGCGACATGAGCGTATGTGTCGGCGAAGGCGAGCTTCATCGCCTCGATCTGGATATGCGCGGCGTCGGCGCCGTCGACCGCGAGACCCGCCAGGTCGAAGCGCTCCAGTATGCCGAGCGCCATCAGCGCGGCGATGCCCTGGCCGTTCGGCGGGATCTCGTGGACCGTGTAGCCGCGATAGTTCTTCTCGATCGGCTCGACCCATTCGGCCCTGAAGCCGGCGAGGTCGGCCGCGGTCATCGACCCGCCGTCGGCGCGGGCGCGCCGCTCGATCGCCTCGGCGATCTCGCCGCCATAGAGAGCTTCGCCCATGGTCTCGCCGACCGCGCGCAGCAGTCGCGCCGCGCCCGGAAGCCTCACGAGCTCGCCGACCTCCGGCGCGCGTCCCCTCGGCAGGAACATCTCGGCGAAGCCCGGCTGCCGGACGAGATCCGCGACCTTGGCGGCCGCAGCCCATTTGCCCTGCACGACGGTCGGCGCGAGATAGCCGCGCTCGGCGATCTCGATCGCAGGCTCGAGCAGATCGGCGAAGGGCAGCCTGCCGAAGCGCTCGCTCAGCGCGACCCACGCGCCGATCGCCCCCGGAACGGTGACGGAGTCCCAGCCGCGCGCCGGCGGCCGCGCCTGGCCCTCGCCATAGCGCTTGGAAAAATAGTCCGGCGTCCAGGACGCGGGCGCGCCGCCCGAGGCGTTGAGGCCGTGCAGCCGCTCGCCGTCCCAGAGGATGCAGTAGGCGTCGGAGCCGAGGCCGTTCGAGCAGGGCTCGACCAGCGCCATCACGGCGGCCGCCGCGATCGCGGCGTCGACGGCGTTGCCGCCTTGCTGGATCATCCTGAGGCCGGCCTGCGCGCCGAGCGGATGCGAGGTCGACACCACGTTGCGCCCAAATGCGGGCATGCGGCGTGACGGATAGCCGGCCGTCCAGTCGAAGCTGCGGGTCATTGGTTCGGCCCTTTCAGGCCTCGCCGAACACGGCCTCGAGCCTCGCCAGGGGATCAGCGAGGTCGATGCCGCGTTCGACGAGCCATGCGTCGTTGAAGATCGTAGAGCGATACCGCTCCCCGGAGTCGCAGAGCAGGGTGACGATCGAGCCTTCGCGGCCCGCCTCCCTCATCTCCTCGATCAGTTGCAGGCAGGCCCAGACATTGGTGCCCGTCGAGCCGCCGCAGGGGCGGCCGAGCAGCGCGCTCGTCATCCGCGCGGCCGCGATCGAGGCGGCGTCCGGCACGGCGATCATTCGGTCGACGAGTTCGGGCACGAAGGAGGGCTCGACCCGCGCCCGCCCGATGCCCTCGATTACGCTGTCGCAGCACTCGACGCGATGCACCGAACGCTCGGCGTAGTGCCGATGGAAGACCGAGCTTTCGGGGTCCGCCACGCAGAGCGAGGTCGGGAACTTCCGGTAGCGGACGTAGCGCCCGATCGTCGCCGAGGTGCCGCCGGTGCCGGCGCCGCACACCACCCATTCGGGTGTCGGGTGCTCCTCCATGGCGAGCTGCGCGAAGATCGACTCGGCGATGTTGTTGTTGCCCCGCCAGTCGGTCGCCCGTTCGGCGTAGGTGAACTGGTCCATGAAGTGGCCGCCGATTTCGCGCGCCAGCCGTTCGGCCTCGCCCGAGACGTCGCCGCGGTCCACGAGATGCGGCTCGCCGCCATGGAACGCGATGGCGGCGATCTTCTCGCGCGCCGTAGAGCGCGGCATTACGGCAATGAAGCGCAGGCCGAGCAGCCGCGCGAAATAGGCCTCCGAGATAGCGGTGGAGCCGCTCGACGACTCCACGATCGTAGTGTCGGGGCCGATCCAGCCGTTGCAGAGCGCGTAGAGGAACAGCGAACGGGCCAGACGATGCTTGAGGCTGCCGGTCGGGTGGCTCGACTCGTCCTTGAGATAGAGGCTGACGCCCGGCGCGCGCGGCAGTTCGAGCCGGATCAGATGGGTGTCGGCAGAGCGGTTGACGTCGGCCTCGATGCGCGAGATCGCCCGCGCCACCCAGGCGCGGGATTGAGCGTTGGACGCGTGGACCGGCTCGCGATCAAGAACAGCGGCGCTCATCGGCTCTTGAGCTCCGCTTCGGCCCGCGCGCGAAGCGCCGCCCGGTCGATCTTGTTGGTCGAGGCGAGCAGCATCTGGTCCAGGAACCAGACGCGCCGCGGGTGCTGGTAGGCCGGCGCGTGCTCGAGAGCGAAGGCCTTGATGGCCTGCTCGTCCACGGTCGAGCCGGGCTTTCGAACGATGAAGGCGACGGGCTTCTGGCCCTTGATCTCGTCGTCGACCGGCACGACGCTCGCCTGCAGCACGTCCGGATGGGTCTCGAGCACCGCCTCGACCTCTCCCGGATAGATGTTCTCGCCACCCGAGACGAACATGTCGTCGACGCGTCCGAGGAAATAGAAGAACCCGTCCGCGTCGCGACGGAACACGTCGCCGGTGTCGTAGAACCCGTCCTCGGTGATCGGCGAGAGGACGTCGGGCCGATTGTGATAGCCGAGCATGATCGCCGGGCTCTTCATCTGCAGGACGCCGGTCTCCGGAGCGCCGTCGCCGACGAGGCGGGCCTCGACTTGCGGGTGAGCCTTGCCGACCGAGCCGGTCGGCGCGCCGCCCTTGTCGGAGAACACCACCGGGCCGCCTTCGGTCGTGCCGTAGACATTGATGATGCGGGCGTTCGGCAGCAGGTCGCGGATGCGCGCCGCCAGCGTGTCGTTGACGGGCGCCGAGCCCATCCGCACCACACGCACGCTCGACAGGTCGGCGCGGGCGAGCGCCTCCTTCTCGCGCAGCATCATGGCGATCATCGGCGGCACCGCCGTCGCCCAAGTGACGCGATGGCGGCCGATCGCCTCGATGAAGGCCGTCGCCTTGAACTGCGGCAGCAGGACGACGGTCGCGCCGCTCCCGCAGGCCAGCAGGACGTTGGCGAGCGCGTTCATATGATAGAGCGGCGCCGCGACCAGCATGCGCTGACCCGAAAGGTCGTCGTCGGCCATCCGGGTGCGGGCCACCCAGATGTGCGAGGCGTGGCTGAGCAGAACGCCCTTTGGGCGGCCGGTCGAGCCTGACGTGTAGAGCGTCAGCGCCGGTTCGTCGGCGCGCGGGACGATTGGCTCGAACGCCCCCGGATCGAGCCAGGCAGCGAAGTCTGGGCCGTCGAACTCGACGGTCTCGACCCCGTCGGGCGATTGCGCGCGACGCTCGGCGTCGCAGAACACGACCTTGGCGCCGCTGTCCGCGATCACCTGGGCGATGGTCGGCCTTGGGAACTTGAAGTTCACCGGCGCCGGCACGATCCCCGCGCGCATCGCGCCGAGCGTCACGGCGACATATTCGGGGCGGTTGGCGGAAAGGATCGCGACCCGGTCGCCCCGCGTCAGGCCGCGCTTCAGCAGGCCGCGCGCGACAGCGTCGGCCATTGCGTCGAGCTCGGCGCGCGAGAGGACGGTCTCGGAGCCGTCGAAGCCGACGCCGATGATTATGGGCGTCGCAGGATCGCCCTGCCGGCTCACAACGTCGCCGAGATTCTGGACCTCCGTCATCGGATGCTCCGGCATTCCATGCGCAGTTCGAGGGAAGGGATGATCAGCGTCGCGAGGCCTTCTCCGGACTCGTCCCAGAGCGCGTCGGAGACGCCCGCGGCCTTGTCCCGCACGGTGTCGAGGCCGTCGAAACGCAGCCCGAGCGTCCTGAAGCGCGGACCGCCTCCCGCGACGACGTCGATCGAGAAATCGTCGAGCCCGACCGACCAGCCGGCCGTGGTGCTCTCGGGCGTCGAGCCGGCAGCCGCAGCATAGCGGGCGGCGTCGGCGGCCGGAGCCGTGGACATGACTTCGATGCGGTCCATCCCGACGAAGCCGTTTGGATGGGAGAGCCATTCGGTGCGCCAGACCAGTTCGGGCGTCAGGTGCTCGCAGAAATAGACGCGGCCGGCCGGGAAGAGTTCGACGGCCACGCGGACCGTCCGGAATCGCGCCTCCAGCGTCTCGCCCTCGATCTCGACAGGGCGGGAGAAGGCGACCGGCGGAGAGGGCTTCAGAACGGCTGCCTCCAGCCGCGCGAAGGTCGCGTCGGCGTCGTCGGCCTTGAACACGAGGCCGCTCAGCCCAGTCGGACTGTCGAGCACCTCCTGGCGCTGCTTTCCGGTCTCCGGCACGCCGACGAGTTCGAGATAGGCGCCCGGCGCCATCATCAGATGGTTGATCGAGCCGAGCGAGTGGCGGCCGAGCGGCGTCAGCGTGAAGCCGAGCGCCGCGAAAATCGCGGCGGCCGGCTCCATGCCGCGCATCACGTTAACGACCACATGGTCGAGCCCGGCCGTGTCGGTCACTTCGGCGTCGCCGTCATGTAGACGCCGCGGCCGCTCGCCAGCAGCTTGCCGTCCTGGTCGAGGATCTGGGCCTCTGCGACCGACAGCGTGCCGCCGAACTTCACGACCTTGCCCTTCGCGGTCAGGTCGCCCTGCATGGCGGCGCGGTGATAGTCGACGCGGAGATCGACGGTCGGCACCCCGCGGCCGGTCTTGGAGACCAGCGCCCAGTCGGCCGTCAGGTCGATCAGGGTCGCGAGGATGCCGCCATGCACGTAGCCGCGCTCGGCGTTGACGACCCATTCGGGTCGCCAGGTCGCCTTGAGCTCGATCTCGCCGTCGCCGACGGATACGACCTTGAGGCCGAGCCACTGGTGGAACGGCCCGCGGAGCAGCTTCTCCTCGACCTCGGCCGCGGTGATCGCGACAGCCTCGCTCATGGCGTCACCACGATCTTGCCCATGACTTCGCGGTCACGGATCATTCTCAGGCCCTCGGACGCCTCCTCGAGCGGCAGGACTTTGTCGACCACGGGCTTCAGCGTCCCCTCCTGGATCATGTCCATCAGGGCCGCGAGGTCGTCGTCGTAGAAACTGTTCGAGCCGATGATCTTCAGCTCGAAGCTCCAGATGTAGCGCAGGTCCTCCTTCGGATCGTGACCCGCGGTCGCGCCGCACGTCAGGATCGCGCCGCCGCGCTTCACGCATTTCAGCGACGGCGCCCAGGTGTCGCCGCCCGTGAAGTTGATGACGACGTCGACGCCGCCCTCATAGGAGCGCCGCTGCGGCTTGCCGTAGCGCTGGATCGCCCATTTCGAGAAGTCGGTCTCGCGATAGTTCACGACATGGTCGGCGCCGAGCTCCTTCAGCCGGTCGAGCTTGTCCTGCCCGCCAGCGCAGGCGACGACCTCGCAGCCCATCTGCTTCAGCAGCATCACGCAGCCGGTGCCGACGCCGCCCGAGGCGCCGAGCACCAGCACCTTGTCGCCCGCCTTGACGGTCTTGTGGGTCACGAGCATCCGGTGCGCGGTGCCGTAGGCGACCGGCAGCGAGGCCGCGTCCTCGAAGCTCACCTTGTCGGGCATCGCGATCAGCTGGTCGGCGGAGACCCGGCAATACTGCGCCATTCCGCCGTCCAGCATCTCGCCCATCAGGCCCTTGGACTTGTTGAGCGGGTTGACCAGCACCCGGTCGCCGATCTTCCAGCCGGTCACGCCCTCGCCGACCTCGGTGATCTCGCCCGCCATGTCGAGGCCGATGATCACCGGCAGCGGCACCTTGATGCCGGGCATGCCCTTCACGGTGAAGACGTCGTGATAGTTGAACGACGAGGCGCCGACGCGGATCACCACATGGCCGGCGTCGGCGGTCGGGACGGGGTAGTCGTCCACGACGGTCAGGTCGGAGACGTCGCCGTGCTGCTTCAGCAGCAGGGCCTTCATAGTCGCTGGCATGGGGAGACGCTTTCTTTGCTTGCGGCGCTTGTGCGCTTGTCGTTGGGATGGGGCTCAGTTCTTCGCCTCTCCCCGGCGGGGGGAGG
>NZ_RYFI01000026.1:48413-51508 GCF_004103825.1 Hansschlegelia zhihuaiae
TTTCGGCTTCGCCTCGCGACCTCTCCCCGCGGGGAAGAGGTGAAGGCGCGTCGCGTCACTTCATCGACTTCGAAGCCTCGTAGGGCGCGGTCACGAGCGCGCTTTCGGGCAGCGTTCCCTTCACGGCGCCGACCGACTTGAAGACCTCGAACTCGGTCTTGAGCGACGCGACGTCCGACGGCTCCATCGAGACCGTGTAAATACCGTCCCAGAGCGCCGCGTAGTTCTTGGCGTCCTCTTCGCTCATGTTGGCCGCGGCCATCAGCGCCTTGGCGACCGCGGCCTTGTCGGCCTTGCCGAACTCATAGGCCTTGCGCATGCCGGCCACGACCTTGGCCGCGCCTTGCGGGTTCGCTTTCAGCCACTCGTTGCGCACGAGGCCGACGCCCAGCACTGGCGGCGCGTCCTGCTTGGTGATCTTCTTCCACTCGTCGCGGAAGGAGGCTAGCTTCCTGAGCTTCATGTCCTTGACGAGCGCCTGGGTGACGGTGCGCAGCGCCGCGGCGTCGATGTCCTTCTGGGCGAGGAACTGCGCGAGGCGCGGGTCGTTGCCCGGCACGCTGGTGTAGTCGCCGGCCTTCATGCCGTAGTTCTTCTCGAGGATCGCGGCGGTGATCGCCGCGGTCGCGCTGCCCGCGGGCGAGGTCCCGATCTTCTTGCCCTTAAGGTCCTGGATCGACTTGATCGGGCTGTCCTCGGGCACCACGAAGTCGAGCTCGGCGACCTGGGTCGCGAGCATGATCGACATTGGCAGGCCGTCGGCCGCGACGCTCAACGAGCCGCCCGCGGCCGCGCCAATCGCGAAGTCGATGCCGCCGGCCGCCATCGCCTTGGTAGGCGCGTTGACGTCCGGGAACTTCACATATTCGACCTCGAGCCCTTCCTTCTCCATGAACTTGCCGGACTCCAGCACCGCGCCGAAGCCGAGGCTGACGCCCGAGCTCCAGTAGCCGATGCGGACCTTCTCGGCATGCGCGGAGCCCGCCGAGGCGAGGCTCGTTCCAAGTGCGACCGCGAACGCGGCGGCGGCGACTGCGATGCGTTTCATGCGGATGCTCCGAGGTTGCGGTTCAGGGTCTTGGCGGGGGGCGAAGGTCACTGCGCGCCCGGGCGCTTCTTCCAGGCGAAGAGGCGCTGTTCGAGCGGCTTCAGGACGAGGGCTTCGAGCGCGATCATCAGCGCGACGAGCGTGAGGGTCCAGGCGAACACCTGGTCGGTCTGCACGAGGTCCGCGGCCTGTCGGAGCCGGTAGCCGATGCCGCTCGACGCGCCGAGCGTCTCGGCCACAAGGCTCACGCGGGCGCCGAAGCCGAAAGCGAGCCGCGCGGCCGAGAAGAAGGGCGGCAGGATGGTCGGCAGGTAGATCTTGGTCAGCACCTGCGCGCGCGACATCCGGAAGGTCTGCGCGAGCTCGACGAAGTCGGCGTTCACGGTCCGCGTGCCCTGCCAGACATTGGTCAGGATCAGCGGCATCGCGGTCATGAACACCACGAAGATCGTGGTCCAGTCCGAGAGGCCGAACCAGATCAGCGCGAAGATCGCCCAGATCGAGGACGACACGGTGTTGATGACGCTGAGCACCGGCTCGAAGAACTCTCCGAGCTTCTCGCTTGCGCCGAGGACAAGGCCGAGCGGCACCCCGACCACGGTCGCGATGACGAAGCCCATGAAGACCCGCCAGAACGTTATGCCGAAATCGGTCCAGAAGCTGTCGGTCGCGACGAGGCTCGACCAGGCCGAATAGACGCGCGCGGGTCCCGGCAGGACGAAGGCCGGCGCCCCGAGCGAGGCGATCTGCCAGATCGCGAGCAGCACGGCGAGCAGCGCGACGCGCAGGACTAAGACCCGGAAGCGCCGTTCGCGCGCCGTGTGGCGGATCGGCATCCCGGCGACTTCCTGCGCGAGCGTCTTGGGTGGGTTTGCCGCCATTGTCCTACAGGCTCGCTCGCAGCGACCGCGCCTGCTCGTGCACTTCGGGCGCGGCGGGGTCGCGGGGATAGGACAGGTCGACGGTTCGCGTCTCGCGCACGCGGCCGGGGCGCGGATTGAGCACCACGATCTGTTTCGCGAGCACCACTGCCTCTTCCACGTCGTGGGTCACGAACACGATCGTCATCGACATGAGCTCCGCGATGCGCAGCACCTCCGTGTGCATCTGCGAGCGGATCGTGGGGTCGAGCTTCGAGAACGGCTCGTCCATCAGCATCATGGTCGGACGCGTCACCAGGCTGCGGGCGAGCGCGACCCGGCTCCGCATGCCGCCCGAAAGCTCGTGCGGATACGAGTCGGCGAATTGGTCGAGCCCGACGAGCGCGAGCGTCTCGGCGACCCGCTCCTTGCGCTCGGCCCGCTTCACGCCCTGCGCCTCCAGCCCGAACGCGACGTTGCGGGCGGCGGTGCGCCAGGGCAGCAGGCGGTCCTCCTGGAACATGTAGGTCATCGACCCCCAGTCCTTGAAATCGCTCGCCTTGACCCCGTTCAGGAACACGCAGCCGCGGTCCGGCTGTACCAGCCCCGCGATGATGTTGAGCAGGGTGGACTTGCCGCTGCCCGAGGCGCCCACGATCGCGGTGATCGATTTCTCCGGCACGTTGAGATCGACGTTCTGCAGCACGTGCAGACTGTCGCCGTCGCGGCGGGCGAACCATTTGCTAACGCATTGCAACTTGACGGACGCCACGTGCTCAGCGCTCCCGCCCGGTCGACGCCGCGCCCAGCGGCACGACGGCCGCGGCCTCCTTCAGGCTTTCCATGACCTTCTCCATCGTCTGCTCGCGGAAGGTCTCGACATGGCGGCGCGCGACCTCTTCGGCCGCCTCTGCGTCGCCGGCCACGAGGCGCTCGATCATCTGGGTGTGGTCGTTCGCGATGTTTGGGCGGACGCGCTGGACGCCGAAACCGAGCGCGACCAGCCGGGTCATCTCGTCCAGGAGGCCTGACAGCGTCCGGCACAGCCGCTGGTTCCCGGAGGCCGCGGCGATCGCCATGTGGAAGCTGCGATTGGCCTCGAGGAAGAAGTCGAGCTGGTTGCCGGCGTCCCCGGGTATCTGGCCGCGGCAGGCGCGTTCCAGCCGCTCCAGCTGGACGCGGTTGAC
>NZ_RYFI01000026.1:51591-59871 GCF_004103825.1 Hansschlegelia zhihuaiae
CCTCGTCCACGTCCTTCACGGTGATCGGCGCGACGCGGTAGCCATGGCGCGGGATCGAGCTCACGAGCCCGCCCTCGGTCAGCCGCTGAAGGGCGATCCTCAGGCTCGACTTGCCGAGCCCGTAGCGCTCCATCAGCTCAGGCTCAGTGAACCGCGCGCCCGGCATGATGCGGCAGGAGACAATCTCTCGCCGGATCAGGTCATAGGCGTGATTGCCCCTGAGGGTGGAGTCGTGCATCGCGACCTTCGCGGTCCGGCCGGTCATTTCCTGAACCGCGCCCGTCGCCATCGAGACCTTCCACATTGATCCTGTGAGCAGCCTACAAATGCTTCGAGACAGGCTCAACGCCTTTCTCGCCAAGCGGCGTTCCGTCGCAATCTGTCAAGAAAATTACGAAAAAACAGAGCTTTATGTATGCCATCCAGCTCAAGCTCCGGCATTTTCGGCAGCCGTCTCCAGCCGATCGTCCCGCTCCGAAGGCGCCGCCATTCATCGGTATTCAGCGCCGTCCGGACCCTGCAAACTTGGCGAACGCTCCTGAAGTTGGCATTCGAGGCTCAGCCTCAAGGGAGAGGCGCGTAAGTCGTCGGGAGGGCGTGGCGTGCAGGCGATGACGAAAGATCGGGCGATCGGACTTTTCACGCGACCAGGCTTCCTGGTGCGGCGGCTCCACCAGATCTACGTCGCGATCTACCTCAAGGAATGCGAGGCCTTCGGCACCACGCCGGTCCAGTCGAGCGTCATGCAGGTGCTGATCGCGCAGCCGGGCCTCGACCAGGCCGCGCTCGCGGCGGAGATCGGCGTCGACCGGACGACCACCTCGAACGTGCTGTCGCGCCTCGAAAAGCGCGGCCTCATCTGCCGAGAGGCCGATCCCAAGGACCGCCGGCTGCGCCGGGCCTTCCTCACGCCGGCGGGCGAGCAAATGTTGGGCGACATGCAGGACGCGCTGGATCGCGCCCACGCCCGGCTCGTCGCGCCGCTCGAACCCGAAGAGCGGGAGGCGTTCGTGCGCGATCTGACGACGCTCGTCGAGTCCAACAACGGACAGGGCCGGACCGTGCTGCGCATTCTCTGAGCAGCCATTGGCGCAAAAATCTCGTTGAGCGTTCGAAATTCGTCAGCATACTGACGATCAACGGCAGCGGCGTCCTGGCGTCGCGACCGGATCGGGATCGAGCATCAGCGAGGCGGGGATCGATGCCGGACGTCGGCGGCGCGGACAAGCAGGGCCTACGGGGGTTTCTCCGCATGGTCGAGACGCGGTTCCCGGACGAGATCGTCCGGATCCCGGACCGCGTCGACTCCCGTTTCGCGCCGACCGCCGTGGTGTTCGAGCTCGAAAAGGCCGGCCGCAGCCCGGTCGTGGTGTTCGAGAACATCGACGGCAAGCCGACGCCGCTCGTCACCAACGTCGCGGCCAACCGCAAGCTGCTGGCGGCCTGCCTCGACGTCTCGCCCGCCGACCTGCCGACGGCGTTCCGCGAACGGGCGATGAAATATCTGCCCTGCGAGACGGTCGAGAGCGCGCCCTGGGACGAGGTCGTGCTCGAGGGCGACGACGTCGACCTGACGAAGCTGCCGATCCCGCTGCAGTTCACGGTCGACGCCGCGCCCTACATCACCGCCGGCCAGATCACGGCCCGCGACCCGGAGACCGGCGTCGACACCACCGGCTTCCACCGGCTGATGCTCAAGGGGAAGAATCGGCTCGGCGTCTCGCTGCACTCGCGGCGCCGCATGTGGGAGTTCCACCGCCGGGCCGAGGCGCGCGGCCAGTCGCTCCCGGCCGCGATCGTGATCGGGATCCACCCGCTCCATTACATGGGCTCGATGACCTATGCGTACCCGCCGCAGGTGCGCAAATTCGAGATCATCGGCGGTCTCTTCGGCGAACCCTACCGCCTGGCGCGCTGCGGCGTCGCGGACCTCGAGGTGCCGGCCGGCGCTGAGATCGTCATCGAGGGCGAGATCCTGGCGGGCGTCCACGAGCCCGAGGGACCGTTCGGCGAGTTCACGGGCTACGCCTCCTACCGCAGCACGCAGAACGTCTTCGTCGCGCACCGCGTCCGGATGCGGCGCGACGCCATGTTCCACAGCGTCACGGCCGGCATGGCCAAGGACCACATCCTGATCTCCTGCGTGACGCGCGAAGGCGAGATCCTGAACGCGTTGAAGCGCAACCTGCCGAACGTCACGGCCGTCCACGTGCCGCATTCGACCTGCGGGGCGTTTGTCGCGATCGTCGCGATGAAGAAGACCGCCGAGGGCGAGCCGCAGATGGCCGTCATGGCGACGCTCGGCACCGAGCTCTACACCAAGTACGTGATCGTCGTGGACGATGACGTCGACGTCTTCGACATCAACGATGTGTTCTGGGCGATCGCGACGCGGGTGAGGGCGGAGAAGGACATCTTCTTCGTCCCCGGCGCCAAGGGGGCGATCCTCGACCCGAGCTCCGACCCGAACGACTTCACCCTGACCAAGATGGGCGTCGACGCGACGCGGCCCTCCGGCCGCGATTTCGCCGAGCGCCTCGTCATCTCCGACGAGGAGCGCGCCCGCGCCCGATCGATCCTCGCCGCTGCGGGCGTCTCACTCTGACGAACGCCGCGAAACACCCACGGCCGGGCGCGCCTGGCGAGCATCGGAGAGCAGCATGACCCGACTGACCTCATTCTGCGCAGGCCTCGCCATCGCTTCGCTGACCGCCCTCGCAGCCCATGCGGAGGGGCCCGTGAAGCTCCGCTTCGCGACAGTCGGCGTCGGCTCCGCCTGGTACAATTACGGGGCCGGCATCGCCGACATGGTGCGGCCGAACCTGCCGGTCGGGTCCAGCATCGACGTGCTGCCGATCGCCGGCGGCGTCGGCAACATCAAGCTCATCCAGAACGGCGAGGCCGAGCTCGGCATCTCGTTCGCGGTCACTTCGGCTGAGGGCTGCGGCGGTTTCGGGACCTTCAAGTCCAGGCAGGACAAGGTGCGCGGCCTGATCGGAGGCCTCGACGTCTATTATTTCGGGACCTTCGTCACCAAGAGCTCGGGCGTGACGTCCTGGAAGGACATCGCGGAGGGCAAGAACAAGTTTCACCTGCTGACCACCAAGGCCGGCGGGACGGGCGAGCAGGGCGTGCGCCAGGTGCTCGGCCTGCTCGGCTCCAGCAAGGACGCGGTCGCGGCCAAGGGCGGCATGATCGAGGCGACAGAACGCTCCGGCGCCGCCGAGTCGATCAAGGACGGCCAGGCCGACGGCTGGGCCCATGTCGTGACCAAGGGCCATCCCGCCGCGACCCAGATCGTCACCGTCAACGACACGATCATGCTTCCGCTGCCCGACGAGGTGATCAAGGGCATGGTCGACAAGTACGGCTGGTCGGCGGCCGTCGTCCCGGCCAACACCTTCAAGGGCCAGACCGAGCCCGTTCCGACCGTGATCGCGGCCTCCAACATCCTGGTCAGCGCCGACGTCCCGGACGAGGTCGCCTACGCCTTCGCCAAGACGATCGTCGAGAACGCCGCGAAGCTCTCCCAGATCCACGCCGGCCTCGCGGATTTCGATCCGAAGAAGGCCGCGGATCCGATCCTCAACGGCAACTGCCCGATGCATCCCGGCGCCGCGAAGTACTTCAAGGAAGCCGGGCTGACGAACTGAGGCGCGGCTGACAGGTTCGGCCGCCGGGGGAGGCGATCATGATGCTGTCTGCGCGTCACGCAAAGCTTGCGGTCGGCCTCATCGCGATCGCGCTGACGGCGGTGCAGTTCGCGCCGCTCGCCCTCGGCCGGAACCTGTTCGAGATTTCGCTGCTCGGCGTCCATGTCGGAGCCACGACTGCGATCGTCTTCCTGATCTTCGGTTGGCGATCCCGGCGCGGCGCAGACGACCCGGTTTCGCCCGCCGACGTCGTCTGCGCCCTGCTCGCCCTCGCCTGCGCGGTCTATTTCTACTTCCAGGGCGCGCGGGTCGCGGAACGGATCGAGGGCGTCGACGAGGTGTTCGCCTCCGACTATGTCTTCGGCCTCGTCCTGATCGCTCTGCTGCTCGAGGCCTCGCGCCGGGTCGCCGGCAATGTGCTGATGGGGCTCGCCGCCGCCTTCATCGCCTATGTGTTTCTCGGCCCCTACCTGCCGGGACCCATGGGTCACAGCGGCATGTCGCTGATGCGCTTCGTCGACCTGCAGGTGCTGTCCTCGCAGGGCATCTTCGGCACGCCGATCTCGGCCTCGGCCAACATGGTGTTCTACTTCGTGATCGTCGGCGCGTTCCTCGAGCGCAGCGGCGCCGGGCATCTGTTCGTCGACCTCGCTTATTGCGTCACGGGCCGCGCCTGGGGCGGGGCCGCCAAGGCCTCCGTGGTCTCCTCCGGCCTGTTCGGCACGGTCTCAGGCAGCGCGGTCGCGAACGTGCTGGTCGACGGCGTCATCACCATCCCGCTGATGAAGCGGACCGGCTTCTCGAAGGATTTCGCCGGCGCGGTCGAGGCGACGGCGTCGACCGGCGGCCAGCTCGCCCCGCCCGTGATGGGCGCGGCCGCCTTCATCCTCGCGGACATCGTGGGCGTCACTTACGGCAGCGTCGCCTATGCGGCGATCGTGCCGGCCGTGCTCTTCTACCTGTCGCTCTATGTCCTGATCGACAGCTATTCGCGCCGCCACGGCTTCGGGCCCAACAACGAGCTTCCGGTCGCGGCCGCGCTCAAGGGCTTTCGCGAGCGCTGGCACGTCCTGCTGCCGCTCGGGCTGATGATCTACCTGCTCACCGCCCAGTATTCGCTGATGCGCGTCGGCGCGATCAGCCTGGCGGCGATTCTCGTCATCAGCTGGACGCGGTCGGCGACCCGCATGGGACCGAAGGACATCTACGAGGCGATCGTGGCCGGCGCCCGCGGCGCGGCCGAGGTCGCGATCCCGTCCGCCGTGGCCGGCATCATCGTCGGCGTCCTGGTGCACACCGGAATGGCGCTGCATCTCGAACGCTGGATCCTCGAGATCGCCGGAGGCTCGCTGCTGATCTCGCTGATCGGCGCGATGGTGCTGACCCTGATATTCGGCATGGGCATGCCGACCGCGGCCGCCTATCTGGTCGCCGCCATCCTGGTCGGCCCGGCGCTGCAGAATCTCGGCGTCCCGGCGCTGCCCGCGCATCTCTTCATCTTCTACTTCGCGGTGCTGTCGATGGTGACCCCGCCGGTCGCGCTCGCGGCCTACGCGGCGGCCGGGATCAGCGGCGGGTCGCTCTGGAACACGGGGCTGATCGCCTTCGCCATCGCCGTGCCGGGCTTCATCATTCCGTTCGCCTTCGTGTTCGACCAGGGCATCCTGCTGCAGGGCGACGCGTTCAACATCGTCCGGACGGTCGGCACGGCGACCATCGGCGTGGTCGCGACCGCCATGGCCTCCGGCGGCTATCTCTTCGGTCCGCTCGGCCGGCCGGCCCGCGTCGCGCTGTTCGTCGCCGGCGTCATGCTGATCGCCCCCAACGAGACCACCGAGCTTCTCGGCGCCGCGGTCGCGGGCTCGATCCTCGTCTGGCAGCTGTGGCGGTCGAGCCAGGCGCGCCGCGCCGCCGTGCAAACCCTCTGAGGTCGCTTACTCGATGCGCACAAAGATCGAAGCCGGCTGGCTCGTCGGCCACGAGAACGGCCGCCACATCCTGATCCGCGACGGCGAACTGGTCTATGAGGGAAACCGGATCGTCTTCGTCGGCGCCGGCTTCGAGGGAAGCGTCGACCGCGTGATCGACGCAAGCGGCCGTCTGGTGTGCCCGGGCTTCATCGACACCCATGTGCATTCTGGTCACCGCGCCTCCCACCGGCTGATCGCGGACGCCGGCCGGCCGATGTATTTCGGCCAGCCCTTCCTGGAGATCAGCGTGCCGCGCGAGGGGGCGACGGTCTCGGGCGACCCGCGCTATCTGAAGCATGGCGACGCCGGCGCCGAGGCGGCGTTCCAGCTCAACGCCGCCTTCACGGTCGCGGAGCTGCTGCGCAACGGCGTCACCACCTTCGTCGAGTTCGGCAGCCAGCTGAAGGTCCAGGACGCGCTCCACAAGGAGGTCTCGCGGCTCGGGACCCGCGCCTATCTCGCGCCGGGCTACGACTGCGGCCGGTGGGTGGGCGACGAGCGCGGCCGGCTGAAGCGCACCCGCGACGACCGGCTGGGCTTCGACGGCCTCGAAACCGCGCTCGACTGGATCGCGCAGCACGACGGCGACGCGGAGGGCCGCATCCGCGGCATCCTGGTTCCGCGCGAAGTCGAGACCGCGAGCGTCGAGCTGCTGCGCCGCACCCGAGAGGAGGCGGACCGCGCGAGGCTGCCGATGGCGACCCACGCCGCCTACAGCGTGCTTGAATTCCACGAGATCGTGCGCGAGCACATGATGACGCCGATCGAGCTGCTCGACAGCATCGGCATGCTGCGGCCGACGCTGAACATCGGCCATGGCAACTTCATCGCCGACAACCCGAACATGAACTACGCCAAGCCTCAGGATCTGAGGCTGATGGGCGAGGCCGGGGTGTCGATCTCGCACTGTCCGATCAACATCGTGCGTCGCGGCCGCACGCTCGACAGCTGGAAGCGCTATCGTGAGGCCGGCGTCAACATCACGATCGGATCGGACACCTATCCGCGCGACATGATCATGAACATGCGGACCGCCTCCTATCTCGGGAAGCTCATGAGCCACAGCTATCTGGCCGCGACCGCGGGCGAGGCCTTCGAGGCCGCGACGCTCGGCGGCGCGGTCTCGCTCGGCCGCGACGACCTCGGCCGGCTCGAAGCCGGCGCGCTCGCCGACATCGTGATCATCGACATGGGCGGCCGCAACTCGCTGCGCTACGGTCCGGTGCGCGACGCCGTGAAGAGCGTCGTCGAATGCGGCGTCGGCGACGATGTCGACACCGTGATCGTCGACGGCGTCGTCCGCATGGAGAACGGCGTCATCCCGGGGGTGGACGTGGGCAAGCTCATGGCCGACGCGCAGGCCTCCGGCGAGGCGGTCTGGGAGTCGCTGCCGGACTGGGACCCGCTCGGGCGCTCGGCGGAGGAGGCGTGCCCCTGGTGCTATCCGGAGCGGCGCTTCGAATGCGCCCCGACATGACGCGGGCGCCCTCCCGACCGATCGTCGTCGGCATCAGCGGCGCCTCGGGGGCCGCGCTCGGCGTGCGGACGCTCGAAATCCTGCGTGACCTCGGGATCGAGACGCATCTCGTGATGAGCCGGTCGGCGCAGGTGACGCTCGCGCAGGAGACCGACCGCAGCCTCGCCGACGTGCGGGCGCTCGCGAGCCGGTTCCACAACATCGACAATGTCGGCGCCGCGATCGCCAGCGGCTCGTTCCGCACCGCCGGCATGATCGTCGCGCCGTGCTCGATCCGCACCCTCTCCGAGATCGCGACCGGGGTGACCTCGACGCTGCTGACGCGCGCCGCCGACGTCGTGCTGAAGGAGCGACGGCGGCTGGTGCTGATGGTGCGGGAGACGCCGCTGCATCTCGGCCATATCCGCAGCATGGCGGCCGTCACGGAGATGGGCGCGATCGTCATGCCGCCGGTCCCGGCCTTCTACGCGCGGCCGCAGAGCGTCGCCGAGATGATCGACCACACGGTCGCCCGGGCGCTCGACCTGTTCGACATCGACGCCGGCCTCGCGAAGCGCTGGACGGGCGTCGCGCGCGCCGCGAGGCCGCCCTTCGCGCCGGCGGAGCAGTGAGCGCGGAGGCGGAGCTCGACGGGCCGCATTGGCGGTTCGCGCTCGATTTCTATGCGAGGCCCGGCGTCGCCGGCGCCTGCCTGAGCCTGCAGGACGCCTGCGGCGTCGACGTCAACGTCCTGCTGGTCGCGATCTACGCCGCGACGCGCCTCGGCAGGGTGGTCGGCCCCGACGAGATTGCGGCGCTCGACGCGGCGGCCGCCCCTTGGAGGGAGAGGGCGGTGCTGCCGCTGCGGCGGCTCCGGCGCGATCTGAAGGGCGGCGTCGCGGGCGCGGGAGCGGGCGACGCCGAGACCTTGCGGGACGGGGTCAAGGCGCTCGAGCTCAAGGCCGAGCAGATCGAGCAGTCGATCCTCGCGGACCGCCTTGTGGCGCTCCCGCCCGACGCAAGGGCGCCGAAGGTCGCCGAGACGATCGACGCTGTGGTCGGATTCTATGCGCGGGGCGCTGTCGACGAGAGCGTCCGGCCGGCCATGTCGACCGTCGCGGCCGCGGCGCAGGCGGCGGCCGACGCATCCTAGGGTCTGTACCCAATAGATTTGCGGTGTGGACTGCGTGCTGATTCAAGG
>NZ_RYFI01000027.1:0-16734 GCF_004103825.1 Hansschlegelia zhihuaiae
TCTACGTCCTGCTGCGCGCCGTGCTGTTCACGATGTGGTTCGGCATCCTGCTGCGGTGGCTTCCCGCCGTGGTCGGGGCGATCCACTCGCGCATGATCGAGCCGGGCCTGCACCTGTCGCTCGGCATCTGGATTTCCTTCGCGGGGTCCTTCGCGCTCGGCGTGTTCGCCATGGCCCAAAAATGGCTCGACTACCCCGACGAGATGCGGAAGTCGCCTGTGCTTCTCGCGATCCTATCGGTTCAACTGGTCGGCGCGACCATGCATCTGACGTCGCCGGGGATCGAGGCAGGGCGCGTTCCTGCGCGCGATTGGCTGGCGGTCGCGTCTCTGCTCGCGCTCGGCGGCGGGATCGCGGGCCTGGCGCTGGTGTTCGCGGTGGACCTCGGATGAGCTGAAGACGTTCGCCGGATCCAAGCGACAGCGCCCCGCTCGGCTCCGGCCGGCGGGGCGCTTTTTGCGCGTCAGGGTTTGGTTCGGTCGGCGTCAGCAAGTCACCGTCAGGTAGAAATAGTCGTTCTTAAGGACGGTCGTACCTTCTTCACGGTTGAAGACATAGACATTGATCGTGTTGCCATTGAACGCGTAGGCGTGCGTTTCATAGCCATATGTGTAGGCCTGAGCGCGCGGGGCGCAGAACGCGACGTCACGGTCGATCGTCACCGCATACGACCCTGTGCTCAAGAGGGTCGCCGACAGAACTCTTGGACCCCCTGAATAGATGCCTCCGTTAATGTTTATCAACGCCTCGATCTGCGGCTCGTAATATCCGGTGACGTCGCCGTAGAGCGTCGCGGTTTTGCTGACATTAATGGAGATTTGCCCTGTCGAACCGAGCGCCACGATCGAGCCGACGGTCTGCGTTTGGTTCGCAACGAAGCTCGCGGAATTCACGCCCGGCCTCGGCGTCCCCTGTGCGAACGCTGCCAGATTGCCCGTGCTCGCCGATCGCGCCGACAGCGAGATCGACACGGCTTTGGCGGAGGCCGGGATTCCGCAGCCGGCGTTCGGCCCGCCTTGCGACGCGAAGCTTCCGGGGCCGCTGATTTTGAAATTCTTGGTCTGGTTGATCAGGATCTGCGCCGACCCGAAGGCCCTGCAAGGCTGGATCGGCGTGTAGATCAGATTGAGCGGATTGGGCGCATACGCCGCTGGCGGACTGGGCAGGCCGGCGCCGGGAGGCGCTTTCGGGAACGTCTCGGCCGCCCATGCCGTGGACGCGAACGCCAGGCAGAGCGCCGTCGACATCGTGGAAAATGACCTCAGAATGCGCATTTCAATCTCCTATGGTCTGGAAAATGGACCATGGAGCGACGGAAGGATCCTTCGATAGTCGTACGATTACTTAGATCGAACGCCGAGAGCTAACCGGGCATCTTCCACCAAGCGTCAGCACGCCGCTGACGATCGCCAGCGCAAAGAGCCCGGCGACCGCCCGGGCAGGGAAGCCGACGCTCCTGACCTGATGATCGCGTTCGCCGGCGATCGCCGGTCATGGCGCTTGTTCCGTCTTCGAAGGCCAATGCTCCTTACCCTAAGAGGTCAGCTCCGGAGATCGTAAAGAGTCCCTCCTGAGGGTCGATCGAGCCGGTGAAATTGACGTCGTGGAAGACGATCACCGTGTCCCCGTCGCCGGCCGGAGAACCGCCGCTTAGGGTGACGATGCTATCGCCGTCGCGATGTTCAATTGTGACTTCTGTCTCTTCGGATAAGCCGCCCAGCGTGAGGCTGTCCTCTGCCGCGAAATCCATGATCGTCGGCGTCCAGCCACGGCCGTGAAGCACCTCGAAATCGTCCCGACCTTCGCCTCCGGTCAGTTGGTCCTTCGCTCCGAAGCCTGCGTTCAGGTAGTCATTTCCAAGACCGCCGAACAGACGGTCGGAACCTTCCTCGCCAGCGAGGCGATCCTCGCCGGAGCCGCCGCGCTGCAGGTCGCGCCCCCGTCCTCCGACGAGCTGATCGTTGTCAGCTCCGCCAAAAAGGGTGTCGTCGCCGGTGTCGCCGAAAAGGTCGTCGTCGTCGCGGTTCCCATAGAAAAGATCGGCCCCGCTGTAGCCTTGGAAATAGTCTCCTCCTGACCCACCGTAAGCGGTGTCGTCGGCGCTCATGCCGTGAATGTTGTCGTCGCCCTTCTGACCGTACAGCACGTCACGGCCGTAATATCCGAAAAGCTCATCGTCGCCCGATCCGCCCCAAAGCGTGTCGTCGCCTAGATTGCCGTGCAAACGGTCGCGACCGAGCCCGCCGTAGAGCTGGTCATCGCCATCGCTCCCCGTCAGGGTGTCGTTGCCCGCGAGGCCGCGGATGACGTCGTCACCCTCGGTCCCGCCCAAGCTCTCGGACTTTTCCGTGCCGACGATGTCGTCTTGTTCCTCGAGAAGGTTCATCTCGTTGGTCATGTTTTCCTCCCCAGCTCCTTACCATCAAACTCGCCGCGCCACCGGTGGTCAAACGAATGGGAAGTTCGTGACGATGGCTTG
This sequence comes from Hansschlegelia zhihuaiae, assembly GCF_004103825.1. Taxonomy (GTDB): domain Bacteria; phylum Pseudomonadota; class Alphaproteobacteria; order Rhizobiales; family Methylopilaceae; genus Methylopila; species Methylopila zhihuaiae. The sequence goes on from NZ_RYFI01000027.1 coordinate 2,480, forward strand.
AAGCCTGTTAGCAATCTGTCTTGTTCCATTTTCGTTCTCATGGATTCCGGGCGATTATGTATCTTGCAAACACGCGGGTGAGATTGATTAAATGAGGGCTGGCTTAGGAGGCCTCCCCGGCGCTACATTGCCAAATGCCGCGTACAACTGATGATCTGGTTTTCGCTCAACGCCATGTCTCGCACGGCGAGAGCATGGTGAAAGCTCAACAGTCGATTATCGACAGCGGACTGCTCAGCAACGACGACCAGCGGACGGCCGAAGCGTGGCTTGCCGTGTTCAAAGCCGGACTGGAGAAGCACATTGCGGAGCGTGACAAGATCGTCGAGGAGTTAGCGACCAGATTTCCGTAAGTCGTCCGGTTTCTTAGGCTTCACAGCCGGCGCAGGCTTGGCCTTCGCCAGCTTCCTCACCCGCTCCGCAAACCGCTCCGGATCGTCGTCCGTGCCGATCTCGCGGGCGGCGTCGCGGAACTTGTCGATTTGACTCTTTTTGACCTCGGGTGTCTCTGACATGTAATGCAACCCTCCGATCCAACCTCTGATTACGAGTATATCGTTTTCATCGACGAAGCGGGCGACCCCGGTCTTCGAAAGGTTGCGCCCATTTCGCCAGAAGGCGCAAGTGAATGGCTGTGCCTAGGTGCGATTGTCGTTCAGCGGCCGAACGAAAACGAAGTCGTTTCTTGGGTAAAAGAAGCGCGTGAAAAGATTTTCATGACGCAGCGGCCCGATATTCATTTTAATGCTCTGTCACCATATCGAAAACGCGTAGTAAGTAACCTTTTTGCGTCAAAGCCATTCGACGCATTCGTGTTGGCGTCCAATAAAAAGAATATGGAGGGCCATAAAAATACCCGTGCGGAAAAAGTACCTTCGAAAGACTTTTTCTATAATTGGTGTGTGAGGTTGCTTCTTGAACGTATAACGGACTGGTGTGAACGACATTCGCTAAAGTTGCATGGCGAACCTAAGAAGGTGCGCTTCATCTTTTCAGAGCGTGGTGGACATTCGTACTCGCAAATGAGGGCTTACCTCATGTATCTTCAACAGCAAGGATCTAATCCGTATTTGCAAAAGCGTACAATTAAATGGAGCGTATTCGACTGGAGATTGGTCGAGCCCATTGCGCACCGCGGATCAGCGGGCCTCCAGATTGCTGATACACTTGCGAGCTCATTTTTTCAGGCCGCTCATGCTTTGAGCCCGAACTGGACAGTCGAGTACGCGGAGGCCTTTGCTCCCCGACTTGCAATGGAAAAAGGTGTTGTTGCCGATTACGGGCTCGTTCTGCAGCCCACGCCTCCGCGAAAGGCGCAGCTCACGCCCGAACAACAGCAGATTTTCCGATTTTACGGATATCGCGGCTTCTGAAAAAAGCGGCAGGCCCCGGCCTCCTTATCACTGGTGGCGTATAGGCCATCATCCTTGGGATGACCGTCCTGCCAGCTACCGCTTCAAGGAGAAGCGATCAGAGGGTGTCCCGACGTATCCTGCCACTGACTAAGATATCGATTCTGTTATAAATTTCAAGTGGTTAGCTAAGTCATTGATTTGGGACTCGTTTCTGCCTTTTAGGCGTTTTCACCAGTCCGCCGGTACGTCAGGCGCTTACCCTTGATGCCGACTGCCGCCCGCTCCGTGCGCGTCACGTCATTGCCGCCGACCGCGGTGCGCGTGTTGTACCGGAACTCGAATTCCGCAAGGTAGCGGTGAAGGTGCTTCTCAGCGCAGTGCTGATAGACGCCCTTCATGCCGCGCTTGAAGATCGAGAACGAGCCCTCGACGGTGTTCGTCGAGATCGGGCCGCGGGCGTATTCCTTGCGGCTGTGGTTCACGACGCCGTGGCCGGCGAAATCCTTGTCTAAGCCGAGATACCAGCGGCCTTCGTCGGACATGATGGTCGCCTCGCGGTCGACGTTGGCGCGGATGATCGCCTGAAGCTCGTTCTTGGTCGTGCCCTCGACATGGAACATGCGAGTGGAACCGCCGCGCTCGACAAGGGCGAACACGGTGTTCTTGAACGTCGTGGTGCCGCTGCGGCGCTTCTTGGGCTGGCCTTCCAGACGGCCGATGAACGTCTCGTCGACTTCGACCACGCCGCCACCGCCGCCCATGGGCGCCAGCTCGCCGGAGCGCATCGCCTCGCGGATGCGGTGCGCGAGGAACCAGGCCGTCTTGTACTGGACCTCAAGGATGCGGTGCAGCTGGTGAGCCGAGATGCCCTTCTTGGACGAGCACATGAGATGCACGGCCTGCAGCATCTTATGGAGCGGCATGCGGGCGTGCTCGAACACGGTGCCGACCTTGACCGTGAACTGCTTCTTGCAATCGCCGCAGCGCCAGAGGCCGATGCGGACGCGGGCGGCGGGGTTCGCCTTGACCTTGGTGAGACGATCAAGACCGCCGCAGTGCGGGCAGACCGGAGCGCCGTTCCACAGCGTCTTTTCAAGCCAAGCGAAGGCGGCTTCTTCGTCGTGGAACTGGGGCTGGGAAAGAACGGACATCGCTAGAACCTCTTGGCCTAGCGTTTATGGCACATCGCCACCGTGTTTGCAAGATACATAATCACCGGATTCCGGTTATTATGTATCTTGCAAACACAGGACGCAGCTGTTTAGCGCTGGCCATAGCCTAACAAAGGGCGCAGTGTTTATCGATGGGCTACACACCCGCTGATCTAGAACAGGCGCAACGGCACGTCTCGCATGGCGAGAGATTGGTTCAGCATCAGCAATCCATCGTCGATGATGGCGGGGTCGATGACGCAGAGCGCAGGGCTGCAGAGGGCTGGCTGGTCTTCTTCAAGACCGGGCTCGCCAAGCATGTTGCAGAACGAGACAAGATCGCCTCTGAACTAGCTACTCGCTTCCCTTAAGGGCTTTGCCTCTAGGTGCCTTCGGCTTCTCAGCCGGCATGGGCGGCGCTTTCGACAGCTTCCGCACCCTCTCCGCAAAGCGCTCGGGATCGTCGTCCGTGCCGATCTCGCGGGCGGCGTCGCGGAACTTGTCGATCTGAGATTTAGAAGGGGATGTCATCGTCGTCCTCCCTCACGACCGAGCCGAACGCCGTGGTCGCGCCCGTTCATCCCAAGGCGGCGATGCCCGTCATCCTCACCAAGCCGGAGGAGATCGACGTCTGGCTCGAGGCTCCGTGGGAGGAGGCGAGGGCGCTGCAGCGGCCGCTCCCCGACGACATGCTGACGATCGTCGCGCGGGGCCGGAAGCAGGATGGAGTCGACGAAGCCGCATGAACCCCGCCCCGGCCGGTCCGCCGTGCGTCGAGTGTGGGCGCTGCGGCTGGCAAGTCTGCGCGTTCCCAAATTGATCTTATCGATCAATGTGAACTTCTCGGAACCTAAAATCTGTGTTTCCATTGCAGGGAAATGATGCCGCCGAGGGGGAAGAAAGTGGCTAAGAAAACGGCTAAATTCCTGATGAATAATCACGCCGACGACCGATCGGCGACTGCAACAGAGAAGCAGAACGTTAAGTGCTTACTGCTTTATGACGATATTGGGCTCGTCAAAGTTGTTGATTTGGCGAGCAAGGTTAAAGCATACGATACGGTTATCACTGATATAACCGTGGACGACGCTCCGCTCAATGGCGTCTATTTTCTCTGGCAAGAAGCTTGCGGGCTCAAGAAAATCAGTCGAGCAGCCGACTTCGAAAGGCCGTCTGGCGGGGATAATGCTGTGTGGGATGGCGCCGTGATCACATGGACCTTTTTCAACTATTCGTCGCCAACCGGGTCTGGAGAATACGAGGTGTTCTTTGGAGGCATTGGCAGGCTGTCTAGTGCCAGCGGTGATCTCGAGGTGCTCGGCTTAACGCCGCCTCGGTCTGAAGTAGTGGCTGGATAGCGCGGCGTTGCGCTAACCCGGCGCAAGCCCCTTCAGCGCCGGATGCCGCAGCTGCCCGTCCGGCGTCCGTCCCCGATACTCGCCTCGACATAGGCGAGCCCCTCGGCCGCGATTTGCGCCCTGATCGCCCGACCGGCCGCCTCCGTGAGCCCCGAGCCGACAGAACCGACCGGCACGACGTCGCCGTCTTTGATCTCCGCGATGTCGAGTGAGCGCGAGCCCGGCATATAGGCCGTGACGGCGAACCGGCCGACGGTCGTGCACTTGACCTTCAGGCCTTGGATGGCCCCGAGCGATAGGGCGCGTGCTCGCGCTTTGCCGCGATCCCCTCGATGCGAGCCGGCAGGCATGCTCCATCAGCCCGGCGCCATAGGCGTCGACAGTTTCCAAGAATAGCAGACCAGCCGGCTCGTCGGCGTGCATCGGCAGGTCCTCATATCAAAGAAGTTGCGCCCTCCACTTCAGCTCGTCATAGTCGTGTTTGTCCAGCAGCGCTACCATAAGTAATCAGACGATAAGGGAGAGGATTAATGATGCCTACTTACGACTTTTCTGACGAGGAAGAAGCCGCGCGATCTGACCGTGAAGGCCAGCAGTGGCTGGAACTCCACTCCTACACTTCGGCCAGTGCGGAGTTCCGAGGTGGCGACGTAGACAGAATGTCTGCGCGCGCCATCAACATGTTGATCGAATTCGAAGTCACGAGCCAAGCGGTCTACGAGAAAAAATACCGAAGGCCAATCTGGCCGGGCGAACAGTCTGGTGTGACTATTGGGATTGGCTATGACGTCGGTTATGCCTCCAAAGCACAGCTCCATGCCGACTGGGATGGTCAGATCCCAGCCGAGATGGTCGATGCTTTGGAGGAAGCGGTTGGCGTCAAAGGTCCAGCGGCCAAGGCGCTCGCTGATAAGCTCGCGACGACGGTCGATGTGCCGTGGGCTGCCGCCCACTTCGTGTTCGTCAAGAAGACGCTGCCACGCTGGATTGACACCGTCGACGGCGCGCTGCCGAACACGAACGAGCTGAGCGGGCACTCATTCGGCGCGCTCGTCTCGCTAACCTATAACCGCGGCGCGAGTTACTCAAAGGCTGGCGATCGATACAAAGAGATGCGTAACATCAAGGCGCATATGACCTCGCGAAATTACGGAAGTATACCGAACGAGATCCAAAGCATGAAGCGCTTATGGCCGAATAGCGCCGGTCTGAGGAAGCGCAGAGATCGCGAAGCTCAGTTGTTTCAAGAGGGATTGGAAGGATTTCGGTTTGCCGGGATCATGACTGCTGGCGACCCAATTCAAAGCGCAGAGGCAATGTTTCGTGACGCCGTCGAAACGGTCGCCCGCAACGCGGCGCAGACCGATGGACGTCGTTACTTGTTCCCAAATGGTGTCGGGGCTTTCGACTTCAGCCTTACCTTGGCTCCTGATAAGGGCCTAAGCGTCGTCGTCGGCATCAAGGAATCCACGACGACGACGCCAGCGTCGTCAGCCGGTGGCCAACAGAGCGTTCTCGGGCATGGCACGGCCAATCTGCTCCATCCTCAGTTCAGTTATGAAGTCGTGGGGCGGGTCATCGTCGATGGCCAGAAGTACACGCTCCTAAATCAGTTCGACGAACATAGCGGTGGGCAGCTGCTCTTCGTTCAACCCGCGATAGGCCGGGCGGCGCTTCTCGTCGCAGACACAATCATCGATGCAACCGCGCTCGTTAGCATTCCCGAGGCCGCACGGAGTTCGCTGATCTCTATGCTTGGGCTCAGCGTTGTCGTCCAAGAAGGTCAGCTCGGCGACGATGCCGAACACGCAGACGCTGTGCGGGCGCAAATTAGTCAGAAGATCTATGACAAGGCATTATATCACGACGGTAAACTATACTCAGGGGATGCTCCAGGAACAAGTGGCGGCGTATTGGCGTGCGCGTGGGCCGTCAACTATGTGGTGAAGGACGCGATTGGCAAACCGGTTGGTGGCGGACTTTCGACGTCCAAGATGTATGAGGTATTGGCCGCGAGACATAAACGGGTCGACCTTGCCGACGCGCAGCCTGGCAACATCATCATTTCTCCAACGACAGGAGGTGTCACGGGGCACGTAGGCATTGTTGGCACCAGGGCTGGGACAAGTCTGAACTCGACGCGCATCTACTCCAATTCTTCATCTCAAAAGTACTTCATTCAAAATTACTCCTTCGGGAGTTGGAAAACGAAGTATGACGGTTTGGGCTTGGATACATGGTGCTACGAAATTCTTGACGTCTGACATGAGCCGGGAGTGGGGCGGTACCTCGGATCTGCTCCCGCGCTCTTCCCTTATGCGTCGGTTGCCGACATCGGCACCGTTAATAGTCGTATGAACACCACGTTGGCCGGTCCGCCCGCCTGAGCGTCGGCCACGGCTTCGCATGCCCCTCGCGCACCAGGATCGCGCCGACGTCCCGCCCCTCAGCATAGATCACGGCGACGGTCCGTCCGTAGCGATCGGCGCCGTGGCGATCGATCGAGAAGTCGTTGGGCGCCATCAGAGCCTTCAGCCGATCCCGCGCCGCCTCAGCCCTGAACAGCTCGAGCGGGCATTTCGCCTTGCGCAACTCCGGCGCGTCGATCGGGCCGCCCTCTGAGCGCAGGCGGATGCGCTCGCCGTCGACGCGGATCGTGTCGCCGTCGACGATGGACAGGCCGGAGTGTCTATCGCTTGCAAGAACGGAGACTGGCTGGGTGACCAGGAGGAGAGATAGGAGCGCGCGGATCAACGTCGGGAACCTCGCCACTCGGCCCTTCGTACGTGACCGGTACCTCCCACGAAAGCATTACCCATCAACTGTTTGAGTTCGATTGTGGATCTGGAGGTCCCCCGTTCAAGCCGGGGTGGCGGTACCAAAACTTCCGACTTGATATTGGAGGGACGAGGACGCGCCGTCGACCGACGGCGAGCCCGAAGCCTCCGACGGGTTTGGCCCGTCATGCGCCGGCGGCCGCGCCCGTTCTCTTGGAACGAGACCCCGCCGACCGGGCGTGATCGCCGTTCGGGCTATCCCAACAGGTCCGCGCCGGAGATCACGAACGTCCCCTCCCGAGGATCGATCTCGCCCGTGATGGCGACGCCCTCAAACGTCAGGATCGTGGTCTTGCCGCCGTCTGGCAAGCCGCCCTTTAGCGTGACGACGCTGTCCGCGCCGACCTGCTCGATCGTGACGACCGTGGTCTCGGAAAGGCCAGAGAATTCGATCTCGTCCTCGACCGAGAAGTCCGTGACGGTGGTTCGGCCTTCGCCGCCATGAACGAACACGAAGCGGTCGGCGCCCGCGTCTCCGGTCAAGGTGTCCACGCCGGGCCCGCCAATGAGGGTGTCGTCGCCGTCGCCGCCTTCGATGAGGTCGCCGCTGTTGCCGCCCGATATGCTGTCGTTTCCGGCCCCGCCCGACAGGTCGTCCGGCGAACTCCCGCCGTCGATCGTGTCGTCGCCTTCGCCGCCGATGATGATGTCGTGCCTGCCGAAGCCGAACAGCTGGTCGTTTCCGGATCCTCCGTCGAGCGTCGAGTTGAAGCCGGGGCGACCGTTGCCATAGAGGACGTCGTCGCCATCCTCGCCAAAAATCAGGTCGTTGCCGGTGTCCGCCGAGATGGTGTCGTTCCCGGTCCCGCCATAGACGGTGTCCGCTCCATACCCGGCCTCGATCGAGTCATTTCCATCGTCGCCGAACAGCAGATCGTCGCCGTTTTCGTTGTCCCGGGAGCCGATCGTGTCATGGCCCGCCCCGCCATGAATCGTATCGCGGTTGTCGTTCCCCTGAAGGAAATCGTCGCCGTCGCCGCCGTCGATCTCGTCAGGCGTCAGCGTGGAGCCGTAAGAGGTCCCGTAGATGGTGTCGTTGCCGGCCCCGCCCGACATGACGTCGCCGGCCGAGTCGGGCGATGAGGGCGAATAGATGGAGCCGAGGATATTGTCGTTCCCCTCGCCACCGGAGAGCGTGTCCCTGCCTCCTCCGCCCACAAGACTGTCGTTCCCGGCCTCTCCCGAGACCTCGTCGTCGCCCTCGCCGGCCTGGACCGTGTCGTCGCCGCCGCCGCCGTCGATCGTGTCGTTTCCGGCGAAGCCCTCGATCGTCTCGGAGGCCTCCCCTCCGGTCAGAAGATCGGGCCCCTCCGTGCCGTCGATGTCGGGCGCGAGCAGGTCGGCTCCCGTGATGATCTGGTAGGGGGCGTCGGTCCACCTGATCGTCTCGTAGATAAGGGCGTCCTTGAACACGACGACGCTGACCACGTCGCCGCTCGGCGTGCTCTTGGTGAACGTCAGGATGCTGTCGCCATCGTCATGCTCGATGGTGACGACGGTCTTCTTCGAAAAGGCGATCTCCAGCCGGTCTTCGGCAGCAAGATCCATGATCGTCGCGGTGTACGCCAAACCGTCGCCGACGATGAATTGGTCGGACCCGGCGCCGCCGGTAAGACTGTCCGATCCCTGCATGGCGTAGAGATAATCGCGGCCTCGCCCTCCGAACAAACGATCGTCGCCCTCTTCTCCGTAAAGATAATCGGTGAAGCCTTCGCCTCTCAGAATGTCGTCGCCCTCGCCTCCATATAGGAAGTCAAAGCGAGCGCCGCCCCAGATCCGGTCGTCTCCTGCATGCCCATAGAGGTCATCGCCGCCGTTGCCGCCAAGCAGCGTGTCGCGGCCGCCGTTCCCATAGAGATCGTCGTCGCCCGCGCCGCCCGCCAGCCAATCGGCGTTCAGGCCGCCAAACAGCGCGTCGCCGCCGCCCCTCCCATCGAGAGTGTCGTCGCCGCGGCCTGCGCGGATGTCGTCGTAGGCGGCCGTCCCCGTCAGCGAATCGGCTTCGCCGGAGCCGCGGATCGTGTCGGGCGGAAGCGGCGTTGTCCGATCTGTCAACATGCGCGTCGCCGCTTCTTGTTTCTTCAGAAGACGTTACGGCCGAGGGGCGATCGATCCGAGCGAGGTCAGCCGGCCGCGCGCGAGCGACGTTTGGCTTCACTCGCGAGCGGCTTGCGCGGCGAAAGCCTCGCCCTGAGGCTCAAGGGGGCGGCGACGTCGCGCGGCGCGTCCTCAGCCTCCGCGCTGTCGATCACCCGCATCACGCGGCGGTCCTCCCCGGACGGCCCCTTCGCTTGTCTCTTCGGCATCGTTCCCCCGATCGTCCCTCTGGCGGCCTTCTTATGGGCCATGCTCGGACGAGTTCATTAACCGAACGTTAGGGCTAACGGGCCGTGTCAGGACGGCGGTCGCCCTTTCTTTTCACTGCCCCCAGCTGAACGAATAGGCGACGCCGAGGCCGGCCACGAAGCTGTCCTTCGTGCCGAGCCGCTTCGCCACCGGACTGTCGGCGGCTTCGCCGACCAGCCGGTTGTAGGCGCCGAAGCCGGTGACGCCCCAGCTTTCGCTGACGTCGTAGGTCACAGCCGCCGCGAGCCCGACCGACTTGACGCCGCCCTTGGCCTTGTAGGGCGAGGACAGCCGCGGATTGCGCGCGACCTCGCCGGCGCTGACGCCGAAATAGGTGTCCATGAAGTCGCTATCGCCGAGCTCCATGCGCGGGCCGAACGACACCACGGTGCGGTCGAAGCGCTGGATGTAGTCGGCCGAGACGTTGCCCACGAAGCCGTCATGGCCCCAAAACCCATGACGCAGCTCACCGCGAACCCGCACCACGTCAACGGGGTAGAACTCGATGAAGGCGCCGGGCTCAATCGCGTAGTCGATGTCCTTCATGCCGCGGAAGCGATCCACGTCGCTGGAGTCGCGCTCGGACCGGATGCGTCCCACCGGCCCCATCTGGAACCAGGGCGTGTCGATCAGCGCGAAGCCGAAGCCGTCGTCCGGCGCGCCGAACTTCCAGGGCTGGCCCGGCCGCGCCAGGCTCAGGCCCGGAGTGCCCGAGACGCCGTATTTCGACGTTCCCTCGAAGCGGGGCTGCACGACGCCGGTCGCTTTCAGGGTGACGATCCAGCCCTCCTGCGCGGCCGCGACCGCGACCGGCGGCTCGGCCTCCATCGGAGCGTCGGCGGCCCAGGCCGGGGCGGCAGCAAGCACGGACGCGGCGGCGGCCGCGATTTTGATGGAGCGGGAAAGCGTCACGCGGGTCACCTCGCACAAGCGCCCGCCATTGTCGCCCGACGAGCGCCGCCATTGTCGGGCTTCCGGCGCGAAGCGCAACAGCGTGACGGACGCTGGTGCGCCATGCGTGTCGCGCGCGCAACGCTTGGGCGTCAGTCGCGCGTCAGATAGGCGGGCAACGGCTCGGGCCCCTTGGCGGCGGCCTCGATGGCGTCGCACAGCCAGGAGATGCGGCCGGGCGCCAGATGACGTTCGAGCGCCGCCACCCCGCCCTCGACGTCGTGCTCGGCGAGGCGATCGACGATCTCGAGGTGCTCGGCGATGATGGTGGGGAAGCGCTGGGTCAGCCGCTGATAGAGCTTGTGGTTGGCGGTCAGCTGCACATGCGCGGATCTCAGGGCCTTCATCACCTCCGGATTGCCGCAGCGGCCGAACGCGTCGACATGGAGCTCGCGCTCGAAGCCCTGCAGTTCGATGGAGCCGACCTCCTCCACCCGCGAGCGGGCCGCGGACAGCCGCTCACGCATCGCGCCCGAACCGTCGAAGGCGCCGTTCTCGGCCGCGCCCCTCAGCGCGAGCGGCTCCAGCGCGCGGCGCAGCTCCTGGAGATGGGCGGCGCGCTGCGCGGTGAGCGGGACCAGCCGCCAGCGCAGGCGGTCGTCCTTCTCGATCAGACCGATCAACTCGATCCGGGACAGCACGTCGCGCACGACCGTCCGGGACACCTGATACTGGCGGGCGACCTCGCCCTCGATAATCCTGAGCGGCCCGATCACGGCCGCCGCGGCGAGCTCGCCTTGCAGGTCGCCGACGATCGCCAGCCAGGCGGGCGTCCGTCTCTCCGGCCGTCTCGGCGCAAGCGTGAGGAAGCGGGTCCGGTCGATCTTGACCCGGCGCGCGGGCGACCGCCCCTCTGCGTCCAGCACGACATAGCCGCGCCCGGCGAGCTTCTTTACGCGACCATGGGCGCGAAGCTGTTCGAGCGCGGCGCGGACCGGGCTGCGGCTGGTGCTGAGGGCGTCGGCCACGACCGCTTCGAGCAGCACGCTGCCGGGCCGCAGCGACCGGTCGCCGATCGCGGTGGCCACGACTTCGAAGACGCGGGCGCGCAATGTGGGATCGCGGGCGATGGGCACCGAGCCCCTCCAGACAGGTAAACAGCAGGTTACCCTACAATCCAACATCGTCACGCAAAGGTTCACTCGACTTTTTGGTGAACTGCGATTTACGGCCCATCCGCGGCGCGGCGGCGCTATAAAGCGCGCCGTGAGACAGTTGCTTCATCCCATCCGCCGCGTCGTTCCGCACCCGGCGACGCCTCGTGGACGAGCCGCCGCCCGGCGGGTCGCGGCACGGGCGCGCAGGTGAGCGTCTACGACCTCGCCGTCATCGGCGGAGGCGTAAACGGCTGCGGGATTGCGCGCGACGCCGCGGGGCGGGGCCTCTCGGTCCATCTCTGCGACAAGGGCGATCTCGGCGGCGGCGCGTCGTCGGCATCGACCAAGCTCGTACATGGCGGTCTGCGTTACCTGGAGCGCTTCGAGCTCCGCATGGTCCGCGAGGCGCTCGCGGAGCGCGAGACGCTGATGCGCATCGCGCCCCACATCGTGCGCCCGATGCGCTTCGTGCTGCCCCGTGTCGCGGGCTCGCGCCCCTGGCCGATCCTGAAGCTCGGCCTGTTCGTCTACGACCATCTCGGGGGGCGTCGGACGCTGCGACGCTCAAGCGCGATCCGGCTCGCCGCCGACGAAGCCGGCGCGCCGCTCCGCTCGGCCGAGGGCCGGGCGTTCGAATATTCCGACTGCTGGGTCGACGACGCGCGGCTCGTGGTGCTGAACGCGCTCGACGCCGCCGAGCGCGGCGCGACGATCGCGCCCCGCACGGCCTGCGTGGCGGCGCGCCGCTCTGGCGGCGCCTGGACCGTGACGCTCGAGGGCCCGCAGGGACGCAGCGAGATCCGCGCCCGCGGCCTCGTCAACGCCGCCGGCCCTTGGGTCACGGAGGTCGCGCATGGCGCGATCGGCGCTAACGGGATCAAGCAGACCCGGCTCGTCCGCGGCAGCCACATCGTCACCGCCCGGCTGTTTGAGCACGACCGGGCCTATCTGCTGCAGCAGTCCGACGGGCGTGTGGTGTTCGCGATCCCGTTCGAGGACGACTTCACTCTGATCGGCACGACCGACGTCGACCACGCAGGCGCAGCCGACGACGCCTTCGCGACGGAAGCCGAGATCGACTATCTCTGCGCCGCGGCCTCCGAAGCCTTCAAATGGGAGGTCGGCCAGGAGGACGTGCTCTGGAGCTTTGCGGGGGTGCGGGCGCTCCACGACGACGGCTCCGGGGCCGCGCAGGCCGCGAGCCGCGACTACGCGCTCGACCTCGAGGCGGGCGACGGCAGGGCGCCGATGCTCACCGTCTATGGCGGTAAGATCACGACCTATCGGCGCCTCGCCGAGGCCGCGCTCGAAAAGCTCGCGCAGGTGATGGCGATCCCGAAGGGCCGCTGGACGGGACGTTCGGCGCTGCCCGGCGGCGGCTTCCACGGGGACGTCCCGCTCGCCGACCGGCTGACGGCCGCGTTCCCTTTCCTGACCGACGCCATCGCGGCCCGCTTCGCGCGCTCCTACGGGTCGCGGGCGTGGGACATGCTGGAAGGCGCGCGAGACGCAAGCAGCCTCGGACGCTTCTTCGGCGCCGACCTCACCGAGCGCGAGGTGCGCTATTTGATCGCCAAGGAATGGGCCTTCACGGCCGAGGACGTGCTGTGGCGGCGCACCAAGCTCGGCTTGCGGTTCGACGACGCCGAGCGGGCGGCGCTCGCGGACTACATGCCGGGCGGGGAGGCCTGAGCGGCATGGCGATCGTCGCGCTCGACCAGGGCACGACCTCGACCCGCGCCATCGTGTTCGACGACGCGCTGCGGCCGGCGGCGAGCGCGCAGCGCGAATTCCGCCAAATCTTTCCGAAGCCCGGCTGGGTCGAGCACGATCCCGAGGATCTCTGGGCCACGACCGTCGCCACCGTCGCGGAGGCGATGGCGCGGGCCGGCGTCGCGGCCCGCGACGTCGCCGGGCTTGGCGTCACCAACCAGCGCGAGACCGTCGTGGTCTGGGAGCGCGCGACGGGCAGAGCGGTCGCGAACGCCATCGTCTGGCAGGACCGTCGCACCGCCGATGTCTGCGCGCATATGCGGGGCGAGGGACTCGAGCCGGAGATCACGCGCCGGACCGGGCTCGTCCTCGATCCCTATTTCTCCGCCACCAAGCTCGGCTGGCTGCTCGACCACGAGGGTCTGCGCGCCCGCGCCGAGGCCGGCGAACTCGCCTTCGGCACCGTCGACGCCTTCCTGATCTTCCGGCTGACCGGCGGTCGCGTTCACGCGACCGACGCCACCAATGCCTGCCGGACCCTGCTCTACGCCATCGAGAGCGGCGGTTTCGACGAGGATCTTTGCCGCACCTTCGACGTCCCCTCCGGCATGCTGCCCGAGATTCGCGACTCCGCCGGGGCCTTCGGCGAAACGCTGCCCGAGCTGTTCGGCGGCCCGATCCGCATCCTCGGCGTCGCCGGCGACCAGCAGGCCGCGACCGTGGGGCAGGCCTGCTTCGAGCCCGGCATGGCGAAGGTCACCTACGGGACCGGCGCCTTCGCGCTGCTCCATACCGGCGAGCGACCCGTGGCCTCGTCCAACAAGCTGCTGACCACCGTCGCGTTGCAACTCGGCGGGCGCCGGACCTTCGCGCTGGAGGGCGCGATCTTCGTTGCAGGCGCCGCGGTGCAATGGCTCCGCGACGGGCTGAAGCTGATCCGCGAGGCGCCGGAAACTCAAGGACTCGCCGCGGCCTCGGACCCCGACCAGGACGTCTACCTGGTGCCGGCCTTCGTCGGGCTCGGCGCGCCGCACTGGGACCCGGAGGCCCGCGCGGCGCTGATCGGGCTGACGCGCGGGACCGGCGCGCCCGAGATCGCGCGCGCGACGCTCGAAAGCGTCGGCTACCAGACCGCCGACCTGATCGCCGCCATGCGGGCCGACTGGCCGGAGGGCGAGGCCGGCTCGGTGCTGCGCGTCGACGGCGGCATGACGGCAAGCGACTGGACGCTCCAGTTCCTCGCGGACGTGCTGGACGCGCCGGTCGACCGGCCGACGGTGCGCGAGACCACGGCGCTCGGCGCGGCCTATCTCGCGGGTCTCGCGGCCGGCGTCTGCCCGGCGCCGGAGGAATTCGCCAAGGACTGGCGACTCGACCGCCGCTTCGAGCCGGCGATGGACGCGGAGACCCGCCGTCGAAAGCTCGCCGGCTGGGCGGACGCGGGGGC
>NZ_RYFI01000027.1:16758-20622 GCF_004103825.1 Hansschlegelia zhihuaiae
GCGTCCGCAGCCAATGAGGCTGGCTCAGACCAGCGTCACGTCGAAAATGTCGAGATAGTGCTGGCTGTCGAACGCGATCCTCGCGACCAGTTTGGCGGCCTCGCCGCCCTTGCCGTCGGCGTCGAAGAACAGCTCGCCCCGGTAGCGGAAATCCGCCCCCTGGACGCCGCGGTCGAACAGGAAGGTCGGCCCGTCGCCGGTCGCGACAGGATCGTCGGCCGAGATGAAGTTGACGCCGTCCTGGAACACGAAATTCGTACCAAGCGCGAAGGACTTGCGGTCGATCGCGACCCGGTCGTCGATGTCAAAGTCCATGATCGAGATTGACGCGTCGCCCATGTTCCGCAGCAGGAACGTGTCGGCGCCGCCGATCCCGAACTCCGTCGAATCGCCCCAGAGCTGGTCGTCCTTGCCGCCCGACACCGTGTCGTCGCCCGCGGCGCCGAGGATCCTGTCGCCGCCGCCGCCGCCGATAAGCTCGTCGTCGAAGGAGCTGCCGATCAACCCTTCGATGTTGACGTAGCGATCCGCCTTGGCGTCGCCGCTGTAACCCCTGTTCGTCGCCAGAGACGCCTTGACGCCGGTCTCGAAATCGTCGCCGATCGAAGGCGAGCTCTCATATGACGCGAAATCCGTGGCCTTGCCGCCGTCGAGCGTGTCGCGGCCCTTGCCGCCTTCGAGCGTGTCGTCGCCGTTCCCGCCGGACAGCTGGTTCGACTTCTTGTCGCCGAACAGCGTGTCGTCGTAGTTCGAGCCGATCAGACCTTCGATAGCGACATAGGTGTCGCCCTTGGCCTCGCCCGTGTTCAGCGCCTCGTCCGCGAGCGAGGCGGTGACGCCGACCTCTGTGTCGGAGGTGACGAAGCTGTAGCTGGCCGCATCCCTCGCGCCGGAGCCGCCGTCGAGATCGGCCTTGCCCAACGCGATCAGAGTGTCGTTCCCGCCATTGCCGAAATAATCGCCGGAGCCGCCGAGGAGCACATCGCCGCCTTCGCCGCCGTTGACCTCGTATTTCTGACCCAGGAGAGCGAACAGAAGAGCCGCCGGTCCGGTGACGATGAGCAAGCCGAGCTGCGCCAAACCGAGTTTGAGCTCGACGAGCTCGAGGACGGGTTCACCCGCCTGGACGATCGTGATCGAATCGATCCGTCCGGTGAACTCGTCCGGGTCGAACTGGCCGGAAAGCTCGAACTTCACCTTCTTGAAGCCGAAGACGGCTCTGTCGGTCTCGACCTTCACTTCTTCCAGGTCGATGATCCCGGAGTCGGCCGCCAGCTCGATCAATTCCAGGGCGTCGAAGCCCGCGTCCGTCAGCACATTCATCGTCGGCATGGCGCTCTCCCCGTCCGGCCGTCCGCGAGCAGGCGGCCGGAGCCGGGCATCCTATGGACGCCCAATAAAACGGCATCTTCGGAAAAATACGTATGTGGGCCGGACGCTTAACCGACGCCCGCGGCCCGGCCGTCAGCGCGTCGCGCCGCTGAAGGCGCGACGCGGCGTCGGGCTCAGACCACCGTCATGTCGAAGATGTCGAGATAGTGCTGGCTGTCGAGGCGGACGTCGGCGATCAGCTTGGCGGCCTCCCCGCCGGTCCCGTCGGCGTCGAAGAACAGCTTGCCCACATAGCGGAAGTCCGCTCCCACCGGGCCGCGCTCATAGAGGAACGTCGGGCCGTTGGTGGTCGCGACCGGATCGTCGGCCGAGATAAAGTTGACGCCGTCCTCGAAGACGAAGTTCTTGCCGAGCGCGAAGCTCTTGCGGTCGATCGCGACCTTGTCGAACACGTCGTAGTCCATGATCTGGACCGCCTCGCCGCCCGCCTTGAGCAGGAAGGTGTCGTCGCCGTCGACCCCGAAGGCCGTCGAGTCGCCCCAGAGGCTGTCCCTGCCGCCGCCGCCCGAAACGGTGTCGTCGCCGGAGCCGCCGAAGATTGAATTCACCTTGGCGTCGCCCGTCAGCGAGTCGTCGAAGGAACTGCCGACCAGCACCTCAATCGAAATGAAGGCGTCGCCCTTGGCCTCCCCGGTCGAGCCGCCGTCGGCAAGCGAGACCGTGACGCCGGTGCTGAAGTCGGCCGAAAGCGCGTCGCTATAGACCGCCCAGTCCTGGCCGGCCTCGCTGCCGCGGAACTCGTCCGCGCCCTTGCCGCCGAACATCTCGTTCGCGCCGCCGCCGCCGATCAGGGTGTCGGCGCCGTCGCCGCCATAGAGCGAGTCGCCGCCGTCGGCGCCGTCGAGCCGGTCGTCGCCGGCGCCGCCATAGAGTCGATTGACGCCGTCATTGCCGGTCAGGTCGTCATTGAAGCGGCTGCCGATCAGGCCCTCGATGTTGCGGTAGACGTCGCCCGCGGCGTCGCCGGTCTGGCCGCCGCCCGCCTTGATCGAGGTCGTCACGCCGGTCTTGCCGTCGCCGCCGACCGAGCCCGCGGTCTCGTAGGACGCGTAGTCGAAGGCGCTGTCGTCCTTCGCCTGCCCGACCAGCGTGTCGGCGCCCGCGCCGCCGATCAGCGTGTCGCTGCCGTCGAGGCCGCGCAGCTCGTTCGCCGCGCCGTCGCCGATCAGCTTATCGGCGCCGAGGCTGCCGATGACGCCTTCGATGTTCTTGAGGAAGTCCTGCCGGGCCTCGACGCCCTCGAGACCCCGCCCTTCCTCGAGCGACACCGCGACGCCGAACCCATCGGGCGTCTGGACAAACTCATAGGACGCGAAGTCGAAGCCGTCGCCGCCGCGCAGGTCGTCCTTGGCGCCGTAGCCGACCAGCGTGTCGTCGCCGACGCCGCCGTCGAGGATGTTCTTCTTGCCGTCCCCCATCAGGATGTCGGCGTATTTGGTGCCTGTGAGGTTCTCGATCGCGTCCGTGCCGGACGTGAACACGTCGCCCAGCGCCTTGCCCTTGTTGATCGCGGCGTCGAACAAGCTCGCCGTGACGCCCGTGCCCTTCTTGTTGTCGACGAGCTCGTAGCTCACCGTGTCCTTGCCGGGGCCGGCCACATAGGTTCCCACGCCGATGTCGAGGAAGACGTCGTCGCCGACGCTGCCGAAATACTTGCCAGTGCCGGCCCCGCCCACGATCGTGTCGTTCCCGGCGCTGCCCTCGACCCGGTAGTCGAGCGTGACGAGCGTGAGCAGGAAGGTCGGCGCGCCGCCGTCGAGCGAGTCGCGGACGACCGAGAAATCGAGCTTGGGGTTGGGGAAGTCGGAGATCTCGACCAGCTTCTCGCCGCCGGGGCCGGCGATGAGCACCTTCTTGATCGGGCCGGAAAGCTCCTTCTGGTCGAAGTCGCCCGTGAAGGTGAAGGTCAGGTCGCCGTTCTTGACGAAGATCTTGTCGCCGGAGGTCTTCGGGTCCCTGAGCGGGTTTGCGGCGATCTGCGCCAGCAGCGCCGCCATGTCGAGGCCGGCGCTTTTCAGTATCTCGAGAGTCGGCATGCCATCGGTCTCCACCACGCCGATCGCCTCGGCGCGATGAAAAAGCCCGCAGTTGAAGCAATTTGCATCAAGAAATCACGTAATCGGGAATACTACTTACACACCACCCCTGGGCCCCCCTTCGGTCGAGAACGGCCGGTAGCGCCTGTGGTGATACGAGAGGCCCTCGCCGGCGGGCTCGGAGAGGCGGATCGCATCGATCTCAACGAACAGGGCCGCATGGGTGCCGACGATCGTCTCGCGCACGATCCGGCCGTCGAACGCCGCGATGGCGTCCTCAAGCACCGGGGCGCCGGTCGAGAGCGGCTGCCAGGCGCCGTGCGCGAACCTGCCGTCGTCGACGCCATGCGACGGCGACGCGAAGGCGCGCGCCAGCGCCTCGTGGCGGCCGGCGAGCGTGTTCACCGCCAGCACGCCGTTCCGGCTCCCCCCCCCC
>NZ_RYFI01000027.1:20674-34634 GCF_004103825.1 Hansschlegelia zhihuaiae
AGGCACACGATGAGGGTCGGGGGCTCGTCGGTCAGGCTCGCGACCGAGGTCGCGGTCGCGCCGTGCCGGCCCGCCGGTCCGTCGGTGGTGACGACGTGCACGGTCGCGGCGACGCGCGACATCGCCTCGCGGAAGCGCGCTGACTCTTCGGAAGTTGCGGTCAAGTCGGGCCTGCTCTGCTTCGATCGGCCCGCCTTCTAGCGTGTTTTCGCAAGCGTGGCGGAGGATTCGCTCGTCCGCCGAACGCCTTCGCCGATCCGCGACAGCAGGATCACGGGCAGGATCCCGACCGCCACGATGATCAGCGCCGCGATCGCGCCGTCCTCATAGGTGCCGCGGGCGGCCTCCGCATAAAGATGAGTTGCGAGCGTCTCGAAATTGAGCGGTCGGATCAGCAGCGTCGCGGGCAGCTCCTTCATGACGTCGACGAAGACCAGCAGCGCCGCGGCCGCGATCGAGCCCTTGGCGAGCGGCAGGTGGACGCGCAGGAACGCGCCGCCCGGCCCGTCGCCGAGCGTGCGCGCCGCGCCGTCGAGCGTGAGCGGCACACGGGCGAGGCCGGCTTCCGCGCCGCCGACGCCGATCGCGAGGAAGCGCACCGCGTAGGCGAGCGTCAGGGCCGCGCCGGAGCCGACCAGCGCGAGTCCGGTCGCGACCCCGAACATCGAGCCCGTGCTCGCGATCGCGCCGTCGATCGCGCCGATCGGCGCGAGCAGGCCGATGACCACGACCGTGCCGGGGATCGCGTAGCCGATGGTGGAGACGCGCGCGAGCAGCTTCGACGCGCCGAGAGGCTTGAGCCGCGCCGCATAGGCCGCCACGGCGCCGAGCGCGACCACGATCACGGTCGCGGCCGCCGAGACCATCACGGTGTTGCCGATCTCGGACAGGATCGGCCCCGAAAAGCCCGCGAAGCTCAGGCGCTTCCAGGCCTCGTTCGCGATGTGCCCGGCCGGAAGCGCGAAGCCGAACAGGACCGGCAGCGCGCCGAGCGCGAGCGCCATGGCCGCCTTCCAGCCGGTCAGGCGGCGCGCCGCGAAGGGGCGGGCGCTGCGCGCGCCGGCGGCGAAGCGCTGCCGGCGCCGTCCCCAGCGCTCGATCGCCACGAGCCCGACGACCAGAATCAGCATAGCGAGAGCGATCTGGGCCGCGCCCGGCAGGTCCGAGCGCGTCACCCAGGTCGAGTAGACCGAGAGCGTCACGGTCTTGACGCCCAAAAACTCCGAGGCCCCGACGTCGTTGAGCGCCTCCATCAGGGCGAGGCTGACGCCGAGCGCGACCGCGGGCCTCGCGAGCGGCAGCGCGACCCGCCAGAACACGCCGCTTCGCGAGACGCCGAGCGTGCGCGCCGCCTCGACCAGCGCGCCGGATTGCCCGAGGAAGGTCGCGCGGACCGCGAGGTAGACGTAAGGGTAGAGCACCAGCCCGAGCAGCAGGATGCAGCCCGTCATGCCGCGGATGTCCGGCAGCCGGAACTCGCGGGGACTGTGGTAGCCGAGCATCCATCGGATCGCGCCCTGAATGGGCCCGAGCGGATGGGTGAGGTCGAGATAGGCGTAGGCCACCACATAGGTCGGGATCGCGAGCGGCAGCAGCAGCAGCCAGGACAGCGCCCGGCGGCCCGGGAACTCATAGGCCGTGACGAGCCACGCCGCGCCGCAGCCGACCGCGGCGACGAAGACCCCGACTCCGACAAGCAGCGCCACGCTCTGCAGCGCCGCGTCGGGCAGCACGTAGCGGATCAGGTTCGGCCAGCTCTCCCAGGACCCTTGCAGCGAGGTTAGCGCGAGCGATGCGACCGGCGCCGCCGGAAGCAGCGCGATCAGCGCGACGGCCGCGACCCATCCCGAGCCGCGCGCGCGCCAGGGCGGCGCGCCAGCCGTCGCGGTGAGCGCGAGCGTCATGACGTTCGCCGTCGGAAGATGACGAACCGCCGTAGCCTTTCACCTCTCTCCAGCGGGGAGAGGTCGCAAGGCGCAGCCGAGCGGGCGAGGGGGAGCGAGGCTACCCGGAAATGGCGACGCCCCCTCACTTGGCCCTTCCGGGCGACCTCTCCCCGGTTCAATTCGGGTGTTCCCAAATTGAACGAACGGGAATGGCGAAGTCGGAAACATCCGACTTCGCTGGAGAGGTGAGGGGCGCGGCGACTGTCACTGGTCGAAGCCGACCTTGTCGACGAGCTGGCTCGCTTCCTTGCGGTGCGCGGCGATGGCGGCGAGCGGGGTCTTGTCGGGGGTCAGCGTCCCGAGCTCGGCGATCAGCGGGTCGGGCTTCGCGCCTGGCTTCACCGGGTACTCGTAATTGCCCTTGGCGTAGATCGCCTGCTCGTCGTCCGAGACCAGATATTCGAGCAGCTTCACGGCGTCGGCCTTGTTGGGGGAGTTCTTGGCGATCGCGGCGCCCGAGACGTTCACCTGCGTGCCGCCATTCTCGAAGGTCGGCAGCACGACCTTGATGGCCTTGCCCCATTCCTGCTGTTCCGGCGGGGCCTTGGGGCTGCGCATCAGGCCGACATAATAGGAATTGCCGATTCCGATGTCGCAGATGCCGCCGAGAATGTCCTTGGCGACGTCGCGGTCGCCGCCCGCGGCCTTGCGCCCGAGATTGGCCTTCACGCCCTTCAGCCACGCCTCGGCCTTCTCGGCCCCGTGATGCGCGATGTAGTCGGCGATCAGCGCGGTGTTGTAGGGGTGCTGGCCCGAGCGGATGCAGACCTTGCCCTTCCATTTCGGGTCGGAGAGCTGCTCATATTTGAAGCTCTTGAGGTCGAGGTCCTTGGCGGCGTAGAGCACGCGGGCGCGCACCGACAGCGCGAACCAGTGGCCGTCCTTGTCGCGCAGCTGGGAGGGGATCGACTCGTCGAGGATCGCCGATGAGATCGCCTGCGTGACGCCCTTCTCCTTGAGGTCCACGAGGTTGCCGAAGTCGACCATCATCAGCACGTCGGCGGGCGAGTTCGCGCCTTCGGCGAGCACCCGCTCGGCGAGCCCGTCCTTCATGAACACCGTGTTGACCTTGACCCCGGTCTTGTCCTCGAAGGCGTCGAGCAGCGGCTTGATCAGGCCGGGCTCGCGGGTCGTGTAGAGATTGACGTCGGCGCGCGCGGCGGTCGCGCAGCATGCGGCCATCAGGCCTGCGATCACAAATGAAGCAGCGCGGCGGGGGATGGGCACGTTCGTCTCCATGAGGTCGCGTTCGTCATCGTTCGCCGCAGCAATGACGCCGCAAAAGGACGTAAATCAAGCGCACTATATTTGAATTATTCTAGTTCAAGATAAAAGGCGCTGAACGCTTCGGCATCGACGTTCCGCCAGGCCAGAGCTTTACGACCTTTGGACATAAGGGTTCGAATCGCAGGCCGCGGATCGACTTGCGTCGGGACCAAGAGGGAGGAGGAGAAGCCTTGATGCGGCCGCAGAGGCCAGCCCGGCCGTCACGGGCGCTCGGCGGGAAACACCAGCGCCTCGGCGGGATTGACGGAGATGTGAACCTCCGGTCCGGCCTCCATCGCCTCCGACGCCCCGACATGGGCGCGCAGCGGCTCGTCCAGCCCGTCGACGGCGAGCAGCAGCTGATAGCAGTGGCCGAGGAAGCTGCGGTTCAAAAGCCGCGCCGCGACGCCCTCGCCCGCGGGAACAAGCCGCACGCTGCCGGCCCGGACATAGACGGAAGCGGCCTCGCCCTCGCGCATTCCTTCCGGCGCCGGGAAGCGGCCGAGCGGCGTCTCGATCGCGCCTTTCACGCGCCGTCCAGGCAGGGCGCAGGCGGCCGCGAAGAAGTCCGCGGCCTCGCGCGACACCGGGCGATGGTAGAGGTCCTCGGCCGCGCCGATCTGGACGAGCCGTCCCGAGCGCAGCAGCGCCACGCGGTCGCCGCTCGCCATCGCCTCCTCGGGGTCGTGGGTCACGAGGATCGCGGCCGCGCCGAGTTCGCGCAGCAGCGCGAGCGTCCTCGCCCGCACCCGGTCGCCGAGCCGGCGGTCGAGATTGGAGAACGGTTCGTCGAGCAGCAGCAGCGAGGGCCGCGGCGCGAGCGCCCGGGCGAGCGCGACGCGCTGCTGCTCGCCGCCGGAAAGCTCGTGCGGACGCCGCGCCCCGAAGCCCGGCAGGCCGACGCGCTCCAGCATCTCGTCGACGATTCCCGGCGCCTCGGCGCGGCGTGGGCCCCTCAGCCCATAGGCGACGTTCTGCGCTACGGTCAGATGCGGGAACAGCGCGTAGTCTTGGAAGATGAAGCCGACGCCACGCCGCTCCGGCTCGACGAAGATCCCCGGCCCGGCGACCACCCGCCCGCCGATCGCGATCTCGCCGGCGGTCGGCTCCTCCAGGCCCGCGACCAGCCTCAGCAGCGTGGACTTGCCGCAGCCCGAGGCGCCGACGAGGCTCAGGATTTCGCCGTCGCCGAGCGTAAGCGAGACGCCGTCCACCACCGTGTTCGGCCCGAACCTCTTGGTCACGCCCAACAGCCGCAACGCGGGCGACCCGATCCTGTCTTCGTCCATGCGCAACAGCATTCCCTGGGGCCAGGCCGGCTCGTCCGCCCGGGCCCGGCCTTCTAGCGCATTTTCCGTGCGGCGACGCGGCTCGCCGGCCAGGCCTCTCCGACCTATCTGGCCGCGCGACGACCCGTGAGGCCGGTGACGCGATGCAGACCTTCTTCGTCCAGATAAAATGCGAGCTCGGCCGCACCTATGAGGTCGCCGAGGCGCTCGCCGACCAGGAGCGGCACTCTGAGATCTATTCGACCGCCGGCGACTACGACCTGATCGTCAAATATCACGTCGACGACGGCGTCGACCTCGGCCAGTTCGTCGGCCGCCATGTGCACAGCGTCGAGGGCGTCCGCGACACCTACACGCTCATCACCTTCAAGGCGTTCTGAGGGGCGCTGGCGGCTCCCGGACCGGCGCGGTCCTTGACCTCTCCCTGCGGGGAGAGGTCGCGGCGGCGCCGTCACTCCGCGAGGTCGAGGGTGACGATCCGGATCGCCGGATCCTCCTTGTCGGGCCTTATGTCGAAGCCGAGCTCGCGGCAGATCGAGAGCATGGTGGTGTTCTCGGTCAGCACCTCGCCAGTCACCTGCTTCAGGCCTTCGCTGCGCGCGGCGCGGATCAGCGCGCGCATCAGCCGCCAGCCGAGTCCGCGGCCCTTCTGGTCGGAGCGCAGCAGGATCGCGTATTCGCCGCTCTCGACGTCGGGGTCGGCATGGAGCTGCGCGACGCCGAGCACCACGCCTTCCTCCGCGAAAGCGAGCAGCACCTGGTTGCGGGCGTAGTCGATCTGGGTGAGGCGCGCGATGAAGGCGCGCGGCACCTCGCGCACCGGCGTGAAGAAGCGCTGCCGCAGATCCTCGGCCGCGACCTGCCGGAAGAAGTCCGCGACGGCCGGTTCGTCCTCGGGGCGGACAGGCCGGATCGCCAGCACCGAGCCGTCGCCGAGCGTGACCGAGCTTTCGAGCGCCTTCGGATAGGGGCGGATGGCGAGCCGCGGATTGGCGCCCACGGCTCCGCGGGGCGCAGGCGCGACGCGGATGCGGGCGTCGAACGCGACCGCGCCGCGCGGCGTCGCGACCAGCGGATTGACGTCGATCTCGCGAATCTCGGGCAGGTCGACGGCGAGCTGGGCGAGCTTCATCAGGGTCAGCGCCACCACGGTCCTGTCGGCCGCCGGCCGGCCCTCGTATCCGGCGAGCAGCCGGCCGGCGAGCGTCTGGTCGATCAGCTCCTCCGCGAGGCCGAGATGGAGCGGCGGCAGCGCGACCGCGACGTCGCGGCGCAGCTCCACGGCCCCGCCGCCGGCCCCGAAAGCGATCACCGGCCCGAATACCGGTTCGTCGCCGACGCCGAGATAGAGGTCCTGGCCGTCGTCGGGCCGGACGCTCGGCTGCACGACGAAGCCCTCGATCCGCGCGCCGGGCGCGCGCTCGGCCACACGCGCGAGCATTGCGCGGGCAGCTTCCGAGACCGCCTGGGGACTGTCGAGCCCCAGCCGGACGCCGCCGACCGCCGAGCGGCGCGGGATGTCGGGCGAGACGATCTTGAGCGCCGCGCCGCGTGGCCCGATCAGCCCGCCCGCAACCTCGGCGGCCTCGTCGGCTGTCGCCACGAAGGCCTGCGGGAGCATGGGGACCTCGTAGGCGCCGAGGATTTCGGCGACGTCCGTCGGCGACAGCCATCCGCGCCCGGCAGCCAGCCCCGACTCAATCGCCACGCGCGCCCTTGCGACGTCCGGACTGAAGGCGGCCGACGTCGAGGGCGGCGTCGCGAGCAACGCGGCCTGCGCCTCGACATGATCGACGAGATGCATCAGCCCCTGAACCGCCGCCTCCGGCGTCCGGAAGAACGGGATGTGGGCGGCCTCGATCGTGCGCCGCGGCTCAGGCGCCGCCCCGAGAAAGGCGGCGAAGACCGGCTTCGGCGGGTAGCGCCGCTTGCGCGCCTTGGCCGCGGCCGCGACCACGGCGGCCGCGCAATCCTCCGCCGACGAGATCATGCTCGGCGCGTGGATCACGAGCCCGGCGTCGACGCCCTCGTCGGCGAGCGCGGCGTCGAGCGCCGCCTCGTAGCGCGCGCCGCCCGCGTCGCCGCAGAGATCGACGGGATTTCCGGCCGACCCCTCCTCGGGCAGCACGATCGCAAGTTCGGCGGTGGCGACGGCGCCGAGCGCGGCCGGGACGCCGCCGAGCGCGCAGAGCCGGTGGAGCGCGAGCCTGCCGAGCCCGCCGCTGTTCGAGACGATCGCGATCCGCTTGCCCGACAGCGGCGCCACATGGGCGAGCGTCTGAGCCGCGGCGAACAGCTCGGACAGGTTCGCGACGCGGAGCAGACCCGCGCGCCGGAACGCCGCGTCCGCGACCGCGTCGGGGTCGATCAGCGCGCCGGCGTGCGAGGCGCCGACGGACCCCGCCGCGCCCCGCCGTCCGGATTTCACCACCACGACCGGCTTGATGCGGGCGGCGGCGCGCGCCGCCGACATGAAGCGCTGCGCGTCGTCGATGCCCTCGAGGCAGAGCAGGATCGCGCGGGTCCTGCGGTCGGTGGCGAAGTGGTCGAGCAGATCGTCGACGTCGACGTCGGCCATGTCGCCGAACGAGACCACGCCCGAAAAGCCGATCGAGCGCGCGTTCGCCCATTCGATCGTCGAGGTCATGACGCCGCCGGACTGCGACAGCAGCGCGAGTTCGCCGGCGTGCGCGGTCGCCGCGGAGCTCGCGTTCAGCCCGACATGCGGGCTCTGCACGCCGAGGCAGCCCGGTCCGACGAGCCGCACGCCCGAGCGTCTGGCGGCGTCCGCGACCGCGGCGCGGAACGCCGCGGCGCCGAGGCCCGGCGCCAGCGTCACGACGACGACCGCGCGCGCCCCCGCGGCGCCCGCGTCAGTGACGACGTCCGGCGCGACCGAGGCCGGAGCCGTCACGACGACGAGATCGGGAGGCGTCGCGAGATCCGCGAAGGTTCGCACGGCCGAGACGCCTTCGATCTCCGCATGGTCCGGATTGACGAGCGCGACCGGTCCATCGAAGCCGCCGGCCCGCAGATTGGCGAGGATCGCGCGCCCGACGCTGCCGTCCCGCGGACTGCCGCCCGCCAAAGCGACAGAGCGGGGCGCGAAGACGGCGTCGAGATGGCGGATGGTCATCAGGCGCGGCCCAAGGCTATGGCGGGCGTCAGACTAGCCCCGACGAGCGCTAGTTCCAGCGGCTCTCCGCGGATTCGATCTCGGCCTTCTCGATGCCGAACTTCTTCAGAACGGCCCTCGTGTTGCGCAGCGGGATGAGATGGGCCTTCTCGGAGTTCAGGATGTTCGAGGAGTGGACCGCCTGCAGCCACATCGGGTCTTCGGTGATCGGCAGGAACACCGCGCCTTTCTGGAACACATGCGCGTGGTTCGACTGCAGGCAGCCGCCGCCCGTCCCGGCTTCGAAGCGCCCGCGCGCCTCGCAGCGGGTCAGGAACGCATTGTTGTTCCGC
Organism: Hansschlegelia zhihuaiae; assembly: GCF_004103825.1. Taxonomy (GTDB): domain Bacteria; phylum Pseudomonadota; class Alphaproteobacteria; order Rhizobiales; family Methylopilaceae; genus Methylopila; species Methylopila zhihuaiae. Next base: position 28,644 of record NZ_RYFI01000027.1, read on the forward strand.
GTATAGAGCAGGGGCTTCGAGCCGTTGAACTGCACGCCGAACGGAAACGATATCCAGAAATCGTCCAGCTCCGGGCTCGAGGCGACGACGGCGCCGGCATAGGCCCGCGTCGCCCGGCAATAGGTCCGCCCCAGGGCGTCGTCATTGTCGACCCGCGACGTCAGCACCCATTGGTCGTCGGGCCGCAGCAGGGCGGAGATCGCGCGGCCGAAGGTCTGGGACGCGTTTTCGGGGGTTCCGTCCTTCGTCTCCTGCCAGACCGGAATGATCCAGTCCTCGAGCTTCAACTGCTCGATCACCGGTTCGATCTCGGGCCGCGTCGCTCCGTCGAAGCCGATCAGCCAGCGATCGGGTCGCTGGACCTGGGCGCGCAGGCTCGGAAGGCAGATCGAGCGGAAAAGCGGAATCCGGTCGCGGAGATAGCGGCCGAACGCCTCTTCCCCGACGAGGTCGCCTTGGCTCCGTATGGCCGGCAGCGCCATGTTGAAGCGTGTGAGAACCACGTGAAGCGACGGCGGGAGCGGCGGGCTTTCCTTGCTCGAAAAGACCGCGTCGTCGTGGATCAGACGCATGCGACGGAGCCCGGACGGGACTGCAGGGCCGAGGCGGACGAAGCGATCAAGGCTGCGTCCTGGACGGCGGGTCGCTCGCCGGGAAGCTCTCCTCGAGCTCCTCGTCGAGCTCGCCGTCGCCCTCCTCGGCCTCGGGCTCCTTTTCCTTCTCAGGCGTCTTCGACGGCTCGGGCTTCGGCTTGTCGTTCCGGTCCCCGCCGCCTGCCGCGATCGTCGAGCGGATTTCAGCCGGCGAGGGCGTGGAGCCTGCGGGCGCAGCTTCGGCGGCGAGCGCCGCGGCGTCTGCGGAAGGATCGATCAGCACGATATGCAGCCTCCTCGGACCGTGCGCGCCCATGAGCAGAATCTGCTCGATGTCGGCCGAGCGCGACGGTCCCGTGATCCAGTTGACGGCGCGCGGCATCCCGCTGTCGCCGTGCCGGTCGCGGACGCGCGACCAGGCGTCCTCATAGGTGGCGGAGAGGTCGGCCGCGTCGACCACCACGACGTGGTTGTCGGGTAGGAAATTCAGCGTCGTCGGGTTCTCGGGACCGGAGAGCAGCACGAGCGTGCCGGTCTCCGCGACGCCCGCGAAGGCCGCGCTCACGCCGGTCTCGTCGTCGCCATAGGAGCGGCCGGTCGCGACCTCGATCGCGGACCTGTCCCAGGGCAGGCCGGAAAGCCGCGGATCGTCGCCGCGCTTGAGCCGGAGCGCGAGGTTGCGGCCGCGCAGGAAATCCGCGACCGCGGCCGGGACCTCGTCGGCGGAGCGGACGGTCGCGACGGTCGCGGCCGAGGCCTCGGCCATCTCGACGAACAGCGCGACGAGCTCGGCCTTCGACTTGCCCTGCGCGCGCGCCGGCAGCAGCCCGCGCGGCCGGCCGGCGAGCCTATCCTCCACGATCTTGCGGCGAGGCCGTTCCTCTCCTGTGACGCCGAGCGAGCGCCGGATGGTCGCCATGACCTGTTCGCGGGGCGTCACTTGGCTTTCCTCTCCGCCGCCCAGCGCGACTGGAACGTGCCGCCCTGCGGGGCCGCGAAGTCGCGGGCGCCGGTCCAGCCCTTCGCGAGAGGAAGCGAGCGGAACCGGCCCTTGCTTCGCCCGGCGAGCGCGAGCGCCCCCATGCCCACGCGGGTCGCCAGCCGGTAGAGGGCCGGCCGGCGGGCGAAGAAGCCCCAGAACTTCAGGCCCGCGCGCACCGGAGCCGGAGACAGGTTCCGCTCGAACTCGCGCTCGCGCCAGTGACGCATCAGCTTCGGGAGCGGGATGCGCACCGGGCAGACGCTCTCGCAGCGCCCGCAGAACGTCGAGGCGTTGGGCAGGTGCCCTGCCTTGTCGACGCCGATCAGCGAGGGCGACAGCACCGCGCCCATCGGCCCCGGATAGACCCAGCCATAAGCGTGACCGCCGACCGCGTGATAGACCGGGCAGTGGTTCATGCACGCCGCGCAGCGGATGCAGCGCAGCATTTCGCGGAACTCGCCGCCGAGCATCGCCGAGCGGCCGTTGTCGAGCAGCACGACGTGGTACTCCTCCGGCCCGTCGACGTCGGCCGGCCGGCGAGGGCCGGTCGAGAGCGTCGTATAGACGGTGATCTCCTGACCGGTCGCCGAGCGCGCCAGGACCCGCAGCATTTGGCTGACGTCCTCGCGGGTCGGCACCAGCTTCTCGATCGAGGCCAGCACGATATGGACCTTGGGCAGGGTCTGGCTGAGGTCGCCATTGCCCTCATTGGTCACGATGATCGAGGTGCCGGTCTCGGCCACCAGGAAGTTCGCGCCCGTGATCCCGACGTCGGCGGCCAGGAACTTCTGGCGCAGCATCGCGCGGGCCTCGGCGAGCAGGGATTCGGGCGCGTGGAGGTCGCGATCCGCCGGCAGGTCCGTGTGCGCGGCCCGGAAATTCTCCTCGATCTGGTCGCGGTTGAGATGGATGACCGGGGCCACGATGTGGCTCGGCCGCTCGCCGCGCAACTGGATGATGTATTCGCCGAGATCGGTCTCGACCGGCGTGACGCCCGCGGCCTCGAGATGGGCGTTGAGGTCGATCTCCTCGGAGATCATCGACTTGCCCTTGGCGACGGTGCGCGCGCCGACGCGCCGGCAGATGTCGACCACGATCTTCGAGGCGTCCGCGGCCGTCGGCGCGAAATGCACGTGGCCGCCCGCCGCCCGGACCTTCTCCTCATAGGCCTCGAGATAGAGGTCGAGATGGGCCAGCGTGTGGTTCTTGATGTCGCGCGCGGAGTCCCTCAGCGCCTCGAATTCCGGGATCTTGTCGGCCGCCTTGCGGCGCTTCGCGATGAAGCCTTTCTCGACATTGCCGAGCGCGCGCTGCAGGGCGGCGTCGCCGAGCGCTTCATGGGCGTTCTGCTTGAAGGCGGGGGAGGTGGGGACGTGGACGGTCATCAGTCGGGCAGGAACTCGTCGTCGCGGAGCTGGTCGAGCGTGAAGGGGCACTCGGCGGGAAAGGCGTCGAGGGGGAGGCCGGTCTCAACGGACGCTTCCTTCCGCCCGTAGCGATAAATCTCCTGAACGATCTCGCCCGCTTTGCTCCTGAGCGACGGGTTCTTGCCTTCGATCCGTTCGATGTTGCCTCGCTCACGCGTTATTGTGAGCAGCCATGATCGCGAGCGTCGCGAGGGCTGATGAGTGTGCTTCAGGAGGTGGGAAATGAGGAGGCGGTAACTGGACTCCAGCTTGAACCGAACCTCGTTCCCCATGCTTTCGAGCTCCTCCACGAGGTTCGGCAAGTCCAGCTCAGAGAAACGCCGCTCACGGACGAGTTCGGCCTGCGCGAAGGCCCACGCGTGGAAGTCCTCGTCATATCCGGTAGTCGCCGCGCCGATCGGCGGCCGTTCCTTCACGTCGGCCATGTCAGGCCTCCAACGTCCATCCGCCGCAACCCTACCACGCTCACCGCCGCTCGGGCTCGCCGATCGCGGGCTCGTCGCCCATTCCGGCCAGCACCTCGGCGACGTGGCGCGCCTTCACGGGGCGCCCGAGGCGCTGCAGCTTGCCGGCCATGTTCATCAGGCAGCCGAGGTCGCCCGCGAGCAGCGTGCCGGCGTTCGAGGCCGAGATGTTGTCGGCCTTCTTGGCCACGATCGCGCCGGAGATCTCGCCATACTTGACCGCGAAGGTCCCGCCGAAGCCGCAGCAGACGTCCGGGTCCTTCATTTCCGAAACGGTCAATCCCTCGACGCTGTCGAGCAGCCGGCGCGGCTGGCCCTTGATCCCAAGCTCGCGCAGGCCCGCGCAGCTGTCGTGGTAGGTCACCGCGCCGTCGAAGCGCGCTTTGACGGATGTCACGCCGCGCACGTCGACCAGGAACGAGATCAGCTCGAAGGTCCGGGCCGCGAGCGCGTCGGCGCGGCGCGCGAGCTCCGGCTCGCCGGCGAACAGTTCCGGAAAATGCTTCTTGATCTGGCCGGCGCAGGAGCCGGACGGCGCGACCAGATAGTCGACGCCCCGGAACGCGTCCATGATCTGCAGGGCGAGGTCGCGCGCCGTGCGCCGGTCGCCGGAGTTGAAGGCGGGCTGGCCGCAGCAGGTCTGCGACGGCACCACCACCTCGCAGCCTGCGTCCTCAATGAGCTTCGCCGCCGCGAAGCCGACCGAGGGGCGGATCAGGTCGACGAGGCAGGTCGCGAACAGCCCGACGCGGGGTCTCGGTCCATGCGACGGGGCCGCTTGCGATAAGGCCACTTGAAACGACTCCACATAGGCAGACAAATGGAAGGCGGACGAAACGGATGGCGACATTCGCCATCCCGGGCCGTCGGCGCAAGGCGGGTCCGTCATGCGCAAGCCGCCTAGCCGCCCGACCCGGTCTGATATATCAGTTCGCGGCCGAACCCGGTCCCGGCGTGCGCCGAGAAGACCGGGCGGAAGGAAGGAAACGACCCATGACCGGCATCGCGATGCCCAATCCCGATCCCGCCATCATGGCGCGACGCGACCAGATCGTCGCCGGCCTCAGAGAAATCGTGAAGGGCGAGGGGGTGATCTCCTCCGAGGATGAGCGCCGCGCCTTCGAGACCGACGCGCTCACCGCCTATCGCCGCCTGCCGCTCGCCGTGGTGCTGCCCTCGACCACCGAGGAGGTGGCCGAGGTGCTGAAGTTCCTGGACCGCGAGGGCGTGCCCGTGATCCCGCGCGGCGCCGGCACGTCGCTCGCCGGCGGCGCGCTGCCGCAGGAGGACGCGGTCGTGGTCGGCGTCTCCAAGATGGCGCGGGTGCTAGACGTCAATCTCGGCGACCGGACCATGCGGGTCCAGACCGGCATCACCAATCTCGGCGTCTCGGGCGCGATCGCCCATGAGGGGTTCTTCTACGCGCCCGACCCGTCCTCGCAGCTCGCCTGCACGATCGCGGGCAACGTCGCGATGAACTCCGGCGGGGCGCATTGCCTGAAATACGGCGTCACCACCAACAATCTGATGGGCGTCACCTTCGTCACCATGAAGGGTGAGATCGTCGAGATCGGCGGCGACGCGATGGACGCGCCCGGGCTCGACATGCTCGGCGTGATCTGCGGCTCCGAAGGCCAGTTCGGGATCGTGACCGAGGCGACGCTGCGCATTCTCCCGATGGCCGAGGGCGCGCGGCCGATCCTGTTCGGCTTCCCTTCGAGCGAGGCCGCGGGCGCGGCGACCGCCGCAGTGCTGGGCGCCGGGATCGTGCCGGTCGCGATCGAGTTCATGGACAAGATCGCGATCGACATCTGCGAGGACTTCGCCCATGCGGGCTACCCGCTCGACGCCGGCGCGCTGCTGATCGTCGAGGTCGAGGGCTCGCCCAAGGAGATCGACGAGCAGCTGGCGCGGATCGGCGAGATCGCGGGCGCGCATGGCGCGACCTCGTCCCGCCAGGCCAAGACACCCGCGGAGGCCGCGGCGATCTGGAAGGGCCGCAAATCCGCCTTCGGGGCGATGGGGCGGATCTCCGACTACATCTGCATGGACGGCACGATCCCGACCGGCCGGCTTCCCGAGGTCCTCAAGCGCATCACCGAGATCGTCGAGGAGCGGGGGCTGAGGGTCGCCAACATCTTCCACGCCGGCGACGGCAATCTGCATCCGCTGGTGCTCTACGACATGAACGACCCGGTCTCGCTCGCCAAGGCCGAGGAGGCCGGCGAGGAGATCCTGAAGGCCTGCGTCGAGGTCGGCGGCTGCCTCACGGGCGAGCACGGCGTCGGCATCGAGAAGCGCGAGCTGATGACGACGCAGTTCACCGAAGCCGAGCTGTTTCAGCAGATGCGGGTGAAGTCGGCCTTCGACCCGAACTGGCTGATGAACCCGGCCAAGGTGTTCCCGCTCGCGCTGCGCGGCGACGCGCGGAAGCGGGCGGCGTGATGAAGCGGAGCACGACGGCGCCGATTCCCTCTCCCCTTGTGGGAGAGGGTAAGGGTGAGGGGTGGCGGGGGGGGCGCCTC
>NZ_RYFI01000027.1:34719-34891 GCF_004103825.1 Hansschlegelia zhihuaiae
CAAGGGGAGAAGGGAAGGAGCGGCGCCGCCTTCGAGCGCCAGGCATGACTGATCTCCACTCCCCCGCCGACGAGGCCGAGCTTGCGGCCGCCGTCCACGACGCGATGTCGTCCCGGACGCCGATCGCGATCCGCGGCGGCGGCTCGCGCGCCGGGCTCGGCCGGCCCGTGCA
>NZ_RYFI01000027.1:34951-35303 GCF_004103825.1 Hansschlegelia zhihuaiae
CGAGCGGCTGACCGGCGTCACGCTGCTCGAACCCGCCGAACTCGTGGTTTCGGCCAGGGCCGGCACGCCGGTCGCCGAAGTCGAGGCGGCGCTCGCCGCGGAAGGCCAGCGGCTCGCCTTCGAGCCCTTCGACCACCGGGCGCTCTATGGCGGCGCAGGCGAGCCCACCATCGGCGGCCTGGTCGCGACCAACGCCTCCGGGCCGCGGCGGGTGATCGCGGGCGCGGCCCGCGACGCGCTGATCGGCATCCGCTTGACGACCGGGCGCGGCGAGGTCATCCGCTCCGGCGGCCGCGTCATGAAGAACGTCACCGGCTACGACCTCGTGAAGCTCGCCTGCGGCTCGCCCCGG
>NZ_RYFI01000027.1:35358-37757 GCF_004103825.1 Hansschlegelia zhihuaiae
TCACCGAGGGGACGTTCAAGACGCTGCCGATCCCCGAGACCGAGACCTCGCTGGTGATCGAGGGGCTCGACGACGCCAAGGGGGTCGCGGCGCTGTGCGCCGCCATGGGCTCGCCCTTCGAGCCGACCGGCGCGGCGCATCTGCCGGCCGCCGGCGGCGCGCCGGCCCGAACGGTCCTGCGGCTCGAGAACTTCCGCACCCAGCTCGAATATCGCTCCGGCGAACTCGCCAAGCTGCTCAAGCCTTACGGCGCGGCGGCGCGCCTTGAGGCCGAGGCCTCGCGGGCTCTCTGGCGCGAGATCGCCGCGGCGGCGCCGCTGCTCGGCGCCGCTTCCCGCCAGATCTGGCGCATTTCGGTCGCACCGTCGCGCGCGGCGGCGCTGGTCGCGAGCCTCGGCGACCTTCCGGCGGCGCATTTCTACGACTGGAGCGGCGGCCTGGTCTGGGTCGCGGTCGATCCCTCGGACGACGCCGGCGCGGGCGTCATCCGGCCGCTGGTTCGACGGGCCCACGCGCACGCGACCCTTATCCGCGCCGATGACGGGGTGCGGGCTTCGGTCGCCGTGTTCGAGCCGGAGGCGCCGGCGCTCGCAAGGCTGACCGCGGAAGTGACGGCGGCCTTCGATCCGGCGGGCGTGCTCAATCCGGGGCGGATGCATGTCCGGGGCTGAGGCGGGCGAAACCGGAGGGGCCGGCGATGATCCGCTGGTCGGAAATGCGGCTCGTGGCGGTCCTGGCGCTCGCGGTCGCGCCGCAGGCCGCCACTGCACAGTCCTGCCCGCCGATCGACCAGGCGCTCGCCGAGATCATGGCGCGCGAGCGCGCGCAGCGGGCCGACGTCACCGAGCGGCTGGCCTGCCATTTCCCGCCGGGCATGAGCTTCAACGAGGCCGCCATGCTGCTTGATGGCAACGGTTTCGACCTGCTGAACCGGACGGAGCGCATGTTCCACCGCTGGCCGATCGGCGGCCAGGAGTTCACCTCCGAACGCATCGTGGGGGGCGGCTCGTCCCGGGCCCTGTTCCGCGTCACCATCCACACGCTCGACAAGAAGATCGCGCGCTTTTCCGCGCAGTACTACGCCGAGCGCTAAGGCAGTTCGATCGACGTCACATGCAGACCGCCTTCGCCCCCGAACGCCTCGCCGCCGATCCGCAGCTCGCGGCCTCGGAGAAGATCCTGCGCACCTGCGTGCATTGCGGCTTCTGCACCGCGACCTGCCCGACCTATGTGCTGCTCGGCGACGAGCTCGATTCTCCGCGCGGAAGAATCTACCAGATCAAGGACATGCTGGAGGGCGGCAAGCCCGCGACGCCGCAGATCGTCAAGCACATCGACCGCTGCCTGTCGTGCCTGTCCTGCATGACCACCTGTCCGTCCGACGTGCATTACATGCACCTCGTCGACCACGCCCGCGCCCATATCGAGAACACCTACCGGCGACCGCTCGCCGACCGGCTGATGCGCGCGCTGCTGGCCTTCGTGCTGCCCCATCCCGGCCGGTTCCGGCTGGCGCTCGCAGGCGCCTGGTTCGCGAAGCCGCTCGCGCCGCTCTTCGCGAAAACGCCGGGCCTCGAGCGCCTCGCCGCGATGCTGAGGCTCGCGCCGTCCCGCGCCGCCGGCCGCTCGGGCCATGAGGGCCCGGCGGTGTTCCCGCCCGAGGGCGAGCGCAAGATGCGCGTCGCGATCCTGCAGGGCTGCGCGCAGCCGGTGCTGGAGCCCTCGATCAACGAGGCGGCGATCCGCTTCCTCAACCGCCACGGCGTCGAGGTGGTGCAGGCGGCGGGCGAGGGCTGCTGCGGCGCGCTGGTCCACCATATGGGCCGCGAGCACGACAGCCATCAGGCCGCCAAGCGCAACATCGACGCCTGGACGCGCGTGCTCGACGAAGGCGGCCTCGACGCGATCGTCATCACGACCTCGGGCTGCGGCACCACCATCAAGGATTACGGCTTCATGCTTCGCCAGGACGCGGCCTACGCCGAGAAGGCGGCCCGCATCTCCGCTCTCGCCAAGGATTTTTCGGAGGTCGCGGCGGGACTCGAGCTGAAGGTCGCGCGCGAGACCGGGCAGGCGGTCACCTACCACTCCGCCTGCTCGATGCAGCACGGCCAGTCGATCCGCGAGGAGCCGAAGGCGTTGCTGCGCGGCGCGGGCTTCCGCGTGAAGGAGCCGGCGGAGGGCCATCTCTGCTGCGGCTCGGCCGGCACCTACACCATCCTGCAGCCCGCGATCGCCACGCGGCTCCGCGACCGGAAGGTCGCCAATATCGAGCGGACCGCGCCGGAGATCGTGGCCGCGGGCAATATCGGCTGCCTGACGCAGATCCGCTCCGGCACGGCGATCCCATGCGTCCACACAGCGGAGCTGCTGGACTGGGCGACCGGCGGGGGGGGGGG
>NZ_RYFI01000027.1:37838-52512 GCF_004103825.1 Hansschlegelia zhihuaiae
AGGCCCGGCGGACGGTCCGCCAGCGGCGCTGCGCGAGAAAGCCGGCATTTTCGAAGAAACCGATTGCGGCGTCGATCGTTGCACCAAGACCTCATCACCGAGGGCTGCAGAGGGGCGGCCGATGGCATGGAAGGGTCCCGCCATGGCTTTTGATCGAGACCGAGGCGACGACAGGCGGCGCGAGCGCGCCGGATCCGCGAACGACGACCTGGACCGCGCGCTCGAGGCCGCGGCCGAGGACGACGCCGAAAGTCCGTCCGAAGATGCGGGGCTCGAGTCCTTCCTCGACCGGTTTCCGGACGCGGTCCGGACGCCGGTGCGTCCCAAGCCCCTGCGCTGGCGCTGACGCCGCCGCGGCTTGTCTACCGTTGCTAGGGAAACACCGAAGCCCGTCGTTCCGGGCTTGTCCCGGAGTCCATTATCGCCGCGCATGCCAGGCTCGGCGCCCGCGGAGGTGATGGATTCCGGCGCTTCAACCGGAATGAGGGTCGCGTTTGAGGGCTGATGTCGACGTCCTAAGGGTGACGGCGGCCGCCGCCCGCGGACGACACCAGCTTCTCGATCGCGCGCGGATTGTAGGGCTTCGAGATGAAGGCGACGTCCTTCAGGTCCTCGGGCGTGTCGGCCTCGAGCGCGCCGGACACGAAGGCGAAGGGTAGCCGCTGGGCCTTCAGCGAAGTCGCGAGATCGTAGGACTTGCCGTCGACGACGTCGATGTCGAGCAGCGCGAGGTCGCAGCCGGCCGCGACAACCTTCCTGGCCTGCGCGACCGAGCGGCAGGACATGACTTTGGCGTCGGTCCAGCACGAGACGATCGTGGCGAGGTCGAGCGCCAGGATGGCGTCGTCTTCAAGGATGAGAACTCGGAACGGCGCCATCAGGATACTCCGGCGATACGCGACCCGAGCCGACAACGCGCCGCCGCGGCCAGGGTTGCATGGTGACCGGTCCGTTCCGCAAATAAATCGAAATTCGTTAAAGATCGTTAGGACTTATGCCGTTTTTGAGACGGTCGAGAGGTCCGGCGCCGGCCCGAAAAGCCCGGCGCCGAGACCTGATAGACCTTTTCAGAGCACCTTCACCGTCGTCCCGATATTGACCCGCTCATAGAGGTCAATGACGTCCTCATTGGTCATGCGGATGCAGCCCGACGAGACCGCCCGGCCGATCGTCCAGGGCTCGTTCGAGCCGTGGATGCGGTAGAGCGTGTTGCCGAGATAAAGCGCCCGCGCGCCGAGCGGGTTGTCGGGGCCGCCCGCCATCATCACCGGAAGCTCCGGCCGCCGCTCCCGCATCTCGGCCGGCGGATGCCAGTCCGGCCATTCGCGTTTGGCCGAGATCTTCTGCACGCCCTTCCAGGTGAAGCCCTCCTTGCCGACGCCGACCCCGTAGCGGATCGCCGTGCCGTCTCCCTGGACCAGATAGAGATAGCGGGTGCGCGTATCGATCACGATCGAGTTCGCCGGTTCCGAGCCGTTGTAGCGGACCGTGGTGCGGGCGAATTTCGGGTCCATCGTCCGGCGCCCTTCGCCCGCCCCCAGCGTCGAGGGGGGGCCGGCGAGACGGCGGGGCAGGCGCTCGACATCGGGATCGATCGACTCGTAGCCGTACTCGCCGTCCTCTTGGTACCGGCGGGCGCTGTAGTCGCGGCCATAGGCGCGGCGGGGGACCACCGCGTCGTAGTCGGAATCGTAGGAGCGCGCGCGCTCGCGATAGGTCGGGATCCGGCGCGACCGGCGCTCGTAATAGCCGTCGTCGTCCTCGAAGATGTCGTCGACATAGGCGCGGCCATAGGTCCGCCGCTCCGGGCGGACGACCCGCACTTCCTCGTCGCCATAGGCCTGCGCCGGCCGCACGACGCGGCCGCGCGGCACGTAATCCGGCGCCGGTATGACGACCGGGTCGGCCGCGGCGGGCGCCGGCGCCAGCGCTGCGGACGACAATCCCAACACCGCGCAGAAGAACGCTGCGGCGGATGCCCGAACCATGTTCACTGAACGACACTCCTCGATCTCGACGCCGCGCCACGAGGGGCGATCGGCGGTCCCGCCGTCTCCATCATGCGCGCGGATCTCAAAGCTTGAAAGAACGACTGCGTGAGCCGTCCGGCGGGACGATGGCGCGACCCGGCGCGCCGCAGGGCGTTCGGCGATTTGGCGGAGCATGTATCGAAAATGCATCGCGCGGCCGGTCACTCAGGCGCGATCTCGATCGTGACACGGTCGGAATAGAAGGCGAGCCGCCCCGCGATCTCGGCCACGGCTGGGTAGGGCGCTTCGTAGCTCCAGACCGCGTCTGGCGCATGCGCGCCGCCGGCCCGGAGCGAGAAATAGCTCGCCTCGCCCTTGTAAGGGCAGCGCGTGCGCTTCTCGCTCGGCTCGAAATAGCCCATCTCGGCGTCCTCGCGCGGGAGGTAGAGCACCGGCGGATAGCTCGACTCGCGGAGCTCCAGCGCGTCGCGCGTCGACAGCACCGCAGTGCCGGCATAGCGCACCACGACGCGGCCCGGGACCGGGGCGATCGTGATCGGGTGGCCGGGACCGGGCTCGAGCATCGGCGAAAAGACCTCCAACATGGCGGGTCGCGGGCTTTCTAGCGCCCGCCGGCCGGCGGGCGAGGGCGGCTTGCCCGCCGACGTCGCGCATGACACACAAGTGACGGGGCCGCCGACTGGCCGGAGACCGTCGCCCATGCCTGAATTCGTGATCCGGGAGGCGACCGACGAGGACGGTCCGGCGCTCGCCGAGCTGTTCCACGAGACCTGGGGCGGCTACGAGGGCTGCGCCTTCGAGCCGGAAGATCCCTCGCTGTTCGAGCGGCCGGCCTCCTGGTTCGCGGAGCACGGCGGCCGTCTGTGGGTCGTGATGCGCGACGGCGCGGTCGCGGGCTCGCTCGGGGTCGCGCGCCACGCCCGCCCGCAGGAGTTCGCGCTCTCGATGATCTGCCTCGACGAGCCGTCGCGCGGCCAGGGGCTCGCCACCGCTCTGCTCGCGGGCGCCGACGCCTTCGCGGCCGCCTCGGAGGCGACCAAGCTCAATCTCTGGATCGACCAGCGCCTCGCCGACGGCGTGCGGTTCCTCGAACGGCAGGGTTTTCTGCGCGACCCCGGCGTCCGCCAGCACGATGACGGCGCAGGGGCGCTGCAGGCGCACTACTCGAAGCCGGTTCAGGCCGAGGTCAGCTTACGGCTTTCCGAAGCTCCCCCAGCCGGCGCCGCGTGACCTGCCACGAGCCGAAGCCGAGCCGTCCCTCGATCTCGCCTTGCGCGGTGCGCCAGAGCGGAAGCGCGGCCTCGAGCGCCTCGCGGCCCTTTTCGGTGAGCGTCGGCTTGCGGCGGCCGTTCAAGCCCTTGAGGGGAGCGACCAGGCCTTCCTTGCGGAGCAGCTGAAGATTGCGCACCAGCGTCGTGCGCTCGATGTCGATGAGCTCCGCGAGGTCGGTGATCGAGGTCGCCTCGCCGGCCTCGATCGCCGCCAGCAGCACGAACTGCGTGCCCTTGAGCCCCGAGGAGCGCAGCGCCTCGTCGTAGAAGCGCGTGACGGCCCGCGCCGCCATGCGGGTGTGCGAGCAGGCGCACATATTGTGGATGTCGAGAATTTCGTCGCGCGTCGGCATGCCAGGCACGATCGCCGGGAATCCTTCTGAAATCAAGTGTTCCAGGATCGCAGGCCCGCGACGCCCCCGATCGGCCGTCGGATGGCGGCGCCCGAACGGCCGCGGGTCCGGGTCGCATTGGCGTTCCCGTCAAAAACATGTCGCCGCCGCCCGCCACAATCTTGACAGTTCCGGGGGCCGTTCGTATCTCGCCGACGCGCTAGCACTCTTACCGAGAGAGTGCTAACAGCGCACGGTGGCGCCCCGGGCCGCCGGCATGTTTTTGCGACGCGAAGCAACTCTGCACACGCGTGAGAGGAATCGATCCCATGAACTTCCGTCCGCTGCACGACCGCGTGGTCGTCCGTCGCCTCACCGCCGAAGAGAAGTCGAAGGGCGGCATCATCATCCCCGACACCGCCAAGGAGAAGCCGCAGGAAGGCGAAGTCGTCGCCGTCGGGCCCGGCGCCCGCGACGATGATGGCGACCTCATTCCGCTCGACGTCAAGGCGGGCGACAAGATCCTGTTCGGCAAATGGTCCGGCACCGAAGTCAAGATCGACGGCGAAGAGCTGCTGATCATGAAGGAGTCGGACATCATGGGCGTCATCGCCTGATCATCTGACCGTCTAGCCGGCGAGGCCCGATTTCCCGATCGCGGCGAGCCGGTTTTTTCGTGAACCCGCTTTACAGGACCTAGAAAACCATGGCTGCGAAAGACGTACGTTTTTCCGCCGACGCGCGTGAGAAGATGCTCCGCGGCGTCGACATCCTCGCCAACGCCGTCAAGGTCACGCTCGGCCCGAAGGGCCGCAACGTCGTGATCGAGAAGTCCTTCGGCGCTCCCCGCATCACCAAGGACGGCGTCACCGTCGCCAAGGAGATCGAGCTCGAGGACAAGTTCGAGAACATGGGCGCCCAGATGGTGCGCGAAGTGGCCTCGAAGACCAACGACCTCGCCGGCGACGGCACCACCACCGCCACCGTGCTCGCCCAGGCGATCGTGAAGGAAGGCCACAAATATGTGTCCGCCGGCATGAACCCGATGGACCTGAAGCGCGGCGTCGACCTCGCGGTCGGCAAGGTCATCGAGCACCTCAAGGCCTCGTCCAAGAAGATCGCGACCTCGTCGGAAGTCGCCCAGGTCGGCACCATCTCCGCGAATGGCGAGAAGGAATTCGGCGAGATGATCGCCAACGCCATGCAGAAGGTCGGCAATGAGGGCGTCATCACGGTCGAGGAGGCCAAGAGCCTCGAGACCGAGCTCGAAGTCGTCGAGGGCATGCAGTTCGACCGCGGCTACCTGTCGCCGTACTTCATCACCAACGCCGAGAAGATGATCGCGGACCTCGAGGACCCCTACATCCTCATCCACGAGAAGAAGCTCTCCGGCCTGCAGGCGATCCTGCCGGTGCTCGAGGCGGTCGTGCAGTCGGGCAAGCCGCTCGTCATCATCGCCGAGGACATCGAGGGCGAGGCGCTCGCCACCCTCGTGGTCAACAAGCTCCGCGGCGGCCTCAAGGTCGCGGCCGTCAAGGCGCCGGGCTTCGGCGACCGCCGCAAGGCGATGCTCGAGGACATCGCGATCCTGACCAACGGCCAGGTGATCTCCGAGGACCTCGGCATCAAGCTCGAGAACGTGACCCTCGACATGCTCGGCCGCGCCAAGAAGGTGACGCTCGAGAAGGAGAAGACCACGATCGTCGACGGCGCCGGCGACAAGGACGCGATCCAGGCCCGCGTCGGCCAGATCAAGGCGCAGATCGAGGAGACCACCTCGGACTACGACCGTGAGAAGCTGCAGGAGCGTCTCGCCAAGCTGGCCGGTGGTGTGGCCGTGATCCGCGTCGGCGGCGCGACCGAGGTCGAGGTCAAGGAGAAGAAGGACCGCATCGACGACGCGCTGAACGCCACGCGGGCGGCCGTCGAAGAGGGCATCGTGGCCGGCGGCGGCGTCGCCCTGCTGCGCGCCAAGTCCGCCATCACGGGCGCCAAGAACGAGAACCCGGACATCCAGGCCGGCATCAACATCGTTCTGAAGGCCCTTGAGGCGCCGATCCGCCAGATCGCCCAGAACTCGGGCGTCGAGGGCTCGATCGTCGTCGGCAAGCTGCTCGAGAACTCCTCCGCCACTTACGGCTTCAACGCCCAGACGGAAGAGTATGTCGACATGATCGAGGCCGGCATCGTCGACCCGACCAAGGTGGTGCGCACCGCGCTGCAGGACGCCGCTTCGGTCGCGGCGCTCCTCATCACCACCGAGGCGATGGTCGCCGAGATGCCGAAGAAGGACTCGGGCGCCCCCGCGATGCCGGGCGGCGGCATGGGCGGCATGGACTTCTGATCCAGCCGAACCTTCGAATGGAATGAAGAGGGCCCCGGAGCGATCCGGGGCCTTTTTCTTGTAAAGTAGCAAAATGAAAAACCGTTTCGCGGCGCCTCTTGTAGACTTCTGGTCTCAACTGAAAGGCGAGATTCATCCAGATGACGCCCCTTTCAGAGGGCAGGCTCCGAACGAGATCAATTTCGATTATCCGCCTCCCGCGTTCACGGGAGATATCGCGAACGCTCGCATCGTCGTCTTGATGGCGAACGGCGGATACGATCCTCAGACCACTCCCCGGGAGTTCTTAGAGCCGAACGCTGCGGATCGATGGAGAGCCGCGCTCTGCGAACCAAGACCTTCCGATCCGAGATGGACTTCGCCCTACTACTTGAGGGGCCGTCTCGGCGAATGGCTTCGAAGCGGCCGAGCGGTGGCGGTTAATGCGCTGGCCTACAGATCGGTAAAAGTGACCGATGCGGTGCGCCGTTTCGCGGCGGAGCTGCCGTCGTCCCGGTTCCACCGCGAGTGGCTGCATGGCTCGCTCCGGATGGCTGCTGAGGCGGGCGACGTGCGGGTCGTCATTCACAGGAGCGGCCTGTGGCGTCCATCCGGAGAGATCCGGTCCAACCCGAATATCCGCGTTCTTGCCGGAGCAGAGCCGGCAAGACGCTATCTGTCGAAAGAGGTTGTGACGTGGGCTGAGAGAAGCCCTGAACCGGCACCGTTCAAGACGAGGCCGTAGCTTCGCTTGCAACCCGACTGTGATCGAACGGCGTCCCCGCTAAGCGCTCAGCCCGCGCGGGGCTCGATCACCGGCTCGACGTTGAGCTTGCTGCGCCAGTAGGCGCGGACCTTCTCGACCGTCTCCGGCGGCAGCGGGACGTAACCGAGCTCGGAGGCCACGGCGGCGCCGTTTTCCAGGCCCCAGTTGAAGAAGCCGAGCGCCGCGCCCGTGCCGCTGGAAACCGGACGCGAGTTCGACACCAGGACGAAGGTGGCGGCGACGATCGGGTAGGCGGCCTCGCCCGGAGCGTCGACCAGCGACAGGCCGAAATCCGCCGCGGCGCTCCAGTCCGCCTTCGCGGCGGCGGCCTGGAAGCTTTCCGGGGTCGGCGCGACGAAGGCGCCGGCGCTGTTGCGGAGGGTCGCGGTCGAGAGGCCCGCGCGGCGGGCGGAGGCGAGATCGAGATAGCCGATGGCGTTGGCCGTCCGTTTCACCGCGTCGGCGACGCCGCTGTTGCCCTTTGCGGTCCTGCCCGCGGGCCACGTGACCGTCAGGCCGGCGCCGACCGGCCGCCAGGCCTCGCTGACTTTCGCGAGATAGCTCGTGAACGCGAAGGTGGTGCCGGAGCCGTCGGCGCGCCGCACGGGCACGATCGCGGCCTCGGGCAGCGTGACGTCCGGGTTGAGGGCCTTGATGGCGGGGTCCGACCAGCTCGTGACCTTGCCGAGATAGATGTCGGCCAGAAGCTCTCCGGAGAGCTTCAGCTTGCCGGCCTGGACGCCCGGCAGATTGACGGCCGCCACGATTCCGCCGACCACCAGCGGAAACTGCGCGACGCGGTACTGCTTGACCTCTTCGGGCGACAGCGGGACTTCGGTCGCCCCGAAATCCACCGCTCGGTCCTTGATGCGCATCACTCCGGCCTGGGAGCCGACCGCTTCATAGTCGAGCCCGCCCGAAGGCTGGGACTCGGCGGTCCATTGCGAGCGGAGATAGTCCTGCGACCAGCGGTTCAGCAAAGGCTGGACCAGGGTCGAGCCCGATCCTGTCACGCTCTGGGCGAAGCTCGCGCCGGCGGGAACGAGCAAAGCGGCGGCCGCCAGCGCCGCAAGCGCGGCGCGGCGGGCGAGGCCCGAGGGAAGCTTCAAGGTCCGGAGGCTCATGGCGTTCTCCAAATCGGACTTGAGGAGCGCAGGCTTGCGGCCGGCGCGCCTGCTTGGCCTCACGCCGGGACCGGCGCCGCGTCGAAGCCGCCGCTCTCGCGCGGGCTCTCCGCCGCCGCCGGCACCGCGCGTGAGACCGACCGCCGCTCGGCGTCGATCCGCTCGATCAGGAAGTAGGCGCGCTCGGCGCTGCCGAGCAGCGCGAGGATGGCGCCGCGCTCGACCCATGGCAGTTCGCCGTTCAGGCGCAACGCCTGCGAGCGCAGCTCCGCGAGGGCGGCGATGCGCGGCGCAGCCTCCGCGGACAGCTGATCCCTGCGCGCCTGCACGGGATCGACCACGACCTGCAATGCGTTCGCGACCTGGTTCAGCATCGCGTCCACCAGCGCGCGGCCCTTGTGGCCGAAAGGCTGGCGCTCGACGCGGCGGGCGATCTGGTAGAGCGCCTCGCCGAGGCTCGCGGTGTGGTCCTCCTCCTCGATCAGGCTCGCGACCAGGTCGGCGCGCTCATAGGGCATCTCCGCCTTGAACAGTCCGGAGGTGTAGGCCCGGACCTCGCGGTTGAGGATGTCCATCTGGCCGTAATGCTCTTCGACCTTGTCGGGCGCGCCTTCCTTGCCGCGGGCGATGTCGAGGAACTTCATCGCGGCCTCGAGATAGCGCTCGTTCTCGGCGAGGATCGCGGGCACCGCGGTCTCCGGCGCGCCGGCGGCTTCGGCCGTCAGGTGCTTCGGGACCGAGTAGTCCTCGATGTCGTCGAGCGAGGAGGCGCCGACCTTCATCAGCACGCTCTCGAACACGCCGACGAAGGGGTAAAGCAGCATCACGTTGAAGATGTTGAAGAAGGTCGAGTAGAGGCCGATCGCGACCGGCACCAGCGGGAACGTCTCCTTGCCGTTGACGATGACCGGCGCGCCCGGATCGCCGCCGAACCACTGCATGGCCCAGGTCAGGACGTCCATCGACACGAAGAACAGCGGGATGGTGACCATCACGCCGATGATGTTGAAGGATATGTGCGCGTAGGCCGCGCGTTTGGCGTTCTTAGACAGGTTGAGCGAGGCGAGCCACGAGGTGATGGTGGTGCCGAGGTCGGCGCCGAGCGAGAAGGCGACGGCGGTCTTCCAGTCGATGATGCCGGCGGCGCCGAGCCCCATCACGATGCCGATCGTGGCCGAGGACGAGTGGATCATCGCGGTCACGCCGGCCGCGATCAGCACGCAGTAGAGCAGGTTGACGTAGGTGTCGGCCTTCAGCGACGAGATGATCCCCATCACCTCGGGCATGCTGCGGAGCGGCTTCAGGCCTCCGGTCATCAGGTTCAGGCCGTAGAAGATCAGCGAGAAGCCGATGCAGGCGAGCGCGATGTTCTTCACCTTGTCGGTCTTGGCGAAGATGTAGAGCAGCGCGAACAGGCCCGCGAACAGCAGGCCGAGCGGCCCGAGCGGCAGCGCGATCAGCCCGTTGCCGAGCGTGGTGCCGATGTTCGCGCCCATGATCACCGAGATCGCCGGGCGCAGGCCCACGACGCCGGCGTTGACGAGGCCCACCACCATCACTGTCATGGCGGTCGAGGACTGGATGACGCCGGTGATGAACGTCCCGGCGATCACGCCCTTGGCCGGCGTGCCGGCGAACTTGGCGAGCATCGCCCGCATCTTGTTGACGGCGAGCGACTGGATGCCGTTCGACATGAATTCGAGGCCGAGCAGGAAGATGCCGAGGCCCCCGATCACCGGCACGACGATCTGCGTGAAGATGTCGACTTGTTGCATCGGCGCCGCTCCAGGGCGCGGCGCCCGAAGAAGCTTCGGCGTCGCGCTGCCAAACTGTTCGGGGACGCGGGCGCGCCGCAGCACGCCCAAGTTGTGTCAGGCGCGGGCCCCACGCGCGCCCTTAACAAAGTATTTAGCCCGGGTGACGATCGGGTGACGGCCGCCCGGTCTTGCGTGGGCCCGCCCGCGCCTTGAAGGATAACGGCCATGTCCGCGCTCCACCCCGGCTACTTCACCGAAGGTCTCGACGCCGACCCGGAACTCGCCGCCGCGATCCGCGGGGAGATCGCCCGCCAGCAGGACGGGATCGAGCTGATCGCCTCGGAGAACCTCGTCTCGCGGCTGGTGCTGGAGGCGCAGGGCTCCGTGCTGACCAACAAGACCGTCGAGGGGCCGGCCTACGGCC
Organism: Hansschlegelia zhihuaiae; assembly: GCF_004103825.1. GTDB lineage: Bacteria > Pseudomonadota > Alphaproteobacteria > Rhizobiales > Methylopilaceae > Methylopila > Methylopila zhihuaiae. The sequence continues at coordinate 47,827 of NZ_RYFI01000027.1, forward strand.
GCTACTACGGCGGCGCGGAGTTCGCCGACGCGGTCGAAGCGTTGGCGCTCGAGCGGGCGAAGAGGCTGTTTGGCTGCCGCTTCGCGAACGTGCAGCCGCATTCGGGCTCGAACGCCAACGCAGGGGTGTTCTTTGGCCTGCTCGGACTGGGCGACGCGATCCTGTCGATGGACGTCGCGGCCGGCGGCCACATCAGCCACGGCCATCCGGCGACGCTGACCGGCCGCGACTACCGCATCGTGCGATACGGGGTGTCGCGCGCGACCGAACTGGTCGAGCTCGACGAACTGCATGACCTCGCGCTGGCAGAACGCCCCCGGATGATCGTGGCGGGGGGCTCGGCCTACGCCCGCGCACTCGACTTCAGCGCGCTGCGCGGCATCGCCGACGAGGTCGGGGCGTATCTGATGGTCGACATGGCGCATGTCGCGGGGCTGGTCGCGACAGGGCTCTACCCACATCCGTTCCCGCACGCCCATGTCGTCACCACCACGACCTACAAGTCGCTGCGCGGCGCGCGCGGCGGGCTGATCCTTTGGAACGACGAGGCCCTGAGCCGCGGGATCGACGGCGGCGTTTTCCCGGGCGTGCAGGGCTCGGTGATGCTGCACGCCGTGGCGGGCAAGGCGGCGTGCCTCGGCGAGGCGCTGCGGCCGGAGTTCCGGGCCTATAACGAGGCGGTGCTGGAGAACGCCCGGGCGCTCGCCGCGCGGCTCGCCGGCCACGGCCTGCGGATCGTCTCGGGCGGCACGGATTGCGGGCTGATGCTGGTCGATCTCGCCGCGCAAGGCGTGACCGGCGACGTCGCCGCCAAGGCCCTCGAACGCGCGGGGCTCGCGGTCAACAAGAACCAGATCCCGTTCGATCCGCGGCCGCCGGAGGCGCCGTCCGGTCTGCGGCTGTCGTCCAACGCCGGGACCGCGCGCGGCTTCGGGACCGGAGAATTCGAAGCCGTCGCGGATTGGATCGCCGACATCGTCTCCGCGCCGGGCGATGACGCTTTGATCGCCGCCACGCGCGCGACGGTGCGGGAGATGTGCGCGCGGTTCCCGATCTACGCATGAGGCCCGACGGTCAGCCGCCGCGCGCGAGGTAGAGGCCGAGCCCCAGCAATCCGGCGAAGAACGCCAAGCGAAATCCGTCGGGCGAGATGGCGTGGCGGAGCCTCTGACCGATCGCCATGCCCAGAAAAGCCGGCGCGACGGCCGCGGCCGAGCCGCCGAGCGAGTGCGCCTCGAGGCCGCCAGACAGCGCGAGCCCGAGCCCGAGCGCGATCGTCGAGACCGTGAAGGAGAGCCCGAGCGCCTGGACGAGGTCCTCCTTCTCCAGGCCGAGCGCCTGCAGATAGGGCACGGCCGGCAGCACGAAGACGCCGGTCGCGCCCGTGATCGCGCCGGTGACGAAGCCGACCGGCGCCGCGAGCCACCGCTCGGCGCGGAGCGGCGCGACGAGGCGGCGCCCGCTCAGGCCGAACAGCGCATAGACCACCAGCACGGCGCCGAGCGCCGCGGTCGCGTGGCGGGCCGCGTCGCCCGCGAGCAGGCCCGCGGTCGCGAGCGCGCCGATCGCGACCGCCGTCATCATCGGCCAGAACCGCCGCATCGCGCCGACCGGATCGGGCCCGGCGGCGAGCTGCAGCAGGTTCGTGAGAAGCGAAGGCAGCAGCAAGAGGGAGGCCGCCTCGTGTGGCGGGACCTGTGTGGCGAGCAGACCCATCGCGACCGTGGGGAGCCCCATGCCGGTCACGCCCTTCACAAGCCCGGCGACCATGAAGGTCGAGAATACGAACAGCAGAATGGCGAATGACGGGTCCGACATGGCGTCCACTTGATCTCGGCGGAGACGCAGGCGCAATCTGGACTTCACGCATCGTGACTTCGGTTACTCCGAAGCCAAATCGCGTCTCGGAGCCGCCCCATGCGCTTCGACCTCGTCGACCTCCGCCTGTTCCTCAACGTCGTCGAGGCGGGCAGCGTCACGGCCGGCGCGGCGCGCTCGAATCTCGCGCTGCCGTCGGCGAGCGAGCGGATTCGCGGCATGGAGGAACTGGCGGGCGCGCGCCTGCTCGAACGGCTGCATCGCGGCGTGAGGCCGACCCAGGCCGGCCGCGCGCTCGTCCACCACGCGAGGGGCATCCTCGACAGCTGCGAACGGATGCGCGGCGAGCTCGCGCTCTATGGTCGCGGCGTGAAGGGCCATGTCCGCGTCATGGCCAACACCTCGGCGCTGTCGGAGCACCTTCCGGCGCCGCTCGCCGCGTTCCTCGCCGCGCAGCCCCAGGTCGATCTCGATCTGGAAGAGGGGCTGAGCTACGAGATTGTCCGGGCGGTCGCGGCCGGGCGGGTCGATTTCGGCGTGCTGTCGGACCAAACCGATCCGGGCGATCTGGCGTTCCGCCCGTTCCGGCGCGACCAGCTCGTGCTGGTCGCCGCGCCCTCGCATCCGCTCGCCGCGCTGAAGCGGGTGGCGTTCGCCGACACGCTCGACCACGACCATGTCGGGCTCACGGGCGACAGCGCGCTGCAGGGCTATCTCGCGGGCCATGCGCGGCGGCTCGGCCGCGCCATCGGCCTCCGGGCGCGCATGCGTGGGTTCGACTCCGTCTGCCGGATGGCCGAGCAGGGCGTGGGGCTCGCCATCGTTCCGGTCGCGGCCGCGCGCAGGGCGCGGCGCTCCATGGCGATCCGCCTCGTGCGGCTGACCGACCCCTGGGCGGAACGCAATCTGATGGTCGCGCTGCGCCGGGAGCCGGCGCTGTCTCCGCACGCCGCGGCGCTCGTCGAGCATCTGGTCGCGGGCGCGGACGATCCGGAGACGCCGCCCGGCCGTCGCCGTCGTTTAGCTTAATTGATGCATTTTCTACGGTTCCAGCCCGGCGCAAGCTAGGGTGCCTTAGTGTTTCACCTTGTCCCGGCGCTGGATCGCAAGACGAGCGCGCCGGTGTGTAAGCGTAGCGGAGCCTGATCTCATGACCGCCAGAGGCGTGTCGCGCCTGCTCAGCGCCGTCCTTCTGGCGGGCGCGGCGCATGCGGCGGAGCCGGTGAGGGACGAGGCGACCGGGCTCACCATCCAGCCTCCCGAAGGCTATGTCGCGACCAGGGCCGAGGGCGATCCCCGCTACGCGGCGGTCTACGCGGTGCAGAAGCAGGGCGAGGTCGACACCGGCTGCAAGATCGCGTTCCAGCCGACGCAGGCGCAGCCCGGCGAGGGCGAGCCCGCGCTCAGCCAGGCGGAGATCAACGCCTTCACGCAGAAGAAGGAATGGATCGACCTGATCCGCGCGACGCTCGCGCTCCGCTACGACGTCGCGACCGTCGAGCCGTTCCCGCATATGGGGCTCTCGGGGGCCGCGGTGGTGGCGGACTTCAAGCCGATCGAGGGCGAGCCCAAGACCGCCGAGGTGCGCTCCTTCCTCGTCGTCTACGACACGCCGAAGGGCCGCACCACGATCGTGTGCGTGGGGGACAAGGCCGGCTTCGAAAAGCGCAAGGGCGAGTTCGAGGCGATCGCGCGCTCCGTCGCCCCGCCGCGCTGAGGCTCGCGGCCAAGTGACCGCGCGAGCCATGGGCGGGCGCGGCACGCGGGCTTTGCGGCGCCGAGCGGGCCGCCTATAGGTGCGGGTCAGGCGCGCCGGCGTCCAAGATTTCATCGGCCGGGCGCCGTCCGCGCGAGGCCGCCCGCAATGACCGATCGTCCGACGCCGCTTCCCCGTCCCGACCGGCGCGCGATCGCGCTCTATGACCGCTTCACCCATGGCGAGATGGGCCGTCGCGAGTTCCTCGACCGGCTCGCCGCGCTCGCCGGGTCCACCGCCGCCGCCAACGTCCTCGTGGCGGCGCTCTCGAACGACTACGCCCGCGCCGCCATCGTCGCGCCCGACGACCGTCGGCTCGCGATCACGACCGTCGGCTATGACGCGCCGGGCGGCAGGATCTCGGGGCTGCTGGCGCACGCCAAGGGCGACGCCAAGCGTCCGTCCGTCATTGTGATCCACGAGAACCGGGGCCTCAATCCGCACATTCAGGACGTCACGCGCCGACTCGCCGTCTCGGGGTTCCTGGCCTTCGGGGTCGACCTGCTGTCGACCGCGGGCGGCACGCCCACGGACGAGGACAAGGCGCGCGAGATGATCGCGGCGCTCGACCTCGACAAGACGACCGCAGACCTCGCCGCCGCGGTCCCCTATCTCGCCGGGCTCCCGCTCTCCAACGGCTCGGTCGGAGCGGTGGGCTTCTGCTGGGGCGGCGGCATGGCCAACCGGCTCGCGACGGCGTCCGGAGAGCTGAAGGCCGCGGTGTCCTATTACGGCAAGCCGCTCGATCCTGCCCGGGTCCCCGAGATCAAGGCGCCGCTGCTGCTGCACTATGCGGGGCTCGACGAGCGCATCAACGGCGACGTCCCGGCCTTCGACGCGGCGCTGAAGGAGAACGAGAAGGACTACCAGATCGAGTTCTACGAAGGCGCCGACCACGCCTTCAACAACGACGCCAATCCGGCCCGGTACGAGCGCAAGGCCGCGGCGCTCGCCTGGGACAGGACGATCGCCTTCCTGGAGCAACATCTCGGCGCGGCGGTGCCGCCGACGCGGTAGCGCGCCGCGTCGTCGCCGGGCTTGACCCGGCGGTCCATCTTTTTGGCCAAGGCGATGGATTGCATGTTGCGTGGTCTGTCCCTTGTGGTGGGATG
>NZ_RYFI01000028.1 GCF_004103825.1 Hansschlegelia zhihuaiae
CGATCATCGCGGCCACCGTCACCTACTGGTGCAATTGAGTCCGGACCCTAGGCGACGACAGGCTGTGGGGCCGAGGCGGCGACGACGCGTTGATGGGCGGGATCGGCGACGACAGGATATCGGGCCGAAGCGGCGACGACACGCTGATCGGCGGAGAGGGCGCGGACCAGTTCGTGCTGGTCTTCGGACCCGGGGTCGGCGGCGCGGACGTCGTCGACGACTTCACGACCGGCGTCGACGTGCTCCACCTTGCGGGCAAGAAGTTCAAGGAGCTCCCGAACGGCGCGCTCGACGCGGCGGCGTTCCGGGCGAGCGCCGACGGCGTCGCGCAGGACGACGACGACCGTGTGATCTACGAGACCGACACCGGCCTGCTGACCTACGACCGCAACGGCGTCGAGGCCGGCGGCGTCACGCTCATCGCCATGCTCGACGCGGGCCTCGCGCTGACGGCCGACGACTTCCGCGTGGTGTGACGGGGGGCGGGCCCTCGAGAGTCACGCGGATCGAAGGCGGCCAGCTCAGCGATCGTCGAGCGCGCGCGCGCAGAGAATGTCGATCAGCGTCACTGCGCCCACGATCGCGACCGCGGCGATCGCGGCGTCGCGCTTCGGGTTGTCGCGCCTCAGCGCCGGCGCGAGCGCCCAAAGGTCCGCGATGTCGCCGGCGACCCGCGCCCAGATCCAGAGCGAGCGCCCGCGGCCGCGCCGCCAGCCGAACAGTCCTGCGCCGGTCGCCATCTCGCGGGCGCCGAAGCCCTTCAGGAAGGTGTGGTTCTGCTCGAGCCCGACGGAGCGGGCGAGGGCCCCGGGGCGCGCCAGCTCGAACGCGGCGAGAGCGAGTTGCGCGAAGCCGAGGCCCGTCGTGAAGCGCTCCGCCTGCCGCTTCGAGGGGACCTTCAGGACGGGGAGGGCCATGTCGCATCTCGCGCAAAGAACGGGGACATGTCTGTTTGGGGCGCGGAGCGCGCCCGTCCAGTGCCTTGCGCCTACTGGACCTCGGTCGCAGGATCGTCCTTCGCCGCGTGGGCGGTCTGATTGTTCAGCCCGTTGACGAAGCTGCGGACGTAAGGCCGCGGCGCCAGCGACAGGTCCATAAGCCCGCCGGTGTTGATCATCGTCTTCGCCTTGGGGACCGACAGGGCGGTTTCCCAGCCATGGGTGTCGATCAGCGGATACATCGTGTAGCCGAGCATCGGCACGCCGTCCTCCATGGCGGCGGCGCATTCGAGCAGCAGCTGATTATGCCAGCGCGCCCCATAGGCGTAGAACGGCGTGCCGGTCTCGCCGATCATCATCGGCAGACCGTAGCGCTGGTGGTAGTCGTGGATCAGGGCGTAGAGCCCGCGCCGCTCGGCGACCTGCGACTGCGCGGCGTAGAGCTGCGGCTCGGGCGAGAGCCAGGCGCCGCTCGCGCCCTTGGCCTCGTTGTGCGCGTAGTAGTCGGCGGCGAACACGGTGGCGTCGGCCATGGCGACCCCATAGGTCTCCCTGAGCTCATTGTGCAGCTGCACAAGCTGCTCGATCAGCCCGGCGAGCCGGTCGCGGCGCAGGTCCTGCCCGTCCTCGTCATGGTCGTCGAACACATAGGCGTCGAGCAGCCATTGGATCTGGCCGCGGCGCGCCGGGTCCTTGCGCCGCGCCTCGCGGCGGAGCTCGGAAAGCGGGGCCGTCCGCAGCCTTTCCAGGTCGATTGCGGCGAGCCAGTCCTTGCCGAGAATCAGGTCGCTCGGGAAGAAGCGGGTGAAGCGGTTGAAGTCGCTCTTGCCGGGTTTGTAGACCGCAGCCTCGGTGTGCATGAAGAACAGCTTCGCGCCGGTCTCACGAGTCACGGCCTCGATCGCCGTCCGCGCCTTCACGGCCGCGACTGCGATCGCGAAGGCCCGCTCGACGTAGTAACGGCCATGCCGCGGGTCGCCCCATCCGGGAAACGCGCCGTGCCACATCTGCGAATTGAAGCCGACCGTGGTCTCGGGCTCGTTGACGATGGTCACGGCCTTCAGCGCGCCGCCGTAGCGGCGCACGGCCTCGGCCGAGAAGCGCGCGAAATAGTCCGGCCAGTCAGGATGGAGGTAGTAGCTGCCGTCGGGGTCGGTCGCGCCGTCGAGGCGGACCGTGCGGAAGCGATCCTCGACGCCGAAATGGTGGAGGTCGAGGCTCAGATTTAGGCCGGCCTGCGCGAGGTCCGCCACGAAGGCGTCGTGCGCGGCCCAGCTTTCCGGGCTGTCGAGGTCGATCTCATGGTTCGACAGCCCGATCCGGACGTTGACGAGCCCGAGATTCTGCAGGGCCTCGATGGTCGTCCGGCGCTTTCCGGCGTCGAACATCCCGGCGTCGCGCAGCGAATTCCAGCGGTAGCGCTCCTGCTGCGTCAGCGGATTGCCGGTCTCTATCCCGGTCCAGAGCAGGCTGGCGGGCGAATTCTCGCCGATCGCGGCCTCATAGAGCGCGACGGTCGCGGCGTTGCGGCGCGCTTCGTCCGGGGTCGGCCGGCGGGCCGGCTTCCGCAGAGGCTCGAACGCTGCCGGCGAGACGAATTCGGCGTCCGGATCGACCTCGGCGGGGATGACGCGGATCTCGTCCTGCTTGCGGGAGGCCCAGTCGCCGAGCCAGGCGTGCTGGGCGAAAACCGGGGTGGGCGCGGCGCAGAGCGCGCAGGCCAGCATCGCCCCAGCCAGGGGGCCGCATCGTAGACTCGCCAAACATCCCCCTTCTCGCAGATGCGAGATGATTCTTTTGCAACTGCGCGAGGATGGCAGCGAGCCGGCTCACGAGGAACTCACAACGGCGTCCGGTCACGCGGTTGTGCGGTAGCAGGATGCGGGAGATGCAGGCGGTGGAAGACGTCTTCCGACGCGTCGTTAAGATTTGGTTGACCATGCGAACGACGCCGGTGCGGCCGAGCCTCCGCGCTCATGTCCCGGCCTTGAGCCGGGACCCATCAACGCCGCGCTTGCCGGCATGGCGGCTGGACGGGGCCGCATCGACCGGCGACGCCGCGCCGGAGGGGTCCCGGCTCAAGGCCGGGACGTTGGAGCGGCGTGACCCGGCTCGAACCTTCCGGCTCAGGCGTTGACGCCGCCGTCGAGCGTGATGCGCGCGCCGGTCACGTAATGGCCCTCGGGGCTCGCGAGCCAGGCGACCGCGGCCGCGATGTCCTCGGGCTTGCCGTATTCCGGAATGGCCATCCGGGCCCGCTGGCCGTCCGCCATCTCGCCGTCGGCAGGGTTCATGTCGGTGTCGACGGGGCCGGGCTGGACGACGTTGACCGTGATCCCGCGCGGGCCGAGGTCCCGGGCCAGCCCCCTGGTGAAGATCGCGACCGCGCCCTTGCTCGCCGAATAGACCGAGAGGCCGGGGAACGGCACGGTCTCGCCGAGGCAGGAGCCGATCGAGATGATGCGGCTCGTCCTGTCCGGCATGTGCTTCGCGGCCGCCTGCGAGGCGACGATGACGCTGCGGACGTTCACGTCGAGCGTCAGGTCGATGTCCTCGAGCGTCCAGTCCGGCACGTCGCCGCCGCGCGCGACGCCGGCGTTGTTGACCAGAATGTCGAGCCCGCCGAGTTCCGACACGGCGCGCTCGACCGAGGCCTTGACGGCCGCCGCGTCGGCGCTGTCGGCCTGGATCGCGACGGCCTTGCGGCCGATCTCGCCCACGACGGCTTCGGCCTTCTCGGCCGAGCGCTCATAGGTGATGGCGACGTCGGCGCCTTCCTGGGCGAGCCTGAGCGCGATCGCAGCCCCGATGCCGCGGCTCGCGCCGGTGACGAGCGCCTTCTTGCCGGTGAGGCGCTTCGGTCCTTCATAGTTCGACATGGTGTTCGCCTATTTGTGTGTCGGTTGATACAGAAATCAGTTTGACGTATTGCGCCGCCCCGTCAAGGGAATTATATGTCGATCGCTACAAAATTTTGGCGGAGCTGGACCGGCGTTGAACGGGCGGGCCATGCGGGGACGTCCACGGGCGTTCGACCGCGATCAGGCGCTGAGGCGCGCAATGGAGACGTTCTGGGCGCTCGGCTATGAGGGCGCCTCGATGGCGGAGCTCACCCGCGCCATGGGGATCGGTTCGCCAAGCCTCTACGCCGCCTTCGGCTCCAAGGAGGCGCTGTTCCGGGAAGCGACCGCGCTCTACGAGCGTGAGGTCGGCGCCGAGCTCTCGCAAGCGATCGCCGAAGCGCCGACGGCCAAGGAGGCGGTCGCGGCCTTCCTCGGGCTTTCGGCGGAAGCGCTGGCGCGGCCGGGCCGGCCGCCAGGCTGCATGATCGTGCTGACCGCGATGTCGGGCCACGGCGCCTGCGAGGCGACGCGCGCCGAGCTCAAGACCCGCCGCGCAGGCTCGGCCGCGGCGCTCGAGGCCCGGCTCGCCCGGGCGGTCGCACGCGGAGAATTGCCCGAGGGCCTCGATCTCGCCGCGATCTCGCGCTTTTACGTGACGGTGCAGCAGGGCATGTCGATCCAGGCGGTCGACGGCGCGTCCTTCGAGACGCTCCGGGACGTCGCCGACGCCGCGATGGCCGCCTGGGACAGGCTGACGGCGACGCCCGACGCGGATCGAGCGGCGGTCGCCTGACGGGCTTGTGGCTCAGCGCCGACGCGTCCATCCTGCGCCAGACGAGACCCCGCGCCGCGTGGCGCGGCCGACGCATCGGAGGATTTCAGCCTCGTGACCGTCCCGCTCAGGCGCCTTGCGCCGTTCGCCTTCGTCGCCGCGCTCGCGGCCGCGGCGCCGCCCGCGCTCGCCAATCCCGTCGACGACGCCGAACTCCTCGCCTCGCGCGCCTCGCTGTCCGGCAATTATCTAGCCGGGCGCGTGGCGGGCTCGCAGCGCGACGCCTCCGCGGCCGCGGCCTTTTTCCGCGCGGCGCTGCGCGACGACCCGCGCAATCCCGAACTCGTCGAACGCACCTTCCTGCTGACGCTCGCCGAGGGCGACGGCGACGCCGCCATGCGGCTCGCCGAGCGTGTTGTGGCGACCGACCCGTCGAACCGGATCGCCCGCCTTGCGCTCGCGGTCCGGGCGATCCGCACGCACAATTACGGCGCGGCCCGCCATCACCTGTCGCGCGGCGCCAAGGGGCCGCTCGCCGACCTCACGGTCCAGCTGCTGACCGGCTGGTCGTGGCTCGGCTCCGACCAGACCGGCAAGGCGCTCGACGCCGTCGACAAGCTGCAGGGCGCCGACTTCTTCGGCACCTTCCGGGACTATCACGCGGGCCTGATCGCCGATCTTGGCGGCCGCAAGGAGGAGGCGGGCAAGCGTCTCGATTCGGCGCTCTCCGGCGACGGCTCGGCGCTCCGCATCGCGCAGGCGGTCGCGGCCTTCCGGGCCCGCAACGGCGACAAGGCCGGCGCCATGAAGGCGCTCGCCGAATTCGAGAAAACCGCGCCGCGCCACCCCCTGATCCGCGAGACCAAGACGCAGATCGAGCAGGGCAAGGAAGCCAAGCGCGCGGTGCGCGACGCCTCCGACGGGGCGGCCGAGGTGCTCTACGGCATCGGCGGCGCGCTCGGCCGCCAGGGCGGCGAGGATTTGTCGATCGTCTATCTGCAGCTCGCGCTCTATCTCGAGCCCGACCATCCGATGGGGCTGGTGACGCTCGCCGACCTCTACGACCAGCTGAACCAGTATCAGGACGCGATCGACGTCTACGCCCGCGTGCCCGACGGCTCGCCGCTGAAGCGCAACGCCGAGATCCAGAGCGCGATGGACCTCGACCGCCTGGAAAAGACCGAAGAGGCCAAGAAGCGCCTCACCAAGCTGATCGAGGCCGATCCGACCGACCAGGAGGCGATCGTCGCGCTCGGCAACATCGAGCGCTCGCGCGAGCAGTTCAAGGAGGCGGCCGAGACCTATACGCGGGCGATCGACCTGATCGAGAAGCCGCAGCAGGGCAAGGCGCCCGCAGCCGACGATCCGAAGGCCGCGCCCAACGCGCTCGCCGCCGGCCCGGCCCAGCCCTCAGCCGCCTCGACCGGCGCGGAGGCCGGCGCCGCGCCGGTCCGCGACAAGAGCAACTGGTCGCTCTACTATGTGCGCGGCATCGCGCATGAGCGCTCGAAGCAGTGGCCGAAGGCCGAGTCCGACCTCAAGATCGCGCTCGAGCTCGCGCCCGACCAGGCGCTGGTGATGAACTATCTCGGCTATTCCTGGATCGACCAGGGCGTCAACCTCGACGAGGGCATGAAGCTCATCAAGAAGGCGGTCGAGCTGAAGCCGGACGACGGCTACATCGTCGACAGCCTCGGCTGGGCGCATTACCGGCTCGGCAAGTTCGACGACGCCGTGCGCGAGCTTGAGCGCGCGGTCGAGCTCCGGCCGCAGGATCCGGTGATGAACGACCATCTCGGCGACGCCTATTGGCGCGTCGGCCGCAAGCTCGAGGCCCGCTTCCAGTGGAGCCACGCCAAGGAGCTGAAGCCCGAGCCCGCCGAGCTGCCGAAGATCGAGGCGAAGCTTCGCGACGGGCTGCCGGACGACAGGAAGACCGGCACGGCCGAGGTGAAGGAGAAGCGCGAGGGCGGGTGAAGGGCCGGGTCTAAGCGGTCTCCGCCGAGCTGAGCTTTGATCGCCGTGGACTGCTGGGGCGGCCACGGCGATCTCGTTGGAGCGGCTATTTCCGGCGCGTCAGAGGCACTGGATGATGCAACCGCCGGCGCAGGCGAGCCAGCATTGCCAGTTCCCTCCGCAATACAGACATTGAGGGGCGCACTGTTTCAGGCAGTCCCAGTTGATGAGCGCCTGGATTCCCCTGTCTGTCTCGCCCAAATCTATCGAGATCGAGCAGCCGGAAGGGTTCGAGATGTCCAGGCACTCGATGCGGATCTTGCCCTTTATCTTCAGCGGTCCGTCACCCAACGGCGAGATCTCAAAGCATATCTCGACTTCGATCTTTGGATAATCGAGATCGAATTTGCACAGATCAAGATCGAGAATGTTGAACGTGCCGGCGCGCTGAAAAAAGACAAGACTTTTCTTGTCGTTTTCGTCGGAGCTCAGTATCTCGAGGGCGAGATTGGGCCCGACAGCCAACAAGGAGGTCTGCAAGTTCGGGTTGTCGAAGGCGGCTTGGTTGAAGGTGCGCGCCCGCTCGGTAAGAAGTTGAACAGATGTCGCATTGTACCGGACAGGCCCATTCGAGCCGTCACCGCCGCAACCGCATCCATGTCCTGCCATTTGATCGCCTCCTTGCCCGCAGCGCTTGCGTTCCTGCAGCGCTTTATACTACTGGTTGTAATGCGGTCCTTGAGATCTGAAAAGTTGTTTTTTTCAGTTTATGATTGTCTCTCGCTCAGTTTGGAGCCGAGTGCTTGGTTACGGTCAGGCCACGGCGGGGCCGGGCGCCGGCGGCAGTCATGAGAAGCGGTTCTCGACCCATGCTCATCCGCGAGCGCGCAGCTGCAAAGGTGAACCTCACCCTCCATATCCACGGCCGCCGAGCCGACGGCTTTCATGAGCTCGATAGTTTCGTTGCCTTCGCCGGCTGCGCGGCCGACGCCTTGACGCTCTCGCCAGCTCCGGCGCTCGGCTTGCACGTCGTCGGCCCTTTCGCGGCCGCGGCGGGGGAGGGCGGCGACAATCTCGTGCTAAAGGCCGTCCAGGCCGCCACCGAGCGGATCGATGGGCTGAAGCTCGGCCTATTCTCACTCGTGAAGCGTATCCCGGTAGCGGCCGGGCTAGGCGGCGGCTCGGCGGACGCCGGCGCCGCCCTGCGGCTGATCGCCGAAAAAAACGGTCTCGCGTTGAACGATCATAGGTTGCATTGCGCGGCCGCGGCGGTCGGCTCTGACGTCCCCGCATGTCTTGGGTCGCGCGCGGCGCGCATGACGGGGCGAGGGGAAAAGATCGATCTTCTGAAAGACTTCGCCCCGATTCCGGCCGTGCTTGCGAACCCAATGAAGGCATTGTCGACTGCCAAAGTGTTTTCCGCGCTGGCGCTGCGATCGGGAGAAAGCCTCGACGCCGCCGCGCCCCTCCCCGCTCCGCGGCAGCGGGGAGGGTGGACCGGAGCGCCGGCGCTGAGCCGGGGGGGGATCGGGGGCGTCGAGCGCGGTCCAAGCGTTGGACTTGATAATGCGCGATTCCCACCCGACCCGGTTGGCGCCGGGCCACCCTCACATTTCCAAGGGGAGGGGTCGGCGGCTGCGATTGACGTCATTCTCACTGGCCGCAACGATCTGGAGCTTCCCGCCCGCGCGCTGATGCCGGAGATCGCCCTCGGCCTCGACGCTCTGTCTGCCTCCGAGGGCTGCCGGCTCGCCCGCATGTCGGGCTCCGGCGCGACCGTGTTCGGCCTTTATGACGACCAGCGCGCTGCGCGCCGCGCGGCCCGCGCGCTTCACAAGTCGCTGCCGGGATGGTGGATAAGGCCGACCCTGCTCCGGTGAAGGCCGAGATTCCATGACGCCAGCGATCTATGCCGCCGCGGCCCTCGCCGAGATCGCCGGCTGCTTCGCGTTCTGGGCGGTGCTGCGGCAGGGCGCGCATCCCGGCTGGCTCGCGGCCGGCCTCGTCTCGCTCGTGGCCTTCGCCTGGCTCCTCACGCTGGTCGAGGTCGAGGCCGCTGGCCGCGCCTACGCGGCCTATGGCGGCGTCTATGTCGCGGCCTCGCTCGCCTGGCTCTGGGCGGTCGAGGGCGTCAGGCCCGACCGCTGGGACCTGATGGGCTCGGCGATCTGCGTGGCCGGCGCGGCGGTGGTGCTGTTCGGGCCGAGGGGGTGAGCGCGGCCGGAGAGGCGTCTGAGCTACAGCTGCGGTCCGCGCGCCCCTCAATGCGCCCGCGACGTGACGAACTCCACGACGTCGACCAGCGCCTCGGCCTCGGCCCGTCCGCGGAAGATGCCGAGCGCGTCCCTGGCGATCGCGCCGTAGTGGCGGGCGCGAGCGATCGTGTCGTCGATCGCGCCGTGCTTCGTGAGCAGCCGCATCGCCTCGGAGAGGTCGGAATCCTCAGCCTCGCCGTTCTCGAGCGTGCGCTTCCAGAAGGCGCGCTCCTCCGCCGTCCCGCGCCGATAGGCCAGCACCACCGGCAGCGTGATCTTGCCCTCGCGGAAGTCGTCGCCGACCTTCTTGCCGAGCTTGGCCTCGCGCCCGCCATAGTCGAGCGCGTCGTCTACGAGCTGGAACGCAATCCCGAGATTCATGCCGTAGCTGCGCGCCGCGGCCTGCTCTTCGCGCGGCCGGCCCGCGATCACCGGCCCGACCTCGCAGGCGGCGGCGAACAGCTCGGCGGTCTTGCCCCGCACCACGGCGAGATATTCGTCCTCGGTGGTCGCGGTGTTCTTGGCGGCGGCGAGCTGCATCACCTCGCCCTCGGCGATCACGGAAGCGGCCTCGGACAGGATCCTGAGCGCCTCGAGCGAGCCGACCTCGACCATCATCTTGAACGCCTGGCCGAGCAGGAAATCGCCGACCAGCACGCTCGCCTCGTTGCCCCAGAGCATGCGGGCCGCGAGTTTTCCGCGCCGCATCTCGGAGCCGTCCACCACGTCGTCGTGCAGCAGCGTCGCGGTGTGCATGAACTCGACGGCGCTCGCGAGCTTCACGTCGCCGTCGCCGCGATAGTCGGAGAGCGCCGCGGTCGCGAGCGTCAGCATCGGCCGCAGGCGCTTGCCGCCCGAATTGATCAGGTGGTTGGCGACCTCGGGAATCATCGCGACCTCGGAGCCGGTGCGCGACAGGATGAAGGCGTTGACGCGGCCCATGCCGGGCGAGACGAGTTCGACGAGCGCCGCAAGTCCGTCGGACTCCGCCGGCTGCCGTCCCTTCAGAGGGGTCACCACGCCCAAACCACGCCGCTCCTGAAATGCCCGCAAGGTCAGGGCGCGGACCGTATCGGGCGCCCGCGAGGCGGGCAAGCCGGATTTCCCCCGCGTCGCTCAACCGGAGCCTGGGCCTGTCGTGCTGCGTGCTTCGAGACGCCCGCCGATTGCGGGCTCCTCAGCATGAGGACGTGGGAGGATGCCAATTCACAACGCTCCTCATGCTGAGGAGCGTCCCGAAGGGACGCGTCTCGAAGCACGCAGTATGGCCGCCGCCAGTCGGAAGCAGTTCCACGATACGAGGCAGGGACAGCCTCAGCCGCCGAGCATGGCGCGGGCGGCGAACAGCTTCTCGGAAGCGATCAACAGGAGCAGCAGGGCGAACATCAAGGCGGTCAGCTCGGTGCGCATGGCAGGCTCCGTCGTCTCAACGCGTCCCGGAGCCGTGAATGCCTGCGTCGGCGGGCCGAAGTTGGGCGCGTTCGGGGCATTTTTCGCCTTATCGGTAAAACCCCGCTAACCATGGCGGCGCGCCGCTGCGATTTGCCCTCCGGCCCCGCTCGCCCAATCTTTCGGGGGGCGCATCGCGAGGACCCGATTTGCAAGAGATCATCCGCTCCAACGACCCCGTGCTGCTGTCCTTCGTGCGCGCGACGCTCGAGGCCGAAGGCGTCGAGATCCTCGTGCTCGACGGCAATATGAGCGTGCTCGAAGGCTCGCTCGGCATCCTGGCGAGCCGCGTGCTGGTTCACGAGGAGGACGCGCCGCGCGCCCGGCGCGCGCTCGAGGACAGCGGTCTTTCGCACGAACTTCGGCCCGAGACGCCGTGACGGCGGACCCGTCTCCGGACGAGCTTTCGGACGATCTGTTCTTCGGCGGCCGGCTGCGCCTTCTTCAGCCGCGGACGGGCCATCGCTTCGGCGGCGACGCCGCGCTGCTGGCCGCAGCCGTCCGCTCCCGGCTCGCCGACGGCGCGTCGATCGCCGATCTCGGCGCCGGCGTCGGCCCCGTCGGTCTCGCGCTCGCCGCGAGCGGGGCGGGGCGGGCGACCCTGGTGGAGGTCGACCCCCGCCTGTCGGCGCTTTCCGACGAGAACGCGCGGCGCAACGGCCTTGCGGACCGCGTCGCCTGCGTCGCCGCCGACGTCGCCTCGGTCGGCCGCGCCGGCGGACCCGCGGCGCCGCGCGGCTTCGACCTCGTCGCCATGAACCCGCCCTTCGACGACGGCCGCCGCTTCCGCGTCTCGCCCGACGCCGCCAAGGCCCGCGCCCATCATGACGCGGGAGAGGTTCTCGATGTCTGGGTGAAAGCCGCGGCGCGGCTGCTGAAGCCCGGCGGCTCGCTGGTCATGATCCACAGGCCGGAGGCGCTTAGCGCTCTGCTCGCCGCGCTGGAGGGTCGCTTCGGGGAGGCGAGGCTGCGCCCCGTTCATCCCCGCGCAGACGCGCCGGCCGCCCGGCTGCTGATCGCGGCGCGGGCCGGTCGTCGCGCGCCGCTCGCGCTGCTGCCCCCGCTCGTGATGCATGAGCCGGACGGCGGCTTCAGCGCGGAGGCCGACGCTGCGCAGCGCGGAGAACTGCCGATCGCGATGGAGTAGCGGGACGCTGTGGTCCCGGCCTTGAGCCGGGACCCATTCAGCGCCTCGAAGAAGGATCGAGGCGGATCGGGAGGCATCTAGCGCAATGGTCCAGCCGAATGAGTCCAAGGCCGGGACGTCGCGCTCCGACCTCGCTTCGCGTCGACGTTAAAAGACCGGAGACGATCACCTCGTCCCCGGTCTTCGGTCAGCTTGCGAAGGGGGTCGCGAAGGTCAGCCGCAGACGCGGCGGCCCCAGCGGTTGATCCAGCAGCGCCGGTAGTAGCGCGGGGCGGGCGCGACATAGACGCCGATCGCCGGACGCCGATAGGCGCGGTAGCCATAGGGCCGCCGGTAGGCGTAGGGGCGATAATAGCGCCTGCCGCCGTGATAGCGGCGGTAGTAGACCGGCGTGTAGCCGGCATGGACCGGGCCGACGCCCACTCCGATGCCGACGGCGACGCCCGCCTGAGCGGGGGTCGTGGGCGCGGCGGCCAGGAGGCCGGCGCCGGCGAGAGCTGCTGCGAGGACGTAATTGCGGACCATACTCATAATCCTCCTCGGATGAAAAACCCGCAGGGCCGCGACGGAAAACATACTCCTTCCGGCGCCTCGTCCCCCTCTCCGCACCACGCGGAGCCGACACGGGTTCCGATTTGCTTCGAAGATAAAGGCTGGCGGCTTAACCGGGTCTGAGATCGCCATTCACAGGGCGTTCATCGCCCTCTGCGTCCCCGTTGTGCCGGCCGTCTCCAGCGCTATCTCCTGAGCCCATGAACGCAAGCATCGGGCCCTCCCTGCGCCGCCTCGTCAATCCGATTCTGCCGGCAGGCTTAAAGGACGACAGACCGGTGGTGCCGGTCGTCCGCCTGCAGGGCGCGATCGGAATCGGAACCCCGATGAAACCGGCCCTGACGCTCTCCGCCGTGGCCGGCCCGCTCGAGAAGGCCTTCGCGGTCAAGGGCGCGAAGGAGATCGCCCTGGTGATCAACTCGCCGGGCGGCTCGGCCGCTCAGGCGCATCTGATCTATGCGCGGATCCGCCAGCTCGCGAAGGAGAAGGACCTCGGCGTCGCGGCCTTCGTGGAGGACGCCGCCGCCTCGGGGGGCTACATGATCGCATGTGCGGCGGATGAAATAATCGCCGACCCGGCCTCCATCGTCGGCTCGATCGGCGTGGTGTCGGCGGGCTTCGGCTTCGACCGCGCGATCGAGCGGCTGTCGATCGAGCGCCGGCTCTATGCGTCGGGCGAGAACAAGGCGATCCTCGACCCCTTCAGCCCGGAGAAGGCCGAGGACGTCGAGCGGCTGAAGGACATCCAGCGCGAGATCCACGAGCTGTTCATAGCGCTGGTGAAGGAGCGGCGCGGAAAAGCGCTGTCCGACGACCCGGAATTGTTCACCGGCGCCTTCTGGACCGGGCAGACGGGCGTGAGCCTCGGGCTGGTCGACCGGGTCGGCGACATCCGCACGACGATGCGGGAGCGCTGGGGCGAGAAGGTCGACCTCCGCGTCATGACGCCGAAAACGTCGCTGCTGAGACGCCTCATGGGCAAGGGCGAGCCGTCGGGCGTCGGCGCTTCCCTGGCCGCGGGCCTCGCCGAGGAGACGCTGGCGGCGATCGGAGCCCGTGCGTATTGGGCGCGGCTCGGCCTGTGATCCCGCCTTCATCCCGCCGCCATCGACCGTAAGTTAACCTCCTGCGGCCGCGCCGGCCGCTTTCGCCAGTTTCCGGAGCGTCTGAATGCCGCCCCTGATCGTCCTCGCCGCCGCGGCCGCCGGCGCGCTGTTCGGCGTGAAGGCGCTGAAACGTGAATGGGTTCGGGTCAACGCCCGCCTCGAGGAGGCCGAGCGGGCCGAAGCCGCCGTGGATCGCGCCAAGCGGCCGACGCTGAAGCGCGACCCTACAAGCGGGGAATGGCGGCCGGAATGACCCGTCCCGGCCGCGCCGGACGACTTCGCGTCGCCTCACCAGAAGGAGATTTCATGATCAGGCAGTTTTCATCGATCGCAGCGATCGCGGTCGGAATGATCTTCGCGGCCGCCGCGGCCCAGGCGCAGGGCCAGCAGGCCCAGGGCGCCCGCGGCGGCGGACTGGTCAAGACCTTCGAGAGATTGGACAAGAACCGTGACGGCGTGGTGGACGCCGAGGAGATCAAGGCGCCGGGCCAGAAGTTCTTCAAGCGCGCCGACACGAATGGCGACGGGACCATCGACGAAAGCGAGGCGAAGGCGCTTCAGGACAAGAGGTCGGCCAAGAACGAGAAGGCCGGCGCGCGGATCGCCGCGCGGTTGAAGAAGGCCGACGCCGACAAGGACGGCAAGGTCACCGAGGCAGAGGCGGACAAGACCCCGCGCTGGTTCGAGCGCGCCGACAAGGACCGCGACGGCAAGGTCACCAAGGCCGAGATCGACGCCCTCGCCGAGAAGCGCGCCGAGAAGCAGAAGGACAAGGCCGCCAAGGCCGACGGCGCCAAGAAGGCGGGCGACGCCGACAAGGCCGGCAAAGCCGATGACGCGGACGACGACGCGGCTGACGACGACGACATGACCGACGACGCGAAGTGAGTCGGCCGGGGGGGGCAAGGCGTCGGCCGCCGACGCGGCGCGCCTTGACCCTCCCTGACCCCGCGACTAGCGTCCGCGCGCCCTCCCGACCGGACGCCCGACGCATCCCATGACCGACGACCCCTTGAGCCCCAAGAGATCCTTCCAGGGGCTCATCCTCGCGCTGCAGCGTTTCTGGGCGGCGGAGGGCTGTGTCATCCTGCAGCCCTACGATATGGAGGTCGGCGCGGGGACGTTCCATCCCGCCACGACGCTGCGCGCGCTCGGCCCAAGACCCTGGAAGGCCGCCTATGTGCAGCCCTCGCGGCGGCCGAAGGACGGCCGCTATGGCGAGAACCCCAACCGCTTCCAGCACTATTACCAGTTCCAGGTCATCCTGAAGCCGTCGCCGCCGGACCTGCAGGAGCTCTACCTCAGGAGCCTCGAGGCGATCGGGATCGACAGGAAAGTCCACGACGTGCGCTTCGTCGAGGACGACTGGGAGAGCCCGACGCTGGGCGCCTGGGGGCTCGGCTGGGAGTGCTGGTGCGACGGCATGGAAGTGTCGCAGTTCACCTATTTCCAGCAGGTCGCAGGCGTCGACTGCGCGCCGGTGTCGGGCGAGCTGACCTACGGGCTCGAGCGGCTCGCCATGTACGTTCAGGGCGTCGACCGCGGCTTCGACCTCAACTTCAACGGCCGCGAGGGGGCCGAGAAGGTCACCTATGGCGACGTCTTCCGGCAGGCCGAGGAGGAGTATTCCCGCTTCAATTTCGAGCACGCCGACGTCGAGATGCTGAAGCGCCATTTTCGCGACGCCGAGGCCGAGTGCCAGGCGCTGCTCACGGCCGGGGACAAGGACGGCCGCCACGAAATGGCGATGCCGGCCTACGACCAGGCCATCAAGGCGAGCCACGCGTTCAACCTGCTCGACGCCCGCGGCGTGATCTCGGTGACCGAGCGCCAGAGCTATATCCTGCGCGTCCGCGACCTCGCCAAGGCCTGCGGCGCGGCCTGGCTCAAGACCGAAGCGGGTGGAGCGGCGGCGGCGTGAGCGACGCCCGGCGCCGTCGCGCCCGACGGAGCCCGGCATCCACGAACTCCTGAGATCACGGGGCTCTGCGCCAAGTGGTGGGGACCGAAGGCGGTCAGGACGGAGGCTGGGTCGTCCGTTCGGCTCCTCACCGAATTTCCGCTCCCCTCGGCCGCACGGCTTCGCCTCGCGACCTCTCCCCGTCGGGGAGAGGTGAGAGCCGGCGCGCCCTTTCTCCACTCTCCCCGACGGGGAGAGATCGAATGACGGCGTCATCCGGGTGAGGGGGCGCCTGTGTTCAGGTTCTCCCGCTCAGCGCCCGGCCTCGTCCTCCACAGCGAATAGCCGAAACCCGCCGCGAGGATCGCGACTGTGATGCCGAGCGACCATTCGGCGGGGAACTTCTGCCAGCCGAGAAGGTCGGCGACGAAAATCTTCGAGCCTATGAAGACCAGCAGCGTCGCGAGCGCATGCTTCAGGTGCTTGAACCGCGCCATGGCGGCCGCCAGCGCGAAATAGAGCGCGCGAAGTCCCAAGATGGCGAAGATGTTGGAGGTGTAGACGATGAACGGGTCGGTCGTGATGGCGAAGATCGCCGGCACGCTGTCGACCGCGAAGATCACGTCGGCGATCTCGATCATCAGCAGCGCGAGGAACATCGGCGTGGCGTAGAGCGCCGCCTTGCCGGTCGCTGGGTCCGGCAGGCGCACGAAGAAGCGGTCGCCGTGCAGCGCGTCGGTCGTGCGCAGGCGGCGCTTGGCGAATCTCAGCAGCGCGTTCTGCGAGAGGTCGGTCTCGGCCTCGCCCCAGAACATCATCTTCACGCCGGTCGCGATCAGGAAGGCGGCGAAGACATAGAGGATCCAGCCGAACTCGCTGACGAGCGTGGCGCCGACGCCGATCATCGCGGCGCGCAGCACCACAACGCCCAGAACGCCCCAGAACAGCACGCGGTGCTGCAATTCGCGCGGGATGGCGAAGAAGCCGAAGATCATCGCGATGACGAACACGTTGTCCATTGCGAGCGACTTCTCGACCACGAAGCCCGTGACGTAGGCGACGGCCGCCTCCTCGCCGAGCTGGCTCCACACGAAACCGCCGAAGGCGAGGCCGAGAGTCACGTAAAAGGCGGAGAGCTTCAGGCTCTTGGCGACGCCGATCTCGCGGTTTCCGCGGTTCAGAACGCCGAGGTCGAGCGCCAAAAGCAGCAGGACGACGGAGAGGAAGGCCAGCCACATCCAGGCGGGCTGGCCGAGAAAGTCGGCGGCAGGCAGGAGTTCGATCATTGGCTCCTCACGCGAACGGGTGAAGGCAGCCGACGACCGTTTCCGGGGCAGGGGCAGAGGCCGGGCGCGTCGTCGGGCTAGCCCGACGCGGTCCGACATCACGGCGCGATCGACGCGTCGTCAGAGGGGCCCGGTCCGCAGGCCCGATATGGCGGGGCGGCATGGCCGCGCAAGCCGCGCCACGATCACGGTTGCGTTGTGGACAGGCGGCGCCGGGGTTTGTACCACCCGCGGGCCCTGTTCAGCCCTGTCCGCCCGCTCGCGCCGGGCCGGAGCGCGTGATGCCCGACCTCCTGCTCGAACTGCTCTCCGAAGAGATTCCCGCGCGCATGCAGGCGCGGGCCGCGGATGACCTGAAGCGGCTCGTCACCGACGCGCTGGTCGAGCGCGGCCTCGTCTACGAGGGCGCCAAGGCCTTCGCGACGCCGCGGCGGCTTGCGCTGGTGGTGGGCGGCCTGCCGGCCCGCCAGCCGGACAGGACGGAGGAGCGCAAGGGTCCCCGCGTGGGCGCGCCCGAAAAGGCGGTCGAGGGATTTCTGAAGGCCGCAGGGCTGTCCTCGATCGACGAGGCGGTCGTGCAGCCCGACCCGAAGGGCGATTTCTACGTCGCCCGCATGTCGCGTCCCGGGCGCCCGGCCACCGAGGTGATCGCCGAGATCCTGCCCGACATCGTCCGCTCGTTTCCCTGGCCGAAATCGATGCGCTGGGGCTCGGGGACGCTGCGCTGGGTGCGCCCGCTGCATTCGATCGTCGCGACCTTCGGGGTCCCGCAGGAGGATCCCGAGATCGTCCGCTTCGAGGTCGACGGCATCGTCTCGGGCGACGAGACGCGCGGCCACCGCGTCCATGCGCCGGAGCCGTTCCGCGTGCGCCGCTTCGAGGATTACGAGGCGGGGCTGTTGAAGGCCCATGTCGTGCTCGACCCGGAGCGCCGGCGCGACGTGATCCGCGCCGACGCCAGGACGCTCGCCGAGGCCCAGAACCTCGAGCTGGTCGAGGACGAGGCGCTGATCGAGGAGGTCGCGGGGCTGGTCGAGTGGCCGGTCGTGCTGATGGGCGAATTCGACGAGGCCTTCCTGGAGGTCCCCGACGAGGTCATCCGCGCGACGATCCGGGCGAACCAGAAATGCTTCGTGCTCCGCCGCGGCGAGGAGCTGGCGCGGCCGACCGCCGGCGGCGGACGGGTCGGGGTCGGGTTCGGATCGCTGACGAAGCAGAAGCCGGGCGTCGCGGCGCCCGCGCCCGTCCCGGAGACGCCGGGCTCGAGAAGCAGGCTCGCGAGTCGCTTCGTCCTGGTGGCGAATCTCGAGGCCGCGGACGGCGGCGCGGCGATCGTGCACGGCAATGAGCGCGTGGTCCGGGCGCGGCTCGCCGACGCCCGCTTCTTCTGGGAGACGGACAAGAAGACCAGGCTCGAGGACCGGCTCGAGAAGCTGAGGTCCATCACCTTCCACGAGAAGCTCGGCACGCAGTTCGAGCGCGTGGAACGGATCGCGCGGCTCGCGAAGGAGCTCGCGCTCACGCTCTGGGGTGATGAGGCCTTGGCGTCGAATGCGGAAACGGCCGCACGCCTCGCCAAGGCCGACCTCGTCACCGAGATGGTCGGCGAGTTCCCCGAGCTGCAGGGCCTGATGGGGCGCTACTACGCCGAGGCGGAAGGGCAGGACCCCGAGGTCGCGGCGGCGATCGAGGAGCACTACCGGCCGCAGGGCCCGTCCGACCGCGTCCCGACCGCGCCGGTCTCGATCGCGGTCGCGCTCGCCGACAAGATCGACACGCTGGTGGGCTTCTGGGCGATCGACGAGAAGCCGACGGGGTCGAAGGATCCATTTGCGCTGCGGCGCGCTGCGCTCGGCGTGGTGCGGATCGTGCTGGAGAATGAGCTGCGGCTTGAGCTTGAGCCGGTCTTGTTCATTGCCAGTGCGCTCACGCGCATGCATGCGTACTTCACGGTAAGAACGGAGACGTACGAAGAACTCGAAGATCTTTCTTCCGTCTTCGGTGAGATTGGTCGACTTGCGGAAACCTACGCAGGATCGACAAAGGCGGTTGATATTGAGAACGCTGAAGAGCAATTCGGGGACCTTTCAATCGGCCTTGATCTCTTGGTCTTCCTCGCCGACCGCCTGAAAATCCAGCTGCGCGAGCAGGGCGCGCGGCATGATCTGGTCGACGCCGTCTTCGCGTCCGGCGCCTCTTCACCTCTCCCCGGCGGGGAGAGGTCGCTCGGCGACAGCCGAGCGGGTGAGGGGGCCTCGTCCTCTCCGGAAATGCCGGTCCCCCTTCACCCGGCGCTTCGCGCCGACCTCTCCCCACAGGGGAGAGGTGAAGGCCGCGCCGCGTCGTCCGCGAACGACGACCTCGTCCTCGTCGTCCGGCGCGTCGAGGCGCTGGGAAAACTGCTCGAGACCGAGGACGGCAAGAACCTGCTCGCGGGCTATCGCCGCGCGGCGAACATCCTCCGCGCCGAGGAGAAGAAGGACGGGGCCGGGGCCTTCGATGGCCAGCCGGACGGCGCTCTCCTGAAGGAGGCGGCCGAGATCGACCTGTCGGCGGCGCTCGACGTCGCCGAGCCGGCCGCGGCCGACGCGCTTGCCCGCGAGGATTTCGCGGCCGCGACGGCGGCGCTTGGAAGCCTTCGTCCCGCAGTGGACGCCTTCTTCGACCTGGTGACGGTCAACGATCCCGACCCGGCGCTCAGGGCGAACCGGCTTCGACTGCTCGCGCGCCTGCGCCGCGCGACGCGCGCTGTCGCGGATTTCGACCGCATCGCGGGGTAGGCTGCCGACGGGCCTCCTCCACCATGGCTATCGCCATGGTCCCCCTCCTCCGCAAGCGGAGGAGGATCCGCAACGGCGCCGCCTCTGCTCCTCCCCTGCGAAGCGGGGGAGGGGGACCGCGAAGCGGTGGAGGGGGCGGCCGCACGCAGCGGCGGCGAATGCCTGCGGAGTCCGCTCCTCGGCCTCAGCCGGGCCGCGCTCAGCTCCGCAGGCCGCGCGAACTCTCGCGTTCGCGGAGCATGGCGGCTGCAAAGCTGCGATAGAGCGCGCGTTCTTCGGGCGAAGCCTGCCCGCCCGCGTAGCCGGAGCCGTAGGCGCGCCAGGAGCGGTGCGGATGGTCGCGCGCGAACAGTCTCGAACCGAGTTCGTCGATCGATCTCTTGAGCGTCGTGATCGTCATGGCGCGCGAGCCTCCCGACGCGGCCAACGGTCGCGGCGCCGGCCGGGTTCGCAATCGCCGGACGCAAAAGTGGTTCAGGGTGAAAGCCGGGTTAACGATCTGAGGCGCAGGGGATTCCACCACGCCGGCTGACGCCGCCCGCCAGACGCAAGACAGGCGGCGTTCTGAAAACGCCGCCTGCGGAATATGATCGGAGAAAATTTGTCCGTCAGTCGCGCGGCTTGTGGGCCGGCCGTGGTCCGTAGAGCCCGTCGGCAGCGAGCGCTGCGGCCGCAATCGCCGGTTGGGGAACGGCCCGCCGCTCGGCGTTCAGCCGGCCGGCCGCGAAACCGCGATAGACCGCCTGTTCGAGCGCCGACGCGACGCCGAGGCGGTTATGGTGGTCAGACACCGCGCTCCAGGCGCGGTCGGGATGGTCTCGGCTGAACAACTCAGCCGCAAGAACGTCGATGGATTCTCGATCCGCAATCGCTCCCATAAGGCGTCCTCCCTGCTGACGCGATGAACGCAGGATGAACCAAATGGTTTCCTTGTCGTGCGCTAAATTTGTGCAGGTCGCGGAATCATTCGGCAGCCTGGCGTTCCGGACCGTCGTCCAAAAAGCCGCCCGACTGGCGTCGCCACAAGGAGGCGTAGAGCCCCTCGCGCTTGATCAGCTCGGAATGCGCGCCCTGTTCGACAATGCGGCCATGGTCCATCACGATCAGGCGATCCATGCGGGCGATGGTGGAGAGGCGGTGGGCTACCGCGATCACGGTTTTGCCCATCATCAAGGCGCCGAGGCTCGCCTGGATGGCGGCCTCGACTTCCGAATCGAGCGCCGAGGTAGCCTCGTCCAGAACGAGGATCGGCGCGTCCTTCAGGATCACGCGCGCGATCGCGACGCGCTGGCGCTGGCCGCCCGAAAGCTTCACGCCGCGCTCGCCCACATGGGCGTCGTAGCCCCCGCGGCCATGGAAGTCGCTGAGGCCCAGGATGAAGTCGTGGGCCTCGGCCTTGCGGGCCGCGGCCTCGATCTCGGCGGGCGACGCGCCGGGCCGGCCATAGGCGATGTTCTCGGCGATCGAGCGGTGCAGCAGCGAGGTGTCCTGCGTCACGACCGAAATCGCGGCCCTCAGGCTCTCCTGCGTCGCCCGCGACACGTCCTGTCCGTCGATCAGGATGCGGCCGGAGGCCGGATCGAAGAAGCGCAGCAGCAGGTTGACGAGCGTCGACTTGCCCGCCCCGGAGCGGCCGATCAGGCCGATCTTCTCGCCGGGGCGGATCTCGAGCGAGAAGTCGTCGATGACCTTGCGCGGGGTCCCATAGCCGAAGGTGACGCGCTCGAACGCGATCGCGCCGCGCTCGACCGCGATCGGCTTCGCGTCCGCCCGGTCGGCGAGCTGCAGCGGCCGCGCGATCGTGCCGACGCCTTCCTGCACCACGCCGACATTCTCGAAGATCGCCGAGACCTGGAACGCCACCCAGCCCGACATCGAGACGAGCTGCCACGACATCGGAACCGCCATCGCCACCACGCCGACGCCGATCAGGCCGTGAGACGCGAGCATGATCGACGAGATCGCGACGGCGGACACCAGCAGCGCGTTGAGGATCTGCAGCGTCACCGCGAACAGGGTGATGAGCCGCATCTGGCGCTGGAACAGGCCGTTGAGGTCGTCCATCGAGTCGCGGACGTAAGCGTCCTCGTCGCGCGCGCGCGCGAACAGTTTTACGGTCAGGATGTTGGTGTAGCTGTCGACGATGCGGCCGGTGACCTGGCTCCGCGCCTCGGAGGCCGCGCGCGACCGGTCGCGCATGCGCGGCACGAACCAGCGCAACAGCGCGACATAGCCGAGCGCCCAGAGCGCCAGCGGCACGGCGAGCCGCGGATCGGCCTGCGACAGCAGGACGAAGGCGGTCACGCCGTAGACCGCGATGTGCCAGACCGCCTCGACGGTCTGCACCATGCTTTCGCGGAGCGCCGGGCCCGTCTGCATCACCTTGGTGGCGATCCGGCCCGCGAAATCGTTCTGGAAGAACCCCCAGGACTGCCGCACCACGTGGTAGTGCGACTGCCAGCGGATCAGGTTGGAAAGCCCCGGCCCGATCGCCTGGTTGGCGATCAGCCCGCGCAGGAACAGCGTCGCGGGGCGCAGCAGCATCACGACGCCGACCAGCGCCGCGACCAGCGGCCAGCCTTCCGCGAGGAGCCGGTCGGGCGGCGTCGAGGTGACCAGGGTCACGATCCGGCCGACGAAATAGGGGATCGAGGCGTCGCCGAGCGCGAGCACCAGGCCGACGCCGAGCAGGCCGGCGAACAGGCCCTTCGCCTGCCGCAGGAAGTGCCAGTAGAACGCGACGAGCCGCGGCGGCGGCTCGGGCCGCTCCGGCGTCGCGGTCGGGTCGATGAGGGATTCGAACAGGCGGAACATGCGCCTGCTCATGTGGGGGGCGGGCGCGGCCAGGATAAGGCGGCCGAGACAGGCCTTCGCCCGCTCTTCCGCAAAAGGGAAGCCTCCCGCCGGATCGCGGCGGGAGGCTAACGCATTCGTCGTTTCAGCCGGAGCCGGTCAGGCGGTGGCGAGGACGGGGCGGTCGGCTCCCTCGTCGTCCTTGGCCTGGATCGTCGAGCGCTTCACATGCGCCGCGAGGATCGGCCGGAGCGCGACGATCGCGAGAAACGCCGCGAACAGGTCCATGGCGGCGACCGTGTAGAGCACGGTCGCCCAGGTGCCGGTCGCCTCCATCAGCAGATTGCCGACCGGCACGAACAGCGCGCCGATGCCCTTCGCGCAATAGAGCACGCCGTAGATCTTGCCGATGTGCTTGGTGCCGAAGGCGTCGCCGGCGAGCGCCGAGAACAGCGAGTAGACCTCGCCCCAGGCGAGGAACACCACGCCCGACAGGATCAGGAAGGCGTACGGGTTGTGGCCGAAATAGCCGAGCGCGATGATGCCGAGGCCTTCGAGCGTGAAGGCGATCAGCATGGTCTTCTCGCGGCCGATATTGTCAGAGATCCAGCCGAACAGCGGGCGCGACACGCCGTTCATGATGCGGTCGAGCATCAGCGCGAGCGGCAGCGCCGCCATGGTGACGAAGTAGAGGTTCACCGAGAAGTTCTTGACGCCGAGGTCCTGGGCGATCACGCCGAGCTGCGCCACCGCCATCATGCCGCCGGTGACGACGCAGATGAACATCAGGAACATGAGCCAGAACAGCTTGGTGCCCATGGCCTCCTTCAGCGTGTAGTCCTTGCGGGTCTGGAACACCTTGTCCGAGACCTTGACCTCGGCCTTCTCGGGCGAGCGCAGGAACCAGGCCGCCAGGAAGGCGAGGCCGCCCTGCAGCAGGCCGAAGAAGAAGAACGTCTCCTGGAAGCCGCTCGACTCGATCATCGCGGCGATCGGCAGGATGGTGGCGGCCGAACCCGCGCCGTAGCCGCCGGCCGTGAGGCCGACCGCGAGGCCGCGCCGGTCCGGGAACCACTTCAGCGCGTTGTTGATGCAGGTCGCGTAGATGCAGCCGACCCCGACGCCGCCGACGGCCGCGCCGACATAAAAGCCCATCAGCGAGGTGGCGTAGGAGTTGACCACCCAGGCCGCGCCGATGAACACCGCGCCGGTCGCGACCATGAAGCGCGGGCCGTATTTGTCGATAAAGTAGCCCTCGATCGGGGTCAGCCAGGTCTGAACCAGCACGAAGATCGTGAAGGCGACCTGGATCGAGGCGCGCTCCCAGCCGAAGGTCTGCTGGATCTCGGGGACGAACAGCGTCCAAGCGTATTGGATGTTGGCGGTCGCCACCATGCAGATCACCCCGATGCCGATCTGCAGCCATCGGGTCTTCTCGGAGACGTTCGGCCGCGACGCGGCTACGGCGGTTGGACTCACTTGGCGTTCTCCTCATCCCTTGAACGACGTCCGGCTCGTGGCGGCCGGTTGTTGTGGTCTTGATCGTGGATCGTTGGAAGGCGCGGTCGGCTCCTGCGGTCGCGTCTCCGGACCGCTCGGTCCGTCTGGCGTCTCGGGGAGCGTCTCGTCGGCGAGATCGGCCGGCCCCGTGGACCCCGCTTTCGGCGCGGAGGCGGCATGGCCGTCAGCCGCGCATAGCTGGTATGCCAAATATGGCATCCCAATTTTGTCGCAGTAAAGGGGCTTCAAAGGGCGGAAGAAACGGCGAGAGCGCGCCGGTGGCATACAGGGCGGGAGCGCGAGGGCAAATGCATCCTTTTGGGGAGCGGCGCCGCAGCAAGGCGGGAACTGTCTCGGAAACCGGGCGTCGCGCGGCTATGCGCGCCTTCCTCGTGTTGCGCCGCGGCAGCGCGCCGCAGCGTCATCCGAGGCCCATTGAAGAGGCGCCATCGAAGCGCTTGCCGGTCGATCACAAAACTGTGATTTTAGCGGCCGCTCGGCGCGCCTGTGGAGAACCGCGCCGCGTGCCACGACGACGCAGCGCCCCGCTCGTCCTCCGTCAAGCGAGCGGTCGGTCCTTCCCGTGAGCGAGCATCTCCCGGACTTTCGCGGCGACGATCTCGAGGGTGAACGGCTTGGTGATCAGCGACATGCTAGCCCCGAGGAAGCCGGTCCTTCCCGCCGCGGGTTCGGCGTAGCCGGTCACCAACAGGATCGGCAGGTCCGGCCTGTGGCGCCGGGCCTCTTCGGCGAGCTGGCGGCCGTTTATGCCGGGCAGCCCGACGTCCGAGATCATCAGATTGAGCTTGCGGTTGGACGAGAGGATCGGCAGCGCCGACTGCCCGTCGGACGCTTCCACCGTCTCGTAGCCGAGCTCCTCCAGCACTTCGCGGAGCAGCTGTCGCACGGCGGGCTCGTCCTCGACCACGAGGACGCTCTCGCCGGCGCCGTGAAAAGAGGGCGTCTCGCCGTTCGCCGGCGCCGTCTCGACCTTCTCGGCGTCGCTCGCGGGGAGGTGGATGGCGACGCTCGTGCCCCGCCCCGGCGCGCTTCGGATCTCTGCCTTTCCGCCGCTCTGCGTCGCGAAGCCATAGACCATCGAAAGGCCGAGGCCGGTGCCTTGGCCGATCGGCTTGGTGGTGAAGAAGGGTTCGAAGACCTGGGCGAGCGTGGTCTCGTCCATGCCGACGCCGGTGTCCGTGATCGTGATCGCCACAAGGCCTCTCGCGGCCGCCCCGGCGCCGCGGCCGGCGGGATCGCCGTCGGCGGCCCTGGTCGAGACGGTCAGCTCGCCGCCGTCCGGCATGGCGTCGCGGGCGTTGATCACGAGGTTGATGATCGCGTTCTCGAGCTGGTTCGCGTCGGCGACGATGAGCGGCAGCCGGTCCGAAAGATCGAGGGCGAGCGCGACGTTCTCGCCGATCGAGCGCTTGATCAGGTCGCCCAGCGAGCGGATGAGGACGTTCACGTCGAGCGGCTTGGGATCGAGCGCCTGGCGGCGCGAGAAGGCGAGCAGGCGCTGCGTCAGGTTCGCGGCGCGCTGGGCCGATGCGGTCGCCGCCTCCATGAAGCGGTCGATGTCGTCGAGCCGTCCGGACGCGATGCGCCGCCGGATGATGTCGAGCGATCCCATCACGCCGGTCAGCATGTTGTTGAAGTCGTGGGCGATGCCGCCGGTCAGCTGCCCGACGGCCTCCATCTTCTGCGCCTGCCGAAGGTGGTCCTCGGCGCGCGCGCGCTCGGCCATTTCGGTCCGCAGGCGATGCAGCGCCTGTTCTAGGTCGGCGGTCCGCTCCTTGACCTGCGCGTCGAGCGCCTGCGCCGCGCGCCGCTGCTCTTCGATAAGCTCGCGGATCTCGAACTGCTTCTGGCGCGCCTTGAGGGCGGAGGCCACCCCGCTGACGAGCGAGACGGCGCCGAGCGGCCGCTCCAGCACGATGACGTTGGTGAGGCGTTCGGGGAGCCGCAGGCGGACGGCCTCCGTCGGCCAGGACGCGGCGGTCGCGCGGGGCGTCGCCAGCAGCACGATCGGAACGTCGGACCAGGGCTCCTGCGCGTCGAGCGCGGCGGTGAGCGGCGCCGGGTCCGGCGCGAGCGCCTCCTCGGTGAGAAGCAGAGCGCCCACCGCGTCGTCGAGCCGCGAGGCTACATCCGTCAGATCGCGGCAGACGGCCGCCTCGTAGCCTTCCTTTGCGAGCAGCGCGGCGACGCTCTCGGCGTCCCGGCCGAACGGCGCGCAGACCAGGACCTTGCGGCCTAGCTTTGCCGTTCTATGCGCCACTGCCGCGGTCTTCCATGAGAGGACCGTGGGAGCCGACATATTCCGGCGTGCCGGTCAGCACGCCGCGGAACGCAGTGAGGGGCTCGCCGATCCGCACCCCTCCCGAATCGATGCGCAGCTCCCGGATCGCGTCCTCGTGCGGGCCGCTCCGGTTCTTCAAAATCGACAGCGCCTTGCGGATCCGCCCCCCGGCTTCGAAGAACCGGATCAGCAGGACGGCGTCGGCGATGTAGGAGACGTTGATCGAGGTCGCCATCGTGCCGACCAGCCCGGACTGGGGGTTGATCAGCAGGGTCGTGACGCCGCGCTGGTTCAGGTAGGAGAGCAGCTCGTGCGTCTGCAGGATGAGGTGTTGCTCCTGAGGCATCGCGGCGACGTAGCCGTTGAGGCTGTCGATCATCACCATGCGTGACCCGCGCGTCTCGACCTCTCGCCTCACATGCGATGCGAACTCGCCCGGCGAGATTTCGGCGGGATCGATCTGCTCGATGACCAGTCTCCCGGCGTCGATGTGCCCGGAAAGGTCGAGCCCCATCGCCCGGGAGCGGGCGAGCATCGTGCCGATGCGCTCGTCGAACTCGTAGATCGTGCAGTTCTCGCCGCGCTCGCAGGCGGCGAAGACATATTGCAGGCCGATCGTCGACTTGCCGGCGCCGGCCGGGCCGGTGAGCAGCGTGCTGGTGCCGCGGAGCGGTCCGCCGCCGAGCATCTCATCGAGCTCGGGAAGCCCGCTCGCCACCGATTCGCCGAGGAACGGCTCGTGGTGCTGGGACGCGATCAGCCGCGGAAAGACGTCGAGGCCGCCGCGCCGGATGACGAAATCGTGGAAGCCGCCGACGAACTCGATGCCGCGCATCTTCTGGACCTCGAGCCTGCGCCGGGCCGCGCCGAAGTCGAGGGTCAGGCGCTCCAGCGTGATGACGCCGTGGCAGAGGCTGTGCAGATGCGCGTCGCGTTGGCCGTCCTCTTCCCCGGTCAGATCGTCGACGATGATGACGGTGACGTCCAGAGGAGCGAAGAACTGCTTCAGCGCCAGCACCTGCCGCCGGTAGCGCAGCGGGTCCTGCGCCAGAAGCCGCATCTCGGACAGGCTGTCGAACACGACGCGCTTCGGTCTGATCTTCTGGACGACGTCCTTGATCAGCTTGATCGTGCCGCCGAGCTCGCTTTCCCACGGGTGGAGGATGGACTGCTGTCGGTCGGCGCCCAGGGCCTCCTCGGCGGTTGCGAGCTCGAAGATGGAGACGCCGTCGAGCGACCAGCCGTGAGATGCGGCGACGCCGTGAAGCTCCTCTTCGGTCTCCGACAAGGTGACGTAGAGGCAGGGTTCGCCGCGCGAGACGCCGTCCAGCAGGAACTGGAGCGCGAGCGTCGTCTTGCCGGACCCAGGAGAGCCTTCGAGCAGATAGAGCCGGTTCGCGACGAGCCCGCCGCGAAGGATCGCGTCGAGCCCATCGTTTCCCGACGTGGTGCGGCCGCTTTGTCCGGACATGTCGAACCCCGAAATCCGCCGTCTCGCCAGCAGGCCGCGCCGGAGCGCGGTCTCGACGGAGATCGGCACTCTAATACTGTCTGCAAACTGATTTCAGCAAGCCGAGACCGGCGCAGCGTCAAAAGACATAGACGCGACGGTGAATTCGTCCGGCGGCTTTCAGACTCAGGGGCCTTAAATGCTTGAGCCAATAGTCGCCGGCCGCGCCGGTTCGCGCACCGCTCGGCCCGAGCGTACCGGCGGCGCCACGTTCAGCGGCGCTGTCGCGGCCTTCTTGATGGAGAGTGTGAGATCATTCGACCAGGGACGCACGTAGCCGCCCCGATCGACATTCGGCAGGACGGCTCAGGCCAGCGGTCGCTCGCAGCCGTTCAGTCGTCGCGGTAGACGCGCTCGCGGCGTTCATGGCGCTCCTGCGCCTCGATCGAAAGCGTGGCGATCGGCCGGGCGTCGAGGCGGCGGAGCGAGATCGGCTCGCCGGTCTCCTCGCAATAGCCATAGGAGCCGTCCTCGATCCGCGACAGCGCGGCGTCGATCTTGGCGATCAGCTTGCGCTGGCGGTCGCGGGCGCGGAGTTCGATCGCCCGGTCGGTCTCGGACGAGGCGCGGTCGACCAGGTCGGGGTGATTCTGGTTCTCGTCCTGCAGGTGCTCGAGGGTCTCGCGGCTCTCGCGGAGAATCTCGTCGCGCCAGGCATGCAGCTTCTCACGGAAGTAGCGACGCTGCCGTTCGTTCATGAACGGCTCGGCCTCGCTGGGCCGGTAGTCCTCAGCCAACTCGACGCTCATGTTTCAGGCCTTCTGCCATGCCGCACGCGGGTGGGGTCGGTCGGCGCGGAATATAGCCATGTCGCCACCGTCCGACAATCTTTCTCTACGTCATGAAACCTTTGGAATCAGTACGTAATTTCCGCTACGGGAAAACCCTGACATGCGTTTTGGCGAGCCCCTGTGGCTCACCTGCCGCGCTTGGCCATTTCAACCTGCGCGCGGAGCTCTATAGCGGCAAGCGCATCGTCGAGGCCAATTTCGCCGGTCGCTCCGCGCGCCTCCGAGAGCTGCGCCGCAAGCGCCCCGAGCGCCGCGTCGTCGTCCTGACCCCCGACAAGAGCAAGCTTCATGCCGTCGAGCGCGTCGAGCAGCGAACGGCCGCGGGCGATCTCGCGCTTGCGGCGCTCGCGTGGGAGCTCCGTTTCGACCGCCTGAAGCGCGATCAGCGCGTCGAGTCCCGGCGACTGCCGCAAGGGCGAGGGCGCGCGCGCCGCAGCGGACGTTCCGGGGTCTGAGAGCTGAAAAAAAGCGCCGCGTGTCGCGCCAGCGCGCTGCGGACCGCCGCCGATCGCCCGTCCGAGACCATCGATGCGCATGCGAGCCGCCCCCGCCCCACTCGCGCGAAGGTGCGGCGCGCATGGTTAACGGCGGTTTAACGCATCGGCAGATTTTGCCGGGCGGCCGCCGGAATATTGCCGGGCGCCGGACCGGCGGCGCGCCGGCCGTTCGCCGCAACCGCCTCATTCTTGAACCATCATCGGAGCGGCACGGGCTTCGCATGGCGGGAGCCAGACTTGGCCTGTGCATCCTGTGAGTTCCGTCATGCCGTCTTCCGCCCGCCGCCTGGTCGCGCTGATCGTCTCGGCCGCGCTCGCGCTCGCCTCGGCGGGACCGGCCTTCGCGGCGGACCCCGCCCAGTCGGCCGGCCGCGTCGCGGCCCCGGGGGCGCGCGCGAACGTCAAGATGGTCTCGGTCAAGCGCGCCTTCTCGGCCGACGACGACGGCGGCCCGACGCGCGGCGGCGTGCAGTCTCGCATCAAGGACCTGACCGACATCGAGGGCGTGCGCGAGAACCAGCTCGTGGGCTACGGCCTCGTGGTCGGCCTCAACGGAACGGGCGACAGCCTGAACGCCGCGCCCTTCACCAAGCAGAGCCTGCAGTCGATGCTGGAGCGGCTCGGCGTCAACACCCGCGGCCAGACGCTGCGCACCAAGAATGTCGCGGCCGTGATGGTGACCGCGAACCTGCCGCCCTTCGGCACGCAGGGCACCCGCATCGACGTGACCGTCTCGGCGCTCGGCGACGCGACGAGCCTGCAGGGCGGCACGCTGATCGTCACCCCGCTGATGGGCGCGGACGGCGAGGTCTACGCCGTGGCCCAAGGGTCCGTCGCGGTCATCGGCTTCAACGCGCAGGGCGAGGCCGCCCAGGTGGTGCGGGGCGTGCCGACCACCGGCCGGATCTCGAACGGCGGCCTGATCGAGCGCGAAATCCCCTTCGTGCTCAACAATCTGACGACGGTCCGGCTGGCGCTGCGCAATCCCGACCTCACGACCGCGCGCCGCATCGCGGCGGCCGTCAACGCCTTCATCGGCCAGGCGGTCGCCGAGCCGCTCGATCCTTCGACGGTCGGCGTCCAGGTCCCGAAATCCTATCATGGCAACATCGTCCAGCTGCTTACCGAGGTCGAGCAGCTCCGGGTCGAGCCCGACCAACTCGCCAAGATCGTGATCGACGAGCGTTCCGGCATCATCGTGATGGGTCAGGACGTGCGGGTCTCGACCGTCGCGGTCGCCCAGGGCAACCTGACCGTCACGATCACCGAGAGCCCGATCGTCAGCCAGCCGGAGCCGTTCTCGGACGGCGAGACGGTGGTGACGCCGCGCACCGACATCACGGTCGACACCGACAAGAACAGGCGGCTCGCCGTGGTGAAGGAGGGCGTGAACCTCCGCCAGCTGGTCGACGGGCTGAACGCCATCGGGGTCGGCCCCCGCGACCTGATCGCGATCCTGCAGGCCATCAAGGCGGCGGGCGCGCTGCAGGCCGAGATCGAGGTGATGTGATGACCGCGGAGACAGGTACGACCGGTCTGCTCGCCGCCGCGCTCGGCGCGCAAAAGGCCTATGGGGCGCAGTCCGGTCCGAAGAAGCCGGACAAGATCGACGCCGCCGCCCAGGACTTCGAGGCGGTGTTCCTCACCCAGATGATGGAACGGATGTTCGCCGGGCTGTCGGGCGAGGGGCCGCTCGGCTCCGGGGCCGCCGGCGGCGCCTTCCGCTCCATGCTCGCCGACCAGTACGGCAAGACCGTCGCGGCCGCAGGCGGGGTCGGCATCGCCGACGACGTGCGCCGCGAGCTCATCGCGCTTCAGCAGGAACAGACCTCATGACTCCACGCCGCCGCCACGTCCCGCAGGTCGCGCGCCCGCCGATGACGCCCGCCGAGGCCGCAGAGCGCATCGCGCGCATCGCCGACACGGTCCAGCGCCTCATCGCCGTGATCTCCGAGGAGACCCGGCTCGTGCGCCTCGGGTCCTATGAGGCCGTGGGCCGGCTCGAGGGCCCAAAGGGCGAACTGTCCGGGCGCTACATGCTCGACGTCGACGGGCTGAACCGCAACGCCGACGCGGTCGCCGCCCAGCCGCCCGAAAAGGTCCGGGAGGTGGCGGAACTCCACGCCGCGTTCCGTCTGGCGCTCGAGGAGAACCTGCTGGTGGTGGGCACCGCGCGCTCTGTCGCCGAAAGCCTGCTGCGCGGCGTCGCCGAGGAGGTCGGCGCGAAGCGCGCCCCGAAGGTCTACGACGCCCGTGGCGGGGCCTATGGCGACCGCGTCGCCGCGGCCCCGATCTCGCTCTCGCGCGGGGCCTGACGATCCGAATCTGCGACGTCGAAAGAAGCGGCCGTTAACTTCATCTCCTAAGAACGAATTAACGCGCGGGCGCCATGGTGAGCATGCGCGCTTCAGATGCGCGCGGCAGGCCTCGGAGGAGGGTATGGACGCCGCGATCGCTCCCGTGACGACGCCGACGGCGCCCGTGCGCCGGACGGCCGCGTCCGCGCAGCGGGTCGAGCCGTCTTCGTCCGCTCCGCGGACCACCGACCGTGACCCGCCGCCAGCGGCCGAGAACGCGGCCGCGTCGGAGAGCCGCCTGCTCGCGGAGCGCGACGTGCAGCGCGACGACGCGACCGGCAGCCTCGTCTACCGCTTGATCGACATGGCGACGGGCGACGTCACCGCCCAGACGCCGAGCGAGGCGCGCCTCAAGCTCCGGGCCTATATCGACGGCCTCGTGGCGCGCGAGACGACCGGCGGGTCGTTCGAAACGACCGCCTGACGCGCAAGCTCTCAGCCGCGCAGGCCTTCGGCCAGATTGCGATTGATGTCGATCAGCGCCGTCAATTGGTCGGGCTTGGGATCGACCTCCATCGCGGCCGACCGGCGCAGCACGAACATCGCGATCTTCTTGAGATTCATCTTGGTGGCGTCGTCGAGCGGGTTCTCGACGCGGCTCACCGCGCTGAAGAACACCGTCCAGAGCTTTCGGTTGAAGGTCGCCGCCTCACGCGCTCCGGAACGGTCGAAGGGCTCAGAGGCCTGGACGGCCGCAAATCGGGCCGCGGCCCTCAGGAGAAGCTGCGCGTCCCGTTCACGCGGACTCGCCGTCGTCTGCGCCATCCGCGCGTAGGCCAGCGCCCCGTTCTGCATGTTCGAATATACTCGCCTCGTGCGCGATCAACTTCCGCGCTTCCCGGTAAGCTTTGTAGAGCTGGCCGGTTAATACGCAGTTAGTCATGGTCTCGACGAGCGGCGCCATAGACGGCGCGGCCTTCAGCGCGCCGCGCGTCAGCTCGGTGTAGATCGGCAGCACCGTGTCCGCGGTGCCGGCGAGGTACATCATCTGGACCGCGTAGGCGATGCGTTTGGCCGGCGTGTCGGCCTCGCTCTCCCTCAGGATGTCGCGTTCGCGCAGCACCGGGTCCTGCCCGTCGATCAGCAGCGAGGTGCGCGAGGTCCCGTTGGTGACGACCGATCGTCCGATGACGATTCGTTCGCCCGGCTTCAGTTCGACCTTGAGCGTCATGGGCGGCTCTCCGTCTCTCCAGCTTCGGGGAGAGGGTCAGATGGGGGCGTCAACGTCGCGACTGTCGCCATCCTTACGCGCCTGAGCCTGCGGGAGAAGAGGCCTGCGCCCGGCGGCGGCCGCGAGGACGTTTTGTCGCCGGCTCCCGCGCCCGATCCGAGACGAACATCCCATGGGCGACGGCGGCTCGCGACCCTAAGGCCAATGACCCGCGCCGTTTTCAGAAGGAGAGATCATGCCGAAGCCCGACGTGATTGCGGCCCGCCCCCCGGACCTGCCGTCGCCCTGGCGCACCGAAGCCCGCGTCACGCTGATGGAGGACGCGCGGGCCTTCGCGCGCGACGTGGTGCTGCCGCTCGCCGACGAACTCGACCCGCAAAAGGCCGAGATGCCGCGTTCGCTGCTCGACCGGATGGCCGAAAAGGGCTGGTTCGGCGTCACGATCCCGGCGGAACATGGCGGCATGGGGCTTGGCGTGTTCGAGTATTGCCTGGTCTCGGAGGAGCTCTCCCGCGCCTGGCTCTCGGTCGGCTCGATCCTAGCCCGCGGGCAGGGGCTCGGCACGCAGACGCTCGATGAGGAGCGCCGCAAGGACCTGCTCCGCAAATCCGCCAGAGGCGAATGGATCGGGTCGATCTCGCTGTCCGAGCCGACCGCGGGCTCCGACCTCGCGGGCGTGCGGACCAAGGCCGTGCGCGACGGCGACGAATGGGTCCTCACGGGAACGAAGCGCTGGGCGGGCTTCGCGCAGGCGGCCGACTTCATCGAGGTGCTGGCGCGCACGCGGGAGCCGGGAGAGGGTGAGCCGCGTTCGGCGGGCCTTGAGCCGTTCCTCGTGGTCAAGGAGGCCGGGACCTTTCCCAAGGGGATCGCAGGCCGGGTCATCGACAAGATCGGCTATCACGGGTTCCTGACCTTCGAGCTCGAGCTCGACGGCGTGCGGGTCCCGGAGAGCGACCGGCTCACCGGCCTCTACGGCGACGAGGGCGCGGACGCCGATTCGGGCGGCTTCGCTTCCGTGCAGCGCGGCCTCAACATCGCGCGCGTCCACACCGCCGCGCGCGCCGTCGGGGTCGCGCAGGGGGCGCTCGAGGACACGCAGGCCTATCTCCAGGAGCGCGAGCAGTTTGGCCGTTCGATCGCCGAGTTCCAGGCGCTGCGGTTCGCGCTCGCCGACATGGCGGCCGACGTGGCGCAGGCGCGCGCCTTCTGGCGGCAGGTCGCGCATCTGCTCGACCAGGGCGAGCCGGCCGAGAGCGAGAGCGCGATGGCGAAGCTGGTCGCGACCGAGATGGCGGTTCGGGTCACCAACCAGGCCATGCAGCTGCATGGCGGCAACGGCTACACGACCGAGCGGCGCGTCGAGCGCTATTGGCGCGACGCGCGCCTCACCACGATCTTCGAGGGCACGAGCGAGATCCAGCGCCGCATCGTCAGCGACCGGCTGCTGGGAAAGGCGTGAACGACGCCTTAAGCGACGAAGGGCGGAGCCCGAGGCCCCGCCCTTCGTCGCCGTCCGTGACTGGTCGGCGCCTTACCGGAGCAGCTGCAGCACCGCCGATTCCTGTTGGGTCGAGATCGCGAGCGAGGACACGATCAGCGACTGGCGGGTCTGGAGGGTCGCGAGATTCGCGGCCTCCTCATTGGTGTCGGCCGCGGTCAGCGCATGCGCGCCGTCCTCGAGCGTGCCGATCATGTCCTTGGTGAAGACCTCCCGGGTCTGCACGATCTGGAGCTGCGAGCCGAACTTCGAGGACTGCGCCTCGATCGTCTTGAAAGCGGCGTCGATCTGATCGAGCACGGTGTTGATCGAGGAGGAGTCGATGAACTGATCGTCGGCCAGCTCCGGCAACCCGACGCCGCTCGACGTGAACTCGACGCCTTTGACCTCGAGCTTCGAGGTGCCGTCCTCGTTGAAGATCACGTCGAGGTCGTCGCCCATCAGCAGGTTGACGCCGTTGTAGTTCGAGTCCTTGGCGATCGTGTTGATCTCTTTGAGAGCAGCATTGTAGTCGGCCACGAAGTTGGAGCGTTTGGTCGCGGCCTCCTCGTCGAGGACCGGGCTCGAAAACGTGACGGAGGCGAACGGATTGCCGGCGCCGGTCGCGGTGCCGGAGACGTCGAGCGGCGTCGACTTTGCGATCGAGTTGTCGGCGGAGACCTTGAGCTGGCGTGTGTTGACGTCGAAGGTGGCGTCGAGAAGGACGTTGTTGTTTTCGAAGAACTTGTTGAGTTCGTCGAGCGTATCGACCTGGCCCGTGCCTGTGCCGAACGTCACCGAGACGTCCTGGCCGGTCTTGTCCTTCACCGTCAGGGTCTTGCCGGTCAGCGCGCTCGCGGTCGACGCGGCGGAGCCCGCGCCGGACGCATTGCCCAGGCCGGTGCCGTCGGTCACGTCGCTGTCGGCGTCCGTCTCCGTGTAAGCTGTGATCGCGACGGCGGACGACGCGCCGGTCGTGTTCGACGTGATCGTGACCGAGGTCCCGGTTCCTCCGACGGTCACGCCGGCGCCGAGCTTCGCGGTCAGGATCTCGCGAAGCTCGTCTGCGTCGTCGATCGTGGTGTCGCCGTCGCCGGCGGCTTGGACGGCCGTCTGGTCGATCGTGACCGTCGAGGAGGCCGCGCCGTCGATCGCGATGCTGAAGCTCAGCGAATCGGCTGCGTCGGCGAGCGTAGTGGCCGCGCCGAAGGTGAAGCCCACGGAACCGGCCGTGGCCGCCACCCCGCCGCCGAGAAGGTTCTTCGCCGTCGCCCCGACCCCGAGGTCGCCGGACTCGATCGAGGCCTTTTCCGAGACCGCGAGCGGCGACTGCAGCGCGGCCCTGGCGGTGGCCTTGAGGCCTTCGACGATCTCCGTGATGCCCTTGATGCCGTTGTCGGCCGCTTCGAGCGTCTGTACTGACGCCTTCACCGAATTCAGCAGACTGTTCAGGTCGCTGGCGCGTCGGTCCAGGGCGTTGGCGGTGAAGAAGCTCGCCGGATTGTCGAGCGCGGAATTGATCTTCTTGCCGGTCGCGAGGCGTTCCTCGGTCTGCGCGAGCAGATCGGTCGTCGACTGCAAGGTCCGCAGGTTCGAACGGACGGCTGAATTGAGGACCACGTCGGCCATGGGCGGGGGCTCCAAATCGGGAGACGCCTCCTGTGGGCGCAGTCGAAAAAATAGTCCGTTAACCTTAACGAGGCGTAAACATTAACGTCTTGGGCGAGCTTCATGGAACTTGGGAATCCAGCCGCCCGTAAACCTCGCTAGGGGACCCGCGACCCGCGGACCACGACGCCGGCCACCACGGCGGGTTCGGCGAGCGCGCCGGGTTGCGCCTTGGGCTGCGCCGAGATGGCGTCGCAGATCGCCTTCGCGACGGCCGCGCCGGAGGCGAGCTCGGGGCGTCCGGCCGCGAGGATCGCGAGCACGGTCTGCGCGGTCGGCACGAATTTGCAGATCCTTGCGCCGAGCGACTGTGTCTCAGCGACCACATCGTCCCTGCCCGTCTCGCGACAGGCGGACAGCGAAAGCGCGAGGATGAAGACAAGCGCTGCATGGCGCATGGCGAGAAGGAGCCTCGAGCCGCGAATCCACACGACGGTGCGGCGATCCGCGGCGACGCGCAATCCGCAGAGCTACGTATGACCGATCAGGCAGCCGCCGAAACAGAAAGGGCGGAAGCCGAAGCTTCCGCCCTTTCCAGGGACGTGGAGGTCTTTGGGTCGATCAGCGCAGCAGCTGGAGGACGTTGGATTCCTGCTGGGTGGAGATCGAGAGCGAGGAGACGATGAGGGCCTGGCGGGTCTGCAGGGTGGCGAGGTTTGCGGCCTCGGCGTTGGTGTCGGC
>NZ_RYFI01000029.1 GCF_004103825.1 Hansschlegelia zhihuaiae
TCACGCCTCGACGGAATCCCAACGCAGAATCGGAAAACCAAGGACCCGCTCTAATGTCTGACGCCGGCGCGCGGAAGTTGCGACGACAGCACGGCGAAGATCGCCGCGGTCGACCATCCCAGCACGAGAATGACGTTCATCGCAGTCAATGGGCCGATCAGCTCCCATCCGGGCGCGGGCAAGACGTCGCCATAGCCGAGCGTGGTGAAGTTCACGAGCGCGAAGTAGAACGGCCTCGCGCTCTCGGGGCCGACCCCGAGGATCCAGTAGGCCGCGGCCCAGATCGCGACCTCAACCACATGGGCGAGGTTGAGCAGAGCCACCACGGCGGTCATGAGAACGACCAGGCGGATGTGAGATTTCGCGGGGCCCGAGACGGCCTGGCGCCGCCTGAACGCCAGAACGATCGCGGCCATCGCGGCGGAGTGAACCGCGATCGTCGCAAGACTGACCGCGCCGCCGATGAGCAGCTGTCGCAACACGGCGCGCTCTCCCCCAGGCTTCGACTGCCGGTGGACGGAGCTGGAGCCTAACGAGGCCGGTCTCACGCGCGCCGGCCGTCACGTTTCACTGGCCTTGAGAGGCCTTGAACGCGTCGTAATAGCCCCGCCCGACCGTGCGGATCGCGGCGCCGATCTGCTCATAGACCTCGTCCGGCAGGTTGGCGAACGACACCCGCACGCTCCATTCGGGGGCGTCGAAGCCGCCGCCGTTCAGCAGCACGATCGAGTGGTCGTTGGCGAGCTTGTAGACGAGATCGAGCGGGTGAACGTTGGCCTTCAGCCAGGTCACCATCTCCTCGCCGGCGTATTCCCGGAGCCAGAACTCGAAGTCGATCGTGCCGTAATAGGCCGCGAAGTTCGGGTTGGGCTTCACCTGCAGGGGCAGTCCCTTCAGCAGGGTCCTGACCCGATTGTGGCAGATCTCCATACAGGCCTTCTGGTAGACCTTGTCGACGTCCATCAGCTCGGCCAGCGAGAAAAACGTCATCATCACCTGCTGCGGCAGCGACAGGCCGGCCGTGTGGTTGAGCGCGACGTCGCGGCTGTCCGCCACAAACCGGTCGATCATCTTGAGCTTGCGCGGCTCGAGCGTCAGCGCGCCGTAGCGCTTGTCGAGCGCCGCCAGTTCGTCGGCCGACAGATTGGCGAGCTTCTCCTCGAACACATTGTCCTCGTGCAGCGCGATGATGCCCAATCGCCAGCCGGTGCATCCGAAATATTTCGAGTAGGAGTAGACGCCGATGGTGTTGCGCGGCAGCTCGGCGAGCAGCGACCGGAAGCCTGGCACGAAGGTGCCGTAGACGTCGTCGGTCAGCAGGATCAGGTCCGGCCGCTTGGTCTTCACGAGGTCGACGATCTTCGACATCGTCGGCTCGTCGATCGCCATAGACGTCGGGTTGCCGGGGTTGACGACGAAGAACGCCTTGACGGACGGATCCTCGAGCTTCTTGAGCTCGTCGTCCGAATATTGGAACCGGTTCTCCTGCCTGGCGCGGATGTGCACCTGGTTGAACGCGTAATCCTCGAGGCCCGCGATCTCGACATAGGGCGTGAAGATAGGCACGCCGATCGCGATGGTGTCGCCCTTCTTGAGCAGGCGGTTCGCCATCAGCGACTTGAAGAGGTAGCACATCGCCGCGGTGCCGCCTTCCGTCGCGAACAGGTCGTAGCGGCCTTCGACCGGCTTGGCCCCGCCCATGGCGAATTCGATATATTTGTGTGCGACCTTCTCGGCATGGATGAGCATACGGTCCGGCACCGGGTAGTTGTCGCCGATGATCGAATCCGCGAGCTCGAACACGAAGGCGTCGGCGTCGAAGCCGAGCGTCCCGACGCCGTAGTCGACGGCGTTCCGGATGAACTCTGCGCCGGGCGGGCTCGAATTCTCGCCGAGCCAGGCGGTCAGCCGTTCAGCGATTCCGGCCGGCTGCGGCATGCCCGCAAGTCCCGCGCCGAAATCGTCCCGGCTGCGCCGGCAGTCCGCGATCGCGAACTGGCCGAAGGTGAAGAACGCCTCGCGTGGCGTGGTCGCGACCCAGTTCGGGTTGCCGCGGCCAGCGTTCAGCATGACGTGCGCGGCCTTCTTGGCGCTGCGGCTGGCGAGCCTGATCAGGCCGTCCTTGATCTCGAACGGGCTCATATGCTCGTAGGGCGTGAAGTCCATTGCGTTCATGGCGGCCTCCCGTGGGACGTTTGTCTTGGCGACGCCCAATATGAGAATGCTTTTTTTGCCGATACGCGTGGGTCCCGAGCTAATGCAGCAGCAGAACGATGATCAGTCCGCAGATCGTGAGCAGCGTGTTGCCGACCGCATAAGGCGCGCCGTAACCGAGAGCCGGAATCTTGCTCTTGGCCGCGTCCTGGATCATGCCGAGCGCCGCCGTCGTGGTCCGCGAGCCGGCGATCACGCCCAACAGCAAAGCGGGGTGGAACTTGAAGACGTAGTGGC
This sequence comes from Hansschlegelia zhihuaiae, assembly GCF_004103825.1. Classification (GTDB taxonomy): domain Bacteria; phylum Pseudomonadota; class Alphaproteobacteria; order Rhizobiales; family Methylopilaceae; genus Methylopila; species Methylopila zhihuaiae. Next base: position 2,452 of record NZ_RYFI01000029.1, read on the forward strand.
CGAGGTAGAGAGCCGCGACCATAGGGGCGAGCGTCGCGAAGATGCCCCAGAGGAACAGGCTGATTCCGACCTCCCTCAGCCCCGCGACGAAGCCGGGTCCGGCCGAGATGCCGACGACCGCGATGAAGACGTTCAGACCGATCGTGTTCAAGACCCAGAGCGCCGGCCCGGGAATGCCGCCGAAGGTCGGATGGACCGACCGCAGCCAGCCGAGCGCGAGACCCGCGAGCAACGCGCCGCCGGTGGTGGACAGGCCGATCGGAATGCCGCCGAGCTTGATCGACAGGGCGCCGATCAGTCCGCCGACGGTGATGCCCGCCGCCAGGAACGCGATGTTGGTCGTCTCTGTCGGTCGGTCGGCGTAACCGAGTTCCGCCACGGCGCTTTCAACATGGCGCCGGCCGCCGATGATCGTGACGATGTCGCCCCTGAAGATCTCGGTCTCGGCCAGGACAGGAATCTCGACGCCGCCGCGCGTGATCTTCCGGACGTAGACGCCGCGCGCGAAGGGCGCCTTGGCGAGGTCCCTGAGCGTCGCTCCGTGATAGCCCTTCTTCGCCACGAACACGTCCAGCGCCTCGGCCGGCACGTCCAGCAGAGCGACGTCGTCGACTTCGTTGCGCACGGCGCCCAGTCTTTCCACCAGGATCGCCCGCGGCCCCGCGACCGCAACGACGTCGCCCGCCCGAAGGACCGTTTCGGTGGTGGCGTCGAAAATCGCGCCGCTGCGACGAATGCGCTCGACGAAGACGCGGTCAGGCAGCGCCAGCCGCTCCAGATCGCCGACGTTCCGTCCAACCGCAGGCCCGCCTTCGGCCACGAGATAGGCGCGTAGTTCCCAGTTCCGCCGGGCCGACACGACGCCGGGCTCGCCCGCGCCGGCGCCGCCCGACATCTGCTTCTCATAGTCTGCGCAGACTTTCGCGAGATCGATCCCGGTGAGCTTGGGGCCGAGCTGCGCCAGGAACCAGGCCGTTCCAATGGTTCCGAAGATGTAAGTGACCGCATAGGCGATCGGGATCTGGTTGATCAGCGGCTTCGAGACCTCCGGCGGGAGGCCGAGCTGGTTGATCTGGTCCGTCGCCACGCCGATGACGGCGGAGATCGTCTGGGACCCGGAAAACAGCCCGGCGGCGTAGCCGAGCTCCAGTCCCGCGAACTGCGCCGCGACGATGCTCGAGATCAGGCAGAGCGCCACCACGATGACCGCGAAGAGCATCTGCTTCGGGCCGTCCTTGCCGAAGGCCCGCATGAACTGCGGTCCGACGCCATAGCCGACGGCGAAGATGAAGAGGATGAAGAAGGTCGACTTGACGTTGGGCGAGATCGACAGGCCGAGCTGTCCGATCAGGACGCCGGCGAGCAGCGTGCCGGTCACGCCGCCGAGCGAGAAGCCCGCGATCTTGTAGGAGCCGATCCAAAAGCCGATCGCAAGCGACAGGAAGATCGCGATCTCGGGATAGCTTTTCAGGACGCCGACGAACCAGTCCATCTCGCGTCTCCATGCTTCCGTGTGGCGGATGCTGGCTTCGCGGCGGCCGATTTGAAACGAAGTAACAGTAACCGGCAGGTATCGGACGCAAACGGCGACGCGCTGGGCCGCTGGCGGGTAAAAACGGACTTTTCGGCCTCCGGCCGCGCCGCGGATCTGCCGCGCTTGAAACTGTGTCGAAACACGCATGGCCGGAAAAAGTCGTTATCCACGCCCGCAGCAATCCGAATCGATCATCGGGAAGGCTTGCGATGCGGTCGCAGCGCCTTGCGGAGGCCGGCGTGGGAGAAGCGCGAAAGCGGGGGCTCGCCAGGCTGTTGCTGCGATGGCCCAGCAAGCGCGCGGAGCTTCAGCGCCTCGCGCAAAATGACCCTGTGACGGCCGATCTCTGCGAAGCCTATGAGCTCGCCTGCGCCGCCATCGATTATTGGCAGCGGGTTGCGGGCGGCGCCGCCGCCGATAGAGTGATTGAGTATGGATCGCTAGCGACTTTGGTGGAAGAAGATATTTTATCGAGGCTTCACTAGGGCGATCCGGAAATGACCTTGCCAGGGTGCGATGTTCGGAGTTTTATCCAACCGGATAAGTGCATTTTTGAGAAAGAGCTGGGTCATTTTTTCTTGCTTTCGTGGTCAGCGAGACGCTCGCCGGGAAAGACAAGCGCAGCAAGGCCTATTCCATCGGCGTCGACGTCTTCGGGCGCGCCGCGGATTTCGACCCGAGCATCGATCCGATCGTGCGCATCGAGGCGCATCGCGTCCGAGCCGCTCTCTCGTCATATTGCGGCGGTCCCCGGGGCGCGCGATCCTGTTCAGGTGATCCTTCCGCCGGGAATGTGGACGTCTATCCGCCGGGGCCCGGGAAACGCGGTCGTCACAAAAGCCCTCAGGCGCTTGCTCGCACGACCATGACCGCTGCTTGAACTCGACGTCTCGGTTCACGCGCTCTCCGACTGCAAGCGATATTCGTGGCGCGTCGTCGATCTGCGAGACGGCCGCGGCTGGAGCGGCTGCGCCGATCAGCCCAACGACGCATCGCTGCTGGACCGGCGCGACGCTCGATGGCATCGCGCGCGCGGCGGCCGACACAGTCGCCGTCGAGGTCGCGCAGATGACGCGAGGTCACCACGAGCGCTGTTCGTCGGATCCCAAGGCTTGGCGAACACTCTCAAATCATTCAAGGCGACGCTCGGATCGCTCCTTCGACTTGTCGATCAATAAATGCCTCTTACGCCGGGCTCGCTCCGCTTCCGGAAGCGGACGTTTGGCCCCCCGCCGCTGGATGCGGAAGCGCTTTGCCTGTTCAGGCAGCGAAGCTCGTGGAGAGCGACAGGTCCTTCCAGGCGGCGATCTCGGCCGCCATCTGATCCAGCTTTCGCTCGACGAGCCCCAGAGCGTCCGCGCCCAGGAAGAGACGGACCGGCGGCTTGTCCGCATCGACCAGTCGCAGAAGGGCCTGCGCCGCCTTCGTCGGGTCGCCCGGCTGATTTCCGCTCTTGGCCTGTCGCGCCGTCCGCAGGGGATCCATGACGCTGTCGTAGTCTGAGATGCTGCGAGCGGTGCGCTGCATCGACCGTCCGGCCCAGTCGGTCCGGAACTGGCCCGGAGCCACAGACGTCACATGGACGTCGAACGCTGCGACCTCCTTTCCCAAAGCCTCGGATATTCCCTCAAGCGCGAACTTGCTGCCGCAGTAGAAGCTGATGCCGGGCATCGTGATGAAGCCGCCCATCGAGGTGACGTTGATGACGCGTCCGCGTCGTCGTTCGCGCATGCCCGGAAGGACGGCCTTCATCATCGCGACGGCGCCGAACACATTGACGTCGAACTGGCGGCGCAGGTCTTCGATCGAGGACTCTTCCATGACACCCTCGTGGCCGTAGCCCGCATTGTTGACCAGCACGTCGATCGGCCCAGCGAGGCGCTCGGCTTCGGCGACCGCCGCCGGCATCGCTTCAAAATCCGTCATGTCGAGTTGCAGCGCGAACGCCCGGCCCGGCGAGAGAGACTCGAACTCGGCCGCCGCGTCCGCGTTGCGAACTGTGCCGACGACGGCATGGCCGGCCTCCAGCGCTCCTTGCGCGAACGCCCGCCCCAGTCCGGAACTCACGCCGGTGATGAAGAAGGTCTTGGGTTGATCGGTCATGAGAGGTAGCCCTGGCTAGAGAGAACCGGATGGCGCAGCGCTCATCCATGACTTATATCATGATATAATTTTGACGTTGGATCAAAGCAAGGCCCCGGGATGGTCAGGACACGCAGCACGCAGACAAGGAGCGAAGCCTCCCGGGAGAAGGTCCTTGCGGCGGCGGAGCGGCTGATGCGCTCGGATCCCGCGCGCTCGTTCTCCATGCGGGACCTTGCGGCCGAAGCCGACGTCAGCTTCGCGACGCCCTTCAATCTGTTCGGGGGCAAGGCCCGCATCGCACAGGCGTTGTCCACGCGGCGGATCGAGGAGATGGCGGAGCGTGTCAGCGCCGCCCGCCTTGAAGGCGACTGCGTCGACCGCGTGCTGCAAGCGTCGGCGATTGCGATTCAGCTTCTTCTGGAGGAGCCGACCCTGAACCGCGCCATGTTGGCCGCCCTTGGCGCCTGGGCTGACGAGCCCGGTGAGGTCAGGGTCCGCTCCCGGGCGCTATGGGCCCTTGCCTTGGGAGATCTCGACGGGATCGATCCGCGCCTCAGAGCTGTGGCCTCAGCTAAGCTTGCCGATCACATTGCGATCGTCTTTCGAGGATGCCTGTCGTTCTGGGTCGCAGCCGAAATCTCCGATGAAGCACTTCCTCACGAAGGTGCGACCGCCGTCGCCACGGCGGTCGCCGCCTTCGCCCCGAAGGAGCGACGCGCATCGCTCCTGGGCATGAAGTGGGATTGAGGTCTGAGAGCCCTTTCGCTCAATGTCACGCAGTGCGTTCGCTCGAGGGCTTTCGCGCCAGCGCCACCGTCAGCCAAACGGCAGAGACGAGAAAGTAGAATGCGCCGAACGCCGCGTAGGGAGCGATGTCCGTGATTCCAGGGGACGTCTCGCCTGCCGCCAGCTTGAAGAAAAAGGCGCCTGCGAGCGCCGACTGCGCTCCGCTCAGGACCATCGCCCACTGGGCGCCCGCATTCCAGCGCCGCAGGCCGGTGACGAGCTGCGACAGACCCGAGAGGATCGCCCAGAGGCCGAATGCCGCCAGCACCGCGTGAAGGCCCCATCCAAGCGCGAACGCGACGGCGATGGCGGTGACGGCGCTGACCGCGGCGTTGACGGCCTGGCTCGGATTCGCCGTCAGGCCGCCGTTTCGGCGCGCGTCGAGGAGATTGGCGACGGCGTCCCAGGCGGGGTAGGCGACCAGGAGGATCGCCGCGACGGGCGGCATGCTCTTTCCGATGGTCAGAGCGGCCACGATCCAACCGATGGAGACCGCGGCGCGGGTAAAGTAATATGAACTCAGCCACCGCACAGCAATACGGTCGCTCTGTTGGACGATGTTCATCGAGATTTCCTTCCATGTGACGTCAAGATGGGAGTCGGAATAGATACCGATCTCCAAATCTCGGGACGGGACCAGGGTGCGACTTTGTAAAGCTTGAGGCCGACGTCATCCATGACGGAAACGCTTGAAAACTTGATCGATCTTCCGGACAGAGAGGCTCGCGGCGCTGCGTCCGGCGATCTCCTGTCGCATGTGCTCGCGCAGATCCGCCTCACCGGAGACCGTGTGCAGTCCCTCAGCATCGCGCCGACGGAGCGGTTGGACCTGGACGCCGGCTTGGGCCATGTCCTGGTGGTCGCTGAGGGCGCGCTTCACGCCGAAAGCGGGGTCGAGCAGCCCGGCACGGTCGACACAGGCGATCTTGTGCTGCTGCCCCGTGGGCCCGGAGAAAATCTCTTGGTGGCGTCTGGCGCGGGCGCCGTTGTGATCGCCTGCCGGTTCTGGTTCGATCCCTACAGTCTGCGGGGGATGATCTCCGCCCTTCCCCAGCGCATCCACATTCGGCGGGCCGAAGGGGCCGGATGGCTCGAAGGCATCATGCCCTTTCTCATGATCGAGGCTGCGGAAACCCAGCCCGGCGCAGCCCTGATGATTTCGCGGATCATCGACCTCCTGGTCATTCGCACCCTTCGGACCTGGGTCCATCTGGGGCGCACGTCTGGATGGTTGGGAGGGCTTTCGGACGCCCGGATCGCCCGCGCGCTTAAGCTCGTGCATGAGAAGCCGCTGCGACGTTGGAGCATCGAAGCGTTGGCCGAGGCCGCGGGCATGTCGCGGTCGAGCTTCTGCGAAAGGTTCATCGCCCTCGTTGGACGCTCACCGGCGCGCTATCAGAACGAGTGGCGGCTGAACCTTGCCCGGGACATGCTTGGCAGGCGCGATGCGCGTGTGGGCGAGGTCGGGCTCCGCGTCGGTTACCGGTCGGAGGCGGCCTTCAGCCGTGCCTACAAGGCTTTGTTCGGCTGGCCGCCGAGGGATGAGTTTCATCTGCCGAGTGAAACCGGGTCGCACGGCTGAGGCGCTCGCCTGATCCATCGACCGAAGCGACTACGGCCGGTGGCCGACCGATCGCGTCGGACGCGGCTGACCGATCGCGCCGCGCATGCGCCAGAAGCGGAAGCTGGCTTGCGATCGAAAAGCCGACGTCCCGCCTCCCGCCGAGCCGCGTTCTGACCGAGTCCGCTCCGCCCGGGCTGGTCGCGAGATAGGCGGTGAGGGGGTGGATCCCGCCGAACGCGACAAGCGTCCAGGCGAAGAAGGCGCAGATCGCGATAAGCGCGAAGATCGAAATCAGAATCTGCGGTAGAGCGCGAGTGGCGTGAGCTAAATCTCGCGCGTGAACCATTGGCGCGAGAAGCGGGCCGGCCGGGATCTTCAGCGCCCGGGCGAGCGGGACGCCGAAGGCCACGACGGCGACTGTCAACAGCAGACCCGGCCAGTCGACGGCGGGAAAGAAGGCGCGCGGCGCAGCCGCTCCGGTGGGCCCGATCCAGATCCGCGAGACGATCGAGGCCGTCGCGACCACCATCACGACGCGGGCGTATTGCATAAAGGCGACGAGGCGGAAGTCGCGCCATAGCTCTGGGACATCAGCGTCATGGCGGCGGCGGCTCCCGGCGAGGAGCCCCACACCGCAGTCGTCGCCGGCAGGACGCCGGTGCGCGCGATCGCCCGCCCAAGCAGGCTGCTGGCGAGCGTGATCGCGGCGATCGGGCCGATCAGCAGCGGCCAGTTCGCGGCGATCTCGCCGAGCGCCGGGGCCGGGACGCCGTGCCCGATCAGACAGCCGACGACGCCTTGCGCCACAAGGAAAGCGCCACGGTGCAGGCGCGCCTTGCCGCCCGAAACCGCGACCGCGATCGAGGCGACCATTAATCGAACAGGACCGCGGTCGGAAAGCGTGAGCAGCTGGAGGGAAAGATCCAGGAGCCCTACGGAGTCGAGAAGGCGAGAGCCAAAGATGAAGTGGACGCCTGGTCATCAGGATATGACGGTCGTCACTGAACCCAATGCCACGCCGATAAACGAGGCCGCGACCTTCGGGTTGCGGCCCCTTTTTTGCGGTCTGATTTGGACCGTGGGCGAGTATTGGGTGGAAGGTTGGAGAGCCGCGGCCGAGAAAGCCCCGGCTGTCCATTTCGGTTTTCAGGCGAGCGTGCGGACGTTCGGTTCGCGATCCCAATAGCGCTTCTTTGCGGCCTCCACGAAGCCGTTCAGATCGACGACGCCCTCGTCCGGCTCGACGCCCGCCTTGTCGAGCAGCGGCTTGGCGGCGGCGTTGTGGCCGATCGCCTTAAGATGGGCGAACGCGTCCATGACCCATTGGACGGCGGCGCCTTCCTTGGTCAGTTTCGCAGTGGCCTCATCCGACAACACCACCGCGCAGGCATCGACCGTGACAGAGGGCTGACCGAAGAGCTGCGCGTCCGCGCTGATCGTCGAGCCGTCCGAGAGCGGCACCTGGCCGACCTTCGGGGCGATGAGCATGGGGCGACCGCCGGCCGTCTTGACGGCCTCCTTCACCTTCTTCAGTTCGCTCGCGTCGGTGCCGTCCGCGAACAAAATGCCGACCGTTCGGCCCTCCAATGTGTGCTTCTCAAGCGGCCCCCGAATGATCCTCAGCGCTGGAGACGGCTCCATGTCGATCGGCGCGACCTTGGCCGCCGAGGCCTTCGGCAGCTTCATCGCCAGTCCGTTGGCCACCCGTCGCGCCAGCTCCTCGTCGACGTTGCGAAGGTTCGCCATCACCGCGAGACGGATGTGCTCGATCGACACCTTGCTGAGTTCGAACACGAAGGCGGATGCGATGTGCGCCTGCTCGGCCGGGTCCATCGATCGCCAGAACAGCCGCGCCTGACTGTAGTGGTCCGCGAAACTCTCGGCGCGAATGCGCAGCTTCTGCCCCTGCTCCTCCGCAGGATAGGTCTTGAAGCCGTCGGCCGGATCCTCGCGCGGGCCGCCGATCTCCCCGGCAAGATGAAGCGAGTTCGGCTCGTAATTGGCGCGACCCTTCGGCGATTGCATCTGCATGTGACCGTCGCGCTGGAGATTGTGGAACGGGCAACCGCCCTCACGGCCCTTGGCTTGGTTGACCGGGATCTGGTGCCAGTTGGTCGAGCCCAGCCGCTTGATCTGGGTGTCCTGGTAGGAGAACAGTCTGCCCTGCAGCAGCGGGTCGTTCGAGTGATCGATGCCTGGCACGAGATGGCTCGGACAAAAGGCGACCTGTTCGGTCTCGGCGAAGAAGTTGTCGGGGTAGCGGTCCAGCACCAGCTTGCCGACGATCCGGACGGGCAAAACCTCCTCCGGAATGATCTTCGTGGCGTCGAGCACGTCATAGGGCTGGCCGTTTGCGAACTCCTCGTCGAACAGCTGCACGCCGAGATCCCACTCTGGATAGTCGCCCCGGCCGATGCGCTCGAACAGGTCGCGGCGCTGATAGTCAGGATCGGCGCCGGCCGTCTTGACGGTCTCGTCCCAGATCGAAGACGCGAGGCCGGCCTTCGGCTTCCAGTGAAATTTCACGAAGGTGCTTTTTCCTTCGCGGTTGACGAACCGGAAGGTGTGGATGCCGAAGCCCTCCATCGTGGCGAAGCTCTTCGGCAGCGTCCGATCGGACATCGCCCACATGATCATGTGGGTGGATTCCGGCATCAGGCTGATGAAGTCCCAAAACGTGTCGTGCGCGGTCGCGGCCTGGGGGTATCCCCGATCCGCCTCCATCTTGGCGGCGTGGATCAGGTCCGGAAATTTCATCGCATCCTGAATGAAGAAGACCGGGATGTTGTTGCCGACCAAATCCCAGTTGCCTTCGCGCGTGTAGAACTTGACGGCGAAGCCGCGCACGTCGCGCGGCGTGTCGACTGAACCGGCGCCGCCGGCCACGGTGGAGAATCGGACGAAGACGTCGGTGCGCTGGCCCCTCTTCTGAAACAGATCGGCCCGCGTGATGTCGGCGAGGCTATCGGTGCATTCGAAATAGCCGTGCGCCGCCGTTCCGCGAGCGTGCACGATCCGCTCCGGAATGCGCTCGTGGTCGAAGTGGTTGATCTTCTCCCGGTAGACCTCGTCCTCGAGCAGCACCGGACCTCGAGCGCCAGCCTTTAGCTGGTTCTGGTTGTCGCTGATCGGAGTCCCGTGATTGGTCGTGAGAACCGGGTGATCGGCGTCCGTGGTCTGGTGGGTTTCGCCGCCATTGCCGGCGTTAAGTGAAACGCTTTTGGTCATGTCGCCCTCGTTGAACTCATGGGCGCAACGGCTGCGCTTTGGACAAGTTCCAGACGTCGGTAGCCTGTTGCGAGAGCGCTGCTCGAAGGGCAGCCGCGCTGCAAGCGGTGTGCTCGAAAACCTGATCCGGTCGGTCGGAACCGCGTCATTCAAGCGACCATCGCCTTCGCGGGCGGCGACGGTCGTCGCCATCGCGGGAACGCAAGAGAGAACATGGCCGACGCAGATCCGGAGCCGACGAAGGCCGCCGCCGACTACAGTCGCTCAATCGATCGAGCCGTACGTCTGATCAGGCCGGCGCGCTCGAACCCCACGAGCCACCCCTCCATCGGCCATCGCCCCCATTTTCCGCGAAAGACCTCGGCATTCCGGATGATGTCGTCGAGGTTCTCGAGCGGCGGATCGCTGACAAAATGATGTTGGTGAAACGCCCGAACGTCTCCTGTCAGCACGATAGGGACTCCTGCCGCCTCAGCTGCGAAGCCGAAGTCGGTGTCCTCGCCGCCATAGCCGACATAGGCTTCATCGAAGCCTCCGAGCGCCTCGAATGTGGTCTTCCGCACACCGAACGCCAGCGACCAGAACAGGCCGGCGTTCGGCTCGACGCGACGTCCGGAGCGTGGAAACGGGCGAACGGGATGCGTGCGGCCCGCCGCGACGAGATCGGGCTCGTCCCATGCGCCGCGCGCGTCATCCGGGCCGAGATACAGCACCTCCGGGCAGATCAGACCGTCGAGTTCGGCCAGAGCGTGAGCCATCGCGCCGACCAGCGATCGAGACGGGATGCAGTCGGCGTCGAGGAACAGCAGATGGCGACCGGTCGAACGCCGCGCCGCGAGGTTCCGTGCGGCGGCGAGCGGAAGCGCCTCGACGGGCAGACGCACGAGCCGAACCGGAAAGCCGCAGGCGCCGACGGCGAGCGCCTCGTCGTTCATATCCACCACGACCAATTCGTCCGGCGGAACGTCCGACCGACGCAAGCCCTCAACGAGGTTCGTCAGATGCGCAGTCCGGCCGCGCGCGAGGGTAAGGACGCTCAAGGTCATGACACGCGCCGCCACATGTCGAGCCGGTAGCGCTCGTGGCGCTCGGCGCGGAGCCTCTCGATCGGGACGCGCATGGCGGCGTCGAACTTCGCGACAGCGTCGTCGCCGCTCTGCGGATAGTCGGTCTCGCCGGTCCAGTGCACCAGCAGCAGGTCGCCGCCGCGCGCGAGCGCCCCGTCGGCCCAACGCCCGGCGGCCGACAGATCCTGATCGTCGAGATAGTACAGGACCTCGGACAGCACGATCAGGTCGAACAGGCCGTCCGGCGCTTCGGCCGGAAAGGCGCGACGATCGAACCGCGCGCCGCTGCAGCGGGTTGCTGCGCGCGCCAGCGCCGTCTCGCTGACGTCGATCGCCAGCAGGTCGAGGACATGCGCCGACAGTTTTTCGGTCAGGACGCCGATGGCGCAGCCGACCTCGAGCGCCGCGCGGTATTTTCGTCCCCCGAGCGCGGCGACGGTGGCCCGGTATTTTTCAGCCTCATAGGCGCTCGTCTCGAACCGCCAGGGATCGGGGTCCGCCGCGAACATGTCCTCGAAATAGACCGGCGGCAGGCTGTCCCTACGCCGCATGCCGGAGCCGCGCCGGATAGAGCAGGTCCGCTGCCGGCATCCGCCTCAGCCGGTCCGGCACACGAAAGCCGTCGCCATAGAGCGGCGTCATCTGGCTACGATGGGCGGCCAGCGCCAAGCGCCGCGGACCTTGCGGCGTCACCCCCGTTCGAAAAGCGGGGCCGGACGGATGCTGCTCCGCCCACACGACATAGTCGAACACCTCCACGGGCCGCATCGCCGACCGCGCGACGTCGCGGGCAAGCGCCGCCACCGCTTGATGGTCGCAATGCGGATCAAGCGGCGAGGTCGCGGCGATTGCGTCGACTTGTAGCCGGCGGCAAAGGCTCCCGAGCCGGCGCGCGGACCGACGCCATCCTTCATCCTCGCGCAGCGGCGGGCGGGCGTCGGGCCAATCGAGAAACGCCGGCGTGGGAGTTTGCGGGCCTAGCCGCCGCAGGGCGGCGCGCGCTTCCTGCCGCCGGGTCTCGGCGAGATCGCGCGGACCTTGGGCCCCGTGCGAGCCGCGCCCGTCGGTTACGAACACGACGCCCGCGAGCCGCCCTGCAGCCGCGGCCTCGGCGATCAGCGCGCCGGCCCCGATGGTCTCATCGTCGGCATGCGGCGCCAGGACCAGCCAGCGGGCCATCGCCCACCGACTGCGGGCGAGCGGCGTCGCAAAGCGAGGACGCGTCACCACAGCTCGTCCCCGTCGCCCCACGCATCGTGGTCGAGAAACGCCTTGGCGGCCTCGTCGCGGGCATGGTCGGGGCCGGCCTGACGCAGATAGAGGCTAAGGTCACGAATGATCTTGTCGATGCGCGAGCCGTCGACGGCGCTCCGCGTGCCGACGATGCGGGCGCAGAGCTCCATAACGTCGAGCGCCGCTCGCTCCACCACGCCGCGAGCAAGCAGCACGAAGGGCTTTGCGTCGGGATGCTCGGACGCCGCGCGATCGGCGGCCTCGCGCGTCCAGAGGAAAGCGCCGCGCGCGGCGGCGACGGCCTCGGCGAATTTCGCGCGCTGGAGCGGGTCCGCGCGCGCCGCTACGGACATCGCCGCGCGGGTCTCGGCCAGAAGCGCTTCGACCCCGCCGAGCTGGACGGCCAAGAATCGCCAGGCGCCGGCCGTGAAGCGCGGCTCGCGGTCATAGTCGCCTGGCCCGCCGAGCAGTTCCTCTCGAGACGGCCGGAGCCCGGTGAGGTCGTAGGTTCCGCTGACGGTGGCGCGCATGCCTCGGACGCGCCATCCCGAGACGTCGGCGCGGGCCTGCTGGTTGGCGGGGACGATCACGAGGCGACGTTCGCCCGAAGCGGGCCGCGCGGTCACCAGCGCGAAATCGAGGCTTCCGGCCCCGGTCGCGAAGCGCTTCGCGCCCGACAGCCGGGGACCGAACGGGTCGTCGTCGAGCGTCACGCCCGGCGGCGGCTCGGTGGCCCAGACGCCGTAAAGCCGGCCTCCGTCCAGGTCTTGAACGAGCCTCCGGCGCTGACTGGGCGAACCGTACCAGCCGAACAACTTCAGCGCGTTGACATGGCCCTCGAAGATCCGGCCAAGGCTGAGATCCGCGCGCCCGACCTGCCGGAGCGCCTGGAGCAGCGCACGGTTCTCCTCCTGAGGCGTCTCGAACGCCTTACCTCCGGCGTCCGGGGACGCGAAGGCGCGGTGCATGCCGCTTTCGACCAGCAGCGCGACGCTCTCCTGCGGCCAGCCGCCCTCAGCGTCATAGCGCGCGCCGAACTCGGCGAGGCGGCCGGCGAGCGCGCCGAACTGGAGCTTGGTCGAGGATGGCTGCGTCATCGGTCCGCCTGTCCGAGAATGAAGGAGGCGGCCTTCGCAGGTCCGTCCGGATCGTGGAAGCTCGACAACCGCAATGGATCGATCGCTTCCGCATCCGCCAGCACGCCGGGCCATTCCGCCGGCCTTGGCCAGGCGGGCAGGACGACGGCGGCGCCAGCCTTTTTCAGCGCGTTCGCCTTGGCGCGCTGCTCGTCGAACTGGCGATCCTCGGGAACGCACACGAAGGGCCGCCCCCCGGCCGCCGCCGCCGACAGGACTCCGTCGCCAGCGCCGCCGACCACGACCCCCGCGCGGGCGATCTCCTGTTCGGCGTGATCCACCCAACCCGCGACATCGAGATTGGCCGGCGGAGCGAGGGGCCTCGCCATAGGCCCGATGACACGCCACCGACGCGCAGGCGTCGCGGCCGCCGCGTCTGTGACGTCCTCCGGCGTGGTCTTGGCGCCACCACGACCGAAGGCCACGAGGACGACGTTGTCGCGCGACGCGGCCGAGGCCGGGGCCGCCCCGAGGCCGGGCAAATAGCGGGTCTTCGATACCACCCAGCCCGGGGCGTCATAGACTTCGCAGCGCCGGTCAAAGGGCGCGATCAGCGCCTGCGCGCCGCGGAAGGCGTCGAGATGGGCCTCGTCCCACCGCGCGCCCGCGAGCCGAACGTAGATCGTCGGCGTCGCGCAAAGCCGCGCCAGCATCGCGATTTCGACCGATACGTCCACCACCATCAACGCCGGACGCCGCTCGGCGATCCAGCCCGCGACGGCTCTCGCCCGTCCGCGGACGCCGTCATGGTGCACTGGGGCATAGTGCAGCGAGTCCGGTCGTTCGCAGGCGTTGTCTTCTCCGTCGAAACCGCTTCCTGTTAGGCGATCGTCCGGCAGATCCAGCGTGTCGAACGGACCTTGGAGCCCCGCGACGCCCGTGCCGATCAGCGTCAGACGGCCCGGCGCCTGCTTCGCGATCGCCATAGCGCGACGCCGGTGGCCTTCGCCGTGATGGTGGACGTAATAGCCGATCGGGGCCTCGGTCACGCCGCCGCCTCCGGCGCGGCCGGCGCTATCACCACGTCGCAAGCCATCGGCGGCAGCGCCGCTTCCTGCGCCGCGACCGCGGCGTCGCCGCCGGCCAGACGCACCATGCGCCGCCAACGCGCCCGCGCCCGCCAGTGGTCGAGCGAGGGAACCGCCATGGCGGCCCCGATCCCTTCCGAAAGCTCCTTGAGCTTCGCGGCCATGCCGCCTGCGGCGCGAGCGTCGGTGCGTGCGGAGACACGCGTCCAGACGTCGATCGGATGCGCCAGCCGGAAGCCCTTGGCCCGCGCCGCGGTCACCAGGGCCCGATCCTCGCCATCGGGGATCGCGGGAACGCCCCCCGAGGCGCGATAGGCCGCGACTGTCACGGCGAGGCTTCCGCCGGTGTGGTCGCCATGGCGCGGCGGCGGGTCCCAGGAGACCGGGTCGATCTCGTCCTCGGTCGCCCGCACCGCGCGCCAATAGGCGGCGAGCGCATCCCAGCGCGATCGCACGAGCGGCGATATGTGCTCCTCGTCGTCGAGAACCAGCGCTCCGCCGACGAGATCGACGCCGCGCTCGATCGCCTCGAGATTGCGCCTCACCCAGTCGGCGGGCGGCCGCGCGTCGGCGTCGGTCGTGATCAGCACGGCCTGCCCGTCGGCGTCCAAGAGTTCCACGCCGATATCCATGGCGAGGCGCCGGGCCGAGCCCGCATGCACGGCCTCGGGTGGAAAAATCCGTTCGTCGACGCGGATCGCGATGAACGATCGCAACTCGCCCGCTATCCGCTCGACGACCTCGCGGGAGTTATCGGTCGTATTGTTGAGCGCGATGACCACGGGCAGGACGCCGGGGAGGTCCTGCGCAGCGAGCGCCCGAAGCAGGCGTGGCAGGCGCTCCACTTCGTCGCGCGCCGGCACGCAAACGCAAACCCTGCGGACGAAGGGGTTTTGACTCATTCGGCCGCCACCAGCGTCGCAGGCGCCGGATCGGGCTGGACGTTCCCGGCCAGGATCCGCCCATAGAGCCGCTCATAGACGCTGACCATCAGCTTGGCGTCGCAATGGTGCTCGGCCCTCAGCCGGCAGGCGCGCCGGTCGAGCGAAAGCGCCTTGCGGGCGGCCTCGGCAAGGTCCGCTGCGTCGTCGGGCGCCGCCAGCACGCCGCAAGTCTCGTCCACGACCTCGGCGATCGCGCCACGCGCGAACGCCGCAACGGGTGTGCCGCAGGCGAGCGCCTCAGCCGCGACAAGGCCATAAGGCTCCTCCCACCGCGGTGTGAACAGCAACGCGCGAGCGCCGCCAACGACAGCCGCGAGTTCGGAATGCGCCAGGTGTCCGAGATGGCTCGCGCCGTCGCCAAGCAGAGGCCGGATCTCGCGCTCGAAATAAGCCGAGTCGGCGACGGGGCCTGCAATCCGCAATGGCATTCCCACGATGCGCGCCGCCTCGATCGCCAGATGAAGACCCTTTTCGGGGACGATCCGCCCTGACCATGCGAGATAAGGCTCGTCCGCAGGCTGTTTCTGGAAGCGGAAGCGGTCGAGGTCGATGCCGTTGAGCACCACGCCCCTCACGGGCGCGATCGGGCTCCAGAAACGGCGAAGCGCGTCCGACACTGTCACGAAGGTCGAGCGCGAGGAGCGGCATAGCCGAACGCCACTCTCCAGCCAGCAGAAAGGCGGCGTGTGCAGGGTGGTCACCATCGGCATGGTCAGCGCGTCCGCCATGGCGACGGGCAAATAGTGGATCGAGTTGTTGTGCACGATGTCGAAGTCGCGGCGTCGCAGCTCGTTCATGAGCCGCAGATAGGCATGGTGCTCTCGGAAGAACGCGACGTTCGTCGCCTCCGCGAGACCGACCTCGCGGATCGCCATATCTTCGCAGATCGGCTCGACCCCGACCGCGGGGTCGGACCCGTCCGAGGCGAACACTGTGACCTCATGGCCGCGACGCCGCAGGCCGCGCGCCAGCAGATGAGTGTGGGTTTCGAGGCCGCCGCAGAACGGCTCCCCGATTGGATGCTTCAGATGCGCAATGATGCCGATACGCAAGACGTCGCCTCGTTCTGTTCGAGACCGCTGGAGCGGACCGACGGCCCCGCCAATGGCGGGCTCAGGCGGCCAACTGTTCCGCGATCTTCGTCAGGCGCTCGTCGGCGGCCTTCTCCTCTTCCAGCGTCTTCTGCAGCAGCGGCGTCGCTTCGTCATAACCGAGCTTCACCGACCACGCCTTCAGCATCCCGTAGCGCGCCATCTCGTAATGTTCGACCGCCTGCGCGCAACCGATCAGCACGTCGTCCGACGCAGGCGAGTCTGCAAAATCCTCGAGATCCTCCTCCATCTCGGATGCGATGCCCTGCATGGCTTCGCAGGTCTTGGCGCGCGGCGCCTTGCCGATGATGTCGAAAATCTCGGACAACCTTTCGATCTGTGTCTCGGTCTCCTGAAGGTGCTCCTCAAACGCACGCTTGAGGTCCAGTTCTTTGGCGACCTTCGCGGATTTCTTGAGCGCTCGAGCGGAGGCGCGCTCGGCGAAGAGCACATCCTTCAGGGTCTCATGAAAGGCGTCAGCGAGCGTCTTGGTCGTCGCCATTTTAGGTCCTCTCCCGGGTTTGTTTGACAGGGAGAGTCCGGGTGCGGGATGGCCGTTCCGGCGGTCGCGAGAGAAATCGAAGCTCGCATCAAGATTTGCGGGGATCGGACCGGATTCCGTTATACGGATATAAATTCCGCGATCTGGCGGCCTATCCAGCGCTCGGCTGCGGCGAGGTTTGCAAACAGTGGAGGCTTGGTGCTGTCGACGCCGTTGAAACCGGCTTCGAGGCTCCACTGGCCGAGCGCCGGCCCGTGATTGGCGTCGTCGAGACGAACCAGCACGGCGATCAGCTTGCCCTCGTGGAAGACGAGCCGGCCTTCCTCGTCGGCAGAGCCGGTCGCCACCTTCACGGGCTGGAACTCTATCACGGGCGCTCCTCTCGATCCTGCCGGAAATGAAGATAGCCCGGGTCAAAGTCAGCGAACGCCTTCAGCGCGGCGACATCCGGGATCGTGATCTCGCGGCCCGACTGGCTGATCAGCCCTGCGCCGCGGAGGCGCTGAAGCGCACGGTTGACCGACACGGTCGTGAGGCCGACCGTGTCGCCGAGCTCGTTCTGGGAAAGCTCGAGCTTGAAACTGTCGGCGGTGGCCTGGCCGACAACCTGCAACCGGACCAGCAGTTCGCATAGGATGTGAGCGACGCGCGCGCTCGGCGTCCGACGGCCCATATTGACCAGCCATTCTCGCAGGATCGATCCGTTGACGAGCTCCGACCACCACAGCGCCCGGGCGAGCGCGGGTCGCGAGGTCAGCATCAAGACGTGCTCTTCCGTCAGTTGAGCGATCCGGCACTGCGTGCGCGCCGCCATGCCGTGATCCATCCTGTCGAACAGGAAGCCGTAGAGGTCGCAGAAGTCGCCTGGCACGAGATAGCCGATGATCTGCCGCTTACCGTCGGGCAGAGTCTTGTAGCGAAACCCGTGGCCTTCGATGATGACGTGCACGACGTCCGTATGGTCGCCCTCGCGCACGATGTCATCGCCGGCCTTTAGCGTCTTTCCGCGTCCGACGACCGCGTGAAGCAGCTTTTTGTCTTCTTCCGGCAGCGGATGGAGCGCCTCGAGCTTGCCGATAATCGATTGAGACAAGAAAGGCTCCTTTCGCCGATCAACGTAAGCGACCCGGCGCCGTTCCGGCCGAATGCGCAGGCGGGTGATCGAAGCGAGCGCCGATCAGGCGTCGACCGGAACGGATATCCGCCGAAGGGGAGGCGCCGGATTATACGCGTATAACGGCCCCTCGTGTTTTCGCGCGATCTCGTCGCGGCGCAGCGGCGGTTCAGCCTCCGTCGTCGTTGACGCGTGCGGACGCCTGTCCACCTCGCGGTTCTCCGGGCCCTTTGTGGTTCGCGCATCCGAGGAAGCGGAAACGATGCCTGACATCGACACTGAGGGTCTTTCGTTTGGGGCGCTCGGCAGGGCGGTGGCCGAGCTTCGCGAACTCGCGGGCCAGCCGACGCCCGACGCTCTGAAGCGGTGCGACAGCGTCGTGGGCCAGCTGGACGCACAAGCGATCGATCGGCGCCATCGCGCGTCGTCGATGAGGGCGCTGCAGCTTGCGGTGCTGAACCGCATGCCTACGGGGCAGGTGAAGGCCCATGTCGAGGCGCGCCTTTCGGCAATCCTTAAGAGCATCGAGCACGAAGGCCGGTTCGATGCCTCGACGCGTCAACGCTCCGCATTCTCCGGTATCGGCGGCTAGAGCTTCCGGAACGACCGATGTTTTGGCCCGTTCGATAAAGGAGCATCGCGCGAGTCAGTCAGAACAGCCACATGACAAAGCATGAAAAGTTCAACGTTTATGACGGCCCTGCCGGCGGTTGGGGATCTGCCGGGTCTGTCGGCCGGGCGCTCGTCCGCGATCGAGCGCCGCTGAAGTCCGCGGCGGCCCTCGCGAAGCAAACAAGCCAGGCGGTTTCGCCTGCGTGAGCTGCCCGTCAGCGAAGCCGCGCGACCTGCATGTCTTCGAGTTCTGCGAGAACGGCGCTAAGGCGACCGGCTGGGAGCTGACCTCGGAACGATCGGCGCCGAGTTTTTCGCGCGCCACACTCTGATTACGTAAGCCGAGCGCCAGCAGAATCGTATGTTCTGAGGATATAGTCTCTCAGTTCTGACGCCGAGCCCACGTCAAGGCTGTGGGCCGCCATCGTATCATTCCAAATAGCCTCTTCCTTGTGCGCCGCAACTATCAGCGTCTCCCGTGTGCCGGGGTTAAGAGCATCCAACTCGCCTTCGAAATCTGCATCGGTCTTCGCCATATCGCTCGCCTTAGCTCGGTTATGGAGCTTGCAATCATATTGGCCAGCGCGTGGTTGGCCGCCGCGGCGCGGGCCGCGACGGCCAACCGAGAAGCGGATCAGCCTCCATCGGTCCTATTTGTTATACGCTAGGCCTTTCCAGATGCGGCCTTCATCGCGGTGCCGGCCGCCCCAGACCGCGCCGATCGTGGCGGCTGCGGCGGCCACAAGAGCCGATGCGGCCAGCAGGAACGCGGTGAGGATGCCGGCGATCCTTGCGGTCTCCGCAGCATCCTCTGCCTGAGCCTTGGCGTCTGCGATGCGCTTTTGCGCCTCCGCCTTGAGCCGTTCGCCCTCGGCCTTCGCATCGTCGATGCGCTTCTGGGCCTCGGCTCTCAACTCCTGAGCCCGGGACACGGCTTCATTCACCCGAGCGTCGACCTGCTCCGGATTGAGCCCGGTGCGAGACGCCACTAGGTTGCGAAGGAAGGCACGGTCGTTGTCCGGGATATTTCCGGTGCGAACGAGGTTCATGAGAATCTCGCCGACCTGCCGCTGAGCTGCCGCCGGATCCTGGGGTTGCGCGGAGCCCTGGCCTCCTTCGGCCGGCCGAACCATCTGGTCGATCACGTAGTCGACCGGGTTCGACCGCATTCCCTCAGGAAGCAAGTCTTGCAAAGCTGGCGCTGCTGCCCCTCCAGCGCCCTGAGCGGCTCCCCCGAGCGCCTGGCCGGTTCCGCTGACGGCGCCGCCGACCAGTTGGCCTGCCCCTTGGGCCAGGCCTCCAGCCGCCGAGCCCGCCGCCTGAATGGTCGTCTCGGCCGCGCTTCCGACGGTTCGCGTGACTCCGCCGATCGCGGACGCGGCGAAGCTTCCGGCGACAAGCATGCCCAACCCCCAGACGACCAGACCATGCAGGCCGTCTCTGGCCGTGACCTCGTCAGCGACCGCGTCACCGAAACGACGGCGCATGCGCCCGGCCACGTAGCCGCCGAGCATGTAGACCGCGACGACCGAGACCGCGACGAAGAGGCCGGTGAGGATCAGCCCCAGAGTGCTGACGCCTCCGTCCTTTCCAACGGACACCGATCCCAGGCCAAGCGCGCTTGCGAAGGTCGACAAGACCAACGACGCCCCGGCCGCCACAACGGCTCCGGCGAAGATCGCGCCCCAGTCCACGTAACCGGAGCGGTCGGCGATGGATGCTGTGCTGTCGGTCATCAGCGTAGTCCCAAGGCCGACAGGATGAACAGAATGATGACGATTAAGCCGACCAGATAGATGATCGAGTTCATGGTCTTGTCCCTCTCCTAGGGGTTCGCCACACAAAACTCTGCGCGAGTTAGGGTGGTCGCATTCGTCCGTTCTGGCTCATCGGCCGTCGAAGGCTCGGGGACCAGAGCTTCTGGGCGCCCAAGGCTTCGAGTTCAGGCCGCCGTCGCGGAATGCTCTCCGGCAGCCGCCGTTGATGCGCCTCAGCTTGGCGTCGGATTGTCCTGATCTCTGGGGCTATCGTCTTGGCCCTCGACGGGCTCCGGATGCTCGCCCTGATGCTTGGCTGACGCGATCAACGCGGCTTCGCGGCTCGGGTAGCTGCCGAACGTCATGCCGCCGAACCGGTACGACCAACTCCCGTCCTTCTCGATGATTTCTGGTTCATCAGACATGGCGACCCTCCACCCTCGAGGGCGCAACCCGCGAGCCGCGACATCGTTCCGGGCCGAAAGTCTACCTCGCTCGAGCCGCGGTCCGCGGATCGGAAGGTATCACGGTGCGTTGCCCTCGACCGATCATCGGGGGCGGGGAGGGCTTCATGACCGGCAACGAGATGGTGCCGGCCCTGATGTTCGGAACGCTGGGCATCGCGCTTGCGGTCGTCGGCGCGCCGGGCTGGGCGAGCACGATGATCGAGCTTTCAGGCAAGCTGACGCGGGTCGAAACGATGACCTTCGATCTTCCCGACGAAGCAGCGGCTTTGGATTGGGTCAACGCGGGCCGCGAGGAAAAGCCATGATCCGCATCGCCGTCGCGCTCGCCGCCCTCACGGCGTTCGCGAGCTCGCCCGTCGTCGCGAAGTGCTCCGACGAGATCAAAGCTCTCCAGGGCAAGGCGGCGGGTCGGACGCCGCCGTCTGGCCCGGCAACCAGACCGCCACGGCGGCGTCTGGGACGTCTCCCAGCGAAGGCGGCGGACAGGCCAGCGCGTCCGCCAAGATCCTCGAGGCGCAGGCGCACGATCAGAAGCGCGACGAGGCCAACTGCATGAAGGCGGTCGAGGAAGCGAAGCAAATGGCGAGGTGATGCCACCAGTTCCGCAGCATCTTGTCGTCGGTCGATTATGACCGTGCCTAGCGGACTTGGCCGCGGGCCGAAAAGACGGTGCGGGCTCACCAACGGTTGGAGGACGCCAGCGAGCCCGCTGGAGCATACCCCGCTTAGCTCCAACCATAGGCTAACAGAGCAGTCACGGAAAAGCCCGGCGCGTCGGGGGATCGCGTCGGGCCTTCTTTATGCGAAGCGGATCGGGGGTGTCCGCTTCGGAGGCTAGACGCGCGAAGGGGGTGATTGGTTCCGGACTGTCGAGGAACTTCGACAGCGTCCGCCTGTTTCGCACTCGACCATCTGCCTCAACAAGGAGAGACAAAATGGCAGCACACGAAGACACAACGCGCGTCTACGACCTCGCCGAGAACATCGGCGTTTGCATGCTGGTCTCGAAGGCCGGCGCCGCGCTTCGCGCGCGCCCGATGCACGCCAAGGTCGATCGCGAAACCGATGTGATCACGTTTCTGACCGACGCCAGACACCACAAGGACGACGAGATCGCGGCCGACCCGGATGTTTGCCTCGCCTTCGCCAAGCCAGGCTCCCAGAACTACGTTTCGATCTCCGGCGTCGCCGAAGTCCTTAACGACCGGGCAGCGATCAAAGACCGTTTCAACGAAATGGCGAAGGTCTGGTTTCCGGAGGGCGCCGACGATCCAAACGTGCGCCTGCTCGTCGTGCGCCCACAATCCGCTGAGTACTGGGACGGCAAGACCAACCCGATCACGGTGGCGTTCGAGATCGTCAAGGCGCGCATGTCGAGCGAACGGCCCGATATGGGCGACAACCGCAAAGTCGCGATGGGAGGGCGCTCATGATCCGCGCTTCGGGGTGCAGGGGAATGCGCCTGCCGCCGCCCTTCTTCGCCGCCCGGGCCGGCAGCTCGAGCACATGCCCAACGCCTGACCATGGCCCAGGTCAACCGGGCGACCTCGCAGGCCCTCAGTCCCGCTTGGAGGGTCAGCAAAATGATGACGGCGTTGCGGTTCGGCGTGCGGCTTCGGCGGGCGAGCGCCAGGGCGCAGCGCACCTCCTTGCCGCCAAGGATCTTGGCGGGCTGTCCACGCATGGTGGGATCTCTGAACGGACTGGGGGATGCAGGGCGGCGCAGCGCCGCCCACGCCCCCACAATAGCATGGCGCGCGAAAATATCAACGATATCAGATAATTAGCGACAAAGTTCCGTGGTCAGCCCGTGCGCTCCCCACGGGCGCAGTCCTGTCGGGAAGGACGCGCAAAGCCCAGCTACACCCTCTGCAGGCGGCCGCCAAAGTGCTTGAAAGCGGCCTAAAACGCCTCTTTGACGGGCAAAGCGGCTTTTTGCGACGGGCCCCCGCCTAGGGCGTAGGGGTCCAGCAGAGGCCAGACAGGTCCAGCCAGAGCCAAACTGAATGTGGGGTGCAGCGTGGGGCGCGACGGCGCTATCAAGGCAAAAGCCAGCGAAAGCAATAACTTGTGAGAGGTCTCTGGCGGAGAGGGTGGGATTCGAACCCACGGTACGGTTGCCCGCACAACGGTTTTCGAGACCGTCCCAATCGACCACTCTGGCACCTCTCCGCGAAACTGGCGAGCCGTCGACGGGTCGCTCCATACACCGGGAGCCCGGCCGCGCACAAGCGGCGGGACGAGCGGGCAGGGCGGCGATCGAAAGGCTCACGCGGAGCGGCGGCGGTCTCGCGGTCGTGGCTTGACGGAGGGCGCGGCATTCCCGAGAGGACGCAGGGACACGCGACCCTCCGCGCGATCGATCCGTCGCCGCGCCTCGTCTCACCTTCCGAAGAGCCGTCAATGTCCGTCCTCGCCCGTCTCGTCGCCCATCCCGTCACCGAGCGCGCCGTCCTCGCGCTCGTCGTCGTCAACGCCGTCACGCTCGGCCTCGAGACCAGCCCGAGCGTGATGGCGCGCTGGGGCGGCCCGCTGCACCTGCTGGACCAGTTCATCCTTGCGGTGTTCGTCGTGGAGATCGCGGCGCGGCTCGCCGTCAGGCGCCTCGCCTTCTTCCGCGACCCCTGGTCGGTGTTCGACTTCACGATCGTGGCGATCTCGCTGCTGCCGGCGACCGGGCCGCTGCAGGTCCTGCGCGCGCTCAGGGTGCTGCGCGTGTTCCGGCTGATCACGCTGGCGCCGTCGCTGAAGCGGGTCGTGGGCGCGCTCGTGGGCGCGCTGCCCGGCATGGGCTCGATCGTGCTGCTGCTGCTGCTCGTGCTCTATGTCTTCGCCGTGATGGCGACGCATCTCTACGGGGTCGATATGCCGGACAAGTTCGGCACGCTCGGCATCTCGCTCTACACGCTGTTCCAGCTGGTGACGCTCGACGGCTGGTCGGGCGAGATCGTCAAGCCCGCGATGGAGACCCACCCTTACGCCTGGGTGTTCTTCATCACCTTCATCCTCGTGTCGTCCTTCACGGTCTTCAATCTGTTCATCGGCGTGGTGGTGAACGCCATGCAGGCAGAGCACGACCTCGAGATGAGCGAGAAGACCGGCAGGCCGCCGGTCTCGCTGGACGACCTGATGCAGGAACTGAAGCGGCTGCGCGCGGAGGTTCAGGAGCTGAGGGGGGCGACCCCGGCCGCGGGCGGGACAGGTCCCGCCCGGCTTTGACGGGCCGCGGGAGCGACGGCTCACATGTCGAGCAGCAGTCCGCCGTAGAACATGGAGACGATCGCGGCCGACAGCGCATACACGATGATGACCGCGCGCCGCTCGCGGCGGCGGCGGGGCAGCATGCTCCATCTGCTCGTGATGGTGTGGGAGTCGGCGGCCGAAGTGTCGCTGGTCAACATCTCTTTGCTCGATACGAAGGGCTACGTCCCCCTTTGGGTCGATCTACGTTCGGCGGCGTATCTCATCCATGCGGAGGCGAACCGCGGCGCGTTAAATTTCCGTAGGGCTTGAAACTCCACCGTATATTGCTCACCTAACCGTATAAGCCCAAGAGAATCAACGACCTCAATGTGAGCAAGTCACCCTTGCTCAGGGCCGCGATCGGCCTTTTTGCCGGTGCGGAAGCGTCGCGATCTCAAAAGAAAAGCGGCCCCGGGGTTCGGGGCCGCTTTCATGGCGACAAGTTCGAATGCGGGTGAAGCTATGGGATCTGATCCTTCAGATCCTCCCGACGGTAGAACCCGCCCGGCCTTTCAAAAGCCGCCGCCACTCCACGACTGTTTTGGCGTTTCCGAAACGTGCCCCAACTGACGTCTGCCAGTTTCGCCGCCTCGGCGAGTGGAATGTACGAGGACAAAAACTGCTCGATCGCCGACCGTGAAACGATCTTCATCGGACGGTTCGTTTTGGGATGCCGGCCGTCGACAGCCGGCAGGATCTTTTGTTCGATCAGCGCGTGCACCGAATTAACGGGCGCTCGCATCATCGCCGCCGCTTCCTTGACCGATAGAAGGTCTCGGTCTCTCGTCAGCACCAGCGCCTCAACCTCGCGCGGATCGACGAGTACGGAGTTGTAACCTTCGACGCCAATCCGCTTTCCGACCCGTTGAAGTTTGCCTTCCAGGATCAATCGGACGATCGCCTCAGCACCGCAGAACACTCTTTTCTGGGCCGCGCTGATATTCATCAGGGATGGATCATCGCTGTAGCGCTCATCCGCGGCCCGCGTCAGCTGAAGCAAAAATGCGTCGAGGTCGCGCGGTAGAAAGGCGTGGTCCTTCAAGCCGCTCGAGCCAGCGGCGATCCACGGCTTCAGAAGGCCCGATGCGACCAAGATCGGTTCGTGCGCCTTCGGTGCATTCAGGTACTTCAGAGCCTGTAGGTAGTTCAGACTGGACTTCGCGTCCTTTAGAAACTGCTCTGATTTGACCGCGTCGAAGGTTTGCCAATTGAACGGCAGATTTGATCTTGCTGGCACCCATCCCATTTCGATCAGCATAAGCCGCAGCCGATCGCGATCCATCTTATACTGGCGGCTAGCACTCCAGACCGAATGAACTTTCCGAGTCGACACTTCCTTTCCAAACAGTCTGTCGCCAGGCCCAACCGGCATGGTGTCCACGATGTGATCCGTGACGATCTTCCGGATCGGGTCGAAGTCCGCCTCGGCATTGGCGTTTGCGAGCCAATAGTAGATCTGGCCGTACATCGCCGTTGGTCCCTTGGCGTTACCGCCGGTCTTCGCGGTATTCATCGCGTCGAGCGCCGCGCGAACACCAGCCTCGCCCAGCGACACCGCTTCGAAGCCGATGTTGTCGCTCTCCCGGCGCTCGTCGTCCGAAAGGTCGGACAGCCGAGCGAGATGACCGCGCGTCATCGACGCCCCCAAGAGCGCTGCCGACTGCATCACGACATGCAGTGGCAGGCCGTCGATCCATGCGTCGCCCGGTGGCTGGTCCAGTCGTTCGAGCACGTAGCGCTCGAACGACGTCACCGGGCGTTCGACGGCCTGGGCCTCGAGCTGCGGCAGCATGCGTAAGGAGCGCGCAATGATAAGGCTCGTATCGAGCGACTCGCAGGCGGCGGCCATCCGCCCAGCGGCGCGAGTGCGAGGTGGTGACGCTCACAGGTCTTGATCTGCGAGATGATCCAGTGTGCGCGACGGTAAGGTCGGGCCTCGGCCTGAAAGGATTGCGCGTCGAGGTCCTCGCGAAAGCACGCAGGGCAGATCCGAACCTGATTTCGAGTGAGCTGGATGGTACGGCTGAACTTATGGGCGCGGTGAAAAATGGAGATTCCGCGCGGGCTGCCGGCGAAGGCTTCGCGTTCAAGCGCGGCCTGATCGGCTGCGCCGGCTTCCGCCAGCCTGGCCAGCGCAGCGCTTTCGCCGCAGATCACTGCCTGGACATCGAGGTGAAGGTCGTGAGCCAGCGTTCTCATGTCGCGGATGCAGTTACGGACGGCCAATCGTGACAAAAAGTCGGACGGCGCTTCCCGGTGACCGAGGGGTACGGTGAGAGGCAATCGCTTCATGAACGCCTCCCCGCCGCCTTGGCCGCGGCCACCGTCCGCCGACGGAGCTGGGCGCGCGAAAGAGCGACCTCGTCGACGACAGGGGCTTCCCAGAGCGCACCAGCGACATCGATCGTATCGTAGTCCTGGGCGATAAAGACGTTCATCTCCTCCCGTTCGTCGCCGGTCCGCGATGCGTAGGCGTCTGCGAAGTGATCGCCGTTCAGGACGCGATCGCCGGCTGCCAGGCAGGCTTCCAGCGCGTCCTGAACGAACTCCACCAGAACCCCGAACCTGCCGTCGGCCGCATGGATGAGGCGAAGCATGAACTCATCCGTCAGCATCTGCTCGAACTCGACGGTCGGGCACGCTTTCATCAGGTCGCGCACGACTTTTCGCATGGCCGGAACGTGGTCGCGGGTAACGCGGTTGAAGCGCACCTGCGAAGTCCGTCTCGAAATCGACCGATCGCCCTGGCAGAATCGGGCCACCTCGGGGAGGCCCGACAGGATGAGCCAGATCGTCCATTCGGGATCCTGAAGGAGGCCTTTCAGAGTGTTCTCGATCTGCGTCGCAGTCGACCAATTGACGTGATCGCCGTGCTGCGCCTCATCGATGTGCAGGATGCGGACCTGGTGCTCGCGGAACATGGCCTTGACCATCGGCCACACCTCGGACTGCTTGATCTCTCGCCTGGAGTGGTAGCCGAGCTTGCGAACGATCTCGTTGCCCAAAACGCCGAGGGTAAATGGCGAGGGCGCCACGACGGACAGTAGGGGGCAGCCCGATCCGATCTCCCCGAAGCCGACAAGCTCGGGCCGGGTCTGGTACTGTCGGGACAGCGCACGAGTCTTGCCCACTCCCGCGTCGCCCGTCACGATCAAGACCCGGCCTCCGCGCAGCGCCGAAGCCGAGTTTTTTCCTTCGGCCTGCCACTCGATTTCGCGCACGATCGAGTCGAACAGACGGTCGAATTCGACAGTCAGCAGCTTGTCGTTCTGCGTCGGCACGTAGACCTGCTGAACGGCGGCTACGCTGTCGCTTACTGACGTGCGGATGTCAGACCGGTTCGCCTTGATCCGGTCCACGAGGTTGACCGGCGCCTGTACAGCGCCGGTCTTGATGTCGCTCATCGGTCTCAGTCCTCGCCGAGGAAGTCGGCGCCGCTACCGCGGCGGCGACCGGTGGGCGACGAGCGCTTCACGACGGTCTCGGCGCTGTCGGCGCTGTCGGCCGGGGCGACCGGGGCCTGATCGTCCGGCGCGGCGTCGTCGGGTTCGTCCTCATCCAGGCCTTCCAGTGCGCGACCGCGCTCGGTCGCGACCTCGATGTCGAACGAGGCGAACAGGTTGGTCTCGTGGTCCCTCACCATCTCCGACGAGAGCAGAGTCGGTCCGATGCCGGCGAGTTCGGCGGACGCCAGCCCGTCCTTGCGGATCGCCGCGAGAGCTCTGAGCAAAATCGGCCGGCGGATCTTGGCGTTGTTGGCGTATCGGCGACGCAGCGCCTCCGCGGTTGCGATCCACTCCTGGGCGCTGACGCCATCGAAGTCCTTCATTTCGATCGGTACGGTGATCCAGCGTTTGTTCAGGCCCTGGACCGAAATGCTCCCGAGGTTGGAAAGGTCGACACGGATGTTGAGCGGCTGCTGACCGACGCTCTGACGCAGGACAGCGAGCTCGCGCGACCGGTAGTGCAGTCCTAGGTGGCGAATGCCTCGATTCGAGATTACGCGGACGTCGCGATGGCCGAACACGGCGCGCATCTGATCGTCGGAGGGGGGAGGCAGCACGCCATAACGATCGCTGAGGCGGATCCAGGCGTCGTTCGGCGTTTCATGGCCCAGTGAGGAATGCTCCTGGTTGTGATAGACGTCGACGATGTATCGGACCAGACAACGGGTGAGCACTTCGACCGTTACGTTGGTCGCGGCTTCCCAGTCGTAGTCGCCCTTGCTGGCGACGCTTTTGAACGTGCGGCCAGTGAAGTGCTGCATGAGCTGGCCGTCGATCGTGCCGAAGGCGCGCTCGACGACCGCCCTGACATCGGGTTTACCGGCCGGGCCGACTTCAGAAGTCGCGCCGTAATCGCGCACAACGGCGCGAAACTCCTTGCGGAACTCGGCGCCGCCGTCCGTCGGGACGGAGAGTGCGGTCAGGCAGTGATGCCAGGTCGACGCGCATTCGGCGGCCTGCGCGATCTTAGTCTTGTCGCGGGCCGTCATTTCCAGGGTCTTGATCGAAACATCGGCCGTCGGATTGAGCGCGAGGCGCACGCCCAAGATCACCCGCGAGGCTTCATCGATCGCCAGGCACAGGCTGAGCCGAGTCTTCGCGATCTTCTTCCGCCATTCGTCGGGCATGCCGGCCCAAAAGTGCTTCGGCAGCTTCAGGGCGCCGACATTGGTCCGCCAGTTGTCCATCAGCACCCGGTCACCGGGCGCCAGACCTGTGTCGTGACGGGCCGCGATCTTGAACTGGCGGTGAGCGGCTGCAGCCCCTTCACGCGCAAGGACAACGTCGTAGGGCCGGAGCTTGTTGATGCGACGGCGAAAGGTCGAGATCGAGGGCACATCGAGTTCGTCCTTGCCGTTCTGAAGGCGATCGGCGTTCAGCACCTCGAATTCGTGCAGCATCTGTTTGTAGAGCGCCGGCACCGTCGGCTCATTGCGGTCGAGATAAGCCTGGACCCAGCGGCTCATGACCTCCACGACCGTCGCGTCGACGATTGCGGGGAGACGCAAAGTAGCCGCCGTCTTGCGCCCGTCGCGGATCGCGAGGAGGTCGTTTTGGAACTTGTTGAGGCGCTTCCGATAGGTGCGGTAGGTCGAAGGGCAGATAAGCTTGGGCAGGCTTCTGCCTTCGCGTGAACCCTGGCCTTTCGCGAGCTTGTTCGCGTTGCCACCCGTCTCGGGCGTCGCGATCGGCTTCGCCTGCTGGGCGACCAATTCCCAGTAGACCCGCGAGATGAGGGGGCGGAGCGCATCGTCGGTGAGGCTGCTTTCAGTCTGTGCGCGCAGCTTTTCGACGCCATCGACGAGGCGCTTGTAGAAGTCGAGGTATTCCAGCTCTTCGGGCGGGATGTCCTGGGCGCAATCGATGTCCGCGTTCTGCGCGATCAGCTGCTTGCGAGCGCAGTCGAAGAAGTGCGGCTCGATCTCGATCTTCTTGCTCTGCAGCAGGCTGCCGATGTCGGCGTGCGAGAAGATCTCAGTCGGCGCGTCCGAGAGCGGGGTCGGCGTGTCGCCGGCCGTGACCTGCGTGAGGATGATGATGTTTGCGTCGCGCGCCTTCTGAACGTAGTGACGCGGTTCGGGGTCGCTGATCGTGATGCGCGACAGCGGGCTGAAGTTGTACTTCGCGGTGGTGGGGGCGATGGTCTGGCTCAGGGTCAGGTTCATGACTGTGGATCTTTCAATGTGATGCAGGAACGCGACGCACATGTGCGTCGTAGCTGATGGGTTTATTTGCGCTGGTCTTGAGATGCCGGGCCCGGATCAGCCGCAGGACGGCGTTGTAACCCGCGGCCTTCAGCCCGCTCGCGTTGACGAGGTCATCGATCAGGAGCCATCCGCTGGTCTGCTGAACCAGCTTCGAGACCTTGGCGTCTGCGTCCGGGTCTGGCACCCAGCAGGCGCGCAGGACCGCCTTGGCGTCCGCGACGTCGTCGGGGTGCATGTGCTGCTCGGTCCGGATGAGGTACCGGTCAGCAAGGCTGGTCCCGTACTGCTCGCGGATCAGCTGCTGCACGAAGACGATGTTGCTGCGCTCGACGAGCGCGGCCGGCTTGACGTCGACGAGCGCACGCCTTCCGGCATGGGTGACGGCGAGGAAGTCGAAGGTGTGGTGATGCAGGACGCCGTCGTCGTCGAAATATTCGACCGCCGCCGGCTGCTCCTGGATCATGACGATGGCGGTGGATGCGAGCCACAGCCAGAGCGCATTGCGCTCCAGGCCGCTTTCGAAGGTCAGCTCTATGTTGCGTTCGTGATCGACGATGTGTCCGCGGTAATTGTACGGCGAACTACTGGAGATCGACCGCGTCGCCAGGGTGGGATGCGGGAGTACGAGCAAAAAGTGTCTCCTCGCCCGTCAACTCGTGACGGGACGCTTGCACTGCGCGATTCGGCGTGAGACAACTGCTTGCGGGCTGGTCAGACCGCCCGCGAAACATTGGTCAAAAGCCGATGTTGGTGGAAAGCCAAGCGGTTACGGTTTCTGAGGCCTTGGAACCGCTTGGACAGCTACAAAGACGCGCAGCCGGCAAGCTGCGCGTCTTTTGTGTTTTCAGTGGGGTCTCGTGCTCTGGCCATTGAATCCGGTTTCTTAAACTGCTGTCATCGAATTGCTGAGTCGGATGAGTCACTAGGCGACGAATCCGAACTATTGAATTGATCCGGGACGGAATCGTCTTGGTGGAGTCAAGTTAAAGTGATCTAATCACTGTCACTATTGTTTTGACTCTTGCTATTTCTTGTGGTCGTCACCGGCTTATCGATTCGTGCAGGACGCCTTCAGCGCTGCGGGTCCTGAAGCTGGTAAAACCGGCTTAGCGTTCGCACCCATCCTTCGCCCTGCGCGAAGACCATGGAGGTGGTGACGGGACCTGATCCCAGCCTGGGATGGCCGTTCGCGACGCCGGTGAGGACTGTGATCAGCGACGGAGCTTTTCGCCATTCCGAAAGGATCGGAGCGGACAGCATCTGGTCGATGGTGGGGCGCTCTCCATTCGATCCGATCAGGCGCAGGTCGAACGCGAGCCGCTCAAGGCGGTCGGCTTCCCGGTTCCAGTTCATGACTGGGCCTCCGGGTGCGAAGCGACAAACGCGACCATCTCTTCAGCGCGCATGAACCGGCGTAACGCCAGTTCGCTCGCCAGCGCTCGCAGGGCCATCACGTTGCGACTGAGAAGGCTAAGTGTGACGTCGTAAGCGTCCTGCAGGTCCTGCTCGACCTCCGCCTTCAGCTTCGCGTCAGTCTCGAGCAAAGCGAGCGCTTCCTGAACGGTGCCGCGAAACGACAACGTGTCGCCAAGGCCGAATGACATGCGCCGTGCGGCCGAGAGAACGGTTGCCTGCCCAAGATCCGACGGTATTCCGCCGCCGGCTCCGCTGTTGGCCATCCCTGTCAGCAGCTCGTCAGCGGCACGTCCCGCCATCAGAATCGTCAGCGCCTGCTCGATGACGCTTACCGTGAGGACACGAGGCAGAGGTTTGAGGTGGGTCACGCCCCGATCCACATCGACGGCGATGAGGCGGTCGCTGTCAATCGGCGCTGAACTTTGACCCCTTATCGGCGTCCAATGTTGACCCCC
>NZ_RYFI01000003.1:0-626 GCF_004103825.1 Hansschlegelia zhihuaiae
GATCATCGCGGCCACCGTCACCTACTGGTGCAATTGAGTCCGGACCCTAGCGCCCCGCCCCTGGGGCGGCGTCGGCCTTGTCGGCGGGCAGCACCAGCACCTGCCCAGGATAGATCAGATTGGGATTGCGAATCTGGTCGTCATTGGCGGTGAAGATGACGGTGTAGCGGCGCCCCTGGCCGTAGGTCGTGCGCGAAATCCGCCAGAGGCTGTCGCCGCGCTTGACCCTTGCGGTGTCGATCGCGGCGACGACGGGGTTTGCGGCGTCGGGCGACGGGGGCGACGGCTCGACGGTCGCGGAGGACGAAGCATCGGGCGCGCCTTGTGCCGGAACGACCGCCTCGCCCGGCCGCGCCGCCGCGCCACCCGGAGGTGAAGCCTCAGGCCGGGCCGACGGGGCCTCCCGGCCGGCGGACGCTTGCGGCTCCCCGCTTTCGCCTGCAGGCGGCGCGACGGCCTGAGAAGGCTCCGGGGCCGTCGGAGACGCCGGCTTTGGGGGCCCCGCGGATTCAGGAGCGGACAGATCGGTGGGCCCCGGCGCAGATGGCGTGGCGCCGGAGGGCGCGGGGTTCGTCGGAGTGGTCGCCGAGCTTGGCTTCGGAGACCCCGGTGTGGCGGCCCGCCGC
>NZ_RYFI01000003.1:691-13946 GCF_004103825.1 Hansschlegelia zhihuaiae
CCACCTCGGCGTCCGCCTCGTAGTCGAAGCGCGCCTCGGCCCGCGAGATCACCTTGCCCGACGCGCCATCGACATGGTCGACGCGCGCGACGTAGCGGCCAGGCGTGAGACCGCGCTCCACCCTGACGGACCAGCGCTGGTCGGCGCCCGCGACCGGCTCCGCGATCAGCGCGTTGTTGAGATAGACGCGGAGCCGCGCGCCGTTCGGCGCCGTGCCCTGCATGAAGAAGCGGCCCCTCTCGGCGTCGACCGCTCCGAGCGAGAGCGCTGCGACCGTCTGGGCCGACGTCCTCGCCCCGCCCGGCTCGCGGCGCGCCGTCTGCGTCCCGGGAGCGGCCGGCGCGGCCGCGGACGCCTGGCCAGGCTGCTGCAGAACCTTCGAGGGCGCGTTGGGCTCGTTCAACACCACCACCACCTCCGTCGACGGAGGCGCCGGCACCGAGACGGTGACGGACTGCTCGGAGACCGCCGATCTGCCGTCAGGCGTCGTGACCCTGAGCCCGAGCTGGTGGTCGCCCGGCGGCAGCTTCGGCGGGACCATCGCGAAATTGCCCGCGGCGTCGGCTGTCGCCTTGTCCTGCGGCTTGCCGTTGGCGGTCAGCTCCACGGAGCAGCCGGCCGGGCATCGTCCGGCCACGACCAGTTCGCCCGACGGCTCGACGCGCACGATGTCGAACGCGCCCTTCTCCGCCGACGGAGCGGCGGACTTAGGCGTCCCCGAGGCGTTCGGCGAAAGCGCGGCGACGTCCGAGCCCGGCGCCCCGGGCTCCGTGGGCTGGGCGCCCGGCGCGGCGGGGCTGGCGGATGGGCTCGTAGGAGCGGCGAAGGGGGGCGTCGCGTCGGCGGGCTTGCCCGCTTCGGGCTTGGCCGACGGCTTGCCGGGGACGCTCGGGACGAGGTCGACCACCGGCGCCTCAGTCTTCGCCGTCCGGCCGCCATCGGCGCCGGGCGTCCAGCCTTCGCGCCACGCGTAGGCGGCTGCGGCCAATGCGACCACGACAAAGCCGATCGCGAATCCGCGCCTCAATGCCGGGTCCATCGTCGTCCTTCGCGCCTCGTCACGCCGCGCCGAAAGGCTGTCGCCACCCTGTCGCGAGGCCGTCAATCTCCATGTCCTACAAGGACATGCGTCAACATGCACGTTGTCCGATGGAATCGGAAGTCGCGGCGGGGCGCGCTTGACCGGCCGCGGCGCGGAAGGCCAACTCGACGCCATGATCCGAATCCGCACCGTCTGCGTCTATTGCGGCTCGAGCGCCGGCTCCCGTCCCGAGCATCTCGCCGCCGCCGAGGCCTTCGGGCGGCTCTTGGCCGAGGCCGGCGTCGGACTCGTCTATGGCGGCGGCGATATCGGGCTGATGGGCGCGATTGCGCGCTCGACGCTCGCCTCCGGCGGCCACGTCACCGGGATCATCCCGCAGTTCCTGGTCGACCGCGAGGTGATGCTAGGCGACGTCCAGGAGCTGGTCGTGACCGCCGACATGCACGAGCGAAAACGCCTGATGTTTGAGCGCTCCGACGCCTTCGTGGCGCTGCCGGGCGGCGTCGGCACGCTGGAGGAGCTTGTCGAGCAGCTCACCTGGGCGCAGCTCGGCCGGCACGACAAGCCGATCCTGATCGCCGATCTCGCGGGGTTCTGGACGCCGTTGATTTCCCTCCTGGACCATATGGCCGTGGAGGGCTTTCTCCGGCCGGGCCTCGACGTGCCCTACCTCGTCGCGACGCGCGTCGAGGACATCCTCCCCGCCCTTGAGGCCGCTGCGCCGCTGCTGCAGGAGCTCGCCGACGACGCGGACGCGGCCGCGCCGGTCGGGCAGCTCTAGAAAGGCGGCTCTCGGCGACTGGCGTTCCAAAGCCGGAGGAGCATCCGCCAGCGGGGCTCTTCCGGCGGCGGAGCGAAAGGCGCCGCCTTGCGCGCGATCCGATCGAGGTCTCGGTCCACGAAGCAGAGCGGTAGCGTCGCCGCGCGGCCCGAAGGCGCAAGCGCCGTATACGCCGTCCTCGCCTCGGCGAGCCGCTTCCGGCCATGGCCCGCGAGCGCCACGACCAGGCGAGCCAGCGCAGGACCGCCGGGGCCCGACACGACCTCGTCGCGCGAGACGTCGTGCTTGGCCATGAGGTCGACGGGCAGCAGGATCTGGCCACGCGCCACATGCTTCGGAAGCAGGCGGAGCAGGCGCGCGAGGCCGTCCGCCACGCCAGCGAGCCCCGCGACATCGGAGCCGCCCGGGTCCTCGCCGCGAGCGGCGACCAGGGTCGCGAGCCTGAGCGTCGCGGCCGAGGTGGCGCCGAGCCGGGCTTCGAGGTCCTCAAGGGACGCGATAGGGTCGTCGTAGAGATCGTCGATCCATGCGTCCGTGAGCGCGAGCAGCGCCTCGCGCGGCAGGCGGCCATAGGCGATCGCGCCTTCCAGCGCCTTCGCCACCGGATGGGCGACGGCGTCGGCGCGCTCGGGATCGGCGAGCGCGTCGCGCCACCACTGAAGCCTGATCTCACCGACCATCGGATCGCTGACGATGTCGCGGACGCGCGCGAGCTCGATCTCGAAGGCATAGAGGGCCAGGAGATGAGGCCGCGCGGGAGCGGGCGCGAACAGAGTGGCGGCGTAACGGCCGAAATCCGCGTCGCGGACGAGGCTCGCGACCGTGTCGTCGGGAACCGGGCTCACCTCACCGCGAGCAGCGCCGCAGCGACCCGCCTCCGCTCGCCGACCAGGATGTTCCAGGTGCGCGCCGCAGCGCCCGTCGTCATCACCTCGACCGTGATTCCGGCGGCCTTAAGCGCTTCGCGGGGCGCAGGACGCAGCGGAACGAGATCGGCGCCGGAGCCGACCAGCAGCGTGTCGATCTCGTCAGCCTCGGCCAGCACCCTCGCGAAGGCCGCCTCGTCGAGCTCGTCCGGGGCGGCGTAGGGCCAGGCCCACATGCCCGAAGGCAGGCCGAGCAGCGAGCCCTTGTGCGCGAGATCCGCGAAGCGGAAGCCGCCGCCGCCATAGGCGTCGATCAGCTGTCGGCCTGGCAGATGGCGGCGGTCGGGTTCAGCCATGGGCGGAGCTCCGCCCTCAGGCCATCCCGCGCGGGGCGGCGGGCGCGCGGCTCGCGGCCTCGCGGGCCGCGGCGTCGGCCTTGGCGTCGGCGGCCGCGCGCGCCGAGGTCTTGACGCCGAGATAGATCAGCATCGGGGTCGAGACGAAGATCGCCGAATAGGTGCAGATGATGACGCCGTAAAGCATCACATTGGCGAAGCCCTGGATCGCCTGTCCGCCGAACAGCACCAGCGCGAGCAGCGACAGCGCCGTCGTGGTGGCGGTCATCACGGTGCGCGACATGGTGTGGTTTATCGAAAGGTCCAGAAGCTCTTCGGTCGGGATGTTCTTGTATTTTCTCAGGAGCTCGCGGGTGCGGTCGAACACCACCACGGTCTCGTTGAGCGAGTAGCCGACGATGGTCAGGATCGCGGCGATCGAGGTCATGTTGAACTCCTCCCTGGTGATCAGGAAGAAGCCGACGGTGAGCACGATGTCGTGCAGCGTGCCGATGATCGCGCCGATCGCGAGGTTCAGCTCGAAGCGGAACCAGAGATAGACCAGCACCGCCATGATAGACAGCACGACGCCGAGCGTGCCGGCCTGGACGAGTTCGCCCGAGACGCGGGGGCCGACCGTCTCGACGCGGCGGATCTCGTACTCGCCCTCGAACGCCCTGCGGGCGTCCGACACAAGCTTGGACTGCGCCGCCTCGCCGCCCGGCTGCACGCGGAAGCGCACCGAGACCTGCCCGCCCTGCCCGAACTCCTGGACCTCGACCTCGCCGACCTCAAAGGAATGCGAGGTCTCGCGCACCTTGGCGATGTCCGCCTGGCCGGATTTCGCCTGCAGCTCCATCAGCGTGCCGCCGGTGAAGTCGATGCCGTAATTGAGGCCCTGCGTCATGAACAGGACGAGCGTCATGACGGCGATGAAGGCCGACAGCGGAAACGTCACCGCGCGCCAGCGCACGAAGCGGAAGTTCGAGTCGTCGGGGAACAGGCGGATCAGGCGCATCGTGTCTGTCTCCCCGCTCAGAACGGCAGGGTCTGGGGGCGGGCTCGGCGGTACCAGAGCGCGATCATCATCCGCGTCATGGTCACGGCCGTGATGACGGTCGTCACGATGCCGAGCAGGAACACCACCGCGAAGCCGCGCACCGGGCCCGAGCCCAGCAGGAACAGGATGAGGGCGGCGATCGCCATGGTCGAGTTCGAGTCGATGATGACCGCAAAGGCCTGTTTGAAGCCCGCCTCGATCGACGACACCATGTTGCGCCCCGCGCGGAACTCCTCGCGGATTCGCTCATAGATCAGCACGTTCGAATCGACCGCGGTTCCGATCGTCAGCACGATGCCGGCGATGCCGGGCAGCGTCAGCGTCGCGCCGAGCAACGACATCAGCGCGAAGATGAAGACCACGTGGACGGTCAGCGCGATGTTCGCGAAGAAGCCGAACACGCCATAGGTCGCGAACATGAAGACGATCACGAAGGCGGCCGCGTACCAGGTCGCCCGCGTGCCGGCGTTGATCGAATCCTGGCCGAGGCCGGGCCCGACGGTGCGCTCCTCGATCACCGTGAGCGGCGCCGGCAACGCGCCGGCGCGCAGCAGCACCGCGAGGTCGTTCGCGCTCTGGACGGTGAAGTTGCCCGAGATCTGGCCCGAGCCGCCCGTGATTGGCTCGTTGATGCGAGGCGCCGAGATCACCTCATTGTCGAGGATGATGGCGAAGGGCTTTCCGACATTGGCCTGAGTGACGACGCCGAACTGGCGGGCGCCGCGATTGTTGAAGCGGAACGAGACGATCGGCTCGTTGGTGCGCTGGTCGAAGCCGGGCTGCGCGTCCGTCAGGTCCTCGCCCGAAACCATCACGCGCTTCTCGACCAGGATCGGCGTCTTATTGCCGTTCTGGTTCTCGAACAGCACCTCGGAGCCCTCCGGCGGCCGGCCCGCGGCGGCCTGTTCGGGCGGCACCGAGAGGTCGACCAGGCGGAACGACAGCGCCGCCGTCTTGCCCAGGATGTCCTTCAGGCGCTGCGGATCGTTGAGGCCCGGCACCTGGACCAGGATGCGGTCGACGCCTTGCCGCTGAATAGACGGCTCGACCGTGCCGAGCTCGTCGACGCGCCGCCGCACGATTTCGATCGATTGGTCGACGGCGGCGCGGATGCGGGCCTCGATCGCCGCGTCGTTCAGGGTCACGGTCACGACGCTGTCGCCCTGCTGAGCGACCTCGACCTCGTTGGGGCCGGCGCCGCCGAACACCGAGGTCGACGCCGGAACCGCGAGCGTGCGCAGCTTTTCGAGCGCGAGCCCCATCTGGCCGGGCTCGCGGAGCGTCGCCCTGACGATCTTGCCGTCGAGATTGATCGCCGTGGTGCCGACCCGGGCCTCACGCAGCACCCGGCGGACGTCTTCCCGGACCGCGTCGATGCGCGCCTTGCGCAGCGCCTGGCCGTCGACCTCGAGCAACAGCTGCGAGCCGCCCTGCAGGTCGAGGCCGAGCACGATTGTGCGGGCCGGGAACCAGCTCGGATAGGCGTCGCGGACCGATTTCGGCAGGACGTTCGGAAGCGCGAAGATCACGCCGAGCGCGCAGAGCGCCAGAACCGCGATCGTCTTCCAGGTCGAGAAATACAGCATGGATCGTCGATCATTTCAGGGCGCCGCGACATGGCGGCGCCCATGTGGCGGCGTCAGGGCGTCTCGGACTTGACCGGCTCGCCCTTGGCCTTGACCTCCGAGATCATGCCCCGGGACAGCCGGGCGCGGACATTGTCGGCGATCTCGATCTGCACCTCGTTGTCGTCGATGACCTTGGTCACCTTGGCGATAATGCCGCCGGCCGTGACGATCGTGTCGCCGCGACGGACATTCGTGATCATCTCGCGATGCGCCTTCACCCGCTTCTGCTGCGGACGCAGGATCAGGAAGTACATGATCACGAAGATCAGCACGAAGGGCATCAGCTGGATGAAGAAGTCCGCCCCTCCGGGAGCGGCGGCGGGCGCCGCTTGGGCGAGTGCAGGCGTGACGAACATTCGAGGCTCCGGAGGAGGTTTCTGGCCGGACCGGACGGACCGGCGGAAACGCGTCAGATCGCGCCGGCGCGGCTGGGGCCCGGCGAAACGCGGCGGACTATAGCCACGGCGCCCGTGAAAGCAAATCACGCCAAAGAGGGCGCCGAAGGGCGGCTTTCGGGCGCGCGGACGAGGGTCGGCCGTCGCGGAAGCTCGCGTCGTGGTCCGGCTTGACCGGACCACCCACGTCACCCATAGGGCTACGCCCTGAAGGGGGCCCTCCGGTCAAGCCGGGAGGACCATGAGCCTCGTTCTAAGGCGTCAGCAGATTCGGAAATCCGCACGTGTCCGATCCGTTCTACTCCATGCCCGCGACCGACACCCGCGACGAGTTGCTCGCGCGCATAGCCGACGCGCTCGACCGGATGGCGCCCGCGCGCCCGCAGGCCCCCGACTTCGAGGCGGCCGACGCCTTCGTCTGGCAGTCCGCGGAGAAGCGGCTGACGCCGGTGACTCGCGTGTCCCGCGTGGAGATGACGCTGCTGAAGGGCATCGACCGCGTCCGCGACATGCTGCTCGACAACACCTTCCGCTTCGCCCGCGGCAAGCCGGCGAACAACGCGCTGCTCTGGGGCGCGCGTGGCATGGGTAAGAGTTCGCTGGTGAAGGCCGCGCACGCGACCGTCGCGGCCGCGCTCGAGGCGGAGAGCATGCCGAAGCTGAAGCTCGTCGAGATCCACCGCGAGGACATCGAGACGCTGCCGGTGCTGATGTCGCTGCTCCGGGCCGCGCCGTTCCCGTTCCTGCTGTTCTGCGACGACCTCTCGTTCGATCTCGAGGACACATCCTACAAGTCGCTGAAGGCGGTGCTGGAGGGCGGCATCGAGGGGCGGCCCGAGAACGTGCTGTTCTACGCGACCTCGAACCGCCGCCACCTGCTCGCCCGCGAGATGATCGAGAACGAGCGCTCCACCGCGATCCACGCCGGCGAGGCGGTGGAGGAGAAGGTCTCGCTGTCGGACCGGTTCGGCCTCTGGCTCGGCTTCCACCGCTGCAGCCAGGACGAGTTCCTGGCGATGGTGACGGGTTACGCCGAGCATTTCGGGCTAAAGATTGCGCCCGACGAACTGCGCCGTGAGGCGCTCGAATGGGCGACCACGCGCGGATCGCGCTCCGGCCGCGTGGCGTGGCAGTTCATCCAGGATCTGGCGGGACGCGAGGGCGTGTGATCGAAATGCGTCATCCCGGACGGCCGTCAGGCCGATCCGGGACCGCGTTCCGACTAGAGCTCGATCCTGACGACGATCCCGGCTCGCGCTTCGCGCGTCCGGGATGACGCCGACTTCGACTCACACGTCTGGCAGGTGCTTCAGCGGGTCGACCGTCTGGGCGCCCTTGCGGACCTCGAAGTGGAGCTGGGGCGAGGTCACGCTGCCGGTCGAGCCGGACTTCGCGATGATCTGGCCGCGCCGCACCGTGTCGCCGCGCTTCACGTTCAGCGCGCTGTTGTGGGCGTAGGCCGTGACCCAGCCGTTCGAATGGCGGATCAGCACGAGATTGCCGAAGCCCTTCAGCTCGCTGCCCGAATAGGCCACGACGCCGTCGTCCGAAGCCTTCACGTCGGTGCCTTCGGGCACCGAGAGGTTGATGCCGTCATTCGACGAGCCGCTGGCCTTCGAGCCGTAGCCCGAGATGACCCGGCCGCGCACCGGCCAGCGGAAGGATGGGCCCGCCGGCTCGGCGGCAGGCGCCGGATCGACCTTGAGTGCGGCGGTCTTGACGCTGTCGTCGGCGGCCGCGGGCTTTGCGGCGACAGGCTTGGCGGGGGCCGGCTGCGAAGCCGCGACGCTCGGCTTCAGCGCGGGCGCTTCCGCGACCTTCGGAGCCGGCGCCGGCTTCGTCGGCTCGACGGGCTTGACGGCCGCGACGGGCTTCTGCTCGAAGCCCTTGGGCTGCGCGCCCTGCACGAACTGCATTCTCTCCTTCGGCGCGGCGGGCGCCGGAGCCGCGGCCACCGCGGCCGGACGCATGGGCGCCGGGCGGGCCTGCACGGGCGCCGGACGGGCCGGAGCCATCGCGACGCGCTCGCCGCCGACGCCCGGATGGGCCGGGATCACAAGCCGCGTCCCCTCGCCCACGCCGTTGGCGTTCGACAGGCCGTTCGCCTGCATGATGGCGCTCGCCGACACGCCGTAGCGCCGCGAAATTGTCTGGAGGCTTTCGCCGCGGCCGAGCGTGACGGTCATCCCGCCGCCGGCCGCTATGTTAGAGGAGGCGCGGGTCGCCGGCGCAGCAGGCCGGGCGATCGCGGACCCCGACGACGACAAGGAACCGGTGGACTGGGGCTCCACGCGCGACTGGCGGTAAGACCCGTCGCCTGCGCCGTAGCCGTACATCGGCCGGTTCTGGGCGGCGCTCGGCGCGCCGAGCGGGGCGCGCTCGACCCGCGACGACGGCGCGGCCTGGATCGAGGCGGTCGTGTCCTGCCGCGGCGCGGGTTCCGAGGAGGCCGACGAGAAGGGGTTCGAGAACGGATCGCCGAAGCGTGTGCTGTCCGAGCTGCAGGCCGCGGTGGCTCCGGAAACGAGGGCGACGGCGGCGACGCGGACCAGCAGGCGGGAACGCAGGGGGCAGACGGTGCTACGCATGATGGAGACTCGCGACGAACTCGACCGACATGAGTTGAGTTAAAGCGCGTTGAGGTAAACGGAGGGTTATTGGCTACGGGATTCGCCACGATGCCGCCGCAAATCTTGATCGGCGGCGTGGCCTCAGAGCGCCAGCGCCACGCCCTCGAGCATCGGCGGCAGCCGCGCCGCTCCCACGGTCGTCTCTTCGAGCGAGCCGTCCTTCGCCTTGACGATTCGCGTGAGACGCTGGCCGCTCGTCGGACCGACCGCCGCCACCATGACGCCGCCCGGCTTCAGCTGGTTCAGGAGCGCGGAGGGCGGCGTCTCGATGGCGGCCGAGATCAGGATGCGCTCATAGGGCGCCTGTTCGGCTCGGCCGGTCGCGCCGTCGCCCACCAGATAGGTGACGTTCGCTCCGAGCCCGAGGCCCGAGACGCGGCGGGCGGCGTTCTCGCTCAGCGTCCGCCATCGCTCGATCGTGACCACGCGGCGGGCGAGCCCAGCGAGAATCGCGGTCGCGTAGCCCGACCCGGTGCCGATCTCCAGCACGCCGTCGAGCTCACCGACATTCAGCGCGTCGAGCGCAGCGGCGATCTCGGAGGGGCGCTCGATCGTCTGCCCGCAGGCGATCGGCAGCGCGCGGTCCTGATAGGCGTGCTCGGCGAGCCGGGAGGGCGTGAAGACCGAGCGGGGAATTGTCTCGATCGCGGCCAGCACCCGCAGCGACCGCACGCCCCGGCTCCGGAGCGCCAGCACGAGCTCCGCCCGACGCGTGCGTTCGACGTCGTCGTCGGGCTGGGGCATGCTCGATTCTCGGGCTGTCAGGCGAACGCGGCCTTCAGTCCGTCGAACAGGCGCTCGTCGGTCAAGTCGATTTTCAGCGGAGTCACCGAAATCCGCCGCTTGCGGATCGCCTCGAGGTCGGTGCCCTCGCCCGGCTGGAAGTCGGCGCGGCCGAACACGATCCAGAAATAGGGGTTTCCGCGGCCGTCGGCGCGGCCCTCGATCTTGAGCAGCTCCTGGTTGCGCTGGCCCTGGCGAGTGACCGAGACGCCCGTGACTTCGCCGGCCGCGCAGCCCGGGAAATTGACGTTGACGAGCCGGTCCGGCCCGAAGCCGGCCTTGACGATCTTGCCCACGACCTCGGCCCCGTGGGCGCGCGCGGCGTCGAACATGTCCTCCAGATCCTCGCGCTTGCGGTCGAAATTCTGGCTGAGCGCGATCGACGGGATGCCGAGCAGCGTGCCCTCGATCGCGCCCGCGACCGTGCCCGAATAGGTGACGTCTTCGGCGACGTTCTGGCCGCGGTTGACGCCGGAGAGGATGAGGTCCGGCCGTTTCTCCTTCAGCACGTGGCGCACGCCCATGATGACGCAATCGCTCGGCGTGCCGCGGACGGCGAAGCGTTTCTCGCCGATCTCGCGCAGGCGCAGCGGGTCGGAGAGCGAGATCGAGTGCGAGGCGCCGGACTGGTCGGCCTCGGGCGCGACGATCCAGACGTCGTCGGAGAGCTCCCGCGCGATCTGTTCGAGCGTCTCGAGCCCCTCGGCATGGACGCCGTCGTCATTGGTGATGAGGATTCTCATGTCGTCTTTCAGCTGATCGCGGACCCGCCGCGCCGATGTTCCGGCCTTGAGCCGGGACCCATAAACGCGACGATTCGGAAGAGGACGTGACGGCGACGGGCCTTGTCCAGACAAGCGCCGCGCCGGATGGGTCCCGGCTCCAGGCCGGGACATGCGCGGTGCGCTTCAAGACGCCCGCTCGATCAGCTCCAGCCCGCCCATATAGGGCTTCAGGACCTCGGGCACGGCGATCGAGCCGTCGGGCTGCTGGTAGTTCTCCAGCACCGCGACCAAGGCGCGGCCGACCGCGACGCCGGAGCCGTTCAGCGTGTGGACGTAGCGCGGCCCCTTGCCCTCCGCCGGCCGATAGCGCGCGTTCATGCGGCGCGCCTGGAAGTCGCCGCAGACCGAGCAGGACGAGATCTCGCGATAGGCGTTCTGGGCCGGCAGCCAGACCTCGATGTCGTAGGTCTTCTGAGACGAAAAACCCATGTCGCCGGCGCAGAGCGTGACGGTGCGGAAGGGCAGCTCCAGGCGCTTGAGCACTTCTTCGGCGCAGCCGAGCATCCGCTCGTGCTCCTCGAGGCTCTTCTCCGGCGTGGTGACGGAGACCAGCTCGACCTTGGTGAACTGGTGCTGGCGGATGAGCCCGCGCGTGTCGCGCCCCGCGGCGCCCGCCTCGGCGCGGAAGCAGGGCGTGCCGGCGGTGACGCGGAGCGGAAGCTCTTCCTCCGAAAGGATCTGCTCGCGGACGAGGTTCGTGAGGGAGACTTCGGCGGTGGGGATGAGCCAAAGAGGTTCTGAGAAACGAAAAACAGCATCAAAGAAATCATACGGCTCGCCCTTTTCCATGTGGGGTCGAACCCTCGTGATCAGCTCGTTAAGATCTCCGACTGAGAAATCTTTTTTTGGAAGACGGACACCCATGAACTGATCGTCGCGGAATTTCGGCAGTTGCGCCGTGCCGAACATGGCCTCGTCTCGAACCAGCAGCGGCGGCGCCACCTCCGTGTAGCCGTGCTCGCCGGTGTGCAGGTCGAGCATGAAGCTCAGCAGCGCGCGCTCGAGTCGTGCGACGCCGCCTTTCAGCACCGCGAAGCGCGCGCCGGACATGCGCGAGGCCGCCTCGAAATCGATCAGGCCGAGCGCCTCGCCGAGGTCATAATGCGCCTTGGCGTCATGGATCGGCTTCGGCTCGCCGACCCGGTGAAGCTCGACATTGCCA
The DNA here is from genome assembly GCF_004103825.1 of Hansschlegelia zhihuaiae. Lineage (GTDB taxonomy): Bacteria > Pseudomonadota > Alphaproteobacteria > Rhizobiales > Methylopilaceae > Methylopila > Methylopila zhihuaiae. The sequence continues at coordinate 12,159 of NZ_RYFI01000003.1, forward strand.
CTCTCGTCCGGCCCGTCCGGCACCTCGGCGAGCGGCGAGTTGGGGATGCCGGAGAGCTCGGCCGCAAGCTCGTCCTCCAGCGCCTTCTGCTCGGCCTCGGCTGCGGGCACGTCCTGCTTCAGGCGACCGACCTCCTCGATCAGCGCGGCGGCGCGGGCCTCGTCCTTCTGCGCCTTGGCCTGGCCGACCTCCTTCGACGCCGCATTGCGGCGCTCCTGCATGGCCTGCAGGCGGCCGATGACCTCCCGGCGCTTCTCGTCCTTCGCGATCAGCGAGGCCGAAAGCGGCGCGAGTCCCCGACGCCCAAGCGCGCGGTCGAAGGCTTCGGGGTCGTCGCGGATCAGGCGGATGTCGTGCATGGGGGTCCCGGAAAAGGCTGAACGAGAAAGCGACGCTGCAACAATGCGCTGCGTGCTTCGAGACGCCTCGCTGACGCGAGGCTCCTCAGCATGAGGATCGTGGAGGATGGCAAGCCGGAAACCTCCTCATGCTGAGGAGGCCCGCAGGGCCGTCTCGAAGCACGCAGGCGGCTCGTCCAACCGCTAGGCTTCGTCAGGCTCGTCCGCGTCTTCCGCGGCCTTCTTCTTCTCGACCATCTTCACCACGTAGATCGAGATTTCGTAGAGAAGCAGAGTCGGCACCGCAAGGGCGATCTGGCTGATGACGTCGGGCGGCGTCAGCACCGCGGCGACCGCGAACACCACGACGATGGCGTAGCGGCGCTTCGCCACCAGCCAGGCCGCGTCGATGAAGCCGGCGCGGGCCAGAAGCGTCAGGATCACAGGCGTCTGGAAGCAGATCCCGAAGGCGAAGATCAGCGTCATGATCAGCGACAGGTACTCGCTGGTCCGTGCGATCAGTTCGATCGAGGGCCGGCCCTCGCCGCCGACCTGCTGCATCGACAGGAAGAACCGCATCGCGAGCGGCATCGCGGCGAAATAGACGAAGGCCGCGCCGAACAGGAACAGGATCGGGGTCGCGATCAGGTAGGGCAGGAAGGCGCCGCGTTCGTTCTTGTAGAGGCCGGGCGCGACGAACATGTAGATCTGGTTCGCGACGATCGGAAAGGAGATGAAGCCCGCGCCGAACATCGCGAGCTTGATCTGGGTGATGAAATATTCCTGCGGCGCGGTGTATTGGAGGCGGATGGCGGCCGAGGAGCCGGCCGCGATCTCGTAGGGCACGAGCAGGATGTTGAAGATGTGGCCCGCCACCGCGAAGCAGAGGCCAAAGGCGATCACGAAGGCCACGATCGAGCGGATCAGCCGCGACCGGAGCTCGATCAGATGTTCGATGAGCGGCGCCTTGGTGGCGTCGATGTCGGCCTGCGTCACGCGGCGGCTCCGGGCGGCGGCTCGGCCGTCTCGTCGTCAGGCTTCGCAACCCCGGGCTTGACCGCGCCGTTCGCCTTGGCGGCGCTCTTTCGCGCGCGCTTCGGCCTTGGCCCCGGCTCTGCTTCAGGCGTCGGAGCGAACTCCGCCTCGGTCGGGGCCGGCGGCTCGGCGGGCGCCTCGATCGCGGGCCGCGGCGCGAAGGCGGAGGGAATGTCGGATTCAGGATCGGCCTTGGGCGTCCCGCCAGAAAGCGCCGAGGGCGCGGGCGCCGGCTTGTCGTCCCACGCGTTCTTAAGCTCGTCGCGGGCGATCTGGAACGGGTTCGGGCCAGCGAGCTTCGAGGCCTGGTCCTTCAGCCCCGTGACCTCGCGCTTGAGGTCGTCGAGCTCGGCCTCGCGCATCGCGTCGTTGAACTGGGACTGGAACTCGCCCGCCATGCGGCGCAGGCTCCCGC
>NZ_RYFI01000003.1:14001-23249 GCF_004103825.1 Hansschlegelia zhihuaiae
GTGCGCAGCAGCGCCGGCAGGTCGCGTGGGCCTACGACGACCAGCGCCACCACGGCGACCACCATGAATTCGGACCAGGCGATGTCGAACATGTCGGAACCCGCCCGGAAGCGCGGCGCGAGCCAGCCTTTAGGTCAGCGGGCCCAGGACCTCGATCAGGACTTCTGGCTGTCCACGCTGCCGACGCCGGAGCGCACCGGCGCGTCGGCGCGATGCTCGATCGGCTGAGGCGCGCGCTGCTGCGACATGTTCTCGGCGACCGTGTCGTCGTCCTCCGCAAGCCCCTTCTTGAAGCTCTTGATGCCCTTGGCCATGTCGCCCATCAGCTCGGAGATCTTGCCGCGGCCGAACAGCAGCAGGACGAGCACCGCGACGACCAACCAGTGCGTGAGGCTCATGACTTTCCCTTTCGAACAGCCGGCCGCCGACGCGCACGGCGCAGTACCGGAGCCCGGCTGAGCGGAACCTAGGTCCGGACGTCCCCGAACACAAGGACTTAACCGAGCCCCGGACCATCACGCGACCGTCAGCGGGCGACGGCTTCGCGATCACTCATGACGGCCTTCCATGTCGGAATCGCGACCATCGTCTGAGCCGAAGGGATCGCCCTCCCCGATCGGGTCCTCGTCCTCACGCAAGCCCTCGTCGTCGATCGGCGGCGGCATGTCGAGGCCGGGCGGCAGGCGGGCGTCGAGCAGCCCGGCGGCCTTCATCTCGGCGAGGCCCGGCAGGTCCGAGACGCGCTCGAGGCCGAAATGATCGAGGAAGCCCCGCGTGGTGCCGAAGGTGACCGGGCGGCCGGGGCTCCGCCGACGGCCGCGGAAGCGGATGAAGCCGGCTTCCAGCAACGTCTCGAGCGTGCCGCGCGAGGTCGCGACCCCGCGGATATCCTCGATCTCAGCCCTCGTCGCCGGCTGGTGATAGGCGATGATGGCGAGCGTCTCTACGGCTGCGCGGGACAGCTTCTTCGGCTCGCGTGCGCCGCCGGCGAGCGCCGCGGCTACGTCAGGCGCGGTGCGGAACGCCCAGGAGCCCTCGAGGCGGCGCAAATTGACGCCGCGGTGCGCATAATCTTCCGCGAGAGCCCGCAGCAGCAGGCGGAGGTCAGCCCCGTGCGGCAGACGGGCCGCGAGCGCCTTCTCGTCGACCGGATCGGGGGACGCGAACAGCACGGCTTCGACGATCCTGAGGTGCAGAAGCGGGACGGCGTTGCGCTCCTCCTCACTCAGCCGTCCGTCGAGGCCCGCGAGCGGCAGGCGAGGCTCCCGGTCGCTCACCCCTCCTGCCTTGCCGGCCTGACGAGGGCGAGCGGCGCGCCGCTGCGCACGAAGAGCGGCCCGAAGGCCCTCTCCTGACGAAGCTCCACGCGGCCCTCGCGGGCGAGCTCGAGCGAGGCGCCGAGACCCGAGGCGAGCACCGATGCCCGCATGGCGGGGGTCATGAAGCGGAGCAGCAGCGCGTCGAGCCGCGACCAGTCGGCCGAGCGGCCGACGAGACGTTCGAGCGCGGCGCGGGCGTCGGCCAGCGACCAGTGCGGGCGGCGCTCGATCGTGACCTGCTGGTGAAGCGTCTTGACCCGCTGGCGGGCGTAGGCTGTGAGCAGGTCGTAGAGCGTCGCGGTCCAGAGGGTCGGCGCGGCGGCGCCCGCAGCCGGGGGCTCGCCGCGCGGAAAGGCGTCGCGGTGGAGCAGCGGGCCGTCGAACAGCGCCGCGCCGGCCTTGCGCATCGCCTCGAGCCGCCTCAGCCGGAAGGCGAGCGCGGCGGCCGCGATCTCGGGCGGGATCTCGTCCTCCTCCGACGGCGCGTCCGGCACCAGCAGCCGGGACTTGAGATAGGCGAGCCAGGCCGCCATCACGAGATAGTCAGCGGCGAGCTCCAGCTGGTCGGCGCGCGCGCGCTCAACGAAGGCGAGATACTGTTCGGCGAGCTCGAGGATCGAAATCTTCGCGAGGTCGACCTTCTGGCGACGCGCGAGGTCGAGGAGAAGGTCGAGCGGCCCCTCGAAGCCATCTAGGTCGAGCAGCAGGGCCGGCGCATCAGCCGCGCCGTCGCCGATCTCGTCGTCGTCCTCGAAGTTGTCTCCACTCAAGCGCCGCCCTCCGGCGGCGTCAGGCGACCGCGCCTGCGAGGAGCCGGTCGCGCTCCGCGGCGAGCGCCGCGATATCGACCGAAGGCCGCGCCCTCAGAAGGCTCAACGCCCTGTCGGCGCGCTCGGCCGAGCGCCCCTCCAGCCGCGGCGCCGCCGCCGCGACCTCCTTCATTTCACCCATGTCGCCCTTGCAATACAAGGCGATATCGCAGCCCGCCGCGAGCGCGGCCGCGGCGCGCGCGCCGACCCGCCCCTTGAGGGCCTTCATCGAGATGTCGTCCGACATCAGCAGCCCGTCGAAGCCGATGAAGCCCCGAACGATTTCGCCGAGCACGATCGGCGAGACGGTCGCCGGCCGATCCGGATCGATGGCCTCGAAGACGATGTGGCCCGTCATGCCGATCGGCGCGTCGGCCAGCGCCTTGAACGGCGCGAAATCGGTGGCCTCGAGCACCTCGCGCGAGGCCGACACGCGCGGCAGCTCGAAATGGCTGTCGACCTTGGCCCGGCCATGGCCCGGCATGTGCTTGACGACCGGCAGGACGCCGCCCGCGAGCGTGCCCTCGATCACGGCCCGGCCGAGCGCGGTGACGGCGTCGGCCACCGGCGCGTAGGCGCGGTCGCCGATCGCCCGCGTCATCCCCTCGGTCGGAAGATCGAGCACCGGCAGGCAGTCGACAGTGATCCCCAATCCGGAGAGCTCCACGGCCATCAGTTCGGCGCCGAGGCGCGCAGCGGCGACCCCGGCCTCCGCATGGTCCGCGTGAAGCGCCCCGTAGCGCGCCGCGGCGGGGTGGTTGATCGCGAGCGGCGCCCGGATTCTCTGGACCCTGCCGCCCTCCTGATCGATCAGCACGGGAGCGTCGTCGCGCCCGACGGCCTCGCGGAAATCGGCGCACAGCCTCCTGATCTGTTCGTGCGAACCGATGTTGCGGCCGAACAGGATCAGCCCCCAGGGCTCCGCGTCCCTACAGAAGGCGCGTTCGTCGCGGGTGAGCGCGAGTCCGCTGCAGCCAGTGATGAAGGCGCGGGTCGCCATATTCTATAGGCCCTCAGAACGAATCGGAGCCGTGGATCATCCGGCCCGCGGCGCGCCGTAGCAACGCCGCGGCGACGCGCGGGGTCAAGGGATGGACAGGGCGCAAAGGCCTGCTTGTGTCAATTCCGCGACAGCCGGCGAAGGCAGCGACGGCCTCAGTTTCTCGAGACCACGCAGTCGCCGCCGGCGGCGCGGAGATTGTTGCAGACCGTCGAGGCGTCGGCGCTGCTGCCGAACGGTCCCACGCGCACCCGGTAATAGGTGCCGCGGTCGCCGACCGTCGCTGTCTGTATCGACGCCTGGTAGGGGCCGAGCACCTGCGGGAAGCGCTTCTGGAGATTGGCGTAGGCGGAGCGCGCATCGGCCTCGGAGCGCTGCGAGGTCACCTGCACCACGAAACCGCCGGTCGCGGTCGGTCGCGTCTGGGCAGCCGCGGGAGCGGGGGCGCGCGGAGCGACCGCCGCCACCTGCTGCGGATCGGAGCGGGGCGGCTGCGCGGGCGCGGCGGGGGCCGGCGCAGGAGCCGGACGCGCGGCTTGCTGGGGCGCGGGCTGCGGGGCGGGACGCTGAGCGGTCGGCGCGGGCCGGGTCTGGTTCGGGCCGGCGGGCCTGTCGGAACTGCGCAGCGGGACGTCGCCGTCGGACATGATGCCGTTGTCGAATTCGCTGCCGCGAGGCGCCTGACCGGTGCGCGCGGCTTCGGCGATCGGATCGTTCGCCGCAGGCGGCGTAGCGGGCGCGGGCGGCGCGATCGGGGCATCGGGCCGGATCGCGACCGTCTTCACCCGGCGCGGTTCGGCGCCGTTGGTCGAGGGCGGCGTCGGCTCGGCGGCGGCGGGTCCGCCCGGCAGGATGATGCGCGAGCCGTCGGGGCGCGGTTCGCTCGAAGGCGCAGACGGCAGGTCGACCGGCTGCTCCTCGCGCGACACGACCTTGGATTTCGGCGCGTTGGCCGGGTCGACGCGATCGTAGATCGCCTTGTTCTGGTGCTGGACGTCGGCGCCGCCGGGCTCCTTCGGCGCCGTCTTGACCGGCTCGGTGTCCGCCTTGATCAGCGGAGGCTCGCCGTTCGAACCGCCGGAGGCGAACATCTTGTAGCCGACCAGGACGCCGCCGCCGATCACCGCGAGGGCGAGCACGGCCCCGACGAGGACGAGGCCGCTGCGGCCCCCTTTCAGCGCCGGCCGTTCCGGCTCGTAGAACAGAGGATTGCCGTCGTCGTCCCAGCCATAGGGCTCGTCGGGATTCGGCGCATAGGCGCGCGGATCATATTCCGGCTCGTGCTCAGGCTCGGCCTGGCCGGACTGGCCGTAGTGGTGGCCCGGGCGCAGCGCATAGTCGTCGCGCCGCCACTCGCCGCCCTGGTCCTCGTATCGATCGTCGATGCGGCTTGCGGCCATGTCGCCGCGCCTCACTGCTTGGTTACGCATCTCGCAGGCCTCCGGGGGCCCCGCAGGCGGCCGGCTTTACGCCAATGACGGAACGCCAGAACCCCGAAACTATCATCGCATCTCGTCGGGAGCCGAGACCCCCAGAATGCCGAGGCCGGAAGCGAGCGCCGAGACGATCGCATGAACCAACCCCAGTCGAGCGTGTGTCAACAATGCATTGTTTTCCATAATGAAGCGTAAATCCGGCGAATCCTTGCCGCGATTCCAGTGGGCGTGCAGCTCGCTCGCGAGATCGTGCAGGAAGAACGCGATGCGGTGCGGCTGACGCGCGCCGGCCGCCTGCTCGAGCGCGCGCGGCCAGGCGGCGACCCGCTTCACGAGGGCGATCTCCCCTGGATCGGTGAGCAGCGAGAAGTCCGGCTCGCCCGAGAACTCGCCGAACGCCTCGCGCCCTTTCCTCAGGGTCGACTGGCCGCGCGCGTGGGCGTACTGGACGTAGAACACCGGGTTGTCGCGCGATTGTTCGGTGACCTTCGCGAAGTCGAAGTCGAGCACCGCGTCGTTCGAGCGGAACAGCATCATGAAGCGCACGGCGTCGCGGCCGACCTCGTCGACCACGTCGCGCAGGGTCACGAAATCCCCGGCCCGCTTCGACATCCTGACCGGCTCGCCGCCGCGGAACAGCCTCACCAGCTGGCAGAGTTCGACGGTCACGCGAGCCGACCCGCCCGACAGCGCCTTGCCGACCGCCTGCAGGCGCTTGACGTAGCCGCCGTGGTCGGCGCCGAGCACGAAGATCATTTCGGAGAAGCCGCGCTCATATTTTGAGCGGAAATAGGCCACGTCGGCCGCGAAATAGGTGTACGAGCCGTCGGACTTCATCAGCGCGCGGTCGACGTCGTCCCCGAACGCGGTGGCGCGGAACAGCGTCTGCTCGCGATCCTCCCAGTCGTCCGGGAGCTGGCCCTTGGGCGGATCGAGACGCCCGACATAGACGAGATCGTCCCTCTTCAGATCGTCGACCGCAACGTCGATCGGGCCGCCCTGCCCGTGAAGCGTGCGCTCCGAGAAGAAGACGTCATGCGCGATGCCGAGCCGGCTGAGATCGTCGCGGATCATCGCCATCATCGCGTCGATCGCGGCGTCGCGGACGATGGGCAGCCACTCGATCTCGGGCTTGTCCTTGAGCGCAGCGCCATGCCGTTCGGCGAGCGCCCGGCCGACGGGCTTCAGATAGTCGCCGGGATAGAGGCCCTCGGGGATCTCGCCGATGTCCTCGCCGAGCGCCTCGCGGTAGCGCAAGAAGGCCGAGCGGGCCAGCACGTCGACCTGGGCGCCGGCGTCGTTGACGTAATATTCGCGCGTCACCTCCTCGCCCGAGAAGGCGAGCAGATTGGCGAGCGCGTCGCCGAACACCGCGCCCCGGCAATGGCCGACATGCATCGGCCCCGTCGGGTTCGCGGAGACATATTCGACATTGACGCGCGCGCCGTTCCGCTTCGGCGGCCGGCCGTAATCCGCGCCGGCCGCAAGCGCGCGCTTGAGCGTCGCGCGCCAGAAATCCTCCGTGAGCGTCATATTGACGAAGCCGGGACCCGCGACGCCAGCCTCGGCGACGTCCGCGTCGGCGCGAAGCTTGGCCGCGATCGCCTCGGCGAAATCGCGCGGCTTCATGCCGAGATCCTTCGCCAACACCATCGCGGCGTTGGTGGCGAGGTCGCCATGGGTCGCGTCGCGCGGCGGTTCGACCACGACGCGCGACAGGTCCGGCAGGCGTCCGATCGTCCCGTCCGCCGCGAGCGACACGAGGATCGCGCGGAGACGCGCGGCGAAATCGGCGAAGACGTTCATGGGCCTGTCAGGCTTATTCGGGCGGGGATGAGGCCCGGCGGCTAAAGCAAATCCGGGGTCGCGTCAAACAATCGGCGATGCTCGACGATCGCGTAGCGGTCGGTCATCCCGGCGATGAAATCGGCGACGGCCCGGGCGTGGCTGGTCTCGCCGCCGCGTCTCGCCTCGCGCTCCCATTCGGCCGGCAGCGCGCCGGGATCCTCGAAATAGCGGCCGAACAGGTCGCGCACGATCGAGGCGGCGTCCGCCATGACCCGGTCGACACGGGAATGGCGGTACATCCGGCTCCTGAGCAGGCTTTTGACGCCGCCTTCGGCCTCCGCCATCGCGTTCGTGAAGACGATCACCGGCCCTGGCGCCGCCCGGACGTCGGCGATCGAGCGCGGCCGCAGCGCTTCGAGCCGCCGGGCGCCTTCGCCGATCGCGTCCTCGACGAGCCGCGTGATGACGCGTCGCACGATCTCGTGGCCCGCGCGGTCCTCGTCGAGGTCGGGATAGCGGCCGCGCACCTCGGCCAGGATGTCGGCGAGCAAGGGCGCTTCGGCAAGGTCGTCGATCTCGAAGAGGCCCGCCCTCAGCCCGTCATCGATGTCGTGGGCGTCATAGGCGATGTCGTCTGCGATCGCGGCGGCCTGCGCCTCCCCCGACGCGTGGCCGGTGAGCGGCAGGTCGAGGCGCTCAGCGCCTTCAAGGATCGCGGCGGGCGCAGCCCTTCCCGCATAGCGGCCGACGGGGCGGCCCGCCTCGTCCGTGATCGGGCCGTTGTGCTTCAGTACGCCTTCGAGCGACTCGTAAGTGAGGTTCAGGCCGTCGAAATCGGCGTAGCGGCGCTCGAGCCAGGTCAGCACCCGAAGCGTCTGGGCGTTGTGATCGAAGCCGCCGTAAGGCGCCATCAGCGCGTCGAGCGCCCGCTCGCCCGCATGCCCGAAGGGCGGGTGGCCGATGTCATGCGCGAGCGCGACCGTCTCGGCGAGGTCCTCGTCGAGCCCGAGCGCGCGGGCGATCGAGCGCGCGATCTGCGAGACTTCGAGCGTGTGTGTGAGACGCGTCCGGTAATGGTCGCCCTCGTGATAGACGAAGACCTGCGTCTTGTGCTTGAGGCGCCGGAACGCCGTCGAATGCAGCACCCGGTCGCGGTCGCGCTGGAACTCGGTGCGGGTCGGGCTCGGCGGCTCGGGACGCGCGCGGCCGCGGGTCGCCTTCGGGTCCGCCGCATAGGGCGCGCGGCGACGGTCGATCCAGTCCGCGACGTCCATGGCGGCTCCCGCGACGGCCGGCCGAAAGCCCGCCTGCGTCTCGTTGACCGCCGCCGCGGCCGTGCTTACCTCTTTGGGCGAAGAATGTAACGGAATTGGACGTCGTCCCGATGACCGAGACCCAAGTGACCGAGAGCCAAGTGACCGTCACGGACCGCGCCGCGGCGCGGATCAGCGAGATCCTCGCCGACGAGGCGCCCGGCACCAAGCTGCGCGTCAGCGTGCTCGGCGGCGGCTGCTCGGGCTTCCAGTACGATTTCGGCTTTGACGTGAGCCAGCAGGACGACGACCTCGTGATCGCGCGGGACGGCGCGACGGTGCTGATCGACCCGGTCTCCCTGCCCTATCTCGCCGGCTCGCAGATCGATTTCGTCGACGAACTGATCGGAGCGGCGTTCAAGATCACCAACCCGAACGCGACCGCGTCATGCGGCTGCGGCACGAGCTTTTCGGTCTGACCGTCTGTTGCGCGAAAGACACAAGGCCTCTTGCATGCCAGCCATGCCCTGAGCTGCCTTGGAAAACACACAACTCATCGCCATTTTGCACCCCGTGACGGCGGGTTGCGTATCGCCGTCGCAGCCCTCTTGGGCGTTTCCTCCCTAGACTTGGGCCGTTCGCTTCGTGCGGACGGCCCTTTTTTCTGCGCCTCGGCCGGCCTAGGGTCGCGCCGCCGCAGCGGAGGCCGCCCGTGCTGATCGCCACCTGGAACGTCAATTCGATCAAGTCGCGCATCGACCTCGCGACGCGGTGGCTGCAGGAAGCGAGGCCCGATCTCGTCTGCCTGCAGGAGATCAAATGCGTCGACGAGGCCTTCCCGAGGGCCGAGATCGAGGCGCTCGGCTACAACGTCGCGGTCCATGGGCAGAAATCCTACAACGGCGTCGCGATCCTCTCGCGCGCGCCGATCGAGGACGTGGTGATGCGGCTGCCCGGCGACGACGCCGACGAGCACGCCCGCTATGTCGAAGTCGTGGTCTCGACCGACCGCGGCGCGGTCCGCGTGGGCTGCATCTACCTGCCGAACGGCAACCCGGCGCCCGGCCCGAAATACGACTACAAGCTCGGCTGGATGGAGCGCCTCCGGCGCCACGCCGCCGAACGTCTCGCGCTCGAGGAGGCTTTCGTGCTGGCCGGCGACTTCAACGTCATTCCCGCCCCCAAGGACGCCAAACGCCCCGACGCCTGGGTCGATGACGCGCTCTTCCTGCCCGAGACGCGGGCGGCCTGGCGGCGGCTGATCGCGCTCGGCCTCACCGACGCGCTGAGGGCCGCGGACGAGAACGGCGGCGTCTACACCTTCTGGGACTATCAGGCCGGCGCCTGGCAGAAGGACCACGGCATCCGGATCGACCATCTGCTGTTGTCGCCGCAGGCCGCCGACCGCCTGCTCGCGGTCAGGGTCGACCGTCACGTCCGGAGCTGGGAGCGTCCCTCCGACCACGTGCCCGTGGTGATCGAGCTCGCGGCCTGACGCTCAGTCCATCGTGAAGTCGACGGTCAGCGGCTTGCCCGCCTCGCCGGTGGCGTCCGGCCCGCTGAACGGCGTCGCGACCAGACGATGCGCGCCCGGCTCCGGCGTCCAGCCGCCGTAGTTGAGGCGGGCGCCCCCCCCCCCCCCC
>NZ_RYFI01000003.1:23296-84628 GCF_004103825.1 Hansschlegelia zhihuaiae
CGATCGTGAAGGGCGGCTCGTTCGCGACCCGGTCCTCCTTACCGTCGATCTCGAACCTGACGCTCCCGACCGGGCCGTCGGGAGACGCGACGACGTCGAGGCGCGACGTCCTGAGCTTCGCCGGATCGAGCGTCGCGCCGTCGACCAGCGGATAGATCGGCCGGTCGCGCTCCGCATCGACCAGCATGAGCCCGCCGAGAGACGGCCGCCCGTCGTCCCTGCCCTTCTGCCGCACCCGCCAGACGCGGTCGCCGACGTCATCCGAGACCAGCAGCGAACCCTCCCGCGCCATGATCACGCAGACCGGGCGGCCGTTCGCGGTCAGGTCGTTGCGGTCGGAGAGGAAGCCCGTGAGGAAGGGCTGCGCAGGACCGGCGACGTTGCCGTTCGGGTCGAAAGGCACGAAGGCGACCCGGTAGCCCGCGGCCCTGGAGCGGTTCCACGAGCCGTGCTGGGCGATGAACAGCCCGTTGCGGTAGCGCTCGGGAAAGGCGCTCCCCGTATAGAAGGCGAGGCCGAGCGTCGCCGTGTGGGCGCCGACCGCCAGGTCCGGAACGAGCGACTTTTTTGCGAGGTCCGGCCGCTCGCCGGCCTTCCGTGGGTCCGGATAGTCGCCGAAATAATAATAGGGCCAGCCGTAGAACCCGCCCCGCTTCAGGCTCGTGACGAAGTCCGGCACGAGGTCGTCGCCCAGCCTGTCGCGCTCATTGACCGCGGCCCAGAGCTTACCCGTGACCGGGTTCCAGTCGAGCCCGTTCGGGTTGCGGAGGCCGCTCGCGAAGACGCGGCTCTTACGCGTCGCAATATCGAATTCGAGGACGGCGGCGCGGCGCGGGTCCTTCTCGTCCAGCCGCTCCTCGTCGACATTGGTCGACGAGCCGACCGTCACGTAGAGCCGGCGCCTGTCCCGGCTCGGGAAGACGTTGCGGGTGTAGTGATTGTTGTAGCCGTCGGCCGGCAGGTCGAGGACCTTTTCGCCGCTGCGCGGGTCGACCGAGGTCGCGCCCCGGCGATAGGGATAGCGCCACACGCCGTCGGTCGCGGCCACGTAGAGATCGCGCCCGAGAAGCGCCATGCCGAAGGGCTGGTTCAGCGTGCCCGCCTCGTTGGTGAGGAAGACCTCCTTCGTCTCCGCCAGGCCGTCGCCGTCCTGGTCGCGCAGCAGCATGACCCGGCCCACGCCCGGCTCGTTGCTGCGGGCCTCGCTCGCCAGCACGTCGCCGTTCGGCAGCTCGAGCAGCCAGCGGGGATGGTCGAGCCCATCGGCGAACAGCGTCACCTCGAACGGCCCGTCGGCCTTCGGCGTCCGGCCGTCCGGCCAGGGGACCTTCTCGGAGAAATTGCTGACCGAACGGGTCGCGAAGGGCGCGGGAAGGGGCGGCTGGGGCGGATCGGCGCGCGCGGGCGCTGCGGCGGCGGACGCCAAGAGCAGGGCGGAGGCGAGGAACCGTCTCATGGAGCGTCCGTCTCGGCGCGGTCAGGCGCCTTCCCGGAGGAGTATATGGGAGGCCCCGGCGGCTTCCACCGCCGGGCCGTCATACTCAGTCCCGGTCCTTGTTCCAGGCCGAGACGTAGTCGTCGGCCTTGGCCTGCACCTCTGCGGAAGCGTTTGCCCTCGCCTCGTCGTAGAGGTCGCGGATCCATTTGTCGCCGGAGCCCGCCGCCGCGTTGGCGAGGGTCAGCCACATCAGCCCGCGGGCCGACTGTTTCGGCACCTCGATGCCGTTGAACAGCATGTGGCCGAGCACGGCCTGGGCCTCGCGCTGGCCCTTATTGGCCGCGAGCCCGAGCCAGCGGGCGGCCTGTCGGGCGTCCTTGTTGCTCGGTCCGTCCAGATACATGCGGGCGAGATTGTATTGGGCGTCCGGGTCGCCGAAATAGGAGGCGGCGTAGGAGAACATCTCCCTGGCGCGCGCCTGGTCGGCCCGGATCGGGCTGCCCGCGATCCCGTCGAGATAGTAGTTGCCGAGCGCCACGAAGGCGTTGGCGACGAAACGCGACTGCACCGTGTCGGGCGAGTCGTCGGCATGGGCGTTCGCGACTTGGCTGAAGTAGTCGAACGCCTTGACGTCGTCCTTCTCGACGCCGTCGCCTTCGGCGTACATCCGGCCGAGCTTCCACTGCGCCATGGCGTGGCCGCGCTTGGCGGCGTCGAGCAGCGAGGTGACGGCCGTCGCCTTGTCGCCCGCCATATAGGCGCGGGCGCCGGTCTGGAACGCCTGGAACGGCGAGGGCTGCTCCTTCTTGGTCGAGCCCTCGAAGGCGCAGGCGGCGGTCGCGGCCGCGAAGGCCGCGAAGCCCGCCAGCGCGAACGCCGCTATGGGGTTACACATCCGCATAGGCGCGCCGTTCGGACTTCGCCCCGGGATGGGTGACGGCGCCCTGACGGGCCGGTCCCACCCCTTGCGCATATTTCCAGAGAGCCCCCGAGCCGAAGCCATGGTCGCGGGGCGTCCAGGCCTGGCGGCGGGCGTCGAGCTCCTCGTCCGAGAGCTCGACCTCGATGGTCCCGGCGACCGCGTCGATCGCGATGACGTCGCCGTCCTTGAGCAGGCCGATCGGACCGCCGACCGCGGCCTCCGGCCCGACATGGCCGATGCAGAAGCCGCGCGTCGCGCCCGAGAACCGGCCGTCGGTGATGAGCGCGACCTTGTCGCCCATCCCCTGGCCGTAGAGCGCCGCGGTGGTCGCCAGCATCTCGCGCATGCCGGGGCCGCCTCGCGGCCCCTCATAGCGGATGACCAGGACCTCGCCTTCCTTGTAGTCGCGCCTGGAGACCGCCTCGAAGCACGCCTCCTCATTGTCGAAGCAGCGGGCCGGGCCACGGAACTGCTGATTCTTCAGCCCCGCGACCTTCACGATCGCGCCGTCCGGCGCGAGATTGCCCTTGAGCCCGACGACGCCGCCGGTCAACGTCAGCGGCTTGTCCGCAGGCAGCACGACGTCCTGATGCGGGTTCCAGCGCACCGACTGGAGGTTCTCGGCGATCGTGCGGCCCGTGACGGTGACGCAGTCGCCATGCAGATAGCCGTGGTCGAGCAGCGTCTTCATGAGCAGCGGCACGCCGCCGACCTCGAACAGGTCCTTGGCGACGTAGCGGCCGCCGGGCTTCAGGTCCGCGACATAGGGCGTGCGCCGGAAGATCTCGGCGACGTCGAACAGGTCGAACTCGATGCCGGCCTCGTGGGCCATGGCGGGCAGATGGAGCGCAGCGTTGGTCGAGCCGCCCGAGGCCGCCACCACAGTCGCGGCGTTCTCAAGCGCTTTGCGGGTGACGATGTCGCGTGGCCGGAGGTTCCGGGCGATGAGCTCCATCACCTTCTCGCCCGCCGTCATGCAGAACCTGTCGCGGATCTCGTAGGGCGCGGGCGCGCCGGCCGAATAGGGCAGCGCGAGGCCGATCGCCTCGGACACCGTCGCCATGGTGTTGGCGGTGAACTGCGCGCCACAGGCCCCGGCCGAGGGGCACGCGACCTGCTCGATCTCGTCGAGGTCCTCGTCGGACATCTGGCCGACCGAGTGCTTCCCGACCGCCTCGAACATGTCCTGCACGGTGACCTGCTGACCGCGGAACGTGCCGGGCAGGATCGAGCCGCCATAGATGAAGATCGACGGCACGTTGAGGCGGATCATCGCCATCATCATGCCGGGCAGCGACTTGTCGCAGCCCGCGAGGCCGACCAGCGCGTCGTAGCAATGGCCGCGCATGGTCAGCTCGACGCTGTCGGCGATCACCTCGCGGGAGGCGAGCGAGGACTTCATGCCCTCGTGGCCCATCGCGATGCCGTCCGTCACCGTGATGGTGCAGAACTCGCGCGGCGTGCCGTTGGCCGCCGCGACGCCCTTCTTCACCGCCTGCGCCTGGCGCATCAGCGAGATGTTGCAGGGAGCGGCCTCGTTCCAGCAGGACGCGACGCCGACCAGCGGCTGGTGGATCTGGGACTTGGTCAGCCCCATCGCGTAGAGATAGGAGCGGTGCGGCGCGCGGGCCGGCCCCTCCGTGACGTGCCGGCTCGGCAATTTCGACTTATCGATCGATCTGGCGTCCATTTCCGATACGCACCCCTCGGAGGCGAACAGCCTCCTGCGACGCTCCCAACGGGGCGCTCCGGAAGCTGCGGCTGCGACCTCCCCCGAGGCCGCCGCGGCGACGCCTGAACGCACTCGTTCCTGCTGATTTAGGAACGCCCCGGCCCCCCGACCGGCATTAACTAAGATCGCGTAGTCTTTCAGCAGGTTACAGACGTTCTAGCCTCTCCTTTGTGGCGCAATGGCGGCGAATTGACCCGTTTGGGTGAGGAGCCCCGTGACCGTCACGCGCTGTTGCGCCGGCGCCACTGGTCTGGACCGACCAAGCGCGTCGAGAGGGACTGCAGGGATGTGCTGCGTGCTTCGAGACACGTCCCTTCGGGCCGCTCCTCAGCATGAGGAATATATGTGCTTTGGCATCCTCCCCCGCTCCTCATGCTGAGGAGCCCGCCGTCGGCGGGCGTCTCGAAGCACGCAGAGCCGTCGGCCCTCAAGCGCCGTTTTGATGCGGCCGGCCGGATCAGGCCGGCTGGGGCGCGGGCCTGGCGCGGGCGGCGCCGAGCAGGCCGTCGAAGATCGCCATCTGGCGCGGCAGGCAGACCCGGCCGAGGTCGTAATTGGCCACCGCAAATTCGCGGGCGGCGCGGCGGATTGCGCCGAGGCTCTCCCGTTCGGCGAGGGTCTGGACGACAAGCTCCGAAAGACCGTCGACGTCGAAGAAGTCGAACAGCCGGCCCGTCACCCCGTCCTCGATAACCTCGCGCACCGGCGGCGTGCCCGACGCGACGATCAGGCATTCGGCCGCCATCGCCTCGAGCAGCGACCAGGACAGCACGAAGGGATAGGTCAGGTAGACGTGGGCCGACGAGACCTGCAGCATCGAGATGAAGTCGGATTTCGGGATCTGGCCGAGGAAATGCACGCGGCTCATGTCGAGCCGGTCCTTCACCTCGTTGAGATAGATCTCCTTCCAGCTCTGGCCGTCCGGCGCCTTCCGGCCGTACGACACCCCGTCGCCGCCGACGATCAGCACATGCGCTTCGGGCCGCCGCTTCAGGATCTCGGGCAGCGCCCGCATGAAGACGTGGTAGCCGCGATAGGGCTCGAGCTGGCGGTTGACGAAGGTGATGACCTCGTCGCGCGGCCGCAGGACGAGCTTGGTCCCCGGCACCTCGAAGCGGGCGTTCGGCTTGGGCGCGGCCGCGACGGTGTCGATCCCGTCATGCACCACCTTGATGCGATCCCACAGGAATTCGGGGTGCTGGCGCTTCTGCCATTCGGTCGGCGACAGGCCGAGGTCTGAGGCTGCGAGCGCGGTCAGCATCCCGGCGTTCTTGGCGCGGACGCGAAGCGCCGTCCGCAGTCCGGCTTCGGGAAACTCCGGGTCGAAGCCGACGTCGGAGCCCTTCGCGTTGTAGAAGAACTCGCAGAAGGTCACGTGCTTGGCGTTGGGAAACAGGTCGCGCGCGAACAGCGTCTCGCCCCAGCCCGAATGGCCGACCACGAGCGCCGGGTCGCAGCCCGTCTCCTTCTTCAGCCGCTGCATCGCGCCGGCCGCGAGTTCGCCGCGGATGACGTCGCTGTTGAAGCGCTCGGTGAGCGGATGGCCGGCCTTCGGCAGGTTCTCGGGGATGCGGTAGGCCGCGAGCGCGACCTTGGGCCGGACCTTGGCCGTCGGACCTCCGACCGCGAGGACCCGCACGCCCGGGCGGCGCGCGAAGGCCTGGCTCACATGGACGAACTGGCCGGGGAAGTTGTTGTGAATGAAGAGAACGTCCAACGCGGCCCTCGCCCGGCTTCTCACTCAGCGGCGGGCCAAGATCGATGGACGCCGGGCGGTTGTCAAAGCGCCCTCACCCCTCGCGCTTCCACGGAAACACCCAGGTCTCGGTCAGCGTCCTGCCGCCGGCCTTCAGCACCGCGCGAAGCTGGGCCTCGGCGCCGGGCTGGTCGAGCGCGTGGTCGACGAACAGGCGGAAGCCGCCGATCTCGGGATTGGGCACCACATAGGCCGCGTCGATCCGGCCGGCGGTGGCGCCGGTCTCGGTGACGACGCGCTTCGGCTCGCCGAGCCAGTAGTCGAGCTCGCCGCCCGCGAAATCGACGATGAAGCGCCGGACATGGGCGGGTCCGGGATTGGGGTCGCCCGAGGCGCGGGCCTCGGTCACGAAAGTGTGGATCGCCCTCGCCTTCGGGGTCAGCCGCTCGGCGAGCTTCAGCGAGCGGATGAGATAGGAGTAGCGCAGCGTTTCGCCGGCCTTCGGCGCGGCGTCGGGACGCCAGAAGGCCACGACGTTGTCGAAGGTCTCGTTGTCGGTCGGGATCTCCACGAGCTGGACGCCGCCGGCGCCCCAATCGCCCTGCCGCTCGATCCAGTAGCTCGGCCTGAGGTCATAGCGGACCTCGAGGTCCTGATAGTGCTCGAACAGCCGGTCGCGCTGCAGCAGGCCGAAGGCCTGGACGGCGGGCTCCGGAAAGGCGCTGCGCTTCAGCGCCGGCGGGTTGACGAGCGGCCGCCAGGTCCATTCGCCCGAACTGGTCTTGATCAGCAGGCCGTCGGAATCGTGCACCTCGGGGCGGAAGCCGCGGTAATTTGCGCGGTCGTTCTCGCCGTAGAAGAACATCGAGGTGAGCGGCGCGACGCCGAGCGCGGGGATGTCGACGCGCGGGAACAGCGTCGAGCCGACCGCGACACTGGTCTCGTCGCCCGGCGTGATCACCATCCGGTAGGCGCCGGTGAGCGACGGCCCGTCGAGCAGGGCGTGGACGACGATCTCGGCGGCGTCCGCCGCCGGCTCCTCGATCCAGAGCTCGCGGAAGTCCGGGAACTCCTCCGGCTGGTCGCCGCCGGTGCCGACCGAGATCCCGCGCGCCGAGATGCCGTAATGCTGGCCCTGGCTGAGAAAGCGAAAATAGCTCGCGCCGAGATAGACCGCGAGCTCGTCCATCACGGTCGGCTTGTTGAGCGGATAGAGCAGCCGGATGCCCGCGAAGCCGAAATCGACCGGCAGCCGGCCCTCGAGCTTGGTCTCACCGAAGTCGAACAGCGAGGCGTCATAGGGGATCGGCGCCGGCACGCCCTCGCGCACAAGATTCACGACGACCGGCGTCTTGTAGAGGAAGCCGCGGTGGAACAGCTCCATCCGGAAGCCGCTCTTCGAACCGCCGAAGAACGCCTTGTCGCGCTTGAAGCGAATCGCGCGGAAGGCGTCGAAGGAGAGCTGGTCGAGGGCGGGCGGCAGCGGCTGCCGGGCGGCGTCGTGGGGCTGCAGCGACAGCTGGCGGGCGCGCTCGATCACCACGCCGTGGTCGAACACCTTGCGGCCTTCGCGGGCAGGGTCGGCGGCCGGCGGCGCATCGGGCTTCGGCCCGTCCTGCGCCTGGACAAGCGACGGCGCCAGCGCGCCTCCGGCGCCGGTCCCGATCAGCGCCACGGCGTCTCGGCGAGTAAGCATCTTTACGGTGAAACTCCGACTGGCCCTCTGCGACGAAGGTAGCGCGCCGGGCGGCGGATGCGATGGGACACGTGGTCCGGCGCGCCGACGCCCGGTCTCAGCCGAGCTGCCTTAGCGCCGCGTCGACCTTCGCGAGCCGCGACTCATAGGCCGCGCGCTTCTCCCGCTCGCCCTCGACGACCTCCTCGGGCGCGCGCGCCACGAAGCTCTCGTTCGACAGCTTACCGTCGATGCGGCGGATCTCGCCCACAGTCTTGTCGCGCTCGCGCGACAGCCGCTCCCTCTCGGCCGCGATGTCGACCACGCCTTCGAGCGGCACGGCGACAACCTGGCCGCGCACGATAAGCTGGATCGCGCCCCTGGGCGGATGGTCGGCGAAGGAGACGTCCGGCACGCGGGCGATGCGGGCGAGCGTCGGGGCGGCGCGCGCGGCGCGTGCGCGCAGCGCAGCGTCCTCGGTCACGACCACGAGCGGCAGGCTGGCCGCGACCGGCACGCCCATCTCGGCGCGCGCCGAGCGCAGCTCGGTGACGAGGTCGACCAGCCAGCCGATCTCGCTCTCGGCGTCGGGGTCGCCGAGACCTTCGAGGGCCGGCCAGGACGACAGGATGAGAAGCTCGTCGCGCCCCCCCTCGCCCGCCCGCGCGGCCCACAGCTCCTCGGTGACGAAGGGCATGAACGGGTGCAGCAGCTTGGCCGAGACGTCGAGGACGAAAGCGAGCGTCGCGCGGGTCTCCTCGGCCTCGGCGGGATCGCCCTCCCCCTGAAGCACGGGTTTCGCCAGCTCGACATACCAGTCGCAGACGACGTTCCAGACGAAGCGGTAGACGGCGGCGGCGGCGTCGTTGAAGCGGTACGCTTCGAGCGCCGTCGTGGTCTCGGCCGCGGCCTTGGCGGCCTCGCCCAGGATCCAGCGGTTGAGCGTCGCCTTGGCGGACTTCGGATCGAATCCGGCGACCGGCGTCGCGCCGTTCATTTCGGCGAAGCGCGAGGCGTTCCAAAGCTTGGTCGCGAAGTTGCGGTAGCCCTCGACGCGCGCGGTCGCGAGCTTGATGTCGCGGCCCTGCGCGGCCATCGCCGCGAGCGTGAAGCGCAACGCGTCGGCGCCGTACTGGTCGACGAGGTCGATCGGGTCGATGACGTTGCCCTTCGACTTCGACATCTTGGCGCCCTTCTCGTCGCGGACGAGGGCGTGGA
The DNA here is from genome assembly GCF_004103825.1 of Hansschlegelia zhihuaiae. GTDB lineage: Bacteria > Pseudomonadota > Alphaproteobacteria > Rhizobiales > Methylopilaceae > Methylopila > Methylopila zhihuaiae. Next base: position 31,978 of record NZ_RYFI01000003.1, read on the forward strand.
TGTAGACGTCGGCGAAGGGAACCTCCTTCGTCACATAAAGACCCATCATCATCATCCTGGCGACCCAGAAGAAAATGATGTCGAAGCCGGTGATCAGCACGGAGGTCGGATAATATCTGGCGAGCTCGGGCGTCTCGTCCGGCCAGCCCATGGTCGAGAACGGCCAGAGCGCGGACGAGAACCAGGTGTCAAGCACGTCCTCGTCGCGGGTCAGCGCCGTCGGCGCGCCGTAATGACGCTCGGCGGCGGCGCGTGCTTCCGCCTCGCTCTCCTCGACGAAGATCTCGCCGTCCGGCCCGAACCATGCCGGGATCTGGTGGCCCCACCAGAGCTGGCGCGACACGCACCAGGGCTGGATGTTCTCCATCCAGTCGAAGTAGGTCTTGGACCAGTTCTGCGGCGTGAACTTGGTGCGGCCGTCGCGCACCGCGGCCATCGCCTCGACCGCGAGCGTCTTGGCGTCGACATACCACTGGTCGGTCAGGAACGGCTCGATCACGACGCCCGAGCGGTCGCCATGCGGCACCTGGTGGAGATGCGGCTCGGCCTCCAGCATCAGGCCGCGCTCCTCGAGCAGCGCCAGCACCTGCTTGCGGGCCTCCGCGCGGTCGATCCCGTCCATCTCAAGAACGAGGTCGAGATCGGACGACGCCGGCACGCCGTCGAGGAAGGCCTCGTTGCCGACGACGGCAAGCGTCCCTTCAGGGCTCAGCACGTTGATCAGCGGCAGGCCGTGCCGCTTGCCAACCTCGAAATCGTTGAAGTCGTGGGCCGGCGTGATCTTGACCGCGCCCGTGCCCTTCTCGGGATCGGAATATTCGTCAGCGACGATCGGGATGCGCCGACCGACCAGCGGCAGGATGACGTGCCTGCCGACGAGATGGCGATAGCGCTCGTCTTCCGGATGAACCGCCACGCCCGCGTCGCCGAGCATCGTCTCGGGCCGCGTGGTGGCGACCACGATCGACTCGTCGGAGCCCTCGATCGGGTAGCGAAGATGCCAGAGATGTCCCTTGGTCTCGACCGACTGCACCTCGATGTCCGAGATCGCGGTCTGCAGCTTCGGGTCCCAGTTCACCAGCCGCTTGTCGCGGTAGATCAGCCCGTCGCGATGCAGCCGGACGAACAGCTTCACCACGGCGCGCGACAGCCCCTCGTCCATGGTGAAGCGCTCGCGCGACCAGTCGGCGGAGGCGCCGAGACGCTTGAGCTGCGAGAAGATGCGGCCGCCCGACTCGGCCTTCCACTCCCAGACGCGTTCGACGAATTTCTCGCGGCCCATGTCGCGGCGGCCAGGCTCCTGGCGCTCCATCAGCTGGCGCTCGACGACCATCTGCGTCGCGATGCCGGCATGGTCCATGCCGGGCTGCCACAGCACGTCGCGGCCGCGCATGCGCTCGAAGCGCGCGAGCACGTCCTGCAGCGTGTTGTTGAGCGCGTGCCCCATATGGAGCGAGCCGGTGACGTTCGGCGGCGGGATGACGATCGAGAACGGCTTCGCGCCGGGCTTTGCGCCCGCGCCCGCGCGAAACGCTCCCGCCTCGTCCCAGCGGGCCGCGATCCGGGCCTCGATGTCGGCCGGCGAATAGGTCTTGTCGAGCATGGGCGTTCAGGCTGTCCGGGCGGCGAGACGCCAGCCTCTCAGGCGTCAGGGCCGCCCATCAAGCGAAGCGCGCCGCGGGCGTCAAGGGCGGGACATAAGCGTCATCCCGGCCGAGCGTAAGCGAGAGCCGGGATCGTCCGCAGATTCTAGCGCTGGTTCGGCGGCGATCCCGGCTCGGCGGCCGCCGCCCCATCAGAGATGACGGTTCTATGAAGGCTTCAGCGGCCGCCGCGCGCGACCCGCTCAATCTCCTGACGCACCAGCCGCTCGACCAGCGGCGGCAGGTTGTCGTCGAGCCAGGCGCGCAGCATCGGGCGCAGCATCTCGCGCACGATGTCGTCGAGCGTGCGGGCGTTGCCGGCGAGAATCGTGTGCGCGAGGTTCCCGAAGGCGTTCTGCACCGCCTCGTCGGCGTTGGGCGAGAGCAGCCGGTCCGCCGCGACCGGCAGTGAGGAGGCGAAGGACGGCGCGGCCTGCTGCGGCGGCGGAGGGGGCGGCGGCGGCGCGGCCCTGAGAGGCTCGGGCTGAGGCGCCGGGGCCTCGACCACCTCGTCGGTCAGTTCGAGCACGTCGAGGTCGTCCTCGATGCCTACGGCCTCTTTCGGCTCGGGAGCCGGCTGCGGGGCGGCGTCCATCGCCGCGAACATCGCGTCGATGTCGTCCTGACCGAGGTCCTGGGCGGGCTCCGGCGCCGGTTCCGGCGCAGGCTTCGCGGCGGCGCCTTTGGCGCTCCCCTTGGCTGCGGCTGGATCGTCGTCGGAGATGATTCGGCGGATCGACGCCAAGATCTCCTCCATGGTGGGTTCTTGAGCCTTGGCCGTGGCGCTCATCCGCTCCCCGCGCTTTTTCCGAGGACCGCCGCAAGCGCGAACCCGTCGGTCGGGCTCACGAATCGCTCGAGGACGCCGGCCCCTCGTGGCGGGGAGTATTGCACCGGAACGCCATGGGACAAGCGCGGCGCCGCGATCTCCCACAGACGCTTGAGGTCAGAAACCGCTCAGCGGCCGTCCGGCGTGCGCAGGCCGATCCATTTGTCGCGGACCTGCTCGTAATGCACGTTGGCGTCGTAGCGCGCGACGCCGAGGCCGAGCTTCTCGGCCGTGAGCCAGCCGACGGCGGAGAGCAGCGCGAAGGACGCCACCACCCGGTCGCGCTGAGCAACGATCAGCGTCTGGCGCGAATCGAGCACCGCCTGCTGGGCGTTCAGCACGTCGAGCGTGGTGCGCTGGCCAACCTTGGCCTCTTCGCGAACGCCGTTGAGCGCCACCTGGTTGGCCTCGATCTGGGCCTGAGCGGAGGCGATCTGCGCCGTCGCCGCCTGCACGTTGCCCCAGGCCGAAACGACCGCCTGACGCACCTGGTCGCGCGAGATGTCGGCCTCGAGCCTGCGCTGGCCCGCGGTCTCCTTGGCCTGCCGGACGCGCGAATATTCCGAGCCGCCCTGATAGATCGGGATCGTGAGCCGGCCGACGATCGAGCTGGAGGTGGTGCGCCCTTCCTGCTGGACGCTGTCGTCCCAGCGCCGCTGGAACGCCGCTTCGAGCCCGACCTGCGGATAGAGATCCGCCTCGAACACGCGGATCTGCAGGGTCGCTGCGTCGACGCCGTGGAACGCCGCGAGGATCGCCGGGTGCTGGGCCTGGCTGAGATTGATGGCGGCGCCGAGATTCTTCGGCAGCAGCCGGTCGATCGAGCGGGCGGCGCGCGGCCGGCCGATGTCCATGCCCACCACCTGGCGATAGGTGGCGCGGCTGGTGTTGAGCGTCGCTTCCGCCTCGCTGACCTCGGTGTTCGCGCCTTCGACCGCGGCCTCGGCCTGGGCGGTGTCGGTGCGCGTCACCTCGCCGACCTGGAAGCGCTCGCGCGCGGCGCGGAGCTCCTCCTTCAGCACCTCGACGTTGTTCTTGCGCACGTCGAGGATCGCGTAGTCGCGCAGCACGTCCATATAGGCCTGGGCGGCGTCGAACAGCACGTTCTGCTCGGTGTTGCGGAGCTGCTCGCGGGCGCCGAGGATGTTGGACTCCGCCGAGCGGACCGAGTTGTAGGTGCGAAACCCGTCGAACAGGGTCTGCTGCGCGCTGACGCCGACGCCGCGGGGGTGGACCGTGCCCGAGCCCGTGCTGCCGCCGACGCCCTGGAGGAGCTGGGCGATCTGCCCCTGCTGGACGGGATTGAATCCGCTGAGGTCGGCTTGGGCCCCTCCGCTCTGCTTCAACTTGGTCGACTGCTTCAGCGCTCCGATGTCGGCAGTCGCCGAGATGACCGGCCGGTAGCCCGACAGCGCCTGCGGAACCTGTTCGTCGATCGCCCTGACGGAGGCGCGCTGGGAGTTCAGCGTAGGGTTGGCCGAATATGCCCGCGCAAGCGACTGTTCGAGCGACTGGGCGCGTGCGGACGCCAGCGGCGTCAAGGCCGACGTGAACCCTATCGCAGCGGCGACAAGCGCCCGTCCCCCGCGACGAAAATATACGCTCGTCGGCATGAAATCTTCACCGGATTCCCGTCGCCGCTCGGGAGACCCCGGTACGGCGCGGCGTGACGCGACCCCGCGACACGCTAGCCCCGCCGGCGTTCCGGGGGAACGGGCCGAGGCCCCGTTCGTCAAAAGTCATAGCCAGTGGGGCAAAGCGGCCACAGGCGCGAAAACGTGATCCGCGCCGATCAGAACGCGAAGGCCTCGGCGCGCTCGAAGCCCGGAAGCGCCGGGCCGTAGGCGTCGAAATAGCTCGCGGCGGAGAGGCCTGCCCCGGCCTTGCGGAACACCGTCGCCTTGGTGGCGCGCCCGACGCCCGCCGGCGCGACGATGCGGCCTTCTGGGGCGAGCTGGCCTGCGAGCTTGCCGAGCCCGTCCGCCACGGCGCCGTCGCAGAAGATCAGGTCGAAGGGCGCCTGCGCCGGCGCTCCCTCGGCGAGCGGCCCCTCGACGATCTCGATCCCCGGCCGGCCGGCGAGGCGCTCCCGCGCCGCCGCTGCGAGGCCGGAATCCTGCTCGAGCCCGACCACATGGCCGGCGAGCTCGCGGAACAGCGCGACCACGTAGCCATAGCCGCAGCCGACCACGAGGACGCGCTCATGCTCGCGCGCGCCGGCGAGCTGGACGAGCCGCGCGAGCGTCATCGGCTCGAGCGTCGCGCGCCCGGCCGGCCCGAGCGGCACGCGCGCGTCGAGATAGGCGAGGCCGCGGCGCGCCTCCGGCACGAACTCCTCGCGCGGCACGGCGAGGAAGGCCGACAGCACGCGATGGTCGGTCACGTCGGCGGTGCGGATCTGGCCGTCCACCATGCCGAGCCTCAGCCGCGCGAAATCCGTCATCTCGTCCACCCTGGCGCAGGCGGAAAGCCGCCCTCGGGGCGAGTTGTGCGCGACGGGCGGCGCGCTGGCAAGCCGGCCGCGGCGTCGTCATCGGGATGTTGCGGGCCGTCGGAGCGCGGGCTATGGAGAGCCGCCAATTCCGCATCTTCGACAACGTGACGGCTTCGGCCTGAAGCGCGTCGCACGGGGCCACGTGGCGGAGTGGTTACGCAGAGGACTGCAAATCCTTGTATCCCGGTTCGATTCCGGGCGTGGCCTCCAGCTTTTCTTCTCAGCTGCTTAGCGCCAGTTCTTCCAACGAAAATTGCGCTGATAGAAGCTCACAGAGCCCGCTCTAGATGCCTTGCTGAGAGAATGAATAAGTGAAGCCGGGAAAATCGCCGCGGACCCGTCGCGCCTCGCGAAAGCGCCGGCTTGTGCGCCTGCATCGTGGATAGCGGCCAAGGGCAAGGCCGAGGAAAATGGTTTGAGCGCGGGCCGTCCATACTGCCTTGTTCCGGATGGCGTCCGCCTGGCGGTGAAACTCACCCCTCGCTCAAGCAGGACCGTCCGCGGCGGCATTGCGAACCTCGCCGAGGGACGGGCTGCGCTGCAGATCAAGGTGACCGCCCCTCCGGTGGACGGCGAGGCCAACAAGGCGGTGATAGCGTTTCTGGCGCGAGAACTGCGGCTTCGGCCGTCAGACATCTCGATTGAGTCCGGACAGTCGGCCCGCTGGAAGATGATCCATCTAAGCGGAGATGGACCGGAGCTGATCGCTCGCGTGGAGGCGTGGATAGCGGATTAGGCCGCGCCTTGGGCGCCCACGGCGGCGGCCACGACCAGCGAACCCCCTCACTCGGCCGGCGCCGTCCGCACGCGGCCGAGGCTCCAGACGACGAGCGCCGCGCCGAAGATCGCCGCCCCGAATGCGCTTGCGGCCGCGAAGACCGTCGCGAATCCGCCGATGCCATGCAGCGCCGCGATGAGCGGCGCGGCGAAGCCGGCGGCCGTGAAGCCGAGGAAATATCGGACCCCGAACACCTTGGCCTGCAGATGCGGCGGGGCGTAGCGCGCGACCATGGCGTCGTTCACCACGACCTGGCCGTAGATCGCCGCCATGGCGAGCGCGAGGCCGAGCAGCATCGGCGCGCCGGTCGCGGCCGCCGCGAGGCCGAGGCCCAGCGGCTGCAGGACCGACAGGCCCACGAAGATCTGCGGCAGGCTGAAGCGGTCGACCAGTCGTCCGACGAGAAGCTGGGTCAGCGCGCCGAACACGAAGATCGCGGTGGCGAGCGAGCCCACCAGCGCGAGCGGGACGGCGAGCCCGAGCCGCTCGTCGATCGCCTTGGGCGCGCCGATCGTCGTGATGTTGAAGGTGAGGCCGCCGGCCGCGATCGCGACCGCGAACACCGCGAGCATGACCCCCGGCCGCGCCAGCGTCGCGGCGGCCGCCGACGCCTTCTTGGCCGAAGCCGTGGCGTCGCGCTCCGACGGCACGAGCAGCAGGAACGCGACGCCGACGGCGAGGCAGACGAGGCCCGGCGCGACGAAGGCGACGCGCCAGCCGGCCTGGGCCGCGATCAGCGCCGTGACGCCCGAGGCCGCAGCCGCGCCCATGTTGCCCCACACGCCGTTCCAGCCGAGCGCGCGGCCGAGACGCGTGGCGTTCGCGACCAGCATCGCCGAGCCGATCGGATGGTAGATCGCGGAGAACACGCCAAGCACGAGCAGCCACAGCGCGAAGGCGAGCGGCGTCGCGGCGGTCGAGACGCCGAGGCAGGCCGCGCCGCAGCCGAGAAAGAAGATTGCGAGCAGATTGCGCCGTCCGACCCGGTCGGCGATCCAGCCGAAAGGCAGCGAGAACAGCCCGAAAGCGACGAACGCGCTGGTCGAGAGCCCGATCAGCGCGCCATAGTCCAGCGCCTGCTCGCGCGCGATGGCGATCACCGCCGTCGGATAGATCAGCAGCACGAAATGGTCGAGCGCGTGGGCGGCGTTGACGAACAGGATCGCGCGTCGTGAGGCGGGTTGGTCGGTCATGGCGCTTCCGGGACAACGGCGCAGGAAGCGTTAGCGCATCGCGGCGCTGTTGTCCGCGGGAACGCGCAGATACCCCGCGACGCGGCTTGGCATGCGGAAGCGGCATCTGCTATACGCCCGCGGATCGGGCGTCGCGCGCCGTCGCGCCTCCCCGTTCCTCGGTAGCTCAGCGGTAGAGCCCTCGACTGTTAATCGAGTTGTCGCAGGTTCGAATCCTGCCCGAGGAGCCAGTTTCGAAGGGCCGGTCCGGCGACGGACCGGCCCTTTTCGCGCGCGCCTCTAATGGTCGCTGAAACCGTCCGCGCGTCGCGCCCGTTCTTGCGGGTGAGCCCCCAATTCTCCGGGCGGCCCATCCACCCGCGTCGCGGCGCCTGTCTCGAAGTTCGCATCCCGAAGCCCGATGACATCCAGCACCGCACGCCCCTCCGGCGTCCTTCTCTGGTTCCGCGAAGACCTCCGGCTGGCCGACAATCCGGCGCTGAACGCCGCCGTCTCGTCCGGCGAGCCCGTCACGGCGCTTTACGTGCTCGACGAGGAGACCCGCGGCCCGCGCCGGCTGGGCGGCGCGTCGCGCTGGTGGCTCGCGCAATCGCTCAGGAGCCTGAAGGCGGACTGCGACCGGGTCGGGCTGCAGCTCGCGATTCGGGTCGGAAAGTCGCGGGACGTCGTGACGAAGGCCGTCGAGGAAGCGGGCGTCGGCCGCGTGGCGTGGAACCGGCGCTACGCCGAGGCCGAGACGAAGATCGACGCGGAGCTGAAGGACAGGCTGCGCAAGGACGGGCTGGAGGTCGAGAGCTTCAACGGCCGCCTGCTGCACGAGCCATGGGAGGTCAGGTCGAAATCCGGCGGCGCGCTGAAGGTCTTTTCACCGTTCTGGCGCGCCGCGACGGCGCGTGGCGAGCCGCGCGCGCCCTTGCCGAAGCCAACGAAGGCCAAACTCAAGGCCGGGAAGGCGCTGAATGGAAACAGCATCGACGAGCTTGGCCTCGAACCGACGAAGCCTGACTGGGCGGACGGGCTCCGCGAAACCTGGGAGCCCGGCGAGGCCGGCGCGCGCAAGGCGCTCACGACTTTCATCGACGAGGGGCTCAAGGGCTACGCCGAAAACCGCGACCGCCCGGACCTTCCCGCGACCTCGCGCATGTCGCCGCATTTGCGATTCGGGGAGGTCAGCCCGCACCAGCTCTGGCACGCGGTCGAGCAGGCCCGGAGCGAAGGCTCGGCGAGCGCGAGGGACGTCGAAAAGTTCCGCGCGGAGCTCGGCTGGCGGGAGTTCTCCTACCACCTGCTGCACCACTTCCCCGAGCTCGCGACGAAGAACTTGCAGGAGCGGTTCGACGATTTCCCGTGGCCGACGCCCGACCCTGCCCACCGGCGGGCCTGGCGGAAGGGCCTCACCGGCTATCCCATCGTCGACGCCGGCATGCGCCAGCTCTGGACCACCGGCTGGATCCACAACCGGGTCCGCATGATCGTCGCCTCCTTCCTGATCAAGGACCTGCTGATCGACTGGCGGGACGGCGAGGACTGGTTCTGGGACACGCTGGTCGACGCCGATCCCGCCAACAACGCCGCGAGCTGGCAGTGGATCGCGGGATCCGGCGCGGACGCCGCGCCTTACTTCCGCGTCTTCAATCCCTCGCTGCAGGGCGCGAAGTTCGATCCGGACGGGACTTACGTCCGCGCCTTCGTGCCGGAGCTCGAAAAGCTCTCCGCGCGCTGGATTCACGCGCCCTGGGAGGCGTCGAGAGAGGCGCTGGAGGAGGCCGGAATCGAGCTCGGGAAGGACTACCCGAAGCCGATCGTCGACCACCGCGCGGCGCGCGACCGGGCGCTCGCGGCGTTCGAGACGTTGAAGGCGAAGGGCTGACTGACGGGACGTGAGGCGGCCGGGCGGCGTCGAAGAACGCCGCTCGGCGCTCGCTATCAGGCCTGGCGCCCACCGCAGACCTCGACATCGGCCCGTGTCGACGCAAAAATGTCGACATGAGCGCGATCGACCTGCCTCATGCCGCGCAGCCCGTAACGACCGACACCGTGGCGGCCGTCACGAGCGGTTTGCCGCTGGAAGTCCGGATCGCTCTCCAGATCGCCTCCCGCCTCGCCGCCGGCCAGCTCATCGTCATTCTCCCGGACGACCGCAGGCTGCTGTTCCGCGGCTCCGAGCCCGGACCCGAGGCGACGTTCATCGTGAACGATCACCGGTTCGCCCGCCGCATCCTGACTGACGGCGACATCGGGGTCGCCGAAGGCTATCTGCGCGGCGAGTGGACGACCCCCGACCTGCCCGGCTTTCTCGAGCTGTTCTGCGCCAACGCCGACCACGTCAACGCCTACCTGATGGGCAAGCCGCTGTTCCGGGCCTGGCAGAACGCCCGGCACTGGCTGCGCCGCAACACCAGGTCGGGCGCCAAGCGCAACATCGAGGCCCATTACGACCTCGGCAACGCCTTCTACGAGCAGTGGCTCGACCCTTCGATGACCTATTCGGCCGCGCTGTTCGAGGGCGACGCCGCGCGGAGCCTCGAGGCCGCACAGGCCAGAAAGTACGAGGCCCTCGCCCAGGCGACGGGCATGCGCGAGGGCGAGCACGTGCTCGAAATCGGCAGCGGCTGGGGCGGCTTCGCGGCCTTCGCGGCGAGCCGGATCGGCTGCCGCGTCACCGGCCTGACGATCAGCCCGGCCCAGCTCGACTTCGCGCGCCGGCGGATCTTCGAACAGGGCCTCGCGGACAGGGTCTCGTTCAAGCTGCAGGACTATCGCGACGAGCGCGGCGCCTATGACCGGATCGTCTCGATCGAGATGTTCGAGGCGGTGGGCGAGACATGGTGGCCGGCCTATTTCGGCCAGCTGCGCGACCGCCTGAAGCCAGCCGGGAGCGCGGGCGTGCAGGTCATCACCATCCAGGACCGCTTCTTCGAGGCCTATCGGCGCGATATCGACTTTATCCAGAGCTACATCTTCCCGGGCGGCATGCTGCCCTCGCCCGGCGCGCTGAGGCGGCTCGCCGACGCATCGGGCCTGATCACCGCGGCCGAACGGATCTTCGGGCTCGATTACGCCGCCACGCTTTCGGAATGGCGCAGGCGCTTCCTCGGCGCATGGCCGTCCATCCAGCCACTCGGCTTCGACGAGCGCTTCCGAAGGCTCTGGGAATACTACCTCGCCTATTGCGAGGCGGGGTTCCGGTCCGGCAACATCGACGTCCGCCAGATCGTGTATGCGCGCGAATGACCACGGCGCAGAAAGGCGGCCACGGATTTCTTGCGCGCAGATCATGCGTCGCCCGCGTGTTCATCCCGGAAATTCCGTCTGCCGGACGGGATTTCGTCAGGCCCCCGCTTCCCACGGCGCAGGCGTGTTCCTAAGTTGCCGGCCCATCGCCTCGCGGCCCTCCAGACCGGGACCTTCTCCATGCGCATCCGCAGCGGCCTCGTCGACGCCATCGGCCGCACGCCGCTCATCCGCCTGGTCCGCGCGTCGGAGGCGACCGGCTGCGAGATCCTCGGCAAGGCCGAGTTCATGAATCCCGGCCAGTCCGTGAAGGACCGCGCGGCGCTCTTCATCATCGAGGACGCGGTGCGGCGCGGCGCGCTGAAGCCCGGCGGCGTGATCGTCGAGGGCACGGCGGGCAACACCGGCATCGGGCTCGCGCTGGTCGCGAACGCGCTCGGCTATCGCACCGTGATCGTGATCCCCGACACCCAGTCGGACGAGAAGAAGACGATGCTGCGGCTCGCCGGCGCGGAGCTCGTCGAGGTGCCGGCCGTGCCTTACAAGGACCCGAACAACTATGTGAAGGTCTCGGGCCGGATCGCCGAGGAGCTGGCGAAGACTGAAGCCGCCGGCGCGGTCTGGGCCAACCAGTTCGACAATGTCGCGAACCGCCAGGCCCATGTGGAGACCACCGGCCCCGAGATCTGGAACGACCTCGACGGCAAGGTCGACGGCTTCGTGTCCGCCGTCGGCACCGGCGGCACGCTCGCGGGCGTTGCGATGGCGCTGAAGGAGCGCTCCGCCGACGTCAAGATCGCGCTCGCCGATCCGCCCGGCGCCGCGCTCTACAGCTATTACACGACCGGCGAGCTGAAGTCGGAAGGCTCCTCGATCACCGAGGGCATCGGACAGGGCCGGATCACCGCCAATCTCGAAGGGCTCGAGGTCGACCACGCCTACCAGATCCCGGACGCCGTGGCCGTGCAGGTCGTGTTCGACCTGCTGGAGCATGAAGGTCTGTGCCTCGGCGGATCGTCGGGCGTGAACGTCGCCGGCGCGATCCGCCTCGCGCGCGACCTCGGGCCCGGCAAGACCATCGTGACGATCCTGTGCGACTACGGCACGCGCTACCAGTCCAAGCTGTTCGACCCCGCCTTCCTGCGCTCCAAGAACCTGCCCGTCCCGGCCTGGCTCGAGCGCAAGGGCGCGGTCGACCTCGCGAGGGTGATGCAGTGACCAACCCCTCTCTCGTCTCGACCGACTGGCTCGCCGACCGGCTCGGCGACGAGACCGTCGTGCCGGTCGACGGCTCCTGGCACCTGCCCGACGCGAAGCGCGACGGCGAGGCCGAATATCTCGAGCGCCACATCCCGGGCGCCGTGTTCTTCGACATCAACGCGGTCGCCGACACGTCCTCCGGCCTGCCCCACATGCTGCCCTCCCCCGAGCTGTTCTCCGACGCCGTGGGCAAGCTCGGAATCGGCGACGGCATGACGGTCGTGGCCTATGACGGCGCCGGCCTGTTCTCCGCGGCGCGGGTGTGGTGGACGTTCCGGGCGATGGGCGTCGGACAGGTCTTCGTCCTCGACGGCGGCTTCCCCAGATGGCTCGCCGAAGGCCGGCCGACCGAGAGCGGCCCGTCGGCGCGCCCGCGAAAGAGCTTTACGGCCCGCGTCGACGTCGGCGCCGCCAAGTCCGCGGACGACGTCGCGGCGACGCTCGCGAACGGCTCGGCGCAGGTGCTCGACGCCCGCCCGGCCGCCCGCTTCCGCGGAGAGGCGCCGGAGCCGCGGCCGGGCCTCGCCTCCGGGCACATTCCCGGTTCGCTCAACCTGCCTTCCGGCGCGATCGTCGGTCCGGACGGGCGGCTGGCCGAGGAGGAGGAGTTGCGGCGCGCCTTTGAGGCCGCCGGCGTCGACCTCTCGAAACCGGTCGTCACGACCTGCGGCTCGGGCGTCACGGCCTCGATCCTGGCGCTCGCGCTCGAAAGCGTGGGCGGCAAGCTGGACGGCGTCTATGACGGATCCTGGGCCGAATGGGGCGCGGGCGGCCGCCCCGTCGCGACGGGACCGGCGACGAAGTCCTGAGGGCCGGGCGACGTCCGAGCCCATCGCCCGCGACTTGCGGACGCGCCGTTAAGCGTCTGCATGGAAACACGTATGTGCCCACGCGTGCGTTGATATAATTTTGTGTGGAAGTTCCATACGCGCCGCCATGATTCGGTCATGCGGCGCATGTGCGGGGCAGGCGCACATGGCCGGGATCGCGACCACAAACCTCAAGCCCGCGAAGCCGAAGCGCGGCTTCGTCTACCGGACGGGCAAGAAGCTCCGTCCCTGGTTCGACGGCGTCCTGGCGCGCTCGTCGGCGGTCGGGAACCCGCCGATCTTCGACGCCGCGACGTTTCTCTGGACGGCCGATCTCGAAGCCAATTGGGAGGCGATCCGCGCGGAAGCCTTCAAGGTGCTCGAGAGCGAGGAGATACCGATCCTCCCCGACATCTCGCCGGACCATGGTCGTCTCGGCGCCGACCGCAAGTGGAAGTCGTTCTTCCTGTTCGGCTACGGCTACAAGGTCGAGGCCAATTGCGAGAAATGCCCGGTGACGGCGGCGCTGGTCTCGAAAACGCCGGGGCTCAACAGCGCGTTCTTCTCGATCCTCGCGCCGGGCGCGCGCATCCCGCGGCACCGCGGCGTGACCAAGAGCCTGATCACCTGCCATCTGGGCATCGCGGTGCCAAAGGACTGGAAGAGCGTGCGCATGGCCGTGCACGACCAGACGGCGCATTGGCGCGAAGGCAAATGCCTCGTCTTCGACGACACCTATTTCCACGAGGTCTGGAACGAGACGGACGAGACCCGCGTGGTGCTGCTTGTCCAGTTCGAGCGCCCGATGCGCCAGCCCGGCCGTGCGATCGGCCGCGCCTTCATGCGCGCGGTGCGCAGCAGCCCGTTCGTGCAGGAGGCGCGCAGGAATTTCCTGGCCTGGCAAGGCGCGCAGAACGAGATCGACCGGCACTGAGGGGCCGGCCGCCCCAGTCGCTCACAGCGCCGATCTGATCAGCGCCTCGATCCGCTCCTCGGCGGTGTCGCCGGTGGAGCGCGCCGCCTCCCCGCCGTTCCTGAACATGATGATGGTCGAGCGGTCCGGCGCGCTGATCTCGCGCATGAAGGCCTTCTCCGTGTCGTAGTCGACCGCGAACGCCCTGACGCCCGCGAAGTCCCTTTGCGAGAGCAGCTTCGCCAGGATCGGCTTCTGGGCCCGGCAGGTCGGGCACCAGCTTGCGTCGATGTGGACGAGAACCGGCCCGCCGGCCTCGAGCGCGGCGCGGAAGTTCGCCGTGCCGAAGGGCGAATAGCCTGCCGATGCTGGCGCGGAGAGCGAGGCGATCCCCGCGGCGAGCAGCAGCGTCATGCGGCGTGAGATCATCGGAGTCCCTCCTTCCGGCCTGTCGTGACAGATACGCCTTGGAACGTGGATCGGCTCTACGGCTCAAACGACCAACTCCGCGGATCGCCGCCGCTCCCTATGCGCTGGATGCGGCGCTCGTTATCTTCCTGCCCCATAACAACGTCGGCGTCGCCTTGGGGCGGCGGAGCCGAATATGGGAGCGCCCGCTTGAGCAACTGGCTGATCGCCGCGATCCGGAGCGGAGCGACCGACGCAGCGCCGTTCCTCGAAACCTCCGACGGCCGGCGCTGGACCTATGGCGAATTCTTCAGCCGCGCCGGCGGACTCGCGCGGGCCCTGGTCGGGCTCGGCCTGACGCCCGGCGACCGCGTCGCCGCTCAGGTCGACAAAAGTCCCGAGGCGCTCCTGCTCTACATCGCGACCGTGCAGGCCGGCGGTGTGTTCCTGCCGCTGAATGTCGGCTACACGCCGGCCGAGATCGACTATTTCGTCGGCGACGCGGAGCCCGCGCTGCTGGTGGTCTCGCTGGCGGCCGAGGCCGCGCTCCGCCCCGTCGTCGAGCGCCACGGCGCGCGGATCGAGACGCTCGACGACAAGGGCGGCGGCTCGCTGATGTCGCTCGCCGCGGACGCCGGCGAAGCGCCCTTCGACGACGTCGCGCGCGGCGCCGACGATCTCGCGGCCATCCTCTACACCTCCGGCACCACGGGGCGCTCCAAGGGCGCCATGCTCACCCACGACAACCTGTTGTCGAATGCGCGCGCATTGAAGGAGTGCTGGCGCTATTCGAGCGCCGACCGGCTGATCCACGCGCTGCCGATCTTCCACACCCATGGCCTGTTCGTCGCGACCAATGTGACGCTGGTCTCCGGCGCCTCGATGATCTTCCAGCCGCGCTTCGACCCGGCCGAAGTGATGCGCGCGATGCCGTCGGCCACCGTGCTGATGGGCGTGCCGACCTTCTATGTCCGGCTCGTCCAGCACGACGGCCTCACCCGCGAGGCGACCGCGCATATGCGGCTCTTCGTGTCGGGCTCCGCGCCGCTGCTGGCCGAGACCCATCGCGCCTTTTCGGAGAAGACCGGCCACGCGATCCTCGAGCGCTACGGCATGACCGAGACCAACATGATCACCTCGAACCCCTACGAGGGCGACCGCATTCCGGGCGCGGTCGGCTTTCCGCTGCCGGGCGTCGAGCTTCGGATCGCCGACGCCGAGACCGGCGCCGCGCTGGCTCAAGGCGAAGTCGGCATGATCGAGGTGCGGGGGCCGAACGTCTTCAAGGGCTATTGGCGGATGCCGGAGAAGACCAAGGCCGAATTCCGCGCCGACGGGTTCTTCGTCACTGGCGACCTCGGCCGGATCGACGAGCGCGGCTATGTCTGGATCGTCGGCCGCGGCAAGGACCTCGTGATCTCTGGCGGCTACAACGTCTATCCGAAGGAGGTCGAGGAAGAGATCGACCTGCTTCCGGGCGTCGCGGAGAGCGCGGTGATCGGCGTGCCGCATCCGGATTTCGGCGAGGGCGTCACGGCCGTGGTCGTGCCCGACGGCTCAGCCAGGATCGACGAGGCGGCGGTGCTCGCGGCGCTCAAGGACAGGCTCGCCCGCTTCAAGCAGCCGAAGCGCGTGATCCTGGTCGACGAGCTGCCGCGCAACGCCATGGGCAAGGTCCAGAAGGCGGCGCTGCGCGAAACCTATTCGGACCTTTACGCGGAGCGGTGAGGCCAGAGCGTCATTGCCGGGCTTGACCCGGCAATCCATCCCCTTGGCGAAGAGATGGGCGCCTGGATCAAGTCCCAGCATGACGGACGTCTCTCAGTGCCCGAATGTTCGGCGTTTCCCGAGCATCCGCGCCGCGGCAGCGGCGAGGAACAGCGCGATCCCGCCCGCCATCGGCCAGGCTTCGGCCGCGCCGAGCGTCCGGAGCGTCATGGCCGCATAGAGCGACCACAGCAGGGGAACCGGCGTCAGGGCGAGCACGGCGGCGCGGCTCCGGACGAGCGCAACAAGCCCGAGCGTCGCGAGCGCCGAGGGGTCCGGCATCACGCCCGCGACCTCGGAGGCGCGCCAGGGCTGGCCGGTCAGCGGCGCGGCCAGCGGATAGGCGAAGGCGGCGAACAGGACGAGCACGGCTGCAAGAATGGACGCCGGCTCCCTGCGGAGCGGCAGCAGCGGCTCCTTCGACAAAACTGCAAGCGCGACGAGCCCCAGCCCCTCGATCAGGAAGGCCGGGGCGGCGTAGGCCGCGACCCAGTTGATCCCGGCGTAGCGGCCCCAGAGGAACGACCAAGCGACCCAGACGAGGCCGAGGCCGAAGCCCGCCAGCGCATAGCGGCCGTCCGCCGGCCGCTTCGCCCAGGCGAGCCCGAGCGCGGCCAGCACGACGCCCAGCGCGACGAGCTGCCAAGGCCAGAGCGCCATGTTGTGGGTCTCGATCAGCCGCTCATAGACGCGCGGCGAGAACATCAGAAAGTCCGAGGGGCGATAAGTCCACCACTCCGACATCAGGCGTCGGCGAGCCGCTCTGCGATCTTTTCCCGCATCGCCTCGTCCGGCATCGCCCCGGAGACGGCGGCGAGGTTCTCGCGGACATGGTCGACGCTCGTCGTCGCCGGGATCGCGCAGGTGACGGCCGGGTGCGAGACGATGAATTTCAGAATGAGCTGCGCCCAGCTCTTCGCCCCGATCTCGGCCGCAAAACCCGGCAAATCTTCCCCTTCGAGCGCCTGCGTGAGGTCGCCCTGGCGGAACGGCCGGTTCACGATCACCGCGACGCCGCGCTCCTTCGCGAGCGGCAGCAGGCGCTGTTCGGCTTCGCGGTCGACCGGATTGTAGGTGAGTTGCAGGAAGTCGAGCGGCCGCTCGACGACGATCTTCTCGATGTCGCGGTGACGCCGCCCCTCCGAAGTGGTGATCCCGATATAGCGCGCCCTGCCCGACTGCTTCATGGCCTGAAGCGTCTCGAGATGCTTCTCCCAGCTCAGGAGATTGTGGACCTGCAGCAGGTCGAAACGCCGGACGCCCCAGCGGCGGCGGGTCTCCTCGATCTGAGCCGGCCCGTCGGACGAGGTCCAGACCTTTTCGGCGGAGAACACAGGCGCGCCCGGGCCCAGCGCCTTCAGGCCGTGGCCGACCACCGCCTGGGCCGAGCCGTACATCGGCGACGAATCGATCATCCGGCCGCCGGCCTCAAAAAAGGCCCGCATCACGCCGACGCAGTCCTCGCGCAGGCCTGCGTCCTCGCCGACATTGAAGGTGATCCATGTGCCGAGCCCGACGGCGGGGATCTTCTCGCCGGACGACGGGATCGTCTTCGCCATCGGGTCCGGCCCCTGGGCCAATCCGCGGGGCGACGCGACGAGGGCGGCGCTCGCTGCGGCTCCCCCGAGGACCATGCGTCGGTCGGGTCGGAGCGACATGCGCGGCCTCCTTTCGGCGAAACCGACCGGCCGCGCGCTCCGAGAAAAGCCTCCGGCGCGCGGCGCCGGAGGCTGGAGACTAGGGCGCGCGCGTCGTCGCAGACACCGCGCTCACGCAGGGATGAACGCCCCTTACTTGGACGCCTTGGCCGCGTCGGCGTGCTTCAACATGCCGTCCTTGATCACGAGCTTCGCGCCGGTCTTCGCCGCGACGCCGTAGCTGTTGAGCGCCTCGACCCGGATCTCGCAGCCTTCGGGGCAGTCGAGCTTCGCAGACTTGCCCGGCTCGATCTTGGTCTTCGGCTCCTGCGCGCCGAGATCGGCGGTGACCTCGAGCGCCTTGTCGGTCTCGTTAGCGACCGTGACGGCGAGGGCGGGACCCGCGGCCAGCAGCGTGGCGCCCACCGCCAGGGCGACCGTCGCTCCGTATCTCTTCATGTCTTTCTCCCTTTTCTCCGGCCTATTCTTTCAGGAAGGCGCACGGATCCGATCGCCGGACCGTTCGCCCTTGCGCCTGACGTCTTGCTGATGACGTGAGAGAGATTTTACGATAGAGGAAGAGCAATCCAATAAGGCAACGACAATGTTATTATTACTGACGTACGGCTGACGAGCGCGTGATTATTGCTCTGTGAGAAACTCGCAAAGATGTGAGCGGATACGTCACCAGCGTACGGAATAACGAACGTAGCCAGGAATGGCTGATTTGACTCCTATTCTAGGCTAACGATCCCATCACGGTCTAGGATTTTGCGCCTACCGCTTCACCGAGTCGGCTCCTTCTCCAGAAATCGTGGCCGCTCCCGGCCCCTTCCAGCTAGGATGCCCGACTTTCCCCGCCTGAGTCCGCCGTGCCCCGCTTCGCCGCGAACCTCTCCTTCCTGTTCACCGAACGGCCGTTTCGGGAGCGTTTCGCCGCCGCCTCCGCGGCAGGTTTTCGCGCGGTCGAGATCCTGTTTCCCTACGACCACGCCGCCGAGACCGTCGCCGGGCAGCTGGCCGCGTCGAAGCTGGAACTCGCGCTGTTCAACCTTCCCCCGGGCGACTGGGCGGCGGGCGAGCGAGGCCTCGCCGCCCTGCCCTCTCGCGCCGCGGAGTTCCGCGCCTCCGTGGATCGCGCGCTCGGCTACGCACAAGCGACGCGGACCACCCGGCTCCACGCGCTCGCCGGGCTCGCAGCTCCCGGCGACAAGGCGGCCGTCAGCGCCTATCGCGACGCCCTCGCCTATGCTTGCGAGCGCGCGGGGCCGCTCGGGGTCGACGTCCTGATCGAGCCGATCAACGGCCGCGACATGCCGGGCTATTTCCTCGACAGCTTCGAGCGCGCCGCCGAGCTGATCGAGGCCATGAGGCTGCCGAACCTCCGGCTGCAGTTCGACATCTACCATCGGCAAATTCTCAGAGGCGACGTGATCCGCGGCCTAGAGGCCCTCATGCCGCTGATCGGCCACGTCCAGGTCGCGAGCGTCCCCGACCGCCGCGAACCAGGCTCCGGCGAACTCGACGACGCAGCGGCGTTCGCGGCGCTGGACAGGCTCGGCTATCAGGGGTTTGTCGGCTGCGAGTATCACCCCTCCGGCCGCAGCGAGGACGGGCTCGGCTGGTTCGCGCCCTACCGGGCTGAGCAAATCGCGGATTCGCGCTAGAAGCCCCTCCCCTCCGACTGAAGGATCTCCGCCCCGATGCGCTGGTCGCCCCAGCAGGACGACGCACTGAAGGCCGTGGCCGACTGGCTCGCGCGGCCGCGCGCGCAGGTCTTCCGCCTGTTCGGCTACGCCGGCACGGGCAAGACCACCCTCGCCCGGCACCTCGCCGAGGACATCGACGGCGACGTCGCCTTCGGGGCCTATACGGGCAAGGCCGCGCTCGTCATGCGCTCCAAGGGCTGCGCCGGCGCGACCACGATCCACGCGATGATCTACCGTCCGCGCGGCGGCGACGAAGAAGGCCCCTCCTTCGCCATCAACCGCCAGGGCGCGGCCGCCGAGGCCGACCTCATCGTCATCGACGAATGCTCGATGGTCGACGAGGAGCTCGGCCGCGACCTGCTGTCCTTCGGCAAGAAGGTGCTGGTGCTGGGCGACCCCGCCCAGCTGCCGCCGGTCAAGGGCGGCGGGTTCTTCACCGACGCGGAGCCCGACGCGATGCTCACGGAAGTCCACCGCCAGGCCGCCGACGACCCGATCATCCGGATGTCGCTCGCGGTGCGCGAGGGCCGCGAGCTCGAGCGGGGAGACTATGGCGAGAGCCGCGTCGTCTCGCGGCGAGAGATCGCGACCGAGGACGTCACCTCGGCCGATCAGGTGCTGGTCGGCACCAACCGCACCCGCCGGCTCTACAATGGGCGGCTGCGTGAGCTGAAGGGGCTGATCGACCCCACCCCCGCCGTCGGCGACAAGCTGGTTTGCCTCCGCAACGACAAGAGCAAGGGCCTGTTCAACGGCGGCGTCTGGATCGTGCAGCGCCTGAAAAGCGCCGACGGGCCGAAGATCCGCATGGACCTGCTGGCCGACGAAGAGGGCGCCAAACGCTCCGTCCCGGTGTCGGTGCTGCGCGCCTTCTTCGAGGGCGAGGCGGAGGCCATTCCCTTCGCCCAGCGCAGGCGCTCCGACGAGTTCGACTATGGCTACGCGCTGACCGTCCACAAGGCGCAAGGCTCGCAATGGGACGACGTCGTGCTGTTCGACGAGAGCTTCGCGTTCCGCGAGCACCGCGACAGATGGCTCTACACAGGCCTGACCCGGGCCGCCAAGCGCATCATCGTCGTCCGCTGAGGGATCGCCCGCATTGCGCGGGGTCGGTTGCGCGCCATATACTGAAGACACAAGGCCGCCTCCGGCGGCCGCTTGCACGCGCCGGTAAGAGCGCGGCTTCGGGAGACATCCTCATGACCCAACGGCAGTCCAAGCTCTTGGCGCTGCGATCGACGGCGCTTGCCGCGCTCGTCGGCTGCGCCTTCGCGGCCGCGCCGGCCTTCGCGCAGCAGCCCCAGCAGCTCAACACCGACAAGACCTTCGCGACCTTCAAGGAAGAGGCGTTCGGCGCGAAGCCGATCAAGGCCGAGGCGCCGTTCATCAGGATGAGCGCTCCGATCCGCGCGGAGGACGCCGCAGTCGTGCCCATCGACGTCGACGTCGTCCTGCCGCCGGGCGACGAGCGCACCATCTCCAAGGTCACGCTGGTGGTCGACGAGAATCCCTCGCCGGTCGCCGCCGCCTTCACGCTCGGACAGAAGCGCAAAGAGTTCGCGATCTCGACGCGGCTGCGCGTCAACGCCTATTCGACGGTGCGCGCGGTGGTCGAGACCAGCGACGGCGAGCTCGCGATGAACGGCCGCTTCGTGAAGGCGAGCGGGGGCTGCTCGGCGCCTGCGCTCAAGGACCAGGACGAGGCGATGGCGCGCATCGGCCAGACGCGGTTCCGAAACCTCGCCGCCAAGGACGGCGCCCCTGCGGAAGCGACCCCCTTCGACCGCGCGCAGCTGATGATCCGGCACCCGAACTATTCGGGCCTGCAGATGAATGTGGTCGACCGTACCTACATCCCGGCGTGGTTCGTCAACCACATCGAGGTCCAGCAGGGCGACGAGACGGTGTTCGCGATGGACGGCGGGATCTCGCTCTCCGAGGACCCGATGATCCAGTTCAGCTACCACAAGAAGCCCGGCGCCAAGCTCGCCATGACGGGCACCGACACGCAGGGCAAGGCGTTTTCGGCCGACCTGCAGCAGGACGCGGCCCAAGCCGAGACGAAGTAGGTCCGGTTTCGTCCCGAAACGAAGAAAGGCCGCCCCCGCGGGGCGGCCTTTCTGTTTCCTGAGCCGGAACCAAGCCCGGGAGTTCAGCCACCACCTCTCAGAAGCACTTGACCTCGGCTTCGGCCTGCGCGCGGCGCATGTTCGCGACCTTGTCCTTCAGATCGGCGCTGGTGCGGAACAGCTCCGAGGCCTGGCCGGCGACCCTGTCCATGCGCAGCACGGTCTCGGCTTCCTCGTACTCCGTGTAGGGCAGAATCGTCGCGATCGTGTCGATCGAGCAGGAGCAGCGCTCGAGCGATTCGCGCGTCTGTCCGTTCGCGGCCATGCAGGCGAAGATGTAGTCGGCCTTCTCGGCGGTCGGATAGTCGTCGTCGACGCCTGCGCTCGCCGCGCCGGCGGAAGCCGCCAGCAGGGCGGCCGCGATCAGCGCGCGGACGATCATTTCGGCGCCTCCCCCGAAGCGGCCGCGACCGGTTGCGCCTTCACGGTCAGCTCCTCGACGAGGATCGCGCCCGCGCCGCCGGCCTTCGGCGTCACGGTCTTCAGCGTATAGAGGCCGCCCGGCACCGCCTCGGAGAAGGTGAGCTCGTAGGTCCGCTCGGCGAACTCCCCGAGCTTGCCGCGGTTCTTCAGGTCGTCGCCGAACGGCTTCAGCGTGACCTTCCAGCCGTCGACGATCTTGCCGTCATATTCGAGCTTGATCGGCTCCGCCGGCGTCTCCCCGGACATCGCCTGCCGCATGCGGTTGCGGAAGTAGAACGGGCTGCCGCCCAGCAGCTTGTGCATCTCGGTGACGTCCTGCTCCATCAGGGCGACGATCACGGGATTGCCGGTCTTCGACATGTTCGGCATCGAGAGCGCCCGGGCGCCCGTAAAGGCGTTGATGATCACGGAGTTCTCGGCGCCCTCCGGGCCGACCTTCACCTTGACCTCGTCCTCGAAGGACGGCTCGAGCTTGGGATCCTCGGCGCGCCGCACGAAGTGGTAGGTGATGGTGCTGCCGTTCTCGACCTTGGCGAAATGCGGCGCGTAGAAAACGAGGTCGACGATGGCCGGCGCCGCGGCCGCGGCGCCCGTTCCGGACAAGGCGAGCGCCACGAGAGACGCCGCGACGGGCGCCGCCCGCAGACGGCTGAAGCTGAGAGACATGAAAGACGCCTTCCTCGATGACACGGGGCGCTTGCGCTCGCGCCTGACGCGTCTCGCGCCGGCGGGCCGCAGCCCTTTTTCTATCGCCCCATTATGCACCTTCGAGGATGGCCGCGCCAAGGCCGCGACCAAAGTCACATCCGCTCAGCCCGGCTGGAACATGAAGCCGCGCCCCCGGACCGTGACGATCAGCCGGCCGCCGTCCGGGGCGGCTTCTCCGAGCTTGTGGCGCAGATAGCCGATATAGACGTCGACGACGTTGAGCGACGCGCCGCCATGCCCCGCCCAGAGGGCGGAGAAGATGTCCGCCCGGCTCAAGGGTTCGCCGGCGTGGCGCATGAGGAGGGCGAGCAGGTCGACCTCGCGCTCGGTGAGCCGCGTCGAGCCGTTGTCGGTGGTGACGACCCGCGTCTCGAGGTCGAGGCTGAGCGGCGCGACGACGAGATGCCGCTGGCTCTCGCCGCTGTTCTCGCGCCGCATCTCCTGCACCTTGACGCGCGCCAGCAGCTCCTCGAAGTCGAACGGCTTGACGAGATAGTCGTCGGCGCCGGCCAGCAGGCCCTCGGTGCGCTCCGACACCGAGGACTTCGCCGACAGCATAATGATCGGCGCGGTCTGGCCGGCGGCGCGGAGCGCCCGGCACACCTCGATCCCGGAGCGGCCCGGCAGCATCACGTCGAGGATGATGGCGCAGAGCGGCTTGCCGGTCGCCACCACCAGCGCCTGCTCGCCGTCGCCCACCAGTTCGACATCGTAGGATTCCGCCGAAAAGCCGCGCCTCAGCACAGAGCCGATGTCGGCGTCGTCTTCGACGATCAGGATGGTCATGAGCCGGCTCCGATGGCGACGCGCGGGGTCAGCGAAGGAAGAATGATGGAGACGGTGGTGCCGGAGCGTCGCCCAGGCGCGGCGGTGCGGCTGTCGATCGCGATGCGTCCGCCGTGCCGCTCGACGATCCAGCGCGCGAGCGCGAGGCCGATGCCGAAGCCCGATCCTTCCTTCTCGCCGCCGCCGCGGTAGAAGCGCTCGAACACATGAGGCAGGTCGGCGGCCGGGATGCCTTCGCCGTCGTCATCGACCGAGAGCGTCGCGCCTTGGGGCCCGGAGGCGACCGACAGCCTGATCTCGCTTCCGGGAGACGAATGCCGCACTGCGTTCGAAATCAGTCCTTCCACCACCTGTCTCATCCATTCGGCGTCCGCCTCGACCATCTCGTCGGCGAGAGCGTCGGCCACGATCTCGATCTGCCGCGCCTTGGCCGCGGGGGCGACGCCCTCCCGCGCCTGGGAGGCGATCTCGGCCAGAGACATGGGCTCGAACTCGAGATCAAGTTGGCCGTTCTCGGAGCGCGCGACCCGCAGCAGGTCCTCGACGCGCCGGTGCAGCCTGCGCGCACGGACCCGGATCGTCGCTAGCGCTGCGGCGAGATCCTCGCGGTCCGGCTTGCCCCGCAGCGTCACGTCCGCCTCGCCGAGAATGACGGTGAGCGGCGTCCTCAATTCGTGGCTCACATCCGTGAAGAAGCGTCGCCGCGCGCGATCGGTGTCGGACAGCCGCTCATTGGCCCGGCGAAGCTCGGCGGTGCGGGCGTCGACGATCTCCTGCAGCCGCGACTGGGCGGACAGCAGGCGCGCCTCGCGCCGCGACAGATGAAGCGCCATGCGGTTGAAGCGGGTCGTCAGCAGGCTGAGTTCGTCATGGCCGCGTACGGCGAGGCGGATGTCTGTGCGGCCGCGGGCGATGTCGGCGGCCGCGGCCGCGACCTCCGACAGACGCAGCAGAAGGGGGCTGGCGACCGCGCGGTAGAGCAGGAAGGCGAGCAGCGCCGCGGCGACGACCGCGAGAGTCGCGATCGGGGCGAGCCGCGCCCTCAGCTGCGCCATCGCGGCCTCGGCGTCGCGCGCCGCCACCCGCTCGCCTTCGATCGCCTGGCTGAGCGACGGGCCGAAGCTTCCCGCGAACATGTCGAGCGCGATCCGGACCGAATCGGCCGCCTGCGGCTGGCCTTCCCGCGCGTCGCGGATAAGCTGCATCACCTGACGGTCGAGCACGTCGAAGCTCGCCTTCATGTGGGCGAGCATCCGCCCGCGCGAGGCGGCGATGATCGCGCCGTCGCGCTCCCCGCGACGGCTCACTTCGCCCGCCACGTTCTGGCTGAAGCGCGCCATCGTTTCCTGCACGCGCTTGCGCGGCAGCGACAGGCGATCGGTCTGGAGTTCGCGCGACTGCGTCGTCTGGAGCGCCGCGAGCGCGTAGTCGCCGACCCGGCTCGAGATCGCCGACAGATCCTCGAGCCGGCGCTGGGCGGAGGACAGCTCGCTCACATGGTCGTCGGCGAGCGCGAGCGTCCAGACCAGCGCGGCGGCCGCGGCGCCGGTCGTCAGCACGACGGCCGCCACCAGCACGGCGAGCCGGAACCGCAAAGATCTGAGCGAGTGGCGCCACATCACGTGTGCCTTCGGCAAGCGAGGTCGAATCTGCGGCGCGTTCGGTTCGCAATCATCGGGGCCGTCTCGTACGGCGCGCCGCCGCGTGGACGCGACCCGCGCGCCGTCACTTTTTCTTCAGAGCCTTCCGTGCGTCTTCGACCGCGTCGAGGCACTCGTCATATTCCTGCTCTCCCTTCTCGCGTTTGGCGACCCGGAGCGCGGTCTTGAGGGCGTCGGCCACCGGCCCGGGCTGCTCCTTGGCCGATTCCGCCGTGATCATCGCGATGCCCGAGTCGCAATCGGCGGCGGCGTCCGCGCGCGCCTCAGGGCACGCCAGGGCGGCGGCCGCCACGAGACCGAGCGCGAGCAGGCGTCCGGCCGGGCCTTTCAAGTTGCTGCGCGGATGCGTCATTTCGCGACGATCGCTCCCGTCATGCCCTTCGACTCGAGGCCGTCGATCCACCATTTGAACGAGCCCGGACGGATCACCACGAACTCCAGGCGGATTGCGCCCTCGTCGTCCCATTCGAGATGGTGGGGCGCGCCGGGTCCGTGGATCTCCAGATGATTGATCACGATCTGGTTGATCCAGATATTGCGGAAGAACTCGGGCGCGAAGAACTTGTATTCTTTGCCGCCCTTGGAGATGATGTCGAGCTGATAGGCCTTGCCGGATTCAAGCTCGAAGTCCTTCTGGCTCACGGCGTAGTCGTCACCGTTGTCGCCGCCGAGCACGAGGTCCGGCAGCGTCTGCCGACCTTTGGCGAGATCGACCGCAGCAGCCGGGGCGCTTGCCATGAGAGCGGCCGCGACCGGGACTGCGAGCGCCGCCATCCGGACAAATCCTGACATCATTCCCTGGGAACTCCCTCACCGAGGCCCTGTCCGGACCTTCTGTTATTTGTCGAGCGCAAGACTGGCGCGTGGGCCCTCGGCGCCCGGCATGCGTCTCCCGCAGCGCGCTGCGCGCCGCGACGCCGAAGATTAATTCGCGGAAAGTTTCCCGTCTATATTCGAGGAAATTATTCTTTCCTTATAATTGCGCTCTTAGTTTGCGGGCCTTCCTCGACTAGCCAAAGTTTCGGGTCAGACGAGATCCGAGCGGAGCGCCGCATTTCCAGCGCGACACCTGCCATTCGGGATGGCCTTCCGTCCATTCCGCGATGGTCGGCACGGCCCCAGCCATGCACATGCGCGGATCGGTCTGTTCGTAGCTGACGAGAAGGCGTTCCTCGCGGCAGGTTTGCGGCGAGGAGACGAGACACACAAGCAGGACAAGGTCCATTGAAGGCTCCTGAGCGAACGGCGGCGCGGACGGCGTCGCGTGTGCGACCCCCGCGCCTCGGGCTCGGAGGCGAATCTTAGGTTACGCTCAAGATTGTGCATCGCAACATGATTATGCCGCGCCGCACGAGTTGCACGCGGAGCGTTGCCGGCAGGCCACGCAGCCCCTCGCCGCAGGCACGTCCTCGCCCTAAGAACCGCTTGCGATGCGAAGCGGGTCGCGACTAGTGTGCGCCCGCATGTCCTTGCAAGGCGCTATCCGGCCAACCGGTTCGGCCCCCAACCGAACGCAGACGCAAAGATAGAGTTGGGCATCGGTCGAGCGGCGCGTCCGCGTTCTCGGCGACACCATGGAACAACCTGGGAGGATGCTTCTTTATGGCGAAGATCACCAAGACCCTCATCGGCGAATCGCTTGTCGGCGACGGCAACGAAGTCGCCCACATCGACCTGATCATCGGTCCGCGCGGCTCGACGGCTGAGTCTGCGTTCGTCAACGCGCTGACCAACAACAAGGACGGCTTCACCTCGCTGCTCGCGGTGGTGAGCCCGAACCTGCTCGCCAAGCCGAACACGATCCTGTTCAACAAGGTCACCATCAAGGACGCCCGCCAGGCCGTCCAGATGTTCGGCCCGGCGCAGTACGGCGTCGCCAAGGCGGTCGTCGACTGCGTGGCGGACGGCACCATTCCCGAGGACGAGGCCGACGACCTGTTCATCTGCGTCGGCGTGTTCATCCACTGGGAAGCGGCCGACGACGCCAAGATCCAGCAGTACAACTACGAGGCGACCAAGGAATCCATCAAGCGCGCCATCGCCGGCGAGCCGAAGGCTCGGGACGTCGTGACGCAGTCGGCGACCGCGAAGCACCCCTTCGCCGCCAACGCCTAGAGCGGAAACCACCCTGGACAGACCCCGCCTGCAGCGAAGCCTCCAGGCCTGCTCCAGCGGTTGGCCGCCATAATTTTCGGGAAGTGAGACTGCCGGCGACGGCCCGAAGCGAAAGCTTCGGGCCGTATCCATTTCAGAGCCTAGCCAGCGACCCTGACGACGTGGTCGCGCACGCGCTCGACATCGCCGGCCTCGCGACGTTTCTCGGGCGTGAGTTCGACGCGCACGTCGCGCTCGATCCGCACCGGCGGCCCCGCCAGCACCACGACACGGTCGGCGAGCCGGACCGCCTCGCGGCTGTCATGGGTCACGAACAGCACCGTGGTCGGACGGCGCTGGATGAGGTCCGCCAGCAGGTCGCGCAGCTTCTCCGCGGTCTGTTCGTCGAGCGACACGAAGGGCTCGTCCATCAGCAGCAGGTCGGGCTCCAGCGCGAAGGCGCGCGCGAGCGCGACGCGGCGCTGCATGCCAAGCGACAGGCGCTCGGGAAAGACCCTCTCGGCGTCGCCGAGGCCCATTTCGCCAAGCACAGCCCTGGCGCGCTCGACATGCTCCCGGCCCTTGGGCAGCGCGAGCAGGACATTGTCCAGCACCGTACGCCAGGGCAGCAGCCGCGGGCTCTGGAACGCGTAGCCGATGCGCGGCTTCTCGGACGTGAATGCGACCTTGCCGCGGAAGTCCTTGTCGACGCCCGCCACGATGTTCAGCAGCGTGGTCTTGCCGAGGCCCGATGGCCCGAGCAGCGCGACGAAGCTGCGGTCCGCGACCTCGAGGCGGAAGTCGCGATAGAGCGCGCGCTCCGGCGCTCCGTCGGAGGCCGGAAAGGTCTTGTCGGCGATCTCGACGGTGAGCCCGCTCATCGCCGCCACCTGTTGACCGCCTGTTCCCAGGGTTGGATCACGCCGAGTTCGATCGCCTGCACGATGAGGCCGAAGGCGAGCGCGTAAGCGAGAATCGTGGCGACGTCCCAAAGCTGGAACGCCGTCTGGAGCTCGAAGCCCACCCCGTTGGGACGGCCGAGCAGTTCGACCACCAGCACGATCTTCCAGACCAGCGCGAGCCCGGAACGCGCGGCCGCGGCGAAATAGGGCGCGAGCTGCGGCAGAATGACATGGCGCAGCGTCTTCCATCGGCTGAAGCGATAGATCGCGGCCATTTCGGCAAGGTCGCGGCTGAGCGCCGCAGCGCCCTCGCGCAGCGTCACGGCGACGTTCGGGATCTTGTTGATCGCGACCGCCGCGACCGCCGCCGCCTCGATCAGGCCGAACCAGACGTAGCACAGCATGATGATAACGAGCGCCGGCAGGTTCAGGAACAGCACGACCCACGGGCCGAGCAGCCGGTCGGCGGTCATCGACATGCCCATCAGGATGCCGAGCGCCGAGCCGATCGACATGGCGAGCAGGAAAGCGGCCGCGACCCGCGCCAGCGTGATGGCGAGATTGGAGAACAGCGCGCCGCTCTTGGCGAGCACGAGCAGCGCGTCGAGCACGTGCGGCGGCGTCGGGAGCAGCTTGGGCTCGGCGTAGATCAGCGCCGCCAGCCACCACACGGCGACGAACGCGCCGAGCGAAATCGCCCACCAGCCAAGCCGCGACGCCGCTCCCACGAAGAACGCCTCAGACTTTCGGTGACCAGAAGAGACCGGGGTCGAAGCGCGGGTTCGGGCCGACGAACTCTGCCCCGCCGAGTTCGGACAGCAGCCCATAGAGCTTCTGGGACGAGGCGAGCTCCGCCTGTCCCCAAGGTCCCGGCACGCCTGCCCGGAAGTAGTCCCGCAGACGCGTGAACTCGGCGTCGGACTGCACATGCATGCTGGGCTTCAGCCTCGACCAGGCCTCGTCGGACGTCCTGAGGGTCTCGTTGGCGGCCTTGACCCCCTGGAAAAAGGCTTCGAGCTCGCCGCCCGCGGTCTCGAACAGGGTTTCACGCCAGACAAAGCCGACCATCGGCGGCTGAGGCTTCAGGCCAAGGTCCGCCATCACGTCCGCGACGTCGATCATCCGTCTGAAGCCCTCGGCGTCGAGCCGGGCGGCGAAATTCCAAAAAGTCAGGACCGCGTCGATGCGCCCGAGCCGAAGCTGCTCGTTGAGCAGCGGCGGGGCGCCGAACACCGGCTCCACCATGGCGGCGATGTCGCCCTCGACTTCCTTGTGGGCCCAGGCGCGGAACAGCAGCCAGCTCTTGTCGATCGGACCGCCCGCGACGCCGACCTTCTTGCCCTTGAGGTCCTTGACGCTCGCGATCTTCGAATCTTTGCCCAGCATCACCGCGCCGAGCGCGGACGAATAGGGCGCGAAGCGGAAAGGCTCGCCTTCGATGCGCCGGCGCATCGCCCAGGGCCAGTCGCTGACGGTGAGGTCGCACTGGCCGGCCTGGAGCGCGACGGTGAGAGCCTGCGTCGACGCGAGTTCGAGCCGCTCGAAGGGCGCGGGCTTTCCGGCCTTCTCGCTTTCGGCCTTCATGGTGTCGAGCAGCCAGTTGACCGTGCCGAATTTCAGCGTGGCGATCTTCAGGGGCCTGGCCGCGCGCGCCGGCCACGCCGGCAGGGCTGCGGCGAGGGCCGCCGCCGAACCCGCGACGACGACCTGGCGTCTGGTCAGGCGCGTCAGATCCGCCATCACTGCGCTCCGCTCTCCGGAAGCGGGTCCTTCAGGATGTTCCGCGTCATCAGATATTTCGCGCCATGGGCCCAGGTCTCGTCGGTGTTGCCGCGGATGTCGGCGCTGCCGCCACGCACCAGCCTGCCGGTCTTCACGTCGACGATCTGGACGTTGATGTTGAGGATGAGGTTCGAGACCTTCTGGATATGGCCCACCACCGCGAGATCGGCGCCGACCTTGCCGGCCGCGTCCCGCGCGCAGGGCAGGCATTCGCGCAGCGATTTCACGTCCTTGACCTCGTCCCGAGCCGGAGCGACGTCGACGAGCTCTACATGCGCGCCCTTCAGGAAGTCCTTCACCTGTTCTTCCGTGCGCACGACCCGCTTGGTCTGGTCATCCCGCACGCCGTTGATATCGCCTTCCGCGCTTGAATCGATGAACTCGAAATCGAACACCGCCGCCTTCAACGGCGCCGCGTGGGCGGGATGGATGATGAACGGCGTCGCCAGCACGGCGGCGAGCGCCCAGGCGGCAGTGGCGCGCATGTATTCTCCCTTAGCCGCATTGTTGTCGTTGAGGACGTGCGCGAGCCATGCGACTTTCGCTCACCACGCATATCCAGGAACATTTTGCAATCAAGTTGGGATCAATCAAGCAAACGTCACGACTTATTATTTTCTTATGCATTGCTTTCAACGTAGAGGCGCTATGAATTCGGACTGCCTTGGAAGGTTCGCTGCCCGTGCCACTGATTGGTCCCGTTCTGATCCTCCACGGACTCGCTTTCAGAGGGCTGCCCTATAAAACCCGCGCAGCGACGTCGCGGCCATGGAAGGAACGCGTGATGGCGAAATCGTCCGGCGAAACGCAGGGCGCTGACTGGTGAAGACCGTCTCCATAGGCCTCACCCTCATGGCGGCGGTGCTGGCCACAGCCGTTTGTCCTGCGGCGGCTCAGGTGCCGGTAGATTCGGCCGCCGGGGCGCCGAAGGTTCCCGGCCCGCCTCCGAAGAACGCCCCAGCGCCGGTCGAGTTCACGTTCGGCGTGCTTCGCCAGTTTCCGGCGAACCCGCCTTGGTGGAACAACGTCGTCACGATCCCGCCCAAGGACGACGGCGTCGCGGGAGCCGAACTCGGCATCGCGGACAACAACACGACCGGCCAGTTCCTGCGCCAGTCCTACAAGCTCGTCGCCTCCGAGCAGGTCGCCTTCGAGGACGACCCGATGCCGGCCTTCAACCGCATCCTGGAGAGCGGCGCGAAGTTCATCGTCCTGATGGTGCCCGCCGACGCGCTGCTCAAGATGGCGGACGCGGCGAAGGACAAGGACGTCATCCTGTTCAACGCGGCGGCGACGGACGACCGGCTGCGCCAGAAGGACTGCCGCTACAACGTGCTCCACGTCGCCCCGAACCGCGCGATGCTGACGGACTCGCTCGCCCAGTATCTGGTGTCGAAGCGCTGGTCGAACTGGTTCATGATCGTCGGCCGCCAGCCGGAGGACAGGCTCTACGCCGACGCGGTCCGGCGCTCGGCGAAGAAGTTCGGCGCCAAGATCATCGAGGAGAAGACCTGGAACTTCGGCCCCGACGTGCGCGAGACCGGCAACGACGTCATCCCGGTGTTCACGCAAGGCGCCGACGAGGCCGACATCATCATGGTCGCGGATGAACTCGACGAGTTCGGCGACCTGATCGGCTGGCGCTCCTGGGACCCCCGGCTCACCGCCGGCACCGCCGGCCTGTCGCCCGCGACCTGGCACGTCACCGTCGACAGCTGGGGCGCGGCCCAGCTGCAGAACCGCTTCTTCAGGCACGCCAAGCGCGGCATGCGGCCGCTCGACTTCCAGGCCTGGCTCGCAATGCGCACGATCGGCGAGACTGCGGCGCGGGTGAGGTCGAACGACACGAGGCAGCTGCGCGACTACATCTTCGGCCCGCGCTTCGAACTCGCGGGCTTCAAGGGCCAATCCTTCTCCTACCGGCCGTGGGACCACCAGCTGCGGCAGCCGATCGTGCTGGCGCAGGCCGCAGCCCTCGTCGCGACCGCCCCGCAGGAGGGCTTCCTGCACCAGACCAATCCGCTCGACTCGATCGGCTTCGACAAGCCGGAGAGCCAATGCCGCTTCCCTGCGACGCAGTGATCCATCGCCGCGCCGCGGCCCTAGACGCAAGACGCGGCGTTGAAGCCGCGCGCCTTCCGGGAGACCGTTCAATGACCGTTCGCAATCGCCTCCGCGCGCCGTTCGCGGCGCTCGCCGTCGGCGCCGCCCTGTCGGTTCTGACCGGCGCCGCGACGCCGGCCGCGGCGGGTAAGATCTTCGTCACCAACGAGCGCGACCACACCATGACGGTGCTCGACAGCGAGAGCCTCAAGGTGACGGACACAATCAAGACCGGCCGCCGCCCGCGCGGCGTCATCGCGAGCCCGGACAACAAGCTGATCTATGTCTGCGCGAGCGACGACAACCGCGTCGAGGTCTACGACGCGCAGACCGGCAAGATGATCAAGACCCTGCCCTCGGGGCCCGATCCCGAGCTGTTCATCCTGCATCCCTCAGGCAATCCGCTTTACATCGCCAACGAGGACGACGCGCTGGTCACGATCGTCGACACCGCAAAAGGCAGCGTCGTCGCCGAGATTCCGGTCGGCGTGGAGCCCGAAGGCATGGGCGTGAGCCCGGACGGCAAGACGCTGGTCACGACCTCCGAGACCACCAACATGGCGCATTTCATCGACACCGACACGAAGCAGATCGTGGAGAACGTGCTGGTCGACAGCCGCCCGCGCTTCGCCGAGTTCACGCCGGACGGCAAGTTCGTGTGGGTGTCGGCCGAGGTCGGCGGGACCGTCTCGGTGATCGAGAACGGCACCCATGAGGTCGTGAAGCGGATCGAGTTCAAGATCCCGGGCGTCACCGCCGAGGCCATCCAGCCGGTCGGCGTGCGCATCACCAAGGACGGCGCGCGCGCCTTCATCGCGCTCGGACCCTCGAACCGCGTCGCCATCGTCGACACCAAGACCTACGAGGTGAAGAGCTACCTGCTGGTGGGCCAGCGCGTCTGGCAGCTCGGCTTCTCGCCGGACGAGAAGAAGCTCTACTCGACGAACGGCAACTCGAACGACATCTCGGTGATCGACGTCGAGAGCGGAAAGGTGACGAAGTCCGTCACCGTCGGCCGCTCGCCCTGGGGCGTCGTGGCGATCCCGTAGGAACGTCGCGCTCGACGCGCGCGCGAAAAGGCTTAAGTCAACGGTCGACGGCCGCGCCCTCGCCGGAACGGCCGCTCATCGCGTCGGACAAGCAATGTGACTGTCACCAGCCAAATTCCTCCCCCTGCTTCCGCGGCGCTCAAGGTGAGCGGCGTGACGCATTCCTTTGGCTCCAAGACGGCGCTGGACGACGTCTCGCTCGAGGCGCCGGCCGGCGCCTTCACGGCGCTGGTCGGCCAGAACGGCGCCGGCAAGACCACGCTGTTCTCGCTGATCACCCGGCTCTACAACAACACCAGCGGCTCGATCGAGGTGCTGGGCGAGGATGTGCGGCGTTCGCCCGCGCGGGCGCTGGCGCGGCTCGGCGTCGTGTTTCAGGCGCGCACGCTCGACCTCGAACTGACCGTCATGCAGAACCTGCTCTATCACGCGGCGCTGCACGGCATCGGCCGCCGCGAGGCCAAGCGCCTCGCCGCCGCGGCGCTTGGCCGCGTCAGCCTCGAATCGCGCGCCTCCGACAAGGTGAGGGCGCTCTCCGGCGGCCAGATGCGGCGCGTCGAGATCGCCCGCGCGCTGCTGCACGGCCCGGCCTTCCTGCTGCTCGACGAGCCGACCGTCGGCCTCGACATCGGCTCGCGCCGCACGCTGATCGACGAGGTGCGCCGGCTCATCACGGAAGACGGCATCGGCGTGTTGTGGGCGACGCATCTAACCGATGAGATTGCCGCGGCCGACCGCGTCGTCGTGCTGCACCAGGGCAAGGTGATGGCCAAGGGAACGCCGCGGGAGCTCTGCGCGCGCGCCAAGACGGACGACGTCGGAGCGGCCTTCATGACGATCGTCGGCGAGGGCGAGCGCCCCGCCCCTCAGAAGGCCTCGGCATGAGCGCGATCGCCGACGTCACGGCCCGCCCGCAGCGCGAGGTCACGGCAAAAGGCTATCTGGTCTGCCTCACGGGCATCGTTTGGCGTGA
Organism: Hansschlegelia zhihuaiae; assembly: GCF_004103825.1. Taxonomy (GTDB): domain Bacteria; phylum Pseudomonadota; class Alphaproteobacteria; order Rhizobiales; family Methylopilaceae; genus Methylopila; species Methylopila zhihuaiae. The sequence goes on from NZ_RYFI01000003.1 coordinate 65,262, forward strand.
GGGGCTGCGCTTCCTGCACCAGCGCGGACGCTTCCTGTCGGCGCTGGTGCGGCCGCTGGTCTGGCTCTTCATCTTCGCGGCGGGCTTCCGGGCGACGCTAGGCGTCTCCATCATCCCGCCTTACGAGACCTACATCCTCTACGAGGTCTACATCGCGCCCGGCCTGATGGCGATGATCCAGCTGTTCAACGGGCTGCAGTCCTCGCTGTCGATGGTCTATGACCGCGAGGTCGGAGCGATGCGCATCCTGCTCGTCAGCCCGTATCCGCGCTGGTTCCTGCTGGTGTCGAAGCTCACCGCCGGCATCGCGGTCTCGCTGCTGCAGGTCTACGCCTTCCTGTTCGTCGCCTATTTCTGGGACGTCGCGCCCGACAGCCACTGGGGCTACGTCACCGTGCTGCCGGCGCTCCTGCTGACCGGCTTCATGCTGGGCGCGATGGGCCTCGCCATGTCCTCTGTGTTCAAGCAGCTCGAGAACTTCGCGAGCGTGATGAACTTCGTGATCTTCCCGATGTTCTTCGCCTCCTCGGCGCTCTACCCGCTGTGGCGGGTCCAGCAGTCGAGCGAGCTGCTGTTCGCGATCTGCCGGTGGAACCCCTTCACCCATGCGGTCGAGCTGATCCGCTTCGCGCTCTACGGCCAGATCGAGTGGACGGCGCTCGCCGTGGTGTCGGGCTGCTCGATCGTGTTCCTGCTTGCGGCCGTCTTCGCCTACGACCCCTCGACCGGCCTCACGGCCCGCCGCGGCGGTCCGGACGCGGCGAAGTGAGACGCGGCCGCGCGACAGACAAAGACGGCTCCCGCGCCGAACGGCCGGGCAAGGCCGCGACGCTTCGGGAGACGACATGATGACGACGTCCCTTCGCAGGACTGACAGGGCCCTTTGGGCGCGCCTCGCGCCGGCCGTGAGCCTCGCCGTGTTGGTCACGGTCTCGCACGCCACGGCGCAGGGCGGCGCCGGCGGGCCAGGCGGCGGCGGCCAGGGTGGCCTGAGCCCAGACACGCCTGTGCTCGCGCCGACGCAGCCCGGGGTGAACGGCCCGCAGGGGCCGGCCGCCGACGCGCCGAAGCCCAAGACCCCCCTGCCCCCGCGCGACACGCCCCGCGCCCAGCAACCCGGACAGGAGGCCGGAGGCGCCGGCCCGAAGACCCCCCTGCCCTCGCGCGATACGCCGCGCGCGCCGCAGCCGGGCCAGAACAGCTACGCGGCCCAGAACCCCGACTGGCCTTGCGTGCAGGTCAAGGTCGCGTCGCTGAGCTACGGCCAGATGTGGGGCGGCCCGCCGCTGGAGGACGCGCTGAAGACGTGGCGGGACGACAAGGAGGTCGCCGACCTCGTCTCGACGCTCGCCGCGCGCCGGACCTCGATGGAGGACGCCAAGGCCGCGATCGACAAATTCGCGAAGCGCGCCGGCGATGACGCCGACGCCGAGCTTTCCAAGCTGTTCGCCGGCGTGTTCGACGAGATCAACCAGCACCGCTCCCAGATCGTCGCCGGCATCGAACGCTACGCCCGCAAACAGCGCGACCTTTCGGAGCGGATCAAGCAGCGCAGTCTCAAGATGGCCGAGACCCAGAAGGACATGGCCGCGCAGATGAGCCCCGAGGGTCAAAAGGAGCAGGAGGCGCTCAACTGGGACACCCGCATCTATGAGGAGCGCTCGCAGGCGCTGACCTATGTCTGCGAGAGCCCCGTGCTGCTCGAGCAGCGCGCCTTCGACATCGGGCGGGAGATCCAGTCCCGCCTGTCCCAGAAATCGCAGTGACGGGCGCCGATCGGCGCTCCGTCAGTTCCGGCCTTGCGGCCGCGCTCGTCGCGGCCTCCGCTCCCGCCGCCGCGCAGACGGCGGCCGTCGAGGTGCTCGCGGCCGGCTCGGCCGGCGAAGGCGACGACCAACTCGCCCGAGCGGTCGCGGAAGGATTGAACGCCACGCGGCTCGTGCCGCGCGCGACGGCCGTGAACGTGCCCCGCGAGACCATGGCGATCTCGGATTTCATCGACGGCAGGCGGCCGCGCGCGAGCCTGATGGTGATCAGCCTGTCGACGGTCGGCGCGCTCGCGATCTCCGGCCACGACAAATATCTCAACAGCGTGCGCCCGATCGCGCGGCTCGTCGGCGAGCATCAGCCGATCGTCGTTCCCGCGGCGTCGCCGTTCGGCACTCTCGCGGATCTCATGGCCGCGCTGCGGCGGGACCCCTCCTCCGTCGGATGGACGGGGCGGCCATATGGCAGCGCCGATCACCAGCTCGCGCTGCTGCTGACGAGCGCGGCCGGGGCCGATCCGCGCGGCCTCGCCTACCGCCCTGTCGACACCTCGGCGCGCGCCGCCCTCGACGCCCTGACGGGCGCCGCGACGGTCGCGAGCGGCGCGCTCGGCGAGTTCCGCCACCAGATGCGGGGCGGAACGCTGAGGGCGCTCGCGCTCGCCTCGCCTGCGCGGGCGCCGGGCGTCGACGCGCCGACGCTGCGCGAGCAGGGCGTCGACATCACGATGATGAACTGGCGCGGGGTGGTCTCGCGCGGCGCGGTCGGACCAACGCTGCTCGGCCGCTTCGACGAGGCGATCGACAGGCTCGTTCAGGTCTCGGGCTGGCGCCAGCTCCTCGCGCAGCGCAGCTGGGAGGATCTCTACGAGCCGGCGGAACCGTTCAGGCGCTTCATCCAGGATGAGCGCGCGCGGGTCGGCGCGCTCATGGCGCGGCGGGGCCCGAGCTGACGGCTCGGCCTCATTGAGACGCCGGACGGGCAGGTAGCTTGTAGGGCTCAGCCTTCTCAAGCGGCAGCCCGGCCTTCTCCCAGCCGTCGGTCCCCTCCGGGTACCAGAGGACGTCGCGGTAGCCCCATTCCATGGCGCGCTTGCCGGCGTTCCACGACATCCAACAGTCGGCGCGGCAATAGAACAGCAGCGGGCGCGTCATGTCGCCGCCCGACAACGTCGCGAGGCTGTCGCGGAAATAGGCCGTCATCTCAGCGCTGATGCCGCCATAGCCGACATTGGCGAGCCAGGAGCTGCCCGGCACATGCTCGCGCGGCTTATCGCGCCAGACGGTGCCGGGCGGAAGGTCCTTCGGCCGCTGGTCGCGCGGCATGGTGTCGACGAACACCGCGCCCTTGTCGCGCCATAGCCGCTCCGCCTCCTCGGTCGGGACCACCCGCGCGCCGGCGAGCGTCGCCGGCGTCGGCGAGCGGTAATCGTCCATCTTGTAGCCGGAGGGCTCCGGCGGCGGCGCGGCTCCCGCCGAGCCGACCGACAGCGCGACGACCGCGACCGCGGCGCCCATCAGGCCCGCCGTCCGCCGCGCCGCGCCCGCGATCACTGGGTGACCACGATCGGCTTGTCCTGCTCGTCGACCAGCGGAACGTGGAACGACGCCAGGATCTTGTTGATCTCTGCCTGGTTCTTCGAGATGAACTCGTTCAGCCGATGCTTCCAGTTCTCCTCGCCGGGCCGCACGCCGAAGGTCAGGCGGTAGGACATCGGCGGTCCGCCCTGTTCCTTGACCAGCGAAGTCATCGACAGGCCGCCGGCCTTGTCGGCGAAATAGCCGCCGATCGGTCCCCACAGCACGCCCGCGTCGATCTCGCCGGACTGCACGTCCTTGATCATGTCCTCGGCCGGCGAAAAATAGCGGCGGTCGATCGTCAGCGAATAAGGCTTCGCCTTGGCCATCAGGCCATATTTGTTGAGATGGCTCGCGGCCGGCGTGCCGGCGATGACGCCGACGCGCTTGTCCTTGAGCTTCTCGTCGGAGAGCCTGTCGACGCCATCCAGCGGTCCGCCCTCCTTGACGATCAGGATCGAGGTCGAGCGCATATAGGCGTTGGTGTTGAGATAAGGGTCCGCGCCCTGCGCGACGCCCAGCACCACGTCGCAGCGCTTGATGCCGAGCGTCATGCGGTAGAAGCCGGTCGCCTGCGGGAACCAGGTGTAGACCAGCGGGATTCCGAGATCCTTGGCGAGCAGCTCCGCGATCTTGTTCTCATAGCCCTCGCCCTTCTCGTTCGAGAGCGGCATGTCGGCCGGATCGGCGCACACCCGAAGCGTCGCACGGTTGACGAGGTCGGAAGTCTGGGCGGCCGCGGGGCCGGTCGCGAGGCCGAGCGCCGCGGCGAGCGCGCCGAGCGCGAGCCTCCTCCGCGGCGATGCATGGATGGCGATCTTCTGCTTGGTCATGTCCACCTTCCGCCGCCCGCCGAGCCGCGGGCCTTTTGTCGTTGACCCGACGCTTGGGCGCGTCGAGGTGATTCCGCCTGTCGCGTTCGGGATGGCCGGGGACCGGCCGGGCGATCTGGGCGACCCGCTTTAGATAGGGCGTCGCGCCCGGCTGGAAGGGCCGGAAGACCGTGCATTCCGCCGGCCGCCAACCAGCCTTCGACGTTTCGTCCGGGGGTGATCCTCGGCTCAGCGCCTGCTCTCGGCCTCAGATACGAAAAACCCGGCCTTCGGTTTGCGCCGAAGGCCGGGTGGAGGATGAAGCGGGCGTGGCCTTCTTTGGGCCACGCCCTTGGTCGTTTGACCGTCAGTTCGTCGGCAGCGTGAACACAGTCAGCTGGCCGCCGAGAGCGGTGTACTGCGACAGAGCCGCGTAGCCGCCGACCGCGCCGAGACCGTCGGTCGCGTTGGTCAGGCCGGCCGCAAGGCCGATGCCCGCCCAGCCGCCGACGCCCGAGAGCACCGCGACGTACTGCTTGCCCTTGTGCTCGTAGGTCATGACGTTGCCGATGATGCCCGACGGGGTCTTGAACTTGTAGAGTTCCTTGCCCGTCTTGGCGTCGACCGCCTTCAGGTAGCCTTCGAGCGTGCCGTAGAACACGATGCCGCCCGAGGTCGCCAGAGCGCCGGACCACACGGAGAACTGCTCCTTGTTGGACCAGACGATCTTACCCTTCTTGCCGTCCCAGGCGATGAAGTTGCCCATGCCGCCATGCGAGTTGGGGGCCGGGAACATCGAGAGGGTCGCGCCGACATAGGGCTGGCCGGCGGTGTACGAGACACGGAACGGCTCGTAGTCCATGCAGACGTGGTTGGTCGGGACGTAGAACAGCTCGGTCTCCGGCGAGTAGGCCGCAGGCTGCTGGTCCTTGGTGCCGAGCGCCGCCGGGCAGATGCCCTGCGAGTTCACGTCTTCGCCGTTCTGCTCGGTCGAATACTTGGAGACGACGAGCGGACGGCCGTAGGTCTTGGACGACTTGTCCATGTCGACCTTGGTCGCCCAGTTCACGACCGGGTCGTACTTCTCGGCGACGAGAAGCTCGCCGGTGTCACGATCGAGCGTGTAGCCGAAGCCGTTACGATCGAAGTGCGTGAGGAGGTTGCGCTCCTTGCCGTCGATCTTCTGCTCAGTGAGGATCATCTCGTTGATGCCGTCGAAGTCCCACTCGTCGTGGGGCGTCATCTGGTAGACCCACTTGGCCTTACCGGTGTCGACGTCACGCGCGAAGATGGTCATCGACCACTTGTTGTCGCCCGGGCGCTGCTTCGGGTTCCACGTGGACGGGTTGCCCGTGCCGTAGAACATCAGGTTCGTCTTGGGATCGTAGGAGTACCAGCCCCAGGTCGAGCCGCCGCCGATCTTCCACTGATCGCCCTGCCAGGTCTTCAGGGAGGAGTCCTTGCCGACGGGCTTGCCGTGCTCGGTGGTCTTCTCGGGGTCGATCAGCATCTCGTCGTCCGGGCCGGTCGAGTAACCGCGCCAGACCATCTTGCCGTCGGCGATGTTGTAGGCCGTGACATGGCTGCGGACGCCGAACTCGGCGCCGGAGATGCCGACGATGACCTTGTCCTTGACCGGCAGAACGGTCGCGGTGTTGGTCTCGCCCTTCTTCGGGTCGCCGTTCACGACCGACCACTTCTTCTGGCCGGTCTTGGCGTCGAGCGCAACGACGGTGGTGTCGGCCTGATGCAGGAAGATGATGCCGTCGGCGTAAGCGAGACCGCGGTTGACGGTATCGCAGCACATCACCGGGATCACGTTCGGATCCTGCTTCGGCTCGTACTTCCAAACGATCTTGCCGCCCTCGTCGAGGTTGAGAGCGAAGACGTTGTTCGGGAACGGCGTATGAAGGTACATCATGTTGCCGATCACGATCGGCGAACCTTCGTGGCCGCGCAGCACGCCGGTCGAGAACGTCCAGGCCACCTGAAGCTTCTTGACGTTGTCCTTGTTGATTTCGTCAAGCTTCGAGTAACGGTGGTTGGCGTAGTCGCCCGTCTGAATGCCCCACTGCTTGGGGTCCTTCGTAATCTGCATGACGCTGTCGTTCGCCAAGGACGGCAACGCCATGCAAGCGGCGCCCATCAGGCCCGCTGCGATTGCGACTTTGCGCATTCGTTCTTTCTCCCTCTTTCACGCAGTCCTTAGTCAGCCTCTCTTGAGCGTTGCCCCTGTCGAGAGACGGAATCGTTATTGTTGGACTTGCGCCTTCAGCCTCGTGTCACGATTTGCCGGCAACCGATCGCCCATGAGCGATCCCCCATTTCCGACAAGCCTACGAACCGCGCCGGCTCCAAAGAGCCGTTGCGTAGCAGCGGAAGACTGTCCGGACCGTAGCCCGCTTCGTATGGGGGTGCAACAGGACTTTAAGATATAAGAGCGTTATTATGATTTTGCTGCAGTTGCTAGCTTATTATGTTGCAGCGCACTAACGCCATTCGAGTTCTCTATAGACCGCGATGGCATTCCGCGCGTTGAACTCGTCGAACAGCGCCCAGGCCTCCCGCTCCGAAACGCCGGCCTTTTCGGACGCCTCCCGGAGCGACGCGCCGGCGTCGAGCAGCGTCTCGACGTCTTTCCGAAGCCGGTCGAAATAGCGCTGCTGGGGCGCGAGAGCGTCCGGCCATGACGCGGAGGCCGGGCCGTGGCCCGGAACGACCCGCGCCGCGGACTGTTCCCTGAGCCGCGCCATCAGCCGCACCCAGCCCTCGAAGGAGCCGTCGACGCTCGGCAGATGGCCCATGAACAGAAGGTCGCCAAGAAACCAGGTGCCGCTGGTCTGGTCGAACACTGTCAGGTCGTTGTCGGTGTGCGCCGTCGGCCAGGCTTCGAGCTCGAGGGACCTTCCGCCGAGGTCGAGCGTCAGCTTGTCCGTGACCTGGACGTCCGGCGTCACGATGTCACCGAGGTCTTCGTCGAAGCGTTCGCCGAGCGCGCGCTTGGCCCCGTCGACATAGGACTGCGCGCGGGCATCGAGCGCGCGCTTGAACTTGGCGTGCGCCACGAACTGCGCGCCCGTCCCGCGGAACGCGGCGTCGCCCAGCGCGTGGTCCGGGTGCATGTGGGTGTTGACGACATATCTGACCGGCAGGTCCGTGCGCGCCTTGACGCTCGCAAGCAGCCTCTCGCCAGCCTCCTTCGTGTTGCCCGTATCGATCACCGCGACGCCGTCGCGCCCGACCACGAAGCCGACATTGGCGATCGCGCCCATATTCGAGGGCGCGAGCAGCGCATAGGGCGCCTGATAGACGAAGACGCCGGGGGCCACTTCGGTCGTCGGCAGAGGCTCGGCCGCGCGGGCCTCCGTCGCGCAGAGGGCGGCCAGCGCCACGAGCCACGCCGCCGCGATCCGCGACGCCCGTCCGGTCATCTCGCCGGGCAGGCCGGCGGACGATGAAGCACGCCTCATGCGTCGTCTCCCTCAGCCGGCTCTTCGGGCCGGTCCGGAGACAGCCATAACGGCTTGCGCCTCCGCCGTCGAACCTCCGGGAAGACCGTCGCCGGGATTCCGTCGCCGCGCGAGGCTCGGATCCGGCGCGCGGGCGCGGTCCGGTTGCGGTCGAGGGCGAGTTGGAATGACGCCCCGGCGCTGGTAGCTTCCGCGCCCCGATGATCGAGACGACGGCGGTAGGACCCCGGCGACGTGACCAGACCCGTGGTGGTGAAATTCGGCGGCAGCCTGCTGGGCTCGCCCGAGCGGAACGGCCTGCTCGCCGTCGCGGCCCGTCGCGGCGCGGTGGTCGCGCCCGGCGGCGGGCCGGTCGCGGGCGCGGTGCGCGACGCCCAGGCGCGGCACGGCGCCAGCGACCGGGCGGCCCACGCGATGGCGATCCTCGCGATGGACCAGGTCGCCATGATGCTCGCCGATATCGCGCCCGGGCTCGCCTTGTGCGCGACGCCGGCGGACTTTTCGGTCGCCGCTGCGGCGAGACGGGGGGCGCTGTGGCGCCCCTCCCCCATGGCGCTTGGCACCGACGACCTTCCGGCGAGTTGGGACGTGACGTCCGACAGTCTCGCGCTGTGGCTCGCCGTCGCGCTCGGCGCCGGGCGCCTGATCCTCCTGAAGTCCGCGGCTGCTCCCGAGGCGGGCGGCCCCGATGCGTGGGCGGCCAGCGGCCTCGTGGACGCCCATCTGCCGCGCCTCGCGAAGCGGTTCGACGGGGAGATCGCGCTGCTCGGCCCCGCCTCCGCCGCGGCGCTCCACCGCGCGCTCGAGACGCCGCTGCGGCGCGCAGCGTGAGCGCCGAGAAGGTCGCCCTGATCACCGGCTCGCTCGCAGAACCGCGGCTCGCGCGGCTCGCCGAGGAGCTGCGCAGCGACGCGCTCGACCCGGTCGTGGTCAATGTCGGCGTCAAGGTCGCGGCTTTGATGACCACCGAGATCCTCGACCGCAGGCTGAAGCTGCCGGAGAGCGTCGGGCGCGCCATCCTGCCGGGCCGCTTCCGCGGCGACCTCGACCGGCTCGAGGGAAGATTCGGCGTGCCGTTCGAGCGCGGCCCGGAGGAGCTCGCGGACCTGCCGGCCTATTTTGGTCGCGGCGGACTGGAGCCCGACCTTTCGGCCCATGACTGCGCGATCTTCGCCGAGATCGTCGAGGCCACGACGCTCTCGGTCGACGAGATCGTGGCGCGCGCCCGGCATCTTTGCGGCGAAGGCGCCGACGTCATCGATCTCGGCTGCATGCCCGACACGCCCTTTCCTCATCTCGAGGACGCGATCGCGGCGCTGACGCGCGCGGGGATCAAGGTGAGCGTCGATTCGGCCGACGACGAGGAGCTCTCGCGGTCCAACCGCGCCGGCGCGAACTATCTGCTGTCCCTGAGCGAGCGCAACCTCGCCATCGCCGACGAGGGCGACGCCGTCCCGATCCTCGTGCCCGCGACCCAGGGCGACATGCCGTCGCTGTTCCGCGCCGTCGACGCCATGGAGGCGAAGGGCCGGGCCTATTTCGCCGATCCGATTCTCGACCCGATCCATTTCGGCTTCACCGACTCGATCGTGCGCTACGCCGAGTTCCGGCGCGCCCGGCCCGACGCGCCGATCTTGATGGGCATCGGCAACGTCACCGAGCTCACCGACGCCGACACCACGGGGATCAACGCGATCCTGATGGGGATCATCTCGGAGCTCGGGATCACCGCCGTGCTCGCGGTCGAGGTCAGCCCGCACTGCCGCACTGCGGTCCGGGAGTTCGACCGCGCCCGCAGGGAGTTCTTCGCCGCTCGGCGCGACGGCGCGCTTCCCAAAGGCTACGGCGCAGGCCTCATGGCGCTTCGCGACCGGCGACCGGTGACCTCGACAGCCGCCGACATCGAGGCGCTGGCGCGCGAGATCCGCGACCGGAACTTCCGGATCGAGGTGAGCGAGGTCGGCGTCCACATCTACAACCGGGACGGCCACCGGGTCGCGGTGGACCCGTTCAAGCACTATCCCCATCTGAAGGTCGAGGACGACGGCGCGCACGCCTTTTATCTCGGCGTAGAGACCGCGCGCGCCGAGATCGCGTTCCGCCTCGGCAAGCGTTATTCGCAGGACGAGGGCGTGCGGTTCGGCGTGCTGGGCGGCACCGCCGAGAGCCTCGAGGAAGCCCATCGGCTCGACTTCAAGGCGGCGGGCGCCACGCTCGCCAAGAAGGGCCGCGAACGGAACGGCGAGGACGGCGAATCGTGATCCGCGAGACCATCGTGACCACCGTGTCGCCCGACGGCGTGCCCCATGTCGCCCCGATGGGCGCGACGCCGATCGGGGGCGGCTGGCTGCTGCAGCCTTTCCGGCCCTCCGCCACGCTCGACAATTTCCTCGCCACGCGCTGCGGCTCGGTGAACTTCACCGACGACGCGCGGGTGTTCGCCGGCTGCGTGACGAAGCGCAAGACCGACTGGCCGACGGTGAGGGCGGACCTCGTCGATTCGGTCCGTCTCGCCAACACGCTCGCGCATCACGAGATCAGGGTCGAGCGCATCGACGACGATCCACAACGGCCGAAGCTCAGCTGCGCGATCGTCCATCGGGCGAACCACCGGCACTTCCCGGGCCTCAACAGAGCGATCGCCGCCGTGCTGGAGGGCGCGGTGCTGGTGAGCCGGCTCGGCATGCTCCCGGACGAAAAGATCGATGCGGAGTTCGGTTATCTTCAGATCGCGATCGACAAGACGGCCGGAGAGCACGAACTCGAGGCCTGGAGCTGGCTCACCGCCGCTGTCCGGGCGCATCGCGAGGGCGCAGGGTCATGACCGGCTTCCTGGCGAGCGTCGCCACTCTGAACGAGATGGAGGTCGCGCGCGCCGGCGGAGCCGATATCGTCGACCTCAAGGACCCGGCCCACGGAGCGCTCGGCGCTTGGGACGTCGCGGCGCTCCAGAAGGCGGTCCCGCTCTGGTGGTCGTGGCCCGATCCCAAGCCGCGCCTGAGCGCGACGGTAGGCGACCGTCCGATGGAGCCCGAGGCGCTTCTCGCGGCGGTCGAGCGCGTCGCCTCGAAGGGCGCTCCGATGGTCAAGCTCGGGATCTTCCCCGGCGGCGATCCGGTCGCGTGCTTCTCGGCGCTTCGCAGCGTCGCGGAGGAGACGGACCTCGTCGCCGTGTTCTTCGCCGACGCCGCGCCGGATTTCGACCTCCTGCCGGAGATTGCGGCGGCCGGGTTCGCCGGCGCCATGGTCGACACCGCCGACAAGTCGTCCGGCGGATTGCGCCGCCATCTCGGGGACGCCGAGCTCGGCGCATTCGTCCGCCGGGCGCGGGCGCTCGGCCTGATGACTGGGCTTGCGGGCTCGCTGAAGCTCGAGGACATCGCGCCGCTCACCGCCCTACGGCCGGACTATCTCGGCTTCCGCGGAGCCTTGTGCGCCGGCGCTCGGACCGGCCGGATGACCGAGGCCGCGGTCGCCCGCATCCGCAGCGCGGTCAACGCGCGCCGTCCGTCCGTCTGAGCCGGAAGCGCCTGCTCGCGGTCAAGGATTGCGTGCTATCATTGTAGAAATAACGCCCGGACCGTCGAGATGGTCGACCCCGCCCGCAAGCTCATGACGGTGGAAGAATTCTTCGCCTGGGAGGAGACCCAGGAGGAGAGCCACGAGCTGGTGGACGGCGTCCCGGTCCTACGCGGGGAGTGGATCCGCTACGGCGACCAGTGGACCCTGATGTCCGGCGCGAGCCAGCGCCATGACCAGATCGTCGTCAATATGCGGGGCTGCGGAATCGGCTTCGAGGACAGCGCTGCCGGGCGTTCTCGCCCGACATGTCGGTTCGCACCTCGCCCCGCGGCATCCGTCGGCCTGACTCTGGCGTCGATTGCGGTCCGCGCAGGGACCGTTCGACCGAAGCAAGCGAACCCAAGGTTGTGATCGAGGTGCTGTCGCCGTCGACCCGAGACTTCGACATGTTCGCGAAGCTCGACGAATGCCGCGCCGTTGACAGCATCGACCATGTCCTGCTGATCGATCCGAACGACCCCGCGGGACAGCTCTGGACCCGCGGGCCCGATGGCTGGACCGAGGAGGTCCTTCGTAGCCTTGAATCGACCGCGGAGCTGACCGCGGTCGGCCTGACTCTCCCGCTTTCGGAGATCTACGAGGACGTCGCCTTCCCGGCGTGGCCGGAGGACGCCGAGGCCGTCACCGGATGACTATCAGCGCCTCGCCCTTGCCGCCGATGTTGAGGTCGCCGGCGTAGCGGCGCGCCTTGCCCGCGTCCTCACCCAGAAAGGCCGCGAGTTCCTGCGAGCGGCGCACGAGGACCCGAAGCATGATGAGGTCGTGCTCGCCGGCGTCGCGGAAACCGGAGGCCAGTCCCTCCGCCGAGCGGAGGAACAGCGTGCCGCGCTTCATGCCGCGGCCCGCGTTTCTCCCGAGCTTGCCCGCGATTGCGAGCGTGCCGGCGATCAGGTCGCTGGCGGCGTTCTCGGCTGCGTCTCCGTCGATCAGGATCACGCCGCCGCGCATGCGCTCGCCCGCTCGCGCGCCGGCAGAACCGCCCACCACCACGACGCCGCCGCTCATGCCGCGCTTGGAGCCGTCGCCTGCCGCGCCGAGCCGCGCGCCAACGTCGCCCGCGATCGCAACCTTGCCGCCCGAAAGCTCGCTCGCGGCGAAGTCGCCCGCCGAGCCCTTCACCACGATGGTTCCGCCGCTCGCCCTGAGGCCGACCCCCACGCCGACGTCGCCCTTGACGACGATCTCGCCGGCCGAGAGCCCGGCGCCGACCCGGTCGAGCTCCGCGCCGCCGCCCTCGATGGTCAGGCGTCCGTCGACGGTTCCGGAGACCTCGAACAGTTCGCCGAGCTCGGCGCGCCGCCCGCCGTAGCCGATCTTGAGCTTCGCGAGCCCTTCGTCGCCCGGCAGCGCGCCCGTCAGATCGACGCGCGCCTCAAAGGTCCCGCGCGGGGCAAGCACCAGCCCGGTCACGACATGATCTCCCGGAGCTTGAAGTGGAACGGTCCGAGATTGCCGCCGTAATTGCCGGCGTCGATCGCCACCACGCCCTTGTCCCGGCCGAGCTTCACCACGGCCTCGATGCCGGCGCGGGTGCAGTCCGACACCGCCTTTTCCGAGACGCCGTCGATCACGATCTCCATCACCGAGGCGACCTCGGGCGGCAGCTGCGTCGGCCCCTGAGCGCGCAGCGTCGGGCAATAGGCGTTGTTGGAGGACGCGAACATGCCCTTGTATTTCGAGCCGACCTTCGAACCCGAGCGCACGATGCCGCCGGGGAACGGCAGAATGCAGCCCTCGACCTTGTCCATGGCATCGACGGCGGCCTCGGCCGCCGCCAGCGCCTCGCCGCGGGAGGTCCCGAGGATCAGGATGTTGCCGCCGCCGACGCCCGTCACCGAGCCGGTCTCGTGGTCGCAAACGAACTCGCCCTCCATCACCGGCACTCGCCAGATGCGCCGGTCGTCGACATTCTTGGAGATCTGCCAGCCGTCGCCGAAATAACGTAGCGCCTTGCCGATAGAGACGGCGTCGCCGCCCTCGATCCCGGCGAAACACGCCGAGGTGGGAGACGTCAGCACGCATTGGCCGATGCGGTTCGGCACGACCGACTTCAGTCCTTTGATGTCCATCGCGAAGATCAGCACCGCGACGCCCGGCCTTCCGTCCGGCGTTTCGGCGGCCGGCACCTCTCGCTCGACCCCCGCCTCGCAGCCGCAGCCGATCACCGAGGTCGCGAAGCCCGTCATGGTCTTGGCCGCGATCATCGCCCATTTCGCCGTGTCGGCCGTGATGATCAGGCGCGTGCCGACCATCGGGAAGGCCTCCGCGAACGAGTCGCGGATTTCGACGCCGTTGAGGATCATGACGACCGCACCGTCTCGTGCTTCACCGCGCCCTGCCCGCCCCGTATCTCGTCGTCGGAGAGCTTGAAGGTCCTGGCCTTGTAGCCGAGAGCCTCGTCGAACCAGCGGTCCATCCGGGCGTCCATCGAGCCGTCGTAGTCCGGCGCGACCTGGTGGGTGCGGCCGTAGACCAGGTCGACGATCTCGCCGTCCTTCACGATCACGGTCCCGTCCTTGAGCACGTAGGACGCGCGCGAGAACATCGCCTCGCGATCGGGATCGTCGCGATAGACCACGACGTCGCCGACCGCGCCCGCGCCGAGATGGCCGCGGTCGGTCAGGCCGAGGATCTTTGCCGGCGCCGCGCGGGTGACGATCGCGATCTCCTCGAGCGTGTATTCGCGCCTGATCTCGAGCAGGTTCGAGTGCTTGCGCGCCGATTTCGCGAGCTTGGAGAACTGCTCCTCGCGGAAGCTGCGGTCCATCAGCAGCTTGATGAGATGCGGATAGGTCGTGAACGGACCGCCGTTCGGGTGGTCGGTCGTGAGGAAGATCCGCCACGGGTCTTCGACCAGCAGGAACAGCTCGAGCCCGATCGCCCATTGCAGGGCGTTCACGAAGGACTTGTCCTTGTAGTTGAACGGCAAGATCCCGCAGGCCGCGTCCATCTCGATATCCATGCCGATGAACCGACCGGGGCTCGCGATGCCGCGGTTGCGGTGCTGGGTCATGAAATCGGCTGAAGCCGTCACTGTCTGGCCGAACATCACCTGGCCGACATCGATCGAGATGTTCGGGTTCTTGTTCACCGCCTCGGCGATCGCGGCGGCGCCGGAGGAGAACTTGCGGTCGCCCTCGGTCCCGTAGCTGTGGAACTGCACATGCGTCATGTGCAGCGGCAGTCCCTCGGTCGCGCCGATCGTGTCGAGCGTCGTCTGCATGTTGCCCGGCACGCCGAGATTGCAGCCGTGGAGATGGATGGGATGCGCGAGGCCGAGGTCGGTCACCGCGCGGATCAGCGTCTGCAGGATCGTGCGCGGCGTGACCTCGTAGCGCGGGTTCTTCTCGTCGAGGTTCATCCAGCGGGAATTGAACTTGAATGCGTTGATGCCGCCCGGATTGACGATCTTGATCGCCATCGTCTTCGTGGCGTTGAGCTGCCAGGCGACATAGTCGTTGACCGCCTGCTGCCCGGCGCCGGTCGCGATCAGGTCGAGCAGGAAGTCGTCATTGCCGAGGACGAGGTAGCCGCCCGTGTCGAGGAACGGGATGTCGGCCATCTCGGCGTGCATGTGGCGGGCGTTCGCCGCGATGACGGCGGGCTCGAACACGGCCGTGTAGCCCATCTCGGCGTAGCGGCAGCCGGTGGCGTGCGCGGTCATGGTCGAGAGCCCGCCGCCGCAGGCGCAGAAGGGGCCTTGCGGCTCACGGATCGCGCGCTGCTCCTCGACCATCAGCATGCGCGCGATGTTCGACTTGCCGCCGGCGATGTGGCTGTGGATGTCGATGCCGCCGGCCATCACGATCCCGCCCTTGGCGTCGATCGTCTCGGCGGCGCCGTCGATGGCGTCCGCCGCAGCGATCCGGCCGTCGACCACGACCACGTCGCGCGCGACGCCGGCCTCGCCATTCGCGGGGTCGAGGACCTTGCCGTTGGTGATCCGGACCGCGGTCACGACTGCGCTCCACCGATCCGGCTGAGCGCCTCGGCGACGCTGATCAGGCTTGAGTCTCTGTGCTTCTTCAAAGGCACGCTCACCACGGTGTCGGTGCGGAAGACGAGGCCGGCATGGTCGAGGCCCGGCTGTCCGACCGGAATGAAGACGTCGGGCTCGCGCTCGAACTCGGTCGCGGGATGCGCTAGCGCGATCAGGCGGCCGTCGCAGGCCGGCGGCCGCTCCGGCCTGAAGGCCGAGATCCAGACCACGATGTCGGCGTCCTTGAGGGCTTCCGCGGTCGCGTTCGCGGATTGGTCGTGATCCGCGACGCCGCCGCGGAAAGCTGTCCGGAGCGGAAAGCCGACATTCCACAGGAACGCCTGGTTGGCGCCGATCAGATTGTCGCGGCCGGCGAGCGGCAAGCAGGCGGCCCGGGTCTCGACGTTCAGCGTCTCGACCACCGCGACCGCGCGCTCGATGACGAGGTCGCCGTCCTCGCCGAGCGCCGCCGCGCTCCAGGCGAGCACGCCGTATTTCGCGGATTTCAGCGCCTCGGCGAGCGGGCGCATGTCGGGATCGCCCTCGATCGGGGCGAGGCCGCCGACGATCGCCTGCAGCCGCGACAACGCGTCGACCAGCCCGCCTTCCGGAACCGCGACCGTCTCGACCACGACGCCGTCGAGCTGCGTCCTGGCCTCGGCCGAAGGTTCGCCGCCCAGGAACACGATCTTCCGCGGACCGTCGAGAAAGCGGCCGGTCTTCGGGGTGACGCGGGCGTAGAGCCGGTGGAACGCCTCCGACGGATCGGGTCCGACCACGACCATCAGGTCGCAATGGTTGCGGACCTCCGCGAGCGTTGTGGCGACCCAGCCCCTGCGCTGCGAGGTCGAGAGGTTCCGGAACAGGCCGGCCGAGGCGTAGTGGTCGACGCTGCCGCCGGTCCGGCACGCCAGCTTGATGACATGGCGCACGCCGTCGACGTCGGTCCCGAGGCCTGCATAGGCCGGCGACCTGGCGGCTTCCAGCAGCTCCGCCGCCGCGGCCAGAGCGGCCTCGAGCGGAACCTCGTATCCGTTCACGCGGGCGGCGGGCGGCGCCTCGCCGCCGCGGCGGAACAGCGCGGCCGCCCGGCCGCACGCGCCCTCGCCGGCTTCGACCGCGAGCCCCGAGACGGTCAGCGAAACATCGTCGCAGCCGAGGCCGCAAAACGGGCAGACGACGTCCGGACGAACGACTTTCTGCGGCGTCGCGCCGCCGCCCTGCGGCTCAGTCATATTTCACATAGGCGAAGCGCTGGTCGCCCTGCGGCGTGCCCTCGAGGCCGAGGCCTTCGGTCCCGGGCTGCCACTGGACGAAATCCTCGATCTTCCTCGCGAGCGCGAAGTCGCGGTCGGTGATTCCCTTCTTGTCGTGGCTCATCAGGCGAACCTCGACCCAGGCGTAGGACGCCGTGATGTCGGGATGGTGCCAGGCGGCCTCGGCCAGGTGGCCGACCGCGTTGATCACCATCAGCGTGCCCTTCCAGCTGTTGGTCTTGTAGGTGCGCCGGATCCAGCCGTCCTCCAGCCGCCACTTCGGCAGCTCGGACGCCAAACGGGATTTGACCTCGTCCTCAGGGATCAGGTCGACGGCTTTCGCGCCTGCCATGACATCCCCTCCTATCGTTGAATTCGGGCGAGGCTTACACAGCGCGCTTCCGCGGCGCAACGCGGCGTGAGGAGCGCGTGAATAGGGAGTTAGGCTTATAGGCAGGCTTGGCGAGCCGCGGTACCTCGGCCTAATGTCCGGCCGGTCGAGATCATGAAGCACCTCCCTCGAGACGCGGCGTCGGGCCGACGCGTGCGGGCCCCGCGCGCGTTGCGCGTCGTCGCGCCCGGACGCCTGCATATCGGCTTCCTCGATCTCAACGGGTCGCTCGGCCGGCGCTTCGGCAGTCTCGGCCTCGCGCTGGAATCGCCGTCGTGCCGGGTGCTGCTGGAGACCGCGGACGAGCCCTCTGCGGCGGGGCCCGACGCCGAGCGCGCCCTCGAGGCGCTGCGCAAGGTCTGCGCCGCGAACGACAGGCTCGACGACCGCGTCCGCATCGTCGTCGAACAGGCGCTGCCGGCCCATGCCGGCCTCGGCTCCGGCACCCAGCTCGCGCTCGCGGTCGGCGTCGGAGCGAGCGTGCTCGGCGGCCACGCGATGGCGCCGACGGAGGTCGCGAGGACGATCGGCCGCGGCGCGAGGTCCAGCATTGGGCTCGGAGCTTTCGAGGGCGGCGGCGTGCTGCTCGACGGTGGCCAGCCGGTCTCGCCCGACCCGAACGACCACCGACCACCGCCTCTGCTGTCTCGCGTCGCGATTCCAGAGACCTGGCGCATTCTGCTCATGTTCGACGCGAGCCGGACGGGGCTCAGCGGCTCGGCCGAGAGCGACGCCATGAAGGGGCTGCCGGAATTCCCTGAGCGGCTCGCGGAACGGCTCTGCCGGTTGACGCTGATGGGCGCGATGCCGGCGGCGGCGAATGGCGACGCCGACGCCTTCGGCCGCGCGATCGGCGAGATCCAGCGGCGGCTCGGCGACCATTTCGCGCGTTTCCAGGGCGGACGCTTCACGAGCCCGGACGTCGCCGAGGCGCTGAAGATCGTCGAGGCCGAGGGCGTGCCCGGCGTCGGGCAGAGCTCGTGGGGCCCGACGGGTTTCGCGATCTTCGGCGACGCCGTGGCGGCCGAGGACGCGGCGGCCGACATCTCGGGCCGCTTCGCGGACCGACCTCATGTCAGCTTCGACGTCGTGCGCGGCGACAATCGCGGCGCGACCATCGCGGACGCGCCGCATTCCACCGAACGGCGGGGCTGACCGAACCTCAGGAGCTTCCATGTCCGACGCAGAACCTATCCTGCACATGATCACGCCACTCAGGAACACGAGCCCTTTCGACGTGAACATGGCTGTCGACGCGGGCTTCCGCTCGATCGCGACCTATTCGAAGATCCAGCTCGAGGACGTGCGGGGCCTGACGCAGGACGCGATGTTCTCGCGCGCGCCGGACGCAGCGAAGCGCACGGTGATGTTCATCGGCGGCAAGGATGCAGGCCTCGCCCTCGACCAGATGGAGGCCGCGGCGAACGCGCTGTTCCCGCCCTTCGAGATCTCGATCTTCGCCGACCCCTCGGGCGCCTTCACGACCGCCGCCGCCATGATCGCGCTGGTCGAGAAGCACCTGCGCGGCAAGCGCGACGGAGGGCTGAAGGGCGTCAAGGTCCAGATCTACGGCGCGACCGGCATCATCGGCGGCATCGCGGCCGTGATCGCGGCCCAGGCCGGGGCCGAGGTCACGCTGGTCAGCCATCTCGTGATCGAGGACGTCGAGGCCAAGGCGGTCGACTTCAAGAAGCGTTTCGCGGTGCGGCTCGACTGCGCGGTCGCCAAGACCGACAAGCAGAAATCGGCGCTGGTGAAGGACGCCGAGGTGATCCTCAGTTGCGCCTCGCCGGGCGTCGAGGTGATCTCCGAGACGGTGCTGAAGTCCGCCAAGAACCTGCTGGTCGGAGCCGACATCAACGCCGTGCCGCCGAACGGGATCGCGGGCGTCGATTCGCACGCCGACGGCGTCGCGCTGCCGCATGGCGTGGGCGTCGGCGCGCTGGTGATCGGGCAGATCAAGTATCAGGTCCAGCACCAGATGCTGAAGCGCATCCGCGAGTCCGACACGGCGCTGCAGATCGGCGTCATCGAGGCCTTCGAGCTTGCCCGCCAGCTCGTCAAGTGACGGCGCCGACGGGCTCGACCTCGCCGTCGTCGCCCTCTCGGCGCGGGCGCTCGCGCGCTCGGCGAAGCGCGCGGGCCTGAGGGCGCTCGCCGTCGACCTGTTCGTCGACGCCGACACGCGCGAGCACGCCGCGCGGGCCGTCAGGACGCCGGCGGCGCGCGGGGGCTTCGCGTTCGCCCGCGCAGCATTGCTCGAGACACTTCGCCGCAACGCGCCCGAAGGTCTGCCAGTCGTCCTCGGCGCCGGCTTCGAGCACGCGCCCAAGCTCATGCGGGCGATCGCGCGCCGCAACCCGATCCTGGGCGCTTCGCCGGATGTGGTCGCCCGGCTGAAAGACCCCGGAGCGTTCGCGGACCTGCTCGCGACCCTCGATATTTGGCATCCCGAAATCGTGCGAGGCGCCGGAACACGAAGCGCCGTTCTTCACCTCTCCCCGGCGGGGAGAGGTCGGCCCGCAGGGCCGGG
>NZ_RYFI01000003.1:84752-87716 GCF_004103825.1 Hansschlegelia zhihuaiae
AGCGGGCGGCGGCGCTCGACGCTCGATCTCTGGAAAGCGCGTGGCTCTCGAAGCGAGCCGGCGCTTCGGGCGGAGCGCATATCCGGGAGGCGCGCGGCCGGATCGGTCGACGCCGTTACCTCCAACGCCGCGTCGACGGACGGTCCGTCTCGGCGCTGTTTCTCGCGAACGGCCGCTCGGCCGCCGTGATCGGCTTCTCGGAGCAGTGGGCCGATGCGGCGCCGGGCGCGCCCTTTCGGTATGGCGGCGCGGTCGGCCCGGTTCCGGTCGTCCCCGAACTCAGCCTCTCCGTCTCCGACGCCCTCACCCGCATCGTCGCGGAGACCGGCCTCAGGGGGCTCGCCAGCGCCGACATGATCCTGCCCCAGGACGGCCGGGGCTTCGTCCTGCTCGAGATCAACCCGCGGCCGGGCGCGACCCTCGACCTGTTCGACCGCGCGCCGTGGCCGTCGCTCCTCGGCCTCCATCTCGACGCCTGCGAGGGCCGCCTTCCGGCCGCCCTGCGCCCGACCTCGACGATCCATGGCGCAGCGGTCGTCCACGCGACCACGACCGTTCGGCCGGCCGCGATCGCGCGTCCGGTCTGGACGGCGGATTGGCCTTCATGCGACGACAGCGTCCCCGCCGGAGCGCCGACCTGCACGGTCGTCGCCTCCGGCGCCTCTCCTGCCGGCGTTCGCGCGCTTCTCGCCGAGCGCCGGTCCGCACTGCTCTCCCTCCTCCGCGCCGCCGCGCCGGCGCCTACGAACCACAAGGCGCCAGCATGACCGCATATCCCAGCGTAGGGGCGCTTTCCGCGCCGCTCGTCGAGGCCCTGATCCGCGACGCCGCCACCCTGCGGCTTGGCGTCGAGACG
Organism: Hansschlegelia zhihuaiae; assembly: GCF_004103825.1. Classification (GTDB taxonomy): domain Bacteria; phylum Pseudomonadota; class Alphaproteobacteria; order Rhizobiales; family Methylopilaceae; genus Methylopila; species Methylopila zhihuaiae. The sequence goes on from NZ_RYFI01000003.1 coordinate 85,609, forward strand.
ACCGCGACGGGCGCGACCATCGTCGACGGCGGCATAAATGTCCGCGGCGGCCTCGAGGCCGGTCGACGGATCATCGAGATCTGCCTCGGCGGCCTCGGCCACGCGAACTTCGTCGCCGACAACGGCTTCGGGCGCTGGCGCACCGCCCTGCAGATCACCACCGCCGATCCGGTCATCGCCTGTCTCGGCAGCCAATACGCCGGCTGGAGCCTGTCGGAGGGCGAGTTCTTCGCGCTCGGCTCCGGCCCGGCGCGCGCGCTCTGGGCAAAGGAGGAGCTGTTCGGCGAGCTCGGCTACAAGGACGAGGCCCAGGCCGCCGCCCTCGTGCTCGAGACCGACAAGCGGCCGCCGGACTCGCTCGTCTCATACATCGCCAAGGAGTGCGGCGTCGCGGAGGACAAGCTCACGCTGATCCTGACGCCCACCACCAGCCTCGCGGGCTCGGTGCAGGTCGTCGGCCGCGTGCTCGAGGTCGCGCTCCACAAGGCGCACGCCCTCCACTTCCCGCTGGAGCGCATCGTCGACGGGACAGGCCTCGCCCCGGTTCCGCCGCCGGCCGCCGACTTCCTTGGCGGCATGGGCCGCACCAATGACGCGGTGCTCTATGGCGGCGAGATCGCGCTCTATGTCGAGGGACCGGAGGACGAGGCCGAGCAGCTCGCCAACGGCCTGCCCTCCTCCACCTCGCGCGACCACGGCCGGCCCTTCGGCGAGATCTTCGCGGGCTACAATTACGACTTCTACGCCTGCGACGCCGGCCTGTTCTCGCCCGCGGTGGTGACCGTGACGGCGCTCTCGACCGGCAAGAGCTTCAGCGCCGGCGCGTTCGAGCCGGAGCTCGTGGAGAAGTCGTTCCGCGGGGCGTGAGAGACAGCGGCGTCATCCCGGACGGTCGGAGGCCGATCCGGGATCGTTCTCCGGAAAGGGCTGCGCCGAGTGCCTCTTCCTGAAGACGATCCCGGCTCTCCGCTTCGCTCCGGCCGGGACGACGCGAGTTTCAGGACATGAGCTTCTGCCGATGATCCTCCAGGAGAGCGTCGTCATCTTCACCGAGAAGGCCGACTGGCACAGCCACGGCCTCCGAGACGCCTGCGCGCGCGAGGGGCTGCGGCCGCTCATCCTGTCGACCGCCGATTGCGGCTTCGACCTCGCGAGCGGTCGTCCCGGCCTCGTCCTCCCGGGGCTCGACGGTCGGCTTCCGGGCGCGGCCTTCGTGCGGCTGATCCCGGCGGGCTCGACGGAGCAGATCACGGTGCGGCTCGGGCTGCTGCACGCCGCGCGCGACCTCGGCGTGCAGGTGGTGAACGACGCCCGCGCCATCGAAGCCTGCGTCGACAAGTCGACCACGACCTTCCGGCTGGCGGCGGCCGGTCTGCCGACGCCGCGCACCGTCGCGCTCGAGGGCCGCGACGCCGCCCAGGCCGCCTTCGAGGCGATGCGTGGCGACGCGGTGCTGAAGCCGCTGTTCGGCGCGCAGGGCAAGGGCCTGATCCGCCTGAAACCGGGCGACGCTTTGCCAGCGCCCGAGGAGGTGGGCGGCGTCTACTATCTGCAGGAGTTCGTGGCGAGCCGCGGGTCGCGCCTCGCCGGCGGCGCGCATGACTGGCGGGTCTTCGTGCTCGACGGAAGGCCGCTCGCCGCGATGATCCGGCGCTCCCCAGGGTGGATCACCAACATCTTCCAGGGCGCGGAAGGCGAAGCTGCCGACGCTTCCGGCGAAATCGGCGCGCTCGCCGTCCGCGCGGCCGCCGCGGTCGGCGCTGACTACGCCGGCGTCGACCTGATCGAGGACGAGGACGGGCGGTTTCTCATCCTCGAGGTCAATTCCATGCCTGCGTGGAAGGGCCTTTGTCAGGCCACAGGCGTCGACGTCGCGGCGGCGCTCGCCCGCGACCTGGCGGGCCGCCTCTCCCGCGCCGACGCGGCCTGAGTCCCGTGGCGGCGTCGTGGGAGATGGCGGGCGTGGCGCGCGCCTTCCGCGAGGCCTGCCGCGCCGAGCTCCACGCGCTGAAGCCCGGCAATGTCCACGTCTTCCGTGAGGGCCACGGCATGACGGCCGCGACCTTCGAACGCGCGGCCGAAGTCGCGGCCGTCCGGCTCGTGGCGGG
>NZ_RYFI01000003.1:87806-87993 GCF_004103825.1 Hansschlegelia zhihuaiae
CCGCCGTCGGCCTCAACGCCAATCTCGGCATCATCCTGCTCTCGGCGCCGCTGGCGCACGCAGCGCTCGAAGGAAGCGCCGAGGAGCCGCTGCGGGCGTCGCTGGAACGCACGCTCGCGCGGCTCGGCGTCGACGACGCGGAGGCCGCCTACCGGGCGATCGCGGCCGCCAATCCCGGCGGGGGCCG
>NZ_RYFI01000003.1:88046-92428 GCF_004103825.1 Hansschlegelia zhihuaiae
AGCCGCCCACGATCACGCTGCGCGAGGCCATGGCGGCGGCGGCGGACCGCGACCGGATCGCCCTGCAATATGTCAGCGGCTTCGAGGACGTGTTCGCCGCGGCCGAGGCATACCGTTCCGGCCCGGCGGGCCGCGAGGCGGTGGAAGACGTCTATCTCGGTCTGCTCAGCCTGTTCCCGGACAGCCACGTGGCGCGCAAGTTCGGCGTCGCGACCGCCGAGACCCTGCGGCGGGAAGCCGCCGCCTTCTCGGAGGGGCTCGACGCCCAGCCCGACCGCGAGCGCGCGCTTGACGCCTTCGACCTGCACCTCAAGGCGCGCGGCCTCAATCCGGGCACGACTGCGGACCTTACGGTCGCGGCCCTGTTCGCCGCGGCCCTCATGTCAGGCCCGCAAGGTCGGACGCCGTGATCCGCCCGTCATGCAGCGCGCTCGCGACCAGCGCGCCCGAAACGCCGATGTCCTGCAGCCTGCGAAGGTCGTCGGCGTTCCTCACTCCGCCGGCGGCGTAGATCTTTCGGCCGCCCGCCAGCGCCACCGCGTCGGCGAGCCGCGCGAAATCCGGACCGTCGCCGGCGCCCACCCGCGCGAGCGTCATCACGATCACCCGGTCCGGCCAGACCGACGGGTCACGGTGAGCATCCTTCGGCCCGAGCGGGCCGTCGGCGTCATGGTCGAGCGAAAGCACGCCCTGCGACGCGGCGAGCGCATGGCCGAGCGTGCGGGCGTCTTCGAGGGACTCCGTGCCGATCACCGAGACGCCCTCCTCGGACGGAATCCGTTCGGACAGCGTCTCGAGGTCAGTCTCGCCGCGGTCGACCCAGAGCTCGACCCGCGGGTGCGCGGCGGCGAGCGCCGCGACCGTCCGATCATGGCCGCCCCGCCCGCGAATCGCGTCGAGATCGGCGACATAGAGCCTGCGGAACGGCGCGAGCCGCATGAGCGCGCCGGCGATCGCCAGCGGCCCTGCGCCGTCGACGAGGCCCGAGCGGATCGGACGATAGGCGCCCCGCTCGCCGCGGCGGGCGTGGACGACCTCGCCGTCCATCAGGTCGATCACAGGAACCACGTCCATCGTCTGGAATATCCCTCGCTGTTACGACCCGGCCGACATGCGATAAGGCGTCGTCGGGGGGCCGCGTCGCCGCATAGCGGGCCGCGGCCGGGAGGGAAAGCGGTGCGCGTGTTCTTCTGCGAGTTCGTGACCGGCGGCGGCCTGCGCGGCGAAGACCTGCCGCCTTCGCTCGCCCGCGAGGGCGCGATGATGCGCGACGCCCTCGCCCGCGACCTCGCCGATCTGTCGGACGTCGATCTGATAACCACCCATGACGACCGCGTGGCGGCCCCCGCAGGCGCCGATAGCCATGCGATCGGCAAGGGCTGCGACGCATGGGCGCTGTGGGCCGAGATCGCCGCCTCCGCCGACGTCTCGTGGCTCGTGGCGCCGGAGACCGGCGGCGCGCTCGCCAGACTGACCGGTCTCGTTCGCTCACGCTGCCCGGTCGTCGTCGGTCCGGACGACGAAGCGATCAGGATCGGCTCGTCCAAGCGGCTGACGGCCGAGCGTCTTGCGGGGCATGGCATCCCGACGCCGGTCACATGGCGGCCCGACGACGTTCCGCCAGACGCGACCGGTCCGTTCGTCACGAAACCAGACGACGGCGCAGGCTGCGAGGCCATCCGGATCACGGATCGCCGGCCCCCTCCCGGTTCCTTGCCGCCCGGCCACATCGTCCAGCGCTTCGTCGCGGGCGAAGCCGCGAGCCTCACGGTGTTGCGCGCCGGGGCCCGGACGCGGCTGCTCGCCGTGAACCGACAGCGCGTCGTGGTGAAGGACGGCGCCTTCGCGTTCCGCGGAGTCTCGGTCGGAGCGCTCGGCGATCCCGACGGACGGCTCGCTGCGCTCGCCGACGACATCGTGCAGGCGATACCAGGCCTCGAAGGTCTCTTCGGCGTCGACGTCGTGCTGGGGCCCGGCGGCCCGAGCGTCATCGAGGTCAATCCGAGGCTGACCACAGCCTATGCCGGCCTTCTCGCCTCGCTCGGCCGCAATCCCGCGACGCTGGTCCCGCCCTTCGCGACGGCCGCGGCCACAATCGCGATGGCCTCCCGTGAAGTCGAGATCGCGCTGTGAGTCCGGTCCTCGGCTGGGACGTCGGCGGCGCGCATCTGAAGCTCGCGCGTTTCGGAGCCGACGGACGGCTTGAGGCCGTCCGCGTGGCCGCCTGCCCGCTCTGGCGCGGCCTCGACGAGCTCGACGTCGCGATCGAAACGCTGGCGCCGGACATTGCGGCCGACGCCGCGTCCGCCGTCACCATGACGGGCGAACTCGTCGATCTCTGGCCGGACCGGGCGAGCGGCGTCGCGGCGATCGTCGAACGGCTCGGCGCGAGGCTCGGCCCGGCGCGCCTCACGATCTACGCCGGGCCGCGCGGGTTCGTAGGCGTGGATCATGCAGCCTCGGTCTGGCCGGACGTCGCCTCCGCCAACTGGCGCGCGACCGCCGAGGCGCTCGCCGCGGAGGGCGGCGCGGGCCTGCTGATCGACGTCGGCTCGACGACGGCGGATCTCATTCCCTTCGGCAAAGGTGAAACGCTCGCCCGCGGGGCGACCGACGCCGGGCGCATGGCCGCCGAGGAGCTCGTTTATCTCGGCGTCGCGCGGACGCCCGTGATGGCGATCGCGCCGCGCCTGCCGTTCGACGGCGCGTGGATCGCGCCGATGGCGGAGCATTTCGCCACCAGCGCCGACGTGTTCCGCCTGACCGGAGACCTGCCGGAGGGCGCGGACCTGCATCCGGCCGCCGATGGCGGCCCCAAGACCGTCGAGGCAAGCGCCCGCAGGCTGCTGCGCATGGCCGGCGCCGATCTCGATCCGGCGCGGCCCGGACAGGCGCGGGCGCTCGCCGGTTTTCTGGCGGAGACCTGCCTCAGGCGGCTGGCCGACGCCGCCGCCATGATCCTCAGCCGCGCCGAAGCTCCTGCTTCGCCGGTCTTCCACGGGGCCGGGGTCGGGCGTTTCCTCGCCGAGAGGGTGGCGCGCCGGCTCGGGCTCCTGTATCGCGACGTCGGGCAGGCCTGGACGGACGATCCGTCGCTCGCCGGCCAGGCCAGCGACTGCGCGCCGGCGGTCGCGGTCGGCCGGCTTCTTATGGCGCGCCGGGCTTGAGCCCGTCCTTCCCTGATCCGCCGCAACAGTCGCGCGGCTTCGCGAGTTATCCCGCCATGAGCGATCGGATCTTCATCCGCGGCGTGCAGGTCCATGCCTATCACGGCGTCTTCGCAGAGGAGCAGAAGCTCGGGCAGCGCTTCATCTTCGACGTCGACTACTGGGTCGAGGCGAGGGACTACGCCCGCGCCGACGACTACACCAAGGCCGTGTCCTACGCCGACGTCTACGAGACGCTGATCGCGGTCGCCACGGGTCCCCGCGTCAAGCTCATCGAGGCGCTGGCCGAGCGCGCGGTCGAGGCGTTGCTCGACCGCTTCCCGCAGATCGAGAAGGTGCGGATCGAGCTGCACAAGCCGAGCGCGCCGATCGCAGGCGTGCTCTCCGACGTCGGCGTCGAGGTCGTGCGCGTGCGCGGCGAGGACTGAACGCGCGATGACCAAGGACGCGACGTCCGGCGCGAGGCCGGCCCCGACCGAGATCGGGCTCGGCTTCGGCAGCAATGTCGGGGACAAGAAGGCCAATCTGTTCCGCGCCATGGAGCGCGTCTTCGCCGGGCCGGAGATCGAGTTCGTCGAGGCCTCGTCGGTCTGGCGCACCGCCCCCTGGGGCTATCTCGACCAGGACTGGTTCGCCAACGCCTGCGCGATCGGCCGCACGACGCTTTCGCCGGAGGAGGCGCTCGCCTTCACCCAGAGCGTCGAGGAGGAGCTCGGGCGCGAGGAGACGTTTCGCTGGGGGCCGCGGGTGATCGACGTCGACATCCTCTATCTCGGCGACGCGCGGATCGCCTCGGAGCGCCTCGTCATCCCCCACCGCGAGATGTTCAACCGCGCCTTCGTGCTGACGCCGCTCGCCGAGATCCGTCCCGACCTCACGCTCGACGGCCGGTCGATCCGGCAGGCTGCGGCGCGGACCGGCGAACAGGGCTTTTCGCGGCTCGCGCCGCCCTGGCGGCCCGGTCCGGACAATTGATTGTCGAAATCTTAAGCCGCTCTCCCGCATCGTCGGCGTTTGCAACCCGATCGGGATGACGCCGTGAACAGTCTTATCGAAGTGAAAAGCTTAGGCGGTGTGAACTTCGTGCGCCCCGACCGCGTCATCGCTGTCCAGACCTCCGCGACAGGCCAGACCGTCATCGTCATGGAGGGGGGCATGCAGGTGAACTCCTCCGAGACCACCGCCGTGGTCGCGGCGCGCCTGCGGGGGGGCGCC
>NZ_RYFI01000003.1:92476-98096 GCF_004103825.1 Hansschlegelia zhihuaiae
ATCCGCGGCGTCCGCGCCGGCGTTTCGCCTATCTGAACTCGACCTCCGTCTTTCCCGGCTCGACGAGGGCCGCGAGCGCCTGCGCATCCCAGTTCGTGAGGCGAACACAGCCATGGCTGCCAGTCTTATCGATCTTCTCCGGGTCCGGCGTGCCGTGGATGCCATAGGTCGGCTTGGTCAGGTCGATCCACATTGAGCCCACGGGACCGTTCGGGCCGGGCGGCAAAGTGAGCTTCCGGCGGTTCTTGCCCTGCTGGAAGTTCTTCTTCGGATCGTAGTGGTAGGGCGGGTCCGGATAGGCCTTGGTGACCTTCATACGGCCGCTCGGCGAGGGCGTGTCCTGCGAGCCGACGGTCGCCGGATCGACCAGCACGATCGCGCCGTCCTTGTCGTAGGCCTTCAGTTCGCCCCCCTCGCGTTCGACGACGATCCGCAAGACGCGCGCGGTGGGCTCCCCCGAGACGTCCGGGACCAGGATCTTCTGCCCCGTCTTCCGGAAGTCGACCCCGGGATTGAGCGCCCGCAGCAGCGGCTCGTCGAGGTGGAAGCGCTCCGCCAGCATCTCCTCCGGGCCGCTGTAGCCGAGGCTCTTCATCTTCGCGAGCTTGGCGAAATCCTTCGGCAAGGGCGGGGAGTACGGCCCGTCGACGTCCGCCTGGGTCAGCTCGTAGATCAGGGTGGCCTTGCGCTGGTCCGCCGAGAGCGCGGCCCAGAATTCGGCGTCCGGCTCGCCTGTGACCGCGAGCGTCCGCATCTCCTGGAACGCCCGCACGGCCTTGCGGAAATTGCCGCCGTCGCGTCCGTCGATCACGCCCGGCGACGCGTGGGCGCGGTCGAGCAGGATCTGGACGCGGACCAGGAACGGGTCGGGCGGCGCCTTGCCGACGGGAGGCGCGCCGTCGGCTTTCCGCTTCGACTTCGGCCGGCGCGACTCGGCGGCCTGCGCCTTGGCCAGCTCGTCGAGGCGCGCGCGCCAGCCGTCGAAGTCGGCCGCGTCGATCGCCTGTTCGGTGAGCTCCGGTGGCCGCGGAAGGGACGGCTGCTGCGCCGAGACGGCGACTGGAACCGACGCGAGCAGAACTGCGGCGACCAGCGCCCTGACCCAGAAGCCCGACATGCCGGCCGATCTCCCACGAACGACGCCCGCGGAGCCAACGTCCGACGCCGAGATACGCTCCGTCCCATCACGCGTCTGGGATCGCGCCGATCGGCCGCGGCGCCAGGGTGGGGATAAGCCGTCGCGGCGCTTGGCGTTTCGGCCGCGCTCCCGCACCTTCGGGACAAATGCGGCGTCGCCGCGCGCGACCAAGCATGCAGCCCTGAAGCCTTGACCATCAGCATCGACATCGGCGCCAGGCAGAACGGCCAGCGGGCGGTCTTCGACCTCGAGGAGCTGCTCGCCACGCGCCTGCTGGTTCAGGGCAATTCGGGTTCCGGCAAGTCGCATCTGCTGCGCCGTCTGCTGGAGCAGAGCGCGCCCTGGGTACAGCAATGCGTGATCGACCCCGAGGGTGATTTCGTCACGCTCGCCGACGCCTTCGGCCATGTCGTGATCGACGCCGCTTCGTGCGAGCGCGACCTCAACGCGATCGCCGACCGGGTCAGGCGGCACAGGGTGTCGGTCGTGTTCAACCTCGAGGGGCTCGAGGTCGACCGCCAGATGCGCGCGGCCGCGACCTTCCTGAACGCGCTGTTCGAGGCCGAGCGCGACCTCTGGTACCCGATGCTCGTGGTGGTCGACGAGGCGCAGCTGTTCGCGCCGGCGGCCTCCGGCGACGCCGATGAGGAGTCGCGCCGGCAGTCGCTCACCGCGATGACCAATCTGATGTGCCGCGGCCGCAAGCGCGGGCTCGCAGGCGTGATCGCGACCCAGCGGCTCGCCAAGCTCGCCAAGAACGTCGCCGCCGAAGCCTCGAACTTCCTGATGGGCCGGACCTTCCTCGACATCGACATGGCGCGGGCCGCCGACCTGCTCGGCATGGAGCGGCGGCAGGCCGAGACGTTCCGCAATCTCGAACGCGGCCGCTTCGTGGCGCTCGGTCCCGCGATCGGCCGCAGGCCGGACGCCGTCGCGATCGGCCCCGTGGAGACCGAGGCGCGCGGCGGAGGGCCGAAGCTGACGCCGCTGCCCGAGACGCCGGTCGAGGACGCCGCGAGCCTGATCTTCCGCCCGGGCCCGGAGGCCGTCCGGCCCCGCGTGGTCCCGACGCCCGTGGCCGCGGAAGACGTGCTGGCGAAGCTCGCCGAGCGCGGCGAGGCCGCGGAGGCCCCGCCCGCGACCGACCTCTTCGCCGGCGCCGAGCGCGAGGCCGCGACCGGCGCGATCATCGCCGAGATGATGGCGGAGCCCGAGGCCGGCTTCCAGCCGGTCTCGCTGCTCTACCAGGACTTTCTCGTGCGCTGCCGGATCGCCAAGGTCGCCGGCGAGCCGCTCGATCTGCCAAGCTTCCGCAAGGCGCTCGCGCTCGCCAAGGCCGGGGTGGCGGAAGACGGCTCGATGGCCGATGGCGCATGGGACCAGGCGACGCTGGTGGCCTCAGCGCTGCCCGAGGACGTCCGCGGGGTCTTCCTGCTGCTCGCCAAGTCAGCGCTCGCCGAAGCCCCCTGCCCGTCCGACGCCGAGATCGCGCGCGCCTATGGGACCCGTTCGACCGGCCGCGCGCGGCGGCTCCTGGCCTATATGGAGGAGCGCGGCTTCATCGCGACCGCGACAGACCTGCGCGGAGCCCGCATCGTCTCGCTTCCCGACCTCGGCTGGCGGACCGCTCCCGGCAAGGCGGAGCTCGCGACCGCCGGCTGAGCCTCAGTCGATCCGCGTCATCGCCTGCGTCTTGCAGACGAGGCCGAGCACGCAGCCCTTGAGCTTCAGCCGGTCGGACCCGTCGGGCGTGATGCGGCCGGCATAGGTGCGCCCGTCGTCGGGATTGTAGAACCGCCCGGTCCACTCAGCGCCGTCGAAGCGCATGCCGCTCACCAGCGACAGGCCGATCACCGGACGGTCGCGCAGCGCCGGGTTCGGATTGCGCTTGTCGCGCTTCGGCAGGCCGCTCTTGTCGTTGGGCTTGCGTAGGCTGGCGAGCGTCGCGCAGAGCGAGCCGCCGCAATCCGAGATCCGGACCTGCGCCTTGCCGCTGTCGAGCCGCCAAAGCCCGGACGGCACCGGGGCGGCGAGCGCAGGCTGGGCGAGGAGAGTGAGCGCGGCGGCCGCGGCGGCGAAACGAATCGTGTTCATGCGCCGGGAGATAGGGCTCGCTCGACAGGCCGCAATCACGGACGGCGTTCTACGCCCGCCCCCTCCACCGCTCCGCGATCCCCTTCCCCCGCCCCGCTCCACGTCGCGCGCAGAGCGCGTCCCTAACGAAAAGAGCCGGCCAGAGGGCCGGCTCTCATCAAGAGCAAGTCGTCAGAAGCCTCAGGCCGCGACCGCCTTCTCGGCGCTGGTCGGCACCTCGGCGACGGTCTTCAGGATCTGCGAGGCGATCTGGTAGGGGTCGCCCTGGCTGTTCGGACGCCGGTCCTCGAGATAGCCTTTGTAGTCGTTCTTCACGAAGCTATGCGGCACGCGGATCGAGGCGCCGCGGTCGGCCACGCCGTAGGAGAACTTGTTCCACGGCGCGGTCTCGTGCTTGCCGGTCAGACGCTTGTCGTTGTCCGGGCCGTAGACCGCGATGTGGTCCATCAGGTTCTTCTCGAAGGCGGCCATCAGCGCCTCGAAATAGTCCTTGCCACCGACGGTGCGCAGATACTCGGTCGAGAAATTGGCGTGCATGCCTGAGCCGTTCCAGTCGGTGTCGCCGAGCGGCTTGCAGTGGTACTCGATGTCGATCTCGTACTTCTCGCAGAGCCGCTGCAGCAGGTAGCGAGCCATCCACATCTCGTCGGCGGCCTTCCTGGAGCCCTTGCCGAAGATCTGGAACTCCCACTGGCCCTTCGCGACTTCCGCGTTGATGCCCTCGTGGTTGATGCCGGCCGCAAGGCACTGGTCGAGATGCTCCTCAACGATCTGGCGCGCGACCGAGCCGACGTTCGAATAGCCGACGCCCGTGTAATAGGTGCCCTGCGGGGCGGGATAGCCCTCGGCCGGGAAGCCGAGCGGGCGGCCATTCTTGTAGAAAAAGTACTCCTGTTCGAAGCCGAACCACGCGCCCTCGTCATCCAGGATGGTGGCGCGCTTGTTGGTGGAGTGCGGGGTGACGCCGTCCGGCATCATGACCTCGCACATCACCAGCGCGCCGTTGACGCGGGCAGGGTCGGGATAGACCGCGACGGGCTTCAGCACGCAGTCGGAGGAATGGCCCTCGGCCTGCATCGTCGACGAGCCGTCGAAGCCCCACAGCGGCAGTTGCTCGAGCGTCGGGAAGCTCTCGAACTCCTTGATCTGCGTCTTGCCGCGCAGGTTCGGAACCGGCGTGTACCCATCGAGCCAGATGTACTCGAGCTTATACTTCGTCATTGCGAGCCTCTTCAGAGTGACGCGAGGGTTCTCGAAACCACAAGCCTGCGCGCGGAAGCGCGCGCCGTCGGCGCGCTGCGGTGAAAGCACGCCGCATGCCAACCGCCGCCGCGCCGGGCGCAGGCGACGCCGCGCCAACGTGTTCTCATGCTCCTCGAAGGTCCGCAGGAGACGCAAATCAACGCATGCTCATAGTTTTTGCATTTGCTGCTTTTTGACTAGGCAGACCGCTGAAAGACTGCGCAAGGCCCGCTATATTTGTGTCGCGCAGTCTCGTCGTCCGGCGTCCGGGCGCCGGTCTCGCGCTTGGAAGCAACGAGAGAACTGACGATGTTGAGGAACGAACCTGCTGGCCGGACGGCCACGATCTATGAATTCCCCAGCCGGGCCCGGATTTCGGCGCTCGGCCGTCGCGAAGCGGCGCGCCGCGCCGTCGAGTTTTCGCCGAAGCCGGCTCCGGTCATGATCTATGGCGGCGCCGGGTATCATGATGAGGCCATTCAGGCCGCTTACCCGTCGTGGAAGCGCTGATGTCGCCTTCCTGCCGAACGTCGGCCGCGCAGTCCGCGCGGCGCGCCGAACAAGACTGAGACAGGGTCGAAACAAACGTTTCGGCCCTGTTTTCTCATGCGCCGCAGCAACCGGCCGCCCATGGATGCCCGGCGGCTGCGCCTGGCGCAATTTTGAGCAGGGCGCGCCGATATGGCGCTGCGGGACCGCCCATGCTAACCGGCCGCGATGTCCCGCCTGTACGTCATCCTCGACGTCTTCGCCGACCGATCGCTCGCCGGCAACCCGCTCGCCGTGGTGCTCGACGCCAACGGGCTCGACGTCGCCGCGATGCAGGCGATCGCCCTCCAGTTCAACCTGTCCGAAACGGTCTTCCTGCTGCCGGCGGAGGACGAGAGCCGAAAGGCGAGGCTGCGCATTTTCACGCCGCGCCACGAACTGCCCTTCGCCGGACATCCGACCGTCGGAACCGCCGTGCTGCTCGGCCTGATGGACGCGACAGCGGGCAAAGGCCGCTCGGGGCGCTTCGAGATCGAGGAGGCCGTGGGCGTCGTGCCCTGCGAGGTCGAGGCGACCGGCCGGCGCTCGGGCCGGGCGACCTTCCGGCTGCCGAAGCTGCCCGAACCGGTCGAGCCGGCGCCGGATGCGGCGGCCGGC
>NZ_RYFI01000003.1:98141-145158 GCF_004103825.1 Hansschlegelia zhihuaiae
TCTGTCCGAGGCCGACATCGGCTTCGACGGCCATGTCCCATCGCGCTTCGACGCCGGCAACGCATTCACGCTCGTTCCCGTGACGGGGCTCGACGCCCTCGGCCGCGCCCGACCCGATGCAGCGCGCTGGGCGGAAGCGATCAGCGACCGCGGCGCGTTTCTCTACACGCGCGAGACCGGCGATCCGACGCTCGCATTCCGCGCGCGCATGCTGCGGCCGGACGCCTCGGAGGACCCGGCGACCGGCTCGGCCGTCGCCTCCTTCGCCGGCGCCCTGGCGGCGTTCGAGCGGCCGGCGGACGGCCGCCACGCCTTCGCCATCGGCCAGGGCTTCGAGATGCAGCGGCCGAGCGTCATCGAACTCGGGCTCGAGGTCGCCGGCGGAGCGCTGGTCTCGGCGACGATCGGAGGCGCAGCGGTCGTGACCGCCGAAGGAACCCTCTTCCTGGCCTGACCGTCCGGCGTTCGCCTTCCGACGAAACCCCTGTACGACTTTGGTCTGGCGGTCCACTCTGGCCCTCTTCCAACGTCGGCGGGTGGCGTCCGCGCTTGTCTCCGTCGACCTCCGACCGACGTCAGCAGAAGGGATCCGACGGTGAGACTGAAGATCGCAAACCGGGCCTTCGCGGCCGCCGCCGCAACCGCGTTTCTCGTCACTGCCGCGCCTGTCGTTGCGCAGGAGGCCGCGGCGCCGGCCGCCGGCCAAGCCACGACCGCAAAGCCCAACATCGTCATCATCGGCACCGGCGGCACGATCGCAGGCGCGGGGGCGTCGACCGTCAACACCGGCGACTATGACAGCGCCAAGGTCGCCGTCGACAAGATCATCGCCGCCGTGCCGGAGATGAAACAGGTCGCCAATATCCGGGGCGAGCAGATCTTCCAGATCGGATCGGAGAGCTACAATGACGAGCGCATGCTCAAGCTCGCCAAGCGGATCTCGGAGCTCGCCAAGCAGCCCGACGTCGACGCCGTGATGGTGACCCACGGCACCGACACGATCGAGGAGACCTCCTATCTGCTCAACCTGACGCTGAAGACCGACAAGCCGGTCGTGATCATCGGCGCCATGCGGCCGGGCACGGCGCTGTCGGCCGACGGCCCGCTCAACCTCTACAACGCCGCCGTGGTGGCGGCCTCCAAGGAAGCCAAAGGCAAGGGCGTGCTGGTGGTGATGAACGACGAGATCCACTCGGCGCGCGACGTCACCAAGTCGAACGCGCTCAAGGTCGAGACCTTCCGTTCGCTCTACGGCCCGCTCGGCGTCGTGGTGGAGTCGAAGCCCTATTTCTACCGCCTGCCGGCGCGCCCGCACACGATGGCGACCGAGTTCGACATCGACCAGATCACGGCTCTGCCGAAGGTCGACGTGTTCTATGCCCACACCAGCATGGACCCGAAGATCCTCGGGGCGATCGCCGATCTCGGCGGCAAGGCGCTGATCTATGGCGGCACCGGCAACGCTTCGGTCGCGGACTACATGGAGGATCCGCTGAAGGAGGTCCGCAAGAAGGGCCTAATCGTGGTCCGCGCGACCCGCACCGGCTCCGGCCAGGTGGTGCGCAACGGCGAGGAGAAGGACGACGAGAACGACTGGATCGTGGCCGCCGACCAGACCCCGCAGAAGGCGCGCCTGCTCACCTCTCTCGCCCTCACGAAGACGCAGGACCCGAAGGCGATCGAGGCGATCCTGTACAAGTACTGAGCGGCTTCTCCTCTCCCGTTTGCTCGCGGGGAGGGCGACCGGGGGGCCCTACCCTTCTGCCCTCGCGGGAGAAGGTGGACTGCGCCGCAAGGCGCAGGCCGGGGCGTCTCGGCCATCCGCGACGGCGACCGATGCGCCGCATCCTGAACCGCCCCCTCACCCCGGCCCTCTCCCGCGAGGGGAGAAGGCGCGCCGCTCCGGCCGCCGGTCATGTTCGGCCGCCGTCACGTCAGGTCTCCTCTGGTCAGACAGCACGGTCGATGGGAAAGGCGCGGGAGGCCGGGCGACCCTCCGGCCAATTCCGCACGCCGCGCGCATGTCAGGCATGCCGAATGAGCAAGGCGATGGCCTAACGCGCGTTAACTTCGTCCGGCTAAACAGGGGCTCATCCTCCCCTGCCCGCCTCCGCCTAGCCTCCCGATGTCCGCCTTATCCGCAAATCTCTCCGCCCGGGCCGGCGCGCTCGACCCGACCACGCGCGGCGTCCTCGCCATGCTCACCGGCATGGGCTTCCAGGTCGTCAATGACGCCATCGTCAAGCTCGCGGCCGCCCGCCTGCCGGCGAGCGAGATCATGGCCCTGCGCGGCGTGCTGGCGATCCTGGTCGCGTTCCTGGTGATCCTAGCGCTCGGCGACCGGAAGCGCCTGAAGACGCTCGCGCATCCGCTGGTCGCGCTGCGCTCGATCCTCGAGGCCTGCGCCTGCCTCAGCTACATGACGGCGCTCGCCCATCTCGGCCTCGCCGAGTTCACCTCCATCGTGCAGGCGACGCCGCTGATCATCACCGCGCTCGCGGTCATGCTCGGCTGGCAGCGCGTCGGCTGGCGCCGCTGGGTCGCGGTCGGCGCGGGCTTCGTCGGCGTGCTGCTGATCGCCAGGCCCTCGGCGCACGGCGTCAACGCCTATGCTGCGCTCGCGCTGCTCTCTGCGTCCTTCATGGCGGTGCGCGACCTCGTGACCCGCAAGATTCCGGGCCATGCGCCCTCAATGGTCGTGACGCTGGGCTCCACCATCGCGGTGACCGCGGTGGGCATGGCGGCAGGCGCTGCCTCGCCCGGCGACTGGGTGGTTCCGGGCCTCATGGATCTCGGCTTCATCGCGATCGCCGCGGCGCTGGTCGTCGCGTGCAACATGACGATCGTGCTCGCCTTCCGGCTCGGCGACATGACCGTTGTCGGACCGTTCCGCTACAGCGTGATCCTCGGCTCCCTCGCGCTCGGCTGGGCGATCTGGGGCGACGTGCCCGACGCGCTCGCGCTGGTCGGCTCCGCGCTGATCGTCGGATCTGGCCTCTACGCCCTGAAGCGCGAGCGGCGCCCGATCGCCGCCAAGGCGGCGCCGCTGGGCTGAGCCAAGGCGGGGCAAGTCCGTCTTGCGGACTTTCCCCGACTATAGAAGGTGAGCGTGGCTCAGGCAGCCGCCTTGCCCGCGAACGCCGCTTTCAGCGTCGCGACGTCGAGCTTCATCATGTCCATCATGGCCTCGAAGGCGCGCTTCGCGGCCGCCGAGTCGGACGAGTTCAGCATCTCGATCATTGCCCGCGGCACGATCTGCCAACGCACGCCCCAGCGGTCGTGGATCCAGCCGCATTGGATCTCCCTGCCCCCGCTCTCCAGGATCTTGGCCCAGACGCGGTCGACCTCAGCCTGATCCTCGCACTCGAGCGAGAGCGACAGCGCGTCGGTGTAGTCGACCTTGGAGCCCGCGTTCAGCGCCTGGAACGTCTGCCCGGCGAGCGTGAACTGGACCAGCAGCACGGACCCCTGCTTGCCGCCCGGATAGTCCGACGGGCTGCGGGCGATGTGGTCGATCCGTGAGCCCGGCAGCAGCGACACATAGAAATTCGCGGCCTCCTCGGCGTCGTCGACGAACCAGAGGCACGGTGAGATCTTGGACATTGGCGGTCGTCCCTTCTGCTTTGCTGCAATGGCCGCGGTTCAGGCCGCGGCTTCGTTGGACTGAGGGGCGACGGCGGCGGGATTCATCCACACCACCTCCCAGATGTGGCCGTCCGGGTCCTCGAAGCTGCGGCCATACATGAAGCCGTGGTCCTGGGTCGGGGTGGGATCCGCGGAGCCGCCGGCGCCTGTCGCGTCGGCGACGCGGGAGTCGACCGCCTCGCGGCTGTCCTCGGTCACGGCGATCATCACCTGGGCGACGGCCTTGGCGTCCGGGATCTGCTTGGTCGTGAACGACCGATACTTGGGGTGGGTGAGCAGCATCACATGGATGGTCTCCGACAGCACCATGCAGGCGGCGGTGTCGTCGGAGAACTGCATGTTCTGGGTCGCGCCGACCGCCTTGTAGAAGGCGATCGAGTGGGGAAGGTCGGCGACGGGGAGATTGACGAAGATCAGCTTGGGCATCGGGGGCTCCTGTCCTCAAGATCCGAGCTTAGGACGAAGCGCGATGCGGTTTCCCGACAAGCGGCGCGCAAAATTATGCGAGCAGAGCGATTTCGCGCGGAAACGCCCGGAACTCAGTCGTCGTCCTCGAAGGTCTCGCCAAACAGGCGCGCCACCTTTCGGGGAAGCACGAGGATCGCGAGCGTCAGCACGACGCCCATGGCGATGATCGGCCAGCTCGCGAGCGCGCAGGCGACGCCGAGCGCGGCCGTCACCCAGACCGCCGCCGCCGTGGTGAGGCCGCGGACGCGGCTGTCGCCCGGAAGCTTCAGGATGACGCCGGCGCCGATGAATCCGACCCCCGTCAGCACCCCCTGAAGGACGCCCTGGATCACGCGGCTCATCGCGTCGGGCTCGGTGCGCATCGGCTCCGCGTGAAGGCCGGAAAGCGAGACGAGGCAGGCGCCGAGCGACACCAGCCCGAGCGTGCGCATGCCCGTCGGCTTGTTCTTGAGATCGCGGTTGAAGCCGACCAGCAGACCGCAGGCGGCGGCCGCCAGCAGTCGCAGCGCCGCGTCGAGTTCGAAGGGGGTCAGCATCGTGGCCATGGGCGAACGGGCAACCTCCGGCGCCGCCGGCGGGTTCCGTCCGCTCAGATCCCGAGCTTCGACTTCAGGATCTCGTTGACAGCCTGCGGGTTGGCCTTGCCGCCCGAAGCCTTCATCACCTGCCCGACGAACCAGCCGATCAGGGTGGGCTTGGCCTTGGCCTGCTCGACCTTGTCGGGATTGGCGGCGATCACCTCGTCCACAACCTTCTCAATCGCGCCCGCGTCGGTGACCTGTTTCAGGCCGCGCGACTCGACCAGCTCCTTCGGGTCGCCGCCTTCGGTCCAGAGAATCTCGAACAAATCCTTGGCGATCTTGCCCGAGATGACGCCGGTCGAAACCAGCTCCACCAGCCCGCCGAGTTGCTCCGCCGAGACCGGGCTCTCGGAGATCGGCGTTCCGTCCTTGTTGAGCCGCCCGAACAGCTCGTTGATCACCCAGTTGGCCGCGAGCTTGGCGTCGCCGCGCCTCGCCACCGCCTCGAAGAAGTCCGCAGATTCCCGCTCGAGCGTCAGCACCATGGCGTCGTAGGGCGTGACGCCGTAGTCGCGCACGAAGCGCGCCTTCTTCTCGTCCGGAAGCTCGGGCAGCCCCGCCGCGAGTTCGTCGACCTCCGCCTGCTCGACCACCAGCGGCAGCAGATCGGGGTCGGGGAAATAGCGGTAGTCATGCGCCTCCTCCTTGGAGCGCATGGCGCGGGTCTCGCCCCTCACGGGGTCGAACAGCCGCGTCTCCTGGTCGATCGCGCCGCCGTCCTCCAAGATTTCGATCTGGCGGCGCGCCTCGGTCTCGATGGCCTGGCCGATGAAGCGGATCGAGTTGACGTTCTTGATCTCGCAGCGGGTGCCAAACGGCTGGCCAGGCTTGCGGACCGAGACGTTCACGTCCGCGCGGAGATTGCCCTTGTCCATGTCGCCGTCGCAGGAGCCGATGTAGCGCAGGATGGTCCTGAGCTTCGACACATAGGCCTTGGCCTCCTCGGAGGAGCGCATGTCGGGCTTCGACACGATCTCCATCAGCGCGACGCCGGAGCGGTTGAGGTCGACGAAGGACGATTTCGGGTCCTGGTCGTGGATCGACTTGCCGGCGTCCTGTTCGAGATGGATGCGCTCGATCCCGACCGTGACGCTCTCGCCGTCGCCCATGTCGACCAGAACCTCGCCCTCGCCCACGATCGGGCTCTTGTACTGAGAGATCTGGTAGCCCTGCGGCAGGTCCGGATAGAAGTAATTCTTGCGGTCGAAGGTCGACTGCAAATTGATGCGCGCCTTGACCCCAAGCCCCGTGCGGATCGCCTGTCGCACGCATTCGTGGTTCAGCACCGGCAGCATGCCGGGCATCGCGGCGTCGACCAGGCTGACATGGCTGTTGGGCGGCGCGCCGAAGCCTGTCGAGGCGCCCGAGAACAGCTTCGCCTCGGACGTCACCTGCGCGTGGATCTCGAGCCCGATCACCACCTCCCAGTCGCCGGTCGCGCCGGGGATGAGCTTGGACGAGGCGGGGATCTTGGAGGGGGCGTTCATGGGGGCGTCGGCTTCCTTCGTTCGCGCGCCTAACTAGACCTATGTTACGGTCTGGGACAACGGGCGAGCCCCCCGCGGCGGAGGTCGCGATGAACCAGAGATTCGATCCTCAAGTCCCCTATCGGCTCGCCGAGCTGGAGCCGGGCATGGCCGTGCCGGCCGAGGTGTTTCTCGACTGGGTCGAGACGCAGGAGGGCAAGTACGAATACGACCGGGGGACGATCGGCATGATGGTGAGGGTCACCCGCAACCATTCCCGATTGGTCTCGAGCTTCGTTTACCTCCTGAGCAGAGCGCTTGAAGCGAAGCCGGTCGAAGTCCATGCCGAAGCGTTCGCCGTTCACACCGAGGACAGCATCCGCTTCCCCGACATATTGGTGCAGGAACCAGAACCCGACGGGGGCGCGCTCGCCTCGAAGGCGCCTCTGCTGATTGTCGAGGTGCTCTCGCCTTCTTCGCTCTACGCGGATCACGTGATCAAACGCGACGAGTATCTCGACCTGCCGACGCTGCAGGCCTACGTCGTCGCCGATCCGAATGCGGCGAACCTGACAGTGTGGGAGCGCGGCGAGACCGGCGCATTTCCTGATGCGCCGCTGGTAGTCGAGGGGCTGGGCGCCACCTTGACGCTGCGCGAACTCGGCCTGTCGCTGCCGCTCGCCGAGCTTTATCGCGGCGTCAGCCTCTAGCCCGCTCCATCAGCCGCCGCTCATGCGCGATGAACTCGCGCATCATGGCGCGCCACAGCGCCTCCGCGAGATCAGGGTCGATGTCGTTCCGTCCGGCGAGCTCGCGAGCATGCGACGCCACCTCCTCGACCCGCCAGGGCACGAGCGCCGTCTCGGGATCGCCCTTGAGGCGCGCGGCCTCTGCGATGCAGTGGGCGCGCTCGGCGATCAGCGGCATCAGTCTCTCGTCGAGCGCGTCGATCGCGGCGCGCACCTCGTCCATCGAGACGTAGCTCGGGCGATCCGGCGCGCTCACCACCAGCGCTCGGGGGAGAATCGGCCGGAGGCGTCCTCGATCACCGCGCCGGCCGAAAACAGCGTCTCCTCGTCGAACGGGCGTCCGATGAGCTGCAGCGCGAGCGGCAGGCCCTCCGCCGAAAGCCCCGCCGGCACGGCGACGCCGGGCAGGCCGGCCATGTTCACCGTGACGGTGAAGACGTCGTTCAGATACATCTCGACCGGCGACGCGTTGGCCATCTCGCCGACGCCGAACGCGGCGGACGGCGTCGCAGGGGTGAGGATCGCGTCCACCCCGTCTGCGAAGACCGTCTCGAAGTCGCGCTTGATCAGCGTCCTGACCTTCTGGGCGCGGACGTAATAAGCGTCGTAATAGCCGGCCGAGAGCACATAGGCGCCGATCATCACGCGGCGGCGGACCTCCGGTCCGAAGCCTTGCGCACGCGTCCTCTCATACATCTCGGTGACGTCGCGCCCATTGACGCGCGCGCCGTAACGCACGCCGTCATAGCGCGCGAGATTGGACGACGCTTCGGCTGGAGCGACAATGTAGTAAGCTGGCAACGCATATCTGGTGTGCGGCAACGAAACCTCGACGATCTCGGCGCCCGCCGCCTTGAGCTGCTCGGCGCCTTCGGCCCAAAGCCTCTCGATCTCGGCCGGCATGCCGTCGACCCGGTACTCCTTCGGCACGCCGATCTTGAGCCCCCTCACCGAGCGGCCGACGGCCGCCTCGTAATCCGGGACCGGACGGTCGACCGAGGTGGAGTCGCGCTTGTCGTAGCCCGCCATCGACCGCATCAGGATCGCGGCGTCTCGCACGTCGCGGGCGATCGGGCCGGCCTGGTCGAGCGACGAGGCGAAGGCCACGATCCCCCAGCGCGAGCAGCGGCCATAGGTCGGCTTCACGCCGACCGTGCCGGTGAACGCGGCCGGCTGGCGGATCGAGCCCCCGGTGTCGGTTGCGGTGGCGCCGAGGCAGATGCGCGCCGCGACCGCCGCCGAGGAGCCGCCCGACGAGCCGCCGGCGACGAGCGCCGCGTCCGAGCCCTTGCGGCGCCACGGATTGATGACGACGCCGAAGGCAGAGGTCTCGTTCGACGAGCCCATGGCGAACTCGTCATTGTTGAGCTTGCCGAGCATGACCGCGCCGTCGGCCCGCATCTTGGCCGAGACGAAGCTTTCGTAGGGCGGCGTGAAGTCGCCCAGAATCCTGGAGCACGCGGTCGTCCGCACGCCCTCGGTGCAGTAGAGATCCTTGACGCCGAGCGGGAGCCCTTCAAGCGGCCCTGCCTCGCCCTTCGCGATGCGCTCGTCCGAGGCGCGCGCGCGCTCGAGCGCGATCTCAGGCGTCTCGAGCACATAGGCGTTGAGGCCCCGAGCGGCCTCCATGGCGTCGAGATAGGCTTGAGTCAACTCGACCGCCGAAAAGTCTCTCTCTAAGAGAAGCTTACGCGCCTCGGCGAATGTCAGGTCGCAGAGTTCTGTCATTCGACGACCTTCGGCACGACGTAGAAATCGGCTTCGCGCGACGGCGCGTTCATTAGCACGGCTTCGGGGTTCTCGCCGTCGTCGACCACATCCTCGCGCAGCCGCGCCGACGCGGGGATGACGCTCGTCATCGGCTCGACGCTCTCAACGTCGAGCGCCGACAACTCCTCCACGAAGGCAAGGATCGCGTCGAGCTCGCCCTTGAGCTTCGTCACCTCGTGGTCCTCGACCGCGATGCGCGCGAGCCGCGCCACGCGGCGCACCGTGTGTTCGTCGACCGACATTCCTCGCCCTTCAGAGCTGACCGGCGCGGCGCCTCATGGTCCGGCGACGCGGGGCGCCTTTAGCATGGGGCTCTTCGCGCCCGCAACGGCGGGCAAGCAAGCTCGGAGCCGATCTGACAATTGAACAATGGCTGAAAGCGCTGCGTCATGCCAAACGAAGTTCCGGCATCCATTTCCGCAATCGTGGTCAAGGCCGTCGGACGCGGCGGGAATGGGCTCCGGGACTTCGCCCGGAACGACGGCGTCAAGACCCCAGGGCCGTCCCGCGGCGACCTTTCGGCCGAGGCTCATCCTTCGGCTTCGAACTCCACGCCGACTTCCGGGACCTTCACGGTGGTGCCGCGCACGCTGTCCATCAGCTCGGTGAAGCGCTCGGCCGAGGGGTCGAGCAGCGGGAAAGTGCCGTAATGGCAGGGCACCACGAGATCGAAATCGAAGAAATGCCGGCAGGCGTAGGCCGCGGTCTTGGCGCCCATGGTGAACCGGTCGCCGATCGGCACGAAGCCGATATTGGGCGCCCAGAGCTCGTTGATCAGCTTCATGTCGCCGAAAATGCCGGTGTCGCCCATGGCGTAGACGACCGGCTCGTCCTCGCCGTCGGGCGCGACGATCAGCCCGTGGGGATCGCCGAGATCGATCGAGACGCCGTTGTCGAGCAGCTTCGCGGAGGAGTGGAAGGCCTGAAGCATCGTGACCTTGAAGTCGCCGAGCTTGATCGAGCCGCCGGTGTTCATTGGCTCGAGCTTCTCGACCCCCTGGGCCCCGATCCACTGGGCGAGGTCGAAATCCGCGACCACGGTCGCGCCGGTGCGTTTCGCGATCTCCACGGTTTCGCCGACATGGTCGAAATGCCCGTGGGTCAGCAGGATGTGCGTGGCGCCCTCCGTGGCCGCCGTCCGATCTCCCTCGAAGACGCCGTTATCCAGGAACGGGTCGATCAGCACCACCGATTCGCCGAAGACGAGCTTGAAGGCGGAGTGGCCGTACCAGGTGATTCGCATGGGTCTCGCTTCGTCCTTCTCGCCGGGCGGAGGTCGCGCCCGAGTCTAGGCCCGGGCGCCGGGAGGGCAAGCGCATGGCCCCGTGGCGCTGGCGCCCGCCGGCGTGCTAGCCGGAACCCATGCCCGTCATTCCCGGCGCCTTCGAGGACTTCATCGCGGCCGTTCCGCCGAGCGGCTCTCTGATCGGCGTCGACCTCGGGACCAAGACGATCGGCGTCGCCTCGTCGGATCCGGGACGCATGGTCGCGTCGCCGCTCGAGACCATCGCGCGCAAGAAATTCACGCCGGACGCCGAAAGGTTGCTCGCGCTCGCGGCGAGCCGGGGCGCGGTCGGAATCGTGCTCGGCCTGCCCGTCAACATGGACGGCACCGAAGGCCCGCGGGCGCAGTCGACGCGCGCCTTCGCCCGCAGCCTTTCGGGCTTCACGGAGCTGCCGATCGGCTTCTGGGACGAGCGGCTCTCGACCGCCGCCGTGGAGCGCATGCTGATTTCGTTCGACACCAGCCGAAAGCGCCGCGACGAGATCGTGGACAAACTCGCGGCCGCCTACATCCTGCAGGGGGCGCTCGACCGGCTGGCGGCGATGCGTCGCGCAGGCGCCGTCGAGCCGTGATCGTCGCGATCGAGAGCCTGCTGCCCTCGCTGCTGCTCATCGCGCTCGGTTTCGGACTGGCCAGGACGCCGCTGTTTCCGACAGGCGGTTGGGACAGCGTCGAGCGCCTGAACTATTACGTGCTTTATCCGACGCTGCTGTTCGTCAGCGTGGTGAGGGCCGACCTCTCAGCCGCGCCGATCTTCGCCATGGCGCTCGCGATGGCGCTCGGCGTGCTGACCGTCGCAGCCGCGATGGCCGCGTCCCGACCTTTGTGGTCCCGCGCCGGGATCGACGGTCCCGCCTTCACGTCGCATCTGCAGGGCGCGATCCGGTACAACACCGCGATCGCGCTCGGCGTGGCGGGCGCGCTGTTCGGCGCCGAAGGACTGGCGCTGACGGCGCTCGGGACGATCGCGATCGTGCCTCTCGTCAATGTGATCTCGGTCGCGGCGCTCGCCTCGCTGGCCTCGAGCCGCCGGCCGACGCCGCGGCGCGTGCTGACCGAGATCGCGCTCAACCCGCTGATCCTCGCCACGGTCGCGGGGGCGCTCGTCAATGCGGCCGGGCTTCCGCTCTATCGGCCGCTGGTCGAGACCCTCGACCTGCTCGGCCGCGGCGCGCTGAGCCTCGCGCTGCTCCTCGTGGGCGTGGGTCTGCGGCCACAGTCGCTTGCGCCTCCGCGTCCGAACGTCGGCTTGGGCGTCGTGGTGAAGCTGCTGGTGACGCCGCTCGTGATGTTCGGCTATGCGCGCCTGCTCGGCGTCGAAGGCGTCGCTCTCGCGGCCATTGTGATCTCGGGGGCCGTGCCGACCGCGAGCAGCGCTTATGTGCTTGCGCGACGAATGGGCGGAGACGCGGATCTGATGGCCGCGCTGATCACCGCGCAGACGATCGCCGCCTACGCGACCCTGCCGATCGTCCTGTGGATCGCCGGCGGGACCGGAGCCCCGCCGTGAGCGTCGAAGGCCTCAGCAAGGCCGGTAGCGCACGACCCTGACCAGCCGCCCGCTCGCCGCCCGGCGGTTCACGATGACCTGGCACTCCGCGCCGTAATAGCGGCGGGGGGCGTAATAATCGTCATCGTAGTAGCCGTCGTAATAGTACGGGCTCGCAAGCGCCGCGCCAGCGGCCAGGCCGACCACGCCAGCGGCGTAGTAGCCGCCATAGTAATTGCCGTAGCCGCGCCGCCAGTAGCCGTAACGGCCGTAGGGGTAGCCCCGGTAACCGTAGCGATAGCCGCCGCCGCGATAGCCATAGCCGCCGCGATACCCACGATATCCGCCACGATAACCGTAGCCGCCGCCGCGATAGGCATAGCCGCGACCACCGCCATAGTAACGGCCGCCGCCACCCCATCCACGACCGCCTCCGCCGCCCCAACTACGGCCTCCGCCGCCGCCCCATCCACGGCCGCCGCCGCGGCCGACCTCCTGGATGTCTTTCATGCTGATGCCGGCCACCGAATTGCGGGACTTCCCGCCATTCGCCGGGGCCGCGTTCGCGGGCGCGGCCGTGGCGCCGACGCCGAGCGCGCAGGCGCCGGCGATGAGGGCATGGCTGAACGATTTCATTGGCTTCTAGCCTCCTGGCGAGCGTTTCGCCCCACCAACTCCGAAAGCAAACGCCGCGATGTGGCCGACAATGTGACTACACGCCCCATCGATCGGCGGGCGTCCCTTGGAGTGAAAAATGGGGTCAGACGGCGAGCGGACAAGAGAGCTGCGCACGAAGCGATCTCGGCGCTTGCCCCCCGCCCTAAAGGCGGCTTAAGAGACCGCCCTTGATGACCCCAGAACCGAACCCGCCGTTCGCGTTCCCGCACCGGCACCTGCTCGGCATCGCGGGGCTGTCGCCAACCGACATCGAGGGGCTGCTGGCCTCCGCCGAGAAGGCGGTGGCGCTGTCCCGCCAGGTCGAAAAGAAGAAGGCGACGCTGCGCGGGCGCACGCAGATTAATCTGTTCTTCGAAGCCTCCACCCGCACCCAGTCGTCCTTCGAGATCGCAGGCAAGCGTCTCGGCGCCGACGTCATGAACATGTCGGTCGCCTCCTCCTCGCTGAAAAAGGGCGAAACGGTGCTCGACACCGCCGCGACTCTGAACGCCATGCGGCCCGACATCATCGTGGTGCGCCATCACGCGGCAGGCGCGGTCGCGCTGCTCGCCCAGAAGGTCGACTGCTCTGTGGTGAACGCCGGCGACGGCGCCCATGAGCACCCGACGCAGGCGCTGCTCGACGCGCTGACCATCAAGCGCTCCAAGGGGCGGATCGCCGGGCTCAAGGTCGCGATCTGCGGCGACGTCCTGCACAGCCGCGTCGCGCGCTCCAACATCATCCTGCTGAACGCGCTCGGCGCCGAGGTCCGGGTCGTGGCGCCCTCGACCCTGCTTCCCGACGGCGTAGAGCGGCTCGGCGTCTCGGCCTTCCGCAACATGCACGACGGACTTGATGGGGTCGATGTCGTGATGATGCTGCGCCTACAGCTCGAGCGCATGCACGGCTCCTATGTGCCGTCGGTGAAGGAGTACTTCGCCCGCTTCGGCCTCGACGCCGCGAAGCTCGCCCACGCCAAGCCCGACGCCGTCGTGATGCACCCCGGACCGATGAACCGCGGCGTAGAGATCGCCTCGGAGGTCGCGGACGGGCCGCGTTCGCTGATCCGCGATCAGGTCGAGATGGGGGTCGCGGTCCGCATGGCGGTGCTCGAGGCGCTGGCGAGGCACCTGCCCAATGCGTGAGTACAAGCCCTCCGAGCCGCGCCCGACCCTGTTCGTCAACGCCCGCCTGGTGTGCCCTGCGACCGGCCGCGACGAGACGGGTTCGCTGCTGGTCGACGGCGGCGCCATCGCCGAGCTCGGCCCCGACGTGCCGCCGGCGGGACGCGCCGACGTCGTCGACTGCCGGGGCGCGGTCCTGGCGCCTGGCCTGATCGATCTCGGCGCCTTCATGGGCGAACCGGGGGCCGAGCATCGCGAGACGATCGAGACCGCGAGCCTCGCGGCGGCCGCCGGCGGCGTCACCACGATCGTCGCCCGCCCCGACACCACGCCGCCCGTCGACGCCCCCGAGATCGTCGATTATCTGAAGCGCCGCGCCCGCGACACAGCGAGCGTCCACGTCCATCCGATGGCGGCGCTGACCAAGGGCATCGCCGGCGTCGAGATGACCGAGATCTCGCTGCTGCTCGAAGCCGGCGCCGTGGCCTTCACCGACGGTCCGCGCTCGATCGCGAACGCCCGCCTGATGCGCCGCGCCATGACCTATGCGCGCGACTTCGGCGCGCTGATCTGCTGCCACACGGAGGACGCCGACCTGATCGCGGGCGGGGCCATGAACGACGGCGAGTTCGCCTCGCGCCTCGGCCTCCCCGGCCGCCACAAGGCCGCCGAGGCGCTGGTGCTGGAGCGAGACGTCCGCCTCGCCCTGCTCACAGGCGCGCGCTACCATGCCGGCCTTGTCACCTGCGCCGAGAGCCTAGAGGTGGTCGCGCGGGCGAAGCAGGGCGGCGCGGCCGTGACCTGCGGAACCTCGATCGCGCATCTCACGCTGAACGAGAACGACGTCGGCGAGTACCGCACCTTCTTCAAGCTCGCGCCGCCGCTGAGGCACGAGGACGACCGCCGCGCGCTCGTCCAGGCGCTCGCCGACGGCGTGATCGACGTCGTCTGCTCGGCCCACGACCCGCAGGACGTCGAGACCAAACGCCGCCCGTTCGCCGAGGCCGAGGACGGCGCGATCGGGCTCGAGACGATGCTGGCGGCCGGCTTGCGGCTGGTGCATTCGGGCGACGTGCCGCTCCCGAAGCTGCTCGCCGCGATGTCGACGCGGCCGGCCGAGCTTCTCGGCCTGCCGGGCGGCGCGCTCACGGTCGGCGCGCCGGCCGACCTCATCGTGTTCGACCCGGACGCCCCCTGGGTGCTGGACGCCCAGAGCCTCAAGTCGAAGTCGAAGAACACGCCCTTCGACCAGGCGAGATTTCAGGGCCGGGTGCTTAGGACCGTCGTTGCCGGGCGCACCGTCTACGCCTACGGTTGAGTGCCCCTGCGCGACGGAAACTGCCGACCTCCATGTCGACCGCCCTCCTCGTCTCGATCCTGCTCGGCTACCTGCTCGGATCCATCCCCTTCGGCGTCATCGTGACCCGCGCGGCGGGCGCGGGCGACCTTCGCAAGATCGGCTCCGGCAACATCGGCACCACCAATGTGTTGCGGACCGGCCGCAAGGAGCTCGCGGCGCTGACGCTGCTCGGCGACATGCTGAAGGCGACCGTCGCGGTCCTCGTCGCGCGGCATTTCTTTGGAGACATCCCCGCTCTCGCGGCCGGCGCCGCGGCCTTTCTGGGCCACGTCTTTCCGATCTGGCTGCGGTTCAAGGGCGGCAAGGGCGTCGCGACCTATCTCGGCGCGCTCATCGGCGCCGCATGGCCGGTCGGGCTCGCCTTCGCGGCCGTCTGGATCGCGGTCGCCTGGCTCACCCGCTATTCCTCGGCCTCGGCGCTCGCCGCGAGCATCGTCGCGCCCGTGTTGCTCGCGCTGTTCGTCGGACTGGTTCCGGCGCTCGTCTTCGCCGCGCTCACGCTCGCTCTCTGGGCGCTGCACCACGAAAACATCGCGCGGCTGATGGCGGGCGAGGAAAGCCGCATCGGCCAGAAGTCCACCGCGGCCGAGACCGGGAGCTGACGCGGCATGGCAGGGCTGACGCCGGAGCAGCGGACGGCCTGGCTGCGGCTCATCCGCTCGGAGAATGTCGGCCCCCGCACCTTCCGCAGCCTGGTCAACCATTTCGGCGGGGCGGCCGCGGCGCTCGAGGCGCTGCCGGAGCTCGCGCGGCGCGGCGGACGGCCGATCCGGGTCTGCGGTAAGGCGGAGGCCGAGGACGAGATCGCCGAGAACGAGCGCCGCGGCGTCCGGCTGATCGCGCTCGGCGAGCCGGACTACCCGGCGGCGCTCGCCGCGGCCGACGGCGCGCCGCCGCTGCTCGGGGTCGCGGGACACGCCTCCGTCTTTCTGCGTCCCGTCGTCGCGATCGTCGGAGCCCGGAACGCCTCCTCGGCGGGCCGCAGCTTCGCGGGACGCTTAGCCTATGAGCTCGGCGGCGCGGGCTGGGTGGTGGCGTCCGGCCTCGCCCGCGGGATCGACGCCGCGGCCCACGACGCCTCCGTCGGGACCGGCACCGTCGCGGTGTTCGCGGGCGGGCTCGACTGCGTCTATCCGCCCGAGCACGCCGATCTGGCGAGCCGGATCGTCGAGGAGGGCGCGCTGGTCTCGGAGATGCCGATGGGCTGGCAGCCGCGCGGCCGCGACTTCCCGCGCCGCAACCGGGTCATTGCGGGCCTCGCGCTCGGCGTCGTCGTTGTCGAGGCGGCGATGCGCTCCGGCTCGCTGATCACGGCGCGGCTCGCGACCGAGCTCGGCCGCGAGGTGATGGCGGCGCCCGGTTCGCCGCTCGATCCGCGCTGCGAGGGATCGAACGCCCTGCTGCGCGAGGGCGCGACGCTCGTCACCCGCTCCGACCACGTCATCGAGGCGTTGTCGCCGCTGGTCGACCGCGAAGCGCCTCGGCCCCAGCCGATCTCCTTCGCGCAGGCCGCGACGGCGGGTTTCGCGCCGATCACGCCGGGAGACGACGACCGCGCCCGCATCCTGGAGCTTCTCGGCCCCTCCCCGGCCGCTGTCGACGATCTCGTCCGGCAGGCCCGCGTGGAGGCGCGCTCCGCCCAGGTGGTGCTGCTCGAGCTCGAGCTTGCGGGCCGCCTCGAACGGCGGCCGGGCGGCGCCGTCGCGCTACGCGAGGTCGACCCCTGGCTCTGACCGCCGCCTGCCCTCGACGTCGCGGCCGCGCGCGGCGAGGTCGGCCTCGAGCTGCGCCATGTCGAGCAGATAGCCGAGCGTCACGAGGCCGTTGCGGCGGGAGATGTCACGAAGGTCGCGGCTGATCGCCGCCACATAGGCCGCCACCTCCTCGCGCGAAGAACGCTCCGAGTCGCCCCGAGCGCCGTTTGGTCCGCTTGCCACGCTCCGCGCACCTCTTTAGTGTGATAAAAACACTATATAAACCAAAGATTGTACCCACGCAAAGCCGGCTCTTGGACCAACGGCCACGACTCCGCTCGCGCCGGCGACGAGCGATGATTTGACAGGCTTCGGTCGCTCTCCCATTTTCCGCCCGCCGCCGCAGGCAACACGGCAGGCGAAAGGCCCCCATTCGATGCACAGCCTCGTCATCGTCGAATCGCCCGCGAAGGCGAAGACGATCAACAAATATCTTGGTCCGGACTATGAGGTCGTGGCGTCCTACGGCCACGTCCGCGACCTGCCCGCCAAGGACGGATCGGTCGATCCCGAGGACGACTTCCGGATGATCTGGGAGGTCGAGGGCAAGGCCAACCAGCGTCTCAACGAGATCGCCCGCGCCGTCAAAAGCGCCGACAGACTGATTCTCGCGACCGACCCGGACCGCGAGGGCGAGGCGATCTCCTGGCATGTGCTCGAGGTGCTGCGCGCCAAGAAAGCGATCAAGGACCAGCCGGTCGAGCGCGTCGTCTTCAACGCCATCACCAAGCAGGCCGTGCTCGACGCGATGAAGCGCCCACGCGAGATCGACGTCGCGCTGGTGGACGCCTATCTGGCCCGCCGCGCGCTCGACTATCTCGTCGGCTTCACACTCTCGCCCGTGCTGTGGCGCAAGCTTCCCGGCGCGCGCTCGGCAGGCCGCGTGCAGTCGGTGGCGCTCCGGCTCGTCTGCGACCGCGAGATGGAGATCGAGCGCTTCGTCCCACGCGAATACTGGTCGCTGACCGCGAAGCTCGCGACGCCCCGCGGCGAGGAGTTCGAGGCGCGGATCTCGTCCGCCGACGGCAAGAAGCTCGGCCGGCTCGACGTGCCCGACGAGACGACCGCGACTGCGCTCAAGCAGGCGATCGAAGCCTCGACGCTCGGCGTCGCCTCGGTCGAGGCCAAGCCAGGCCGACGCAACCCGCCTCCGCCCTTCACCACCTCGACGCTTCAGCAGGAGGCGTCGCGCAAGCTCGGCTTCGCGCCGAACCGCACGATGCAGATCGCGCAGCGGCTCTACGAGGGCATCGACCTCGGCGGCGAGACCGTCGGCCTCATCACCTATATGCGGACCGACGGCGTCGACATGGACCCGGGCGCGGTCCAGGCCGTGCGGACGCTGGTGGGCTCCGACTACGGAAGCCGCTATGTGCCGGAGGCGCCGCGCAAATATTCGGTCAAGGCGAAGAACGCCCAGGAGGCCCATGAGGCCGTCCGGCCGACCGATCCGCGCCGCTCGCCGGCCGAGATGGCGCGCCGGCTCGACGACGACCAGGCGCGGCTCTACGAGCTGATCTGGAAGCGCACCGTCGCGAGTCAGATGGAGTCGGCCGAGGTCGAACGCACCACCGTCGACATCTCGGCGACCGGCGCCGGCCGGCCGATCGAACTCCGCGCCACCGGCACGGTCGTGACCTTCGACGGCTTCCTGAAGCTCTATCAGGAGGGCCGCGACGACGACGGCGAGGACGAGGACGGCCGGCTGCCCCAAATGTCCGCCGGCGAGCCGCTGAAGCGCCTCGGCCCGGTCGCCTCGACCCAGCATTTCACCGAGCCGCCGCCCCGCTACACCGAGGCCGCGCTGGTGAAGCGCATGGAGGAGCTCGGCATCGGCCGACCCTCCACCTACGCCGCGACGCTCGCGGTGCTGCGCGACCGCGACTACGTCAAGCTCGACAAGAAGCGGCTCGTGCCGGACGACAAGGGCCGGCTGGTGACGGCGTTTCTCGAGAGCTTCTTCAACCGCTATGTCGAATATGACTTCACGGCGGCGCTCGAGGAGCAGCTCGACAAGATCTCCAACCACGAGCTCGACTGGAAGGAGGTTCTCCGGCGCTTCTGGAAGGACTTCATCGGGGCGGTCGACGCCACCAAGGAGCTCCGTGTCGCCGAGGTTCTGGACGCGCTGAACGAGATTCTCGGACCTTACGTCTTCCCCGCCAAGCCGGATGGCTCGGATCCGCGCGTCTGCCCGACCTGCGGGACCGGCCAGCTCTCGCTCAAGCTCGGCAAATACGGATCCTTCATCGGCTGCTCGAACTATCCGGAGTGCCGCTTCACGCGGCCGCTGGGCGCGGAGCTGAACGGCGAGGAAGGTTCGGCGACCGGGCCGGACGGCGTGAAGGTGCTGGGCAAGGATCCGGAGACCGGCTTGGACGTCACGCTGCGCGACGGGCGCTTTGGCGCCTATGTTCAGCTCGGCGAGCCGGTCGAGAAGGAGAAGCCGAAACGCGCCACGATTCCGCGCGGCTGGTCCGCCGCGGAGCTCGATCTCGAGGCTGCGCTCAAGCTTCTGTCGCTGCCGCGGCTCGTCGGCCAGCATCCCGAAACCGGCAAGCCGATCGAGGCCAATATCGGCCGCTACGGACCCTACGTCTCTCATGATGGGCTCTACGCCAATCTGGAGTCGGCCGACGAGGTGTTCTCGGTTGGCCTGAACCGCGCGGTCGCGGCGATCGCCGACAAGCTCGCCAAGCGCGGCGGCGGCCGCGGCGGCGCGCCCGCCGGACGGACGCTCGGGGACCACCCCGAAGGCGGTCCGGTCACGGTCCACGCCGGCCGCTATGGCCCCTATGTCAAGCACGGCAAGGTCAACGCCACGCTGCCCAAGGGCGTTGACCCGGAGGCGCTGACGCTCGACGAGGCGGTGAAGATCGTCGACGCCAAAGCCGCGCAGGGCGGGGGCAAGAAGCCCGCGCGCAAACTCGCGGCCAAGGCGCCGCCGAAGAAGGCGTCGACCAAGAAAGCGCCGGCGAAAAAGTCAGCTGCGAAGAAGCCGTCCGCAAGGGCCGCCGAGTGACCGGCTGCGTCGCGACAGGCTAAGGCTCGTCCTCCGGCTTGACCGGAGGACCCATGTTCGGCGTAGAGCACAGGGACCGGCTTGGATCCTCCGGTCAGAGGATGACGTCGCGCACAACGAACCTCCCCGGGTGAGAACCGACATTGCCACGCAAACCGAGACCTCTCGCGACCGCGCCCAAGCCGACCGGCCACGGCCTGCCGTCGCGAGACGATCTCGTGGCCTTCATCGCGCAGGAAGGCGGCAAGGCGGGCAAGCGCGAGATCGCGCGCGCCTTCCAGGTGAAAGGCTCCGACCGCGTCGAGCTGAAGCGGATGCTCGCCGAGCTCGAGCGTGAGGGCGCGGTGGACCGCCGTGGGAAACGGCTTGGCCAGGCCGGCCACCTGCCGCATGTGACGCTCGCCGACATCGTCGGCCGCGACCCCGACGGGGAATTGATCGCGCAGCCCGCGGAATGGGACGAAGACCATTCGGGGTCGGCGCCAAAGATTCTCGTCCTGACCTCCTCGCGAGGCCGCAAGCCCGACGTCGCGCCCGGTGTGGGAGACCGGGCGCTTATCCGCGTAGAGCCCCTCGACGAATTCGAGTCTGGCGGGCCGACGCATCAGGGACGAGTGATCAAGATCCTGTCGAAGCAGGCCGCAAGGGTGATCGGCGTGTTCCGCGCCTTGCCCGACGGTTCCGGGCGGCTTGCGCCGGTCGACAAGCGCAACGCCGGCCGCGAGCTCCAGATCGCCGCCGAGGACGCCGACGGCGCGAAGGACGGCGACCTGATCGCCGCCGACCTTCTCAAGTCGCGCAAGCATTACGGCCTGCCCTCCGCGCGGGTGCGGGAGAAACTCGGCTCGCTCACGACCGAGAAGGCCGTGAGCCTGATCGCGATCCACGTCCACGCCATCCCGCACGTCTTCTCGCGCGAGGCGCTCGCCGAGGCCGAGGCCGCGAAGCCGGCCGCGATGAAGGGGCGGGAGGACTGGCGGAAGCTGCCGCTCGTCACGATCGACCCCCCGGACGCCAAGGACCATGACGACGCCGTCCACGCCGAGCCGGACCACAGCCCCGACAACCCGGGCGGGCATGTCGTGACGGTCGCGATCGCCGACGTCGCCTCTTACGTCCGTCCGGGCTCGGCGCTCGACCGCGAAGCCCTCGACCGCGGCAATTCGGTCTATTTCCCGGACCGCGTCGTGCCGATGCTGCCCGAGCGCATCTCCAACAATCTCTGTTCCCTGCGCGAAGGCGAGAGCCGTCCTGCCCTCGCCGTCCGCATGATCTTCGACAGGGACGGACGGAAGCTTCGCCAGTCCTTCCATCGCGTGATGATGCACTCGGCCGCGAAGCTCTCCTACGCCCAGGCGCAGTCGGCGATCGACGGCGCGCCGGACGATGCGACCGGGCCGCTGCTCGAGCCGATCCTGAAGCCGCTCTGGGCCGCCTATGCGGCGCTGAAGGCCGCGCGCGACGGGCGGGGGCCGCTCGACCTCGATCTCCCCGAGCGCAAGCTCGTGCTGAAGGCGGACGGGACGGTGGACCGCGTCGTCATCCCACCCCGCCTGGACGCCCACCGCCTGATCGAGGAGTTCATGATTCAGGCGAACGTCGCGGCGGCCGAGGCGCTGGAGGCGAAGCGCACGCCGCTCGTCTATCGCGTTCACGACGCGCCATCGCTCGAGAAGCTCGAGGCGCTGCGGGAGCTCTTGAAGACGCTCGACATCGAGCTTCCGAAGTCCGGCAATCTCCGCCCTGCGCATTTCAACCGCATCCTCGCGCGCGTCGACGGCCAGGACTCTGCGAGCCTCGTCAACGAGGTCGTGCTGCGCACCCAGGCGCAGGCGGAATACACGGCCGAGAATTACGGCCATTTCGGCCTCAATCTGCGCCGCTACGCGCATTTCACCTCGCCGATCCGCCGCTACGCTGACCTGATCGTGCACCGCGCATTGATCCGGGCGCTCGACCTCGGGAGCGACGGCCTACCCGAGAGCGCCACCGTCGAGCAGCTCAACGAGATCGGCGCGCGCATCTCGGCGTCCGAACGCCGCGCCATGGCGGCCGAGCGCGAGACCGTCGACCGGCTGATCGCGCATTTCCTGTTCGACCGCGTTGGCGCGAGCTTCACGGGCCGGATCGCGGGCGTCACGCGCTCCGGCCTGTTCGTGAAGCTCGACGAGACGGGCGCCGACGGCTTCGTGCCGGCCAGCACTCTGGGCTCCGACTATTACGCCCATGACGAGGCGGCGCGCGCGCTGATCGGGACGCGGACCGGGGAGAGCTACAGGCTCGGCGACCATGTCGACGTGAAGCTCGTGGAGGCCGCGCCCGTCGCGGGAGCGCTGCGCTTCGAGATGCTGTCCGAGGGACGGCCGGGCAAACCCGCCGGTCGCGGCAAGCGCGGACTGCGGCGCGCCTCCGCGACGTCTGCCGCCTCGAAATCGGCGTCCCGCCCGGCTAGAAGCAAGGCCGCCAAGGCGAAGAACGCCAAGAAGGGTCGCCGATGAGCGTCGATTACGCACCGGCTCCGGCCGAGCCCGCCCGTCCCATCCTGCGCTCGCTAACGCGCGGCTTCTTCTGCCGTTGCCCCGCCTGCGGCGAAGGCAAGCTGTTCCGCGCCTATCTCAAGGTGTCGCCGGTCTGCGCCGCATGCGGCGAGGAACTCCACCACGAGCGCGCCGACGACGCGCCTCCTTACGTCGTCATCACGATTGTCGCCCATGTGGTGATCGGCGGGCTGCTCGCGGTGGAGGTCGCTTACCAGCCTCCGGTCTGGCTGCATCTCGCGGTCTGGCTGCCTTTGACCGTCATCCTGTCGCTCGGGCTGCTGCCGCCCGTGAAGGGCGCGCTGGTCGGCCTGCAATGGGCGCTGCGCATGCACGGCTTCGGCGGCGACGATCCTGACGCACTGCCGGACGGCGGCCTCAGGCCCGACGGCCAGGGATGAGCGCGGCCCCCGAGACTGCCGGAGGCGCCGGCGCGCCGAACCCTGCGCGGCAGCCCATCCGCGACGCCGGCACGCTGATCCTGCTCGACCAGTCGGACGGCTCGCCCAAGGTGCTGATGGGTCGGCGGCACGACGCCGTCCGCTTCATGCCGGGCAAGTTCGTGTTTCCCGGCGGCCGGGTCGAGCCAGAGGACGGCAAGGTCAATGTGGCGGGCGTCTATCCCGCCCATGTCGAGCGCAGGCTGCAGCACCGCGTCCGTCGTCCGTCGGTCACGCGCGCCCGCGCCTACGGCCTCGCGGCGATCCGCGAGCTCGCCGAGGAGACCGGCATCCTGGTCGGCGACCGCGAGGCCGGCCCGTTCGGGTCGCCCGGCTCGACCTGGGACGGCTTCGCCGAGGCCGGCGTCTTTCCGTCGCTCGAAGGGCTGACGCTGATCGCCCGCGCCATCACCCCAACGGGCCGCCCGCGCCGCTTCGACGCCCGCTTCTTCGCCGCCGACGCAAGCGCGATCGGCGCCCGGCGCGAGGGCGTCGTGACGCCGGACGCGGAGCTCGTCGAGGTCGTCTGGGTGACGCTCGACGACGCCCGCAAGCTCGACCTGCCTGCCATCACCGCGGCGGTGCTGCGCGATCTCGCGGAGCGGCTCGACGTTGGGCTCGAGCAGGATTTCCCCGTGCCGTTCTACCCCAAGGGCTCGTCGGGCGTGCGGGAGTTGATCTGAGCTTTGCGCTTTTGGGGCTGGCGCGGAGCCGCCGGCCGTGCTCTCGACTCCCCCGCATGACCTCCGCCGCCGCCCCCTCCCCGACGTCCGACCGGACCCGCGGCATCGTCGCCGCCATCGCCTGCATCACGCTTGCGGGGGTGAGCCTCGCGCTGTCGGTGCCGCTGCTGGCCTTCGCCATGGAGGCGCGCGGCGCGTCGGGCTCGTTCATCGGCGCCAACACCGCGATGGGCGGGATCGCGGTGCTGGTCGCGACGCCGCTGATTCCGCGGGTCGCGTCGATGATCGGGGTCCGGCCGCTGCTGTTCGCGGCCCTCGTTCTCGGCGCCGCGACCATGATCGGCTTCGCGCTGGTCGACCCGCTGTGGGCCTGGTTCCCGCTGCGCTTCCTGCTCGGCGTCAGCCTCGGCGCGATGTTCGTGCTGTCGGAGTTCTGGATCACGTCGCTCGCGCCGCCCCAGTCGCGCGGCCTCGTGATGGGGGCCTATGTCACCGCGCTTTCGCTCGGCTTCGCGGCCGGCCCGGCGGTCCTGGTGGCGACCGGGACGACGGGCCTCCTGCCCTATCTCGTCGGCGCGGCGCTGTTCGTGGTGGCGGTGGCGCCGATCCTGGTGTTCGGCGCCACGGCGCCGAACATCGACCCGCCGCAGCCGGGTCGCGGCGTCCTGTTCTTCCTTCGCCTCGCGCCGGTGGCGACGCTCGCCGGCTTCACCTTCGGCGCCATCGAGACGGGCGCCTTCACGTTCTTGCCGCTCTACGGCGTGCGCACCGGGCTCGACGCGGACACGGCCGCCCTGATCGGATCGGCGGTCGCGCTCGGCAACGTCGTCTCGCAGATCCCGCTCGGCCTGCTCTCCGACCGGATGGACCGCCGCCGCCTGCTCATTCTGATCGGCGCCGGCTGCGCCCTGGGCGCGGCCGCGATCCCGCTCACCAACGGCTCCGTGGTCGCGTATTTCGCGCTCGCGACCGTCTGGGGCAGCGTGATCTCGGGCCTCTACACGGTCGGCCTCGCGATGCTCGGCGAGCGTTTCACCGGCGTCGACCTCGCCACCGCCAACGCCGCCTTCGTGATGATGTACGCCTCCGGCATGCTGGTCGGCCCGCCGGCGCTCGGCGTCGGCATGGACCTCTGGAACCCCCACGGCGCCCCCGCGATGATCGCGCTGATGCTCGGCGCTTACGCCATTCTCGCCGCGTCGCGCGGCAAAGCCGTGGCGCAGCCTTGACAGGCGGCCGCGCGTCAGTAGGTTGCGCGGCTTCAATCAGACTGCGGGCGAAGCGTCCGCCCGTTCGAGGAATTCGTCATGGCGAAGGCCGCCAACATCAAGATCAAGCTGCTGAGCACGGCCGACACCGGCTTCTTCTACGTGACCAGCAAGAACTCCCGCACCAAGACCGAGAAGATGGTGCTGAAGAAGTACGACCCGGTCGCGCGCAAGCACGTCGACTTCAAGGAGACGAAGATCAAGTGATCTTCGTCGTCCGGGCCTGATCAAAAGGCGCTTCGTCCGGAGCGCCTTTTTTGTTTTCGGCGGGTCACGCACGCGGGAAGCGGACGTCGACGACTTGGCGCGTCGAACGCGACGATCCCGGTCAGTCGTCGACGCCCGTCCGCGTCCGGCATGGCGGCGCGGAGCGGCCGGCTCGAAGCGTCCCTAGTCGACCCGGGCGCAGTTGTAGTCGCCGCCGCCCGAGGCGTCGAAGCGGGTGAGGCTTCCGGCGACCGTCTGGCCCAGCACCACGCAGACGCTGTAGCTCAGCTTCCTGTTCGTCGGAAAGCCGTTGAACGGGACCGACCGCGTGCCGTCATAGGTCGAGCCGAGGCTCATGCCGTAATAGGCCGTCGATCCCCAGGCGATCTTCTCGGAGGTCGTCACCCCGTTGGGATTGTCGTAGGGCAATTCGTATTGAGCGGACTGGTACGGCCATTCCCAGTCGCACGGCAACGCCTGTCCCCCGCAGCCGGCGCCTGCGGCGTCGTGGGTGGCGTCGGTCTGGCCGCGCCCGAACGCGAACCCGTCATTGATCTTGGTGCCGGCGACCGGCTGCGGCTCGAACAGCCCCATCTCGAACTGGCCGGCGATCAGCGCCGTGTAGCGCGACTCGTCATTGGCCGCGTTCCAGGTCCAGGTCGAGTTGCGGGTCAGCGTCGGCGACGTGGTGGTGAAGTGATAGGCGGCGTCGCCCCAGACCACGCGGGTGATGGCGCCGGAGCCGGCGTTGAAGTCCAGCTTGCCGTAGGGTCCGCGCAGGTCGAAGCTCACGAGGTCCGGCCCGGGGATCCGACTGAGGTCGACGACGGTCTGGATGCGCGGGTGATCGCGGCCGTCCTGGAACGACCAGGTAATCGTGACCGGCAGTTCGTAGAGCTGGAACAGGCTCTGCGAGAGCCCGAGCGGCGGCTGGTCGTCGCCGGTGTTGTCGTCGATTCCGCCCGGCGCCTTGGCGCCGTAGCGCGGATAGACGGTCTTGAAGCGGTAGCTCTTGAACTTCTTGCCGTCCGCCCCGACCCTGCCGGTCACCGCGAAGCCGCGGCCGAGCGGCGAGTCGTCCTTGCCGAAGATCTTGCCCGCAATCGTGTTCGACTCGCCATCGGTGAACTTGCGGTAGCGCTCGTGCGAGACGAAGTAGCCGAAGCCGTCGTCTTTCGGCGCGTCCGCCGTCACGGTCCGCTTCGCGCCGGTCGAATCGAGATAATTATACGTCATCCGGATGGCGTAGCCGCCATGGCCGGAATTGCCGGCCCCTTCGCGCTTCAACGCGACCGACCGGAACCGGCCTGCGCTGTCGCGCCATTTGAAGACGACTGCCTTCTGGCCCTTGATCGTCGCATTCGTGCGTTCGACCGCGACCACCGGAGTGGCCAGCATCGTCC
Source organism: Hansschlegelia zhihuaiae (assembly GCF_004103825.1). Lineage (GTDB taxonomy): Bacteria > Pseudomonadota > Alphaproteobacteria > Rhizobiales > Methylopilaceae > Methylopila > Methylopila zhihuaiae. The sequence continues at coordinate 124,050 of NZ_RYFI01000003.1, forward strand.
ACGTCGCCGCGGCCGCCGCCGCGAGCGTCGTCGTTCGCATCGCCATCATTGATTGCCCCCCACGACTTTCGGACCGCGCGCGTTCCGCGCGCCGCCTTCGAGGCGCGACTGCGGCCGATCCGAAAAAACGCGACGCCGACTTCGATCGGGCGCAGGGTGGTCCGGCGTCAAAAGCGCACGGCCGAACCGCCGCGGCAAGTCCCTTCGCCGCCGTTCCGCTCATGGCCCGATTTGATCAGTGAGACCCCTAGGCAGCGTCCGCCGCCACGCGGTTGCGGCCGTCCGTCTTGGCGCGATAGAGCGCGACGTCGGCGCGCTTGAGCAGGGCGCCGGCGTCGTCCTCGGCGCCGAGGAAGCTCGCGACGCCGACCGAGACCGTCACCTCGAGCGTCGCCTCGCCGCCGCGGATCTGGAACGGCGCGGCGGCGGTCTTTGTGCGGATGCGTTCTGCGACGATGCGGGCCACCGCGCCGTCGGTCTCCGGCATCACCACCACGAACTCCTCGCCGCCGAGCCGGACGGCGAGATCGATCCCACGCACGCTGGCTTTCAGCCGTCGCGAGAACTCGCGCAGCACGTCGTCGCCCGCGTCGTGGCCATGGATGTCATTGACCTTCTTGAAGAAGTCGATGTCGACCACGAGCGCGGAGAGCGGCCGGTCGCGGCTCGCCGCCTGGTCGAGCAGCGCCTGGAGATGCATCTCCATGTAACGGCGATTGTGCAGCCCCGTGAGCCCGTCGGTGATCGCGAGCTCCATCGAGGTCTGCAGGTTCGCGCGCAGCCGCTCGGTGTAGCGCCGCCGGCGCACCTGGGTCCTCACGCGGGCCACGAGTTCGTTGGCGTCGATCGGGCGCATCAGATAGTCGGTCACGCCCACCTCGAGCCCGCGCAGGACGCGGGAGTGCTGCTCGGGGTCGGCGATCAGCAGGATCGGCAGCATGCGGGTGCGCTCGAGCGACCGGATTTGCGCGCAGAGCCTCAGCGCGTCGAAATTCTCGAGCGAGAGGCTGACCACGGCGACGTCGTAATCGCCGTCGGCCGCGCGGAACAGCGCCTCGTGCGGCTCGACCTCGACGTCGACCGACTGGGTCGCGGCGAGCGCGTCGCGGATGCGGGCCGACGAGAGTTCGCGGTCGTCGACCAGCAGGACCCGGCCATGCTCGCCGGTGTCGGAGACCGCCTCCATCAGCGCGTCCGACATGCCGATCTCGCGCGTGGTCTGGGCGCGCAGCCGCAACTCGTCGCCGAGCATCTTGAGGCGCGCGAGCGAACGCACGCGAGCAAACAGCGCGACATCCGACGCCGGCTTCGTCAGGAAGTCGTCGGCGCCGGCCTCGAGCCCCCTCACCCGGTCCGACGGCTGGTCGAGCGCGGTGATGATGACGACCGGGATGTGATGGGTCTTCGGGTCGGCCTTCAGCCTACGGCAGACCTCGAAGCCGTCGATCCCCGGCATCATCACGTCGAGCAGGACGATGTCGCACTGGGCGCGCGCGCAGAGCTCCAGAGCCGTCGCGCCGTCCGGCGCGGTGACGACGTCGAAATACTCCGCTGTGAGCCGATCTTCGAGCAGCTTCACATTGGCGGCGACGTCGTCGACGACGAGGATGCGGGCGGTCATGCGGGTCGGTCAGCCTTCGCCGAGATAGTGTCTGACGGTTTCGAGGAACTTCTGGACGGAGATCGGCTTCGACAGATAGGCCTCGCAGCCGCCGCCGCGGATGCGCTCCTCGTCGCCCTTCATGGCGAAGGCCGTGACCGCGATCACCGGGATCGCCCGGGTGCGCTCGTCCTCCTTGATCCACTTGGTGACGTCGAGGCCGGAGACCTCCGGCAGCTGGATGTCCATCAGGATCAGGTCGGGCAGGTGGGCGCGGGCGAGCTCCAGCGCCTCGACGCCGTTGCGGGTCTCGATCGTGGCGTAGCCATGCGCTTCGAGAAGGTCGTGGAAGAGCTTCATATTGAGCTCGTTATCCTCGACGATGAGGACGGTCTTGGGCATGAAGGACCTACACTCCTCTGCGCCGCCTACGCACGCAGTCCAAAGCCGCCCGGGAAGACGGGGCCTAACGGAAAACGTTAACCGTTTTCGGGCCGCCGCGATCCTGTTTTCAGCGGGACCGAGCCTAGCCGAGATGTGTTAAGAAAGGCGCATCCCAACATGAGACGACACGCCGTGATCGAGCCGTCCGCGGAGGACGTCGCGGGCCGGGCTCTCGGCTTTCTGGCCGCCGATCCGGAACGCCTCGGCCGCTTCCTCGCGCTGTCCGGACTGGACCCGGCGACGATCCGAGAGGCGGCGCGGGAGCCCGGCTTTTTGCCGGGAGTGCTCGACCACATCCTGACGGACGAGCGGCTGCTGACGGAGTTCGCCGAGGCCGAAGGGCTCGCGCTCGAGGCGGTGGGACGCGCGCGGGCCGCGTTCGGCGCCCCGCATCCGGAGCAATGACGCGGCCGCTTGATCGGACGGACTGTCCCGCCTGCGGCGAAGCGGGCAGAATGACGAGACGCGCTTCGCGCCTCGAAAGCCCGGATGTCCGACGCCCTCGCCTTCTGCCGCGACTGCCTGACCGAGTCGCCCGGCCCGCGCTGCCGGGCCTGCGGCAGCCCGCGCATGGCGAGCCATCCGAAGCTCCGGGCGATGACCGTCGCTCATGTCGATTGCGACGCCTTTTTCGCCTCGATCGAGAAGCGCGACGACCCGAGCCTCGCCGACAAGCCGGTGATCGTCGGCGGCGGCAAGCGCGGCGTCGTCTCGACCTGCTGCTACATCGCGCGCATCCGCGGCGTCCGCTCGGCGATGCCGATGTTCAAGGCGCTGAAGCTCTGCCCCGACGCCGTGATCGTGAAGCCGAACTTCGGAAAGTACGTCGAGGCGAGCCGGGCCGTGAAGGCCAGGATGCTGGCGCTGACCCCGCTGGTCGAGCCGCTGTCGATCGACGAGGCGTTCCTCGACCTTTCCGGCACCGAGAGGACGCATCGCGCCCCGCCCGCGGTCGCGCTCGCGCGCTTCGCGCTCGAGGTCGAGCGGGACGTCGGCATCACGGTCTCGGTCGGCATGGCGTCGAACAAGTTCCTGGCCAAGATCGCCTCCGAGATCGACAAGCCGCGCGGTTTCGCGGCGCTCTCGATCGACGAGGCGCCGGCCTTCCTCGCGCCGAAGCCGGTCGGCTTTCTCTGGGGCGTCGGCCCGGCCTTCGCATCGACGCTGGAACGCGACGGGCTGAGGACGATCGGCGACCTGCAGCGTGCCGAGCCGCGCGAGCTCGCCCGGCGCTACGGCGAGCAGGGCCTGCGCCTGTCGCGCCTCGCGATCGGACAGGATTCCAGGCGCGTTGAGCCAGACCGGGCGCGCAAGAGCGTCGGGGCCGAGACCACCTTCGACGTCGACCTCCGCGACGCCGAGGCGCTCGAGGCGCGGCTCTGGCGGCTCTGCGAGAAGGTCGCGGAGCGCATGCGCAAGGACGGCATCTCGGGCTCGGTCGTCACGCTGAAGCTCAAGACCGACGAGTTTCGCCTGCGGACCCGCGCCCAGGCCCTGCCCTCGCCGACGAGGCTCGCGGGCCGGATCTTCGAGGCGGCCCGGCGGCTGCTCGCCAGGGAGATCGACGGAACGGCGTTCCGGCTGATCGGCGTCGCGCTCTCCGAGCTCGGCCCAGCGTCGGACGCCGACCCGCCGGATCTCGAACGCCGCCATGCGCGCCTCGACGCGATCGAGACGGCGGTCTCCGAGCTCAGGGCGCGGTTCGGTCAAGATTCGGTCGACCGCGCCTTCGCGCGGCGGCCGCGGGAGAGGTGAGCGCAACCTGATGTCCCGGCCTTGAGCCGGGACCCATTGCGCGCTGCGGCGCCAAGACAGTGACCTACCGTCCGACCAAGCCTCTAGGCGTCGAGCCGAATGAGTCCGGGCTCAAGGCCGGGACGCGGCGAAGCGCCAGACGCTCACTTCTTGCAGGGCGTCGGCTTCATGATCTCGAGCTCCTTCAGGTCCCCGTCGATCACGAAATCCCCGTAGTCGATCTTGAGCGCCCGGCTGATGCCGTTGGCGTAGAGGTCGAAGCTCATCTGGTAGTCGGGGGTCTGCTCGCCGTCGGTCTTCTTGCCGCGCTCGAAATAGCTGATGGCGACCGGCCAGTAGGTCTCCTTCTCGAGCTCGGGGCGCCGGGCCGGCGCCTCGAGGCCGGCGGGCGGCGCGTCGGCCGGCTTGCCGATGACCGCGAGCGTGTCAAACGTTTTGTCGCCCGCTTCCGAACCGTCATAGACCGAGGCCTGCAGCAGCGTCTGCTTCTCGCGCGCGGCTTCGATGATCTTCACGAGGTGCTCGGTCGGGAACAGCATCCGGGCCTCGTAGCTGTTCGACAGCCGGTTCGGCTTGGAGATCGTGACCTTCACGGCGTCGCCGGCGCGCTCGGCGCGGCCGTCGGTGTCGCGGTCGAGCTGGTCGTTGAGGAAGTTCTGGGCCTGGAAGCGGAAGCTCTTGCCCGCCCCGTCCTCCCAGGTCTCGGAGCGCAGGTCCGAGACGTTGGTCTGGCCCTCGCCGTTTCCGATCTCGGTCACCTGCCGGAAGTTCAGCGCGTAGCCTTCGCAGGCGTCTCCGGTGAACTGGTAGACGATGCGCCCGCGGACCTGGTCGATCGAGCCGGCCCCGCCGCGCGCCTGGCTGAGGCGAAGCTCGTAGATCGCCCGATGCGGGATCAGGGTGACCTGGGCGGCCGCGGGAAGCGCAGCCGCCGTGGCGGCCAGGAGCGCCGCCGGAAGGGCGAAGGGGCGAAGTCCGGTCAAGTGCATCGTGCCTCGTGTCGTATCCTTCCCCAATGTGCGCCGAACGTCCCGAAAGGCAATGTCCGCGGCCCCTTGTCCACCCCGCTTGCGGGCCGCCCGGAACTGCGCCACACGGTCCGGGGACAAGGCATAATCGAGGAGAAGACAATGACGCGGCGCATCGAAGCGCGACTGGCCGAACTCGGCGTCGACCTGCCGGACGCCCCCGCGCCGGCCGCGAATTACGTGCCGGCCGTGATCTCAGGCAAGATGCTCTATGTCTCGGGCCAGCTGCCGCTGTCCGGCGGGGCGGTCACCCTGAAGGGCCATCTCGGCGACGGCGTCGACATCGAGGCCGCGCGCGACGCCGCCAAGCTCTGCGCGATCAACATCCTGGCGCAGGCCCGCGCCGCGATCGGCGATCTCGACCGGATCGCCCGGATCGTGAAGCTCACGGGCTTCGTGTCCTCCCGCCCCGACTTCGGCGACCAGCCCAAGGTGATCAACGGCGCCTCCGACTTCCTGGTCGAGGTGCTGGGCGACAAGGGCCGCCACGCCCGCTCGGCGATCGGCGTCGCGGCGCTGCCGTTCGACGCCGCCGTCGAGGTCGAGGCCGTCATCGAACTGGAGTGATGTCCGGCCATGGCCGCCCTCGACTGGTTGGTGGCCCGCCCGATCGCCCATCGCGGCCTGCACGACAGGTCGCTCGGCGTGATCGAAAACACGCCCAGCGCCGTGGCGCGGGCGCTGGAACACGGGCTGTCGGTCGAGATCGACGTCCAGCTGACGGGAGACGGCGACGCCGTCGTCTTCCATGACGCCACGCTCGACAGGCTGACCGAGGCGACCGGGCGCGTCTCGGGAATGCCGCTCCAGGACTTGCGCAAGGTGGTGTTCCGCGAGACTGCAGACCGCATCTGGACACTCGACGACTGCCTTGACCTGATCGGCGGCCGGCAGGCCCTTGTGGTCGAGATCAAGTCCGACTTCGACGGCGACATGCGGCTCGCGCGGCTCGTGGCCGACCGGCTCCGGCTGCGCGGCGGACCGGTCGCCGCCAAATCCTTCGATCCCCGCGCCGTCCGGGCGATCGCTGCCTCGGCGCCGCGGCTGCCGCGCGGGATCGTCGGCGAGGCCTTCGCGGACGACGACCCGCATTGGGCGGGTCTCTCCGGCTTCGAGCGTTTCAAAGCCCGCAATCTCCTTCACTGGCCTCTGACCCGCCCCCAATTCTTGTCCTGGCATGTCCGCGACGTCGGCCGGCGGGCTATCCGGCTCGCGCGCGCCGCCGGCCTGCCGGTGATGACCTGGACGGTCCGCACGCCCGAAGATCAGGCGTATGCGGCGCTTTACGCCGACCAGATGATCTTCGAAGGCTTCATGCCGGACGGCGTCGTCAGAACCTGAGCCCGATCCCGACCGTCGCGCCGCGCTCGTCGAGGCAGTCCTGGCCGACCGGGGTGAAGAAGGCCGCGGCGAAGATCGACCACCTCTCGTTCAGGTCGAAGATCGCGGCGCCCTGGAGCTTGTGGATCCGCTGCTTCAGCTCGTAGGGGCCTTTCCAGCGCCCCGTTCCGATCTGGTTGAAGTTCTGGACGAGCAGCAGGAGGCGCTCGATCGGCCGGATTCCCAAGGTCACGTCGATCCTCATCTCGTTCGCCGGGTCGCCGCTCCGCCACCGATAGCCCACGCCCATATCGAGGAAGGCCGGCTTTCCGAAGACTTCGAAGCTGCGCGCGACGAGGCCTCGGACGTCGGCCTGGTCGTCGGTCTCGCCGATGGCTGCGAGGCCCGAGCCCTTCTTCGCGCCGGCGATGACGGCGGAGGCCTGCGCCGAGACGATCCAGCCGTCCTGCGACCAGAGCCGCGCCCGGGCGCCGGCCTCGGACCGCCCGAGCCCCTCGCGGTCATGCACGCCGCCGTCCTTGGCCTCGATCCGCTGCAGGGCCGTCGATCCGAAGAGGGTCAACCCCTCGAGCGCGCCATATTCCACGAAGGCCTGGAGCTCCCGCTTCTCGTATCTTCCGCGCGACTGGCGCTTGCCCATTCGGTCGAAATACTCGTCGCCGGACATCACATAGCCGGTCAGGAAGGCTTTGACCTCGCCGCGTTCGAGCGTGAAGGCGCCCGCGGCCGCCGCATGCGGCGCGGCGGCGGTCCCCAAAAGCGCGAGTAAGGTCATGACCGGGACGCGCATGGCGTCCTGCCCCCAAGCGAAGGCCGCCGGCCTCCGGGCCGGACCCCGCGCCACGATCCTGCCGCAATCGATTCAAATTGCAACCAAAGCGATTCGCAACCGCGTCAGTCGCGGCTCTCGACCAAGGCGAGGATATCTCGAACGAGCTCGCCGGACGCGTCGGAAGGCAAGCCGCCGCCGGCGACGCGGGAGGCGATGACGCGCTTCTCCAGTTGAGCGGCGCGCCGACCCAGCTCGAGCAGCCCGAGGGTCGGAGACGCGCCCGCCAGATTGTGGAGGCCGAGACGCAGGCTGTCGCCGGCGGCGGCCGCGGCGGCGGCGTCGGGCCCTGAGGCCGCGTGCGCGGCCTCCGCGAGCTGCGCCAGCCGGTCGCCGAGGCCGGCGAGGAAACGGGCGCGCACGGCCGCGATCCGTTGCGCCGTCCGGGCCCGCGCCTGCTCGTTGTCTGTCGTCATATCGGTCACGACCCGCCGCTCCTGCCGACGGCAATGCGCCCCCTCAGTAATCCCATTCGACGGCGACGCCCGCAGAAGTGTTGCCGCCAGCGCCCGCCATGCCTTGCGCCTTAATGTTCTTGGTGATGTCGATGTTCACGGTGGCGCCCGAGGTCTCCGGCGTCGTGCCCTGCCGAAAGCCGAGATAGATGTTGTCGGAGATGTAGCGTCCCACGCCCACGCCGAAGCCTCCCCCGTCCCCCGCCCCGATGTCGAGCGTATCGACCCCGAGCCCCTTGCGCAGTCCATCGAGCGGTCCGGCCCCGCCGCCGCCCATGCCCGAATATTGCGCGACAGCCTGAGCCAGGGTGATGGCCTGGCTCGGCGAAAGCTCGCCCGAGGATTTGTCAAATAAGAGGCGCGACAGGACTTCATCCTGCGGAACCGCGGGATTCGACGTAAATTCGATCTTGGGGCTCGACGCCGTGCCGGTGATCACGACCTGCGCCGTGATGCCCTTCGCCGGGGTCTCGGCCAGGAAGTCGAGCGTCGGATCGAGGTCGCCCGCGAAACCGATCTGCCCGCGCGTGAAGTTCAGGCGCTTGCCGATCACGGTGATCGAGCTGCGTCCGCGGCGGAGCTCGAACTTGCCGACTGGCTGCGGCTCGGCCGACGTTCCGGCGATCTTGATTTCGCCGCCGGCCTCCGCGGTCATGCCCATGCCGCGGATGAAGATGCGGTTCTGCGCCTCGACCGTGATGTCGAGGGTCGCGAGGAACGCGTCGTCCTTCGAGCCGCCGCCGCCCTTGCTCTCGCCGGCGTTGACGACGTCCTGCTGGCGCGTGAACGCGGCCGGCGCATGGATGTGCTTCACGCCCGGCAGCGGCGTGTAGCGCGCCGGGATGCGGTCCGGGATCTGGATCTCGACCGAGCGCGTGCGGATCGTGCCGTTGACGACCGGGCGCCGCGAGAGCGGACCCTGCAGCTTCAGATTGGCGTCGGTGATCGCGGTGACGATGTCGGTTCCCATCACCTCAGCGTTCTGCGCCTGGAAATTGATCTCTCCGGGGAAGCCGCGCGCCGGGTCGACCGCGACCCTGCCGGAGCCCGAAATCGTGCCGCCGTTGCGGGTGGTCGCCCGCAGGCTGCGGACCTCGACATTGGTCCCGTTGGCCGCGATCGAGGCCGACATGCCGCGCAGCTGAAGGCCCGATGCCCGGTTCGAATAGGACGCGTTGGTGAGGCCGCCCGCGCCGTTGACGCGCGGGCTCGAGGTCGGACCGCCGACCTTCACGTCGAAGCTCGCGACGCCGTCGATGCGGTCGCCCGAGACCGACAGCGTGTCGTTGAGGAAGCCCAGCGGCGCGCGGCCCTCGACCGTGAGGTCGAGGTCGCCGGCGCCGAGCGGCGCCGAGCCGCGCGCCGTGACCCTGAGGCCCTGTGCGGCGGTCACCACCGTGTCGGTGAAGATCCGTTTGCCGTCGAGCCGGCCCTTGGCGTCGATGCCGGCCGCCGGCACGCCGGCCCCGCGGGTCGCCCGGGTCGAGAGCTCGCTCACCTTGAGCGAATAGGTCCCGGTGGGAGCGGCGATCGTGCCTCCCACCTTCGCCTCGCCCTGCAGCGAGCCGTTGGCGCCGAGGCCAGACGAAAAACCGTCGGCGAGCGAGAGCGGCGCATTGCGGATCAGCACGGTGACGTCGAGCGGACCGGCGCCGAGCGGCGCGGAGCCGTTCGCCGTGATCCGGAGGCCGCTGGCGCCCGTCAGCGCCGTGTCGGTCGTCACCCGTCCGCCGCCGAGATCGCCCTTCGAGACGATCTGCAAGGGCGGAACGCCCTTGGCGGCCGCCGCGGTCAGACCGGAGACGCGGAGATCGTACCGGCCCGTTGGGGCCGCGACCGTGCCCGCGACGTTGGCCTTGCCGGCGAGCTTGCCGCCGAGGCCGAGGCCCGGCGAAAAGCCGTTCGCGACGGCCAGCGGGACCTCGGCGATGTCGAGAGCGAGTTCCACCGGGCCCGAGCCGTTGACCGGCCCGGCGCCTTTCGCGGTGAGCCGCACCCCGCCGCCGCCCGTGACCGAGGTGTCGGTCGTGACGCGCTGGCCTTCCATCGTCCCGCGCGTCGCGATCTGGAGCGCGGGCACGCCCTTCGCCTGCGCGGCCGTGAGGTTCTCGACCTTCAGGTCATAATTTCCAACCGGCGCGGTCAGTTGGCCCGCGACCTTCACGTCGCCGCGCAGCTTGCCTCCGAGCCCGAGCGAAGGCTGGAACGCGTTGGCGATCGCGAGCGGGACCTCCCGGATCGCGACGGCCATGTCGACGTCGCCGGCGCCGAGAGGCGCGGAGCCCTTGGCCGTCAGGCTTACCCCGCCGCCGCCCGTCACCACCGTGTCAGTCGTGACGCGCTGGCCTTCGAGCGCGCCCTTGGTCTTGATCTCGAGCGCCGGCACGCCCTTGGCCTGCGCGGCGGTCAGGCCCGTGACAGCGAGGTCGTAGGTCCCGCGCGGGGCGTCGAGCGGACCCTGCACCCTGGCGTCGCCGCGCAGCACGCCGGCGAGGCCGAGCGTGGGCTGGAAAGCGTTGGCGAGCGCCAGCGGCAGCTCGCGGATCGTGACGCCCACATCGAGGTCGCCGGCGCCGATCGGCGCCGAGCCCTTGGCAAGAAGCTGGATGCCCCCGCCGCCCGTCACCGTCGTGTCTGTCGTGACCCGGTCGCCCTCGAGCGCGCCCTTCGTGACCACCTGAAGCGCCGGCACGCCCTTGGCCGGCGTGGCGGTCAGGTCCGAGATGGCGAGATCGTAGCTCCCGCGCGGGGCCGACACCGGCCCCGTGACCCTGGCGTCGCCGCGCAGCACGCCCGCGAGGCCGAGCTCGGGCCTGAAACCGTTGGCGAGCGCGAGCGGCAGCTCGCGGATCGCCACCGCCATGTCCAGGTCGCCCTCGCCGATCGGCGCCGAGCCCTTGGCCGTCAGGCTGACGCCACCCGCTCCGGTGACGCTCGTGTCGGTCGTCACCCGCTCGCCCTGCAGAGCGCCGACGGCGGCGACCTGGAGCGGCGGCACGGCCCTGGCTCGCGCGGCGGTGAGGTCGGAGATCTTGAGGTCGTAATCGCCGACCGGTCGCGTCGCGGGTCCGCGCAGCCGGACGTCGCCGCGCATCACGCCGCCGAGGCCGAGCTCCGGCCGCACCGTGTTGGCGAGAGCGAGCGGCAGTTCGCGGATCGTCACGCCGAGGTCGAGGTCCCCGTCGCCGAGCGGAGCCGAGCCCTTCGCCGCGACGCTCAGGCCTCCGCCGCCGGTGATCGTCGTGTCGGTGGTCGCGCGCGCGCCCTGGAGCTCGCCCTTGGTGGCGATCTCGAGCGCCGGCACGTCCTTGGCCTTGGCGCTGGTCAGGCCCGTCACCGTCAGGTCGTATGTCCCGACCGGCGCCGAGACCGGCCCCGTCACGCGCGCCTGTCCGCGCGCCTCGCCGGCGAGGCCGAGATCCGGCGCGAACACGTTGCCGAGCGCGAGCGGGAAGGAGCGGAGACCGACGGTCATGTCGAGATCGCCCTCGCCGATCGGGGCCGAGCCGCGCGCCGACGCCTGTATGCCGCCGCCGCCGGTGATCAGCGCGTCGGTCGCAACGCGCTTCGGGTAGAAATCGCCGCGCGCGACGACGAGCAGCGCGGGCACGCCGCGGGACTGCGTCGACGTCAGGTCCTCGACGGTGACGTCGTAGACGCCGGAGGGCGCGTCCGCGGGTCCGGTGATCCTGGCCGTGCCCTTGAGCTCGCCGCCGAGGCCGAACTCGGGCGCGAAGGCGTTGGCGAGCGCGAGCGGCGCGCGGCGCAGCGACACCGTCATGTCGAGGTTGCCCTTCCCGATCGGGGCGGAGCCTTCGGCCGCGACGTCGAGCCCGCCCCCCGTGACCGTCGTCTGCGTCGTCACCCGCGTGCCCTGCAGCGCGCCGCGCGTGTCGATCTGGAGCGGCGGCAGGCCCTTGGCCGGCGCCGCGACGAGCTCCGTCACGCGCAGGTTGTAGTTGCCGCGCGGGGCGTCGACCGGGCCGCTGACGCGGATGTCGCCGCGCGCCATGCCGGCGAGGCCGAGCTCGGGCTTCACCGCGTTCGCGATCGCGAGCGGCAGTTCGCGGATCGAGACGCCCATGTCGATCTCGCCCGGCCCGAGCGGGGCGGAGCCCTTCGCCGTCAGGCTCAGGCCGCCGCCGCCAGTGATCGCGGTGTCGGTCGTGACCGTGCGGCCCTCGAGTCGGCCCTTCGTGTCGATCTTCAGCGCCGGGACGTCCTGCGCCAGCGCCGTCTTCAGGTTGACGACCTGGAGGTCGTAGGTCCCGCGCGGCGCGTCGATCGGACCCGCGACCTTGACCGCGCCCTTGAGCTCTCCGCCAAGGCCAAGGTCCGGGGCGAAGGCGTTGGCGATCGCGAGCGGAATCTCGTCGATCGCGACGTCCATGTCGACGTCGCCGGCGCCGAGGGGCGCGACGCCGCGCGCGGTCGCGCGGATTCCCCCGCCGCCGGTGATTGCGGCGTCGGTCGTCACGCTGCGGCCGCGGAGCTCGCCGCTCGCCGCGACCGAGACCGGCGCGACGCCGCGAGCTCGGGTCGAGGTGAAGTCGATGACGCGGGCGCGATAGGTCCCGTTCGGCGCCGCGACCGACCCTGTGATGCGCGCGTCGGCCTCCAGCCGCCCGCCGAAGCCGAGCTCCGGCTGGAAGGCGTTGGCGAGCGCGATCGGCAGGCGCCGCACCAGCACGGTCATGTCGAGCTCGCCCTCGCCGAGCGGCGCCGAGCCCTGCACGACGGCGTTGATGCCCCCGGCCCCGGTGATCGCCGTATCGGTCGTGACGCGCTGACCCTCGAGCCGGCCCTTGGTCGCGATGGCGAGCGCCGGGACCTTGGCGTCGCGGAGCTTCGCGATCGAGAGGTCCGCGACGTTGAGGTCGAAATCGACGGTCGGCTCCGTGGCCGCGCCGGTCACCGTCGCGCCGCCCGCCGCCATGCCGGCGAGTTCGAGTCCGGGCGTGAAGGCGTTGCCGAGCGCAAGCGGCAACTCGCGCAAGCCGATCTTGAGGTCGAGCCGCTCGCCCGCGCGCCCAGAAACGTCCAGCACGCCGCCCTCGCCGGCCCGCAGCGAGAAGGCGTCGATCGCGACCTCGGAGCCGATCAGCCTGAGCCGGGCCGGCGCGGCGAGGCCCCCGGTCTTGCCGCCGCCCGCAAGGTCGAGCCGCGACAGGTCGATGCGGGTTTCTGTCGGCGTGTAGGCCACACGCGCGTTGGCGCCGAGCGCCGAGCCCAGCGCGCCCATGTCGAGCTTCACGTCCATGCCGTTCGGCGCGCCCTTGGCGACCACCGCGAGCGTGTCGATGGCCTGGCCGCCGGCGACGATCGAGGACCCGTTGACCGTGCCGTCGATCCTGAGGTTTCCCGCCGGGTCCATCACCGTCATCGCGACGTCGAGCGACCCGACCTTGGCGCCGGGCGCGGCGACGCCGGACCCGTCGAGGTCGATCACAACCCGCTGCACGCCGTTCTCGACCGACAACGCGACGTCGCCCTCGACGGAGCCAGCGAGCTCGGTCAGCGCGAGCGCGCCGACCTCGGACAGGTCGGACGCGTCGAAGGCGAGCTTGCCGGTCGCGAGCCCCTCGGGCGTCACGGCGACGTCGCCCGTCACAGTCGTGGAGGCGATCGCGACGTCGAGACCCTGCACGCGGCGGACGCCCGAAGGCTCGGTGACGAGCCGGCCCGCGCCCTTGATCGCCTTGCCGTCGAGGCTGCCGGAGACCGCGATCGTTCCGGCCGCGGCCTCCGTCACGTCGGTCGCGTCGATCCGGATCTCGACGTCCTTCAGGGTCTTGTCCAGCGCCCGGCCCTTGGGGAGCTCGACCACGGCCTTGACGCCGAGATCGTCGAGCCGGCCGGTGAGGTCAGCGTCGACGGTCGCCTTGCCGGCGGCGCGCGGGTCGATCAAAGCGAGGTCGGCGACTTCCGCCGCGATCTTCGCGTCGGCGCGCTCGCGGGTCGCAGACCCGTTCGCGGTGACCGTGACGTTCTTGCCCCGCGCGTCGAAGCCGCGGAACGTGAAGGAGCCATCGTCGGCGCGTGTCACGCCGCCCTTGATCGAGAGGTCGCCGCCGGTCAGCGCGTCGACCTGCGGGACGCCTGTGACGAGCCCGCTTCCGGAGCCGTTGGCCGAGACGACGAGGCGCGACATGTCGAAGGCGACGTCGAGGTCGCTCGCGAGATCGATCGAGCCCGCGAGCGGGCGGCCGACGAGCGGCGCGAGGGTGGAAAGGTCGGAGGCCTGAACCGTCGCGCGGCCCTTCACGGCCTCGGGAGAGGCCGTGCCGGCATAGGTCGCGCGAACATTCGCGAGCTCGATCTCAGCCCGCTCGATGTCGGCGAAACCGCGGAGGTCGCTGACGGCGGCGGCGGAGAGCGAGAGCGACCTGCCGAGGCTGAACAGACGGTCGTCGGCGAATTTCACGCCCTCGGCCGAGCCGTCGACCTTCGCCGCGACATTGGTGGTCTCCTTGGTCAGCGGCCCGTCCGGGACGGCCGAAAGGGTGAACCGCCCGGTCTCGGCTGCGCCCTGCGGGGCTGCGAGCCCGCCGCCGTCGACGGTGGCGTTCACCGCCGGATGGTCGAGCGGTCCCTTAGCCGTGCCGAGGACGGTAAGCGAGGCCCAGCGCGTGCCGGGCGGCAGCAGCTTGTCAAACCGCGCCGGATCGCCCGCCCGAAGCTCGTAGGACAGGTCCATGGTCTCGGCGTCGGGATCGACCTTGCCGCGCGCGCCGAGCCTCACCGCCGGGATGTCGACGGTCGCGTCGACGATCTCGATCGGCCCCTGATCGGGCACGATCGCCTCGGCGGCGATCTTCGACATGCCGTCGACCAGCTTGGCATAGGCCGGCGGCGCGATCCGCCCGACGTCGCCATTGAGGCCGATCGTGACCCGACGCGCCTTGTTCTCGCGCTTGACCTCGGCCGCGCCGTCGATGCGGCCCTGGCCGCCCGCCGTCAGCACGAGCTGGGCGCGCAGCGCGTCGAGCGTGCCGGCGCCCTCCATGCCGACGTCGATCGGCGGCAGGCCGGGGATCTCGGCCAGTCGGGCGATCAGCCCGCCGGCGGGCTCGGAGGCGCGCAGCGAGATCTCGACGCCGTTGGTGGCGGGCACGAAGCGCGCCCGGCCGGCGACTTGGCCTTTCGTGTCGTCGATCCGGCGCAGGTCGAACTCGGCCGACACACCCTGCTTCGGCTGGCGGATCTGCGCCGACATGCTGGCCGCGAGCCGCGCGGGAACGCCGATCACCGGCTCGGCGAGATTGAGGTCGGCGAGCGTGAACCGGTCGAGCTTGATCTCGATCGGAAGCTCCGGGAACAGCGGGGCGTTGGCATCGGGCGGCGGCGCGGGCTTGGACGACTCCGGATATTCGGGCTCGCGCGCGACGTCGACCTGCCCGACGTCGACGAGATTGACGGTGAGCTTGCTCGAATAGAGGTCGAGCGGCGACCAGACCACGCGGGCGCGGTCGAGCTTCAGCCATTCGCCCTTGCGGTCGGAGAGCCTGACGTCCTTCAGAGTGAGGTCGTAGGGGAACGCGCCCTCGATGTCGCCGATCGCGATCTTGGTGTCTTCGGAGCTCGCATAGGTCGAGACGATCGAGGCTACGGTCGAGAGCCCGTGCGCCGTCATCAGATAGGCCACGACGGCGCCGAGCACCACCACAGGGATCAGCAGCAGGACGCCGAGGACGATGAGGGCGCGCTTCAGGATCGCCATGGTCAGAACGCCTGTCCGATGGAGACGTAGAAAGCGACGCGCGGATCGTTCTTGCCACGCCCCATGACGGGCGTCGCGACGTCGAAGCGGATCGGACCGATCGCCGTGTAATACCGGAGTCCGAGGCCGGCGCCGACGCGGATGTCCTCCTTGAAGTCCGGGATCTCCTTCTCGAAGGCCGCGCCGGCGTCGACGAACGGCACGACGCCGATCGTGTCCGTCACCTTGATGCGCGCCTCGAGCGAGGTTTCGAGCAGGCTGCGGCCGCCGACCGGCTGGTCGTCCCGCTCGTTGCAAGGGATCGACCTGTCGGGCCGCGGCAGGATCTTCTCGCAGAGCGGGCTCGCGCTCTGGAAGGCGAAGCCGCGGATCGAGCCGCCGCCGCCGGCGAAGAAGCGCCGGTTCGCCGGCACGTCGGCCGTGGTCGAAGGCCCGACGATGGAGCCCGCGCCCACCCTGCCGGCGAGAATGTAGCGGCCGTCCTCGTCGAACGCCCAGTAGGCGGAGATCTGCCCCTCGAAGATGTTCAGCGACTTCTGCTTGCCCTGGGCGTTGTAGTAGGGCGCCGCCGAAATCGTCGCTCTGATGCCTTTGGTGGGATCAAGCGGGCTGTCGGTGCTGTCGAAGGTGACGCTGACCGGGACGCCCGTGAGCAGGAAGTTCTCCTCGCCGAAAGTGTCGCGGATGGTCGAGGCTTCGACCTCGAGGCCGGCTTGCGCGGACAGGTGGGTCGAAAGCTTGGTGCGGATCGCGATCTGGCCGCGAATGCCGTCTCGCCAATAGGCGTCGGGCCGCTCCCTCAGCGCCTCGACCTCGGCGAGCAGGTCGTCATACCCCCTGAAGATTCCGGGTTTCTCGAACTGCGCGCGCAGCTGATACTCGTACTCCGCCGGCTTGTTGGTGATCAGCTTGCCGACGCCGGCGTCGAGCCTCAGCTTCTCGGCGCCGCCGAACAGATTGCGGTGGCCCCAATAGACGTTGACCCCGGCGCCGTCGATCGAGTCGTATTTCGCGGCCGCGCCCACATAGCGGAACTTCTTCTCCTCGACCTCGACCCGGATCGGCACGCGGCCCGAGGCGTCGGGCTCGGTCGCCTCACGCACGCGGATCGAGCCGAACACGTCGAGCTTGGCGATCTCGTCGCGCAGCTCCTTGACCTTGGCGGGGTCGTACTGGTCGCCCGGCCGGAATGGGACGCGGCCCTGAACCACCTTGGGGTCGACCTCCTTGGTCCCCGAAATGGTCACCTCGCCGAAGGGCGCGCGCGGACCGGCCTGAACCTGGATCACGACGTCGAGCTGGTTGCGGGCGTGATCCGCCACGGTGCTGCGGTTCGGGGTCTTGGCGAAGGGATAGCCGTCCGAGCGGAGCTGATCGACAATCTTTGACTCGGCCGCGAACACGGCGGTCGACGGCGCGGGCTTGCCGGTCTCGAGTCCGGTCTTGCGCAGGTTGATGTCGGCGGCCGAGGCGCCGCGGTCGAGCGGCTGGAGACGGATCGAGCCGAAGGTGAAAACCGGCCCCGGATTGATCTTCACGACGGCGGGGACGGGCTTGCGGGAGCGCTGGGCCGCATCCGCGGCGGATTCGGACGTGACCGAGACGCCGGCCACGGTGACGTCGACGATCGCGCCGTAGCGCCCCGTGGCCATCAGGGCCGCGGAGATGCGCTCGATGTCGGCCTTGGCGCGGCCGACGAGCCCCGGCGGACCCGGCGGCGCCTCCTTCTCGAGCGTCTTCAGCGTCGAGGTCTCTTCCGCGATCTTCTGGACGTCGGCGTCGCCGCCCTGGACTTGGAACGTCACCGTATAGGGAACGCCCGGCACGGCCGTGGCGGCCGCGGGCGGCGCGTCCGGCGCAGGCTGCTGGGCCCTGACGGCCTCCGGCGACGCGCATATCAGGGCCGCGGCGGCGAGCCACGACGCGCAGGCGCCGTCCAGGGTCTTACGCAACGCTGCCATTCTCGCCCGTTCCGCTGCGCGGCCGGACGCGAAACGCCTCTCCGGCCGACTGCCGATGTCACGCCGCGTCTCGCGACGCCCTGCGTCAGGACCGCCCGGCGAGCAACCTGCGGCAGGCCGCAAGCTCCTCGAGCGCGGCCGATAGACGACCGGCCTGGTCCTCGGTCAGGCGGGCGCGTGGCGCCGCCGGCTCCGGCTCGACCGTCGTCTGATTGTCTTGGGACGACGGCGTCCGCTCAAGCGAATACGCGCCAGCAGACCCTTCCGGATCGCTTTCACGAGGCGAGAATTGCGGTTCGGCGCGCCGCTGTGGCGCCCAAAGCTCAGGTCCGGCGGGCGGGACCGCTCGTGCGGACGTCTCCGGCGCGGCCTCGGCGGCGTCGCCCGGCGCGAGGCCGGCTGCCTGCGCGATCTTCCGTCCGCCCTGCTCGCGCAGGATGCGTTGCACGCCGCGGATCGTGTAGCCTTCGCCGTAGAGCAGCTGCTTGACGCCGCGCAGCAGGTCGACGTCGTTGGGCCGGTAGTAGCGCCGGCCGCCGCCGCGCTTCACCGGCTTGATCTGCGGGAAGCGGCTTTCCCAGAAGCGCAGGACGTGCTGGGGAAGACCGAGTTCCTCGGCCACCTCGCTGATCGTGCGGAAGGCGTCGGGCCCCTTCTTCGCGCCCTCGCGACCCTCGTCCTCCGGATCCTCGCTCACGCCGCGCCGTTCCCGGCCTTGGGCGGATCGCCTTCGCCGCCATTGATGCGGTGCTTCAGGATGTTGGACGGCTTGAACACCATCACCCGCCGTGGCGGGATCGGCACCTCCTGTCCGCTCTTCGGGTTGCGGCCGACGCGCTCGCCCTTGTCGCGCACCACGAAGGAGCCGAAGGAGGACAGCTTGACCGTCTCTCCGCGTTCCAGACAGTCTCCGATCTCGCTCAGGACCATCTCGACGAGAGCCGCGGACTCGGTGCGCGACAGCCCCACCTTCTGGTAGACGGCCTCGCAGAGATCCGCGCGCGTAACCGTGCGCCCCGCCATGCTGTCAGTCCCCCCACACGCCGCGTTCTCGCGCGGTCTTTGGTCTGGCGCTAAACCCCGCCGGACCAAGGCTATGTGTCTGACCTTTCCGGGTCAACGGCCGCGATGCGCCATCGTTGAACGAAGTTGTCGTCCGTTCACCAGCGTATGAGGGCCGACCCCCAGGTGAAGCCGCCGCCCATCGCCTCGAGCAGCACGAGGTCGCCCTTCTTGATGCGCCCGTCCTGGCGCGCGACGGCGAGCGCGAGGGGGATCGAGGCCGCGGACGTGTTGCCGTGGCGGTCGACCGTCACCACGACCTTCTCGGGCGCGATGCCGAGCTTGCTCGCGCTCGCGTCGATGATCCGGCGGTTGGCCTGGTGGGGCACGAACCAGTCGATCGTCTCGGCCGTCTCGCCGGTCGCCTCGAAGGCGTCGCGGATCACGTCGGTGATCATGCCGACCGCGTGGCGGAACACCTCGCGACCCTCCATCCGGAGATGGCCGACCGTGCCAGTCGAGGACGGGCCGCCGTCGACGAACAGCTTGCCCTTGTGGCGGCCGTCGGATCTGAGATGGCTCGTCAGCACGCCGCGATCCGTGCCCTTCTGAGCCTCCAGCACCACGGCGCCGGCGCCGTCTCCGAACAGCACGCAGGTGGTGCGGTCGGTCCAGTCCAGGATGCGCGAGAAGGTTTCGGCCCCGATCACGAGCGCCCGCTTCTGCTGGCCCGAGACCAGGAACTTGTCAGCGACCGCGAGCGCGTAGACGAAGCCGGAGCACACCGCCTGCAGATCAAACGCGAAGCCAGTGGTGATCCCAAGGCCCGCCTGCACAGTCGTTGCGGTCGCGGGGAAGGTGTTGTCCGGGGTCGAGGTGGCGAGCACGATCAGATCGATCTCGCTCGCCTCCATTCCGGCGTCGGCGAGCGCCTCGCGGGAGGCCGCGAGCGCGAGGTCCGACGTCATCTCCCCTGGCGAGGCGATGTGGCGGGCGCGGATGCCGGTGCGCTGCACGATCCACTCGTCGGTCGTGTCGACAGTCTTCGCGAGGTCCTCATTGGTCATGACCTCGGACGGGAGATAGGCGCCGCAACCGCGGACGACGGACCGGATCGGGCTCACGACGCGGCCCCGACGAGCGCCGCAGGCGCCTCCTCGTCGGTCTCGACGCGGGTCGACTGTTCGTGCGCGAGGCCCTGGCGGATCTTCTCCATCAGGTCGTAACGCGCCATGTCGTAACCAAGCTCCACCGCCGAGGCGAAACCTTCGGCGTCGGTTCCGCCATGGCTCTTGATGACCACGCCGTCGAGGCCGAGGAACACGCCGCCGTTCACCTTGCGCGGGTCCATCTTCTCCTTGAGCGTGTCGAAGGCGTGCTTGGCGAGCACGTAGCCGACCTTCGACAGCAGCGTCCGGCTGATCGCCGAGCGCAGATATTCGCCGATCTGCTTGGCCGTGCCCTCGGCGGTCTTGAGCGCGATGTTGCCCGAGAAGCCTTCGGTCACCACGACGTCGACCGTGCCCTTGCCAAGGTCGTCTCCCTCCACGAAGCCGCGGAAGTCGAGCGTGGAGAAGTCGTCCTCGCGCAGCAGCCGCGCGGCCTCCTTGACCTGCTCGACGCCCTTGATCTCCTCGACGCCGACATTGAGCAGGCCGACCGTCGGACGCTCGATGTCGAACAGGATGCGCGCCATCGCCGCGCCCATCACCGCGAAGGTCACGAGCTGCTTGGCGTCCGCGCCGATCGTCGCGCCGACGTCGAGCACGATCGACTCGCCCCGAAGCGTCGGCCAGATCGCCGCGATGGCGGGCCGCTCGACGCCGGGCGTCATGCGCACGCAGAGCCGCGACATCGCCATCAGCGCGCCAGTGTTGCCGGCCGAGATCGCGGCGTCGACCTTGCGGCTCTTCATCGCATCGAGCGCCAGCCACATCGAGGATTTGTAGCGACCCTTGCGGAGCGCGACGCTCGGCTTGTCCTCCATCCGCACCGAGACGTCGGTATGCAGGATCTCGGAGACCGCCTTGAGCGCGGGATCGGCGTCCAGCAGCGGCCGGATCTCGGCCTCGTCGCCGACGAATAAGAATTTGAGGTCAGGCTTGCGCGACAGCGCGATCGAGGCGCCGGGCGCCACGACGCTCGGGCCGTGATCTCCGCCCATGGCGTCGAGAGCGATGCGAACCGTGTCTGTCATGCGTCCTGGAGCCGGAATGTTCTCGCCCTGCGAGACTGGGCCGCGCCTTGGTCGGCAGGCGACGGGCGACGGTTCGGGCGCGCCGGGACCATAGCGGCTGCCGCCCGCGAGGCAACCCTGAGCGAACGTCGGGGGATCAACTAGGTTCGTTCCGGCGGCCGAGGCCGCGGAGAGCGGCGAAGGGCGAGTCGCTCGGATCGCGCTCCTTCGGTTCCTCGAACGCGACGCCCGGCTTGCGTGGATGGAGAGCGAGGCCGAGCGTGAAGAACTCGGCCGCCACCGCTCCGAGATCGACGACGCCGTTCTGGAACGTATCGGGCGGATCGTCGTCCTCGGATTCGTCGGCGACGGAGCTTTCCGGGACGAAGCGGACGTCGATCTCCTCGTGGACGGCCTCGACGAAGGGCTCGAGCGTCACCACGCAGAGGCGCGTCGCCGCCGCCTCGAGATCGCCCGTCACGCTGAGCCCCTCGCGACCGAACGGCCGCACCGTCAGCCGCGCGAACAGGCGCTCGACGGATTCGACCTCGTTCTCGGCCGCAAGCCTCTCCAATTCGGCCGGGCCGGCCTCGATCTCGATCACCTCGCCCTCGGCGGGCGCGCTCGAAACCACGAAGGGCCGCGACAGCGGCGCGTCAGTCATGCCGACTGCTCCTCGATCTCGGGGAAGGCGGGACCGCGTGTGGTCAGTTCGTCGACGGGCTGCGCGGCGAGCGCCCGGTCGGCGCGCAGCGCGTAGGCGGCGAGCCGCGCCGGCCCGTCGGCGGGGGCGGCCGG
>NZ_RYFI01000003.1:145220-184490 GCF_004103825.1 Hansschlegelia zhihuaiae
TCGAGCGCGGCCCGGTCCCCGGCGTCGAGCGCCTCGTCATAGACCGCGAGACCATCATAGAAGGAACGGGCCATCGCCTTCATCCGCTTCGGAACCGTGAGGTCGCCGACGCCGAGCTCCCTCAGATTCGCGTCGAGCGCACAAAACATGGCGTCGAACAGGGCCTGCCCGAAATCCGCTCGTCCGCCGGCGCGCAGGCGACGCAGCGCGAGCCCGACATGCAGCACGATGAGTTCGAAGCGCGCCGGCAGCGTGTCGGGGGCGCCGAGCCCGACATAGAACGCCGGGCGGCGCGCCGCCGCCACAATCGCATCGTAGACCGACTCCGCCTCGCGGGAGGCGTCTGGCCCGGCTTTCCTCAAACGTCCGAAGATCATGGCTGTCAGATCCGCGACGCGCCGTCTCCGCTTGGGAGAAAGGGCCCCGCCTGTTGAACTGTAACCGCCTGCGGGTTACGCCAAGGCCGGCGGAGGGACAAGCCTCGGGGGGAGAGGCGGTTTTCGATCACGGAGCCGTGCTCGCCGCTGCTGTCGCGTTTCGGGAGGACGTTCGGGCATGAGCTTTTTGAACACGACGACCGTCCGCATGGCGGCGCTCGCCGCGGCTCTGGCGCTTGCGGGGTGCGCCGAGGAGCAGACCAAGGGCTATGTCATGGCCCCGAACGCGCTCCAGCAGGTGCCGGTCGGCTCGAGCCAGGATCAGGTGCTCGTCGTGCTCGGCACGCCCTCGACCACGGCGACGCTGAAGGGCGAGGTCTATTACTACATCACGCAGAAGACCAAGCGTTCGGTCGCGTTCATGAACCCGTCCATCACGGAGCAGACCGTGCTCGCGGTCTATTTCACGCCGGACCGCAAGGTGGAGCGCGTCGCGAATTACGGCCTGCAGGACGGGCGCGTGGTCGACCTCGTCACCAACGTCACGCCGACGGCCGGCCAGGAGCGCAACTTCCTGGAGCAGGTCTTCAAGGGCGTGCTGTCGTTCGAAGAATGAGCCCCGGCCCTCGTGCGGCCGCACGGGGCGCGGCGGCTGCGTTTGCGCTTGCGCTCGTGGCGTCGCCCGCCCATGCGGCGCCCGGCGACAGGCAATATGCGACGCTCTACAACCACGACCAGTCCGGTTTCCTCAGGGCGTTGAGGGCCGGCGAGGACTTCGTGAAGGGCGGCCGCGGGCGCCAGTTCCGCATCGTGCTCGCCGGGCCGGGCGTCATTGTCGTGATACCGGGCACGTCGACGGCGCAACGCGAATACATGAAGGCCGGCAGGGCGCGCGGGCTTGAGATCATCGCCTGCAAGGAGACGCTCGACGCCCTGTCCAAGGCGAACAAGCGCCGGATTCCCGTCCTGCCGGGCGTGTCGGTGCGGACCTGCCAGTCGCTCCGGAACCAGATGACCGTCTCCGGATGGCAGGTCGCGCCGGGCTTCTGATCGACACGCCCATGCCCCTCCATCTGCAAAAACTCTGCGTCGGCTGCGATTCGCCCGAGGAGCTCCGCGCCTGGATCGAGGAGCGCATGGCCGACAGGCGTCGCCGCGGCGCGCCCGAGGAGCAGGTCCACACCACCCGCATGGCGCCGAAGCGCGCCGCGGAGTTGCTCGACGGCGGCTCGCTCTATTGGGTGATCAAGGGCGTGATGCTGGTCCGGCAGCCGCTGATCGATCTGCGGCAGGTCAAGGGCGCGGACGGGATCGAGCGTTGCGAGCTGGTGATGAAGCCGGAGCTCACCGCCGTGCGGCCGACGCCGCGCCGGCCGTTCCAGGGCTGGCGCTATCTCGCGGGCCACGAGGCGCCGGCGGACCTCGCCGACGACGAACGCAAGGCGCCCGGCCTGCCAGCCCATCTCATCGCCGAACTCCGCTCGCTTGGCCTGCTGTGACGGCGCCGAACCGCGGTCTAGTATCCTGATCGATGCCCGGTCCCCTCACCCTGCTCGACGCCGTCGCGATCGCGATCTTCCTGCTCGCCTGGATCGCCTATCACTTCCTGTCCGAATGGGGCGGACGCAGCCTCAACTCGGCCATGGCGCGGCGGCGGCGCGAATGGATGGACCGGATGTCCGAACGCGACGCGCGGATGCCCGACTCGATCACCAATCAGGGGCTGCAGAACGGCTCGGCGTTCTTCGCCTCGACGTCGCTGCTCGCGGTCGGCGGCGCGCTGGCGGCGCTGCGGGCGAGCAACGACGCGGTGCAGATCTTCGCGGCGCTCCCGCTCGGCATTCAGACGACGGCGGAGCTCTACGATCTCAAGGTGCTCGGCTTCGCAGGCATCTTCGTCTACGCCTTCTTCAAGTTCGTCTGGGCCTATCGGCTGTTCAACTACGGCTCGATCCTGATCGCCTGCACGCCCCTGCAGGAGAAGCGCGGCTCCCGCGAGATGGAGATCGCGGTCGAACGCGCGGCGCGCATGAACATCGCCGCCGGCAGGCATTTCAATCGGGGCCTCAGGACGCTGTTCTTCGCGCTCGCCTATCTCGGCTGGTTCGTGAGCCCCTGGCTGCTGATCGCCACGACGGCGGCGGTCGTGATCGTGCTGTGGCGCCGGCAGTTCAGCTCCGAACCGCTCGCCGCGGCGACCTATGGCGAGTGAGCCGGCTCACGGCGCCGGCGCGCCGGCCTTCAGCAGCTTGTAGGTGAGGCTGTCGACCAAGGCCTCGAAGGAGGCGTCCACCACGTTGGGCGAGACTCCGACCGTGGTCCACGCCTCGCCGTCGCCGTCGGTCGACTCGATCAGCACGCGCGTCACGGCTTCGGTGCCGCCGTTCAGGATGCGGACCTTGTAGTCGGTGAGCCGAAGGTCCGCGATGTAGGGCTGGTAGCGACCAAGATCCTTGCGGAGCGCCACGTCGAGCGCGTTGACCGGGCCGATGCCTTCCGCCGCGGTGATCAGCGGCTCGCCGTCCACCGTGACCTTCACGACCGCCTCCGACATCGTCACCAGCTCGCCGAGCGCGTTGTGGCGGCGCTCGACCATCACGCGGAAGCTCTCGACCGTGAAGAAATCCGGCACGCGCCCGAGCGCGCGCTTGGCCATCAGTGCGAACGAGGCCTCCGCGCCCTCATAGGCGTAGCCCTGCGCCTCGCGCGCCTTCACGTCGGCTAGCAACCGGTCCAGCCGCGGATCGGACCTGTCGACCTCGACGCCGACGCGGGCGAGCTCCGACAGCAGGTTCGACTTGCCGCCTTGGTCGGAAACCAGCAGGCGGCGGTGGTTGCCGACGCTGTCCGGCGTCACATGCTCGTAGGTGCGCGGGTTCTTGAGGATCGCCGAGGCGTGAATGCCAGCCTTGGTCGCGAAGGCGTTGGCCCCGACATAAGGCGCGTGGCGGTTCGAGGGCCGGTTCAGCAGCTCGTCGAAGGCGCGCGACAGCTGCGCGAGCGCCGACAGCGACTCGTCCGGGACGCCGACCTCGTAGCGCTCGGCGAAATCCGGCTTGAGCTTCAGGGTCGGGATCAGCGTCGTGAGGTTCGCGTTGCCGCAGCGCTCGCCTAGGCCGTTCAGCGTGCCCTGGATCTGGCGCGCGCCGGCGCGCACGGCCGCGAGCGAGTTCGCGACCGCGAGCCCCATGTCGTCATGGGCGTGGATGCCGAGCTTCCCGGCCGGAACCACGGTCGCGGCCGAGGCCACGATCTCGGCGACCTCCTCGGGCGTCGTCCCGCCATTGGTGTCGCAGAGCACGACCCAGCGCGCGCCGGCCTCGTAGGCCGCCTTCGCGCAGGCGAGCGCATAATCGCGGTTGGCCTTCCAACCGTCGAAGAAATGCTCGCAGTCGACCATGGTCTCGCGGCCGGCCGCGACCGAGGCGGCGACGGTGTCACGGATGGTCTCGAGATTCTCATCGAGCGTGATTCCGAGCGCCTCGCGGACGTGAAAGTCCCAGCTCTTGGCCACGAAGCAGCAGGCCTCGGCCTTCGCCCGAAGCACGCCCTGCAGGCCCGGATCGTTGGCGGCGGAGCGCCCGGCCCGCTTGGTCATCCCGAAGGCCGTGAAGATGGCGTGCGAGGTCCTGGGCGCGGCGAAGAACTCGGTGTCGGTCGGATTGGCGCCCGGATAGCCGCCTTCGACATAGTCGACGCCGAGGCGATCGAGCATACCCGCGACCTCGATCTTGTCCTCGAGCGTGAAGTCGACGCCGGCCGTCTGCGCGCCGTCGCGCAGCGTCGTGTCGAACAGGTAAAGGCGCTCGCGCGTCAACGCACGACCTCCCAGCTGGTGCCGCCGGCGCCGTCCTTCAGGGCCACGCCCTGAGCCAGCAGCTCGTCGCGGATGCGGTCGGCCTCGGCGAAGTTCCTTTCGCGGCGCGCCGCGATGCGGGCGTCGATCAGGCGCTCGATCTCGGAGACCGGGAGCGCGGGCTCAGGTGCGGAAGCCGCCTTCCACGCCTCATAGTCGTCCGGCCGGAAGCCGAGGAACCGCAGCGTGCCGGCGAGCGCCTTGCGGGCGCCCTCGGACTTCAGGCGGTGGATCTCGGCGATCATCTTCGGCGTGTTCAGGTCGTCGGCGAGCGCCTCCAGCACGTCCGGCGCGGGCCGCGCCTCGGCGTCCGAGGCGGCGGCGTCGAACCACTGGCCGAGCGTCCGCTCCGCCTCCTGCAGGCTCTTCAGCGTCCAGTTGATGGGCTGGCGATAATGCGCCGAGAACATCGCGAGACGCGCGACGTCGCCCGGCCAGTCGGCCAACACCTCGCGGATCGTGACGAAATTGCCGGCGGACTTCGCCATCTTCTCGCCCTCGACCTGCAGGAACCCATTGTGCATCCACACATTGGCCATCCGCTCATGGCCGAAGCAGCAGGTCGACTGGGCGATCTCGTTCTCGTGGTGGGGGAAGATCAGGTCGATGCCGCCGCCATGGATGTCGAACACTTCGCCGAGCAGCGCGGCGGACATCGCCGAGCATTCAAGATGCCAGCCCGGGCGCCCCCTGCCCCACGGGCTGTCCCAGCCGGGCTCGGTTTCGGTCGACGGCTTCCATAGCACGAAGTCCATCGCGCCCTTCTTGTAAGGCGCGACCTCGACGCGCGCGCCGGCCTGCATCTCGTCGAGCGAGCGGCGCGCGAGACGGCCATAGGCGGGCATCGAGGAGACGTCGAACAGGACATGGCCTTCGGCCGCATAGGCATGGCCGCCGGCGATCAGGCGCTGAACGAGCTTGACCATGTCGAGCTCACCTTCGCCGCGGCAGATGAACTCGGTCGCGCGCGGCTCGTGGGTCGGGGCGAGACAGCCGAGCGCCGCGACGTCCTCGTGGAAGCCGCGCGCGGTCTCCTCCGTCAGCTGGCGGATGGAGACGCCCCGCTCAGCCGCCCGCGCGTTGATCTTGTCGTCCACATCCGTGATGTTGCGGACATAGGTGACGTGGTCCGCGCCATAGACGTGGCGAAGCAGGCGGAACACCAGGTCGAAGACAATGACGGGACGCGCGTTGCCGATATGCGCGCGGTCATAGACCGTCGGCCCGCAGACATACATCCGGACGTCGGCCGGATCGATCGGCGCGAAGACGTCCTTGGCCTTCGTCAGGGAATTGTAAAGCCTGAGCGCAGTCACGCTCCGTCCTCCTCATGGGCCGGGGCGCCACTCTTTTCTCAAAAATAAAGAAAAAACCGCCGCGGCCAGCTTTCGCTATCCGCAGATAATGACGATCCGGTTGATGCGGCCGGCGGTCTTCATGGCGCGGGACAATGATCTTACGCGGCTCAAGCGTCAAGCGGCGCGGCGGGGCCGTCGGACGTAACCGTCTTGAGAGCGCCCTCGGCGGCCAGGAACGCCGCGACGTCGGGCCGGAGCGGCGGGCTTTCGGCGGTCACGCCTGAAAGCTTCATCAGTTCCGCGACGGGGACGAAGGCCCGGCGGGCCCGGTCATAGAGCCCGGTTTCGACCAGCGCGATGGCGCCCACCGAGCCGTCGTCGCGCAGGATTCGGTGCTCGATGACGATGCGGTCCTCGCTCCAGGCGAGGACCTCCGTTTCCAGCGTGAAACTGCGGAACAGCCTGAGTTCGCGGCGGAAGCGGATCAGGCCAGCGCTCATGAGCGGCGTCCAGCGCCGCTTCAGCACGGCGCGCCACAGGCCGGTCCGCAGCAGCAGGTCTGCGCGTCCGAGATCCATCAGCGTCCAGTAGCGGCCGTTGTTCATGTGCATCGACGTGTCGAGGTCAGTGGGCAGCACCGTGAAGCGCAGCCGCGACACGTCGAACGGCGCGGACAGGCGCGCGCGCCACGGGGTCGCGATCAGGAGGAAGATGAGGCGGAGCCAGAGGTTCACCTGGTCGACCCTTGCGTTTAGGGCGCTCAGAACCGTCGTGCGAGCGCGGCGAAACTGTGGCGTTTCGGCGGCGTCTGGCCGTCGGCGTGATCATCCCGGAGCGCGCTCATTCCTAAGAAGTTCTTGAGGAACTCACGTCCGAGATTACCAAGATTTAAGGCGCGCACGGCTGGCGGCGTGATCTCACAAAAGCTATCTTCGGAAGCGCGTCGAGGGACAAGCAATTCGAGCTCGGCGCAAAAGTCTCAGGAAACCTTAGGAGGCTATAATGGCCATCTGGACCGCCCCGATCGTCGAAGAGACCCCCGTTGGTCTCGAAGTCACGTCGTACAGCCCGGCCGAGCTCTGAGCTCAAGCCGTGACTGAAGTCGAGACGATTTCCGCGCTGCAGGGCTGACGTCATGTCGTTGCGGATGATTGTTCTCGGTTCGGGCGCCGGCGGCGGCTTTCCCCAGTGGAATTGCCGCTGTCCGGTGTGCTCGCTCGCATGGGACGGCGATCCGCGGGTGAAGGCCCGCACACAGTCCTCGATCGCGGTCGAGACCGGCGACGGGCATTGGACGCTGTTCAACGCCTCTCCGGATCTCAGGTCGCAAATCCTCGCGACGCGCCAGATCCAGCCGACGGGGCTGCGCGAGACGCCGATCTCGGCGGTGGCGCTCACCAATGGCGACGTGGACCATGTCGACGGGCTGATCACGCTGCGCGAGCGGTCGCCCTTCACGGTGTACGCCACCTCGCAGATTTCCGCGGTGCTCGACGCCAACCCGATCTTCGGCGTGCTCGCCAGAGACGTGGTGTCCCGCCGGACGGTGGAGCTCGGCAAGCCCTTCTCGATTGACGACGCGACGATCGAATTCTTCGGCGCGCCCGGCAAGGTGCCGCTCTATCTCGAGACCGAGAACCTGACGATCGGCGACACCTCCGGTGACACGGTGGGCGCGGTCGTGAAGAAAGACGGCAAGCGGCTGGTCTACATTCCCGGCTGCGCCTTCGTGAATGACGACGTGCTGGCCCGCGTCGAGGGCGCAGACCTTCTGCTGTTCGACGGCACGGTGTTTGAGGACGATGAGATGCAGCGCGCCGGCGTCGGCGTGAAGACCGGGCGGCGTATGGGTCACGTGCCGATCTCGGGCCCCGACGGCTCTTTGGACGCGTTCAAAGCTGTGAAAGTCAGCCGGAAGGTCTACATTCACATCAACAACACCAACCCCATCTTGATCGAGGGCTCGCCGGAGCGGCGGGCGGTCGAAGCGCGGGGCTGGGAGGTTTCAGAAGACGGGCTCGAGATCGCCGCGGGCGAGGCCGCGTCCGTCCACGACCGCGGGTCCACCGCGGCTTGAAAGGTTGCGGAGGATTGCGCGATGTCTGACCTGTTGGCGCCAGAAGCTCTCGAGCGCCGGCTCCGCGAGGTTGGCGAGACCCGCTACCACCACCTCCATCCGTTCCAGCTTCGGCTCCAGTCCGGCGAGTGCTCGCGCGGCGAGGTCGAGGCTTGGGCGCTGAACCGCTACCTCTACCAGGCCTGCATCCCGCAGAAGGACGCCCACATCCTCGCCCGGATGGAGGACGCCGGAATGCGCCGCGAATGGCGCCAGCGCATCATCGACCATGACGGCGAGCGCGAGGGCGAGGGCGGCATCGCCAAATGGCTGAAGCTGACCGACGACCTCGGCCTCGACCGCGCGGACGTCATGTCCGGCCGCCTCGCGCTGCCGGCCACGAAGTTCGCGGTCAACGCCTATCTGTCCTTCGTGAAGGACCGCTCGCTGCTCGAGGCCATCGCCTCGTCGCTGACCGAGCTGTTCTCGCCGATGGTGATCAAGACCCGCGTCGCCGGGATGCTGTCGAACTACGACTACGTCACCCCGGAGACGCTCGCCTATTTCACGGCGCGCCCCGTGCAGGCCAAGCGCGACAGCGACTTCGCGCTCGCCTATGTGCTGGAAAACGCGAGGACGCCGGCCGAGCAGCAGGCGGCGATCGGCGCGCTCGAATTCAAGTGCTCAATGCTGTGGGCCATGCTGGACGCGCTTGAGCACGCCTACATCTACGCGCAGCCCTGGCCCGACGCGTTCAAGCCGGCGGACGCCGTCCGCCGGGAAGCCGCGGAATGACCGACGTGCCGTCGGACGCCACGCCGAAGCTGCCGCGCGGCGTCAGGTTGCGGCGTGACGAGGTGCGGAACGAATGGCTGCTTCTCGCCCCGGAGCGCGTGCTGCGGCCTGACGCGATCGCGGTGAAGGTGCTGGAGCTCTGCGACGGCGCGCGCACCGTGGACATGATCGTCGAAGAGCTCGCCTCGGCCTATGCGGCCCCACGCGAGCAGATCGACGGCGACGTGAAGAAGATGCTGCGCGATCTGGCTGACAAGCGGGTGCTCGACCTGGCTTGAGGCCGGGCGCCCGGCCAACGATCGCGGCGTTCGCGCGTTGCGCCGGAGAGGAGGACGACATGAACGACATGACCGTTCCCAATCCCTCGGAGGCGACCCGCGTCGCGCCGCCGGCGCCGCTCGGCATGCTGGCCGAGCTCACGCACCGCTGCCCGCTCTCGTGCCCCTACTGCTCGAACCCCGTGGAGCTCGACAAGCGCTCCGGGGAGCTGGACACGGAGACTTGGAAGCGCGTGTTCTCCGAGGCCGCGGCGATGGGCGTGCTCCATCTCCACCTTTCCGGCGGCGAGCCGACGGCTCGCAAGGACATCGTCGAGCTGACCGCGCACGCCGTGAAGGTCGGGCTCTACACCAACCTCATCACCTCCGGGATCGGCGTCCAGCGCGAGAAGCTCGAGGAGCTTGCGAACGCCGGCCTCGACCACGTCCAGCTGTCGATCCAGGACGCCGAGAGCGATAACGCCGACAAGATCGCGGGCCTCAAGGGCGCGCACGAGAAGAAGCGGATCTTCGCGGGCTGGGTGCTCGAGCTCGGCATGCCGCTGACGATCAACGCCGTGATCCACCGCGGCAATGTCGACAACATCGAGGCGCTCGTGAACATGGCGCTGAATTTCGGCGCCCGGCGCGTCGAGATCGCGCATTCGCAATATTACGGCTGGGCGCTCGAAAACCGCAAAACCCTGATGCCGACGCGCGAGCAGGTCATGAAGGCGGCCGAGACGGTCGAGCGCCTGCGCGAGGAGCTTCAGGGCAAGCTCGTCATCGACGCCGTCGTCCCGGACTATTATGCGCGCCGTCCGAAGCCTTGCGTCGGCGGCTGGGGCCGTCAGTCGCTCAACGTCACGCCGCAGGGCAAGGTGCTGCCCTGCCACGCCGCCGAAACCATCACGCATCTCGAATTCGACTACGTGACTGAGAAGAGCCTGAGCGAAATCTGGACCAACGGCTCGGCCTTCGAGGCTTATCGCGGCACGAGCTGGATGAAGGAGCCCTGCACCTCCTGTCCGCGCAAGGAGATCGACTTCGGCGGCTGCCGCTGCCAGGCGCTCGCGATCACGGGCGACCCGCGCAACGCCGACCCGGCCTGCTCGCTCTCGCCGTTCCACGCCAAGATCACGGCGCTCGCGATCAAGGATGCGCGGCCGACCGACGAGGGCTACGTCTATCGCCGCTTCGGAGCGAAGCCGGGACAGGCCCGTGTCGAGATCACGCGCAGCAACGCTCCGGCCTGACGCCTCCTCACTTCGGTCCCATTCCCGCGCCCCTGTGCGCGACGGCCTCGACGGGTTAGAACGCTCGCGGGGCCGGTGCGCGCGACGTCGAAGAATCGGTCAAGGGACGCGGATGAGATCGAAAATCCTGACGAACGTCGTTCTGGCGGTCGCGTTCGCGGCCGTGCTCGGAGCGTCGGGCGCCGGGGCGCAGGAACCGTCGGAGGAGTGCCTCAGCCTCGAGGCCCGGCTCGCGGCGCTCGACCGCAGCGGGCCGCGCAAGCCCGACCCGCGCCAGCTCGAACAATCGGTCGCCCGCCAGCAGAGCGAGCTCGACCGCACCAGCGCCTACGCCAAGGGCATCGGCTGCGGCCGCCGCTTCATCTTCGCGCCGGAGCCGCCGGCCGAATGCGAGCCGCTCGGCGCGCGCATCAAGCAGATGCAGATCAATCTCGACCGGCTGAAGGCGCAGTCCGCGCAAGCCGCGCAGGGCGGCGGCGGCGATCCGCGCCGGCGCGAGCTCCTGTTCGCGCTCGCGCGCGGCCATTGCGGCCCGCAATACCGTCTGGTCGAGCGTCGCGTCGCGCCGCAGCAGCAGGAGAAGAAGGGCTTCTTCGAAATGCTGTTTGGCGGCGGCCGAAGCTCCGAAGAGCCTTCGGGCGGCGAGACAGTCGTCGAACCCGAGATGGATCCGGCCGAGACGCCCAAGGTCTCGACCTTCCGAACGGTCTGCGTCAGGACCTGCGACGGATTCTTCTTCCCGATCTCCTACCAGACGACCCGCAACGCCTTCGGCCGCGACGAGGCGATCTGCCGGGCGACCTGCCCTGGGGCGGAGGCGAAGCTGTTCGCCTATCCCAATCCCGGCGGCAAGATCGAGGGCGCGGCCGACGTCGACGGCCAGCCTTACGCCAAACTCGAAAACGCCTTCCGCTACCGCAAGGAGTTCGTCTCCGGCTGCTCCTGCAAGCCCGAGGGCATGAACTGGGCCGAGGCGCTGTCGGGCGTCGAGGACAAGACGGTCAAGAAGGGCGACATCGTGGTCGACGAGAAGACCGCCGAGGAGATGTCGCGCGCCAAGACGCCGGAGGAGCGCGCCCAGATCCAGGCCCGCGCCGCCAAGGCCAAGCCGCCCGCCCCGCCGGCTTCGCCGCCCCCGCCTCCTCCGAGCTCGCCGCTGCAGGACGCCGCGCAGCAAGGCGGCGAGCCGTTCGAACCGCAACAGACCGGCGCGGCGCGCCGCGAGGCGCCTTCCGACGACGTGATCATCCTGGACCAGCCGCCGATGCCGCGCGGCGGGGTGGAGCGCCGGCCGCTCGACGGTCCGGACATGGAGCGCGTTCCGCACTGACGAGCGCGGCGGACGTTCTCACGGCCGCGGCCGTCGGGTCACGCCCTTGACGGGCGAAGCGACGTCGCGCTTTCTCCATCCGCCGAGGCTTTGAGCGCGATGACAGCCGTCACCCTGATCGACAATTACGACAGCTTCACCTGGAACGTCGTCCACGCGATCGGCGCGCTCGGCGCGCGCGTGACCGTGCATCGCAACGACAAGATCTCGGTCGAGGATGTGCTGGCCGAGGGGCCGGACGCCATCGTCATCTCGCCCGGCCCCTGCACGCCGCGCGAGGCCGGCGTCTCCTGCGACCTGATCCGGGCGGCCGCCGGCGAGACGCCGATCTTCGGCGTATGCCTCGGCCATCAGGCGATCGGCGAGGTGTTCGGCGGCGTGGTGGAGCGCGCGCCGGTTCCCGTCCACGGCAAGCTCGCGCGCATCCTCCACCACGGCCGGGGACCGTTCCGCGGCATCAACGGCGTTCTGAGCGCGACCCGCTACCATTCGCTCATCGTCCGGCGCAGCGACCTCCCCGAGACGCTCGAGGTCACGGCCGAGACCGAGGACGGCCTGATCATGGGCCTCTCGCACCGCGAATTCCCGATCCACGGCGTCCAGTTCCACCCCGAGAGCATCGCGTCCGAGCATGGCGCGGCGATCTTCGGCAATTTCCTGGCCGACGCCGCCGCCTGGAACGCCGAGCGCCGCGCCTCCGTCGCGCGTCGTGCGGGCTGAGCCTCGAGACGGCCATGGAAGCGTTCAAGTCGGTCATCGCCCAGATCGCGGAAGGACGGCCGCTCGACCGAGTCGCGGCCGAGGCCGCGTTCGGCCAGATCATGTCGGGCGAGACCACGCCCGCGCAGATCGGCGCCTTCCTCATGGGCCTGCGCCTGCGCGGCGAGACCGTCGACGAGATCGCCGGCGCGGTCGCGGCGATGCGCGCCCGCATGACGCCCGTCGCGGCGCCCGCGGACGCCGTCGACGTGGTCGGCACCGGCGGCGACGGCGCGGGCTCGGTCAACGTCTCGACCTGCGCGGCCCTTGTGGTGGCGGGCTGCGGCGTGACGGTCGCCAAGCACGGCAACCGCGCACTGTCCTCGAAATCCGGCTCCGCCGACGTGCTGAAGGCCCTCGGCGTCGACGTCGATCTGCCGCCCGAGCGGATCGCGGCCTGCATCGCAGAGGCCGGCATCGGCTTCATGTTCGCGCCGAACCACCATTCGGCGATGCGCCATGTCGGTCCAGCGCGGACCGAGCTCGGCGTGCGCACGATCTTCAACCTGCTCGGGCCGCTCTCGAACCCGGCGGGCGTGAAGCGCCAGATGGTCGGCGTGTTCTCGCCGCGCTGGATCGAGCCGATCGCCGAGGCCCTGCGGACGCTCGGCTCCGAACATGTCTGGGTGGTGCACGGCTCCGACGGCCTCGACGAGATCACCACGTCCGGTCCTACCTCGGTCGCCGAGCTCAAGGACGGGCAGGTCTCCACCTTCGAGATCTCGCCCGAGGATGCGGGGCTCTCGCGTCATCCCGTCGGCGCACTCGCGGGCGGTGACGCCGAGGCGAACGCGGCCTCGCTCCGCGCGGTCCTCGACGGCGTTCCCGGCGCCTATCGCGACGTCGCTATCCTGAACGCCGCCGCGACCCTGATCGTGGCGGGCCGCGCCAAGACCCTTGCGGAAGGCGCGGCGCTCGCGGCCGCTTCGCTCGACAGCGGCGCGGCCTATTCGCGGCTCGACGCGCTGGTCCGGGTCTCGAACGCGGAGATCGCGGCGTGAGCGACATCCTGGAGCGCATCGGCGCCTATAAGCGTCGCGAGATCGAGGCCGCGAAGGCCGTTCGTCCCTATTCTGGGGTTCGGAAGGCCGCCGAGGCCGCCTCCCCGCCCCGCGGCTTCGTGCGCGCGATCGCCAAGACGCTCGACGCCGGCCGCACGGCGCTGATCGCCGAGATCAAGAAAGCGAGCCCGTCGAAGGGCCTGATCCGAGCGGATTTCGACCCGCCGGCGCTGGCCCGCGCATACGAGGCCGGGGGCGCGACCTGCCTGTCGATTCTGACCGACGGCCCCTCGTTCCAGGGCGCGCCGGAGTTTCTGGTCGCGGCGCGCGACGCGACGCGGCTGCCCGTCATCCGCAAGGATTTCCTCTACGAGCCCTATCAGGTCGCCGAATCGCGCGCGCTCGGCGCCGACTGCATCCTGGTGATCATGGCGGCAGTCACCGACCGCGAGGCCCGCGACCTCGTCGCCGCCGCGTCCGATTTCGGCATGGACGTGCTGGTGGAGGTTCATAATGGTCAGGAGCTCGACCGCGCGCTGCCGCTCGGGACCACGCTCGTCGGCGTCAACAACCGGAACCTCCGCACGTTCGAAGTCTCACTCGAGACCACCGAAAATCTCGCCGTCCACATTCCGGACGACCGCATCCTCGTCGGCGAGAGCGGAATCTTCACGCCCGCCGAGGTCGCGCGGCTCGGCGTCGTCGGCTGCCGCACGCTGCTGGTCGGCGAAAGCCTGATGCGTCAGACGGACGTGGCGGCCGCAACGCGCGCGCTGCTCGCCCCCGCGCATGCGGCCGCCTGAAGGTTTCGGACAAGGAGGAGCGCATGGCGCACGAGGCGACCTCCGACCTGCACCATAAGGCTCTCCACTGGCTCGGCCGCGGCGCGGAAACGCTCCACGAAGGCGAGCGCCGCGTGCTGGAGAGCGCGCGCAACCGCCGCGTCGTGGCCCGCCCTCCCGATCATGCGAGAGACGCCGATCTCGGCGCCCGGCTCGCCGATCGCGTCGCCGAGTTCGGCGGCTCCTGGACCTTCATCCTTCTGTTCTGCGCGGTTCTCTTTCTCTGGACCGGCGCGAACGTCTGGCTGCTGACGCGGCCGTTCGACCCTTACCCCTTCATCTTCCTCAACCTGTTGCTCTCCATGCTTGCGGCTCTGCAGGCGCCGGTCATCATGATGAGCCAGAATCGGCAGGCCGCGAAGGATCGGGAGAACGCGGCCCTCGACTACGAGGTCAACCTCAAAGCCGAGATCGAGATCATGGCGCTGCACGAGAAGCTCGACCGGATGCGCGACGAGCACCTTGCCGGCCTTATCGCAAAGCAGCAGGAACAGATCGACCTGCTCACCCGCGCGCTCGACACGCATCTGGAATGCAAGGGATCATGACGGAGACCAAGCCCCCTGCGGTCGACCGCATCGACCCGACCTTCCGCAACGGCACGATCACGGCGTTCGGCGTGACGGTTTCGTTCTCGCTCGGCTTCCTGTCGCAATGGGCGTCGAGCCCCGGCGCCTGGCAGCCCTACGACACGCCGCCCATGATCCTGCTGTTCGCAGGCGTCGCGCTGCAGATGCGGGCGCTCTCGCTTCTGCTACCG
Organism: Hansschlegelia zhihuaiae; assembly: GCF_004103825.1. GTDB lineage: Bacteria > Pseudomonadota > Alphaproteobacteria > Rhizobiales > Methylopilaceae > Methylopila > Methylopila zhihuaiae. The sequence continues at coordinate 159,808 of NZ_RYFI01000003.1, forward strand.
GTCGAGGGGCTCGAAAGGCGCATCTACGACCGCTCGACGAAGATCTATCTCACCGGATTGATCCTGACGGGCGTCGGCGTCGGCGCGGCCGTTTCGTTCGACGCGCTTTCGTCGCTGTTCAAATGAGCGTTACGAAAGACATGCCGCCACAACCCTCCGCGCGCCTCACGCATCTCAAGAGCTCGGGCGAAGCCGACATGGTCGACGTCGGCGACAAGCCCGCCACCTTCCGGGAAGCGACGGCCGAAGGCCGCGTCGTCATGGCGCCCGAGACGCTTCGGCTCGTGGTCGAGGGAAACGCCAAGAAGGGCGACGTGCTCGGCGTCGCGCGAATCGCGGGCATCATGGCCGCCAAGCGGACCCATGAGTTGATCCCCCTCTGCCACCCCCTCGCTCTCTCCAAGGTGTCCGTCGACCTTAGGCCGGACGAGGGACTGCCAGGCGTCGTGGTCACGGCGACGGCCCGCGTCACCGGGCCGACGGGCGTCGAGATGGAGGCCCTGACCGCGGTGTCGGTCGCCTGTCTCACGATCTACGACATGACCAAGGCGGTCGACCGCTCCATGCGGATCGAGGCCGTGCGGCTGCTGGCGAAATCCGGCGGCCGCTCCGGCGATTTCCGCGCCGGCGAGGCGCCGTGAGCAACCTCCTCCCGGTTCCCGAAGCGCGCGCTCGCATCCTCGCCGGGCTCGCGCCGCTCGAGCGCGAAACCACCCCGCTCGCCGAAGCGCTCGGCCGCACGCTGGCCGCGCCGCTCAAGGCGCTGCGCACCCAGCCGCCCTGGGACTGCTCGGCCATGGACGGCTACGCCCTGAGGGCGGCCGACGCCGCGACCGCCGGCGCACGGCTCGTCGTGGTCGGCGAGGCGGCTGCGGGCCGAGCTTTCCCGGAGCGCGTCGGCGAAGGCCAAGCGGTGCGGATCTTTACCGGAGCGCCGGTGCCGGAGGGCGCCGACGCAATCCTGCTGCAGGAGGACGCCGAGCGGGACGGCGACGCGCTGGTCGTCGGCGAGGCCGTGCGGTCCGGCCGCCACATAAGGCGGGCCGGCCTCGACTTCCGGGAAGGCGAAACGTTGCTGGAGAAGGGCCGCAGGCTCGGCGCCCGCGACCTCGCGCTCGCGGCCGCGCTCGGCCACCCTTCGGTCGAGGTTTCGCGCCGTCCCCACATAGCGATCCTCGCGACCGGCGACGAGCTCGTGCTTCCGGGCGCCGAGGTCGGTCCCGACCAGATCGTCGCCTCGAACGCCTTCGCGATCGCCGCAGTGGTGGCGGCCGAGGGCGGCGTTCCGGTCGATCTCGGCGTCGCGCCCGACGACCGGAGGGCGATCCGCGCCGCGATCGAAAGCGCCATCGCGCAGAAGGCCGACGTCCTGGTCACGCTCGGCGGCGCCTCGGTCGGCGACCACGACCTCGTCAAGCCCGTATTGGAAGAAGCCGGCGTGCGGCTCGACTTCTGGAAGATCGCGATGCGTCCGGGCAAGCCGATGATGGCCGGCCGCAGGGACGATATGCTCGCCCTCGGCCTGCCGGGCAATCCGGTTTCGGCGATCGTCTGCTCGCTGCTCTTCCTCGCGCCGGCGATCCGGCGGCTCGCCGGCCGCGCCGACGTCGAGCCGGTGCTCCGCCCAGGACGGCTCGGACGGGACATGCCGGCGAACGACCGGCGCGAGGACTATATGCGCGCCGCGCTCTCGATCGATTCGGACGGGACGCCGGTCGCGACGGCTTATGACCGGCAGGATTCGTCGATGCTGCGGCCGCTTTCCGACGCCGAATGCCTGCTCGTCCGGCCCGCGCACGCGCTGGCCGCGGCCGCCGGCGACCCCTGCGTCATTTTTCCGCTCGACCACCCCTATTGAACGGAAGCCGGCTCATAAGGGCCACGTTCGCCCTTAACCAATCCCTCAAGTCCTTACGTTTCCTCATCTTCGTCCGTCGGCGGAGACACGCAGCCTGTCCGCGCTCCTTTATCGCCGCGAAATGGCCCCGCGGAGTCGGTCCGGCAAAGCATTCACGCACGACCGATGGAGGAGCCGGACAAGAAACGCGTCCTTAACGGCTTGCGGAACACATCTAGAACAGCTATGCAATGTTCATGATTTGTTTTGGTCCGGCTCGGAGCCGCCAATGTTGACCCGCAAGCAGTATGACCTGCTCCGCTTCATCCACGAGCGGCTGAAGGAGACCGGCGTGCCACCCTCCTTCGAGGAGATGAAGGACGCGCTGGGCCTGCAGTCCAAGTCCGGCATCCACCGTCTGATCATGGCGCTCGAGGAGCGCGGCTTCATTCGCCGGCTGCCGAACCGGGCGCGGGCGCTCGAGGTGGTGAAGCTGCCGGAGGCCGCGGCGCCGCCTGTCGCACGGCCCACGACCGGCCGCTTCGCCCCGAACGTGATCGAAGGCAGCCTCGGCCGCAGGCCGCCCGCTGGCGAGGACGAGGACGGCCGCTCGGTGTCGATTCCGGTGATGGGCCGCATTGCGGCCGGCGTGCCGATCGAGGCCATCCAGTCGCGCAGCCACACCATCTCGGTCTCGCCCGACATGCTGTCGAGCGGCGAGCACTTTGCGCTCGAAGTGCGCGGCGATTCGATGATTGAGGCCGGCATCCTGGACGGCGACCTCGTGCTGATCCGCAAGCAGGACACGGCCGACACCGGCGACATCGTGGTCGCGCTGGTCGACGACGAGGAGGCGACGCTGAAGCGCCTCAGGAAGCGCGGCGCCTCGATCGCGCTCGAGGCCGCGAACCCGGCTTACGAGACCCGCATCTTCGGGCCGGACCGCGTGGCGATCCAGGGCCGGCTGGTCGGTCTGATCCGCCGCTACTGATCGTCCGGAGACGCCGCGGCCTCCGGGTCGTCGGTCGGATCGACGGGCGGATCGGCGGTCGTGCGGGCCGTCGCTGCGGCGGGCCGCGGAGCGAACATCAGGCGCAGGGCGTCATCGGGCGGAGCCCCGGCCGCGCGGGAGCCGGTCCAGGGCCGGACGCCGGACGGGTCGCGCGCGGCGACGGCGGAGAAGGACGCCCCGTCCCGGGTGAGGCTGAGCGCTCCGGTCGCGGTCAGCGTGGCCCGATCGACCACGGCGGCGTGTTCCGAACAGGCCGCAGGCGCCGCAAGCGGCGTCACCACCAGGGCGGCGCGGCGGCAGTCCTCGTCGAAGGCGCGGGCGTCGAGGACGAGCGACACGATCCTGCCGCCGGCGAGCGGGGCGACGCAGCCATAGGGGTCGCACCGCGCCGAGGCCGCCTTCCCTGCAGGCGCAGCGTCGGCCGCGAGCCAGACGCGCGACGCGAAGGCCGACGGACGGGCGCCGGCGAGCATGAGCCGACCGTCCGGTCCGCGTGCGGCGAGCGAACGGCCGGAACGGTCGATCACGACGTCCGGCCGTGTCGGAAAGACTGCGAGCAAGAGCGCGGCCGCCAGTATCGGGACGGAGGCCCAGCGCAGCGCCGTGCGCCACAGGCAGAGCCAGGCGAGCCCGAAGGCGAACAGGACGAGCGCCGCCTCCCCGAAGGCAAGGATGAAGCGCTCGGACCCCGGCCATGACGCGACGGCGCGAGCGATCTCCAGCACGCCCTTCAGCCCGAGCCCCATCAGCCCCCACCACGGCCCGTCGAGCCCAAGCGGCGCGAAGGCGAGGCCCCCAACGACCGCGGGCATCACGATCAGGCTCAGGAGCGGCGTCGCGAGCGCGTTGCCGGCGAGCGCGTAAGGGGTGACGCGGTGGAAGTGGTAGGCCGCGAACGGCGCGGTCGCGAGGCCGGCGATCAGGGTGGTGGCCACCGCGATCGTGGCCGCCGTCGCGACGACCCGGAGGGCGCGCGCCCATCCGGTCTCGGGCCGCGGGTCCGCCGGCCTGTCGCGCCGCGCCTCGAACCAGGCGAGCAGCGCCGCCACCGCCGCGAACGACATCTGGAAGCTCGGGCCGAGCATCGCCTCGGGCGAGAGCGCGAGCACGACCAATGCCGCGAGCGCCAGGTTGCGGGGCGCGAGCGCCGGCCGACCGACCAGCACTGCGCAGAGCGCGATCGCGATCATGATCCAGGAGCGCTGGGTCGCGACCTCCGCGCCCGACAGCGCGAGATAGAAGGTCGCGCCGCCGAGCGCCGCGGCCGCCGCGATCGCCTTGACCGGCCAGCGCAGCGCCGCTGCGGGGACGAGCGCAAGCGCCGCGCGCACGACCCAAAAGACCGTGCCGGCGATCAGCGCCATGTGCAGGCCGGAGATCGACAGGATGTGGGCGAGGCCCGCGGCCCGGAGATCGTCCTCGGTCGATTGCGGGATCGGCCCCTGGACGCCGGTGACGAGGGCCGCCGCCACCGCGCCCTCGGGTCCGCTGATCGAGGACGAAACCCTCGCCGTCAGCCGCTCCCTCAGCCGCTGGAGCGCCGCGTCAAACCCTTGCGCGTCGGCCGGCCCGAGGTTCCGGACGTTTTTCGGCGCGAAGGCTGTCGCGCCGATCCTTTCGAAGAAGGCGACGCGCGCGAAGTCGTAGCCGCCCGGACGCACCGGCCCCTCGGGCGGCCGCCAATAGGCCTCCAGCGAAACGCGGTCTCCCGCGGTCAGCGCAGGAGCGGCCCCCATCGTGACGCGCGCCTTTCCGGGTCGCTCGCCCTTCCCGAGCGCCCCGAAGCGCTCGACCGCGAGGGTCACGCGGCGGCGGCCCGCGGCGCGGGGCTCGACGAGCAGCACCCGCCCCGTGACCTCGGCGCGCATTCCGCGCGACAGGACGGGCGCCTCGGCGCGCACGGTCGCGAGCTTGGCGGCGAGGAAGCCGCCCGCGGCTGCGGCGAGCGCGAGCACAAGGCCGAGCGCCACGAAGCGCCTGCGCGCGGCCGCGACCCCAAGGCAGGCCAACCCGAAGGCGCCGACCGCGGCCCAAAGCGCGGGCTCCCGCGCGGCCGCGAAATAGATCGCGACGCCGATCCCGAAGGCGACAGGCGTCCAGAGCGCCGGACGGCCGAGATCGGTCTCTTCGGCCAGTCTTGCGCGGAGCCAGGCCTGCAGGCGGTCGAGCAGCGGGCGCAGCCGGGGAACAGCCGCCGTCGCGGCGGGCAGCGTCGCGGCCCGCCCGTCCCGTCTCCTTCGCGGTTCGGGGGCGCTCGCCATCCCGTCTTTTCCCCGTCGGCGCCTGCATGCTACGAGGAGCGCGCCCGCGCGCATAGCGGCCGCGCCCCGCAACCCTCCGAGAGACCGACCTTCGACCGTGACCGAGACCGTCGTCACCCGTTTCGCGCCGTCGCCCACCGGCTTCCTGCACATCGGAGGCGCGCGCACGGCCCTCTTCAACTGGCTGTTCGCCAAGGCCCAGGGCGGCAAGATGCTGCTCCGGATCGAGGACACTGACCGCGCGCGCTCGACCGAGGCGGCGATCGCCGCGATCCTCGACGGGCTGCAATGGCTCGGCCTCGACTGGGACGGCGAGCCGACCTTCCAGTTCGCGCGCGCCGACCGTCACCGCGAAGCCGTCGAGCAGATGCTGGCCGCCGGCCGGGCCTATCGCTGCTATGCGAGCGCCGAGGAGCTCGAGCAGATGCGCGCGACCGCGCAGGCCGAAGGGCGCCCCCCCCGCTATGACGGCCGCTGGCGCGACCGGCCGGCCTCCGAGGCGCCCGAAGGCCGCGCTCCGGCGATCCGCCTCAAGGCGCCGACCGAGGGCGAGACGGTGATCGACGATCTCGTGCAGGGCCGCGTCGTGATACCCAACAAGGACCTCGACGACCTCGTGCTGCTGCGCTCGGACGGCACGCCGACCTACATGCTCGCCGTCGTGGTGGACGATCACGACATGGGCGTCACCCATGTGATCCGCGGGGTCGACCATCTGACCAACGCCGCCCGCCAGACGCAGATCTACGAGGCGATGGGCTGGGCTGTCCCGAAGATGGCCCATATCCCGCTGATCCACGGGCCGGATGGCGCAAAACTCTCCAAGCGCCACGGCGCGCTGGGCGTCGAGGCCTATCGCGAGATGGGGTTCCTGCCGGCGGCGCTGCGCAACTATCTCGCGCGGCTCGGCTGGAGCCATGGCGACGACGAGATCTTCTCGACCGAGCAGGCGGTCGCCTGGTTCGACATCGGCTCGGTCGGGCGTTCGGCCGCGCGGTTCGACCTCCTCAAGCTGCAGAACCTCAACGGCCATTACATGCGCGACACCCCGGACGACGAGCTGATGGCGGCGCTGAAGACCGCTCTGCCCCACCTGCCCGGCGGCCCGGACTTCTCCGCCCGACTCGACGCCTCCGGCCGCTGGGAGGCGTTTCGCCTTGCGCTTCCCGGCCTGAAGGAGCGTGCGAAGACGTTGGTCGAACTCGTCGACGGCGCACGGTTCCTGATCGACGAGCGGCCGCTCGCGGTCGAGCCGGCGGCCGCCGGGCTGCTGACCTCCGACGCGCGAGACCTGCTCGCGCGGCTCTCCGAGCGTCTCTCGGCGCTGGAGCCATGGACGGCCGAGGGCGCGGAGGCCGTGGTGCGGGCCGTGGCGGACGACGCCGGCGTCAAGCTCGGCGCCCTCGCCCAGCCGCTCCGGGCGGCGCTCACCGGCCGCAAGACCTCGCCCGGCATCTTCGACGTGCTGGTCGCGCTCGGCCGCGAGGAAAGCCTCGGCCGGATCGAAGACCAGGCCTCGCCGCCGCGCGCGGCCTGACGTCTCACGGGCTCGCCGCGGCGCCTGCGAGCCCTAGTTTGCGCTGCAACAATAGTCGTATAGGGTCACGTCAACCATCTCCCGGTCGCCCGCCTGACAGGGCGGCGCTCGCCGGTCGAATGGCGTGACCGCACTCGAAGCGAAGGGGTATGGCGCATGAACGCTCCCGCCAGCACGCTCAAATTCCAGGAGGCCGAAGTCAGCCCGAACTCGCCGGGCCGGCTTTCGGTCGGCGGCGTCGACATGGATCTTCCGATCCGCCACGGCTCGATCGGCCCGTCCGTCCTCGACGTCCAGCAGCTCTACAAGAACACCGGGATGTTCACCTACGACCCCGGCTTCACCTCCACGGCAAGCTGCGAGTCGAAGATCACCTATATCGACGGCGACGAAGGCGTCCTTCTTTATCGCGGCTATCCGATCGAGCAGCTCGCTGAGAACGGCGACTTCCTCGAGACCTGCTACCTGCTGTTGTTCGGCGATCTGCCGACCGCCGCCCAGAAGGCGGATTTCGACCGTCAGGTCACGCGCCACACCATGGTGCATGAGCAGATGTCGCGCTTCTATTCGGGCTTCAGGCGCGACGCCCATCCGATGGCGGTGATGTGCGGCGTCGTAGGCGCGTTGTCGGCCTTCTACCACGACTCGACCGACATCAACGATCCGGAGCAGCGCCTGATCGCGTCGATCCGCATGGTCGCCAAGACCCCGACGATCGCCGCCATGGCCTACAAATATTCGGTCGGCCAGCCCTTCATCTATCCACAGAACTCGCTCGATTTCTCGGCCAACTTTCTCAACATGTGCTTCGCGGTGCCGTGCGAGGAGTACAAGGTCAATCCCGTGCTCGCCCGCGCGATGGACCGCATCTTCATCCTGCACGCCGACCACGAGCAGAACGCCTCGACCTCGACCGTCAGGCTCGCGGGCTCCTCGGGCGCCAATCCCTTCGCCTGCATCGCGGCCGGCATCGCCTGCCTCTGGGGCCCGGCACATGGCGGCGCCAACGAAGCGGCGCTCAAGATGCTCGAGGAGATCGGCACGCCCGATCAGGTCGACAAATACGTCGCCAAGGCCAAGGACAAGAACGATCCGTTCCGCCTCATGGGCTTCGGCCACCGGGTCTACAAGAACTACGACCCGCGCGCCAAGATCATGCAGAAGACCTGCCACGAGGTGCTGGGCGAGCTCGGCATCAAGGACGACCCGCTGCTCGACGTCGCCATGGAGCTCGAGAAGATCGCGCTCAGGGACGAGTACTTTATCGAGAAGAAGCTGTATCCGAACATCGACTTCTATTCCGGCATCACGCTGAAGGCGATGGGCATCCCGGTGTCGATGTTCACCGTGCTGTTCGCTGTGGCGCGCACCGTCGGCTGGATCGCGCAGTGGAAGGAAATGTTCGAGGATCCGTCGCAGAAGATCGGCCGACCCCGCCAGCTCTACACCGGCGCGCCGCTGCGCGAATACGTGCCGATCGCCCAGCGCCGCTGAACGGCTCCCGCGCGGCGGCCCCTTGGCCGCCGCGGCCGCACTTCTACGACCGCGTCAATTGTCGACGATCATCGCCGACAGTTCGGCCTCGCAGACGGTCTTGCCGTCGACTTTCGCCTCGCCGCGGAACCACCACATGTTGGCGCGCTTCTTGATGCGCGTCATGTGGAAGCGGACGACGTCCCCCGGCGTGACGGGCTTCCTGAACTTCGCCTTGTCGATCGTCATGAAATAGACGATGCGCGGCGTTCCCGGCGCCGTGCGGGCGGCCACGCACATGGCCCCGGCCGTCTGCGCCATGCCCTCGATCAACAGCACGCCAGGCATCACGGGCGTTCCCGGAAAGTGGCCCTGGAACTGAGGTTCGTTGAACGTCACGTTCTTGATGCCGACGCCGCTTTCGTCGCCCTTCATATCGACGATGCGGTCGACGAGCAGAAAGGGGTAGCGGTGCGGCAGATAGGACATGATGGCGGCGATGTCCGCCGAACTCAGGCCGGACGGCGCGGTCTGCTCGGCCGGGGAGTCGACTGCGGAAGGATCAGCGGGCGTATAGTGAGCGGTGTCGTCTGTCATTCCGGTGCGTCCTCGGACGCGTCGGCTGGCCGTTCGGCCTCCGACGCTGTTATGCGAAGGGCGCCGTCTGCGCGGCGCCTTTGACGATCTGAGCCGGCCCTGAGGCCGAGCGACGAGAAGTCCGCGACCATCGAGCCCGCCCCAAGCGCATGATGGGCGAAGATCACGCAGCATCGACCGATCATGGCGTCCGGGCCGACATTCGCCAGGGCGCCGATGCGGGTCGCCTCGCCGACCACCGTATCGCCGATGCGTCCGCGGGCGACAGTCGCGTTCGGGCCGATCTCGACCCCGTCCTGGAGGACGACCCGACCGAGAAGAGGCAACGCGCCTTCGAGCCGGGCGTCCGCGCCGTCGCCATGGCCGACGGCGGCGCCGGCATGGATCACGACCCGGTCGCCAATCAAGGCGTTGGCGACCGTGGCGCCCGGCCCGATCGCGCTGTCGCGGCCGAGCCGCACCCCGGCGCCGATCACCACGTTCGCGCCGACGATCGCGCCGCGTCCGATCTCGGCGCCCGGGCCGATGACGGCGCCGGGGTCCACCGAGACATCCGGCTCGAGCCGCGCCTCGGGATGGACCGACGCGCCCGGCGCAACACCTGCTCCGAACAGAGCTTGCGGACGCGCCGCAGCCGGAAACAGCGCGCCTGCGACCCGCGCGAAGGCGCGGCCCGGCTCGTCGCTGACCAGCGCGATCGAAGACTCTGGCGCGAGCGCCGCGAAGCGCGGCGCGACGAGGCAGGCGCCGGCGGCGCTGGCCGCGAGCGCATCCGCGTCTCTTTCGTCTTCCGCATAGGCGATTTCGGAGGGCCCGGCCCAGTCCAGCGCGGCGACGCCCGTGATCGAGACCAGGCGATCCGCGTCGCCCGCGACGACCGCGCCGGTGATCTCGATCAGGCGGACCAGATCGAGCGGTTCCGGCTCGTGGTGGAAGCGGGGTCCGGTCATCGCTCTCGCGGGATTGGCGCCGCGGACGCGAAGCGGGCGGCGGATGGAACGTCCGCCGCCCGATTACGAAATTTTCGCCGAAGTCGAAAGGGTTGTCTTAGAAGCGCGTGCCGCCCGAGAACCGGAACAGCTGGGTTTCGTCGTACTTCTCCTTGCTCAGGACCTTCGCGAAGTCGAACCGGATCGGTCCGAGAGGCGAGTTCCAGAGCAGCGAGGCACCGACCGAGGAGCGAATCTTCTTGCTGTCCTTGGCGTTGACGTAGAGTTCGCGCGGGTTGCCGAGCCGGCCGTCGACCGTGATGCTGTCGACGCCCTCATAGTTGAACACCGTGCCGGCGTCCGCGAACAACGCACCCTTCAGGCCGATCTCCTTCGGCAGACCGAAGATCGGGAACTGCATCTCGGCGCTGCCGCCGAAATAGGTGGTGCCGCCGAGCGGATCGTCGTTCGGGCTGCCCCTGAACAACTTGCTCGTGCCGACGTCGCGCGGACCGAAGCCTTGCGGCTCGAAGCCGCGGACAAGGTCCGGACCGCCGGGGAAGTGGTCGAGGATGCGGAGATCGTCGCTGCCGAACGCCACCACGTGGCCGCCCTGGACGCGCAGCATGCCGATGATGTTCTCCCATCCGAGCGGATGGTAGTATCGGCCGTCGAAGGTGGTGCGGAAGAACTTCGCGTCGCCGCCAAGACCCGCGACGTCGCCCTTAAGTTCGGCGTAGGTGCCGAGCGTCGGCGCCTGCGGATTGTCGAGATCGTTGTAGATCAGCGACAGGCCCGCGAGCGACGTCATCGTCTTGCCTTCCGCCTCGAAGATCGCGGCGGACGCGCGATCGTCGTTCGCGACGCGAGCCGGAGGCGGATTCGAGGTCTTGACCGTGATGCGGCTGAACTCGCTCGGGATCTTCAGATCCTGCTGGTAGAGCTGGTAGCGCGTGCCGAGCGTGAACTCCTCGGTGATCGGCAGCCCGAAGCGGAGGCCGCCGCCATAGGTGTCGAGCTCGTAAGAGGTGTAGTCGGTCTCGTCGCGCTGTTTCACATAGGCGTCGACGCCGGCCGACACCCGGCTGCCGAGGAAGTACGGCTCGGTGAACGAGAAGTCGAAGCCCGAGACATTCTGGCCGAACTGCGCGGCGATGCGGGCGTACTGCCCGCGGCCAAGGAAGTTGCGCTCGCCGAGCGCGACCTCGCCGATCATGCCGTCCTGGCTCGAATAGCCACCCGCCACCGAGAATTCGCCGGTCGCCTGATCCTCGACGTCCACATTCACGATGACGCGGTCGGGCGACGAGCCGGGCTCGGTCGAAATCTTCACGTTCTTAAAGAAGCCGAGCGCCTTCAGGCGCCGCTCCGCGCGGTCGATGAAAATCTGATTGTAGGCGTCGCCTTCGCCGATGTCGAACTCGCGGCGCACCACGTAGTCGCGCGTGCGCGTGTTGCCGCGGACGTTGATGCGCTCGACATAGACCCGCGCGCCCTCCTCGACCACATAGGTCACGCCGATCGTCTGGTCGGACATGTTGCGGTCGCCGCGCGGGCGAACCTGCGCGAATGCGTAGCCGCGCGAGGCGAGGTCGAGCGACATAGCCTCGACGGACTTGTCGATGTCCTGCGCGCTATAGGTCGAGCCGGAGCTCGACTTGATCTTGCCGCGCAGCGTCGCGGCGTCGACGTCGGGAACGCTCGACTCCACGTCGACCGCGCCGAAGCGGTACTTCTGGCCTTCCTCGACGGCGATGTTGAGCGTGAAGGCGTTGGTGCCCTGGTCGAGCGCAGCGTTGGCCGAAACCACGCGGAAGTCGGCGTAGCCGTGGTTCAGGTAGAACTTGCGCAGCAGCTCGAGATCGGCGTTGACGCGGTCCGGATCGTAGACGTCGGAGGTCTTCAGCCAGCTCAGCCAGTTCGATTCGGTGGTCGTCATCTGGTCGCGCAGCGTGCCGTCCGAGAACGCGTCGTTGCCCTCGAAATTGATCGACGAAATCTTGGTCTTCTCGCCCTCGTTGATTTCGAAGACGAGGTCGACGCGGCCGCTCGGCTGGTCGATGGTCTTGGGCGAAACCGTGACCTCATAGCGCCCGGAGCGGCGGTAGATGTCCTGGATGCGCTGCGCGTCGGCCTGCACCACCGCGGGGTTGAACGGGCCGCGCGGCTTGGACTGCGTCTCGGATTCGAGCACCGAGTCCTTGATCTTGCTGTTGCCCTCGAAGGCGACGCGGTTGAGGACCTGGTTCTCGCTGACCGTGACCACGATGCCGCCGCCGGCGCGCGCTACGCGCACGTCGGAGAACAGGCCGCTGGCGTAGAGGCCGCGGATGCCTTCGTCGATGGTCGCTTGGGTCAGCGGGCCGCGGCCCGTGAAGTAGGAGCGGACCGTCTCGGCGTCGACGCGCTGGTTGCCGCGCACCGTGATTCCGCCGCTCTGCGCAAACGCCTTCGTGGCCCCGGGCGCCCCAAGAGGCGCACCCGCCGTAATCGCTCCGATGGCGACCGACGACGCGAGCGCAAGCCGCCCAACCACTCGAACCATACGCATCATAGGCAGACGGACCCCCGTGCCGTTCACCGCGCCTCCGCAACCGTCAAGAACGGCGTGAATACGCGGGGCGACCCCGTCCGCTTCTATAGAACTTTGACGCACGTGCAAACTCGCTACTCAACGCCGGCACGACGTTTGGACCGACCCGTTGCGAGTCGGCCACGCCGTCCGTTTTTCAGCCTAGAGTCGAAAGGTGAACGATGTCGTTCCAAGTCGCGAAAATCATCAGCATGAGCACCAGCGCGAGGCCGATGCGCATGCCGATTTCCTGGGCCCTGGCGCCGAGCGGCCGGCCCCGAAGGGCCTCGATCGCGTAGAATAGCAGGTGTCCGCCGTCGAGCAGCGGGATCGGCACCAGGTTGAGGAGCCCGATCGAGACCGAAAGGATCGCGGCGAGCGACAGGAGCGCGACGAAGCCGAGCGTGGCGAAGTCGCCCGACGTCTTGGCGATGCGGATCGGACCGCCGATCTGGTCGGCCGATTCCCGCCCGACCACGAGGCGCCCGAGATAGGCTCCCGTCCGCGTCACCTGAAACCAGGTCTCCTCCGCACCTGCGACCAGCGCCTCCAAAGGTCCGAAGCGCTCCATGCGCACGGAATCGGGATTGGTCGCGCGGCTGATTCCGAGCAGGCCGATCCTGAGCTTGTTGCCGAAGGCGTCGGTGATCGCGCGGAGACGGGGCGTGGCCGTCAGATCGACGCGGGCGCCGCCACGCTCGACCGTCACCTTCATGGTCCGGTCGGCGCTCTGCTCCACGATCCGCTGCATGTCGCCGAAGGTCGCGATCTTGCCGCCGTCGATCGCGACCACGAGGTCGCCGGGCTGGAAGCCCGCGGCTTCGGCGGCGCTGCCCGGCTCGACCTTGTCCACCACGGCGTCGGTCGCCGGACGGCCGACGGTCAGGAAAATGCCGGCGAATATCGCGATCGCCAGCAGGAAGTTGGCGAGTGGCCCGGCCGCGACGATCGCGGCCCGAGCAGGCAACGGCGCGAAGAAGAAACTCGACCGCCGTTCCTCGGGACTCATCCGTTCCAGAGCATCGACGTCGGGCGCCCCCGCGGCGTTCTCATCGCCAGCGAAGCGCACATAACCGCCGAGCGGGATCGCCGCGAGCCGCCAGCGGGTGCCGTGCCGGTCGTCCCATCCGAAGAGTTCAGGGCCGAAGCCGATCGAGAACGCCAGCACCTTCACGCCGGTCCAGCGTGCGACCAGGAAATGGCCGAGCTCGTGAAAGAAGATCACGAGGGTCAGCACGAACAGGAAGGGGACAAGGTAGGCCGCGGCCGACCAGCCGGCGCCGAAGATTTCATTCACGAACGACATATCCGTCCTCTCGGCCCCGGCGGCGCGTCTCGAAGCGCGCCCGCGCCAAGGCTTTCCTTAGTGCGCCCGAAAATGCGCCTCAGGCAAGCGTTCCGCGGCGAGACGCCGCGCCTCGGCGTCGAGCGCCAGCGCCGCCTCGACGGTGCCAGGCGCGCCGAACGGTCGGCCGGCCGCGATTTCGAGCGTCTCCTCGACGATGCGCGGCACGTCCATGAAGCCGATCCGCCGCGCGAGGAACAGCGCGACCGCGACTTCGTTCGCGGCGTTGAGCACGGTCGGCGCCGCGCCGCCCGCCGCAAGCGCCGCGCGCGCGAGCCCGAGCGCCGGAAACCGCCCCATGTCGGGCGCCTCGAAGGTCAGCCGGCCGATCGCCGCGAAATCGAGCCGCGCGGCCGGCGTCGAGAGCCGGTCGGGAAAGCCCAACGTATGTGCGATCGGGACGCGCATGTCGGGCGAGGCAAGCCCGGCCGTCACCGCGCCATCCTTGAACGCCACGAGGCCATGGATCACCGACTGTGGATGCACAACCACATCGAGGCGGGTCGGATCGATCGCGAAAAGATGATGAGCCTCAATCAGCTCGAGCCCTTTGTTCATGAGCGTCGCGGAATCGATCGTGATCTTCGCGCCCATCGTCCAGGTCGGGTGGCGCAGCGCGTCCTCCGGCCGGGCGGCGGCGATGCGCTCCGCGCTCCAGTCGCGGAACGGTCCGCCGGAGGCCGTGAGCGTCATGGTCTCGACCTCCGCGACGCTCTGGCCGCCGAGCGCCTGCATCAGCGCGTTGTGCTCGCTGTCGACGGGCAGCAGCGTGGCGCCTGCCCTCGCCACCTCGGCCATGAAGGCCTGGCCTGCACAGACGAGGCATTCCTTCGTCGCGAGCGCGACCGCGCCGCCGCGCCTGACCGCTGCGACGGTCGGCGCGAGGCCCGCCGCGCCGGAGATCGCCGCCATCGTCCAGTCGACCGGGATCGAGGCCGCCTCGGTCATGGCCCTGGCGCCGGCGGCGCTCCGCACGCCTGTCAACTCAAGAGCCCGCGCCAGCGCCTCGCCTTGGGTCTCGTCCGCGATCACCGCGCGGCGGGCCTTGAGACGGACCGCGACCTCCGCGAGCGCCCTGGCGTCGCTGCCGCCCGCCACCGCCTCCACCTCGAACCTGTCGGCATGGCGGAGCAGCAGGTCGACGGTCGCGCCGCCGACCGAGCCGGTGGCGCCGAGCACCGTCACGCTCCGCTTCACGCCGTCCGCCCTCACCATCTGAGGAGCCCCTCGCCAGCCGCGTCCAAGCCGCCGCGCGCGACCCCGATGGCGGCCGCGACGGTGGCGGCGAACAGGAAGCCGTCGAGCCGGTCCATCAACCCGCCATGGCCCGGGATGAGCTTGCTCGAATCCTTCGCGCCATAGGCCCGCTTCACGCCCGACTCGAAAAGGTCGCCGAACTGCGAGGCGGCCGATGTCACGAGCGCAACCACGACGATCGGCCAGAGCCGCGCCGCCCCCCCGCCCGCCGCCACCGCGACGCCGGCCGCGACGGCCGCGGTCGCGCCGCCGATCGCGCCGGACCAGGTCTTGTTGGGCGACAGAAGCGGCGCGAGCTTCGGCCCGCCAAAGGCGCGCCCGGCGAAGAAGGCCGCGATGTCGGTCGACCAGACGACCGCGAACAGCCAGAGGATCGCCAGCAGCCCGTCATGGGGATCACGCCGCAGCAGCATCGCCCCGACGAAAACCGCGGCCCCGTAGGGAATGGCGACGGCGGCGAAATAGGCGGGGCGCGCAAGGAAAGCCGCCACGACGGCGCCAGCCAGCAGCACGAAGGCCGCGGTCACGGGCGCGACGTAGAGATAGATCGAGAGGCTGAGCGCGGCTCCCGCCACGCCGAGCGTCGCGGCGACGACGCGCGCCGTCCAGCGCCGCGAGGGCGGGTCGCCGGCGACGAGCCAAGCCCATTCCACGCCGACCGCGACGCCCGCGAGGATCCAGAAGGCCGCGAAGAACAGCCCGCCCACATAGGCCGCCGCAAGAGCCGCCGCGATCAGCACCACGCTCGAAGCGGTGCGCAGCGCAAGCTCCGAGACGCGCCCGGCCCCGGGGCGCGGAGGGATCACGCGCCGACCCGCGCGACGCGCCCGCCGTAACGACGCTGGCGCGTCCGGAACGCCGCGATCGCCTCCTCGAAGGCCGCATGGTCGAAGTCCGGCCAATGAAGAGACAAGAATACGAACTCTGCGTAAGCGCTTTGCCAGAGTAGGAAATTCGAGATTCGCAATTCGCCGCTGGTGCGGATGACGAGGTCCGGATCCGGCAGATCGGCGGTGTCGAGATGATCCGCCACCACGCCGGCGTCGATCGTCGCGGGGTCCAGCCTGCCGTCGCGCGCCGCCTCCGCGATGCGCCGGACAGCCGAGACGATCTCCTGGCGGCCGCCATAGTTGAACGCGACCACGAGCGTGAGACCGCTGTTCGCGCGCGTCAGGGTCTCGGCCTCTTCGAGCAGCCCGCCGATGTCGTCCGGCAACCCGCGGCGTTCGCCGATGACGCGGATGCGCACGTTTCCGCGATGCAGTTCGGTGAGGTCGCGCCGGATGAAGGCGCGGAGCAGATTCATCAGGTCAGCGACCTCCTGGGCCGGCCGCGACCAGTTCTCCGCCGAGAAGCTGTAGAGCGTGAGCTGCCTGACGCCGAGTTCGTGGGCGGAGCGCACGGCGCGCCGAAGCGCGTCGACGCCGCGCCGATGGCCCTCGATCCTCGGCAGTCCGCGGGCGGCCGCCCAGCGGCCGTTGCCGTCCATGATGATCGCGACGTGCCGCGGCGACGCGCCATCGTCGCCAGGCTCCGGCGCGCTCGCGGTCCATCGTGGCAGGTTGGTCGGCGACATCGGGCGTCCGAACACGAGTGCGGATGTCTTTCCCGGCTTTGCCCATGCAGGCGACGCCGAATGCGGTCGGCCTGAATCGGGCCGGGGTCATGCGCACGCGCCCAGCGCGCCCTGAAGGCACGCGACTCGCGTCCCGCAGGTTATCACACCTGCAGGATATCCTTTTCCTTGGCGGCGAGCGCCTGATCGATCTCGGCCACCGCGGCGTCGGTCGCCTTCTGGACCTGTTCGGCGAGCTTTTCGTGCTCGTCCTGGCTGACGTCGCCGTCCTTCTCGGCCTTCTTCAAGACGTCGAGCCCGTCGCGCCGGACGTGGCGGACGGCGACGCGCTGGTTCTCGGCGTATTTGTGCGCGACCTTGACGAGCTCCTTGCGCCGGTCGGCGTTGAGCTCGGGCAGCGGAATGCGCAGCAGCTGACCTTCGGTGATCGGGTTGAGGCCGAGATTGGCCTCGCGGATCGCCTTTTCGACGGCGCCGGTCATGGAGCGGTCCCAGACCTGGACGCTCAGCATCCGGGGCTCCGGCACGCTCACCGTCGCGACCTGGTTGAGCGGCATCTCGGCGCCGTAGGCGGTGACCGTCACGGGATCGAGCAGGTTCGCCGAGGCGCGGCCGGTGCGGAGGCCGGCAAGGTCGGTCTTAAGCGAAGCGACGGCGCCGTTCATGCGGCGCTTGACGTCTTCAAGGTCGAACTGGGCGGATGACATGGTCTGGCTTCCTTGCTTCGAGCGGGCGGTTCCGTCCGCCTCTATCGGGTTGCGACCGTCGTCGCGCGCCCTCCGCCGCAAACCGCCGCCCGGATCGAGCCGGGTTCGTGAATGGAGAAGACGATTACCGGAAGCGCGTTCTCGCGCGCAAGCGCGAAGGCCGCGGTGTCCATGATCTTGAGGTCCTTCTGGATGACCTCGTCATGGCTGATCCGGTCGTAGCGGGTCGCGCTCGGGTCCTTCTTCGGGTCGGCGGTGTAGACGCCGTCGACATTGGTGGCCTTGAGCAGCGCCTCGCAGCCGGTCTCGATGGCGCGCAGCGCCGCCGCGGTGTCGGTCGTGAAGAACGGGTTTCCGGTGCCGGCCGCGAAGAGCACGATCCGGCCGCGATCGAGATGGGCGAGCGCCCGCGGACGCGTATAGGTCTCGCACACCGCCGGCATGTCGAGCGCCGAGAGCACCCGCGCCTGCGTGCCCGCCCGCATGATCGCGGCGGCGAGCGCAAGCCCGTTCATCACGGTCGCGAGCATGCCCATATAGTCGCCGGTGGCCCGGTCGACGCCCTGGGAGGAGACCTGCACCCCGCGAAAGATGTTGCCGCCGCCGACCACGACGCCGAGCTCGACGCCGAGCGCATGGGTCGCGGCGAGATCCGCCGCGATGCGGTCGACCGTCGGCTGATGGAGGCCGAAGCCGGCGGGGCCCATCAGGGCCTCGCCGGAGACTTTGACGAGGACCCGTTTATAGAGCGGCGCCTCCATCGCTCCCGAGCCCCGCGGCCTCAGCCCTGGCCGCCCGCGGCGGCCGCGACCTCGGCCGCGAAGTCGCTGTCCTCCTTCTCGACGCCCTCGCCAAGCGCGAGCCGGACGAAGCCCGTGACCTTGATGGGCGCGCCCACCTCGGCCTCGGCCGCCTTGACCGCCTGCGCGACGGTCTTCGACGTGTCGTGAATGAAGGGCTGCTCGAGCAGCGTCGCTTCCTTGTAGAAGGTCTTGATGCCGCTCTCGACGATCTTCTCGATCACGTGCTCGGGCTTGCCGCCCTCGCGCGCCTTGTCGGCGAGCACCGCCTTCTCACGCTCGACGATCGCGGGATCGATCGAGGACGCGTCGAGGCCCTGCGGATTGGTGGCCGCGACATGCATGGCGATCTGCTTGCCGAGCGCGAGCAGCGGCTCGGACTTGCCCTCGCTCTCGAGCGCGACCAGCACGGCGATCTTGCCGAGATTGGGCGCGACCTGGCCGTGCACATAGGTTCCGATGCCGCCCTTGGAGACGGACAGCGCCTTGGCGCGACGAAGCGTCATGTTCTCGCCGATCTTGGCGATGGTCGCCTGGACCTTCTCCGCGACCGTGCCGCCGCCCGGATAGGCGGCCGCCGAGATCGCCTCAACGTCGTCGCCGACGGTGAGGGCGACGCCCGCGATGGCCGACACCATCTCCTGGAATTCCGGGTTGCGGGCCACGAAGTCGGTCTCGGAGTTGACCTCAACGGCCACGCCCTTGACGCCCTCGACCGCGAGAGCGACCAGGCCCTCGGCCGCGACCCGCCCGGCCTTCTTGGCGGCCTTAGCGAGGCCCTTCTTGCGCAGCCAGTCGACCGCCGCCTCGATGTCGCCGCCGACCTCGTTCAGCGCGTTCTTGCAGTCCATCATGCCGGCGCCGGTCTTCTCGCGAAGCTCCTTCACCATGGCGGCGGTGATGTTGGCCATTTCAATCCTCGAAAATGAACGTCGTCGCCCAGGCCTCGCCCGGGCGACGGAAAGGAAGCCGAAGCGCCCGTCAGCCGTGTGACGGGCGGTAGCGATGCATCAGGCCGCGAGGCTCGCGAGCTGCTCGCGCGCCTGGGCCACCCAGCCCTCGCGCTCGAAGCGGCCGTTGAGCTTCATGTCGGCGTCGGCCTTGGAGATGTCGGCCGGCGTCATCGCGGCGATCTGCCAGTAGTGGTAGACGCCATATTCGTTGAGCTTCTGCTCGAGCTGCGGACCGACGCCCGAGAGCTTGGACAGGTCGTCGGGCGCGCCGCGCGGCGCGGCGAGCAGCTCGAACGTCTCCTCGACGGTCTCGGCCGGGGCGTCGGAGCTTGCGACCACGGCGGGCTCGGCGGAGACCGTCTCCTCCAGCACCGGCTCGATGGTCGGGGCCTCCTGGGCGCCGAGGTCGACGCCCGAATCGCCCTGGCCGCGGCCGATGCCGTCGATCGCTGCGCGGGCGATCAGGTCGCCATAGAGCGCGAGCGCGCGGCCGGCGTCGTCATTGCCCGGGATCGGATAGGTGATCCCCTCCGGGTCGGAATTGGTGTCGAGGATCGCGGCGACCGGAATGCCGAGGCGACGGGCCTCCTGAACCGCGATCTGCTCCTTGTTGGTGTCGATCACGAAGATCAGGTTGGGCAGGCCGCCCATGTCCTTGATGCCGCCGAGCGTCTTTTCGAGCTTGTCGCGCTCGCGCGACAGCGTCAGGCGCTCCTTCTTGGTGAAGCCCTGGGCCTCGCCGCCGAGCATCTCCTCGAGCTTGCGCAGGCGCTGGATGGAGCCCGAAATGGTCTTCCAGTTGGTCAGCATGCCGCCGAGCCAGCGCGAGTTCACGAAATACTGCGCCGAGCGGCGGGCCGAATCCGCCACGACTTCAGCCGCCTGGCGCTTGGTGCCGACGATCAGCACGCGGCCGCCGCCGGCGACGACGTCCGAAACCGCCTGCAGCGCGCGGTGCAGCAGCGGCACGGTCTGGGCGAGGTCGATGATGTGGATGTTGTTGCGGGCGCCGAAGATGTAGGGAGACATCTTCGGGTTCCAGCGGTGGGCCTGATGGCCGAAATGCACGCCAGCCTCGAGCAGCTGACGCATGGTGAAATCGGGCAGCGCCATGTCGTTCGTTCTCCGGTTTTCGCCTCCGCGGGCTTCGACGGAGCCCATAGGCTGGACCCGATCCGGAACGGCTTGGTTATCGCCGCCATGCCCGCGTGTGGAATGGCGCGGCTTATAGGCGAAGCGGGGCGAGAAAGGCAAGGGCGCGGACGGAAATGGCGCGTCAGGCGGCGACGCCCGGACGTCGCGCCGCCGTCAGCAAGACGGGGTCAAGAGAGCGAGGCCCTGCCCGTCCCTCTCGCGCTTGCGGGAGAGGGTTGGCGTCGCGCCAGCCCCGGTCGCCTCACGCCGCCTCGACCGCGAGGACCCCCGGCACGGTCTTCAGCGCTCCCGCGACCTGCGGCGAGACGCGGTAGCGGCCGGGCAGCCGGATCTCGACCTCGGTCCCGGCGTCGAGCAACATGACGACCGACACCTCGCCGTCGCCGCTCTCGAGGCGGCGCGTCAGCGCGTCGAACGGCTCGGGGCTGCGCATGAAGACCCGCACCGCCTTCTGGCGCCGCTCCGCCTCGCGGTCGAGCGCCTCAACGCTCTCGATCCGCACCCGGACCTCGTCGCCATCGAGCGCCGCCGACACCGAGACGATGACGGGCGTGTTGGGCTCCAGCAGGTCCCGATACTGCGAAAGCCCTTCCGAGAAGATCACCGCCTCGTAATGGCCTGTGGGGTCCGACAGGGTGACGATCCCCATGCGGTTGCCGGTCTTGGTCTTGCGCTCCTGGCGCGACAGCACGGTGGCGGCGAGCCGCCCGCCGGTGGCGCCGGCCTTCACGGCCGCCGCGAACTCGCCGTAGCGACGGAGCCTCATCCGCTCGAGCAGCGGCCCGTAATCGTCGAGCGGATGGCCGGACAGGAAGAAGCCGACGGCCTCATATTCGCGCTTCAGCCGCTCGCCGGCGGTCCACGGCTCGTGAGGCTGCGGGCGGATCGGCTCCTCGGCCGCGCCGAAGAAGTCGTTCTGGCCGCTCGCCTCGCCGTCGCGGGTGCGCGACGCGATCGCCATCACGGCCTCGACGCTCGCGAGCGCCCGGGCGCGATCGTCCACCAGCGCGTCGAGCGCGCCCGCCTGGACCAGGCTTTCGAGCGCGCGCTTCGGCAGCGCCTTGGAGTCGAGGCGGCGCGCGAAATCCGCGAGGTCGGCGAACGGCCTTGCGCGCCGCTCCGCCACCAGCTTCTCGACCGCCGACCCGCCGACGCCCTTGAGCGCAGCGAGCGCATAGAGAATCTCGCCCTCCGCCACGTCGAAGGCGACGTCCGAACGGTTCACGCAGGGCGGCTTCACCGTGATCCCGAGCCTCACCGCCTCCTGGCGGAATTCGGCGAGCTTGTCGGTCGAGCCCATGTCGAGCGTCATCGACGCGGCCATGAACTCTACAGGGTGGTTCGCCTTGAGATAGGCGGTCTGGTAGGCGACCAGCGCATAGGCCGCGGCGTGGCTCTTGTTGAAGCCGTAGTCGGCGAACTTCGCCAGCAGGTCGAAGATCGTCGAGGCGTCGGACTTGCCGATGCCGCGCTCGACCGCGCCGGACACGAAGCGCTCGCGCTGCGCGTCCATCTCGGAGCGGATCTTCTTGCCCATCGCGCGGCGCAGCATGTCGGCCTCGCCGAGCGTGTAGCCGGCGAGCGACTGGGCGGTCTGCATCACCTGCTCCTGGTAGATGATGACCCCGAAGGTCTCTCCCAGGATCGGCTCGAGCTTGGGATGCGGATAGTCGGGCTTCTCCTGGCCGTGCTTTCGCGCGCAATAGGTCGGGATGTTGGCCATCGGGCCCGGCCGGTAGAGCGCGACCAGCGCGATGATGTCCTCGAAGCGGTCCGGCTTCATGTCAGCGAGCGCGCGCCGCATGCCGGCGCTTTCCAGCTGGAACACCCCGACGGTCTCGCCGCGCGACAGCATCGCGAAGGTCGCCGCGTCGTCGATCGGGATCTTCTCAAGGTCGAGCTCGATACCCCGGCGCTTGAGCAGCGCGACCGCCGTGGTCAGCGTCGTCAGCGTCTTCAGCCCGAGGAAATCGAACTTCACGAGACCGGCGGGCTCGACCCATTTCATGTTGAACTGGGTGACGGGCATGTCGGAGCGCGGGTCGCGATAGAGCGGCACGAGCTCGGAGAGCGGCCGGTCGCCGATCACGATGCCGGCCGCGTGGGTCGAGGCGTGGCGATAAAGCCCCTCGAGCTTGAGCGCGATGTCGAGCATCCGCCCGACGGTCGGATCGGCGGCGCGCGCCTCGGCGAGCTTCGGCTCGTCGACCACCGCCTGCTTCAGCGTGACGGGATTGGCCGGGTTCTGCGGCACGAGCTTGCAGAGCTTGTCGACCTGCCCATAGGGCATCTCCAGCACGCGCCCGACGTCCCGCATGACGCCGCGCGCCTGCAGCGTGCCGAAGGTGATGATCTGCGCGACCCGGTCGTGGCCGTAGCGGTCCTGGACGTAGCGGATCACCTCCTCGCGCCGGTCCTGGCAGAAGTCGATGTCGAAGTCCGGCATCGAGACGCGCTCGGGATTGAGGAAGCGCTCGAACAGCAGGCCGAAGCGCAGCGGATCGAGATCGGTGATGGTGAGCGACCAGGCGACCAACGATCCCGCGCCCGACCCGCGGCCCGGACCCACGGGAATCCCCTGCGCCTTCGCCCATTTGATGAAGTCGGAGACGATCAGGAAGTAGCCCGGGAATTTCATTCCCTCGATGACGCCGAGCTCGAATTCGAGCCGCTTGTCATAGACCTCGCGCTCGAGCCCCGGCGCCGTGCCGTGGCTTACGAGGCGGGCCTCGAGCCCGGCGAGCGCCTGCCGGCGGAGCTCCGCGGCCTCGTCCTCGCCGGCCGTGAAGCGCGGCAGGATGGGCTTCATGGTGCGCGGCCGGTAGGCCGAGCGGCGCGCGATCTCGAGCGTGCTGGCGAGCGCCTCGGGAAGGTCGGCGAACAGAGCCGCCATCTCGGCGCGGGTCTTGAAGCCGTGCTCGGGCGACATCTGTCGCCGCTCGGTCTCCCCCAGGAACCGTCCCTCGGCGAGGCAGATCAGCGCGTCGTGGGCCTCGTGGTCGGACCGTTCGGCGAAGCGGGCGCCGTTGGTGGCGACGATCGGCAGGCCGCGCGCATAGGCGAGCTCGAGCAGCGCGCCCTCGACGGCCCGTTCTCCCGGAAGATTGTGGCGCTGCAGCTCGACATAGAACGCGTCGCCATAGAGCGCCGACAGACGGGCGAGCCTCGCCGCCGCTACGTCGTCAGCGCCTTCGGACAGCGCGCGGTCGATCGGCCCCTCGGGACCGCCCGTCAGCGCCACGAGGCCGCCACGATGCCGTTCGAGCAGTTCGAGCCCGACATGCGGAGGACCCTCGCCCTCCCCGTCGAGGAAGGCGCGGCTCGAAAGCGCCATCAGGTTCCGATAGCCGAGCTCGTCGCGCGCCAGGAGCACGATCGCGGGCGGCCGCTCGTCCTTGGCCTGCCGCCCGGCGCGCTGCTCGCGATCCTGGAAATCGACCGCCAGCGTCAGCCCTGCGATCGGCTGCACGCCGGCGCCGGCGAGCTTCTCCGAGAACTCCAACGCCCCGAATAGATTGTCGTCGGTGAGCGCGACCGCCGGAGCATGGTCGGCCTTCGCGAGCGCCGCGATGCGGGCGATGGTCAGCGCGCCCTCGAGCAGGGAGAAGGACGAGCGCACATTGAGGTGCACGAAGCCCGGATCGCTCTTCAGCCCGCTCGCCATGTCCACGCCGTTCCTCCGCCCTGTTCCGCGACCTTAAGGGCGCCGCCCGCGATCCCGCGGCGCCTTCCTGGCGCGCTCCACAGGAAACAGCCTCAAACGTTCATCATCACGTCGGCCCAGAGCGACAGCGCGCCGACGAAAACCGCGACCGAGACGAGTTCGAGACAACCGCAGGCCCACGCCTTGATACGGGCGACATCCATGATGATCTCCATATGAACCCGTTATGTTCTTTTAATGTTCTCCATGCCTAAAGGGCCGTCAAGCGGATTCTCCCCGCGCCGCGGTCTGCGGCTCCGGAAGGTGAAGAAAGTCTGAAACTTGGGCTCAGGCGTCGACCAGCACGCCGTCGCGGAGCGTGATCCGCCGGTCGAGCGTCGCCGCGAGATCGAGATTGTGGGTCGCGACGATCGCCGCGAGGCCCGAGGCGCGCGCGAGCGTGGTCAGCGTCTGGAAGACATGCGCCGAGGTCGTCGGGTCGAGATTGCCGGTCGGCTCGTCGGCGAGCAGGAGCCTCGGGGCGTTGGCGACCGCGCGGGCGATGGCGACGCGCTGCTGCTCGCCGCCGGAGAGCTCGGCGGGCCTGTGCGACAGCCGCGCGCCGAGGCCGAGATAGGTGAGCAGCTCGGCCGCCCGTTCGCGGGCCTCGGCCTTGGCGAGGCCGCGGATGATCTGCGGCATCACGACATTCTCGAGCGCGGAGAATTCAGGCAAGAGATGGTGGAACTGGTAGACGAAGCCGACCCGGCCGCGCCGGATCGCAGTTCGGGCGTCGTCGCCGAGGCCGACGGTGGGCCGGCCGTCGAGCCAGACCTCGCCGCCGTCCGGTCGCTCCAGCAACCCGGCGACATGCAGCAGCGTCGACTTGCCGGCGCCCGAGGGCGCGATCAGCGCCACCACCTCGCCCGCCTCGACAGTCGCCGAGGCGCCGTTGAGGACGTCGACCGAGGCGTCGCCCTGCCGGTAACGACGCACGACGTTGTCGAGCACGAGGAGCGGCGGGGGGGC
>NZ_RYFI01000003.1:184498-278225 GCF_004103825.1 Hansschlegelia zhihuaiae
GGCGGCTCGCCGCCCTCTCCTGCCCCTGCCGTCCCGGAGGTCTCGAAGGTCGCGTCGTCGGTCATTCGTAGCGCAGCGCCTCGACCGGATCGAGCTTGGCGGCCCGCCAGGACGGATAGAGCGTCGCGATCACCGACAGCGCGAGCGCCATCAGCACCACGCTCGCGGTCTCGCCGACGTTCGGGTCGGCGGGCAGCCGGCTCAGGAAATAGACCTCGGGCGAAAACAGTTCGGTGCCGGTGAGATAGGCCAGAAAGGCGCGGATCGACTCGACGTTCCAGCACACGATCATGCCGAGCGCGAAGCCCGCCAGCGTCCCGATCACGCCGATCGAGGCGCCGGTGATCAGGAAGATCCGCATGACGGCGCCGCGGGTCGCGCCCATGGTCCGCAGGATCGCGATGTCGCGCCCCTTGTCCTTCACCAGCATGATGAGGCCCGAGATGATGTTGAGCGCCGCGACCAGCACGATCAGCGTCAGGATCAGGAACATCACGTTGCGCTCGACCTCGAGCGCGGAAAAGAAGGTCTTGTTGCGATCGCGCCAGTCGAGCAGGTAGACGGCGCGTCCCGCGGCCTCGTGGAGCTTGGGCTTCACGTCGTCGACGCGGTCGGGATGGTCGAGATAGATCTCGATCGAGGAGGCGTCGTCCTCGCGGTTGAAATAGGCCTGCGCCTCCTGGAACGGCAGGAACACGAAGGCGGCGTCATATTCCGACATGCCGATCTCGAAGATCGCCTGCACACGGTAGCCCTTGATGCGGGGCGTGACGCCCATAGGGGTCACGGCGCCGCGCGGGCTCACCAGCGAGATTGTGTCGCCGGCCCTCACCCCCAGCTGGTCGGCGAGCCGCCGGCCGATCAGCACGCCGCCGCCGTCGTCGAAGCCCTCGAGGCTGCCGTCCCGCACCGTGCGGGAAACGAGCTGGAGCTTGCCGAGGTCCTGTCCTCGCAGGCCCCGCACCAGCACGCCGTTGGAGGCGGCGGGCGAGGAGGCGAGCGCCTGTCCCTCGACCAGCGGGATCGCGAATTTCACGCCCGCGACCTTGGACAGCCGCTCCGCGACCTGGGCGAAGTCGGTGAGCGGGCCGTCGAGCGGCTGCGCCACCACATGGCCGTTGATGCCGAGAATCTTGTTGAGAAGCTCGGTGCGGAAGCCGTTCATCACCGCCATAACGATGATCAGCGTGGCGACGCCGAGCGTGATGCCGAGGAAGGAGAAGCCGGCTATGACCGAGATGAAGCCTTCTTTCCGGCGGGCGCGCAGATAGCGCCCGGCGATCAGCCACTCGAAGGCCGCGAACGGCTTCGTCGCCATCGGCGGGTCGTCATGCGTCGCGGCGTGGGACATCGGTCGGACGGCTCGTTCGGGGACCCATGCGGCCGCCCTTCGCTTCCGGGCGCCGCCTTGCGGCGTGTAAGCCTGCGAAATACGTCTTAACGAAGGTGACGGGAGCGGCGTCGAATCGGCCGCAAGCGCCGGCGACCCCGCATTCTGGACGCAGGCCGAGCATCCGGCCAGCGCAAGCCTGCCCCAGGGCGATCAGCCCAGAATGGTCGCGACCGCTTGTTCCGGGCTAAGCGCCTCAGCTGCGCCGCCGGAACGGCGCTTGAGCTCGACCTGGCCGGAGGCGAGCCCCTTCGGCCCGACCACCAGGCGCCACGGCAGGCCGATCAGGTCCATGGTGGCGAACTTCGAGCCCGGACGCTCGTCGGTGTCGTCATAGAGCACGTCGACGCCGGCCGCCTCGAGCTTCGCGTAGAGGTCCTCGCAAGCGGCGTCGACCGCGGCGTCGCCGGGCTTCAGATTGACCAGCCCGACGCGGAACGGCGCGACCGCCTCCGGCCAGACGATGCCGGAATCGTCATGGCCGGCCTCGATGATCGCCGCGGCGAGCCGCGAGGGGCCGATGCCGTAAGACCCCATATGGACCGGCGTGTCCTTGCCGTCGGGGCCCGTGACGAGCGCTTTCATCGGCAGGGAGTACTTGGTCCCGAAATAGAAGATGTGGCCGACCTCTATGCCCCGCGCCGAGACGCGCTTGTCCTCGGAGATCGCCTCGAATTCGGCCTTCTCATGCATCTCGTCGGTGGCGGCGTAGAGGCTGGTCCACTTGTCGAAATAGGACTGAAGCTCCGCCGCGTCGTCGAAATTCACGGTCTCGGGCGGCGTCTCGAAGTCGAGATAGTCCTTGTGACAGTAGACCTCGCTCTCGCCGGTCTTCGCCAGGATGATGAACTCGTGGGAGAGGTCGCCGCCGATCGGGCCGGTGTCGGCGCGCATCGGGATCGACTTGAGGCCGAGCCGCGCGAAGGTCCTCAGATAAGCGACGAACATCCGGTTGTATGAGGTCCGCGCGCCGGCCTGGTCGAGATCGAACGAATAGGCGTCCTTCATCAGGAACTCGCGCGAGCGCATGACCCCGAAGCGCGGCCGGCGCTCGTCCCGGAACTTCCACTGGATGTGGTAGAGGTTTTTGGGAAGATCCTTGTAGGATCGCACGCCCGCGCGGAAGATCTCGGTGATCATCTCCTCGTTGGTCGGGCCGTAGAGCATCTCGCGCTCGTGGCGGTCCTTGATGCGCAGCATCTCCTCGCCATAGGCGTCGTAGCGGCCGCTCTCGCGCCAGAGGTCGGCGAGCTGGATGGTGGGCATCAGGCATTCGATCGCGCCGGCCCGGTCCTGCTCCTCGCGCACGATCGACGAGATCTTGTCCAGCACCCGCAGTCCCAGAGGAAGCCATGCGTAGATGCCGGCGGCCTCCTGGCGGATCATGCCGGCGCGCAGCATCAGCCGATGCGAGACGATCTCGGCTTCCTTGGGCGCGTCGCGCAGGATGGGCAGAAAATAGCGGCTGAGGCGCATGCGGGCTGTCCGGACACGAGGAGAAGAGGCGCCAAGCGGCGAAACGGGCTGCGGCGCGCGCGGCAGACAAGCCGATGATCGCTCGAAACACAAGGGCGGCGCCTGGCGGGCGCCCGCCGATCGGGGGGGGATCGGAGACGCCTCAATTTTCGGCGCCCGCTGCACATTGTGGTGACAAATGAAAAAACCGCGGCTATTGTCCCGATCATAAGAAAGGGCCAGCCGGCGACGTTGCCTCGCCGGCCAAACGACGGTCCAAGTCTTGGGAGGATGTCCACGCGGCGCGCCGAAAGGCTGCCGCCGCACGAGCCGGCGCCGAAGTCCCGCACCGCTCGCGGCCCGGATCGAAGTGGACACAAGATTGACCTTTAAAAACGCAAGGCTTCGGCCTTGCTTTTTTTTGCCCGCAAGGCGTGCCGGCCGCGGGTCAGTCAGCCGACCTTTTCGAATTTCGGCAGGAAGGGAATGTCGTCCAGACCGAAGACGTCCTGCGTCAGCAGCGCATAGAGCGCCGCGAAAATCAGGGAGGCGACGATCGTCGTCACGAGCAGGATCCGTCCGATCGGCGCGCGGACAGGGGCGCCGGGCTCGGTGCCGGGCGTGATCTCGCCCTCGTCAACCTGATTCCGCACCCCGAAGGGCAGAACCGCGAACAGCGTCGTCCACCACACGACGAAATAGACCGCGGCCCAGCTGACTGCCGAAAAGATCAAGCCTGTTCGAGCTCCACCAGTGTGCCGAGCATGTCCTTCGGATGGAGGAACAGCACCGGCTTGCCATGGGCCCCGATCTTGGGCTCGCCGTCGCCGAGCACGCGGGCTCCTTGCGCCTTCAGCTGGTCGCGCGCGGCCAGGATGTCGTCGACCTCGTAGCAGACATGGTGGATGCCGCCGGCCGGCGAACGGTCGAGAAAGGCCTGGATCGGCGATTTCTCGCCGAGCGGCTCGAGCAGCTCGATCTTGGTGTTGGGCAGCTCAATGAACACGACGGTCACGCCGTGCTCGGGCTGCTCGGTCGCGGGCGTGACCCGTGCGCCCAGAGTGTCCCGATAGACCGCAGTCGCGGCCTCGAGGTCCGGCACCGCGATCGCGACATGGTTCAGGCGGCCGATCATTGTCTCGCTCCGGGATGATCCGTCATCCCGGAAAAGCGGCGAAGCCGCGCAGATCCGGGATCGTCTTCAGGACAAGGCGCTCGATCTGACGACAATCCCGGCACTCGCTGCGCTCGGCCGGGATGACGCGCCTCATCGAGGCGCTCATACGCTGAGCACGGTCACGTGGCAAACCGGCTTCTTGCCCCAGACCATGTTGAGCTCGCCCCTCACCGCCCGTTCGATTGCGGACTGGACCGCGTTGGCGTCGCGCCGCTTCGGCCGCGGCAGTCCGTCGAGGCAGTCGAGCACGGTGTCGCGGATGACCTCGGCCATCGGCTCGCCCTCGTCGTCGCGCGGCGGAAGGCCGGTGAAGCGGACCTCCGGATCGCCCGCGACGTCGCCGAGCTCGTCGATCGCAAGCGCGACCGAGACCACGCCCGCGAAGGCGAGCTTGCGGCGTTCGCCGATGGTGGACTCGGTCGCGTAGACCAGCACCTTCCCGTCCTTCAGCATGCGGCCGGTCACGACCTCGTCGACGATCTCGGGCGGACCGCCGGCGACGCGGATCATCTGCCCGTCGCCGACCCGCGCGACCGCGGGCGTCTGGACCGATTTCGCGAACTCCGCATGCTCGAACATGTGGAGCTCCTCGCCATGGACCGGCACCACGAGCTTCGGCTTCAGCCAGCCATAGAGCATCGCGATCTCTTCGCGCCGCGGGTGGCCGGAGACATGGACGAAATGGGTGCGGTCGGTGATGACCTCCGCGCCGCCGGCGATCAGCCCGTTGACGATGCGCCCGATGGCCTTCTCGTTGCCGGGGATCGCCCGCGACGAGAAGATCACACGATCGCCTTTGCTGAGCGTCACCTCCGGATGGTCGCCCTGCGCGACGCGGGCGAGCGCGGCCCGCGGCTCGCCCTGGCTGCCGGTCATCAGCGCCACCACCTTGTCGCGCGGCAGATAGCCATAGGCTGCGGGCTCGAGGAAGTCGGGGACGCCGTCGAAATAGCCGAGCATGCGGCCGACGTCAGCGGCGCGGCGCATGGCGCGGCCGATCAGCACGACCTGCCGGTCGGCTGCGAGCGCGGCGTCCGCGACGGCGCGGAGCCGCCCGACATTGGACGCGAAGGTGGTGACGGCCACGCGGCCCGGCGCCGTGCGGATCAGTTCGGCGAGGCTCGCCGCCACGTCCATCTCGGAGGCCGAGGCGCCCTCGCGCAGCGCATTGGTCGAGTCGCCGATGACGGCCGAGACGCCCTCGTCGCCGAGTTCGCGCATGCGCGCCTCGTCGGTCGGCAGGCCGATGACGGGCGTCTGGTCGATCTTCCAGTCGCCGGTGTGGACCACGAGGCCGGCGGGCGTGCGGATCGCGAGCGCGTTCGATTCCGGGATGGAATGCGCGACCGGCACGAACTCGACCTCGAAGGGTCCGGCCGTGAAGCGCCCGCCCTGCGGGATCTCCCTGACCTCGACCTTGGGGGCGTCGCGCTCGGAGGCGCGCTTGGCCTCAAGCATCGCGGCCGCGAAGGGCGTCGCGTAGACTGGGCATTTGAGCTCGGGCCAGAGGTCGAGCACCGCGCCGTAATGGTCCTCATGGGCGTGGGTGAGGACCAGGGCCTCGATCGAATTGCGCTGGGACCGCGCGAAGCGGATGTCGGGCAGGATGAGGTCGATCCCGGGGGTCAGCGCCGGGTCGCCGAAGATCACGCCGCAATCGACGATCAGCCAGCGGCGGCGCGCGCCCTGCCCGTAGCCGTAAAGGCCGATGTTCATGCCGATCTCGCCCACGCCGCCAAGCGGGACGAACACTAAATCCTCAGCCAATAGCTTATCCTTCAACGCGGATGGTGGCCGCGGAACCAAAATAGACGTCGCCGGCCGAGACCGCGGTGGCGATCCCCGTCGGCGCGCGGAGCACGAGGCGGCCGCGGTCGTCGAGCGACTCGAACCGGCCGCGGATGACCCGGCCGCCGAGATCGACCTCGACTTCGGCGCCGAGACCGGCGGCGCGCGCCATCCAGGCCTTGCGGATCGCCGGCAGACCCGCGCCCTCGTCCCAGGTGTCGAGCCAGGTGACGAAAGTGTCGGACAGTCGTTCGAACAGATCCTCGGCGCTCGCCGTGTCGCCGCGCTCGGCGAGCGAAGTCGCAGGGTAAGGCAGGGCCTCCGGGGCCGCGACGACATTGACCCCGACCCCGACCACGACCGCGAGGCGGCCCTCCGCCAGCAGATCGGCCTCGAGCAGGATGCCTGCGAGCTTCTTGCCGTCGACGATCACGTCGTTCGGCCATTTGAGCTCGGGCCGGGCCGTGCGGGGCGAGAGCGACGCCGCGACCTCGCGGAGCGCCTGTTCGAGCGCCAGTCCCGCCACGAAGCCGAGCGAGGCCGCGGTCTCCGGAGGGGCCGCCGTCATCAGCGCGAAGCTCGCCGCGAGGTTGCCGCGCGCGGTCTCCCAGCGGCGGCCGCGGCGGCCGCGGCCGTCGGTCTGCGCGCGGGCCGCGACCCAAACCGGCGCCCTGCCCTCGCGCGCGAGCGTCATCGCCTCGGCGTTGGTCGAGCCGACGGTGTCATAGGCCGCGAGGTCGTGCCCCGCCTCCCGCGCCACGGGTCCGAGCGCGAAGCTCATGCGGAAAACGCCGGATGCGATGCGCTGATGTCCCGGCCTTGAGCCGGGACCCATAAGCGCGGCGTCCTACAGGGCAGCGCCGGCGAACTCCGAGCGAGCACGGATTTCATGGCGCTGATGGGTCCCGGCTCTCCGCTTCGCTGCGGCCAGGACATGAGGGGAGCGCTCAACGGCCGCCCCTCAAAACAGCGACTGCGCGGCCGCCGTGGCGGCCATCGTGAGCGGAGCGGGATAGACGAAATAGAGGATCGTGAAGCCGCCCGCGATCGTCAGCACCGCCTTGGCCGCGGGCGTCATCGGCGCGAACTCGACGGTCGGCTCGTCGAAATAGATGATCTTGACGATCCTCAGATAATAGAACGCCCCCACCACGCTCAGCACGAAGCCGATGACCGCGAGCGTCGTGAGCCCCGCGTTCACGGCGGCGTAGAACACGTAGAACTTGGCGAAGAAGCCCGCGAGCGGCGGGATGCCGGCGAGCGAGAACAGGATCATGGCGAGCACGAAGGCCATGGCCGGCTTGGTGCGCGACAGCCCTGCGAGGTCGTCGATCGACTCGACGTAGCGGTCGCCGACCCGCATCGACAGGATGCAGGCGAAGGCCCCGAGCGTCATCGCGACATAGATCGCCGCATAGATCGCGACGCCGCGCACGCCCTCGGGCGTTCCGGCCGCGAGGCCGACCAGCACGTAGCCCATGTGCCCGATCGACGAGTAGGCCATCAGGCGCTTCAGGTTCTTCTGGCCGATCGCCGCGAAGGAGCCGAGCGCCATGGACGCGATGGCGACGAACACCACGACCTGGCGCCACTCCGTGACGACGCCCGGCAACGCCTCGGAGACGGCCCGCACGAACATCGCGACGCCCGCGACCTTGGTGGCGGAGGCGAAGAAGGCGGTGATCGGCGTCGGCGCGCCCTCATAGACGTCCGGCGTCCACATGTGGAACGGCACCGCCGAGATCTTGAACGCGAAGCCCGCGAGCAGGAACACGATGCCGAAGACGAGGCCGAGCGAGGTCTCGCCGTCCTTGAGCGTCTCGGCGATGTCCGCGAAGGCGACCGCGCCGGTGGTGCCGTAGATCAGCGACGCGCCGTAGAGCAGCATGCCGGACGACAGCGCGCCGAGGACGAAATATTTGAGCCCGGCCTCGGTCGAGCGGATGTCGTCGCGATGGATCGCGGCGATCACGTAGAGCGCGAGGCTCTGCAGCTCGAGGCCGAGATAGAGCGAGATCAGGTCGCTGGCCGACACCATCAGCGACATGCCGAGCGTCGAGAGCACCACGAGGATCGCGTATTCGTAGCGGGCGAAGTTCTCGCGCTTCATGTAGTCGAAGGACAGCGCGAGCGCCGCGAAGGCCGACACATAGGCCAGGACCTTCATGAAGCGCGCGAAGGCGTCGGCCGTAAAGCCGCCGCCGAAGGTGGGCTCGGTCGTCACCGGCGCGCCGATGACAAGCGCGGTCGCGAGCGCGATCAGCGCGAGCGCGAGCCCGTTGATCAGCGAGGTCGCGCGATCGCCCAGCACGGCGCCCAGGACGATCAGGACGAGCGAGCCGACCGCGAGGGAAATCTCGGGCAGGGCGAGCGCGAAATGAGGGAGCGAAGCGTCCATTATCGTCCCACCGCTTCGGCCGTCTTGCCGGCCGCCTCGATCGCGGCCTGGGTCTGGTTCAGGATGCCGTCGACCGAGGCCGCCGACATGTCGAGCACCGGTGCCGGCCAGACGCCGAACAGCACCGTCAGGATCACCAGCGGCGCGAGGATCGCGACCTCGCGGCGGTTGAGGTCGGGGATGCCCTCGAGCGCCGGCTTGGTCATCTCGCCGAAGATCACCTTGCGGTAGAGCCAGAGCGCGTAGCCCGCGGACAGGATGACGCCGGTCGTGGCGAAGAACGCGACCCAGGTGTTGGCCTTGAAGGCGCCGATCAGCGTCAGGAACTCGCCCACGAATCCGCTCGTGCCGGGCAGGCCGACATTGGCCATGGTGAACACCATGAAGACCGCCGCGTACCACGGCATGCGGTTCACGAGCCCTCCAAAGGCCGCGATCTCGCGGGTGTGCATCCGGTCGTAGACGACGCCGACGCACAGGAACAGCGCGCCCGACACGATGCCGTGGCTGACCATCTGGAACACCGCGCCCTGCACCCCCTGAGGGTTCATGGCGAAGATCCCCATCGTCACGAAGCCCATATGGGCGACAGACGAATAGGCGATCAGTTTCTTCACGTCCTCCTGCATCAGCGCGACCAGCGAGGTGTAGATGATCGCGACGATCGACAGCGTGAACACGAAGGGCGCGAAATACTCGCTCGCCAGCGGGAACATCGGCAGCGAGAAGCGCAGGAAGCCGTAGCCGCCCATCTTGAGCAGGATGCCGGCCAGGATCACCGAGCCCGCGGTCGGCGCCTCGACATGGGCGTCGGGCAGCCAGGTGTGGACCGGCCACATCGGCATCTTCACCGCGAAGGAGGCGAAGAAGCCGAGCCAGAGCCAGGTCTGCATGCCGGCCGGGAACTTGTAGGCGAGCAGCGCCTGGATGTCGGTCGTGCCGGCGGTCCCGTACATCGCCAGGATGCCGACCAGCATCAAGAGCGAGCCGAGCAGCGTGTAGAGGAAGAACTTGAAGCTGGCGTAGACCCGCCGCTTGCCGCCCCAGATGCCGATGATCAGGAACATCGGGATCAGCCCGCCCTCGAAGAACAGGTAGAACAGCACGAGGTCGAGCGCGCAGAACACGCCGATCATCAGCGTCTCGAGCACCAGGAACGCGATCATGTATTCGCGCACCCGCACCATGATCGAGCGCCACGAGGCCAGGATGCAGAACGGCATCAGGAAGGCGGTGAGAATGATGAAGGGGGTCGAGATGCCGTCGACGCCCATCTTGTACGTCACCGAGCCGCCGAGCCATTCGGCCTGCTCGACGAACTGGAAGCCTGGATTGTCGAAGTCGAACTTCGCCCAAAGCACGAGCGAGACCACAAAGGTCACGACCGTGGTCCAGAGCGCGACGTGCCGGATATTGCCGAGCGACGCCTCGTCCTCCCCGCGGATCATCAGCAGGAAGAAGACGCCGACGAGCGGCAGGAAGGTGATGAGCGAAAGGATCGGCCAGTCGGTCATCGGGCTGATCCCTCGCAACCTACGCCGCCGTCATGCCCGCGCGCAGCGCGGGTATCCACGACTTCCTCGCAACCGCTCCACGTCAAAGTCGTGGATACCCGGCCTTCGGCCAGGCATGACGGATATCGCCGCCTGTCGCCCAAATCGGACCGGTGGAACCGCAAGTCCGGCATCAGTGCCCCCGCACCATGAACCAGGTGAAGAGAGCCGCGACGCCGATCAGCATCGCGAAGGCGTAGTGGTAGAGATAGCCGGTCTGCAGCCGCACGACCTGGTTGGTCACGTTGATCACGCGCGCCGAGACGCCGTCCGGCCCGAGCCCGTCGATGATGCGGCCGTCGCCGGTCTTCCAGAGGAAGCGGCCGATCGCCTTGGCGGGGCGGACGAAGATCAGGTCGTAGAGCTCGTCGAAATACCACTTGTTGAGCAGGAAGTCGTAGATGAGCTCCTGGCTCCTCGCGAGCCGGGCCGGCAGGTCCGGGCGACGGATGTAGAACATCCAGGCGACCGCGAAACCCACGACCATCATCACGAAGGGCGAGGCCACCACCCAAAACGGGACCTCGTGCATGTGGTGGATGATCTCGTTCGCTTCAGAGC
The DNA here is from genome assembly GCF_004103825.1 of Hansschlegelia zhihuaiae. Classification (GTDB taxonomy): domain Bacteria; phylum Pseudomonadota; class Alphaproteobacteria; order Rhizobiales; family Methylopilaceae; genus Methylopila; species Methylopila zhihuaiae. The sequence goes on from NZ_RYFI01000003.1 coordinate 194,821, forward strand.
GGAAGATCGCCTCGCGCCAGAACTCCTTCTCCTCGTGGCCGATGAAGACGCCGTGGAACACGAGGCCCGCGAGCAGCGCCCCTGCCGCGAGGATGAAGAGCGGCGCGAGCATCACCTTCGGGCTCTCATGGACATGGCTCATCGTGTCGAGCGAGGCCCTGGGCGCGCCGTGGAACGTCATGAAGATCAGACGCCACGAGTAGAACGAGGTCAGCAGCGCGGCCAGCACCGTCATCCAGAAGCCGAACATGCCCGGGCCGGTGTGGGCCGCGTACGCCGCCTCGATGACCGCGTCCTTGGAGAAGTAGCCGGCCGTCAACGGGAAGCCGGTCAGCGCGAGCGTGCCGATCACCATCATCCAGTAGGTGGTCGGGATCAGGCGGCGCAGCCCGCCCATCTTCCGCATGTCCTGCTCGTGATGCATCGCATGGATGACGGAGCCCGAGCCGAGGAACAGCAGCGCCTTGAAGAAGGCGTGGGTGAACAGGTGGAAGATGCCGACGCCATAGGCCCCGACGCCGAGCGCGACGAACATGTAGCCGAGCTGCGAGCAGGTCGAATAGGCGATGACGCGCTTGATGTCGTTCTGCACGAGGCCGACGGTCGCGGCGAAGATCGCGGTCGCGCCGCCCACCACCGTGACGACCGAGAGCGCCGTCGCGGAGTGCTCGAACAGCGGCGACATGCGCGCCACGAGAAAGACGCCGGCCGTCACCATGGTGGCGGCGTGGATCAGCGCCGAGACCGGGGTCGGGCCCTCCATCGCGTCGGGCAGCCAGGTGTGCAGCCCGAGCTGCGCCGACTTGCCCATCGCGCCCATGAACAGCAGAAGGCAGATGACGGTCAGCGCCGGCCAGTCATGGCCAAGAAAGTTGATGCTCTTCTCCGCGGCGCCCGGAGCCGCCGCGAAGATCGCCTCGAACCGCACCGAGTCGAAGATCACGAAGCAGGCGAAGATGCCGAGCGCGAAGCCGAAATCGCCGACCCGGTTGACCACGAAGGCCTTGATGGCGGCGGCGTTCGCCGAGGGCTTCTTGTACCAGAAGCCGATCAGCAGATAGCTCGCAAGGCCGACGCCCTCCCAGCCGAAGAACATCTGGACGAGGTTGTCCGACGTCACCAGCATCAGCATGGCGAAGGTGAAGAGCGAGAGGTAGCCGAAGAACCGCGGCCGGTGCGGATCCTCGTGCATGTAGCCCATCGAGTAGAGGTGGACGAGCGCCGACACCGTGTTGACCACGACCAGCATCACGGCGGTCAGCGTGTCGACGCGGAACGCCCAGTCGACCTCGAGAGCGCCCGCCGTGATCCAGCGCATCACCTCGACATGGGCGTCGTTGTGGCCCCAGGCGACGTCGAAGAAAGCGACCCAGGACAGCACCGCCGAAACCATCAGCAGGCCGGTCGTCACGAGCTCCGCGGCGCGCGAGCCTGCCGACGCCGGCTCGACCGGGCCGTGGTCGTGATGGTCGTCATGCGCGTGGGTGAGTTCGTCGCCGCCGGTCGGATGCGCGGCGTCGTGGCCGTGATGGTCGGCGTGCCCATGCGCGCCGTGGCCGTGGTCGTCATGCCCATGATGGAAGGCGTCGACCGGGCCGATGGCGCCCGGATGCCGCTGGCGAGCGCCGGCGAGCGCGATGATCCCCGCGATGATGGCGCCGAGCAGCGGCAGGAAGACGATCAGGTGATACATGAGCCGACCGTCCTCAGCCCTTCATCCGGTTGATGTCTTCGACCGCGATGGTGCCGCGGTTGCGGAAATAGACCACCAAAATCGCAAGGCCGATCGCCGCCTCCGCGGCCGCCACGGTCAGCACGAACAGTGCGAAGACCTGGCCCGTGAGGTCGCCCATATGAGTCGAGAACGCGACGAGATTGATGTTCACGGCGAGCAGGATGAGCTCGATCGACATCAGGATGACGATCACGTTCTTCCGGTTCAGGAAGATGCCGAAGACCCCGAGCGTGAACAGGATCGCGGCGACGACGAGATAATGCTCGAGCGAGACCGTCATCCCGGAATCCCCTCGCCCGACCGCACCTTCACGACCTCGATCGCGGTCGCGGGCCCGCGCGCCACCTGGGTCGCGATGTCCTGCCGCTTCACGCCCGCCCGGCGCTCGCGCAGCGTCAGCACGATCGCGCCCACCATTGCGACGAGCAGCACGAGGCCGGCCGCCTGGAACAGCAGGATGTGGTCCGTGTAGAGCACCCGGCCGAGCGCCTCGGCGTTGGTGACGTCGGTCGGGATCGGCGCCCGCGCCTCCGTCTTCGGAAGCGCCCCGGAGGTCGCCCAGGCGCCCACGACCAGCACCAGCTCCGACAGCATGATCAGCCCGACCAGCACGCCGACCGGCAGATATTGCAGGAAGCCGTCGCGCAGCTCGGCGAAGTCGACGTCGAGCATCATGGTCACGAACATGAACAGCACCGCGACCGCGCCGACATAGACCACGACGAGGATCATCGCGAGGAACTCCGCGCCCATCAGCACGAACAGGCCCGCGGCGTTCACGAAGGCGAGGATGAGGAAGAGGACGGAGTGGACCGGATTCTTGGACGAGATGACCATCAGCCCGGCCGCGACGGTCATGCTCGCGAAGAGATAGAAGAACAGGGCTGGCAGGGTCATGCGGCGATCCTCGGGCCGAGTCCGGCGGCGCGGGGGCTGAGTACGGGGTCGGCGTCCGAACGTAAAGGCGCGGGGCGGCTGAAACCGTCATGCCCGGACGAAGTCCGGGTATCCACGACTTCGAGGCAGGGCCCGACGCCCAAGACAGTCGTGGATACCCGCGCTGCGCGTGGGCATGATGGGGCGTGGAGAGCCAACTTCATTCCGCTCACCGCCACGGCGCGTCGAGGGCGATGCGGCGGGCGATCTCGCGCTCCCAGCGGTCGCCATTCGCGAGCAGGCGCTCCTTGTCGTAATAGAGCTCCTCGCGGGTCTCTGTCGCAAACTCGAAGTTCGGCCCCTCGACGATGGCGTCCACCGGGCACGCCTCCTGGCAGAAGCCGCAATAGATGCACTTCACCATGTCGATGTCGTAACGCGTCGTGCGGCGCGTGCCGTCGTTGCGGCGCGGGCCCGCCTCGATGGTGATGGCCTGCGCCGGGCAGATCGCCTCGCAGAGCTTGCACGCGATGCAGCGCTCCTCGCCGTTCGGGTAGCGGCGCAGGACGTGCTCCCCCCGGAAGCGCGGCGAGATCGCGCCTTTCTCGAACGGGTAGTTGATGGTCGCCTTTTCGCGGAAGAAATAGCGCATCGACAGGAAGAACGCCGACACGAACTCCTTCAGGAACAGCGATCGGGCAGCCTGGTCGAGCCGCATCTCGAAAACCTTCGTCGTTTCGGGGCCGCTTCAGCCCCAGAGAACTTCCGCCGCGACGTAGCCCACGACCGCGACCTCCGCGATCGTCGTCGCGATGACGATCGGACCGGCGTAGCGGCGGATCGTCGTGAACTTCATCGCGTCCTCCTCGGACGCCCTTGCAATCTGCCAGTCGAGCGCGCCGTTCAGCGCCTTCGCGCCGACGATTCCGAGCCCGAGGCCGGCCAGCGCGCCGAAAGCCGCGCCGACAACGCCCGGCGTCACCCGGCCCCCTGCCCCGCCCACCCCGTGATCTGCAGCACCGCGGCGACGATCACCACCATCGCGAGCGAGATCGGCAGGAACACCTTCCAGCCGAGCCGCATCAGCTGGTCGTAGCGGTAGCGCGGCACGAAGGCCTTCACCATGGCGAACATGAAGAACACCAGGCACATCTTCCCCACGAACCAGAACACGCCCGGGATCCAGGTGAAGGGCGGGAACGGGATCGGCGACAGCCAGCCGCCGAGGAACAGGATCGTGGTCAGCGCGCACATGGTCATGATGGCCACGTACTCGCCCAGCATGAACAGCAGATAGGGCGTCGAGGCGTATTCGGTCATGAAGCCCGCGACGAGCTCGGACTCCGCCTCGGGCAGGTCGAAGGGCGGCCGGTTGGTCTCGGCGAGCGCGGAGATGAAGAACACCACGAACATCGGGAACAGCGGCAGCCAGTACCAGCCGAAGACGCCGGCCGCGGTATCCTGCGCCCGCACGATGTCCGAGAGGTTCAGCGAGCCGACGATCAGCAGCACGGTGATGATCACGAAGCCGATCGAGACCTCGTAGGAGACCATCTGGGCGGCCGAGCGCAGCGCGCCGAGGAACGGATATTTCGAGTTCGACGCCCAGCCGCCCATGATGACGCCGTAGACGCCGAGCGACGAGATCGCGAACACGTAGAGGATCCCGACATTGAGGTCGGCGATCGCCCAGCCGTCGGCGAGCGGGATCACGGCCCAGGCCGCGAGCGCCAGGAAGCAGGCGATGAGCGGGGCGAGCAGGAACACGCCCTTGTTCGCGCTCGACGGGATCACCGGCTCCTTCAGCACGAACTTCAGCAGGTCGGCGAAGGACTGGAACAGCCCGAAGGGCCCGACGACGTTCGGCCCGCGGCGAAGCTGCACGGCCGCCCAGACCTTGCGGTCGGCGAGCAGGATGTAGGCGATGAAGACCAGCAGCGCGACCAGCAGCGCGAGGCTCTGGGCGAGGATCAGCAGGACGTGGAGGATCGTGTCCATGGCCTACTCCGCCGCCTCGGCATGTGCGCCGCGCCGGAGCGCGCTCATCTCGGCCATCACGGCCGAGGCGCGGGCAATCGGGTTCGACAGATAGAAGTCCGCGATCGCGTTGCGGAACGGCTCGCTCGAGAGCCGGACGCTCTGGTCGAAGGTCGGCTCTCCGGCCTCGGCGATCTGGTCGATCGCGGCAAGATGCGGCGCGGCCGCGAACATCGCGGCGCGGAGCTGCGCCAGCGAGTCGTAGGGCAGCTTCGCTCCGAGCCGCTCGGAGAGCGCCCGCAGGATCGCCCAGTCCTCGCGCGCCTCGCCGGGCGGGAAGGCGGCGCGATTCGCCATCTGAACGCGGCCCTCCGTATTGACGTAGATGCCGGACTTCTCGGTGTAGGCGGCGCCGGGGAGGATGACGTCCGCACGATGCGCGCCGCGGTCGCCATGGCTGCCAACATAGACCGCGAAGGCGCCCGCGCCGACATCGATCTCGTCGGCGCCGAGCAGGAAGACCAGGTCAAGCGCGCCGGACGCCGCCATCTCGGGCGCGGTCAGGCCGCCCTCGCCCGGCGTGAGGCCGAGATCGAGCGCCGCGACGCGGGAAGCTGCGGAGTGGAGAACGCAGAGCCCGTTCCAGCCGGCGGCCTCGCCCGAGCTCTTCGCGAGCTTGGCGGCGGCGGCCAGCACGGCGAGCCCGTCGGCCCGCGCCAGCGCGCCGGCGCCGACGATCACCAGCGGCCGGCTCGCGCCCGACAGGACCTTGGCGAAGGAATGCTTGCCCTCGACCAGTTCGGTCAGGCTGTCGGTCCCGGCGCCGACATGCTCGGCGCCATAGGTCAGGTCCGCGCGCTCGCCGACGAGCGCGACCTTGAGGCCGCCCAGCCGCCAGCGCTTGCGGATGCGGGCGTTCAGCACCGGGGCCTCGTGGCGCGGATTGGTCCCGACCAGCAGGATCGCGTCGGCCTCGTCGATGCCGGAGATCCCGGCGTTGAACAGATAACTGCCGCGGCCATGGCGCGGATCGAGCGCCGAGCCGTCCTGGCGCGCGTCGATGTTCGTCACGCCGAGCCGGCCCATCAGATCCTTGAGCGCGAACATCTCCTCCGCGGTCGCGAGGTCGCCCGCGATGGCGCCCATGCGCTTCGGGTCGGCGGCCTTCGCCTTCTCGGCGATCGCCGAGAAGACCTCGGGCCAGTTCGCAGGCCGCAGCCGGCCGTTCTCGCGCAGATAGGGCCGGTCGAGCCGCTGGGTCCTGAGGCCGTCCCAGACGAAGCGGGTCTTGTCCGAGATCCACTCCTCGTTCACGTCCTCGTTGATCCGCGGCAGGATGCGCATGACCTCGCGGCCGCGGGCGTCGACGCGGATCGCCGAGCCGAGCGCGTCCATGACGTCGATCGACTCGGTCTTGCTGAGCTCCCAGGACCGCGCCTGGAAGGCGTAAGGGCGCGAGGTGAGCGCGCCGACCGGGCAGAGGTCGATGACGTTGCCCTGCAGCTCCGACGTCATCGCGTGCTCGAGATAGGTCGTGATCTCCATGTCCTCGCCGCGGCCGATCGCGCCGATCTCAGGCGAGCCCGCCACTTCCGCCACGAACCTCACGCAGCGCGTGCAGTGGATGCAACGCGTCATGATCGTCTTGACCAGCGGGCCGATATATTTGTCCTCGACCGCGCGCTTGTTCTCGTGGAAGCGCGAGCCCGAGACGCCATAGGCCATCGCCTGGTCCTGCAGGTCGCATTCGCCGCCCTGGTCGCAGATCGGGCAGTCGAGCGGGTGGTTGATGAGCAGGAACTCCATCACCCCCTCGCGCGCCTTCTTGACCATCGGCGAGCGCGTGAACACGACCGGCGGCTCGCCGTTCGGCCCGGGGCGCAGGTCCTTCACGCCCATGGCGCAGGAGGCGACGGGCTTCGGCGGCCCGCCCTTCACCTCGACGAGGCACATGCGGCAGTTGCCGGCGATCGACAGCCGCTCATGGTAGCAGAAGCGCGGAATCTCGGCGCCCGCGGCCTCGCAGGCCTGCAAGATCGTGTATTCGGCCGGAACCTCGACCTCGGCGCCGTCGACGATGAGTTTGGTCATCCGAGGCTCCTCAATGCGGCATGTCGACGAGGTCGAGACGGCGCTCGATCCGGTCGAGGCGACCCTCGACGCGATCGATCCGGCGGTTGATCCCCGCCATCTCCAACTCGATCTTCGCCGAGCGCTCTTCGAGGTTCGTCATTCCGATCTTGAGGTCCGAAACCTCATCGATGACGCGGTCCATCTTCGAGTCGAGGCGACGAAGATAGATCAGCACCATGTTGTCGGGCTCGTCAGTCATCCGACCTACTCCGCCGCCACCGCCGACACCGGATAGTCAGCCGGCGTCGAGCGCGCGGTGTAGTCGTCGATGCGCTTCTCGATCTCGTGGCGGAAATGCCGGATCAGGCCCTGCACGGGCCACGCCGCGGCGTCGCCCAGCGCGCAGATCGTGTGGCCCTCGACCTGGGTCGTGACCTCGAGCAGCATGTCGATCTCGCGCTTCTCCGCGCGGCCCTCGGCCATGCGCTCCAGCACCCGCCACATCCAGCCGGTGCCCTCGCGGCAGGGCGTGCACTGGCCGCAGCTCTCGTGCTTGTAGAAGTACGAGATGCGGCTGATGGCGCGGACGATGTCGGTCGACTTGTCCATCACGATCACGGCCGCGGTGCCGAGACCGGACCTCAGGTTCCGGAGCGTGTCGAAATCCATCGACAGCTCCTGGCACTGGCTCGCCGGCAGCACCGGCACGGAGGAGCCGCCCGGGATCACGGCGTAAAGATTGTCCCAGCCGCCGCGGACGCCGCCGCAGTGCCGGTCGACCAGCTCGCGGAAGTCGACGCCCATCTCGACCTCGACGTTGCAGGGCCGCTCGACGTGGCCGGAGATCGAAAAGATCTTGGTGCCGGTGTTGTTGGGCTTGCCGATCGCCGCGAACCATTCGCCGCCGCGCCTCAGGATCTCACCCGCGACCGCGATCGACTCGACGTTGTTGACCGTCGTGGGGCAACCGTAGAGGCCCATATTCGCCGGGAACGGCGGCTTCAGCCGCGGCATGCCCTTCTTGCCCTCGAGGCTTTCGAGCAGCGCCGTCTCCTCGCCGCAGATGTATGCCCCTGCGCCGTGGTGGACGTAGATGTCGAACGGCCAGCCATGCTTGTTGTTCGGGCCGACCAGCCCCGCCTCATAGGCCTCGTCGACGGCGCGCTGCAGCGCTTCCTTCTCGCGGACATATTCGCCGCGGATGTAGACGTAGCAGGCGTGGGCGTGCATCGCGAAGGACGCGATCAGGCAGCCCTCGATCAGGAGATGCGGGTCGTTCCGCATGATCTCCCGGTCCTTGCAGGTGCCGGGCTCCGACTCGTCGGCGTTGACCACGAGGTAATGCGGCCGGCCCTCCTGGGGCTTCGGCATGAACGACCATTTCAGGCCCGTCGGGAAGCCCGCGCCGCCGCGGCCGCGCAGGCCCGAGGCCTTCATCTCGGCCACGATCCATTCGCGGCCCTTGTCGAGCAGGAACTTGGTCTCGTCCCAGGCGCCGCGCTTCAGCGCCGACTTCAGGTCGGCGCCGCGGCGGCCATAGAGGTTGGTGAAGATCCGGTCGCGATCGGCCAGCATCGGATCAACCCTCCCCGCCCGGTTTCTTGGGCGCGCCCGGCTTGCTCGCCTTTTCGGGCTTCGCCTCGCCGGCGTCCGGACGCGCCTCGGCGTCGCCCTTGCCCGAAGCGGTCTTGGCTTCCGGGCGGCTCTTGTCGCCGGGCCGCCCTTCCGAAGAGGCGTCGGTCGCGTCTCCTTCGCCGTGCTTGTCATGGAAGCGCTTCTTCCAGGCGCCGACGACCGAGCCGTCATAGAGCGTCTCGTCGGTGAGCGTGGTGTCGCCGCCGAGCGGCGCCGAGCAGGAGCGCCCGGTCTGGGGGCCCGGCGCAACGGTCTCGCCTGCGCGGAGCTTGTCCAGCAGCGCCTCGAAGTTCTCCGGGTCTAAGTCCTCGTAATAGTCGTAGTTGATCTGCACCATCGGAGCGTTGGCGCAGGCGCCTAGGCATTCGACCTCGAGCCAGGAGAGCTTGCCGTCGGCCGAGACCGTCCGCTCCGGGCCGATCGCCTTGCGGCAGACCTCCTTCAGGGCGTTTGCGCCGCGGAGCGCGCAGGGCGTCGTGCCGCAGAGCTGCACGAAATGCTCGCCGACCGGCGAAAGGTTGAACATCGTGTAGAAGGTCGCGACCTCCATCACACGGATCGTCGGCATGCCGAGCATCTCGGCGATCCGGCGGATCGCAGGCTCCGGCAGCCAGCCGCCATGCTGCTCCTGAGCCTTCCACAGCAGCGGAATGACCGCGGAGGCCTGCCGGCCCTCCGGATATTTGGCGATCTGCCCCTCGACCCACTGCAGATTGTCCTGCGTGAAGGCGAAGTCGGCGGGCTGCTCGGCGTAGAGGCGGCGAACGGACATCAGACAACACCCTCGACGGCGGGCCCGACCCTACCGAAGTGACAGTTGGACAGACGTCCTGCGTGCTTCGAGACGGCCCTTCGGGCCTCCTCAGGATGAGGAGGTTTGCGGCCGCCATCCTCTGCGCTCCTCATGCTGAGGAGCGCGTCGCAGACGCGCGTCTCGAAGCACGCAGACCGGTCGTGCGAAGCGACGTTCACCGGTCGACCTCCCCGAACACGATGTCGATCGAGCCGAGGATGGCCGAGACGTCGGCCAGCATCGAGCCGCGGCAGAGGTGATCCATGGCCTGGAGATGCGCGAAGCCCGGTGCGCGGATCTTGCAGCGATAGGGCTTGTTGGTGCCGTCGGAGACCAGATAGACGCCGAACTCGCCCTTGGGCGCCTCGACAGCGGCGTAGACCTCGCCCTCCGGCACCCGATAGCCCTCGGTGTAGAGCTTGAAGTGGTGGATGAGGCCCTCCATCGAGCGCTTCATCTCGGCGCGCTTCGGCGGCGCGACCTTGCCGTCGCTGGTCGCGATCCGGCCCTTCTCGACGCGAAGCCGCGCGCAGCACTGCTGCATGATGCGGGCGGACTGCCGCATCTCCTCCATGCGGATCAGATAGCGGTCGTAATTGTCGCCATTTTTGCCGATCGGAATGTCGAAATCGAGGTCGGCGTAGCACTCATAGGGCTGCGACTTACGCAGATCCCAGGCCGCGCCCGAGCCGCGCACCATGACGCCCGAGAATCCCCACTCCCACGCCTCGCTCAGCGGCACGACGCCGATGTCGACGTTGCGCTGCTTGAAGATGCGGTTCTCGGTGAGCAGGTCGTCGATGTCCTTAAGCGCCTTGTAGAAGCCCGTGCACCAGTGGTCGATGTCGTCGATCAGCTGCGGTGGCAGGTCCTGGTGCACGCCGCCGGGCCGGAAATAGGCCGCGTGCATGCGCGAGCCTGACGCCCGCTCATAGAACACCATCAGTTTTTCGCGCTCTTCAAAGCCCCAGAGGGGCGGCGTCAGCGCGCCGACGTCCATCGCCTGCGTGGTGACGTTGAGGAGGTGGCTGAGAATGCGGCCGATCTCGCAATAGAGCACCCGGATAAGCTGGGCGCGGATCGGGATCTCGACGCCGAGCAGCCGCTCGGTCGCGAGGCAGAAGGCGTGCTCCTGGTTCATCGGCGCGACATAGTCGAGCCGGTCGAAATACGGCATCGCCTGCAGATAGGTCTTGGTCTCGATCAACTTCTCGGTGCCGCGATGCAGCAGCCCGATATGCGGGTCGACGCGCTCCACGACCTCGCCGTCGAGCTCCAGCACGAGGCGCAGCACGCCATGCGCCGCCGGGTGCTGCGGGCCGAAATTGATGGTGAAGTTGCGGATGTCGGCTTCAGCCATCGAGCACCGTCTTGAGCTTTTCCGCGACGCGCGCCTCGAATTTCGACCAGCCGACGATGGCCCGCTCGTGACGGCCCGCGCCGATCAGATCGCGGTCGTCGCGCGCGGACACGTCGAACCACACGCGGCGCCCGTCGACCTGCGTGAGTTCGGCCTCGACCGTCACCGTCAGTCCCGGCGGCGTCGCGGCGAGATGCGAGACGTCGATATGCGTTCCGAGGCTGCCCTCGCCGGCGGCGAGATGCGGCGCGAGCAGCTGGATGCAGGTCCATTCCATCAGGCCGACCATGAAGCCGGTGGCGAACACCTTCGGCATGGCCTGGAACTGTTCGGCCTCAGGATAGAGCGACGGCACCGTCTTGCTCTCGGGCACCACGTACGAGAAGACGTGGCGCAGGCCGGGCGTCAGCGTCGAGGAGCGCGGGTCTGTCATTGGCCGCTCCCATCTTCCGCCGAAGCGAACATCGCCACGAAGTCGGCTCCGGTCAGCTTCCGAGTCTCGTTGGCGAAGTCGTAGAAGGCGGGCTTCTCGTCGATGAAAATTTCCTGCGCGAGAGCGAAGCCCGACAGGTCGTCGAGCGCCGACACCGAGACATGCGCCGACGATCCGTCCTGCATGCGCCAGATCAGGCTCGAACCGCAGCGTTTGCAAAACACCCGCTCGCCATAGTCCGACGACCTGTAGACGCCGGCCGCAGCCTCGTTCTCGATAGCGACGGCCTCGCAGGCCGCGGCCATGAAGGCGCCGCCGGTCCAGCGGCGGCACATGCCGCAATGGCAGACGTCGACGTCGAGCGACGTCGGCGTCGCCGAGAATCTGAGCGCGCCGCACAGACAGCGGCCGGTCCGGGGCGCGGCCTCAGCCATTCGCGGCCTCCTTCGCGGCGCGCCATTCGGCGCCGGTCAGCCGGCGCCTCTGGCCCGCGAAGCCGTAATTGGCGGGCTTCTCGTCCATGTAGATCTCGAGTTCGAACGGGAAGCGCGACGGATCGTCGATCGCCTGCGCCGAGACGTCCGCCGAGGAGCCGTCAAGCGCGCGCCAGAACAGCGGCGAGCCGCAGGTCTTGCAGAAGCCGCGCTCCGCCTCGGCCGAGGAGGCGAACATGCCGAACGTGCTTTCGTCCTCGAGCTTTAGGCTCTCGGGCTTGACCGCGAGGCTCATGAACATCCCGCTCGTCCAGCGCCGGCACATCGTGCAATGGCAGGCGCTCATGAACGCGTCGTGAAGCTCGGCGCTGAACCGCGCCGCGCCGCACAGGCACCGACCTTCAATGCGCTCGCCCGCCGCCACGTCCGCGCTCACTGGGGCTGCTTGGCCTTCTCGTCGCCGGGCAGCACGTAGTCCGTGCCCTCCCACGGCGAGAGGAAGTCGAAGTTGCGGAATTCCTGATTGAGCCGGACAGGCTCGTAGACCACGCGCTTGGCCTCGTCGTCCCAGCGCACCTCGACGAAGCCGGTGGTCGGGAAGTCCTTGCGGAGCGGGTGGCCTTCGAAACCGTAATCAGTCAGCAGCCGGCGCAGGTCGGGGTGGCCCGAGAACAGCACGCCGTAGAGGTCGTAGGCCTCGCGCTCGAACCAGAGCGCGCCGGGGAAGACCGGGGTCGCAGACGGCACGGGCGTGACGTCGTCGGCCTCGACCTTCACGCGGACCCGCGTGTTCTTGTAAGGCGACAGCAGATGATAGACGACGTCGAAGCGCTTCTCGCGGGCCGGCCAGTCGACGCCGCAGATGTCGACGAAACTCACGAAGCGGCAGCCTGGATCGTCGCGCAGGAAGGTCAGCACGTCGATAATGTCAGCCGCTTCCGCCTTCAGCGTCAGCTCGCCGAAAGCGATCGACGACGAGCCGAGCTTCGGGCCGAGACCAGCCGCGATGTGGGCGGCGAGCGCCTGCAGCGCGCCGGTCGGAGCGGGCTGTACGTCATGGGGCGAGACGTTGGACGCGTCGGTCACTGCTGTCACCGCTCGATCGTGCCGGTGCGGCGGATCTTCTTCTGCAGCAGCAGCACGCCGTAGAGCAGCGCCTCCGCGGTCGGGGGGCAGCCGGGAACGTAGATGTCGATCGGCACCACCCGGTCGCAGCCGCGAACCACCGCGTAGGAATAATGGTAGTAGCCGCCGCCATTGGCGCAGGAGCCCATGGAGATGACGTAGCGCGGCTCCGGCATCTGGTCGTAGACCTTGCGGAGCGCCGGAGCCATCTTGTTGGTCAGCGTGCCGGCGACGATCATCACGTCGGACTGGCGCGGGCTGGCACGCGGCGCGAACCCGAAGCGCTCGACGTCGTAGCGCGGCATCGAGACCTGCATCATCTCGACCGCGCAGCAGGCGAGCCCGAACGTCATCCACATCAGCGAGCCGGTGCGGGCCCAGTTGATGAGGTCCTCGGTCGAGGTGACGATGAAGCCCTTGTCGGACAGCTCCGCGCGGAACTCGCCGAAAAAGCGGTCGCCAGCCCCAAGCGGACGGCCCGACGGGTCGACCAGCCCCTTGGGCTGATCGGCGACCAGCGTGTCCTCGGTCCGGACGAGCTCGGCCTGGGTCAATCCCATTCCAGCGCTCCCTTCCGCCACTCATAGACGAAGCCGACCGTGAGCACGCCCAGGAAGGCCATCATCGACCAGAAGCCGTAGAGCCCGACCTCCTTAAACGCGACAGCCCAGGGAAACAGGAACGCGACCTCGAGATCAAAGATGATGAACAGGATCGCGACCAGATAGAACCGCACGTCGAACTTCATCCGGGCGTCGTCGAAGGCGTTGAACCCGCACTCATAGGCGGACAGCTTCTCAGGGTCCGGATTCTGGTATGCCAGAATGAAGGGCGACACAAGCAGCGCGACGCCGATGAGCAGCGAGACCCCCAGGAAGATCACGAGGGGAAGGTAATCGGCGAGGAGATCGGTCATCCTTCGACGCCTCTCGACAGGACCGATGGACAGGGGCCGGCGGCGCCGGCGCGACGCTCTTGCGCTGCAGCATTCCGCCGGAGCGCCCGAGGCTTAGACCCCTGACGCCAAAGGCGCAAGGCGCTCCCAAGGCGAAACGGACAAATTCCAGAGTCGCGGTCCGAGCGCCCGGAAACGGATGTCCCGGTCTCGCCGGTCACGGCGGTTTCCGACGTCGGCTCGCCCCGCCGGCGGGGGTCAGCGCCGGCAGGTGACCTGCACGACCGTGAACCCGCAGCAGCCGCCGGGCAGCGACTTGATGCGCGTCGCGGAGGCGACGCGCATCTGCTTGTTGGTCGCGCAGAAGTCCGTCGCCATGGTCTGGTCGGTCCAGTTATGGCCCGGGCTGAACTTGTAGAACTTGTCGTGCTCGCGCTCGATCCAGTTGCAGCGCCATTTGCTGCCGCCGCCGCACAGGATGCCGCCTGCGACCGGCCCCGAGTCGCGCGTGACCCGCTGGGCGACGTCGACGGTCTCGGCGTCGCGGACACGATCCGCCCCGGCGGTTCTTTGACCCGTACGCGGCGTCGCGGAGCGAAGCGTGGCGTGCGGCCGAGGAGATTCGGCCGCCCGGAGGTCCGCATCGGCGCGGGCGGACTTTGCGCGTGGACGCGGCTCGGCGACCGGTTTGGACCGCGGGGCGATCGAAGCGCGTTCGACGACGAACGCGTCCCGCGGCCTGGCCGTCAGCTTCGCGTCGGATTTGACGTCGATTTTCACGGCCTTTGCAGGCTCGCTCCTGGTTTCCGTCGCGGCCGTCGCCTTCTGGGCGGCTTTCGGCGCATCGGAGCCGGCGGGCCGCGCCCCCGCCGAATCGAGCTTGCGGTCGCTCTCCGAGGCCTTTCGCTCCGCCCCGGACGGCTTAGCGTGCTCGGCCGTGTCCTTTGCGGGCTCCGCCACAGCCTTGGCGGGCTCGGCCACGGTCTTGGCGGACGCGGGGGCGTCGGCGGACTTCGCGCTTTCGGCGCCCGGCTCCGCCGGCTTCTTCGTTTCACCTTCAGAGACCGGCTTTGCGGCCGCTTCTGCCGGCTTGTCGCTCTCGGCGATCGTCTCGACCTTAGCGGGGCTCTCGTCCGGCTTCGCCGAACCGTCCCAGCCCTCGTCGCCCTCGACATGCGCCGGCGCCATCTCGGCGCCGCCTGCGGCCCTCGTGCCGTCCTCGGCCGCGGCGGCCCCTAGCGTCAGGGCCAGAGCCGCCAGCGTGGCAAGCAATCGCGTCATTGTCGGACCCTCCCGGCTCGCGGCGCGATCGTAGCCGCATTCCGGCTTCGACGACAGCCGAGCCGCGGACGTCTTCGACCGGCGGAACCGGGCGGCCCGCCGTCGCTAGTTCGCGGGCGCCACCGGCCCGCGGCCCGACATCCAAAGGCTCGCCTCCGCCCGCTCGTCGTCGGGATCCGACGACACGCAGATCTCGCCGCGCAGCGCGGCGCTCAGCTCGTCCGCCTCCGGAAGCCGGGCGGCGCGCTGGGCGCGGGCCGGCCACCAGGGCGGCGGCTCGTCGGAGCCGAGCAGCCGGCCGAACATCCGCCAAGCGTCCTCGGCCGCGGTGCGGCGGGGCAGCACGCGGATCGACTGCATCATCCCGGCGTCCTCATGCCCCACGATGTGGCAGTGATAGACGAACTGGCCGACCATCACGGGGTTGGTGAAGGGAATGATGACCGTCACCTCGCCCGGCTTGCCGTCGAGGGCGTAGGGAAGCGTGATCACGTCCCTGAGACCCGTCGCGTCCTCCTGTTTGCCGACGCCCTTGTCGAGCACGAGAAACGACGTCTGGTGCAGGTGGAAGACGTGCAACTCGCCCGCCAGGTTGCGCAGCGTCCATTTCTCGACGTCGCCGACCCGCGTGGTGGTGTTCACCACATTCGGGTCGAAGGTGACGCCGTTGATGTAGAACGCGCTGAAGTCGGGCGCGTCGGAGAATTCGAAGACGCGCTCGCGGGTGATCGGAAGGTCGCGATAGTCCCGCGCGCGGGGGAAGATCGAAGCGGCGTTCTCCGCGCCTTCCGTCAGGCGTTTCCTGATCCCGCTCTCCGGCTTGGGGTCGCCTGACACGACGAGGTTGCCGAGGCTGACCTCGGGAGCCGGCAAGCCCGTCGGTCCGGTGTCGACCTTGAGCGATTTGAGCCGATAGGTTCCGGCCTTGCCGGCCTTCACGGCGACCGTGACGCGCGCGCCAGGCGCGAGGTAGAGAAAGTCCTGCAGCTGGGGTTTCGGCAGGACGTTGCCGTCGCGCTCGAACGTCCAGAACTCGTGTCCTTCGAGCGCGAGCTGGACGAAGGAGTTCGCCCCGAGATTTCCGATCTGCCAGACCTGCCACTCCAGCGGGCGCGCCTTGATCGGAGGCTCGCGGTAACTGTTGAGCGTCAGGGTCGTCTTGCTCTCGCCCGGCAGAGTGATGTCCTTGAACACCATGACGCGCCGCCTCAGGTCGGCGAGCTCCGGATAATGCGCCTCGATATAGCCGTCGACGATCAGCATGCCGGACATGCCCGACAGGATCTGGCGCTCCACGACGCCGTGGGCGTGCGGGTGGTACCAGTGCAGCCCTTCGGGATGGTCCTTCGGGAACGGCACCACATAGTCGAAGCTCGTCCCGGCCTTCACCTTGAGGAAGACGTCGTCGCCCGGAGACTTCGGAGTGACGTCCGTCCCATGGTAATGCATGTTGGTCCGGAACGACTTCTTCATTTCGATGTCGGCCGGACCGATCTCGTTGTTCAGCGTCAGCTTGAGCGTGTCGCCGCGGCTGAGCACGAGGGTCGGCGGGATGTAGAGCCCGTTATAGACGTTGCTGCGGAAGCGTTTGCCAGCGACGCGAACCCAGCTCGGCCGCGCGGTCAGCGTCGCGTCGAGCGTTCCGTTCTGGGCCCGCAGCACTGGAGGATCGGGAAGATCGTCGATCGCGTCGGGATCGGCCGGCGATCCAAGGATTTCGGCGAGATCAACCGACGCGCCTGCAAACCGCGCCGGAGCGTCATCGGCAAAGGCGGCTGAGCTCGCCGCAAGCAGCACAAGAAGCGCGAAGGCAGACCGGCTCATGATCGTCCCCCGAACCACGGCAGCGATGGCTGACTCTATGCCGCGCTGAAGGCGGAGCAAGGCGCTTGAGGCTGGGGCGGCTGTTGACGCGCCTGACTTCCGATCCTTGCTGAAAGCTCGCCTAACGAACGCGGTCCAAAGGACCTGAACTTTTAACTGTCCGTTTAGCGACACGCTGTCGGTCGCCCGAAGCTCGGCGCCCGACATGACGAAAGAGCGACGTCGCAACGGCGCGCCGAGAACGGATGAGGGCCAAAAAGTCTGAACTGGCGTTCCGCTGTCACCGGAACCTTAGAAGACCTTGGCGGGAGTGACGGGACTCGAACCCGCGGCCTCCGGCGTGACAGGCCGGCGCTCTAACCGACTGAGCTACACCCCCGAACGGGCGCGCCCGTTGAAGTGCGCGGTTGGTACGGGAGGCGGCAGGCGCTGTCAAGGAGCGCCGGGGACGCGCGGCGGATTTCGGGAAGCGCGTGAAAGACCGGTCGCAGGGGTCCACGCATCCGCCGAGGCGCGGCGGCCATCCCTTTGACGATGCTTGAGAAAGCGGATTGGTGGGCGGTGACGGGCTCGAACCGCCGACCCTCTCGGTGTAAACGAGATGCTCTACCAACTGAGCTAACCGCCCGCCGCGCGAAGCGCCAGAGGCAATACGCCAGAATCAGCCGCGGCGATACGTCGGCGCGACCTTCCGAAGAGTGCGACTCGCAAACCGCTTGAAGGATGCGCGGGGAAAAGCTCGGCCCGAAGGCCGGCGCAGCGACCGGCGCTCGGCCGGGCCGCGGCCGGACGTCGCGCCGCTCGGGCGCGCCGTCCGGCGGACAGGATCAGCCGTTGACGGCGTCCTTGAGGGCCTGGCCGGCCTTGAACTTCGGCGTCTTCGAGGCCGGGATCTTGATGGTCTCGCCCGTCCGCAGATTGCGGCCGACGCCGGCGGCGCGCTTGACCACCGCGAAAGTGCCGAAGCCGACGAGACGCACTTCGTCGCCCTTCTTGAGCGCGGCGATCACCGCGTCGAAGGTGGCGTCAACCGCCTTGGCGGCGTCGAGCTTGGTCAGGCCGGACTTGTCGGCGACTTCGGCGATCAGGTCGGATTTGTTCATCAGGCTTCCTCCGTGGGAATGACGGACCCGGACGGAGTCGCGGGGCCCTGCGAATAAGGCGCGCACCCTTCATCGAAATCGCCGACAAGGCAAGGACGGAAGGGCGATTTCCCGTCATTTTCGAACGGAATCGAGGTGCGCCGCACAAAAGAAGAGGCCCGGAGCAGCGCTCCGGGCCTCGAATGCGGCGTCTCGGCGGTCGATCCGTCCCGAAGCGGGACGGCGGCCGCCGGTATGTCAGTGGGCGCGAAGTCCCGCCGAATCGTCCTCCGCTTGGGTTGCGAGCGCGGGCGGCGCAGCCTGCTCCTCGTCCCACTCGATCGGCTCCGGCCGCCGCGTGAGCGCGCGGCTCAGAACCTCGTCGATGACCCGCACGGGCACGATCTCGAGCTTCGACTTCACCGAAGCCGAGATGTCCGCCAGGTCCTTGGCGTTCTCCTCCGGGATCAGCACCGTCTTGATGCCGCCCCGGAGCGCCGCGAGCAGCTTCTCCTTGAGGCCGCCGATCGGCAGCACGCGGCCGCGCAGCGTGATCTCGCCCGTCATCGCGATGTCCTTGCGGACCGGGATGCCGGTCATGATCGACACGATCGCGGTCGCCATCGCGACGCCGGCCGACGGGCCGTCCTTCGGGGTCGCCCCCTCGGGCACGTGGACGTGGATGTCCCGCCTGTCGAACAGCGGCGGCTCGACGCCGAAATCGATCGCCCGCGAGCGCACATAGGACGCCGCCGCCGAGATCGACTCCTTCATGACGTCGCGCAGATTGCCCGTCACCGTCATCTTGCCCTTGCCGGGCATCATGACGCCTTCGATCGTCAGCAGCTCGCCGCCGACCTCGGTCCAGGCGAGGCCGGTGACGACGCCCACCTGATCCTCGTTCTCGGCCTCGCCGTAGCGGTAGCGCGGCACGCCGAGATAGTCGGCGAGCTTGGCGTCGGTCACCTTGACGGTCTTCTTCCGCTTGGCGAGCACCAGCTCCTTCACGGCCTTGCGGGCGAGGTTCGCGAGCTCGCGCTCGAGATTGCGCACGCCCGCCTCGCGCGTGTAGCGCCGGATGACGGTCAGCAGCGCGGCGTCGTCGACCGAGAACTCCTTCTCGGCGAGGCCGTGCTTCTTGATGATCTCGGGCAGCAGATGCCGCCGCGCGATCTCGACCTTCTCCTCCTCCGTGTAGCCGGCGATGCGGATGATCTCCATCCGGTCCATCAGGGCCGGCGGGATGTTCAGCGTGTTCGCCGTCGTCACGAACATCACGCTCGACAGGTCGTAGTCGACCTCGAGGTAATGGTCGTTGAAGGTGTGGTTCTGCTCGGGGTCGAGCACCTCAAGCAGCGCCGACGCCGGGTCGCCGCGGAAGTCCATGCCCATCTTGTCGATCTCGTCGAGCAGGAAGAGCGGATTGGCCTTCTTGGCCTTCTTCATCGACTGGATGACCTTGCCGGGCATCGAGCCGATATAGGTCCGGCGATGGCCGCGGATCTCGGCCTCGTCGCGCACGCCGCCGAGCGACATGCGGACATATTCGCGGCCCGTGGCCTTGGCGATCGACTTGGCGAGCGAGGTCTTGCCCACGCCGGGAGGCCCGACGAGGCACAGGATCGGCCCGGTCAGCTTGTTGGCCCGGCTCTGGACCGCGAGATACTCGATGATCCGCTCCTTGACCTTCTCCAGGCCGAAATGGTCGGATTCGAGGATCTTCTCGGCCGCCGGCAGGTCCTTCTTGACCTTCGACTTCACGCCCCACGGGATCGACAGCAGCCAGTCGAGATAGTTCCGCACGACCGTGGCTTCGGCCGACATCGGGCTCATCTGGCGGAGCTTCTTGAACTCCGCGTCGGCCTTCTCGCGCGCCTCCTTGGAGAGCTTGGTCTTGGCGATGCGCTCCTCGAGCTCGGCCAGATCGTCCCGGCCGTCGTCGTCGCCAAGCTCCTTCTGGATCGCCTTCATCTGCTCGTTCAGGTAGTACTCGCGCTGGGTCTTCTCCATCTGGCGCTTGACGCGCGTGCGGATGCGCTTCTCGACCTGAAGGACCGAGACCTCGCTCTCCATCAGCGACAGCACCTTCTCGAGGCGCTCGAACACGTCGACGATCTCGAGCACGCCCTGCTTCTCGGGGATCTTGACCGCGAGATGCGAGGCGACCGTGTCGGCGAGCTTCGACGGGTCGTCGATCTGGCTCACCGCGGAGACGACCTCTGGCGAGACCTTCTTGTTGAGCTTCACGTAGTTCTCGAAGTCCGACACCACCGAGCGCGCCAGCGCCTCGGTCTCGACCGGCTTCTCGATCACGTCCTCGACCGCCTCGACCTCGGCCTCGAAGAACTCCTTGCGGCCCGTGAAGCCGACCACGCGCCCGCGCGCCTGGCCCTCGACCAGCACCTTCACGGTGCCGTCGGGCAGCTTGAGCAGCTGGAGCACGGAGGCGAGCGTGCCGATCTCGTAGATCGCGCCGGGGGCCGGCTCGTCGTCGGTCGCGTTCTTCTGGGTCGCGAGCAGGATCGGGCTGTCGGTGCGCATCACCTCCTCGAGGGCGCGGATCGACTTCTCGCGGCCGACGAACAGCGGCACGATCATGTGCGGGAAGACGACGATGTCGCGCAGCGGCAGGACGGGACGGACTTCCGACGCGCCCGAGCCGGCGGGTGTGCGCGATTTTGGCGGGGTCATTTGTTGTCCTTTCGCCGGACCGCCGGCCCCGGGAGGACGGGCGACGGGCCTTATGGTCGGCGCGGCGGGGACGCGAGCCGTCATGGCCTCGCGCAATCGTCGCCCGGAGGGTTCGACTGCGCGCGAGACTCAATGAGAAATGCGGCGCCGTCGGGTCCTCGATTAGGTGGCCACCCCCGAGGGGGGTGTCAAGAATGGGACCTCATCACGGCGGGGGACAGGATGTTTCGCCGCGGACGGATTTCGGGCGCTCCGCCCTGTCCCGCTCCCTCCTGCGGGCGGGAACCGCCATCCTCGCCACTTGACGGCTCAAAAGCGGCGTCGGAACTTGCGCGCCCTCAGGCGTCCCCCATCGAGAGGGACCCGAACTCGGGAGGGTGAAGCCAGTGCGGAGTTTGGTCGCCTCCGCCATGATGGCGGCCCTGATCGCTTGCGGCGCGGCGCGCGCCGATCCGTCTCCCTCTCCCGAAGCCGCCAGCGCCGACGCCGCGCTGGACAGGGCCCTCCAAAAACTCGTCGCCATGCCGGGCGGACCGCTCGGCGTGGTCGCGGTCGTGCAGCGGGGGGACGAGCTGAAGGTCCACAGCTTCGGCACAGCCAAGGACGGCGCGGACCGGCGTCCGGGCGCCAACATGCACATGCGTATCGCGAGCGTCGCCAAGGCGTTCAGCGGCGCGGCCGCGCTCTCGCTGGTCAGCCGGGGAACGCTGTCGCTCGACGACACGATCGGCAAGCATCTCCCCGAGCTTCCGGCCGCCTGGGCGAACGTCACCCTTCGGCAGCTCCTTGGCCACACCAGCGGAATCCCCGACTACTCGAAAAGCACGAAGTTCCGCGAAGCCCTCGAGCAGAGCCTTCTCGATGCGCCCAAGCCTCAGAAATTGCCGGAGTTCATCAAGGGGCGCGGCCTGACGTTCACGCCCGGATCGAAGTACCGATACTCCAACACCGACAACATCATCGTGGCCCTGATGGTGCGGGCCGCGATCGACAATTCGTACAATCGCGCGCTGAAGGACCAGGTCTACGACCCGCTGGAGCTGACCAGGACCAGCCTGCCGAAGGGCGCGGCGATGCCCCGGCCGTTCATCCATGGCTACGACAACGACCCGGACGCGAACCCGCCTGAGGACGTGAGCGAACTCGTCGCCGCAGGATGGGCGTGGGCCTCGGGTGGCGTCGTCTCGACGCCCGCGGAGCTCAACCGGTTCATCCGCGGCTATGTCGGCGGACGGCTGTTCGACGCACATACGCAGGCCGAGCAGCGCGAGGTGATCGTGGACGCGCATTCGGAGCCGCCCGGCCCCGGGCAGAATTCGGCGGGTCTCGCCATCTTCCGATACGAGACGACATGCGGGACCGTTTGGGGGCACACCGGCAACACACTCGGCTACACCCAGTTCGCCGCGGCGAGCGGAAACGGGCGGCGCTCGGTCACCGTCTCGATCAACCGGCAGATCACCCCGGACGTCGGCGCTCCCGGCGTCTTCAAGGCGCTGCGGCAGGCTGAGGAGCTTGCGGTGTGCGCAGCGTTGGCCCGCTGACGGTCCGGCGGCGAAGGCCTCCTGGGCGCAGGGGCGCATGCATCAATTGACGCCCCCTCACCTTGCCTTCTCCCGCAAGCGGGAGAAGGTGCTTCGACGACGCGCCATAGAAAAGCGCCCGCGGATCGCTCCGCGGGCGCTTTGACTTCAGCCGATTCGAACGTCCGTCAGGCGCTGGCGCCGGCCTCGTTCTGGCGGTCGGCGTAAATGTAGAGCGGGCGGCCCTTGCCCTCGGCGACGTCGCCGGAGATCACCACCTGCTCGACGCCTTCGAGGCCGGGCAGGTCGAACATCGTGTCGAGCAGGATCTGCTCCATGATCGACCTGAGGCCGCGCGCGCCGGTCTTGCGCTCGATCGCCTTCTTGGCGATCGCGGTCAGCGCGTCCTCGTTGAAGGCGAGGTCGACGTTCTCCATCTCGAACAGCCGCTGGTACTGCTTGACCAGGGCGTTCTTGGGCTCGGTCAGGATCGTCTTGAGCGCGGCCTCGTCGAGGTCCTCGAGCGTCGCGAGCACCGGCAGGCGGCCGACGAATTCCGGGATCAGGCCGAACTTCAGCAGATCCTCGGGCTCGACATGGCGGAAGATCTCGCCGGTCTTGCGCTCGTCCGGCGACTTCACCTTGGCCCCGAAGCCGATCGAGGTGCCCTGTCCCTTCGACGAGATGATCTTGTCGAGGCCCGCGAAGGCGCCGCCGCAGATGAACAGGATGTTGGTGGTGTCGACCTGCAGGAACTCCTGCTGCGGGTGCTTGCGGCCGCCCTGCGGGGGCACGGAGGCGACGGTGCCCTCCATAATCTTCAGCAGCGCCTGCTGCACGCCCTCGCCCGAGACGTCGCGGGTGATCGAGGGGTTGTCAGATTTGCGGGAGATCTTGTCGATCTCGTCGATATAGACGATGCCGCGCTGCGCCCGCTCGACATTGTAGTCGGCCGACTGCAGCAGCTTCAGGATGATGTTCTCGACGTCCTCGCCGACATAGCCGGCCTCGGTCAGCGTCGTGGCGTCCGCCATGGTGAACGGCACGTCCAGGATGCGGGCGAGCGTCTGAGCGAGCAGCGTCTTGCCGCAGCCGGTCGGGCCGATCAGCAGGATGTTGGACTTCGCGAGCTCGACGTCGTTGTGCTTGGTCGCGTGGTTCAGCCGCTTGTAGTGGTTGTGCACCGCGACCGAGAGCACCTTCTTCGCATGGTCCTGCCCGATCACGTAATCGTCGAGGACCTTGCGGATCTCCTTCGGCGTCGGGATGCCGTCGCGCGACTTGACCAGCGAGGATTTGTTCTCCTCACGGATGATGTCCATGCACAGCTCGACGCACTCGTCGCAGATGAAGACGGTGGGCCCGGCGATGAGCTTGCGCACCTCATGCTGGCTCTTGCCGCAGAAGGAGCAGTAAAGGGTGTTCTTGGCGTCGCCGCCGCCGACCTTGCTCATTCACTCACCCCTTTCGGGTTGAAGCCCGGCGCCGAGGAGAACGCCGCTTCATCGTCACGTCATACGCCGCCGACCTTAATGGTCCGGCGTCAACAGGTGGGTACAGGACTGCCGCGACGCAACGCCGCTTTGGATGATAGGCGATTGCGCGCGCGCAGCAACAGCCGCGCGCCAGTGTGCGCAAGAACGTGGTCGACGATGCGTTTTCGTCACGCCGCCTTCTGGTCGGCGTCGCCGTCGGTCGGGCGCCGCTCGAACACCTCGTCGATCAGGCCGAAGTCCTTCGCCTGCTCGGACGACATCATGGTGTCGCGGTCGAGCGTGCGCTCGATCTCCTCGTAGGAGCGCCCGCAGTGCTTGACGTAGATCTCGTTCAGCCGACGCTTGATTTTGACGATGTCCTCGGCGTGCCGCTCGATGTCGGAGGCCTGGCCCTGGAAGCCGCCGGAGGGCTGATGCACGAGGATGCGCGCGTTCGGCAGCGCCGCCCGCATGCCCTTCTCGCCGGCGGTCAGGATCAGCGAACCCATCGAGGCCGCCTGCCCCATGCACAGCGTCGCGACCGGCGGGCGGATGTACTGCATTGTGTCGTAGATCGCGAGGCCGGACGTCACCACGCCGCCGGGGGAGTTGATGTAGATCGAGATTTCCTTCTTCGGATTCTCGGCCTCGAGGAACAGCAGCTGCGCGCAGATCACCGCCGACATGTCGTCGTGGAACGGGCCGGACAGGAAGATGATGCGCTCCTTGAGAAGCCGCGAATAGATGTCGAAGGAGCGCTCGCCGCGATTGGTCTGCTCGATGACCATCGGGATGAGGAAGTTGGTGGCCTGATCAACCAAATCGCGCATGTGTGATCCTCATCCTTCCTTCAGCCGACGCGACGCGGCGCCGGCCACTTTCTGAGTCGCGCCGTCAGTCGAGGCCGCGGGACCGCCCCGCGTCAAGCCTCGGACTCGTCCCCGGCTTCCGCCGCGGTCTTCGTCCTGGACTTGGCCTTCTTGGGCGCGGCCTTCGGCTTGTCGGCCTCCTCGCCGTCCTCGTCGGGCTCGGCGAACAGCTCGTCCTTGGAGACTGCGCGCTCCGTCACCGAGGCCTTGCCGAGGATCGCGTCCACGACCTTGTCCTCGAACAGCGGCGCGCGAAGCTCGGCCAGCGCGTCCGGATTGTTGCGGTAGAAGTCCCAGACCTGCTGCTCCTGGCCCGGATACTGGCGGGCGCGCTCGACGAGAGCGCGCGTGACCTCGTCGTCCGAGACCTTCACGTCGTGCTTCTCGCCGATTTCCGCAAGGACCAGCCCGAGCCGCACCCGCCGCTCGGCGATCTTGCGATATTCGGCGCGGGCGCTCTCCTCGGATTCGCCCTCGTCCTCGAGCGTGCGGCCGGTGCGGGCGAGATCGCCCATCACCTGACGCCAGACATTCTCGAACTCCTGCTCGACGAGGGTGGGCGGCAGGTCGAAGGAGTACTGCTCGTCCAGCGCGTCGAGCAGCTGGCGCTTCACCTTCTGGCGGGAGACCCGGGCGTAGTCGCCGGCGATCTGGTCGCGCACGGCCTCCTTGAGCTTGTCGAGCGACTCGAGTCCGAGGCTCTTGGCGAGCTCGTCGTCGATCTTGAGCTCCTCCGGCGCCTCGACGCCCTTCACGGTCACGTCGAAGGTCGCGTCCTTGCCGGCGAGATGGGCGGCCTGGTACTCGGCCGGGAACGTCACGGAAACCTGCTTCTCGTCGCCGGCCTTCACGCCGACGAGCTGCTCCTCGAAGCCCGGGATGAAGCTGTTCGAGCCGAGTTCGAGCGGCGCGTCGGTCGCCGAGCCGCCCTCGAAGGCCTCGCCGTCGATCTTGCCCACGAAGTCGATCGTCACGCGGTCGCCATTGGCGGCGGCGCCGTCCTTGGCCGAGAAGGCGCGGTTCTGCTTGGCGACGCGCTCGACGGCCTCGTCGACGTCCGCTTCGGCGACCTCCGCGTTCAGCCGCTCGACCTTGAGCGAGCTGACGTCGGTGAGCTCGACCTTGGGCAGCACCTCGACCGCGACCGTCAGGCCGAGATCGTGCCGGCCTTCGATGACGCCCAGCACCGCCTTCTGCTCGTCCGGCTCGTCCTCGGCCGTGACCTTGACCTTGGGCTGCATCGCAAGCTTCAGGCCGTTGTCGTCGACGATCTTGCGGTTGGCGTCCGCCACCACCTGGTCGAGCACCTCGGCCATCACCGACTTGCCGTAGAGCTTCTTCAGATGCGCGACCGGCACCTTGCCCTTGCGGAAGCCGTTGATGTTGACGCGGTCCTTCAGCGTCGCGAGACGCTCGTTGAGGCGGGCGTCGAGATCGGAGGCCGAAACGACGACTTTGAACTCGCGCTTCAGGCCTTCGTCGAGGGTTTGCGTCACCTGCATGAGCGTCGTCTCTTTAGCTGAATCCCGACCGCGGCGCCTTGCGGCGCAAGGATCGGGAGTTGGAAGCGAACCTGTCGCATTCGGCGGAGGCTCTGGCGCTGGTGCGGGCGGAGGGGCTCGAACCCCCACGGCTTTCGCCACGGGAACCTAAATCCCGCGTGTCTACCAGTTCCACCACGCCCGCGCCGGGCGCCTCGCCTGACGCGCCGAAGGGGCGCGAAACGCGGGCGCGTCTATAGCATGGCGGCGCCGGAAGGCGAGCAAAAACGACAGAAACGTCATCCGGCCGAGACTGGCCCGCAACGCGCGTTCAGGAGCGATCGCCATTCTCGAGGGCGCGCAGAGCCGCCGGTATCGCGTACGGCAGATCGTCGGCGGTGAGGCCCCGGCCGAACGACTTCGCGGCCTCGCCATGCAGCCAGACGGCGGCGGCCGCGGCTTCGAAGCACGGCATGCCCTGGGCGAGCAGGCCGGCTGCGATCCCGGCCAGCACGTCGCCGGCGCCGGCGGTCGCGAGATAAGCCGGAGCGTTGTCGGCGACCGCCGCGCGGCCGTCCGGCGAGGCCACGACCGTGTCCGGCCCCTTGAGCACGACAGTCGCGCCGAGCAGCGCCGCGGCCGCCTTGGCGCGGTCGATCTTGGAGGCGTCCTTCTCCACACGCCCGCCCATCAGCCGGGCGAACTCGCCCTCATGCGGCGTCAGGACAGCTTCGACGCCGCCGTCCTCGATCGCGGCCCCGAGTTCTTCGGGCCGGTCCTCGAAGATCGAGAACACGTCGGCGTCGAGAACCGCGCATCCGCCGGACGAAAAACCCTGGTCGAGCGCCTCGCGGGAGGCCTCGGTGTCGCCGGCGCCCGGGCCGAACACCCAGGCGTTCACCCGCCGGTCGGCGAGGAAATCGGACCAGCCGGCGCGCGGATCGAGCTCGCGCAGCATGACGGCCGTGACATGCGCGGCGTGGTGCTCGAGCGCCGGCCGCGGCCCGACCAGCGTGACGGCCCCTGCGCCCGCCCTGAGCGCGGACGCGGCGGCGAGCCGGCTCGCGCCGCCCGCGAGCGGCGGCCCGCTCCAGACCGCGACATGGCCGCGGGAATATTTGTGCCCTTCGATCGACGGCTCGGGGAAGGACGAGCGCCAGAGGGCGGGACGGTTCAGCATCGCGGCGGGCCGCGCCGCCGCGATCGCGCTGTCGGGCGCGCCAATGTCCGCGAGGTGGACGCGGCCGCAGAGCGCCCGTCCCGGCAGCAGCACATGGCCGGGCTTGAGGCGCACGAAAGTCACGGTGGCGTCGGCGCGGACGCAGGCGTCGCCGAGCGGCCGGCCGGTCGCGCCGTCCAGACCGCTCGGCACGTCGACCGCGAGGATCGGCCGGCCGCTGTCGTTGGCGGCGCGGACCGCGGCGGCCGAGCGGCCGTCGAGCGGACGGGAGAGCCCCGCGCCGAACAGCGCGTCGACCACGAGTTCGGCCCAGCCGAACGGAGCCTCCACGAGGTCGACGGTTCGGCCCATCCAGCGCTCCGCCATTTCGGCGGCGTCTCCCTTCAGGGACGCGAGGTCGCCCGCGAGGGCGACAACGACGTCGTGCCCCGCCTCGGCCAGGCGCCGCGCCGCGACGAAGCCGTCTCCGCCATTGTTGCCCGGACCTGCGAGGATGAGCACCCGGCGCACGTCGCGCCAGTCCCGGGCGCAGACATCGGCGACCGCGCCGCCCGCGTTCTCCATCAACGCGACGCCCGACGTCCCCGCCGCGATGGCCGCCGCGTCCACCTTGGCCATCTCGGCCGGCGTCAGGAGTTCAAGCATTTGTGCGTTCCCGTCTCGCCGCACAGGGCAGATGCACAAAAGGCGACCGAGGGTGCGACCAAACGCGTCGCAGCGCTGCATATTTATTGATCATACTGCCTCAAAGGTGGACAGGCTGGACGGCATTCAACGTATTGCGGGGCCCGCGACTCCAAGCGGCGCTTGACCGCGACACGCTTTTCCGCGACGGCCTTCATTGGCATGCTTGCTGCTAAGTGCGCGGCGCCCCGCTTGCTCCGCCGGAAGGATGCGCGGCGGGACGCGCGTGACACGAGGAGGCCCGTCAACGTGAAGAAAATTGAAGCCATCATCAAACCGTTCAAGCTTGACGAGGTGAAGGAGGCGCTTCAGGACGTCGGCGTGCAGGGCATCACCGTGACCGAGGCGAAGGGCTTCGGGCGCCAGAAGGGGCATACCGAACTCTACCGCGGCGCAGAGTATGTGGTGGATTTCCTTCCGAAGGTGAAGATCGAAGTGGTGCTCGCCGACGATATGGTCGAGCGGGCCGTCGAGGCCGTCCGCAAGGCCGCCGCCACGGGGCGCATCGGCGACGGCAAGATTTTCGTGTCGCATGTCGAAGAAGCGATCCGCATTCGCACCGGCGAAGTCGGCGTCGACGCGATCTGACAATCCCATCCCCCAGGCGCTCGGCCAAAGCGGCGCCCCGCGAGAACAGTCTGACATTGGAGGAACGAGACCGATGGCGATGAAATCGGCGAACGACGTCATGAAGTTCATCAAGGAGAACGACGTGAAATACGTCGATCTCCGCTTCACCGACCCCAAGGGCAAATGGCAGCACGTCACCTTCGACATCACGATGGTGGACGACGAGTTCTTCTCCGAAGGCCAGATGTTCGACGGCTCGTCGATCGCCGGCTGGAAGGCCATCAACGAGTCCGACATGCTGCTGATGCCGGACGTCGCGACCGCCTGCATCGATCCGTTCTTCGCCGCCACGACGCTCTCCGTGGTCTGCGACGTGCTTGAGCCCACCACCGGCGAGCCCTATGAGCGCGACCCACGCGGCACGGTGAAGAAGGCCGAGGTCTACATGCAGTCGCTGAACATCGGCGAGACGATCTATTTCGGCCCCGAGGCCGAGTTCTTCGTGTTCGACGACGTCAAGTTCTCCGCGACGCCCTACAAGGTCGGCTTCGAGGTGGACAGCGACGAGCTTCCGACCAACTCCGACGCCGAATACGACACCGGCAACCTCGGCCACCGGGTCCGCACCAAGGGCGGCTACTTCCCGGTCCCGCCGGTCGACAGCGCGCAGGACATGCGCGGCGAGATGCTGGCCGCCATGGCCGCGATGGGCGCCAAGGTCGAGAAGCACCATCACGAGGTGGCCTCGGCCCAGCACGAGCTCGGCCTGAAGTTCGAGGAGGTCGTCCGCATGGCCGACCATCTGCAGGTCTACAAATACTGCATCCACCAGGTGGCGCAGTCCTACGGCAAGACCGCGACCTTCATGCCGAAGCCGGTCTATGGCGACAACGGCTCGGGCATGCACTGCCACATGTCGATCTGGAAGAAGGGCAAGCCGGTCTTCGCGGGCGACAAATATGCCGGCCTCAGCCAGGAGTGCCTCTGGTACATCGGCGGCGTGATCAAGCACGCCAAGGCCATCAACGCCTTCACCAACCCGACGACGAACAGCTACAAGCGCCTCGTGCCGGGCTTCGAGGCGCCGGTGCTGCTGGCCTACTCCGCCCGCAACCGCTCGGCCTCCTGCCGCATTCCGTGGACCAACTCGCCGAAGGCCAAGCGCGTCGAGGTGCGTTTCCCGGACCCGGCCGCGAACCCCTATCTCGCCTTCGCGGCGCTGATGATGGCCGGCCTCGACGGCATCGTGAACAAGCTCGATCCCGGCCAGGCGATGGACAAGGATCTCTACGACCTGCCGCCGCGCGAGCTGAAGAAGATCCCGACGGTGTGCGGCTCGCTCCGCGAGGCTCTTCAGTCGCTCGACAAGGACCGCGAGTTCCTGAAGAAGGGCAACGTGTTCACGGACGACCAGATCGACTCCTTCATCGAATTGAAGATGCAGGAAGTGATCCGCTTCGAGCACACCCCGCATCCGGTCGAGTACGACATGTACTACTCGGTCTGAACCTCAGGGCTCGACCAACCTCGGATGCGAAAGGGGACGCCTCCGGGCGTCCCCTTTTTCGTCGCGCTCCTTGAAGTTCAGGCCGACGCCGCGGCGGCTTTCCGGGGCCGCCCCGCTCGGCTGACGATGAAGCGCTGGGCCGGCCGTTCGACGACGTAATGCAGCGCGGCCGCGGCCAGCACCGAGAGGCCGGCGGCGAGCGCGCCGAGGCCGATCAGGCCCGCCGGGCCCGAGACGCCTAGGATCTTCGCCCCGAGACCGTAGGTCACCATCAGCACCGGGGCGTGCGCCAGGTAGAGCGCGTAGGAGATCTCCCCGCCCCAGACCAGCGGGCGGGAACGCAGCAGTCCGCCTCGCGGAGCCAGCCCCTTGAGGGCGAGCAGGTAGACGAGCGCGAGCAGGCCCGGCCAGACCAGGATGCTGGGCGCGCCGGCAAGGACCGCGAGAGCCATCGCGAGCAGGACGCCTGCCGTCATCCATGTCAGCCGGGCAGGCGCGATCGTGGTCCCGGCGCCGGTCTCCATGATCTGGCGCAGCGCGACGCCCGCGAAGAAGGACGGGACGATGCGGACCGCGCCCCAGTAGGTCAGGTTGAACAGGTCGAGGCCGAAGACGGCGCGGACCGCCGCCCAGAGGATCGCGGCCAAAGCGAGCGCCGCGGCGAGCTTTGCGACGGGCGACCGCAAGGCCGAGACGGCCGCGAGATAGACCGGGAAGCAGAGATAGGCGGTCCATTCCGCGCCGACCGACCACGATGGCTGGTTCCAGGCGTTCTCCCGGATGAGCCCCACGGCGTTGAGCAGCGCCGCGTGCTCGAGGAAGCCTGCGACCGTCGGCGTCCAGGGCGGCGCCATGCCGACGAACGTCCCCGCCCCCACGATCGCCGCGACGCCGAGCAGGCAGACGAGATGCAACGGCCAGATGCGCGCGATGCGTCGCGCCAGGAAGTCGCGGTGGTCGTAGCGCCCCTCCCGCCACGCCGCGCCGTAGACGTGGGCGAGCACGAAGCCGCTCAGCACGAAGAAGAAGTCGACCGCGAGCCGCGCCAGGGCGTCGGTCGGGATCAGCGTCCCGATCGCGTCGCGCGAATAGGCGTCGACGTGGTAGAGGACGACCGCCGCCGCCGCGAAGCCGCGGGCCGCGGTGAGCTCGGAGAGGTCGACGCCCGGAGGCGGCGCGACGCGACCGCCGCTCATGCCGTCGCTCCGCAGAGCAACCTCCCGGCGCAGAGCGCGGCCTCGGTCTCGGACAGCAGCCAGCCGTCCACCATGACGATCCGCCCCTCGGCGAAATCGAGCGCGCACTGATCCTTGACGAGCGCCGCGCGGGACGTCGGGCAGGTCTCGCCCATGGCGGCGCGCGTGAAGGGCCGGCCGGCGAGCGACGACGCGAGCCGGGGCAGGTCCAAAGACATGTCGGACTGCGACAGCAGCGCCTCGCCGACCCGCCGCGACGCCTCGCCGTCCGGGGCGAGTTCGAGCAGCGAGAAGAAGTCCGGATGGTTGCGCGGCACGAAACGGCAGACCACGCGGCTCGCGCCATACGCGGCCCCCCCGAGGACGGCGAGACCGACGGAGCCGAGCAGCAGGCGGCGGGTGACGGCGGCCATCCTCTCCTCCTCAGGCGGTCGCCGCGAGCCGCTCGGCGAGACGGATCGCGAGCGCGACAATGGTGAGCGTCGGGTTGGCGCAGCCGCCGGTCGTGAAGACCGAGGACCCTCCGATATAAAGGTTCTCGACCGAATGCACGCGGCAGTTCGCGTCGACGACGCCCCGGCGCGGGTCGGAATGCATCCGGGTCGTGCCCATATGGTGATAGCCGGAGAACGCCATGTCGAGATCGGGCGTCTCGGCGATGCCGAGCTGCACGCGGCCGAGGCCCGCGGCGCCGATCGCCTGACCGATCAGCTCATGGGTGCGACGCAGCCGCAGGAGGTCGTCGGCGCTCACCCGCCAATCGAGCGCGATGCGGTTCTGCCCGAAGCGGTCCTTGGCGTCGATCAGATAGACCCGGCTGTCCGGATTGGGCGCCTGCTCGGCGTCCTGCCTGAGCTTGAAGACATGCGCGGCCTCCGGCGGCGCGACGCGACGCGCGACCTGTCGGAAAACCCCGGTCGCGACCGAGCCGAGATCGTCGACCGCGTCGCAGTAATGCTCGGCCAGTCGGTCGGGCATATGACCGCGGCTGAATGCCTTCACCATGGAGGAGAACGCGATCCAGCCGTGGTTGCGATAGTCGGTGGAATAGATCTCATTCGCGTGCTGCGGCACCAGGAAAGCCGAGTTGGTGGTCAGCCGCTCGCGCTTCGTGAGTTCCGGCGTGAGCCTGAGGCCGAACTGGAGCTCGGCGCCGTCATAGATCTGGCTCTCCGAATAGAGCCGCGCGTCGACGCTGTCGGCGAGCAGCACCGTGGTGGCCTCGATCGTCATGTGGTCGGTGTAGTAGCGCCCGACGAGCCCGTGCTCGTTGCCGATCCCGGCCGGCCTCTGGGCCCGGGCGTTCAGCAGGATGCGAGCGTTCTCGATGCCGCCGCAGGCGAGGACGAAGGTCTTCGCCCGGACGGTGGCGACGTGGCCCTCAAGCGTCGAGACCGAAAGCGAGGAGACTGCGTTCGACCCCTCGGCGAGCCGCACGTCGGTCAGGTTGGCGTGCAGCCAGCAGTCGATCCGCGGCTCGGCCTCGACCGCTCCGTGGTATTTCTCGGCGAAGCGCGTCGGGGGGCTCTGCTGGAAGACGTCGGTGATCACCCGCGAAGGGTCGAGCGGCAGCGCCGGAAGCGGCACGATCCGGCGCCAATCCTCCCAGTCGTACCGATATGGCCCGAGGTCGAGATAGCCCTGGGCGCGCGCATAGAAGGGGTCGAGGTCGGCGCGCCGGATCGGCCAGCCGAACCCCCCGAGCCCCTCGCGCGGCTCGAAGTCGAGGGCGTCGAGCGGCGCGCACAATCCGGTCCAATGGCCCGAGGTGCCGCCGAACTGCCGGAGCCGCGAATTCGCCACGTCGATGTTGCGATGGCCCACGACCTCGCCGCGATAGAGGTCCTGCGTGTCGTCCTCATAGGCGTCGCCGCCGCCCTCGAGCAGCACGACGCGGCGACCCTTACGGGCGAGTTCGAGCGCGATCGTCATCCCGGCCGGCCCGGTCCCGACCACGCAGACCTCGCCTTCGATCTCGGCGGGCGCGCCTCCGGTCCGCAGGTCCGAGATCATGCCGCGCCGCTCTTCTGAGCCGCGGACGCGCCTTGCCTTGGCCGCAGCAGCAGGTTCGCCACCACGCGCCGCCCCGGGCGCTCCACGACCACATAGGCGATGTGCGAGCCGACAATCGTCGCCGCGATCGCGATCACGCCGAGGACAGCGCGCTCGCCGACGCTGGTCGCGAGGCCAAGCCGCTCGGCGAGCGCGAACACGACCTGCAGCGCGATCGCATGGATGAGGTAGAGCGCGTAGGAGAGCTCGCCGAGCCAGGCGAGCAGCCGCCCGCGCAGCAAGCCGGGCTCGGCCCATGTCCCCCGCGAGGCGAGCGCCGCGACCAGCACCACCATGGGCGGCCACAATGCGTCATAGCCGACGCCCAACGCGACCAGCCCCGCGCAGACCGCGAACACGCCGGCGACCGCCGCCGCATAGGCGCGCGGCGTCATGGACGTGAAGATCGGTTCGTCGTCGAACAGCCGCCGGAGCAGGATGCCGGCGAAGAAGGACGGCGCGATCCTGAGCGCTCCGCCGTCGAAGGTGAGCGACACCAGCTCCTGCCGAAGCGCAAGCTCGCTGAACGCCGCGATCGCGACGAATCCCCCGAGGCCCGCGGCGATCCGCGCCACCGTTCCGCGCACGCGGTCAGCCAGCGCCAGGAACAACGGGATCGCGAGATAGGCGCACCATTCCGCGCTGACCGACCAGGACGGCCAGTTCCAGGCGAGGTCCGACGTCGCCCAGGTGGAGTGCATGAGCAGGGCCGTGACGAGGAAGGTCCACCAGTCGTGCGGATTGTCGGGCTCGACGCCCATGAAGCGGCCCGCCGTCACCAGCAGCAACACCAGCAGCAGGGTGGCGAGGTGCAGCGGGTAGAGGCGGGCGAGCCGCCGCGCGAGGAAGCCGAAATAGCTGAAGCGGCCCTCGCGCCAGGCCTCGTCATACATGTGCGCGAGCACGAAGCCGCTCAGCACGAAGAAGAAGTCCACGACGATGCGGGTGTACTCGACCGCCGCGGGGAGCGTCGCATTGCCTTCGATCGTCTTGGCGTAGGTGTGGGCGAGCACGATCCACACCGCGGCCAGTCCGCGCGCGGAGACGAGCTCCGGCAGGAGCTGACCAGGCTTGAGCCTGTTGGTGGCGTCGACCGACATCGTCACGCTTTCGTCCCGCGCGCGGCGGCGTCGTTTCGGACCGGCGCGGCGTCGATGATCGGATGAGGCTAAACCCAAGAGGCTTAAGGCGAGATTATGCCAACCGCAGAGCCGGCCGCGCCTTTATGACGGAAAAGGCGAACCGCGCTTGACGGACCGACCCGACGGGCGCATGATTCAGAGGTCAACACAAAGTACGGAGGTCTAGAAAAATGACTCCGCCGAAGCGTGTAGACTTACCGCGGTGACGCGCATCCGGAGCGCGAATAGGCTGCGGCAGGATAACAATTGAAACTGGTTTTTGCCGAAGGTTTGCTTTTCGACTTCTTTAGTCAGCGCGCCGATGGATCGGAACGGCGTCGTTGACTGATTGGATGAGGGGCGAAGACTTCGGAATAGATCGACGACGCGCAGGATCCACTATCAGCCGGAGCCACGCAAAGCGGGCCGGCCCAACCCAGAGCGGATCTGCCGCATCGACTTACTAGGAACGCCTCGCCGCCTGGTCGGCGGGGCGTTTCCGCGTTTGGCCCTCGCCCGAGCAGCCACGAGCCGTGCGCGGCCGGCGCGCCTCATGCGCGGCGGCGCCGGTCCTCGGGCTCAGTCGCTTCCACCCTCGCGAAACGACGGCGGAGCCCTTCGATCCGCTCCGGCTCGACGCGCACAGTGAAGCGGACCGAACCTTCGGGCTCGACCATGCGGTCCATGACGTCGCCATGGCGGCGCAGCCAGTTCTCGCCGGCGCCGTCCGTCGCCTCGAGGATCACCACGACCGTCTCACGCGTGGCGGACAGCCGGTTCTCCACCGCTTCGAGCAGAGCTTCCTCGCCCTCCCCCGTGAGCGCGGACATGACGACCGGCCTCGCGGCCTCCGCGCGCCGCGCGGCGGTCGCGGCGAGCGTCTGGCGAATTTCGGGATCGAGCCGATCCACCTTGTTCCAGACTTCGATGAGCCGCCCGTCGGTCTCGGGATCGATCCCGAGGTCGCGCAGCACCGAACGGACGTCGGAGCCTTGCGCCTCCGCGTCCTCGTGGCTGACGTCGCGGACATGCAGGATCACGTCGGCCTCCAGCACCTCCTCGAGCGTCGCCCGGAAGGCGGCGATCAGCTGCGTCGGAAGCTCCGAGATGAAGCCGACCGTGTCGGAGAGGATGGCGTGCGCGCCATGCGGCAGCCGGATCTGCCGCAGCGTCGGGTCGAGCGTCGCGAACAGCATGTCGGCGGCCGTCACCTCGGCCCGGGTTAGGCGGTTGAACAGCGTCGACTTGCCGGCGTTGGTGTAGCCGACCAGCGCGACCACCGGATAGGGCACGCGCTTGCGGCCGGCCCGGTGCAGGCCGCGGGTGCGCTTCACCTGCTCGAGCTCCCGCTCGATCTTCAGGATGCGCTCGCCGATGACCCGGCGGTCGGCCTCGATCTGGGTCTCGCCGGGGCCGCCAAGGAAGCCAAAGCCGCCGCGCTGGCGCTCGAGATGGGTCCAGGAGCGGACGAGGCGGCTCTTCTGCCAGGTGAGATGGGCGTGCTCGACCTGTAGCACGCCCTCCTTGGTGCGGGCGCGACGACCGAAGATCTCGAGAATCAGCCCCGTCCTGTCCAGGACCTTGGCCCCCAGCTCCTTTTCGAGGTTTCGCTGCTGGACGGGGGTCAGCGCCGCGTCCACCACCACGAGCTCGATCCCGGAGGCGCGCACGAGGTCGGCGAACTCGGCGACCTTGCCCTTGCCCAGGAAAGTCGCGGGGCGCACCTCGGACAGCGTCACGAGATGGCTTTCCGCGACGTCGAGGTCGATCGCTTCCGCGAGGCCGACGGCCTCCGTAAGCCGCGCCTCGGGCGGACGGCCGGAATCGTCGACCGCGCCCTTCCGCCCGAGCGTCGGCGTGACCACCATGGCCCGCGTCCGCGCCTTGCGGCGCCGGGTCGTCAGATCAGAATCCGCGTCCTGTCCCAATCGCCGTTCCTGCTAGACGGCGCCCGGACCGCAGACGGCGGTCGTCACCGGCCGGCGCGCGCCGGGACGGCGACCTCGGCGTCCGCCTCCTCCGGCTCGAAGAGCTGGATCGGGTGGCCGGGCATCACCGTCGATATGGCGTGCTTGTAGACGAGTTGCGAGTGCCCGTCGCGTCTCAGCAGCACGCAGAAATTGTCGAACCACGTCACGACGCCCTGCAGCTTGACGCCGTTCACGAGGAAGATAGTCAGCGGGACCTTGTTCTTGCGAACGTTGTTGAGAAACGTGTCCTGCAGATTCTGGGTGCGCTCGGCGGCCATCTTCTTGTTCTTTCATTTGAGCTCAACCGTTCGCCGCTTCGCCGCCGACGCGAGGCGAATGGAGCCTGTCTCGGGATTTTTTCCCGCCTGCCGCCCCGTCCCCGACGTCGACGCGCAGTCCGAACCGGCGTCGGGTCATATTAATGCTGCGGCGCCGGCTTTCCGCAAGGCCGCAGAGGTAGGACTGTCAGCCTCAGGGGCGCCGCAGAGCCAATTTCGTTAGCCGTCATTCCCAGATCAGGACAGTGATTTCAAGCGGCGCCGTGGTCGGCGAACTCGTGGAACCGCTTCCGAAGCTCGAGCGCGACCTTGCCGGGCGCGCCGTCGCCGACCTTCTCGCCGTCGATCGACACGACCGGCGTCACGATCGCGGTCGCGGCCGTCATGAAGGCTTCACGAGCCGCCTTCGCCTCCGCGACCGTGAAGGGCCGTTCTTCGAGCCTGATCTGCAGGTCGCGCGCCATGTCCATGACGGTCGCGCGCGTCACGCCCTGAAGGATGCCGTGATCGGCCGGGCGCGTCACAAGCATGCCGTCTTCCGTCACGATCCAGGCGGTGGTCGAGCCGCCCTCGGTCACGTTTCCGTCGCGGTCGACATACCAGGCTTCGCGGGCGCCGGCCTCCCTGGCCTGCTGCTTGGCCAGCACGTTGGGCAGCAGCGCGACCGACTTGATGTCGACGCGCGGCCAGCGGTTCTCCGGCATGGTCACGACCTTGACGCCGGCGGCCGCTGCGGCCTCGGCCTTGGCCCGGTCGGCGGAGCGGGCCGTGACCACCACGGCGGGGCGCACGCTCTCGGCCGGGAAGTAGTGGTCGCGGCGCGCGACGCCGCGGGTGACCTGAAGATAGACGATGCCGTCCCGCACCCGGTTGCGCCTCACCGTCTCGCGCAGCACGACCTTGAGCGCGCTCTCGGCCATCGGCGCGCGGATCTTCAGCTCGCGCAGCGACCGCCAGAGCCGTGCGAGGTGGCGCGGCTCGTCGATCAGCCGCCCGTCGCGCACCTCGCAGACCTCGTAGACGCCGTCGGCGAACTGGTAGCCGCGATCCTCGACATGGACGTGGGCGTCCGCGTGCGGGACGTAGCGGCCGTTGACATAGGCGATGCGGGACATTTGCGTTTCCGATTTCTCGACCTGCGTCATGGTCCGGCTTGACCGGACCATCCATGCCGAAGACGCGCTCGACTTCGCCGATGGGTCCTCCGGTCAAGCCGGAGGACGACGCCTCATTATGCGAAGGCGCGCTCACTACCGCTCATGCAAATTTCTGCGGCCCGCGATGCGTTTCGCTTATCCGATGCCGAGCGCCTTGAGCTTGCGGTGCAATGCCGAACGCTCCATGCCGATGAATTCGGCGGTGCGCGAGATGTTGCCGCCGAAGCGGCTGATCTGGGCGAGCAGATACTGCCGCTCGAAGATCTCGCGGGCGTCGCGCAGCGCGAGGCCCATCAGCTGCTCGCCGCCCGCCCCCGTGGGCGTCGGCGGCACCATTGTGCCGATCTCGGAGGGCAGCATCGACGCGGTCACCACCGCCTCCGGGTCGCCGCCCGCGAGAATCATCAGGCGCTCCACATTGTTGCGGAGCTGGCGGACATTGCCGGGCCAGTCATGGCTCTGCAGCACCGCCATGGCGTCCTCGCCGATCGTGCGCTTGGCGAGGCCGGTCGCGGACGAGATCTGGTCGAGGAAGAAGTCAATCAACTCCGGAATGTCCTCGCGCCGCTCGGAGAGCGCCGGCACCCGCACGGGCACGACGGCGAGGCGGTGGAACAGGTCCTCGCGGAACCGGCCGGCCGCGATCTCCTCCTCGAGATTGCGGGCGGACGACGAGATGATCCGCACGTCGACCTGGACCCGCGTGGTCCCTCCGACGCGCGTGAAGGTCTGCTCGACCAGCACGCGCAGGATGCGGTTCTGGGTCTCGCGCGGCATGTCGGCGACTTCGTCGATGAAGAGGGTGCCGCCATGAGCTTCCTCTAGCGCGCCGATCTTTCGCGAGCCGTTCTCCGCGCCCTCGACGCCGAACAGCTCCTCCTCCATTCGCTCGGGCGTGATGGCGGCGGCGTTGATCAGCACGAACGGCCCCTTGGCGCGCGCCGACTTGGCGTGGATGACGCGGGCCGCGAGCTCCTTGCCGGAGCCGGACGGCCCGGCGATCAGGATGCGGCTGTTGGTCGGCGCCACGCGGTCGAGCGCGCCGCGCAGCTGGTTCATCACCGTCGACTTGCCGATGAAGCGCGTCGCGACGCCCGAGCCGCGCCGCAGATCCTTGATCTCGCGCTTCAGCTGGAAGGATTCGAGCGCCCGCTGGGCGATCAGCACCAGCCGATCGGCCTTGAACGGCTTTTCGATGAAGTCGTAGGCCCCGTTCTTGATGGCCGCGACCGCGGTCTCGATGTTGCCGTGGCCCGAGATCATCACGATCGGGATCTCGGGATGGTCGCGGTGGATGATCTCCAGCAGCTCGAGCCCGTCGAGCTTCGAGCCCTGCAGCCAGATGTCGAGGAAGACGAGATGCGGCCGGCGCCTGGCGATCTCGGCCAGCGCGTCGTCGGAATTGCGCGCCGTGCGCGCGCCGTGGCCCTCGTCCTGCAGGATCCCGGCCACGAGCTCGCGGATGTCTGCTTCGTCGTCGACGATGAGGATGTCGGTGGCCATGTGGGTCTCGAAAAGCTCCGAATGAAGGTTGTGGCCTCAAGCGGCGGGCGCCGCGTCGGCGGGAACGACGGTCTGGGCGGAGGGGCTGCGGGCCTGGAACCAGAGGCGGACCGTGGCCCCCCGGCCGCCGGTCGCGACGGCGGGCGAGTCCAGGAGCTCAACGCCGCCGCCATGCTCTTCCATGATCTTGCCGACGATCGCGAGGCCGAGCCCCGTGCCCTTTTCGCGGGTGGTCATATAGGGCTCCAGAAGCCGTTGGCGGTTCTCGACCGGCAGGCCGGCGCCATTGTCCGTCACCTCGATCACCGCGATGTCGCCCTCGCGCCGGACGGAGACGTCAATCCGCCCGCCTCCATTGGCGTTTTCCGGTGCGGCGTGAACGGCCTCTGTGGCGTTTTTGACGATGTTTGTGACCGCCTGCGAGATCAGGCGCCGGTCGAACTTGGCAGGGACGATCGAGTCTACGCCGGTCGCCTCGATGCGGATGTCCGGATAGCCGACCCGCATCATGAAGACGCCCTGCTTGACCACCGAGGCGAGATCCTCCTCCTCGATGGTCGGCTTCGGCATACGGGCGAAGGACGAGAACTCGTCGACCATCCGCTTGATGTCGTCGACCTGGCGGATGATCGTGTCGGTGCACTGGTCGAAGATCTCGCGCTCCTCGACGATGACCTTGCCGTATTTGCGGCGGATGCGCTCTGCGGACAGCTGGATCGGGGTCAGTGGGTTCTTGATCTCATGCGCGATGCGGCGGGCGACGTCCGCCCAGGCGGAGGTGCGCTGGGCGCTCACGAGCTCCGTGATGTCGTCGAGCGTCACGACGTAACCGTGCTCGTCCGCCGCCGAGGTCTCGGTCGTGAAGCGGACGTTGAGGTTGCGCTCGCGCGCGGCCCTCAGGATGGTGATCTGGCCCTGCACCAGCCGCTGCGAACGGCCGAGGGCGGCGTCGATGAGGGGCGCGAATTCGGGCGCGGCGTCGCGGAGCGGCTTGCCGAGCAGGGTCTGCTCCGGCTCGCCGATCAGGCGCTCGGCGGAACGGTTCATCAGCGTCACGCGCCCCGAATGGTCGATGCCGATGACGCCGGCCGAGACGCCGGCCAGCATCGCCTCGGTGAAGCGGCGGCGGCTGTCCATTTGCTCGGCCGCCTCCACCAGCTTGTTGCGCTGGGTGCGAAGCTCGGCCGTCATCTTATTGAAGGTCTCGCCGAGCGCCCCGAGGTCGCCGTCGGCCTTCTTGCCGAGCGGGACCTGGACATAGAGGTCGCCCTGGCTGACCTGATCGGCCGCGGTGATGAGCCGGCGGATCGGCGAGACGAGCCGGTTGGCGAAGGCGAGGCCGAGCCAGATCGCGGCGAGCAGCAGCGACAGCGACAGCAGCACGTAGAGCAGCGCGAAGGTCGCCTGGATGC
Source organism: Hansschlegelia zhihuaiae (assembly GCF_004103825.1). Taxonomy (GTDB): domain Bacteria; phylum Pseudomonadota; class Alphaproteobacteria; order Rhizobiales; family Methylopilaceae; genus Methylopila; species Methylopila zhihuaiae. Next base: position 235,013 of record NZ_RYFI01000003.1, read on the forward strand.
GCGGCCGGCGCAGCGTCAGCGCGTTGTATTCCTCCGACCCTTGCTCGACGAGCCGCATATAGCTGTTCGCCCGCGGGTCGACGGGGCGCGCCACGAACAGCACCAGATCGTCATAGCCCGAAAGTTTCAGGACCGCGCCGATGGCGTTCTGCTTGCCGGGCGCGAGCAGGATCGGCTCGTCGGTCGGCGCGCTCTCGATGTCGGGCGCCGGCGGCTTCGGAAAGTCGCGCCCGATCTGGATCTTGGCCCGTTCGACCACGCTCATGTCGCTCGGCCGGACGAGCTGCGCCTCCGGAAGCCCGCGGATGGTGGCCTGCGCCGTGAAGAACTCGGCGAAGCGCTCGCGATCCCTGTCGAACAGCGGCCTCGCGCGGTTCACGTCGTTCGCCATGGCGAGGATCTCCCCGCGGATCGAACGCGCATGCTCATTCAAATAAGCCCGCGCCACGACCAACGAGTTGTCGACGATCTCGCGGACGCGCGTTGAGAAGAAGCTGTCGAATCCCTTGTCGATCGTGATGAGCGCGAAGACGGCGAGCAGCGCGGCGGGCGCGACGGCCACGATCGAGAACAGCGCGACCAGCCGCCCGTGCAGCTGCGAGCCGGCCTGCGCGCGCCAGCGCGCCATCACGAAGCCGCGGATCTCCCAGACGATGATGACGAGCAGCAGCGCGACGAAGCCGCCATTCACGAAGACCGCGATGCGGCTCGTCTCCTCCGTCGGCTCGATGTCTGCACGGCCGGTCAGGATCATGAAGGTGACGAGCGCCGAGATCAGCGCCGCGATGACCGCGAGCGGCCCCACGACGCCCGGCCCGCGGCGTTCGCGCGTGTGCGGGAGCTCGGAGGCGGCCGGACTGGCGTTTTCGTCGGACACGAAGGACCTGGGCGGGCGGAGAACGCTGGCCGGCTTACTCCCGGCCCCTAGCCGCGACGCTCCCCCGCATGACGAGTCGCGGCTTGCATTCGATGATGCAGCCATACCACACTGTTGTCGGAATGCGACAGCTTTGCGGCGGCCGCCGCCATCCGTTCCGGTCCGTCCGGCCGCCGTCCCAGGGGCGGAGCAGGATCGATCGCCGCTTGAAGGAGACATGCCCGATGACGAGCGCCTTCAAAGAGGTCGAGGACGAAGGCCGGATCGGGGAGCGCCTGACTGTCCCTGCGAAAGGCCGCTGGTCGCGTCGGCTGGAGCCCGGCCAATCGCTGACGATCGTCGATCTCGAGGGCCGACAGGCCGTCGATTTCCTGTGCTACGCGGCCGGGCAGCCGGCAGACAGGATCAACATCCCGAACACAAGCTCAACGGATCGCTCTACGTCACCAAAGGCTGCCGCATCTATTCGGACCTCGCCCGCGTGATGATGACGGTGACCGAGGACAGCTGCGGTTACCACGACACCCTCGCGGGCTGCTGCAGCTGCGAGATCGACAGGGTCCGCTACGGCGTGGAAAAGACCGAGAGCTGCCGGACCAATTTCATCGCGGAGCTCGCCGGCTGGGGCATGTCGCCGTCCGAGATCGTCTCCAACATCAATTTCTTCATGAGCGTGGCGTTCGCGGAAGACGGCGCGGTGAAGATCGTCGAAGGCGTCTCCAAGCCCGGCGACCGCGTCACGCTCCGGGCCGAGATGCCGGTCATCGCGGTGCTATCGAACTGCCCGCAGGAGCACAATCCGGCGGCCGGCTTCGCCCCGACGCCGATCGAGGTGATCGTCTCAGGCTGAGCCGGACGCTCACCGTGTCAGGCGCAGCACCTGCACGTCGAGGTCGCGGATCTTCTTGCGCAGCGTATTGCGGTTCACGCCGAGCAGCTCCGCGGCCTTGATCTGGTTGCCGCGCGTGGCCGCGAGCGCCGCCGAGATCAGCGGATACTCCACCTCCCGCAGCACCCGGTGGTAGAGGCCGGGCGGCGGCAGGCTTTCGCCAAACTCCGAGAAATAGGCGGTGAGGTGCCGCTCCATCGAGCCGCCCAGCGTCTCGGCCTGGCCGGACTCCTCGCCGAGGCTCGAGGTCGCAGGCTGGGAGAGCTCGGCGTCGATCGTGCCTGCGCCGATGATCTCCTGCGGGTAGAGCGCGGCGAGCCGGCGGATCAGGTTCTCGAGCTCGCGGATGTTGCCCGGCCAGCGATAGCGCTTCAGCCGGTCGAGCGCCGCGACGTCGATCTGCTTCGGCGGCAACCCCTCGCGCTCGGCGAGCGCGAAGAAGTGGCGCACGAGGTCAGGCACGTCCTCGGCGCGCTCCCGGAGCGGCGGCAGCCGGATCGGCACGACGTTCAGGCGGAAGAACAGGTCCTCGCGGAACAAGCCCTGCTGGATGAGCAGGCGAAGATCCTTGTTGGTGGCGGCGACGATGCGCACGTCGGTCTTGATCGCGGTGCGCCCGCCGACGGTCGTGTATTCGCCCTGCTGCAGCACGCGCAGAAGGCGCGTCTGCGCCTCCATCGGCATGTCGCCGATCTCGTCGAGGAACAGCGTGCCGCCCTCGGCCTGTTCGAAGCGGCCCGAGGAGCGCGCCTGCGCCCCCGTGAACGCGCCCTTCTCGTGGCCGAACAGCTCGGCTTCGATCAGGTCGCGCGGGATCGCAGCCATGTTGATGGCGACGAACGGCCCGGCGCGGCGCTTGCCGTAGTCGTGGAGCGCGCGGGCGACCAGCTCCTTGCCGGTGCCGCTCTCGCCTGAGATCATCACCGTGAGGTCGGTCTGCATCAGCCGCGCGAGCACCCGGTAGATGTCCTGCATGGCGGGCGAGCGGCCGACCAGCGGGATCTCGTCGCTCTCGACCTCATTGGAGCGGCGCGCCCTGCCCTTCGGCTCGGTCAGCGCGCGCCCGACGATCGCGATCAGCTCCTTCAGGTCGAAGGGCTTCGGCAGATACTCATAGGCGCCCTTCTCGGAGGCCCGGATCGCCGTCATGAAGGTGTTCTGGGCGCTCATCACGACGACGGGCAGTTCGGGGCGCGCCTTCTTGATGCGCGGCAGCATGTCGAAGGCGTTCTCGTCCGGCATCACCACGTCGGTGATCACCAGGTCGCCGTCGCCCTGCGCCACCCAGCGCCAGAGCGTGGCGGCGTTGCCGGTCGAACGGACCTCGTAGCCCGCCCGGCTCAGCGCCTGGTTGAGCACGGTGCGGATCGCGGCGTCGTCGTCGGCGACCAGGATCGATCCCTGCGGCATGTCCTGCTCAGCTCCTCAAGACGCGGCCGTCGCCGCTACATACATCGGCATCAGCACGCGGAAGACGGTCCGGCGGGGCTGCGATTCGCATTCGACGATGCCGCCGTGGTTGCCGATGATCTTCGCGACCAGCGCGAGGCCGAGCCCCGAGCCGGTCGGCTTGGTGGTGACGAAGGGGTCGAACAGATGCGGCACGAGGTCCTCGGGCACGCCCGGGCCGTTGTCGCGCACGGTGAACTGGAGCGGCAGGCTGACGCGGGTCGAAGACCCCGGAACGCTCAGTCTCACGCCCGGCCGGAAGGCGGTCGACAGATGGATCTCGCCATCCTCCTGATCGCCGACCGCCTCGGCCGCGTTCTTCACGAGGTTCAGGAACACCTGGATCAACTGGTCGCGATTGGCGAAGACCGGCGGCAGCGAGGGGTCGTACTCCTCGACGATCCTGACGTTCCGGCCGAAGCCGGTGAGCGCCAGCCGCTTCACGTGTTCGAGCACGGCGTGGATGTTCACGGCCTCGCGCTCGAGAGGCCGCTCGTCAGAGAACACCTCCATCCGGTCGACCAGTTTCACGATTCGGTCGGCCTCGTCGCAGATCAGGCGTGTGAGCGCGCGGTCCTCATCGCTCGCGGACTGCTCGAGCAGCTGCGCCGCGCCGCGGATGCCGGAGAGCGGGTTCTTGATCTCATGCGCCAGCATGGCGGCGAGCGCGGTGACCGAGCGCGCCGCGCCGCGATGGGTGAGCTGGCGGTCCATCTTGTCCGCGATGGTGCGCTCCTGGAGCACGACCACGAGAATGCCCGGCCGCTCGGACAGCGGCGCGACGTGGATGTCCACGATCCGCTCGCCGCCGTTCTTGGGCGTCCCGAGATCGACCCGGTATTCGTTGACGGGCGCGTTGCGTTCGCGGGCCTGCTCGAGCAGCGCGACAAGCGGCGAGCCGAACGGCACGAATTCGCGGATATCGTGCCGACGCAGCACGTTGGCGCTCGCTTCAAAGAACGCCTCGGCCGAGACGTTGACGTCGACGATGCGGCCATCCTCGGCGACGCAGATCACCGGATGCGGCAGGGCGTTCAGCACCGCCTCGGGGGCACCCGCCCCGGTGCGCGGCCGGCTTTCCGTCACGAGGCTCACGCGGCCGCCCTCCATTCGAGCTCGGACAGGGCGCGGTCGAAAGCCGCGAGCGCCGTCTCCGCGGTCGGGGCCGTCATCGCCGCGCCCTTGGCGTCCGCCAGGACCGGGCGCCCGGCTGTCGCGGCCGCTGCGTCGAGATACCAGCCGAGATGTTTTCGGGCGTGCCGCACGCCGACGTCCCGGCCGTAGAGGCCGAGCAGTCCATCATAATGCTCGTGGGCCAGCGCGCGCTGCGCCTCGATCGAAGGCTCCGCCGGAGCGACGCCGGTCGCAAGAAAGCGCGCGACGGCGCCCGGGAACCACGCCTTCCCCTGCGCGCCGCGCCCGACCATCACGCCGTCCGCGCCCGAGGCCGCGAGCATCGCGGTCGCGGCGCCGGGCGAGACCAGGTCGCCATTCGCGATCACCGGGATCGAGACCCGCGCCTTGACGGCGGCGATCGCGTCCCAGTCCGCCCGCCCCTCGTAGAATTGCGCGCGCGTGCGGCCATGCACCGTCACCATCCTCGCGCCGACGCCTTCCGCTCGCGCCGCGAGCTCGGGGGCGACGATGGACCGCTCGTCCCAGCCGAGTCGCATCTTCACTGTCACCGGAGCCTCGACCGCCTCTACGGTCGCCTCGATCAGCCGGACCGCGAGGTCGAGCTCCTTCAGCAGCGCCGAGCCGCCATGGCCGCCCACCACCTTCTTGGCCGGGCAGCCCATATTGATGTCGACGACCGCAGCGCCCGCCCCGACCGCGACGCGGGCGGCCTCGGCCATCCAGGCCGGATCGCGGCCGGCGAGCTGGACGATATGGGTCTCGAGTCCGACGCCTTCGGCGCGCAGGCGCGCTTCATCGTCGGCCGTCGCGAGCTCGCGCGACGCCACCATTTCCGAGACGACCAGCCCAGCGCCGAGGCGCGCGGCGAGTCGTCGAAAGGCGAGGTCCGTCACGCCCGACATCGGCGCGAGGAGGACAGCGTTGGGTGGCGCGACGCCTCCGATCACGAGAGGACGCGCAGCCGCGCTTGGGGATGAAGCTTTGCTCATAAATTAGTCGACGCCATCATTGCACACATATTAGCCATTTCGTTCCGCCGCACAATAAGGCAATCGGGGGCTGCGACGGCCTGACAGGGGAGAGGCGCTCCGCTAGAACCGCTGGCGACCATGTGAGCCCCAGCCGATGCCCGCCGCCGTTTCAGCCGCAAACGACCGACCGTCTCCCGTCGCGGCCTTGATCTGCGCTGCGGGCGCCGGTTCGCGGGCCGGCGGAGCGACACCGAAACAGTTCCGCGCGATCGGCGATCGGCCTATGCTCGCCGATGCGGTCATGGCCTTCCTGGACCATCCGGGCGTCGATCGCCTCGCGGTGGTGATCGGCGCAGACCAACGTGAGGCCTATGACGAGGCGATGGCCTCCTTCGCGAGTCATCCAAAGCTTTCCGCGCCGGCTCTTGGGGGCGCGACCCGGCAGGCGTCGGTGCGGGCAGGCCTTGCGGCGCTGAGCGCGGAGGCGCCCGAGATCGTCCTCGTCCACGACGCGGCTCGGCCCTTCGCGAGCGCGGCGCTGATCTCGCACGCGATCGCTGCCTGCGCGGAGAGCGGCGCGGCGGTTCCGGCCGCGCCTGTCAACGACACGATCTGCGTGGTCTCGCCGGACGGGTCGCGCGGAGAGACCCTCGACCGCTCGCGGCTCAGGGCTCTCCAGACGCCCCAGGCGTTCCGGTACGCCGAACTTGCGGCCGCCCATGACAAGGCGGCTCGCGAAGGCCGCGACGATTTCACCGACGACGGCGCGCTGTTCGCCTGGGCCGGCGGCCGCGTCGCGCTGTTCGAGGGCGAGGCCCGCAACGTGAAGCTCACCACGCCCGACCAGTTCGACGACGAGATGCTGCGCCGCGCCGGCGCCGAGTTTCTCTCCCGCGGCGACGTCCGGACCGGGACCGGCTTCGACGTCCACGCCTTCGCGCCCGGCGACCATGTGACGCTCTGCGGCGTCCGGGTGCCGCACGCGGCGGGCCTCTCCGGCCATTCGGACGCCGACGTGGCGCTGCACGCCCTGACAGACGCCATCCTCGGCGCGCTCGGCGACGGCGACATCGGCGCGCATTTCCCGCCCTCCGACCCGCGCTGGAAGGGACAGGACTCGGCGCTGTTCCTCGAGGACGCGGCGCGCCGGGTTCGGGCGGCGGGCGGCGTCATCGCTCATCTCGACCTCACCATCATCGGCGAGGCCCCGAAGGTCGGGCCGCACCGCGAGGCGATGCGCGCGCGCGTCGCCGAGATTGCGGGCGTGCCGGCCGGCCGCGTGGGCGTCAAGGCCACCACCACCGAACGCCTCGGCTTCGCCGGCCGCCGCGAGGGCCTCGCCGCGATGGCGTGCGCCACGATCCGATTGCCGTTCCGGGAGGAATTCTGACGATGGCGAAGATCCATGACCTCGCCGAGGAGGTCTTGCGGCTCGCAGTGGGCGCCGGGCTCACGATCGTCACCGCCGAATCCTGCACCGGCGGGCTGGTGGCGGCCGCGATCACGGAGATCGCCGGCTCGTCCCGCGCCATGGACCGTGGCTTCGTGACCTACTCGAATCTGGCCAAGGCGACCGTGCTCGGCGTGCCTGCGGAACTGATCCAGGCCCATGGCGCCGTCAGCGAGGATGTCGCGCGGGCGATGGTCGAGGGCGCGCTCAGGGTCTCGGGCGCGACGCTCGGCGTGGCGGTGACGGGGGTCGCGGGCCCGGAGTCGTCCGAGCAAAAGCCCGTCGGGCTTGTCCATTTCGCGGCCAAGCGCAAAGGCCGCCCGACCATTCTCCGCGAGAAGCGCTTCGGCGAGTCGCTGTCGCGCGCAGAGGTGCGAACGAAGTCCGTGAAGGTCGCGCTCGAGATGCTGGCTGAAGCGGCGGGGAAGACCAGCGCGGCCTGATCAGGCGCGCTTCACGAATTCGTCCGCCCTCGCCTCGCGGGCGATGGCGTCGAGGACGGCGTTGACCATGCCGGCCTCCTCGCGGTCGAAGAACGCGTGGGCGATGTCAACATATTCGGTGATCACCACGCGCGCCGGCACGTCGCGGCGCTTGCCGAGCTCGAAGGCGCCGGCGCGGAAGATCGCGCGCATGATCGCCTCGACGCGCTTCAGCGGCCAGCCGCCCTCGAGCGTGCGGTCGATCAGCGGGTCGAGGGTCCGCTGCTGCTTCAGCACCCCGCCCACGAGGTCGCGGAAGAAGGCGGCGTCGGCCGGCTTGTACTCGTCGCCATCGACCGTCTTGCCGAGCCAGTGCGACTCGAACTGCGCCAGCGTGTCGGGCAGCGGCGCGCCGGCCACGTCCATCTGGTAGAGCGCCTGGACCGCCGCGAGGCGCGCGGCGGAGCGGGTCTCGCCCTTCGCCATCGCCTCAGCCCTCCGCGCGGCGCTTCAGCCGCAGAAGCGTCAGCGCAGCCTCCGCCGCGCCGCCGCCCTTGTCCATCTCGGCGACCCGCGCGCGTGCGAAGGCCTGGGCCTCGTTCTCGACCGTCAGCACGCCGTTGCCGAGCGGCAGGCGGAGCGCGACCGAGAGATCCATCAGGCCGCGGGCGCTCTGTTCCGAGACGATCTCGTAATGGGTGGTTTCTCCGCGGATGACACACCCCAGGGCCACCGCCGCATCATAGGGAGCGCCCTTTGCCGCCGCGCCCTCGACAAGCAGCGCGATCGCGGTCGGAAGTTCAAGAGCGCCCGGAACCGTCACCACGTCATAGGTCGCGCCCGCAGCGTCGAGAAGAGCGACCGCGCCTGACAGAAGCTCGTCGGCGATCGGGTCGTAGAAGCGCGCCTCGACCACCAGAACATGCGCCCGCGTCGGCTCGACGGCGCCGCGGGGGCGCTGCTGCTCAGCCATGAACAGAAACCTCGGATATCAGGGCGGGGTCAGTAGCCTGCCGGGCGAGCCTCGGCAAGCCGCGCGGCGTAACGCGCCATCATGTCGACTTCGAGGTTGACGCGGTCGCCGACTTGACGGTCGCCCCACGCCGTCTCGGCGAGGGTATGGGGGATCAGGTGAACGGAGAAGCGCAGGCCTTCGACGGTGTTGACGGTGAGCGACGTGCCGTCGAGCGCGACCGACCCCTTCGGGGCGATGAATTTCGCGAGCGCGGCCGGGGCGTCGAACGTGAAGCGGACGGTTTCGGGCCCGTCCTCGCGGCCCACGATTTCGGCCAGACCGTCGACATGGCCGAGCACCAGATGGCCGCCCAGCTCGTCGCCGATCTTCAGCGCGCGCTCGAGATTGATCCGCCGGCCTGGCCGCCATGTTCCGGCCGTCGTCAGGGCGATGGTCTCCGGACCGGCGTCGATCGAGAACGCGGCGCCGTCCTCGAGGCGCTCGACGGCGGTCACCGTCAGGCACACGCCGTCATGGGCGATCGAGGCGCCGAGCGCGATCGTGGCCGGATCGTAGGCCGAGCCGACCCGGAAGCGGACGATCTCGCCCTCGTCCGTCCGCTCGAGAATCTCGCCGATGTCGCTGATGATGCCGGTGAACATGGACTTCAGGCGCGCTCGTAGACCGTCCATTCGTCGTCGCCGACGCGGAAGCGCGAGACCTCGGCGAAGCCGAGGGTCGCCGTCAAGTCCGCGAGCGCATGGCTGGCGAGCGCAGCGGGCGCCCCTGCCCCGATCGCGGCGGGGCCGCGCAAGATCACGGCCTCGTCCACGAGACCGGGCGACAGCAGCGCCGAGGCGACGGTCGGTCCCCCTTCGACCATCAGCCGGGCGACGCCGCGGTCCACGAGCAGGCCCAGGGCGGCCATGAGATCGAGCCGCCCGTCCGGACCTCGCTCGACTCGCATGACCTCGGCCCCGGCGGCCCGCAGCGCCCGTTCCGCCTCGACGGGCGCGTCGGCCGAAGCGACGATCCATGTCGGCGTGCCTGCCGCGCCTATGACGAGCCGGCTCGCCGGCGGCGTCCGCAGCCCGCCATCGAGTACGATCCGGGTCGGCGAGCGATCGGCCATGCCGGGCAGCCGGCAGGTGAGCTCGGGGTCATCTGCGAGCACGGTCCCGACGCCGACCAGGATGGCGTCTGACTCGGCGCGCATGAGGTGGACGCGCGCGCGGGAGGCCTCGCAGGTGATCGCCACGGGCCGCCCGCCCGGGAGCGCGACCTTGCCGTCGGCCGACACGGCGAGCTTGAGCGTGACGAAGGGGCGGCCCAGCGCGACGCGCGCCGCGTGGCCCGCGATCAGCCGCGTCGCCTCCTCGCGCATCACGCCGGCCTCGACGTCGATCCCGGCGGCGCGAAGCCGTGCGAAGCCGCGGCCGTCCACGCGGGGGTCCGGGTCGCCGGTCGCGGCGACGACGCGCGCGACGCCCGCCGCGACGATGGCGTCCACGCAGGGCGGCGTGCGCCCATAATGGCTGCAGGGCTCGAGCGTGACATAGAGCGTCGCGCCCCTCGCGGCCGCACCGGCGGCGGCGAGCGCGATCGGCTCGGCGTGCGGACGGCCGCCGGGCTGCGTCCAGCCGCGCCCCACGATCGTCCCATCGCGCGCCACGACCACGGCGCCGACGGACGGGTTCGGCGCGGTGCGCCCGAGTCCGCGGCGGGCGAGCGAGAGCGCGACCTTCATCCACCGGCGGTCGATCTTCGTCCGGTCGGCGGCGGAAAAATCCTCGGCGGGCGGGAAACCGCAGCGCGCCGCCGCCGGGTCGATCACGTCCGGCCGCCGGAGGCGGAATCTCCGCCGCTCAGCTCGCCCAGCAGAGTTTCGAAGTCCTTGGCCTCGCGGAAATTCCGGTAGACCGAGGCGAAGCGCACATAGGCGACGTCGTCGAGGCTCTTCAGCCCCTCCATGACAAGGAGGCCGATGGCCTCGGCCGAGACCTCCGGCTCCCCGCTGCTTTCGAGCTGGCGGACGATGCCGGAGACCATCGTCTCGATGCGTTCGGGCTCCACGGGTCGTTTCCGCAAAGCGACGGCGATCGAGCGGTGCAGCTTGTCGCGGTCGAACGGCACGCGCCGCCCGGACCGCTTGACGACGGTCAGCTCCCTGAGCTGCACGCGTTCGAAGGTGGTGAAGCGCTGGCCGCAGACGCCGCAGACCCGCCGGCGGCGGATCACGGCGCCCTCCTCGGCGGGGCGGGAGTCCTTGACCTGGCTGTCAGGCGCGCCGCAGTGCGGACACCGCATATCGGAGTGACTCCCGGAGCAAGACCGCGCACGTCATGCCCAAGCCTGGCCCGGGCATCCATCACTCTTGGAAAGGGGATGGATCGCCGGGTCAAGCCCGGCGACGACGGCGGCGGCGCGCACGCGCCGCCTCCGCCGACCGCACAAAAGGAAAGGGCGCCCGAGCCAAGCTCGGACGCCCTCGAAATCCTGCGGCGGCTTCAATCAGTCCGCGTAGAGCGGGAAGCGCTCGACGAGCTTCGCGACCTGGCCGCGCACCTTGGCCTCGACCTCGGAGTCCTCGTCCGCGCCCTTCTGCGAGAGCACGTCGAGCACCTGCGAGATCATGTCGCCGACCTCCTGGAACTCCGCGACGCCGAAGCCGCGGGTGGTGCCGGCCGGCGTGCCGAGGCGGATACCCGAGGTCACCATCGGCTTCTCCGGATCGTAGGGGATGCCGTTCTTGTTGCAGGTGATGTGGGCGCGGCCGAGCGCGATCTCCGAGACCTTGCCGGTCAGCTTCTTCGGGCGGAGGTCGACCAGCATCAGATGCGTGTCGGTGCCGCCCGACACGATGTCGAAGCCGTGGCCCTTGAGGTTCTCGGCGAGCGCCTTGGCGTTGGCGATCACGTTCTTGATGTAGACCTTGTAGTCGGGCTTGAGAGCCTCGCCGAACGCCACTGCCTTGGCCGCGATGACATGCATCAGCGGGCCGCCCTGCAGGCCGGGAAACACCGCCGAATTGAACTTCTTGGCGAGGTCCTCGTCATTGGTGAGGATCATGCCGCCGCGGGGCCCGCGAAGGGTCTTGTGGGTGGTCGTCGTCGCGACATGCGCGTGGTCGAGCGGGTTCGGGTGCTGGCCGCCCGCGACCAGTCCCGCGAAATGCGCCATGTCGACCATGAAATAGGCGCCGACCTCGTCGGCGATCTTGCGGAACGCCGCGAAGTCGATCTGGCGCGGATAGGCGGAGCCGCCCGCGATGATCACCTTGGGCTGGTTCTCGCGCGCGAGCTTCGCGACCTCGTCCATGTCGATGAGCTGGTCGTCCTTGCGGACGTTGTAGTTCACCGCGTTGAACCACTTGCCCGACATCGCGGCCTTCGCGCCGTGGGTCAGATGGCCGCCGGCCGCGAGATCGAGGCCCATGAAGGTGTCGCCCGGCTTCATCAGCGAGAAGAACACCGCGGCGTTCGCCTGCGCGCCGGAATGCGGCTGGACGTTCGCGAATTGGCAGCCGAACAGCTTCTTGGCGCGGTCGATGGCGAGCTGCTCGGCGACGTCGACAAACTGGCAACCGCCGTAATAGCGGCGTCCCGGATAGCCTTCGGCGTATTTGTTGGTGAGCACCGAGCCCTGCGCCTCGAGCACCGCCTTCGAGACGATGTTCTCCGAAGCGATCAGTTCGATCTCGTCGCGCTGCCGGCCGAGCTCCGACTTCACGGCGTCCGCGAGCTCCGGATCGACCTCGGCGAGCGAGGCCTGAAAGAAGCGGCTCTCGGCGTCCCGGGCCTGGGCTTCGGTCATCGACATTGGGCTTTCCCTCCTGATGGCGCGCCTTCGCCGCGCGCGGCCCGCGTATCGCGGCGGGGACACGGCAAACGCGGAATGTAGCTTGCGGCGCAGCGGCCTGAACTGGATTCCAGGCGCAGCATAGGTGGAATTCGCCGGCGTCAACAGCCCGCCGGAGGGCGTAGCTTGGTCGCATTCAACTTTGGATTAAGCTGGACTTTCGGCTCGACGCCTGAGAGTCACCAGATCTGAAGTCGCCCGTTGGCGCGAAGCTGGGACAGCCGCATCCTGAGCTTCCTCAGCGCGACCGCCTTGAGCTGCGTTTCCGCCGCCGAGGGCGGGCCGACCACCACCACCTCGACGCCGCTCGCGGCGTCGATCGCGGCGCAGCGCGTCGAGCCCCCGCGGGTCGTGAACTCGAACAGCACCTCGCCCGGCGCGGCGCTCGAGACCTCGACCGCGCTCCCCTTGGGCGGCGGACGTCGCATCGCTTGGCGTTATCGCTGAACTGCGCCGGTCGCTTGGCTGGCCCCGCCATCCGCCATGGCGAGTTCGCCCGTGCCGTCCTGTCCGTAGATGTCCTCGCGGAACTGCACCGAGCCGTCGGCCGCGCCCCAGCCGGAGATATAGCGCCAGTAGACGGGGACCGCGGGCGTCACCTGGATGTCGATGCGGTCTCCGGTCTTGATCGCGGCGTCGAGCGAGCGGCGGTCCCAGTTCGGCTGGTTCCTCAAGAGCCAGGTGCAGAGTTCCTTGACGTTCTGGATGCGGATGCATCCGGACGAGTGGAAGCGCGTGTTCTCGCCGAACAGGTTCTTGGACGGCGTGTCGTGCATGTAGACGCCGTGCTGGTTCTGCATATTGATGCGCACGGTGCCCATCGAGTTGTCTTCGCCGGGATCCTGCCGGTACATGTAGTTCGTGGCTTCGTCCGAGTTCCAGTTGACCTGCTCGGGCGGAATCTCGGCGCCGCTCTTGTCGATGATGTGGATGTTCTTCTTCGTCAGATATTGCGGGTCTTTCTGCATCTGCGGAATGAGGTCCTTCCGCACGATGGAGGCCGGCACGGTCCAGGTCGGGTTGAGGTTGACCTGTAGGATCTTGGCGTCGAGCACCGGCGAGGCGCGGTCGACCTTGCCCACAACCGCGGTGTAGCGCGCCGCGACCTGTCCGCCTTCCACCGTCTCGACTTCCGCCGCAGGGATATTGGCCAGCACGTAGCGGTCGCCGAGATTGGAGTTCGCCATGGTGCGGATGCGCACGAGGTTGGTCTCGAGCTGGCGCAGCCGGGTCTGCGCCGGGATGTTGAGCGACTGCATGGTGTCGTCGCCGACGACGCCGACCGGGATCAGCCCGTGGCGCGCCTGGAACCGCCGCACCGCGCCCTCGACATAGGAGTCGAAGGTCGACGACATGCCGAGATTGGGATCGAGGTCTCGGGTCACCATCAGGCGACGACGCAGCGCCACGACACGCTCGCCGGCCGAGCCAAGCTTCATGCGCGGCCCGTTGGGGACGGTGTCCCACCCCCCGCGGGATACGAGGTCGCTGTATTCGGCGATCGCCTGTTCGGTAGCCTGCGCGGTCTGCGGGCTCAGGGTCGGCGTGCGGGACGCCGAGGTTCGGGTCGCGGCGGCGCCCGAGGAGGCGTCATAGCGGTCCTTCCATTCGGCCTGCGCGGAGAACAGGTTCATCTCCTGCGCCGAGGCCGTCGAGGCCGCGAGCCCCGCGGCGGCGGCTCCAAGGCCGAGCTTGAGCGCGTCGCGGCGCGTCGCCGCGCCGAAGTCCGAAGGCCGTTCCGTCACGTGTCCAGCTCCCAACCTTCGCGCGGCCGGCCAGCCGCCGGTCGCCCCTAAAGACAGCAGGGTGCGGCGATCACGGTTAACGAACCCCGACCTGCGTTGCGACTGCGCGACGCCCTTATGCCCCGGCGGCTTCGGGCGCCTTTCGCCCGGCCCTCCGGAACGCATGGGTCCCCGCGCTTCTTGAGTTTCGATGAGCCATCGATTTTGGGCGGAACGATGTCGCGCGGGGAGTCGCGCGCACGCCCGTCACAAGTCGGTCGCGCTTCGTGACCGATTTGATGCAAAAGGCCCGCCGCGGCGTCCCGCGGCGGGCTCTTCCAGCTCGTGCGGCCCGAATGTCAGAGGCGGAACCTGATCTGGTCGGTCCAGAAGCGCTCGAGGCGGACCAGCGCGACGTTCAGCGTCTTGAAGTCGTCGGCGTTGACGCCGCCGACCTGCTCGATGGTGCGGACGTGCTTGGCGTAGAGCTGGTCGACGATGTCGTGGATCTCGCGGCCCTGCTCGGTCAGGCTGATGCGGACCGAGCGGCGGTCCATCCGCGAGCGCTGATGGTGCAGATAGCCCATCTCGACCAGCTTCTTCAGATTGTACGAGACGTTCGAGCCGAGATAGTAGCCGCGCGTCCGGAGCTCGCCGGCGGTGAGCTCCGCGTCGCCGATGTTATAGAGCAGCAGCGCCTGGACGGAATTGATGTCTGAGCGGCCGCGGCGGTCGAATTCATCCTTGATGACGTCCAGCAGGCGGCGATGAAGCCGCTCCACAAGAGTCAGCGCCTCGAGATAAAGCGGCCGGATCTCCGACTGGCGGGTGTCGACGGCGGCGGGCTCGGGGCGACGGGCGAGGTTCTTCATGTCTGACGCCTTCCTGTCTTGTCGATTACTTGAGACGTCGTTCCTGAACCGCGCCTCTTTGATCTCGAAGATAGGCGGCCTCCTCTGAAAATGCGCTTAAATGGCGTGATGAAATTTGTATTTATTTTGTAGACTAAACAGAACCTTGCCTTCCAAGGTCATCAACGGGTTGCCGCAATAGGCGTAAATCGATCTTCATTTTTCCTTCAAATGCTGGAAACCATTCGAGGGTGAATGCTTTCTGAAGCTTTGGCCGAACGACCGGGCCGTCAGCGCGCTTCGGCGCGGGCCTTGATCGAAAGCGTCACGTACAGGGCCATCGCCGCAAGCAGCGCGGCGATCACGGCCCAGCCGCCGGGCGTCGGACCGCCGGCCGCCGTGAAGGCGAACTGGCCGAGCGCCGCGATCAGCCAGATCGCCACGCCCCATGGCGCGCCGATCCAAAGGCCGACCGCCGCGACCGGGTCGGCGATCGCGAAGAACACGGTCGCGACGAACCAGGCGGCGGTCTTTCCGACCAGCGGCTCCGCCGCGCCCCCCGCTCCGACCAGCAGGCCCCAATGGAGGAGGCCCTTGGCGAGCTCGACCACGGCGAGCGTGCGCAGGAACAGCGCGAGCCGCCAGGCCCAGGGCCGCTCGGCGAGGTCGTGCAGCAGTCGCGCGTCGCCGAGCGACAAGGGCGGCGCGCCCTGCTGATCGTCCTCCTGAGCGGCCATCCCGCCTCCCTGAAGCGCGCGGCCCCGGTTGGGCGCGGGCGCGGCACTGTTGTCCGACTCCCGCGCGGCGCGCAAACCCGCCCGGCCGGCGTCGACCTTTGTGCCCAGCGGTCCGACGGTGCTATGGCTGGCGTCGAGGACCGCCGACGGCCCGGCTCTCAGCCGAGGCCGCGCCACACGAGGCCGAGGCGATGCACGAGACGATCGGAAAGCTCCGCGACGCGAAAGACGGCGGCGCCCGCGCCGCCGACGGCGCGCTCGACCTGCCGCGCCGACTGCGCCGCAACCGTCGCGCCGACTGGTCGCGGCGGCTGACCCGTGAAACGACGCTCACGGTCGACGACCTGATCTGGCCGATCTTCCTGATCGACGGCGAGAAACGGCGGGAGCCGGTCGCCACGATGCCGGGCGTCGAGCGGCTGACGGTCGACGAGGCGGTGCGCGCCGTGGAGTCGGTCGCGAGGCTCGGCGTCCCCGCCGTGGCGCTGTTCCCCAACACCGATCCAGCGCTGCGCGACCCCGACGGCTCCGAGGCGCTGAACCCCGACAATCTGGTGTGCCGCGCGCTGAAGGCGCTGAAGCGGGAGGTTCCGGAGATCGGCCTGATCACCGACGTCGCGCTCGATCCCTATACGAGCCACGGCCATGACGGGCTGCTGGAGGGCGACCGCATCCTGAACGACGCGACTGTAGCGGTGCTCGTGCGCCAGGCGCTGACCCAGGCGGAGGCCGGCGCCGACGTCATCGCGCCCTCCGACATGATGGACGGCCGCGTCGGCGCGATCCGGACGGCGTTCGACGACGCCGGACGGGCGGACGTCCAGATCATGTCCTACGCGGCCAAATACGCCTCGGCGTTCTATGGCCCGTTCCGGGACGCGATCGGCACCAGGAAGGCTCTCACGGGCGACAAGAAGACCTATCAGATGGACCCGGCGAATGGCGACGAGGCGCTGCGGGAGGCGGAGCTCGACGTTCAGGAGGGCGCCGACATGCTGATGGTGAAGCCCGGCCTGCCCTATCTCGACATCGTCCGGCGGCTGAAGGATCGCTTCGGGATGCCGACCTACGCCTATCAGGTGTCGGGCGAATACGCGATGATCCAGGCGGCCGCGCAGAACGGCTGGCTCGACGGCGAGGCGGCGATGATGGAGAGCCTCCAGGCCTTCAAGCGCGCCGGCGCCGACGGCGTCCTCACCTATTTCGCGGCGGAGGCGGCGCGCCGGCTGAAGGCGGGCTAGGCGGCCGCGGGCCCCCGCTCTTCTCATAGGCGACATGATCCCGCACCGGCCTGCCGCGCGAAGCGGCGCCGCGCGCCTAGCAGGGCGGCGCCCGGGGGCGCAATAGCCCAATATTCGCGTTTGCGCGGAGCCCGGTTTCGAGTTCTTCTAACTCCACGCGGGGCGGGTTCCGTAAGAGTCCGCCGATGATCGCTCGCCGTCGGAGGACGTCTCAATGAACGAGCTCGTCAGGTCGCAGACCTTTTTTGGCGGATGTCCGCACGACTGTCCGGACACCTGCTCGATGATCTTCGAGGTGAGCGGCGGCGTGCTGCAGGGGGTCCGGGGCAATCCCGATCACCCGATGACGCGCGGCGGGCTCTGCGTGAAGCTCAAGGACTACGAGAAGCGGCACTACCATCCCGACCGCGTGCTCTACCCGATGCGCCGCGTCGGGCCGAAGGGCTCGAAGCAGTTCGAGCGCATCAGCTGGGATGAGGCGCTCGACGAGATCGTGTCGCGCTGGAAGGCGATCATCGACGAATACGGCCCGCAGGCGATCGCCCCCTATTCCTATCTCGGCCATCAGGGACTGGTGCACGGGCTGAACGGCGGCGACGCCTTCTTCAACCGGCTCGGCGCGACCGTGATGGAGCGCACCTTCTGCGGCGAGGGCTCCTGCACCGCCTGGTTGCTGACGCTCGGGCCGACCGCCGGCCTCGACCCCGAGAGCTACATCCATTCCAAGTATATCGTGATCTGGGCGTGCAACTCGGTCTCCACGAACCTGCACCACTGGGCGATCGTCAAGGACGCGCAGAAAAAGGGCGCCAAGGTCGTGGTGATCGACGCCTACGCGTCGCGCACGGCGAAGGGCGCCGACTGGCACATCGCTCCGAAGCCCGGCACCGACGGCGCGCTCGCCATGGCGGTGATCAACTCGATCATCGAACAGGGGCTCGTCGACCAGGACTATGTCGATAATTACACGGTCGGCTTCGAGGAGCTGAAGGCGCGCGCCGCGAGCCGCACGCCCGAATGGGCGGCCGAGATCACGGGCGTGCCCGCGGAGGACATCCGCAAGCTCGCCCGCGAGATGGCGACCGAGCAGCCCGTCGCGATCCGCATGGGCGTCGCGCTCGAGCGGCATTATGGCGGCGGCCAGACGATCCGCGCGGTGTCGTGCATCCCCGGCCTCACCGGCGCGTGGCGGCATGTCGGCGGCGGCGTCACCCAGTTCCCGGTCTGGGAGCACCCCTACAAGTTCGATGTGATCTGCCGGCCGGACCTGATCCCCGAGGGCACCCGCGTGGTCTCGAACCTGCAGATCGGCCGCGCGCTGCTCGGCGAGGGGCTGTCGGACGGTCCGCCCATCATGTCGCTGATGTGCTGGAACTCGAACCCCGTGACCCAGGCCCCCGAGACCGACAAGATCGTCGAGGGGCTGATGCGGGAAGACCTGTTCATGGTCTCGGCCGAGCATTTCATCTCCGACACCGCCTCTTACGCCGACATCCTGCTGCCGGCCTCGATGGGCGCGGAGATGGAGGACATGATCCTGTCCTGGGGCCACCTCTACCTCACCTACAACACCAAATGCGCCGACAGCCCCGGCGAGGCGGTCCCCAACAACGAGATCTTCCGCCGCCTCGCGGCCCGCTTCGGCTTCGAGGAAGAGAATTTCAAATGGTCGGACTCCGAGTGCCTCGAGCACTATGTCGACTGGAGTTCTCCGGCCTGCGAGGGCATCGATCTCGACTATCTGAAGACGCACGGCTTCGCGCGGCTGAAGGTCGGCACGCCGGACGACCGCGCGCCGCACAAGGAGGGCAACTTCCCGACCGCGACCGGCAAATGCATGTTCATGGTCGAGGGCGCCAAGAACTTCGTCGCGCCGCCCTTCCGCCAGATGTACGAGGCGCTCCAGCCCGGCGAGGATCTCGACCCGCTGCCCGACTATGTCGGCGCCCGCGAGAGCCACACGAACGACCCGGAGCTCGCCAAGCGCTTCCCGCTGAACATCGTCAGCCCGAAGAGCCACGCCTTCCTGAACAGCTGCTACGCCAACATGACCGACAAGCAGTTCACGCAGGGCGAGCAGTTCGTGATGATCAGCCCGGCGGACGCCGACGCGCGGGGGATCGTCGAGGGCGACCGCGTGAAGGTCGCGAACGACCGCGGGGCCTTCAAGGGCGTCGCGCGCATCACCGACGACGTGAAGTCCGGCATCGTGGTGGCGACGCTCGGCTACTGGCGCCAGCTCAACGAAGGCACGGTCAACAGCATCTCATCCCACCAGTTCGGCGACATGGGCCACTCGCCGACGTTCTCGGACAATCTGGTGGAGGTGAGCCGGGCGAACTGAGAGACGGGCGGGGAGCAACTCCGCCACGCGCAGAATCGTTAAGGATCGCCGCCGGCCGCCGCTGTCCCCGACCAGCGGCGCCTGATAGAACCGCGCCACCATCGATGACGCAGGTCTTCTCATGCGGCGCTTGATCGGGGCGGTCGCGGTCGTGACGACGGGGCTGCTGGCCGGAGTCTCGGTTTCGGGACATGCCGGCGGCCAGCCGGCCGTCGATCCGGCGGCGTCGCCCTCTGGCGACCGGCTCTGCCTAGGCTATTCCGGCCTGCCCGCGCGCCTCGCGACCGGAGCGCCGGCCGGGATGGTCTGGGTTCCGGGCGGCAGCTTCCTGATGGGCTCGAGCGAGGCCTATCCTGAAGAGGCGCCGCGCCGCGAGGCCGCGGTCGGAGGCTTTTGGATCGACCGCCACGAGGTGACCAACGCGCAGTTCGCCGCCTTCGTGGCCGCGACCGGCTACAGGACGGTCGCCGAGCGCGGCCTGACGAAGGAGGACTATCCGGACCTTCCGCCGGAGGCGCTCGTCCCCGGCGCGATGGTGTTCTACGAGCCGGCGAAGGACGCGCCGGTCCGCGTCGACGTCGGCGAATGGTGGCGCTACGTGCCCGGCGCGAGCTGGAAGACCCCGACCGGGCCCGGAAGCTCGATCGCGGGCAAGGAGAACCACCCCGCGATCCACATCACCTATGCGGACGCCAAGGCCTATGCCGACTGGCTCGGCCGGTCGCTGCCGACCGAGGCCGAATGGGAGTTCGCGGCGCGCGGCGGGATCAACGGCGCGGAGTTCGCCTGGGGCGACGAGCAGACGCCGCAGGGCCGCTGGATGGCGAATTCCTGGCAGGGCTTCTTCCCCTACGAGGACGACGTCTCGGACGGCCACCACGGCACGGCGCCGGTCGGCTGCTTCGCGCCCAACGGCTACGGCCTTTACGACATGATCGGCAATGTCTGGGAGTGGGCGACCGACTGGTACCTGCCGGGCCACCGCTTCGCCGAAGGCGAGCGCGATCCGAAGGGGCCGGCGGAGCCGGCCGCGACCGCGGGCGGGGCGTCCCGCGTGATCAAGGGCGGCTCGTGGCTGTGCTCGCCGAATTTCTGCCTGCGCTATCGGCCATCCGCGCGCCAGCCGCAGGAGGCCGACCTCGGCGCCTCGCATGTCGGCTTCCGCACCGTGCTGCGCGCTCCGGGCCCGGCCGGAGCGCGCTGAGGCCGGCCCCGCTCAATCCGGCCGGACCAGGGCGGCCTCTGATCCGCAGGTCCTGCGGGCGGACTGAAGGATCTTGACGTCGGCGTCGCCGACGCGGCCGTCGCCGTTGAGGTCGCCGCCGCACAGCACCGGGTCCTTGCACTCGCCCCTCTGCGCCTCGAGGAGCCCCAGGTCGCGGGAATTGACCTTGCCGTTGCGGTCGAGGTCCGACCGCGCGCAGGCCCCCATGCAGTCGACGCCCAGATTGGCCTCGATGACGGTTTCATCCTCGTCGTCGGTCGCGCCGTCGAGATTGATGTCGTAGACGCTCGGGCCCTTGCCGCTGAAGGCCTTCCAGCCTCTGACGTCGGCCGCGTCGATCCGCATGTCCAGATTGCCGTCGCCTTTCTTGCGGCATTCGTCCTGCGGCTTGGCCGACGCCTTGATCGCCTTAAGCTCGTCCGACAGTTCGGAGTAGTCCGCGCGCACGTCCTTCGGCAGGCAGCTCTTGTTCCCCTGCCCTTCCGGACATTCCGCGAGCAGGTTGAGATCGGCGGAATCGATGCCGTTCGGGTTCGTCTCGGTCGGCTCGATATTGTAGAATTCCTTCTCGACCCGCGTCTCGAACTCGGCCCAGGGCACCGAGCCCTTGGCCCCTTGGGGGAGCGGCGTCGAGCAGTCGAACCGATCCGCCTCGACGAGCTTGAAGCGCTTGTTGCGCACCGCCTTCTGATGAACCGGCGCGATCGTCAGCTGCTGCCCGGTCTCGGTCTGCACGGCGCAGCAGGAGGTGATCTGCTTCTCGGCCCCGGGACCGTACCAAACGCCGCCATTGTCGGCGCAGAACTCGGCGCTGTCGAACAGCGTGTCGTTGCACTGCGACGCGATCTGGCAGGGCCAGCTGCGCTCCTCCGGGTCCGGCGTGAAGGTCGCCGACCCGTTCTGCGTGAAATTCGTCGTGCGGATCGGCGCGGTCGAGGGGTTGGTGAGGTATGGCAGCATCGGCTTGCTGTCCAAGGGCCGGCTCGGCGGGACGATCTCGGCGACTTTCACGCCCGCGATGTCGCCGAAGAACTGGAACAGGTCGGCCGCGTTCACCAGCGCGTCCACGCTGCGGTTCGGCGCGGCCACGACGGAGCCGGCGACGATCAGCGGCACCCAGACGCCGGTCTGGTAGACCGTGGTCTTAGCGCGTCCGGGCTCAAACCCGGCGGCGGCGCGCACGGCCGGTCCCTGGCTGCCATTGTCGCCGATGATCACCACCACCGTGTCGTTCAGTTCGAGCGACTCGAGCGTGCGTCCGTCGCGCGCAAGCGTCCCGAGGCCCATCCCGGCGATGGCGCGGCCGATCTCGGCGTCGGCGCCTTCGAGGATGTTGTTGATCAGCTGGCGCGGCGGCAGGCTGTTGCTGCAGGTCGACGCGCGGTCGAGCGGATCGGGCACCACCCGCGTGGACGCCTTCTGAAACGGCGTGTGCATGGCGTTGAAGCTCAGCGTCAGCATGCGCGGCCCGGCCTGGTCGGCCCACCAGCTCACGCCGTCCGCCCGCTGGACGCTCGTCACATAGGACCGGTCGACGACCGCCGGACACTGGTTTTCCGTGTCGACGTAGAGCGGGTCGCGCTCACGAGTGATCGTCGTCTTCGGCCAGACGTAGTAGCCGTTGAGGGTGTCGAAGTCGGCCTGCTTCGGCTGCTGGTCGCCGCATTCCTTGTTGGGCGAGAAGATGCCGCCCCGCTGCAGGCAGGTCCGCGACGGGCTCGCGCGCGGGCCGGCGTTGTCAGGCGTGATCTCGAGGCAGTCGAGCGCGCCGCGCTTCATTGTGTAACAGGCGCCCGACGCCGAGGTCTGGAAATAGCCGCAGGCCTGGGTTCCGTCCGGGTCCTGGCCGCCGGCGGTGAGGTCGACCGAGGGCAAACCGGCGGTCATCGCGCCCTCGAAGGTCCGCCATCCCCGCGTCGAAGGCGCGCAGTCGCCCGCCGGGTCCTTTTCGTTGCCGAGATGGTACTTGCCGATCAGCGCGCTCGAATAGCCGGCTTTCTCGAGAACCCGCGGCAGCGTCGCCTCGAAGGCCGACATGTAGGACTGCGGCAGGTGATTCTCCATGATGGCCGCCTCGACCCCGGTGCGGATCGGGTAGCGGCCGGTGAACATGGCCGAGCGACTCGGGGAGCATTCCGGCATCGCCCAGACATTCGTGAATTTCACGCCGCTGCGGGCGATCAGATCGATGTTCGGCGTCTTGGCCGGGGTCAGCCCGCCATTGCCGAAGATGGACAGCTGGTCGATGCCGGCGTCGTCCAGGATCACGAAGAGGATGTTCGGCTTCGAAGGCGCCGCGACGGAGGTGGCGCTGGCCGCCGACAGCCCAAGAAAGAGCGCCCCGCCGACGAGCGAGCGCCAACGGCTCTGCAGCCTGCCTGCCATGTTCCCCGACCCTCCGAAACCCTTCTTGGACGGCGATCGAAGCCGCCGACACTTCCAGCATTCCGCAATTGCGGCTCGATCACAAGTCCAAGCCGCCGCCTAAACTGTTGATCGCCCGCCCGATGAAGCAAAGCGTAAACGAAAAAAGAAAACCCGGGCCGTCGCCGGCCCGGGTTCTCAAGTCTGAGGCTGGTCGCCCCGTCAGCGGCCGATCTTGCGGCCGTTCCGATGGCGAACGGCGATCACCGCGGGACGCGCGTAGGGCGCGTTGTCGGGCCAGCGGCTGATCGTGTTGGGGAAGCCGCCGCCTTCGCCCGGATGCTGGATCGCGGCGAACACCGTCGTCTCGTCGCCCGAGAACTCCGGCCCGCAGACCTCGGAGCCCTTCGGGCCGCTCAGGAACTGGCGGAGATAGCCGCGGTCCGGACCGTCGGTCGGCACGACGTGGAGGGCGTCATTCGGGTTGCCGATGTCGGTGTTGGACGGCTGGCCGTCGGTCGCGATCCAGAGATTGCCCTGGCTGTCGAAGGCGATGTTGTCGGGCGAGGCGACCTTGCCGAGCTTTGAGGCATCGGCGTAGCCGGCGAAGAAGGTCGCGCCGGACGCCAGGCCCGGCTCCAGTTCGCTCTTCTTGGTCTTGAGATCGATCTCCGGATTGCCGCAGAGCAGGAAGATCTCCCACTCGAAGGTCTCGGAGGCGTGATCGCCGCCCTTCTCGGTCAGCTCGATGATGTGGCCGCCGAAGTTCGGCACGCGCGGGTTCGCCGCGATCTCACCTTCGTCCTCGCGCAGCGTCGTACGGGCCGAGTTGTTGGTCATGGTGAGGTAGACCTTGCCGCCGACCGGGTTCGGCTGGCAATCCTCCGGGCGGTCCATCGCTGTCGCGCCGACGGCGTCGGCGGCGAGGCGCGTCTTCACCAGGATCTCGCCGTCGTTCTTGAAGAGCTTGGCGAGCGTCGGGTTCTTCATCGACAGCTCGATCCAGCGGCCGGTGTTGTCGTCTTCGAACTTCGCGACATAGAGCGTCCCGTTGTCGAGAAGGTCGAAATTGTCCTGACGACGGCCGGGATTGTAGCGGCCGCGAGAGACGAACTTGTAGACGTAGTCGAACTGCTGGTCGTCGCCGGTGTAGACCACGACGCGGTTGTCCGGAGCGAGCACGCAGGTCGCGGCCTCGTGCTTGGCGCGGCCGAGCGCGGTGCGCTTGCGCGGCGTGAAGTTCGGGTCGTAGGGGTCGATCTCGACTACCCAGCCGAAGCGGAACGCCTCGTTCGGCTCCTTGGTCACGTCGAAGCGGTCGTAGAACTTCTCCCAGAGACGGCCGGTGGCGCCCGCGGTCACGCCGTAGCGGAAGTGGACTTCCTTGACCTCTTCGTCCTCGGCCTGCTCGTTGTTGGCGAAGTACTGGTTGAAGTTTTCTTCGCAGGTCAGCCAGGTGCCCCACGGGGTCTTGCCGCCCGAGCAGTTGTTGAGCATGCCGAGGACGTTCACGCCTTCCGGATCGGCCGAGGTCTTCATCAGCCGATGGCCGGCGGCCGGGCCCGTGATGCGCATCGGCGTGTCGCCGGTGATGCGGCGGTTGTAGCGGTCGCTCTTGACCAGCTCCCAGACCCCTTCGGTCTTCTTGATCTCGATCACCGAGCCGCCGTGGGCCGCGATCTCGACGTCCGCCTCGCGCTTCTTCTCGCCCGGCACGTAGTCGCGGAACATCTCGGGGCCGCTGGTGTACTCATGATTCACGCAGAGCAGCGCGCGGCGCTCGTCGTTGAGCGGGAAGAAGCCGACGAAGTCGCAATTGTAGCCGAACTGCTGGCGCTGCTTCTCAGCGGTTTGGGCGCCCACCTGGAACTCCGGCGCGCCCTCGAAGATCGGGTCGCCCCACTTCGCAAGGACAGTGTGCTCGTAGCCTTCCGGCACGATGATGCGATCGGCCTGGCTGGGCTCAATCGGCTTGAACTTCAGCCGCGAGCCCGGCGCGGCCTCGGCTTCGCCGATCAGCGACGGCAGCGAGGCACTGGTCATCAGCACCGGGACGCTCGCCGCGGCGCCGAGCAGGAAGGAACGGCGCGCTATGTTGCGCGCCAGCACGTCGCCGAAGCTTTCGTTCTGCGGCCGCGCGCCCGGCGCGGCGTGGAGGCCCGGCCGGTCGATGCCGATCGCCTCGTCGTCCACGGCCTCAACCGGCCGTTCGGCGGCCCCGTTGAAATTGTCCGCTGTCATGTCCTGCCCCTGGTGGGAATTTGGAATTGGATGAGCTCCAAATGCCCGCCATCGATGTCAGGGATGCTACCAATCCATGACAGTTGAGTTTCAGCCCCTCGCCTGCTGGTGCGCCCGCCTGCCCTCTTGCCGCGCCGCAACATCGGCGGCACAAGGGCCCCGCCATGATCCACGTGAACGACCTCACGGCCCGCATCGCGGGCCGAACCCTGATCGACGGCGCGACCGTCGCGCTTCCTGATGGCGCGCGGGTTGGCGTCGTGGGACGGAACGGCACCGGCAAGACCACGCTGTTCAAGCTGATCGCCGGCGACATCCAGCCCGACGACGGCGCGATCACGATTCCGAAAGCAGCGCGTCTCGGCAGGGTCGCCCAGGAGGCGCCCTCGGGCCCCGAAGCGCTGATCGACGTCGTGCTGGCCGCCGACACGGAGCGCGCCGCCCTGCTCGCCGAGCAGGAGACCGCGACCGACCCGCACCGCATCTCGGACATCGTCACCCGGCTGATCGACATCGACGCCTATGAGGCGCCGTCGCGCGCGGCCAAGATCCTGTCGGGCCTCGGCTTCGACGAGGCCGCCCAGCAGCGCCCCTGCTCCGACTTCTCGGGCGGCTGGCGGATGCGCGTCGCGCTCGCCGCGGTTCTGTTCGCCGAGCCGGACCTCTTGCTGCTCGACGAGCCCACCAACCATCTCGACCTCGAAGGCACGCTCTGGCTGCAGGACTATCTCGCCAAATACCCGCGCACCGTGCTGGTCATCAGCCATGACCGCGACCTGCTGAACGCCTCGGTCGACCACATCCTGCATTTCGACAACGGCAAGCTCACCCTCTGGAAGGGCGACTACGAGCGCTTCGACGCCGGCCGGCGCGAGAAGCTCGCGCTCGACCAGAAGGCCGCCAAGGCGCAGGCCGACGAGCGCGCCCGGCTCGAAGCCTTCATCGCGCGCTTCAAGGCCAAGGCCTCGAAGGCGACGCAGGCCCAGTCGCGCGTCAAGCGGCTCGCGAAGATGCAGCCGATCGCAGCTGTCATCGAACGCAGCGTCGTGCCGTTCCAGATCCCCGCTCCCGAGAAGGAGCTCGCCCCGCCGCTGATCGCGCTCGACGGCGTCTCGGCCGGCTATGGCGACCTCACCATCCTGAAGAAGCTCGACCTCCGGATCGATCCCGACGACCGCATCGCGCTGCTCGGCGCCAACGGCAACGGCAAGTCTACCTTCGCAAAGCTGCTGGCGGGGCGGCTTCAGCCCAGCGGCGGCCGGCTCTCAAAGTCCGAGAGGACGCTGGTCGGCTTCTTCGCCCAGCACCAGCTCGAAGACCTCGACCTCACGGGCTCGGCCTATGACCATGTCCGCCGCAAGATGCCGGGCGCCGCGGAAGCGCAGGTCAGGTCGCGGACGGCGCAGATCGGCTTCTCGGGGCCGCGCGCCGACACCAAAGTCGAGAAGATGTCGGGCGGCGAGAAGGCGCGGCTCGCCTTCGGGCTTGCGGTGTTCGAGGGCCCGCATCTGCTGATCCTCGACGAGCCGACGAACCATCTCGACATCGACAGCCGCGAGAGCCTCGCCCAGGCGCTGAACGAGTTCCCGGGCGCGGTCATCCTGATCAGCCATGACCGGCATCTGCTCGACGCCACCGCCGACCGGCTCTGGCTGGTGGCGGATGGCGGGGTCCGGGCCTTCGAGGGCGATCTCGACGACTACCGCCGTTACATCCTCTCGGCCGACGGCGCGGGCCGCGCGTCTAAGAACGCCGGCTCCGGCACCGGCAAATCGTCGGAAGCCGGGGCGAAGAGGGTCGACGTCGGCGCGCTCAAGAAGAAGGTCGCCTCACTCGAGGAGATCATGGGCCAGTGCGAGAGCGAGATCGCGCGGATCGACGCCGAGCTCGCCGCGGGCCAGGGCTTCCCGGACAAGCCCGAGAAGGCCGCGGAACTCGGCAAGCGCCGCGCGGAATTCACGCAAGCGCTCGCGGAGGCCGAAGAGACCTGGCTCGGCGCCAACGCCGAGCTCGAGGAGGCGGCCGCAGCGTGACCCGGCCTCTCTTCTGGAAACGGCTGTCGAAGCCGCGGCCGCTGATCGCGGCCGCGCTGTTCGCCGCGGCGCTGGTCGGCGCGCTTCTGCTCGCCGCGGTCGACGGGTCCTTCGGCGCGCGGAGCTGGGCGCTGGTCGCGGGCCTGGTGTTCGGCGTCGCGCTCCAGCGCGGCGAACTCTCGCTGGTGCGGGCCTGGCGCGATTTCCTCGTGCTGCGCGACGCCGGACAGCTTCTCGGCTTTCTCACCGCCCTCGCGGTCGCGGCGGCGCTCACTCTGGGCGGCCTTGCGCTGGCGGGCGCGGCCCAAACGCCCGAAAACGCGCGCGTCGGCCCCATCAGCTGGCTGCTGCCGATCTCCGCCTTCGTCTTCGGCGTCGGCAGCGTGATCGCCCGCGGGGGCGTGATGGTGCACATGCGCCGGCTCGGCGAGGGGTCGCTGGTCGCCGCGCCCGCCTTGCTCGCGACCTTCGGAGGCTTCGTGCTCGGCGTCGCGCTCTGGCCGTGGACGTGGCGCATCGCCATCGGCGACGCGCCCTCCCCCTCGCTGCCGTCCTCTTTCGGCTTCCCCGGAGCGCTCACGGCGCAGACCGCCATCATCCTGGCGATCGCCGCGGCGCTATGGTCGCGGCGCCCGAGACCCGGGCCCGACCCAAGAAGCCTTGCGACCCGGCTCGCCGTCGAACCCTGGCCGGCGCCGGCGGCCGGCGCGCTGCTCGGCGCGCTGGTCGCCGCGAGCTACGCCGCAGGCGAGCCGCTCGGGCTGATCGCCGAATGCGTCATCGTCGCACGCTGGATCGCGACGGCGCTCCATCTGGCGCCGGTCGCCCTTCCGGGACTGGACGCAGGCGTCGGCGGCCTCAAGGCGCCGCTGCAGGGCTTCGAATTCACCGAGCACGTCGTCATCCTGCTCGGCTTCATCATCGGCGCCTGCGGCGCGGCGCTGTCCTCCGGCCGATTCGCGGTCGCGGGCTTCACGCGCCGGGAGGCGGCGGAGATGTGCCTCGGCGGCGCGCTGCTCGGCTGGGGCGCGATGACGTCGCTCGGCGCCGTCACCGGCGAGGCGATCGCGGGCGTCGCGATCGGCGCGGCGTCGGGCTGGGTCTTCCTTGGCTTCGCGTCGCTCGGCATCATCGCCGCCCTGAAGCTCGACTGGCGGACATCCGTCACCGCGCCGCCGCCGGAGGCCCATGATGCGCCCGAAGACCTGCCGCCATACCTTCCGAGCAACCCTCCTGCTCAGCCTGGCGACGCCGGCCTTCGCGTTTGATTGGGACGACCTGCCTCCGGCCGTCATCCCGACGCTCGCCGCGACGGCTTCGGCCGTAGAAGGCTTCGCGCCCGCCGGCTGGATCGTCGAGGCGAAGGCGACCGGCGACCTCGACGGCGACGGACGGCCCGACGCCGCCTTCGTGCTGCACGGGACGGACCCGAAACTCGTGATCGACAATTCCGGCGGGATCGGCGGCGACCAAATCGACACCAATCCGCGCATCCTCGGCGTCGCGCTCGCGACGAAGGACGGTTTTCGTCTCGCCGTTCAGAACGCGACCCTGATCCCGCGCCGGACGCAGCCCAACATCGACGACGCCTTCTCGCCCGAAGACGGCCTCTCGATCTCGCGCGGCTCGGTGCGGGTCGCGATCTCGCTGTTCGCCAACGCCGGCGGCTGGGGCATGTCCAACATCGACTTCACGTTCCGCCTGATCGACGGGACGCTGCGGCTGATCGGCTACGACCGGACCGACACCCAGCGGAACTCGGGCGAGACCGAGACCGTCAGCATCAACTATCCGAGCGGCCGGATGAGCGACGCCAAGGGCCGGATCGACGACGACAAAGAGACCAAGGTCTGGCGCAAGGCGCCCGCTTCCCAAGGCCCGACAGTCGACCAGATCGGCGACGGCATCGAGTTCGACCCGACGAAATGACCGCCGGCCGCTACTTCTCCGTCGCCTCGTAGAGCGCCTTGACGTCGGCGGTGAACTGCGCGCGCGAGCCGTCGCGGGTGTAGAACATGTGGCCGCCCGGATAGACCTTGAGCGCCGCGCGGGCCGGATCGCCGAAAGCCGGCAGCTGGTCCAGCACCATCTTGGATTCCATATAGGGCGTGACGAGATCGGTCGCGCCATGGGCGACGATCACCCGGACCTTCGGGTCTGCGGCCAAAACCTCGCGCAGCGCCCCCGCGGATTCAGGCGAGGACCGTCCGCTTCCCCATTTCCACTGCCGGTTCGCCTCGCCCGAGATCAGCTCGTAGCGGCGGTCGACCCGGTAGCCCATGTCGCGGGCGTAGAAGTCGACCGCGGCGCGCGTCAGCGGCGCCCTTGCGCCGTCGAGGATCGGGTCGTCGAACTCGCCGCGTCGCGACGCCGGATACGGGTCGAAGCTGGTGACGTTGGCGTCGTAGAGCGAGCCGACCCTCCCCTGCCCCCGCTGGAACTCGCGCGCGAAGGCCGCGATGTCGACGCGCCCGCCGAGCCGCCGCGTCTGCTCGCTGTCGACGCCGGTCAGCTCAGACACCCGGGCGACCAACCGTTCGACCGCCTCCTTGTCCCTCGGGCCCTTCATCAGGTCCGTCATGAACTGGCCCGTGGCGTAGGCCTCGACGTCCGCGAGGTCGGCGCGCGTCAGGTCGCGTTTGCCGTCGCGCTCGCGCTTGGCGGCCGCGAGCGAGGGCAGCGCGTTGACCCATGGGATCGGCGAAGTCTGCTCGCCGTCGCGGATCGAAAAGTCGAGCACCGGCGACACCGCGACGAGGCCGCGCACGCCGACGCCGTCGCGGCTCTGCAGCTCGCGTGCGATACGCGGGATGCGGAAGCCGCCATAGCTCTCGCCTGCGAGATAGACCGGCGACATCAGCCGGTTTTTCGACGCGAGGTGCTTGGCCACGACCCGCGACAGCGTCGAGACGTCGCCCTCGACCGAATAGAAGGGGTCGGTCGAGCCGGTCGCCCGGCTGTAGCCCGTGCCCACGGGGTCGACGAAGACGAGGTCGGTGAAGGCCAGCCAGGTCTCGGCGTTGTCGACCATGGACGGCGGATCGGAGGGCGCGTTGCCCTGATTGCCGAAGGCGAGCCGCTTGGGGCCGAGCCCGCCGAAATTGAGCCAGGCCGAGGACGCGCCCGGCCCGCCATTGAACGCGTAGGTGATCGGCCGCTTGGTCGAGTCGGTGCGGTCCAGCACGTAGCTCGTGACCACGATCTCGGCGACCTTCTCGCCCTTCGGATCGTGCATCGGCACCTGCTCGACCGAGATCTTGTAGGCGAGCGTGTCGTCGGCCGCGACCACCGTGGCCTTCGCGCTCGCGTCCGGCGGCAGCGCGGTCGGGTTCGGCCGGCCGCCCGCCTCCTGGGCGAGGCCGGGACCGGCGGCGAGACAGACCAGAGCGAAGGCCGCGGCGGCGAGGCGGAGGGAGCGCGTCATGCGCGGCCTAGATGGGGCGGCGAACGCGACGCTGGGAGGGCGATCACGCCAATGTCGTCGGAGCGGCGAGTTCGTCCACCGCATGCGAGCTATGCGGCATACGTTTGCGTGCAATATTGACATTGTATGTATCCGGGCTACCTTCGTTGCGTCGCGCCGATCGACTTTCGATCGGCGACCCGGAGGAGCCGCCGCCATGTCGGAGACCGCCTATCCGCGCCTCGAGCCCTATGATGTCGGCGTGCGCGGGCGCTGTCCGCGCTGCGGGCAGGGGCACATGTTCGACGGCTTCCTGAAGCTGAAGCCGGAATGCGAGGTCTGCGGGCTCGACTATTCCTACGCGGACCCGGCCGACGGCCCGGCCTTCTTCGCCATCACCTTCGCGTGCCTGCCCTCGGCGCTGTTCGCGGTGTGGCTGGAGCTCGCCTATCAGGCGCCCTACTGGGTCCACGTCTTCACGACCTTCCCCATCATGCTGGCGACGCTGCTGCCGCCGCTGAGGCCGCTGAAAGGCTGGCTGGTCGCAAGCCAGTACTACCACAAGGCCGCGGAGGCGCGGCTGGTCCGGGTCGGCGAGGAGGACGACGCGAACGGCTGGTGAGGGCCGCGAGCGGCCCTGATCACACCACGTCGTGCAGCGCGCCGCGGTCGTCCTCGAGCACGCCGGCGAGCGTCGCGAGCGCCGCCGCCAGCCGGGCGCGCTCCGGGATCGCGCCCAGCGAGATCCGGATGGCGTCGACGGGCGGCCGGGCGCTGACGCTGAACGCGTCGGACGGAACCACCGCAAGCCCCTGCGCCCTGGCGCGGTCCGCGACGCGGCGCCGGTCCCAGCGCTCGGCGAGCGGCAGCCAGACATGCAGACCGTTCGGATGCGCGCGCTGCGCGACCGGCAGCGCCCGGCGGGCGAGGATCTGGCGGGCCGCCGCCTCGGTCCGGACGCCGTCCAGGAACTCGCGGGCGACGCCGTCGCGAATCCAGCCGCCGAGCACGGCGGCCATTAGAGGCGGCGCCATGAGGCTCATCGCCCTCAGCGCAGCCGCAAGGTCCGAGCGCGCGGAGGCCGACGGCGCCACGACGTAGGCGATCCGGAATCCCGGCGTCAGGCATTTCGAAACCGTGTGGACGTGCCAGACAACGTCGGGTGCAAGCGCCGCCAAAGGCGGCGGCGCGTCGCCCGCGAGCGGCGAATAGGGGTCGTCCTCGAGCAGCGCCAGGCCATGGCCCCGCGCCACCTCGATCAGAGCGCGGCGGCGCGCATCCGGCATGGTGATCGAGGTCGGGTTGCCGATCGTTGGGTTGAGATAGACGAAAGCGGGCCGCGCCTTGCGGCAGCGCGCGTCGAGCGCCTCCGGCGACATGCCGTCCGCGTCTGCCTCGATCGCGACGGGCTCGAGCCGCAGATGGCGCGCGATCGACAGGAGGCCCGGATAGACCAGCGGCTCGCAGGCGACCTCGTCGCCCGCGCCCGCCAGCATGGTGGCGATCGAGGCCATGGCGGACTGCGCGCCCGCCGCGACGAGGATGCGGTCAGGGTCGACGCTCCCGAGCGTCGGCCTCAGCCACGCCGCGCCGGCCGCCCTGTCGGCCGGCGAGCCCGCGCCCGGATGGTAGGACATCAGCGCGTCGAGATTCGACCGGGCGGCGAGGTCGCGGACGCTGCGCTCCAGTTCGTCGGCCAGCCGGACGCCGCGCGGCGGAGGCGGAATGTTCATGCCGAGATCGAGCGGCGGCGCCGACGGATCGCCCCGCCCGGCGATGAAGGACCCGCGGCCCGTCACCGCGTCCAGCAGGTTGCGGCGGCGCGCCTCGGCATAGGCGCGCGTGACGGTGGTGAGATCGACCGAGAGCGCCTGCGCGAGCGCGCGCTGGGGCGGCAGCCGGTCGCCCTCCCGGAGCGCGCCGGTCTTCACCGCGTCGGCGATCGAATTCGCGATCTGCAGGTAGAGCGGGCCGGCCTCGGGCGAGAGGCTCGGCGCCCAGCGATCGGCGAGCGTCACATGCGCCTCTCTATCAGCCATACGATCTTGCAATTGTATGGCTTGGCCGGCCAGGGCGCAAGGGGCCGGGCGCGTCCCGACCCAATGGGCTCAGACGACCACGAAGTCCTTCTCGGTCAGCGCGAGGTTGCGGTCGAGCTCCGCGAATTTCACGGCGTCGTCGCCGCCCTTGCCGTCGGCGTCGAACAGCAGCGCGCCGGATCTCGCGTCGTAGATCACGCGGTCCTCGTCGTCCTTGGCAGCCTTGGCGATGACGAAGGCGTCGGCGTCGAGGCCGCCGGTCTTCAGGCCTTTGAAGACGGAGCGGTCGAGTTCAATCGTGTCGTCCTTGACCGAGAACTTGACGATCTGGTCGACATTCCCGGCCCCGAGCGCGGTCGAGAAGCCGAAGACGTCGCGGCCGCCCTCCCCCGTGAGCCCGTCGGCGCCGAGACCGCCGTCGAGCGTGTCGTTCCCATTGCCCCCCGTCAGGCTGTCGGCGCCGTCGAGGCCGAGAAGTTCGTTGGCGCGCTTGTCGCCCGAAAGGTCGTCGCCGAGCGTCGAGCCCGTGACGTTCTCGAAATTCCTGATCGTGTCGGTCTCGCCGGACGTGCCGGTCGCCTTGTTCTTCGCGAGGTCGACCGTGACGCCCTGCTTGGTCGCGCTCGAATCCGGCACCACGAGGTCGAGCTCGTAGGACAGCGTGTCGATCCCGCCGCCGCCGTCGACCGAATCCCAGCCCTGCAGCGGCAGGAACTCCTCGTCGCGCTCGGAGCCGATCAGCGTGTCAGCGCCGTGGGAGCCGGCGAAGGACTCGATGTTCCTGAACCTGATCGCCTCGGCTTCGAAGAACACGCCCGCGACCCCCTTGCTCGCGTCGAGCGTCACGCTCGTGTCGCGGGTCGCGAACCCGAAGAAGGAATCGTGCCGGTAGAAGATCAGCCGGTCGTGGCCGCCCTTGCCGTCGATCTCCTGGTCGAAGCCCTGCGGCGCGAAGAAATTGTCCTTGCCGTCGCCGATGTAGCGGTCGCCGCCATTGGTCGAGCCGCCGACCAGCCCCTCGATCGAGGAGATCTTCGAGACGTCGGCGCCGATCTTGATCTGGCTCTTGCCGAGATCGACGGTGATGGGCTCCGCCGACGGCGCTTCCTCGAGATTGAGAAAGTCGTTTCCGGTCCCGCCCTTCAGCGTGTCCCTGCCGGCCGAGAAGGTGAGGACATCGTCACCCGCGCCGCCATCGACCAGGTCCTGCCCGGCGTCGCCCCTCGCCAGATCATTCCCGTCCTCGCCAAAGACCTTGTCGTCGTCCTCGCCGCCGGCCAGCCTGTCGTCGTCCTTGCCGCCGTGGATCAGGTCGTCGCCCAGCGCGCCGCTCAGCACGTCGTCGCCGCCATTGCCGAAGAAGGTGTCGCCAAGCGCGGCCGCGCCGAAGACGTCGCCGAAGCGCGAGCCGTTCACGACGTAGGGAACGCGGTTGTAGAGAATGTCGTAGACCGGCGTGAAGTCGAACTCGAGCGCCTTCTGGAACGCCTCGTAGAGCTCCTGGGCGTCCATCGGATAGCCGGTGAGCTGGGCCACCAGGCCGAGCTTGTTGATGAAGTCGACCGACTTGACCGTGCCGCCCGTGACGTCGCCCTCGCCGTTGAAGGTGACGCCTTCGCCGCGCAGGACGATCTTCATCTGCTTCTGGTCTTCGCTCGGGACGAAGCCGATATCGGGCCGCGCCACCAGCCCGAGGGTGATCTCGCCGTCGCCGCGCTCGATGATGGAGCCGAACAGGATGACGTTGACGTAGATCGTCTGGTATGACGTGGTGACGTCGCTGCCTTCGAAGATGTCGATCGTCGCGACCATCGTCGTCTCTCCTTACAGGACAGACGACGGAAGACCGCCAGCCAGTCGCATTCAAGTCCGTGAAAGTACGGATCAGGAATTCGCGTGTGGTTGGCGCGGCTCTGGCCGGCGCCGGCTGGCTTATCTGCTGATCACTTCTCTCATCGACGTTGCCGCCGCTTGCGAAACGGGGCACGTTTGGGGTGACACGGGCTCTCGCCGCTCCAGGGTGATGACATGACGCCCCAGCTCAGTCTGACGCTCGCCGCCGTCCTGCTGGGCCTCGGGGCGCCGGCGCTCGGAGCCGAGCCGCAATATGGCTCGATGGCCGGCGCCGCGACCGGCGTCGGCGCGAGCCTCCGCGGCGCCGTGCCCTTCCCCAAGACCAATGACTGGAACACGGACGTTTCGGACGAGCCGGTCGATCCGGACTCCGACCGGCTGATCGCCTCGATCGGCCTCGACACGGGGCTGCATCCGGATTTCGGCGCCGGGACCTATCGGGGCGCGCGGATCGGCATCCCCTATGTCGTGGTCTCGCGCCGTCAGCCCGAAGTCCGCATCAAGTTCACCGCCTATGGCGACGAGAGCGACAAAGGCCCCTACCCCGTGCCGCGGAAGGCGCCGATCGAGGGGTTCCGGCCGGACGGCGGCACGTTCGGCGGCGACCGCCACGTGCTGGTGGTCGACCGGGACAATGACCGGCTCTACGAGCTCTACCGCGCCTTTCCGAGGACCGACGGCGGCTGGAACGCGGATTCCGGCGCGATCTTCCACCTCGACGACAATGACGTGCGGCCGACCGCGAAGCCCGGCTGGACCAGCGCGGACGCCGCCGGCCTGCCGATCTTCCCCGGCCTCGTCCGCTATGACGAGGCGTCGACGGGCAGAATCCGGCACGCGCTCAGGTTCACGGTCTCGCGCTCGCGGCGCGCCTATGTGCCGCCCGCCACCCATTTCGCCTCGTCGGACCGCGATCCCGACCTGCCGCCTATGGGCATGCGGGTGCGGCTGAAGGCGAGCTACAGGATTCCGGCGAACTTCTCGAAGCCGACCAAGGCGATCCTGAGGGCGCTCAAGACCCACGGCATGTTCGTCGCGGACAACGGCAGCGACTGGTTCCTTTCCGGAACGCCCGACGACCGCTGGAACAACGGCCGGCTGAACGACGAACTCCGCCAGGTCGTCGGACGCAATTTCGAGGTGGTGAGGATGCGGGGCCTGGTCACCGACTGAGGCGGCGTCGATTCAGATCCAGACTGGGAAACTCCGCCCGTCGTCCGGCCGAAGCGCCGGGACCCATTGCCGCTGACGCCGCCACGTCATTGATCTCGCGGAGATAATGGATCCCGGGACAAGACCGGAATGACGAAAACCCCACTGGGGACCGCGACCCTGACGCGGCGCGGTCACCAGCGCGTCGGTTTCGGGTTGCGCTCGTCGAAATCCGTCTGGTGCCAATAGGGATAGGCCGGCGTCCGGCGGCTGGCCGCGTCGAGCCGCTCGACCTGCTCGACCGAAAGGCTCCAGCCGACAGCGCCGAGATTGGCCCTGAGCTGCTCCTCGTTGCGGGCGCCGACGACGAGATTGGCGACCGTCGGCCGACCGAGCAGCCAGTTGAGCGCGACCTGCGGCACGGTCTTGCCGGTCTCGGCCGCGACCTCGTCGAGCGCGTCCACCACGCTGAACAGGTATTCGTCGTCAACCTTCGGGCCGCCCACGGCGCCGCCCGAGGCGATGCGGCCGCTCTGATTGGGCTGGCCGCGCCTGATCTTTCCGGTGAGGCGGCCCCAGCCGAGCGGGCTCCACACCATCAGCCCGACGCCCTGGTCGAGCCCGAGCGGCATCAACTCCCACTCATAGTCGCGCCCGACCAGCGAATAGTAGCCTTGGTAGACCACGTAGCGGGCGAGGCCGTAGCGCTCCGAGACGGCGAGCGACTTCATCAGGTGCCAGCCGGAGAAGTTGGAGGCGCCGATATAGCCGATCTTGCCGCTGGTCACGAGGTCGTCGAGCGCGCGCAGCGTCTCCTCGACGGGCGTCGTCGCGTCGAAGCCGTGCATGAAATAGACGTCGATGTGATCCGTCCCGAGGCGCTTCAGGCTGCCCTCGCAGGCGCGGATCAGGTGGTAACGGGACGAGCCGACCTCGTTCGCGCCCTCGCCGCTGCGGAACGTGGCCTTGGTCGAGATCAGCGCCCGGCCGCGTTTTCCCTTCAGCGCCGCGCCGAGAATCTCCTCGGAGGCGCCGTTCGAGTAGATGTCCGCGGTGTCGAAGAAATTGACGCCGGCGTCGAGGCAGATGTCGATGAGCCGCGTGGCCTCGTCGACGTCGGTCTGGCCCCAACGCTGGAAGAACTCGTTCGAGCCGCCGAACGTCCCTGCGCCGAAACTGAGCGCGGGGACCATCAGTCCCGATCGTCCTAGCCGCCTATGCTCCATCGCCCGCTCCTTCCGTCGAGGCCGCGGCGACATCCCTCGCATCGCCGGCCATGGCGCGGGTTCTAGGCGACGGCCGGGGCGCGACAACTCCCGCCGACGGCCGCCCCGCCACGCGCTCCGCCGAGCAGGCGCGTCACGCCTCGCGCTTCCACCGCCCGTCGTCGCCCTGGCGCCAATAGGTGACCGTGTGGCCCTGCGCCTTCAGCGCCTTCCACTGCGTCCGGGCGGCGTCGAGCGCCTCGGCGTCATGGCCGTCGAACATCACGAGCGCGCGCTCGTAAGCGCCGAGGTCCGGCGGCTCCGCGCCGTCGACCAGCACGCGGACGGCGGCGCCGTTGGGGTTCTGGTCGGTGGTCGTGAGCCAGACCGGCTCCTCCGACCCGTCGGCGTCCGCGCCATGCGGCAGGAAGCTCTCGTCGCTGGTCGTCCAGAGCGCGTCGTCGAGCGCCGAAACACGGTCCGGTCCCGTGGCCTGCACCACGACTCTCCAGTTCCGCCCGAGGCACTTTTCCAGCAGCGCCGGAAGCGCCCGGTCAAGCGGCTGGCTGGTCAGGTGGTAGAAAAGGATCTCGGTCATGGCGCGTGAGAATGCGCGATATCCGCGCCGCCGTCAGCAGGCGACCAGCGGATCCATGGGACACGCTCACCCCTCGTAATTGTCCCGCACCATCCGGTCGAGCAGGCGCACGCCCCAGCCCGACCCCCAGCTCTTGTTGATGTCGCTCGCCGGCGACCCCATGCCCGTCCCGGCGATGTCGAGATGCGCCCAGGGCGTGCCGTTGACGTGACGCTTCAGGAACTGCGCGGCGGTGATCGAGCCGCCGTGGCGGCCGCCGGTCTGCTTCATGTCGGCGAATTTGGAGTCGATCAGCTTGTCGTATTCCGGGCCGAGCGGCATGCGCCACACGGTCTCGCCCGTCGCCTTGCCGGCCTTGAAGATGTTCTCGGCGAGTTCGTCGTCGCTCGCGAACATGCCGGCGTTGTCGACGCCGAGCGCGACCAGGATCGCGCCGGTCAGCGTCGCGAGGTCGACCATGAATTTCGGCTTGTACTTATCCTGGACGTACCAGAGCACGTCGGCCAGCACGAGGCGACCTTCCGCGTCGGTGTTGATGACCTCGATGGTCTGGCCGGAGAGCGAGGTCAGGATGTCGCCCGGGCGGTAGGACTTGCCGTCCGGCATGTTCTCCACGCAGCCGATCGCGCAGATCACGTTGGCCCTGGCCTTGCGGGAAGCGAGCGCGCGCATCAGGCCGACCACGCAGGCCGCGCCCGCCATGTCGCCCTTCATGTCCTCCATGCCGGCGCCCGGCTTGATCGAGATGCCGCCGGTGTCGAACACCACGCCCTTGCCGATGAAGGCGATCGGCTGGTCGTCCTTCTTGCCGCCGTTCCAGCGCATGATGACGACGCGGCTCTCCTGCTCGGAGCCCTGACCGACCGCGAGCAGCGCGCCGAAGCCCGCCTTCTTGAGCGCCTTGTCGTCCAGCACCTCGACCTCGACGCCGAGCTTCTCGAGCTCCTCGGCGCGGTGCGCGAACTCCGTCGGGGTCAGGATGTTCGGAGGCTCGTTGACGAGGGTGCGGGCGGTCTCGACGCCCTCGGCCAGCCCCTCCTTGAGCTTCCAGGCCTTCTTGGCGCCCGCCTCGTCGGCTACCGCGAGCGTGACCTTGCCGAGCGGCGCTGGCTCGTCGTCCTTCTTCTTCGTCTTGTAGAGGTCGAAGGAATAGGAGCGGAGCCGCATGCCGAGGGCGACGTCGGCCGCGGCGTCGGCGTCCGGCGCGTTCTCGGCGGCGTCGAGCAGCACGACGACGTCCTCGGCCGAGGCCGGCAGCGCGCCACGGATCTGGCCGCCGAGCTTCACCCAGTCGGTCGGCTCTTTGCCGTCGCCGAGCCCGACCACGATCAGCCGGTCGACGCCGCGGAGCGCGGGGGCGAGCAGCTCGAAGGAGGCGCCGACCTTGGCCTTGAAGCGCTCGGCCGCGGCGGCGCGCATCAGCGCCGCATGAACCGGCTCCGTCCAGGACGCGGCGGCGGCGCCGAAGGCGAGGTCAGGGCCGGCGAGGACGACCACCACGCCATGGGCGGGGACGGAGAGCTTCTGGAAGGCGATCTTCAGCGGGGCCGCCGGCGCAGGAGACTTCGACATGAGGAGAGGCGATCCTTGGATGAACGGGCATGGACGAGGGCGTCAAGTGTTCCCTCTATACGACACACCCCTCGCCTTCCAGCGCCACGGTCCGCCCGCGCCTTGCGCGGCGCGGCCGCGGGCCGTCATGTGACCGCATGACCGGGGCGGGCGGCCGCGCTCCGGTCGCGGAGCGACGGCGACATGCGCGGGCGGAACGCGGGAGCGGGCGTAGGAAACCCCATTATGGGCGTCGCCGCCCTGCGGACCGCGCACGGTCCGGTCATCTCCCGTAAACACCTGCCCGTCACTCTGCCCTCCGCCGGCTGGACTCTGGCGCGCCGGGACGCGCGCAACATCGTCGGCGAGCGTGTTGTTGCGTCCCTGCGTCGGTCCATGCGTTTCGGATTTGCGTTCCCGCAATCGGTCGGCGTCCGAGCCGCCGAAAGCCCTGCGTTTCTTGCCACGCACAGCACGAATCCGTGCGCGCGCGGCGCCGCGAAAGGCGATGGCGCGAGTCGATCGTTCATGCTTTATGTCGAGCCTGCGGCCGCCCGCGCATCGGGGGCGCCGGGCTTTGTGCGTGCGCATTCCGCGGCGCGGCCCGTCGTTCGCGCGCGGCGGCTTGTAAGCGTGAGGGGTCTGTGACGGCGGGACGACGGATGACGCACGACCCGCGCCCCGTCCGGCCGATCCGATCGGCCGGCGCGCGACTGTCCGCGCTGCTCGCCGCCACGGCCATGCTCACCGCAGCAGCGGCCGCCCAGGAGGCGGGCATCCCACCCAAGGACGACCTGCTCCCGCCGCGGCCGCCGAGCTTCAGGGACTACGGGCCAAAATTCATGCAGCCCGGCGCCGGCAAGTCCGGCGGCGCGGTCGACAAGCGCGCGATGAGCGCCAAGGACCCGAACGCGCGGATGCTGATGGAGGCCCGCGAGCTCGTCTATGACTACAACCGCGAGGTCGTGACGGCCGTCGGCGCCGTCGACATCTATTATGACGGCCGCGCGCTGCAGGCTGACCGAGTCTCCTACGACCAGAAGGCCAACAAGGTCCGCGCCACGGGCAAGGTGAAGCTCACCGAACGCAATGGCGACGTGATCTACGCCGACAGCCTCGACGTCACCGACGACTTCCGCCAGGGCTTCATCGAGCCGCTGCGCGTCGAGACCACCAACCGCACGCATCTCGCGGCCGCGCGCGGCCGTCGCGAGAACGGCCAGTTGATGGTGTTCGACCGCGGCGTCTACACGGCCTGCGAGCTCTGCCGCGACAATCCCGACAAGCCGCCGCTCTGGCAGGTCAAGGCCAAGCGCATCATCTGGCGGGAAGACGAGAAGACGATCTATTACGAGGACGCGACCTTCGAGCTGTTCGGGCTGCCGATCGCCTGGCTACCGTTCTTCTCGAGCCCCGATCCGACGGTCAAGCGCAAGTCCGGCGTGCTGGCCCCGAGCGTGTCGCGGTCCGGCGACGTCGGCTTCCTGATCGAGACGCCCTATTACTGGATCCTGTCGCCGACCTCCGACCTCACGCTCGCGCCGGTCGTCTCGACCAAGCAGGGCGTGATGCTGAAGGGCGAGTACCGCCAGCAGCTGATGAACGGCGCCTATTCGATCCGCGCCGCCGGCATCCACCAGCTCGACACCGGGACCTTCGACCACAAGGTGCCGGTGTTCGACGGCAACGGAAACCGGCACCAGGACGCGGGCCTCACGATCGGGCCGGGCGACAAGAAGGATCGCTGGGCGGTCTCGACCCAAGGCGAGTTCGACATCAACGAGAAGTGGAAGTGGGGCTGGGACGTCAACGCGGTCTCCGACAAGTGGATCCGCAGCGATTACAACCTGTGGGGCTCGCGCCTCGACGCCACGTCGACGCTCTACCTCACCGGCCAGGGCGACCGCAGCTTCTTCGAGCTGCGCGGCTGGCAGTTCTACGGCATGACCCGCTACGACCAGCAGGACCGCCTGCCCTGGGTCGCGCCGGTCCTCGACTACGACTACACCTTCGAGAACCCGATCGCGGGCGGCGAGCTGTCCTTCAGCCTGAACGCCACCAACGTCTATCGGCAGGATTCCGATTATGCGCGCTATCGCACGCTCAGGCCGCGCACCGACAATGCGCTGGTCGGGGCGGAAGGGACCTACAGCCGCATCTCCCTCGACGCGCAGTGGCGTCGCCGCTTCATCGATCCGATCGGCCAGGTCTGGACGCCCTTCGCCTTCGCCCGCGGCGACCTGATCTACACCGACCCGCAGGAAGACCCGCGCATGGGTCCGTTCCTCGATGCGCGGCAGGACGCGCTGTTCCGCGGCATGGCGGGCGTCGGCCTCGAATACCGCTTCCCGTTCATCGCCGAGACCGCGATGGGCGCGCACCAGATCGAGCCGATCGCGCAGATCATCCTGAGGCCGAACGAGAGCGAGATCGGCAAGCTCCCGAACGAGGACGCCCAGAGCCTGCTGTTCGACGAGAGCACGCTGTTCGCCTGGAACAAGTTCTCGGGCTACGACCGGATCGAAGGCGGCAGCCGCGCCAATGTCGGCGGGCAGTACACTTTCACCTCGCTGAGCGGCGCGACCTTCAACGTGCTGGCCGGCCAATCCTTCCACCTCGCGGGCCGGAACTCGTTCGACAAGCTCGACGCCACGCGGACCGGCGTCGACACCGGGCTCGACGAGGACAGCTCCGACTATGTCGGCGGCGCGAACTTCGCGCCCAACAAGCATCTCTCCTTCGGCAGCCACATCCGGCTCGACGACGAGGGCTTCAAGCTCCGCTCGGCCGAGTTCGCGGCGCGCGCCACCTTCGATCGCATCCAGGCGAACGTGATCTATGGCCGCTACGACGAGCAGCCGCTGCAGGGCTATGACGACATCCGCGAGGGCGTGCTGACCGGGGCGCGGCTGTTCGTGACGCCCGACGTCTATGTCGAGGGCGGCGCGCGCTACAATTTCGACTACAAGGTGTTCGACCGCACCCAGCTCGGCTTCGGCGTCAACGACATTGAGCAGTGCCTGTCGCTGGGGTTCTCGTATATCCGCGAGGTCGACAACGACACCGATTCGGTGCGGGTCAACGACATCGACCACAAGTTCCTGGTCAGGGTCGATCTCCGGACGCTCGGAAGCGGCAGCTTCTCGAGCCGCAGCAAGAGCTCGGCCAACGACGATCAGGACATGTTCGGCTCCACGGTCGCGAGCTTCCCGACGCGCTGACGCCGTCCGCCCCACGGTCAAAGTCTTGGGAAACGGCGCATGTCTCGTTGCGACGCATGTTGACGCGGCGCCCCCGAACCCTGAAAAACGACCCGGCTTTTCCCGCGCCTTCTTTTGCGAGCGCCGAACGAACAGGGTTGTGATGGTTTCGACGACGCGTTTCAGGCTTCTGGCTTCCGCCCTCCTCGCCGCCGCCGCGGCGTCGCTGTCCGCGGCGCCCGCCGCCGCCCAGTCGATCGCGGTCGTGGTCAACGGGCAGCCGATCCTGTCGAGCGAGGTCGCGGCGCGCGCCGCGCTCGCCAAGCTTTCCGGCGGAAAGCCGGACAAGAGCGCGGTGGACGAGCTGATCGAC
Organism: Hansschlegelia zhihuaiae; assembly: GCF_004103825.1. GTDB lineage: Bacteria > Pseudomonadota > Alphaproteobacteria > Rhizobiales > Methylopilaceae > Methylopila > Methylopila zhihuaiae. The sequence goes on from NZ_RYFI01000003.1 coordinate 277,156, forward strand.
GAGAAGCTCAAGCTCGCCGAGGTCAAGCGCTACGGCATGACCCCGAGCGACGCCCAGGTCGAGGCGGCCTTCGCCTCGATCGCCCAGCGCACCAAGCTGACGGTCGACCAGTTCAGCAAGGCGATCGGCCAGCGCGGCGTCTCGGCCCAGACGCTGAAGGACAGGCTGCGCGCCGAGATCGGCTGGGCGCAGTTCATCCGGCGCAAATACGCCGCCCAATACGCCAATCGCGACTACACGGCCGCGCTGTCAAGCCGGGGCGGCGAGGTCAGCAACAAGGCGACCCAGTACTCGCTGCGCCAGGTCATCTTCGTGGTGCCGAAGGGCGCGAGCGAAGCGCAGGCGAACCAGCGCAAGACCGAGGCCGTCGGGGCGCGCGGCCGCTTCCCGGGCTGCGACGGCGCCGTCCAGTTCGCCGCCAATCTGCGCGACGTCGCGGTCAAGGAGCCGGTGGTGCGCTCGAGCGCGCAGCTCGGCAAGGAGATGAGCGACATGCTGGCCAAGACCAAGCTGGGCGGGCTCACCGAGCCGCAGCGCGGCGAGCAGGGCTGGGAGATGATCGCAGTCTGCGAGCGCAAGGACATCAATGACGACAACGCGCTCAAGGCGTCGGTGATGGAGGAGGTCGGCGCCAAGGAGGCGCAGGCCCAGTCCGAGAAGTATCTCGCGCAGCTGAGGGAGCGCGCGGTCATCCAGCGCCGCTGAGGCGACGCCGATGGCAGCGGGGACTCAGCCCGGCCCGCCGCTCGCGCTGTCCATGGGCGAGCCCGCGGGCGTCGGGCTGGAGCTCGCGCTCGCGCTCTGGGCCTCGCGCGGATCACGGCCTGTCCCGCCCTTTGTCGCGCTCGGCGATCCGGCCGCCTTCGCGGCGCGCGCCCGGCTCGTCGGGCTGGATGTCCCGATCGCCGAGGCCGAGCCCGAGGGCGCGCTTGCGCTGTTCGGCGACCGCTTTCCCGTCCATCCGGTCGGTCTACCGTGCCGGGCGGCGCCGGGACGGCCCGACGCCCGCGACGCCGCCTCCGTGATCGAGGCGATCCGGCGCGGCGTCGAGCTCGTCCATGGCGGGGGCC
>NZ_RYFI01000003.1:278301-311257 GCF_004103825.1 Hansschlegelia zhihuaiae
CGGGCTTCCCGCATCCCGGCCACACCGAATATCTCGGCGCGCTTTCTGAGAACCTCTGGGGAAACCCCGTCCGCGCAGTCATGCTGCTCTGGGCGGAGGAGATCGCGGTCGTCCCCGTCACGGTCCATGTGCCGCTCGCCAAAGCCTGCGCCACGCTCACCGAAGACGACATCGTGGCGACCGGCCGGATCGTCGCCCGCGACCTCTGCCGGCGCTTCCGGATCGAGCGGCCGCGGCTTGCGATCGCGGGTCTCAACCCGCACGCCGGCGAGAACGGCGTGCTGGGCGACGAGGACGCAAGCGTCATCGCGCCGGCCGTCGAGCGCCTGAAGGCCGAGGGGCTCGTCGTGACCGGGCCCCACCCGGCCGACACGATGTTCCATGCCGCCGCCCGCGCGCGCTACGACGCGGCGCTCGCCATGTATCACGACCAGGCGCTGATCCCGGTGAAGACGCTCGCCTTCGACCGCGCGGTGAACGTCACGCTCGGCCTGCCCTTCGTGCGGACCTCGCCCGACCACGGCACGGCCTTCGACATCGCGGGAACTGGCGCGGGAGATCCGTCCAGCCTGATGGCGGCGCTCGGCCTCGCGGCGCGGCTGTCCCACGAACCCGTCATCGCGTGAGCCCGGTCGACGACCTGCCGCCGCTCCGCGAGGTCATCCAACGGCACGGGCTCGCGCCCAAGAAATCGCTCGGCCAGAACTTCCTGCTCGATCTCAACCTCACCAGCCGGATCGCGCGCGCAAGCGGCCGGCTCGAAGGCGTCACGGTGATCGAGGTCGGGCCCGGTCCCGGCGGGCTGACGCGGGCGCTGCTCGCGGAGGGGGCGGCGCGCGTCGTGGCGATCGAGAAGGATTCCCGCGCCATCGCGGCGCTCGGGGAGATCGCCGGGCGCTATCCGGGCCGCCTGGAGATCGTCGAGGGCGACGCGCTGTCGGTCGATATGAGAGCGCTGGCGGGCGACGGCCCGGCGCGGGTGGTCGCGAACCTCCCCTACAACGTCGCGACGCCGCTCCTGACGGGCTGGGTCGCGACGGAGGCCTGGCCGCCCTGGTGGGACAGCCTGACGCTGATGTTCCAGCGCGAGGTCGCCGAGCGGATCGTGGCCCAGCCGGGCGACGAGGCCTATGGAAGGCTCGGCGTGCTGTGCGGCTGGCGCTGCGAGGCGAAGATCGCTTTCGACGTCGCCCGGCAGGCCTTCACGCCGCCGCCCAATGTGACGTCGTCGGTGGTGCGTCTCGTCCCACGGGCGGCGCCGCTCGCCTGCCCCGTCCGGGATCTCGAAATCGTGACGCAGGCGGCCTTCGGCCAGCGCCGGAAGATGCTGAGACAGAGCCTGAAGAGCCTCGGCGACCCGGCGGCCCTGCTTCAGGCCACAGGGATCGAACCGACCCGGCGGGCCGAGGAGATACCGGTCGAGGGTTTTGTGGCGCTCGCGAGGGCGCGGGCGGCGCTCAGCGCCTGACGTTTCGTGCAGCGCGGACCTTCACAAGGCGCGCTTCGGCGCGGCGATGCTGCATCTCGTGAAAAGCCATCACGGAGGCGCCGAAACCGAGCACCAGCAGAGGCGCGACGAAGAGCAGATAGGTCTCGACAGTCATGGCTTGAGCTTTCCCAGAACCCGTGTCGCCCAGTAATGTAGGACGAAGCCCGTCGAAAGCCAAACCATGGTCGCCAATAAAAGCCGACCGATCGAGGGCTGGATCCCGGCCGGCATGGTCCCGGCGAGCGCCGACGCCAGCGGGATGACGATCCCCGCGAGCACCGAGCCCGAGGCCAGCGCGTTCAGCAGCGTCGCGATCAGCTTGATGCGCTCGTTCTCGACGAGCCGCGCGGCCGCCAGTTCGCCGGCGTCCTCTTCGGTCTCCTCGCCGTCCTCGCTTCCACTCATCACAACAGCGTGGCCCCGAGCTCCTCGGCGAGGCTCTCGGCGAACGCGCCGACGGCCAGACGGCGGGAACGCCGCAGACGCTCGGCCTCGAGGATCGAGCGGATCTCGTTGAAGCATCGGTCGAGATCATCGTTGATCACGACATAGTCGTATTCGGCCCAATGGCCGATCTCGACCGCGGCGTTGCGAAGACGGCGCGCGATCACGTCCGGCGCGTCCTCCGCCCGGCGATCGAGCCGGGCGCGCAGCTCCGCGGCCGACGGCGGCAGCACGAAGACAGAGACCACGTTCTCGTCGACAGCCTCCCGCACCTGCGCCGCGCCCTGCCAGTCGATGTCGAACAGCACGTCGCGGCCGGCCGCGAGCGCGTCCTCGACCGGCTGGCGCGGCGTGCCGTAGCAGTTGCCGTGGACCTCGGCCCACTCAAGCAGATCACGGCCGGCGCGCATCTCATCGAACCGCTTGCGCGAAATGAAATGATAGTGCCGGCCGTCGATCTCGCTCGCCCGCTTGGCCCGGGTCGTCACCGAGATCGACAGCTCGACCTCCGGATCCGCCTCAATCAAGTTGCGCGTAAGCGTCGACTTCCCCGCCCCCGAGGGAGACGACAGGATGAGCATCACGCCGCGCCGGGCGAGCTCCGGCGCCTGTTCCGTTTCGGCCATCGCCTACTCCACGTTCTGGACTTGCTCGCGGAACTGCTCGACCACGGCCTTGAGCTCCAGGCCAATCGCGGTCAGCGCGCGGTCGTTGGACTTGGCGCAGAGCGTGTTCGACTCGCGGCCGAACTCCTGCGCGAGAAAATCGAGCCGGCGCCCGACCGGGCCGCCCTCGACGATCAGAGTGCGCGCCGCCTCGACATGCGCGGAAAGCCGGTCCAGCTCCTCCCGGACGTCCGCCTTGGTCGCGATCAGCGCCGCCTCTTGATGGAGCCGGTCGGGATCGAGCGCGATGGCGGTTCCGAGCAGCGCCGCCACCTGTTCGGAAAGTCGGGCCTTCACCGCCTCCGGCGATCTCGCCGGGCAGGCGTCGGCTTGGGCCGTCAGCCGCGCGATGTCGTCGAGCCGCTCGGCCAGCACCGCATTGAGCGCCGCGCCCTCGGCTTGGCGGGCGATCGCCAGTTGCTCGAGCGCGAGCGCGAAATCCGCGACGACCGCCTCGACGAGGGCCGCGCGCTCGTCGGCCGTCTCCTCGGGCTCGACGAATTCCACCACGCCGCGCTGGGCGAGGATGGCGTCGACCGACGGGACGCCTGCGCCCGGCACGCGCTCCGCGATCGCCGCGGCTGCGGCGAGCACCGCCTGAAGCGCCGCCTCGTTGATCCGGACCTGAGCCTCGCTCGCCGGGCGCTCGAGCGTGAGGCTCGCCTGCACCGAGCCGCGCTTCAGCCTCGCCGGCACGGCGGAGCGCGCCGCCTGTTCGATCGCCTCGCATTGCGGCGGCACGCGCATCCGGACGTCGAGCCCCTTGGCGTTGACGCTCCTGAGCTCCCAGGCCCAGCGGGCCCGACCGAGCGCGCCGGAGGCCCGAGCGAATCCTGTCATGCTGGCGATCGGCATCGCGCGTGGGGCTCCGGCTCGGCCGCGGAGTCGCGGCGGGACCTGTTTTGAGCACAGCGGAGCCGCATGCGCGCGCCCAAATGTCCGTGGCGCACATTTCGACCGGCGGCGATGTGCGAAGGCGACAAATCGTGGAAAGCGTGGCCCGTCCCTAGCGTTTGGACAGCCCTATCGCTGTTCGCGCGGACGGCGACGGTCGTTGGCGGCGGGTTTCGGCGGGCTCGAACTGTTGGCGGCAGAGGGCGTCGGCGCTGGGGCGTTCGCGGTCTCGGCGCCTTCGTTCGAGGCCTCCGGCGTCTGCTCGTCGGGCGCCAGCCGGTCGGCCGGCACGCCGCGCGCCTTTTCGATGCGTCGCCAATTCGCGACGTTGCGGTTGTGCTCGACGAGCGTCGGCGCGAAGGCGTGGCCGCCCGAGCCGTCGGCGACGAAATAGAGGTCCTTGGTCTTGGCGGGCCGCGCCGCGGCCTCGAGCGCGTCGCGGCCGGGATTTGCGATCGGCCCCGCCGGAAGGCCGGGCACGACATAGGTGTTGTACGGCGTCCTGGACTGGATGTCGGCCCGGGTCAGGCTGCGGCCGAGCGTCCCCCGCCCGCCCACGAGCCCGTAGACGATCGTGGGATCGGACTGCAGCCGCATGCCGCGCGCGAGACGGTTCGCGAAAACGGCGGCGACGCGCGGCCGCTCCTCGGCGATCCCGGTCTCCTTCTCGACGAGCGAGGCGAGAGTGACGAGCTCGTCCACGCTCTTCAGCGTCGAGCCCGGATCGCGCTCCCGCCAGACCCGCTCGACCACCTCCTCGCGGTGCTGGCGCATCCGCGCGATCAGCTTCTCGCGCGAGTCGCCGCGGGTGAACTTGTAGGTCTCGGGGAGCAGCGCGCCTTCCGGCGGCGCCTCCTTGATCTCGCCCGTGAGCAGCGGCTGGTCGCGAAGCCGCTCGACGATCTGGAGGCTCGTGAGGCCTTCCGGAACCGTGAAGGCGTGCTCGATCGATTTGCCCGAGACGATGATCTCCATCGCCTCGCGCATGCTCACCTTCGCCGGAAAGGCGTATTCGCCGAAGCGGAGCTTGTCCTTCGCGCCATAGGCCGCGACGCCGAGCTTGAAGATGTTGGCGTCGTCGATCACGCCGGCGCGCGCCAGGCTGTCGGCGATCTCGGTGACGCCCTGGTTGCGCTGGACCATGACGGTCGTGTCGCGCTGGAGCGGCCCCGGCCGGTCAAAGACCGACTTGCCCCAATAGAGCGCGCCGCCGATGGCGAGCGTCGCAAGCGTGAGGAGCGTGAAGACGCCGCTGAGATAGCCGACCAGCGCGCCGTCGCGGCGTCGTTTGCGCGGCTTCGCCTCGCCCGCGCCCGTTTCGGCGGGCGCCGGCCCGCTCGGCGGAGCGGCCTCGGCCTCCGGCGCGTGGTCGAGACGATCGATCATGTCGTCGGGGCGCCTGTCGCCCGCGGCCGGCGCGGTCGGCTCGCTCGTCACGCTGTCTCCTCCCTCACGGGGACGTTAGGCGCGAAGCCCGCCCGCGATGTTTCGCGCACTTTAGCCGGGAATGTGGCGAAAGCCGAAGCGGCCCCGATCAAGGCCCGATCAGGCGTCGAAGCGCTTGAACACCAGCGAAGCGTTGGTGCCGCCGAAGCCGAAGGAATTCGACAGGGCGTAGTCGATCGACATCTTCTTCGCCTTGTGGGGCACGAGATCGAGCGCCGTCTCGACCGAAGGCTCGTCGAGATTGCGGGTCGGCGGCGCGATCTGGTCGCGGATCGCAAGCAGCGAGAAGATCGCCTCGACCGCGCCGGCGGCGCCGAGCAGATGGCCGATCGCCGACTTCGTCGACGACATTGTGATCTTGCCGGCGGCGTTGCCGACAAGCCGGGTCACCGCGCCGAGCTCGATCTCGTCGCCGAGCGGCGTCGAGGTGCCGTGCGCGTTGATGTAGTCGACCTCGCTGGGCTCGATCCCGGCGCGCTTCAGCGCCGCCTTCATGCACCGATAGGCGCCATCGCCGTCCATCGCCGGCGCGGTGATGTGATAGGCGTCGCCCGACAGGCCGTAGCCCACGACCTCGCCGTAGATCTTGGCGCCGCGCGCCCTGGCGTGCTCGTACTCCTCGAGCACCACGACGCCTGCGCCTTCGCCCATCACGAAGCCGTCGCGATCCTTGTCATAGGGGCGCGAGGCGCGTTCCGGCTCGTCGTTGAAATTGGTCGACAGCGCCCGGCAGGCCACGAAGCCCGCGACCCCGAGGCGGCTGATCGGCGATTCGGTTCCTCCCGCCACCATCACGTCGGCGTCGCCGAGCGCGATCATGCGCGCCGCGTCCCCGATCGCGTGGGCGCCGGTCGAGCAGGCGGTGACGACGGCGTGGTTCGGACCTTTGAGCCCGTGCCTGATCGACACATGCCCGGACGCCAGGTTGATCAGCCGGCCCGGGATGAAGAACGGCGAGATGCGCCGCGGCCCCTTCTCCGCGAGCACGATCGCCGCGTCCTCGATGCCCTTCAGCCCGCCGATGCCGGAGCCGATCAGCACGCCGGTCGCGCAGCGGTCGTCCTCGGTCTCGGGCTTCCATCCCGAATCCGCCAACGCCTCGTCGGCGGCCGCGACGGCGTAAGTGATGAAGTCGTCGACCTTGCGCTGCTCCTTCGGCTCCATCACGGCGTCGGGGTTGAACGTGCCGTTCGACCCGTCGCCGCGCGGAACGCTGCCCGCGACGCGCGCAGGCAAATCGTCGACCGGGAATTGATGGATGATCGAGAGACCGCTCTCGCCGTCGATCAGCCGATCCCAGACGGTCGGGACATTGGCGCCGAGCGGACAGACGATTCCAAGGCCGGTGGCGACGACCCGCCTCATGAACCCGTCCTGTTCTGCCTGCCGTTTCGAAGCGTCATGCGTGCCGACCGTCGCGCGGCGATCACGCCTGTGCGGCGTTCTTCTCGAGGAACTTGGTGGCGTCGCCGACCGTCAGGATGGTCTCGGCGGCGTCGTCCGGGATCTCGCAGCCGAACTCCTCCTCGAACGCCATCACGAGCTCGACCGTGTCGAGGCTGTCGGCGCCGAGATCGTCGATGAAGCTTGCGCTCTCTGTGACCTTGTCGGCGTCGACGCCGAGATGCTCGACCACGATCTTCTTCACCCGTTCGGCAATGTCGCTCATCGTTCTCTTTCCCTCGATTCTCGTTTTCGGAAGATCGCCTCGCCGGACCGTTCCGGTCCCGGCCAAGGCGTCCGGTTCGCGATTCCTCCGAACGGGGCTATTTGGAGGCGGACGGCGTCCCGGGCAAACGCTTTTTCGACGAAGCCGCCGGTTATCCTTCGGGACGGCAGGCTCTCGGCTGGTCGCCATCCCCTGAAGGACGGCCGGGTTCGTACCATGTTAACCAGCCCCGCGCCAGACGCGCGCAGGGGCCCTGACCCGCGTCAAATCATGGCCATGCCGCCGTTCACATGCAGCGTCTGGCCGGTGACGTAAGCCGCCTCCTCGCTCGCGAGATAGACCGTCGCGGCCGCGACGTCGACGCCCGCGCCGAAGCGGCCGGCGGGGATGCGTTCGATCGCGCCCGCGCGCTGCTTCTCGTTGAGCGCGTCGGTCATCGGGCTCTCGATGAAGCCCGGCGCGACGCAGTTGACGGTGATGTTGCGGCTCGCGACCTCATAGGCCAGCGACTTCGACATGCCGATCAGCCCGGCCTTCGAGGCCGCGTAGTTGCCCTGCCCCGGATTGCCCGTGACGCCGACCAGCGACGTGATGCCGATCAGCCGTCCGTAGCGGCGCTTCATCATGCCCTTGAGCGCCGCCCGGTAGAGCCGGAATCCGGCCGCGAGGTTGACCGTGATGACGTCGGCCCACTCCTCGTCCTTCATCCGCAGGAACAGATTGTCGCGGGTGACGCCGGCGTTGTGCACCAGAATGTCCAGCCCGCCCATGGCGGTCTCGGCCGCCCCGGGCAACGCGTCGACGGCGGCGGCGTCCTTGAGGTCGGTCGGGAGCACATGGGCGTTGCCGCCGAGCTCGCTCGCGAGCGCATCCAGCGCCTCGCGGCGCGTGCCGGAGAGCGCGACGGTCGCGCCCTGCGCGTGCAGGGCCGCAGCTATCGCCTTGCCGATGCCGCCGGTCGCGCCGGTGACGAGCGCCTTGCGGCCGGAAAGATCGAACATCGGGGCTCCTTCAGCCTTGCGCCGGAAACGCGGCCTCGGCCTTAAGCCGCGCCACGTCGTCAGGCGCGCCGACCGACTCGCCCGAGGCCTCGGGCGCGATCCGCTTGACCAGACCGGCCAACACCTTGCCGGCGCCGATTTCAATGAACCGAGACACACCGGCGCCGGCCATGAAGGCCACCGACTCGCGCCAGCGCACCGCGCCCGTGACCTGTTCGACGAGCCGGGCCCGGATCGCCTCGGGCTCGGTGATCGGACCCGCGGTCACATTCGCGATAAGAGGCGCCTTGGGCGCGTGGATCTTCACATTCGCGAGTGCTTCGCGCATGACCTCCGCGGCCGGGCCCATCAGCGCGCAATGGAACGGCGCGGAGACCGGAAGCAGCATCGCGCGCTTCGCGCCGCGCGTCTTGGCGACGGCCATCGCGCGCTCGACCGCGGCCTTCGCCCCCGAGACCACGACCTGGCCGGGCGCGTTGTCGTTCGCGGCCTGGACGACCTCGCCCTGGGCCGCCTCCTCGGCGACCGCGCGGGCCGTCTCGATATCGAGTCCGAGCAGCGCGGCCATCGCGCCTTCGCCCACAGGCACCGCAGTCTGCATCGCCTTGCCGCGGGTCCTCAGCAGCTTCGCGGCGTCGGCGATCGAAAGGCTGCCCGCCGCGGCCAGCGCCGAATACTCGCCGAGCGAATGGCCCGCCACGAAGGCCGCGTGGCGGCCGACGTCGAGCCCGGTTTCAGACTGCAGCACGCGCAGCGCCGCGAGGCTCACCGCCATCAGCGCGGGCTGGGCGTTCGCGGTCAGCACGAGCTTGTCTTCCGGGCCTTCGAAGATCGTCTGCGACAGGCTCTCGCCAAGCGCCGCGTCGACCTCCTCGAAGACGGCGCGCGCGACGGCGAACTGGTCCGCAAGCGCGCGGCCCATGCCGACCTGCTGGCTGCCCTGCCCCGGAAAGATCAATGCGATGCTCAATGCGCGCGCCTTGCGTCCTTAAGGATGACGCGGGACGCAAAGCAGGCGGGCGCAGGCCATGTCAAGCGCGTGGCGTGCCCGACGGAGCTATTCGACGACCTCGTCGGTCCAGACCCGGAAGCTCTTCAACGTGTTTGGGCCGAACACGTTGGTCAGCGCGACGTCGGAGGCGTCGCGGCCGCGGCCCATGACGATGCGGCCGATGCGGGGGCGATTGTGGCGCGCGTCGAACGTGTGCCAGCGGCCGCCGAGATAGACCTCCATCCAGGCCGAGAAATCCATCGGCGCCGGATCCTTGGGCACGCCGATGTCGCCCAGATAGCCGGTCGCGTAGCGCGCCGGGATGTTCATGCAACGGCACAGGGTGATGGCGAGATGCGCGAAATCGCGGCAGACGCCCTGCCGCTCCTCATGCGTCTCCCACGCCGATTTGGTGGGACGCGCATGCGCGTAGCCGAACGACACGCGCTCATGCACATAAGCGACGATCATCTGCACGCGCGCCCAGCCCATCGGGCCGTTCCCGAACAGCCGCCAGGCCTCCTCGGCCAAACGGTCGGTTTCGCAATAGCGGCTGCCGAGCAGATAGATCAGCGTGTCCTCGGGCAGCTCCTGAACGGCGTGCTGCGGGGCGTTCGGGGACACGACGTCGGGCTCGCCGCTGTCCGCCACCAGCGCGTCGGTGGTGAGCGTGAAGTCGCCGGCCGGCGCGGTCATACGGCTGCAGATGTTGCCGAAATCGTCGATATAGGTCGAGATCGGCGTGAACGGATACGCCGAGATCGTGTCGGGCGTCAGCAGGTCCTTCTCGCGGCTCGGATGCACGTTGAGCATCGCAAGCAGCGGGGTCGGCTGCGGGAAGGTGTGGACGATCTCGAAGCCGATGCGGATCTTCATTGGGACGGGCGCCGTTTTGCGGGGCGCGACGCCCTCCAGGGTGGACGGAACGCGGTGTGGGGCGGATGGTTGCGACAGCCTAGCACCGCGTTCCCCCGTCGCCGTTGGAACGACTTGTGGGACTGACCTGCAAGTCCGGCGCCGCACCGACGCCCATGCCCGGCATTTTCGGAAAGCAGGAGCGCAGATGAGCGACGCCGACGACCGCCAAGCCAGGGGCCGCCGCACCTTGTCGGAGTATCACGGACGGCCGGGCGAGGAGGTGATCGAGCGCCTCGGGCGCATCTCGCCCGACTTCGCCCGGCAGCTCGTCGACTACTGCTTCGGCGACGTCTATTGCCGCCCCGGCCTCGACCGCCGGTCCCGCCAGGTCGCCACCATCGCGGCGCTCGCCGCGCTCGGAAACGCCGAGGGGCAGCTGAAGTGGCATGTCCGCGGAGGGCTCAATATCGGCCTCTCGCGCGAGGAGATCGTCGAGATCCTGATGCAGATGGCGATCTATGGCGGCTTCCCGGCCGCGGTGCGGGCGCTGATCGCGGCCCAGGAGGTGTTCGACGAGATCGACATCGGCGGCGAGGAGGCGGCGCGCCAGGACGACGCCTGAGGCGCCCCCCCGAAACGCAAAGGGCTCCGCGGCGCGAGCCGCGGAGCCTTGGTCTTGCCGGCCGTCAGGCGGGACGCCTCACCAGCTGAACTTGTAGGAGACGCCGCCCATCACGCGGTGCTCGTCGTAGGACACCTTCGTCGAGGCGCGGCCGAGGTCGTACTTCTCCTTGCCATAATCGGCGAAGCGGTAGTCGGCCCGCAGCGCGACGTTGTCGGTCACGGCGTATTCCGCGCCGCCGCCGACCGTCCAGCCAATGGTGGCCTGCGAATCTTTCGCGCCGCCCGCCTTCACGCGGGTGTCGGCATAGGCGACGCCGGCCGCCCCGTAGACCAGGAAGCGGTCGAACGCATAGCCGACGCGGCCGCGGGTCGCGCCGTTCCAGCGCGACTCGAACTTGGCGCCGCCGATCTTGTCGTCGGCGTTCGACCAGTTGAAGTCGGTCTCGACGCCGAGCACGACCGGAGAACCGTCGAGCTGCACGTTGTAGCCGACGTATCCGCCGAGCGAGACGCCCTTCGGCTTGATCTTGCCGGCGTCGGTGTCGCCCCAGCTGTAGCCGCCCTGCAGACCGACATAAGGACCGGACCACGTGAAGGACGGGACCGGCGCCGCGACCGCGGGAGCCGGCTCATAGGCCGGGAGATCGGCCGCGCGGGCGGCCGAACCGGCGAACGCGCCGGCGGCTGCGAGGGCTGCGACGGCGGATGCGTATTTGAAAGACATGCTTACCCCAGGTCAGGCGTTTCAGACGCGTGGCCCAATGACGGCCGAATGTGGCCCCCGAATGTGATCAAATGGCTATTTCGTGACCGTCCGCGACCGCGATATTTTTGCAACGCAGCACGCGGGCTTGCCTCCCCGCCCCTCATCCTCTATACGCGCCGCTTCGCGTCGTTCGGCTGGGGGCTGAACGGAGGGGTCGGTCCGCCGGCCAGGACCTCAAAAGGTCCGGCCTCCCGTGTCTCCGCCTTCGAGAATTCGTTCGGGCCTTCGATGAGGCTCGGAGGGCTTCGCGCCGGACGGCAGTCGTCAACCTGAGAGAAGGCCATATCCCATGCCGCTCTACGAACACGTCTTCCTGGCGCGCCAGGACGTGACGTCGCAGCAGGTCGAGGAGATGACCGCCCAGTACAAGCAGCTCCTGGAAAGCCAGGGCGGCGAGGTCGCGAAGACCGAGCACTGGGGCGTCAAACCGCTCGCCTACCGCATCCACAAGAACCGCAAGGCCCATTACACGCTGCTCAACATCGACGCGCCGGCCGCCGCCGTCGCCGAGATGGAGCGCCAGATGGGCATCTCCGAAGACGTGCTGCGCTTCATGACCATCAAGGTCGACGAGCTCGAAGAGGGCCCGTCCGCGATGCTCCAGCGCCGCGACCGCGACGACCGCGACGACCGCCCGCGCGGCGGCCGGGGCGGGTTCGGCGGCGGCGGCGACCGTGGCCCGCGCCGCGACCGTGACGACAGACCTCGCGACGACCGCCCGCGCCGCGACGACTTTGGTGGGGAGGCGAACTGATGGCCGCCGCAGCTTCGGGCGGCCAGCGCCGCCCCTTCTTCCGTCGCCGCAAGACCTGCCCGTTCTCGGGCGCCAACGCGCCGAAGATCGACTACAAGGACGTGCGGCTGCTGCAGCGCTACATTTCCGAGCGCGGCAAGATCGTGCCGTCGCGCATCACGGCGGTCTCCGCCAAGAAGCAGCGCGAGCTCGCCAAGGCGATCAAGCGCGCCCGCTTCCTCGGCCTGCTGCCCTACGTCATCAAGTGATCTAGGGCGGCCTCCGGGCCGCTCGACGTCATCCCGGCCGAAGCGAAGCGCAGAGCCGGGATCGCAAGTCAAGTAAAGCGCCGTCATTCTGGGATTGTCCCGGAATCCGCTTCCGCCGCGCTCCGGCCCGTCAGGCGCCGGACGTGGTCATGGGTCCCGGGATAAGCCCGGGACGACGGTCGAGTTGTCGGGCGCCTGTCGCCTGAACGACCCCGGATCGGCCTTTGGCCGTCCGGGATGACGCGATTTCCATTTCGTCGGCCTCGGCCGGCGTCGTTGGGCGGACTCTTGCCGCCCTAACCGCGGACTTCCCCGCGGGACAGCAGGACGTCCGAACGCGACATGTCGCCCGCCCCCCTCCTCCTGATCGGCGTCGCCGCCGGCTCCGTCTCGGCGCTGCTCTACGCCGCCGCGGCGTCCGGCTCGGCGCTCGCGCTGATGCTGCTCTACGTCGCGCCGCTGCCGATCCTGCTCGCGGGCGTCGGCTGGCGCCATCATGCGGGGCTCGCCGGCGCCGCCTTCGGCATGGTCGCGCTGACGCTCGCGATCGGCCCCAAGACCGGTCTCTATTTCGCGCTCGCGGTCGGCCTGCCGGCCTGGTGGCTCGCCTATCTCGCGCTGCTCGCCCGCGTCGACGCGGCGACCGGCGTGACGGAATGGTACCCGGTCGGCCGCCTGGTCGCCTGGTGCGCCGGGCTCGGGGCGCTGCTGGTCGCGGCGACCGTGCCGCTGGTCGGCTCCACGCTCGAGGAATACCGCGCGGCGCTGCGTGACGTCTTCTCGAAGGCGCTGATGGGCGCGAGCCCCGGCGGCGAGGCGCCGCAGCTTCCAGGCGGGCAGGACCCGAAGGCGGTGATCGAACTCATGACGATCGCGGCGCCGGGCCTCGCCGCGACAGTGTGGACGCTTTCGACGCTGCTCAACCTCTGGCTCGCGGGGCGCATCTGCCGGTCGTCCGGCCGGCTCGTGCGGCCCTGGCCCGACCTCGCCGCCATGGACCCGCCGCGCGCCGCGGCGCTGATCCTCGCGGCCGGATTTCTCGGCTCGTTTCTCCCCGGTTTGCCGGGCCTGATCGCCGCGCTGTTCGCCGCGACCTTCCTGCTGGTCTTCACGCTGCTCGGCCTCGCGGTGATGCATGTCACGACCCGCGCAGCGCCCGCCCGCGGGCTGATCCTGTTCGCGCTCTACGCGCTTTTGATGCTGCAGCCCTGGATCGCGCTGTTCCTCGCGGGGCTCGGGCTCTCCGAACAGCTTTTCGGAATCCGGAGGCGCTTCGGCCCTCCCCCCGGCGGGCCGCCGCCCACGGCCCCCGCCAACCTGCCATGACGCATGAACAACTCGACGGAATGAACGGAGAAGACAGATGCAAGTGATCCTGCTCGAACGTATCGCCCGGCTCGGCCAGATGGGCGACGAGGTGCGCGTCAAGGACGGCTACGCCCGCAACTTCCTGCTGCCGCGCCACAAGGCGCTGCGCGCCAACGAGGCCAACCGCAAGCGCTTCGAGGAGCAGCGCTCCCAGCTCGAAGCCCGCAACCTCGAGCTCAAGAGCGAGGCCGAGCGCGTCGGCGAGAAGATCGACGGCAAGGTGCTGGTGCTGGTCCGCCAGGCCGGCGAGACCGGCCAGCTCTACGGCTCGGTGTCCACGCGGGACGTGGCCGAGGCCCTGACCAGGGACGGGACGTCGGTCGCCCGCAACCAGGTGGTGCTGAACGCGCCGATCAAGACGATCGGCCTGCATGTCCTACCGATCCAGCTCCACCCCGAGGTCGAGGTCCACGTGACGATCAACGTCGCGCGCTCCGAAGGCGAGGCTCAGCGCCAGGCGGCGGGCGAGGACCTGACGCAGCGCGAGGAAGGCCCGGCGTTCGAGACCTTCTCGGAAGACGATGATGACGATCGCCGCGGCCGTCGCGACCGCGACGAGCAGCCGGAGATCTTCGAGGAGACCGACGGCGCGACCGCGGCGGACGAACCGACGGCCTGAAGCCGCCGGACGTCGTTCCTCAATCCAAACGCCCGGCCCTCGCGCCGGGCGTTTTTGTTTGGGCCCGCGCCACGGGGTCCCGAACCGCGCGAAACGAGATGCGCGTGGCGACAAGATGTTCTATATTTGTTCCCGACGTTGGACGGAAGCGACGGTCAAGCGATTCGAATCGGTGATTTGGCCCGCTGTGGGAATCGGGAACGACGCTCCTCCGCCCGCAGATCGACGCCCGAACCGATGAGGTCGGTGCTAACGCTTCGCTAACCTTCTCCAGCCGAAGACGCCCGGATGTCAGCCGCCAACGCCCTCGTTCCGCGCCTCGTCGACCCTGAGCCGCAATACCGTCAAGCGCCTCACAACATCGAGGCCGAGCAGGCGCTGCTCGGCGCGGTGCTGGTCAACAACGACGCGTTCTGGCGGGTCTCGGACTTCCTAGAGCCCGGCCATTTCTATGAGGGGCTGCACGCCCGGATCTACGAGATCGCGATGAGCCTGGTGCGCGCCGGCAAGGCCGCGACGCCGGTCACCATCAAGACCTTCCTGCCCGTCGATCTCGACCTCGGCGGCCTCACCATGCCGCAATATCTCGCCCGCCTCGCGGCCGAGGCCACGACCGTCATCAACGCCGAAGACTATGGCCGCACGATCTACGACCTCGCGCTCCGCCGCGCGCTGATCGGCATCGGCGAGGACGTGGTCAACGTCGCCTATGACGCGCCCGTGGAGGCGACGCCGCGCGACCAGATCGAGGACGCCGAGCGCAAGCTGTTCGCGCTGGCCGAGACCGGCCGCTATGACGGCGGCTTCCAGACCTTCTCGCACGCGCTGAAGACCGCCGTCGACATGGCGGCCGCGGCCTACAAGCGCGACGGCGGCCTGTCGGGCGTCGCGACCGGCCTCGACGACCTCGACCGGCTGATGGGCGGGCTGCAGGCCTCCGACCTCATCATCCTCGCGGGGCGCCCGGGCATGGGCAAGACCTCGCTCGCCACCAACATCGCGTACAACATCGCGAAGGCCTATCAGGGCGAGACCCAGGCCGACGGGCGCGTGAAGACCGTCAATGGCGGGATCGTGGGCTTCTTCTCGCTCGAAATGTCGGCTGAGCAGCTCGCGACCCGCATCGTCGCCGAACAGGCGGAGATCTCGTCGTCCAAGATCCGCCGCGGCGCGATCAGCGAGAGCGAGTTCTTCAAGCTGACCGAGGCGGTCGGCGAGATGCAGCGCTCGCCGCTGTTCATCGACGAGACCGGCGGCCTGTCGATCGCCCAGCTCGCCGCGCGCGCCCGGCGTCTGAAGCGCTCCAAGGGCCTCGATTTGCTGGTCGTCGACTATCTTCAGCTGCTTTCCGGCTCGACCAAGAAGGGCGACAACCGGGTGCAGGAGATGACCGAGATCACGACCGGCATGAAGGCGCTCGCCAAGGAGCTCGCCGTGCCGATCATCGCGCTCTCGCAGCTCTCGCGTCAGGTCGAATCGCGCGAGGACAAGCGCCCGCAGCTCTCCGACCTTCGCGAGTCCGGCTCGATCGAGCAGGACGCCGACGTGGTGCTGTTCGTTTTCCGCGAGGAGTACTACGTGAAGAACAAGAAGCCCCGCGAAGGCACGCCAGAGTTCGACCAGTGGATGATCGAGATGGAGAACGTGTCGGGCAAGGCCGAGGTGATCATCGGCAAGCAGCGCCATGGCCCGACGGGGACGGTCGAGCTGCAGTTCGAGGCGGAGTATACCCGCTTCGGCAATCTGGCGCAGGAAGACCGGCTGCCGGAGAGGATGTGAGCGAAGCCTTCCCCGGCGCCCGGCTGACGATCGATCTCGGCGCACTCGCCGACAATTGGCGCACGCTCGCGGCCCTGTCGGCGACGAGCGAATGCGCCGCGGTGGTGAAGGCCGACGCTTACGGGACCGGGCTGGAGCACGCCGTCCGCGCGTTGGCCGGGGCCGGCGCGAAGACCTTCTTCGTCGCGCATCTCTCTGAGGCCCGGGTCGCGCGCCGCGTCGCTCCCACGGCCGCCGTCTATATCCTCAACGGCCTGCCGCCAGGCGCGGCCGCCGCCTATGCGCAGACGGGCGCGCGACCCGTGCTCGGCTCGCGCGAGGAGATCGAGGAATGGGCGGCCTTCGTCGCCTCGGCGGGCGAAGGCTTTCCGGCGGCGATCCATGTCGACACCGGCATGAACCGGCTCGGGCTGCGGCCCGAGGAAGCGCGCGCGATGTTCGCAGGCGGGGGACCCGGGTTCCGGCCTTCGCTGCTGATGAGCCATCTCGCCTGCGCGGACGAGCCCGAGCGGCCCGAGACCGAACGGCAGCGCGCGCTGTTCGCCGAGCTTCGCGCGCTGTGTCCGGAAACGCCCGCAAGCCTCGCCAACTCCGCCGGAACCCTGCTCGGGCGGACCGAAGGCGGGGACCTCGGCTTCGACCTGCGGCGCCCGGGCGTCGCGCTCTATGGCTCGAACCCGATCGCCGGCCGTCCCTCCCCGCTGAAGCCCGTCGTCCAGTTGGAGGCGCGGATCGTCCAGGTCAGGGACGCGGCCGAGGGAGAAGCGGTCGGCTATGGCGGCGCGCAGCGCCTCAAGCGGCCTTCCCGCATCGCAGTGCTGTCGCTCGGCTATGCGGACGGCGTCATGCGGGCCGGCGGCTCGGAGGACGTGTCGCCGGGAGCCGTCGGCTTCCTGGGCGAGACGCCCTGCCCCTATGTCGGCCGCATCTCGATGGACCTGATCGCGATCGACGTGACCGACGCGCCGGACGGCGCCGCGCGCCGCGGCGCATGGGTCGAGATTCTCGGCGACCACGTCAGCGTCGACCAATTGGCCAGAGCCTGCAACACCATCGGCTACGAGGTGCTGACGGCGCTCGGCCGGCGCTATGAGCGCCACTATGTCGGCTGATTGCCGGCGGCGCCCGCGACGCCTATTATCAACAGTTGATAATGGAGGCCGCCATGCCGTCCAGTTTCGCCCTCGGCGAGCATTTCGAGAATTTCATCAAGTCGATGGTCGCGTCCGGCCGCTACAACAACGCGAGCGAGGTGGTGCGCGACGGGCTGCGGGCGTTGGAGGAGCGAGAGCTTCAACGGGAACGGGACGAGGCCGAATTGGAGGCCTTTCTCGCGCCGAGTTTCGAGGATTTGGCGAATGGCCGCGAAATGACCGTCGACGAAGTCCGCGCATTTCTGGAGCTTGCGCGCTCCGAGCGAATGACGGTTGACCAGACCTCCGAATGAAGGTTCGCATCACGCCGCGCGCCGCCACTGACATTCTGGAAATCGAGACCTTCATTCGCCAGGAGAACCCAGCGGCGGCGGCGCGCCTGGCGAACGAGATCGTGGACCGCTGTCTTGCGCTTGAAACGGCCTCACAGCGCGGCCCGATCATTGGCCTCGCAAAGGGACAATCGATCCGTCGCCTCGTGCATGGAAACTATCTTATCGTCTACATCATCCAGACAGATGCGATCCGGGTGCTTCGCATCGTCCACGGCGCGCGCAGTCCCCGCCTGCTTTTGAAGAATCTCGACCTCCCCTGATGTCCCGCGGAAAATCCACCTTCGTCTGCCAGTCCTGCGGCGCGGTCTCGTCGCGCTGGGCGGGGAAATGCGAGGCCTGCGGCGCGTGGAACTCGATCGTCGAGGAAGCGGCCGCCGCGCCGCTTCCGGGCGGCTCGACGGTCCGCGCGCTCGGACGCGGACGGGTCGTCGTGTTGGAAGGGCTGTCCGGCGCGCCCGACGAGGCGCCGCGGCTCGAGGTCGGCATCGCCGAGCTCGACCGCGTCACCGGCGGCGGCTTCGTGCACGGCTCGGCCCTGCTGCTCGGCGGCGATCCAGGCATCGGCAAGTCGACGCTGCTGATCCAGGCGACCGCCGAGCTTGCGCGCGCCGACCATCGCGTCGTCTATGTCTCGGGCGAGGAGGCGGCAGGGCAGGTCAGGCTCCGCGCCCAGCGGCTCGGGCTGAGCGACGCGCCCGTGGCGCTCGCGGCCGAGACCTGCGTCGAGGACATCCTCGCGACGCTGAAGAGCGGACCTCCGCCCCGGCTCGTGATCATCGATTCGATTCAGACGCTCTGGACCGGGCAGGTGGAGTCTGCGCCCGGCACCGTGACCCAGGTGCGCGCCTCCGCCCAGGCCATGATCCGCTACGCCAAGACCACCGGCGCCTGCGTCGTGCTGGTCGGCCACGTCACCAAGGACGGCCAGATCGCCGGGCCTCGCGTGGTCGAGCACATGGTCGACGCCGTGCTGTCCTTCGAGGGCGATTCGGGCCGCGACTTCCGCATCCTGCGCGCCCAGAAGAACCGCTTCGGCCCGACCGACGAGATCGGCGTCTTCGCCATGACCGGCGCGGGGCTGGAGGAGGTGCGCAACCCCTCGGCGCTGTTCCTCGGCGACCGCGAGCCGGACGCGCCGGGGGCGGCCGTCTTCGCAGGGCTCGAAGGTTCGCGCCCCCTGCTGGTCGAGATCCAGGCGCTCGTCGTGCCCTCCACGCTCGGCACGCCGCGCCGGGCGGTCGTCGGCTGGGAAGGCTCGCGGCTCGCCATGGTGCTTGCCGTGCTTGAGGCGCGCTGCGGCGTCAGGCTTGGCGGCCACGACGTCCACCTCGCGGTCGCGGGCGGCCTGAAGGTCCAGGAGCCGGCAGCGGATCTTGCGGTCGCGGCGGCGCTGATCTCGTCCATGACCGACGCGCCGCTTCCGGTCGACGCCGTGTTCTTCGGCGAGATTGGACTGACGGGCGCGGTGCGCCCGGTGTCTCATCCGACCCTGAGGCTGCGGGAGGCTGCCCGTCTCGGCTTCGCGCGCGCCGCCCTGCCGGCGGCCGCCGAGGACGCCGCGCGCGAGGCGGGGCTGCAGTCGGTCCCGGTCGCGACGCTCGACGCGCTCGTGGCCCGGTTGGCCGCGCGCGCCGAGGCCGCGCGCAAAGGCGCGTGACGGGGACCGTCATGAGGGGTATAGAAACCGCGCCCGCGCTTCCGCACAGAGCCGGAAGCTTCCGCCCGCCCGTTCAGAGCCAAGGTCCGCGGCCCGCGTAGATGACCATCACGCTTCTCGACGTCATCCTGATCGCCGTGATGGGCGTGTCGGCGCTGCTCGCCATGGTCCGGGGCTTCACGCGCGAAGCCCTGTCGATCGCCTCCTGGGTCGCGGCGGCGGCCGCCACCTGGTATTTCTTCGAGCCTGCGCGGACGATCGCTCGCGAGAACATCAAGTTCAATCCGCCGCAGCTCGTCGACGTGCTGGCGGCCGGCTCGATCTTCGTCGTCGTGCTGCTCGTCGTGTCCTTCATCACAATGAAGATTTCGGACGCGATCCTCGACAGCCGGGTCGGCCCGGTCGACCGCATCCTAGGCTTCGCCTTCGGGGCGGCGCGCGGTCTGCTCCTCGTCGTGGTCGCGTTCATGTTCTTCACCTGGCTCGTGCCCGACAAGGGCCAGCCGGAGTGGTTCAGGACGGCGCAATCGAAGCCGATGCTGCAGGACGCCGGGGACAAGCTTCTGGCGATGTTGCCGGAAGACCCCGAAAGCACCATCTTGCAGAGACTGAAGCGCCGGGACGGCTCCGGAGAGGCGGCCAACCCGGCCGCGCCGTCGGCGCCCGACGCTCCCCAGGCGCCCGACGAGGCGCCGGACCAGAACCCTGCGGATCGGCAGGGCATCGACAGATTGCTCGAGCAGGATCAAAAGCCCCGTCAGTGACGGGCTGAAGTCTGGTTTTGCGGCGTAAGACTCCGATGCGCGAGGAGTTGGGTGCGATGATGGATTCCGAAGCCGGGGCCGGCGACGCGTCGGCGTTCTTCGATCTCGAGGCCGACCGGCTGCACGAGGAGTGCGGCGTGTTCGGCGTCTACGGCCATCCCGAAGCCGCGGCGCTCACCGCGCTCGGCCTGCACGCCCTGCAGCACCGCGGCCAGGAGGCGGCCGGCATCGTCAGCCATGACGGCGCGCGCTTCCACGCCGAACGCCGGCTCGGCCTCGTCGGCGACCACTTCTCCGACGCCCGCGTCATCGCCCGGCTGCCCGGCCTCGCCGCGATCGGCCACAACCGCTACTCGACCACCGGCGAAACCATCCTCCGCAACGTCCAGCCGCTGTTCGCCGAGCTCGACGCCGGCGGCATGGCGGTGGCGCATAACGGCAACCTCACCAACGCCCAGACGCTCCGCCGCGAGCTCGTCCGCGCCGGCGCGATCTGCCAGTCGACCTCGGACACCGAGGTGATCCTCCACCTCGTCGCCCAGAGCCGGAGGCCGCGCATCATCGACCGCTTCGTCAACGCGCTCCGCGAGATCGAGGGCGCCTACGCGCTGGTCGCGCTGACCACCAAGAAGCTGATCGGCGTGCGCGACCCGCTCGGCATCCGCCCGCTGATCCTGGGCGAGCTCGACGGCTGCTACATCCTGACATCGGAAACCTGCGCGCTCGACATCATCGGGGCGAAATACGTCCGCGACATCGAGAACGGAGAGGTGGTGATCATCTCCGAGGAGGGCATTCAGTCGCTGAAGCCCTTCCCGCCGCAGCGCATGCGGCCCTGCATCTTCGAATTCGTGTATTTCGCGAGACCCGATTCGATCGTGCAGGGCCAGTCGGTCTACGAAGTCCGCAAGCGCATGGGCGTCGAGCTCGCCCGCGAATCGCTCCCCGGCGCCGATGTGATCGTGCCGATCCCGGACTCGGGCGTGCCCGCCGCGATCGGCTTCTCCCAGGAATCCGGCGTGCCGTTCGAGCTCGGCATCATCCGCAACCACTATGTCGGGCGCACCTTCATCCAGCCGACGCAAGGCGTGCGCGAGCTCGGCGTCCGGATGAAGCACTCGGCGAACCGCAGCCAGATCAAGGGCAAGCGCGTCGTGCTCGTCGACGACAGCCTGGTGCGCGGCACGACCTCGGTGAAGATCGTCAAGATGATGCGGGACGCCGGCGCGACCGAGGTCCATTTCCGCCTCGCCTGCCCGCCCATCACCCATTCGGACTTTTACGGCATCGACACGCCGGAACGCTCCAAACTCCTCGCGGCGAACCACACGGTCGAGGAGATGTGCGAGTTCATCGGCGCCGACAGCCTCGCCTTCCTGTCCGTCGACGGCCTCTACCGCGCCATGGGTTATGACGGGCGCGACAATCTCCGCCCCCAGTTCACCGACCACTGTTTCACGGGCGACTACCCGACCACGCTCACGGACCTCACCGGCGAGGCGCCGAGGCAGCTCTCGCTGATCGCCGAGGCGAGCTGAGCGCGTGTCTGAGGAAGACCTACGACGCTATGGTATGCGAGAAGTAGGCATAGCGCGTATCGTGGATGACCGATTTATTATCGATCTGAACGACGAACCTACAGTCGACCACACCGAGTGCGTTTACGCTTTTCTCGCTGGCGACGAGATTGTCCGTGTAGGAAGCTCATCGGGTCGCCTTCGCGGAAGAATGCATGATTGGCAGCGTGATGTCAGTCGCGCGCTCTCTGGCGATTTCAAACGTACGCGCGAAAGCGAAGCGATTTCGTGGCGCGAAGTCATGCTTCGATATGGGTCAGCGCGCATTTTTGCCCGCAAGGGCACAGATGCCACTACATCGATTGGCCAATTCAATTTATATCTTGCAGAAGAAAGCGTTTTAATTGGACGTCATAAGCCCCGACTATGTCACGATCGATCGCGTCATAGAGATTTAGTTATGAAAAGTTTGCCTGTAAATGCGATCGAATCATCAGGTTCTAGTTGACTTCACATCTTGTGTCTCTCACCGACCGCGTGGCGGTCGTCACCGGCGCCTCGCGCGGGATCGGCTATGCGGTCGCGCTGGCGCTCGCAAAGGCCGGCGCGCATGTGGTCGCGACCGCCCGGACGCAGGGCGGGCTCGAGGAGCTCGACGACCAGATCAAAGCAGAGGGCGGGTCGGCCACGCTCGCGCCGTTCGACCTCACGGACTACGAGGCGATCGACCGGCTGGGCGCGGCGCTCTTCCAGCGCTTCGGCAAGCTCGACATCCTGGTCGGCAACGCCGGCCTGCTCGGCGCGCTGTCGCCGCTCGGCCATGTCGAGCCGAAGGACTGGGAGCGGACGCTCGCCGTCAACCTCACGGCGAACTGGCGGCTGATCCGCTCGCTCGATCCGCTGCTGCGCGCCTCCGACGCCGGAAGGGCGGTGTTCCTCACCTCCGGAGCGCCCCACAAGGCCCGCGCCTATTGGGGCCTCTACGCCGCGACCAAGGCGGGTCTCGAGGCGCTGGCGCGGGCCTATGCGGCGGAGACCAAGAACCTCACGCCGGTCCGGGTGATGCTCGCCAATCCCGGCCCGCTCGCGACCGCGATGCGGAAGCGCGCGATGCCGGGCGAAGACCAGTCGGCGCTGAGGAAGCCGGCGGAGTTCGCGCCCAAAGTCGTGGAGATGTGCTCGCCGGACTGGACGGAGACCGGCAGACTCTATGACTTCCCGAGCGACAGCGTGAAGAGCTTTCGCGCGCCGGAGTAGGCGCCGCGGCTTCCGCTCCCCTCTCCCGCTTGCGGGAGAGGGTCAGGGTGAGGGCCTGTCCAACCGAGGCGAAATCCCCTGAAGCCCCCTCATCCTTACCTTCTCCCGCAAGCGGGAGAAGGGGCTTCGGCGTCGCGCGTTCCGGACATCAGCGTCATCCCGGCCAAGCGGCGAAGCCGAGAAGAGCCGGGATCGTCTTCAGGATCAAGCGGCCTCACGCGGCGCGCGATCCCGGCTCTCGCTGGCGCTCGGCCGGGGATGACGCCTCACTTCTTCCGATCGTACGGATTCTCCGAGGCCCTAAACGTCAGCCTGATCGGCGCTCCCGGCAGGTCGAAGGCCTCGCGGAGGCCGTTCACCAGATAGCGCGCATAGGACGCCGGGAGGTCGCTCGTGCGCGTGCCGAACAGCACGAAGCTTGGCGGCCGCGCCTTTGCCTGCGTCGCGTAGCGCAGCTTGATCCGCTTGCCCGCGACGGCCGGCGGGGGGTGGCGCTCGAGCGTCGCCTCGAGCCAGCGGTTCAGCGCCGCGGTCGGCACGCGACGGTTCCAGACCTCGTGGGCCCGCAGCACCGCGGCCATCAGCTTGTCGACGCCCTCGCCGGTCTCGCCGGACAGCGGCACGAGCTCCGCGCCCTTCACCTGCGGCAGCAGCCGGTCGAGCTTTTCGCGGGCGGCGGCGAGCTCGACGCCCCGCGCCTCGACCAGATCCCATTTGTTGAGGCCGATCGCGAGCGCCCTGCCCTCGCGCGCCACGAGATCGGCGATCGACAGGTCCTGCTTCTCGAACGGCACGGTGGCGTCGAGCAGCAGCACCACGACCTCGGCGAACTTGATCGCCCGGATCGCGTCGGCGACCGAGAGCTTCTCGAGCTTGTCCACAACGCGGGCCTTCTTGCGCAGGCCCGCGGTGTCGACGAGGCGGATCCTGCGGCCGCGCCATACCCAGTCGACGGAGACCGAATCGCGCGTGATGCCGGCTTCCGGCCCGGTGAGCATCCGCTCGTCGCCCACGAGGCGGTTCACCAGCGTCGACTTGCCGGCGTTCGGACGACCCACGATCGCGATCCGCAACGGAGCGTCGTCGTCCGGCGCGGGCTCCTCCTCGGCCTCGTCCTCCTGCTCCGGGAAGAACGGGACCAGCGCGTCGTAGAGGTCGCCAAGCCCCTCGCCGTGCTCGGCCGAGATCGGCAACGGGTCGCCGAGGCCGAGCCGGTAGGCCTCATAGGCCGCGTCCGCCCCGGCCTTGCCTTCCGCCTTGTTGGCGAGCAGCACCACTGGCCGCTCGGAGCGCCGCACGAGGTCGGCGAAGCGCTCGTCGTCGGCCGTGAGGCCGGCGCGGGCGTCCATCATGAACAGCACGACGTCGGCGGCCGCGATCGCGGCCTCGGTCTGGGCGCGCATCCGCGCCTCGAGCGAACCGCCGGCGGCGTTCTCGAGGCCAGCCGTGTCGACCAGCCGGAATTCGAGGTCGCCCAGCCGGCCATGCGCCTCGCGCCGGTCCCGCGTGACGCCCGGCAGGTCGTCGACCAGCGCGAGCCGCTTGCCGACCAGACGGTTGAACAGCGTCGACTTGCCGACATTGGGCCGGCCGACGATGGCGATCAGGGTTTTGGGTTCGCTCACGGGCCGGTCCCGGCGTCGAGAACCGCCGGGGTGGCGGTCCGTCAGGCGAGGTTCGCCGAGGAGGTGACGTCCGGCAGGCCGGAGAGCGGCTGCGGAACGCTGTTGGGCGGCGGCGGCGCGACCGGCGCCACGGGGCGGCGCTCGCCGGGCAGCGGCTTCTCGTCTTCCTTGAAGGGATTGAGGCTTTGCATCGTGTCGCAGCCGGCGACCGAGCCGAGCACGGCCACGGCGAGCGCGAGTCGAAGGGTTCTGGCGAAGCGGGTCACGGCGTCCTTACTCTCCGATGCCCGGCCGAACGGGCCGGCCTTCCGTCAGTTGGTTGGCTTAGCTGCGTCGGCCGCGGGAGCTGCGGGCGGCAGCACGTTCAGCATCAGGTCGGCGCGCTGCCGCGTCGAGCCCGGCGCTTCCGGATTCGAGACGATCGCGTCGAAATTCCGGCGGGCGTCGTCGATGTCGCCTTCCTTGTAGGCCGCAAGCCCGAGCGCCTCGCGGGCGAGCGTCGTCCAGGCGCCGTCGGGCGCGACGAGCGGCTCGGCGAGCGACTTCACATCGGCGCGCGATCCGGCGTCGACCGCCGCATAGGCGCCGCGGATGCGCGCCGCGTCCCGCAGCATGGGATCGGTCGAACCGTCGGCGACGATCGCCTGGTAGAGCTTGAGCGCGGCCGCCTTATCGGTCTTCAGGGTCTCATCGGCCTCACGCAGCCGGGCGAGCGTGCGATAGCCCGCGGGGCCGTCCCCGGCGAGCGCGGCGAAGGCCTTGATCGCCTCCTCGCCCTTGCCCTGCTCGATCAGGTCGGCGGCCTGCTGGTAGCGGTCTCCCGCAGCTTGAGCCGTGCGGGCCTGATAGTATTCGTAGGCGCGCCAGCCGCCGACGCCCAGCACGACGAGAACGGCCACCGTCACGATCAGCGTGCCGTAGCGGTCCCACAGGGCCTTCAGCCTGTCGCGGCGGAGGTCCTCCTGGACCTCTTGGAAGATGTCGGCCATCGAACTCGTTCACGCGTGACTTGTCGGGCGCGGCGGCGGTCCTCCACGCGGGGGCGCACCATATCGACGAGGGCGCCGAGCCGCAAACCCTTTGCGGGCAGGATGGGCCGCATTCCCCGCCTTAGATGCCGAAGGCGGGCTTGCCGATCAGCAGCTGATGCAGGAAGGCGCCGAACAGGGCGTAGGCCGCGGTTCCGATCACGATCGCCACGACGTCGTTCTGCCACGAGGCGGGGCGCGGCGGGGTTCCCTCGCGACGCTCCTCCCGCTTGATGAGCACGCGGGCCGCGACGCCCCAGGCGAGCAGCGACCCGAACAGGATGACGCTCGCAAGGTCGCCGTTCGAGATGAGATGCGCGGTCGCCCAGAGCTTCAGGCCGGCGAGCATGGGATGCTTGGCCTTCGCCCGGATGTGGCCGGGCAGATAGGCCGAGACCATCAGCACGAAGACCGGCCACATCAGCAGGATCGTGACGTGGCGCGTCCAGCCCGGCGGCGACCATAGCTCGACATAAGGCGCGGCCCGCCAGCCGGCCACGATCAGCACGAGGCCGAGAGCGGAGACGAGCGAGTAGCCGATCTTGTAGGGCGCTTCGCCGAGGCGTGCGATCAGTCCGGCCCGCAAGTCACGGGCGCGGGTGAGGAGATGCGCGCCGATGAAGACGACGACGCCGAGGATGAGAAGGGTCATGGGTCGGCCGACTCTGGAGCGGCTCCAGACTAGCCGACCCTCCGCCGATGCGCCATCGCCGCTCTGTGATTCGACTTGCCGCCGCATTTACGCCAAATATGTGGCGCGTCCGCGGCGGGCGGGTCGCATCGAGGTTTGTGATGGCACGCCATTGGTTTGCGTTCGCGTTCTTGTGTGGATTGGCGGCGTGGCCGGCGACCGCCTCGGCCAACGTGGTGGCCCGGGTGAGCCTCTCCCAGCAGCGCGTCGACGTCTCGGTCGACGGCGCGCTGGCCTATTCCTGGGCGGTCTCGACCGCCAGGCGCGGCTATGTCACGCCGATCGGCTCCTACCGGCCCTATCGCACGGCGCGCATGTGGTACTCGCGCAAATACGACATGTCGCCGATGCCGCATTCGGTGTTCTTCCGCGGCGGCTACGCGATCCACGGCACGAACTATGTCCGGTCGCTCGGACGGCCCGCGAGCCATGGCTGCATCCGTCTCGCGCCGCGCAACGCCGCGACCTTCTATGCGCTGGTGCGGAGCTACGGCCTCGGCAACGCCCGCATCGTCATCACGCGCTAGCCGGAGAGCCGTCCCGCGCCCGGCGGGACCTTCGGCCTCTTGACGCTCGGTCGCGGCGGGTCTCATTGACCGCGTCATGACTTACGCAGTCAAAGAGCTGTTCAAGACCCTGCAGGGCGAAGGCGCGCAGGCGGGCCGCGCGGCCGTGTTCTGCCGTTTCGCGGGCTGCAATCTGTGGTCCGGCCGCGAGCAGGATCGCGAGGCCGCGATCTGCCGGTTCTGCGACACCGATTTCGTCGGGACTGACGGCGCGGGCGGCGGCAAGTTTAAGGACGCCGAGACGCTCGCCGAGGCGATCGAGCGCGAATGGGGCGGCTCGCCGGGCCCGCGCTACGTGGTGTTCACGGGCGGCGAGCCGCTGCTGCAGCTTGATAGGAACCTCGTGGCTTCCGTCCACGCCCGCGGCTTCGAGGTCGCGATCGAAACCAACGGCACCGAGCAGCCGCCGCACGGCGTCGACTGGATCTGCGTCAGCCCAAAGGCCGGCGCGGAATTGAGGCTCACGCGCGGCGACGAGCTGAAGCTCGTCTTCCCGCAGGACGGCATCGACCCGGCGGGCCTCGCCGCGCTCGACTTCCGCCATTTCTTCCTGCAGCCCATGGACGGGCCCGCCCGCGAGCGGAACACGGCGGCGGCGGCCGCCTATTGCCTCGCCAACCCGCCCTGGCGCTTGAGCCTCCAGACCCACAAGCTGATCGGACTGCCCTGACCGTGCACGAGCTCTCCAAACAGTTCCGGTTCGAGGCGGCCCACACCCTCAACCGCGCGATCGACGTCGAACCGAGCCGGCGCATCCATGGCCATTCCTACCGCGCCGAGGTGACGGTGCGAGGCGCCGCCGATCCGGACAGCGGCATGGTGGTGGATCTCGGCCTGTTCTCCCGCGCGCTCGCCGAGGCGCGCGACGGGCTCGACCACCGCTTCCTCGACGAGGTCGCGGATCTCGGGCCGGCGACGCTCGAGAACCTCTCGGCCTGGATCTGGCGGCGGGTCGAGTCGGTTTGTCCGGGCCTGCACAAGGTCACGGTCTATCGCGACAGCGAGGGCGACGCCTGCAGCTATTTCGGGCCGCGCGCGGCGTGAACGGCGACCGCGCCTTGGTGCTGTTCTCGGGCGGGCAGGATTCGACCACCTGCCTCGCCTGGGCGCTCGACCGCTACTCCCATGTCGAGACGGTCGGCTTCGACTACGGACAGCGCCACCGCGTCGAGCTCGGCCAGCGGGGCCGGCTGCGCGAGGGTCTTGCGGCGCTGACCGCCGACTGGGCCGCGCGGCTCGGTCCAGATCACACCATCGCCCTGCCCGCGCTCGGCGAGCTTTCGGAGACCGCCCTCACCTCCGACGTCGAGATCGCGATGAGCGAGGCCGGCCTGCCCAACACCTTCGTACCCGGCCGCAACATCGCCTTCCTGACCTTCGCGGCGGCGCTCGCCTATCGGAGGGGCCTGAAGCGCATCGTCGGCGGCATGTGCGAGACCGACTACTCCGGCTATCCCGACTGCCGCGACGACGCGATCAAGGCGCTGCAGGCGGCGCTCAATCTCGGCATGGAGGCGCGCTTCGTGCTGGAGACGCCGCTGATGTGGCTCGACAAGGCCGACACATGGGCTCTCGCCGAAGCGCTCGGCGGACGGGCGCTGGTCGAGCTGATCGTGGCGGAGAGCCACACGTGCTACCTCGGCGAGCGCGGCGAGGCCCACGCCTGGGGCTTCGGCTGCGGCGCTTGCCCCGCCTGCGAGCTGAGGGCGCGGGGGTTCGCGCAATATGAGGCGTCGCGCACGATCTGAGCGGATCCCTTCTCTGGCCGTGTGGCCCGCTTGTTGCTCGGGCCGAAGGGGTCAACGCAGGACTCGAAGGAGCACGGCATGGCGAAGAGCGTCGCGTTCGCGCTTGCGGGACTTGGCGGCTTCAACGCGCATGGCGCGGGCTTCCTGGCGGCCGCGGGCCAGCGGCTTCCGGATCCCGGGCTCGTCACCGCGACGAGCGGCCAGATCCTCGTGCTGGCCGACTGGCTCGAGGACCGCGAGCTGAAAAAGACCAAGGCGCTGCTCTTCGAAGGACCGTCCTCGGACCCGTTCGCGCAGCTCAGGACGCTCGTGTTCGGCCACCGCGGCGTGTTCGAGCCGGCGTATCGCCAGGCGGTCGCCCGCGGGTGGACGCCGCTGGGCGCCGGCGAGACGCCGGCCGAATTCCTCGCCGACAGGCTGTGGCCGGCCCAGCTCTACGCGCCGACCCGGACCGAAGAGACGTTTCGGGAGGCCGCGGAGAGCTTCAATCGCTCGTCGATCGGGGTCGTGTTCAACGCCTACGACTTCAGGACCGGCTTCGGGGCGCTCTACGGCAACGACGCGGCTCGCGCGCTCTGGCCGGAAGCCAGCAAGGTCGAGGACGTCGCGCCGTCGCAGGACCCGCGCATACGGCGCCCCCCGCCGGCGAAGGTCGGTCTCCGGCCGATCGACGCCGAGGCCGTGAAAGCCGCGCTCTGGCTCAGCCTCTACGGGTTCGACAGCCTGCCGCGCGGCCAGATGGACGGCGCCTATCACCGCTCCTGCATCGTGTCCGAGCTCTATGGCTTCGACCGCGTCTTCGCCGTGCGCCCGCTGGCCTTCGGGTGGAACGAAACCGACCCGCCGCGCAACTGGTTCGACGTGCAGGACTGGCAAACCGAGATGTGGTTCTCGGCGAGCTACAAGGCCGAGATCGCCGGCATGTCACGCATCAACGACCTGATCGCGGCCGGCGCGCTGATCGATCCGCGCTTCAAGCCCGTCGAGCTCGTCGAAGTCGCGGCGCCGACGCCCGGCGGCTATTTCAGCTATTTCGTCGAACAGGAGCAGGTGTTCGAAGACGCCACGGAGGTCGCGAACGCCTGCTTCGACCGGCTGGGCTATCCGGCCTGAACGGCGCGGCCGAAGCCCGCTTCTTATCCGGCCGCGCCCGCGTCTCCGCGACCCGAGCGTGAAGACGTCCCGGCTGCGATGTCCTGGAGATAGGCGTCCGCGAAATCGGTGTCGATCTCGATCCAGAGCGGCGAATGGTCGGACATCTGCCAGGTCCGCCACTTGCGATAGAGCGCCTCCGGCGTCTTGGCCTTGTACTTTTCGTCCTGTTCGGGGTCCGTCGCGGGGATGTAGGCCTTGTAGATCGCGCGATCCTCGTCGTTGTCGCGGAACACGTCCGCGAACATGTCGATCATGCCGCCCCCCGTGACCCTGAAGCGCGGATCCTTCACGCGGACCGCGATCTGGTCGTAAAAGTGGTCGGCCTCCTTCCTGACCTTCTCGCCGTCGATCGCGGCAGGCACCACGAAGCCCTCGCTTGTCAGCGCCTGCATGGTCTTGTGCTCCGGGCTCACGACGTTGAAGTCGCCGAGCAAGATGTAATTCTCGACCGCTCCGCGCCGATCCTTCTCCTGCGTCTTCTCAGAGTCTTGCCGGCGCGCGAAGAACTTGACCAGCGCCTTGATCTCCGCGATGCGCCGCTTGAGCTGCTCGCCAGAGTCGCGCCCGTAATAGATGTGGACCGCGCACAGGCTGAAGCGGAACCAGCCCGACTGGAACGCGACCAGGAAGGGGCTCCGCGCGAACTGTTGCTCCACGTCGACGTCCTTGGGGGCGACCGTCGGCTGGTCCCGTCAACCGAAAGTGTCGAACGACTTCCCGCGACGTGAAGCTGGACACGCCGCAGCGACGCGCGCACCGCTCAGCCGAACGCCGCCTCATACGCCTCCGGCCGGAACCCGACCAGCAGCCGGCCGTCGGCCTCGAGCACCGGCCGCTTGATCATCGAGGGCTGCGCCGCCATCAGCGCGAGCGCCCTGCCCTCGTCGATCCCGCCCTTCTCGCCCTCCGGCAGCTTGCGGAACGTCGTCCCGGCGCGGTTGAGCAACGTCGCCCAGCCGACCTCTCCGGCCCAGCGCTTCAGCGTCGCAGCGTCGATCCCCTCCGCCTTGTAGTCGTGGAATCGGTAGAGGACGCCGCGCGCGTCGAGCCAGGCGCGCGCCTTTTTCATCGTGTCGCAGTTCTTGATGCCGTAGATGGCGACAGTCATGAGCGTCCCTTTCGAGCCCCGGGCGCAATCTCGCGCGGCGAAATGGCGAGCCGTCGATAATCTCGCGCCCTTATCGAGCTTTGCGGCGTTTCTCGGAAACTCGACGATCACCAGTCGTCCGGCGTGCCGGGCCGCGCGTCGATAAAGGCGAGGGACCGATATTTGGGCGGCAAGTAGCTCCGCTGCAGATCGTCGATGACTTCATCTGCGCGGATGCGCAACCCCATAGCCGGCCATTCCCCCAGATGCTCGTCAAGAGCTACGCCCACCATGATCTCCCATCCCGGCCGCCGCTTGACGAGCCGCCGAAGCTTGGCGACCAGCCTGGCTGTTAACACCTCCAGATTTAAAATATCTATGAGAACCTGCGACCATCCATTGAACGGCTCATAAACATCGTAATCTATATAGAGAACAAAATTTTTCTTCTTTGCATATCGCTGCATGCATTGATATACTTTGTACCAGACCTCCTCGTACTCTTCGAAAGTGACCCCCCGCAACGGCGTGGCCATTACGTCTACTCCCGGCCGAGCGGGCCAAAGCGTCTCAGAATGCGGTAGAGACGTTGCCGGTACAAATACAGGTTGAAATTTCGGATTCGAGGGTCGCTCGATCCATAGATCCTTCTGATAAAGTCTTCTGCGTCATTGCTCGTCATAGACGAACCGCTGATGCCGCGTTCGCGGAGGTAATCGCGCAGCGCGTCGCTTACCGCGAAGTTGTACTGCCGATGCAACTCGCTAAATCGGTGCGAGGCGCCGTAAAGCATTCCCGTCGTCTCTTGATCGAAAACCTGCCGCGCCTGACTCGATAGGTTGAATTCTTGGGATGCTGCGACGCTGCGAGGCACGAGATGATGCCCGTTCGGTCGAGGCTTCGTACGTCCGGACGAAACGGCGACGCCCACGCCGCCGGACCAGCGGCCACTGGTCTCGCCGCTGCCCTTCGGCCAGCGCGGCTGATCCTCGCGGAAACCGGCCTTCTGGTCTTCGAGCCGCCGGAACGCCGCGCGGACCCTATCGGCGGCGATTTCCGACCGCATCCGCAGCAGCGCGAGGCGACCGCGACGCCGCGACGATTTTGCGTCTCGGAGGTCAGAATGAGGCCGCCAAAAGGTCGGCGCGGCGCGGTGACGATCCGCAACATAGGAAATGTCGAACAACCTGCGGCTCCGCTCCGTTAAGGGGCGCAAGTATGGTCGCGCTATCTCAAGTTGTAAAGGCTTATTTTCCTACATCGCTGCCTCGGTCAGCGAGGTTCTCGCGCTCAACCACGTCGGCGGAGCACCGTCGCGCGACGGGCGAATCGCATGCCGGTTCGCCCAGTCGACCGTCCTGCATGCCGGCGAAGGTCAGAGCGTTTCCGAGCGCGGCGCCGGAGGCGGTGTTGTCGAAGACGCACCATGTCGGCGCGCCCGAAGGGCCTTCGCCCACGCGCCTCCGCAGCGACGCAAGCGCCGCCTCGTCATAGTCGGAATAATAGATCCTGGGCGAGCCGTGCCATCGCCAGTAGCGCAGGCCGGGCCACCCTCCCGGCTCGTCGGCGCCCGGCGGGCGCGCCGGGTCGGCCGCCACGCGCGTGACCCGAAGCTCTGCGAGCCAGCGGTCAGCCTCGGGCGTGAACCAGCTGTCGTGGCGCGGCTCGCATGCGAGCGGCGCGTCAAGGCGCGCGCGAATGGCGGCGAAGAAGGCTTCGGCCGCTCGCATGTCGATCGTCGACGAGGGAGGAAGCTGGAGCAGCAGCGCGCCAAGCTTTCGCCCGAGCCCCGAGACTCCTTCCGCGAAGGCGTCGAGCAGGCCGTCGCATCCTACAAGGCCGCGCTCATGCGAGACGGTCTTCGGGATCTTGACCGAGAAGCGGAAGCCGTCGGGGGTCGAGGCCGCCCAGCGCGCATAGGTCTTGGTCTGATGCGGGCGGTAGAAGGAGGAGTTGATCTCGACGGCGTTCAGTCGCCGCGCATAGCGCTCGAGATGGCTTCCGGGGCCGGGGACATCCTCGGCGTAGCGCGACGAGACGCTCCATCCGGCCGTCCCAACGAATAAGGGCATGGGGGCCGCTTCCCGCTTCATTCAGGCGCCGCGAGCCGCCGCCCGTCTGGCGCGAGCCGGACGGCGGCGTCCGATCGCCTCAGCTCCGCCCGAGATAATCCATTTTGCCGAGCGGCACGCCGCGATGGCGCAGGAGGTCGTAGGCTGTCGTTGCGTGGAAGAAGAAGTTCGGCAGCACGAAGCCGAGCGCGTAGTCGATGGCGCGGAACCGCCGCTCGCCGCCGCCCGCCTTCAGCACGACCTCCGCCTCCTCCTTGCCGTCGATCGCCTCGCGGGGCGCGGCCTTGAGGAAGTCGGACGTCTTCGCGATCCGCGCGTGGAGGTCGGCGAAGCTCTGCTCGTCGTCTGCGAAGGGGACGTTTTCGACGCCGCCGATCCGCACGACCGTGAATTTCGCGGTGTCGCTCGCCCGCTGGACCTGGGCGGTCAGCGGATACATATCGGGCGCGAGCCGCGTCGCGAGCAGCGAAACGGGGTCGACGCCTTCGGCCTTGGCGTAGGCCTCGCCCTTGGCCAGCACGGCGTCGAGGTTCCGCAGGCCGCGCAGCAGCGGCGGGACGGTGATGTCGTAGAGCGATGTCGGCATGACGAAGCGAGCCTCTTGGCGGAGCGTCCCCGCCTCACATAGGAAGCCTTCGCGCATCCGCACGCATGGCCGCGTATGCGCGGACGCCTACTCCCACTC
>NZ_RYFI01000030.1:0-114 GCF_004103825.1 Hansschlegelia zhihuaiae
CCTGTGAAGGGGACCGAGTTCATCGACATGCTGGAGCTGTTCCTGGCCGACGAGCGGACGGAGTCGATCGTGATGATCGGCGAGATCGGCGGCTCGGCCGAGGAGGACGCCGCG
>NZ_RYFI01000030.1:310-16607 GCF_004103825.1 Hansschlegelia zhihuaiae
AGTGCGGGTGTCGCCGTCCCCGGCGCGGCTCGGAAAAACCCTCGTCGAACTGCTGAAGGGCCAGGAGCAGGAGCGTCCGCGCCTGGTCGCAGGCGCTGCCTTCTGACGGCCGTTCAGATCGGCAGAAACGCCTCGTAAGTAAATCTAAAGGGCGGCCGTCATGGTCGCCCTTTTTGCTATGGCGTGGCATATGCCAGTGGGCGTAACCTGCAATCGTGGTCAGCGATTTCCTCGCCGATCGCGTTACAACATCGCTGTTGCCCGCGCGCGGAACATGGGAGCGCCGCAGTTGAGATCGACCATGCGCCTGCCTGTCGGGGAAGATCCGAACGGGGCTCTCGTCCTGGAGCGCTTCGCGCCGGAGCAGACCTACAAGACCAAGGTCTACGCGGCCCTCAAGCAGGCCATCGTCAACATGGACATCTATTCCGGCTCTGAGCCCACCTGGCTCGACGAGCGGCAGCTGTCCGAAAAGCTCGGGGTCAGCCGCACGCCCGTGCGCGAGGCCGTCGCGATGCTCGAGCAGGAGGGCTTCGTGAAGTCGATGCCCCGGCGCGGCATCATGGTGCTGAAAAAGACGCGCCGCGAGGTCATCGAGATGGTCGAGGCCTGGGCCGCGCTCGAGAGCATGGCGGCGCGGCTCGCCTGCGAGAGGGCGTCCGACGACGCAATCGGCAGGCTTCGCCATTTGTTCGAGAATTTCGACGAGGCGCATCCTCCGGCCGACTTCCTGAACGAATATTCGGCCGCCAATGTCGAGTTCCACCAGGCGCTGGTGCAGCTGTCGGGCTCGGGGACGCTGATCGAGATAACCTCGAACATCTTCATGCATGTGCGCGGCATCCGGCAGATCACGATCGGCCGCGACGACCGCGCGACGCGCTCGATGTCGGACCATCTCGCGATCATTGAGGCGGTGGAGCGGCGCGACGTGGACGCGGCCGAGAGACTGTCGCGCGAGCACACGCTTGGTCTTGCGCGCTATGTCGAGGAGCACGGCGACATCTTCGACTGAAGTCGCGCGACCGAACGCGCAATTGCCCCGCGAGGACGCGGTGGCATTCTATATGCCAGGCAGAGGCGTCGTCAGCGCGCCCGCCACGGGAGGGAGACGCGGCCGATGCGGCTTCACGAATTCCAGGCGAAACGACTGCTCGTGGAATACGGGCTGCCGATCCCGCGCGGCGTCGTGGCGCTCACCCCCGACGAGGCCGAGGCGATCGCCCGCGACCTCGGCGCGCAGCGCATCGCCGTCAAGGCGCAGATCCACGCCGGCGAGCGGCTGCAGGCGGGCGGCGTCAGGATCGTCCACGGCCCCTCGATGGCGCGGGCCGCGGCCGCCGACCTGATCGGCCAGAGGCTCGTCACCGCCCAGACCGACGAGGGCGGCGAGACCGTCCGGCGCGTCTATGTCGAGGAGGGCGTGACGGCCGAGCGCTCGCTTCATCTCGCGCTGCTGATCGATCCGGCCTCGGGCGGTCTCGTGGCGGTCGGCAGCGCGGGCGGCGGGGAGGGCGTCGAGGAGCGCGCCCGGCGCGGCGAGCTCAAACAGGAGAAGGTCGCGCTGTCCGTGTCCGGTCCGGCGGACCGGACCGAGGTCGCGGCCTTCCTGCAGAAGATCGGGCTCGACGGCCCCTCGAACGAGGCGGGCGTCGACTTGGTCGAGGGGCTTCGGCGCGCCTTCGTCGAGCTCGACGCCAGCCTCATCGAGATCAACCCGCTCGCCGTGCTGCCATCCGGCGAACTGAAGGCGCTCGACGTCAAGATGCAGGTCGACGACAACGCGCTGTTCCGCCATCCGGACCTCGCGTCACTCCGCGACGAGGACGATGCGAACCGCATCAAGCTCTCGGCCCATCGCGACCAGCTCAATTTCGTCCAGCTCGACGGCGACATCGGCCTCGTGTCGAACGGCGCCGGCCTCGGCCTCGCGACGCTCGACATGGTGAAGGCCGCAGGCGGCCGCCCGGCGAATTTCATGGACGTGCGGACGACTGCGCGCAGCCTCGACATCGCCCACGGCTTCATCCTGCTGCTCGACAATCCGAGCATCAAGACGCTGCTGATCAACGTCCATGGCGGCGGCATGCAGTCCTGCGACACAATCGCCGAGGGGCTCGGCATCGCGCTCAGGCGCTCCGGCCGCAAGGTGCCGATCGTGGTGCGGCTCGCCGGACAGAACGCCGAGCTCGGCCGCTACCGGTTGAAGAGCTTCGGCTGTTCGGTGATCGAGGCGCCGGACATGGGCGCGGCGGCCGAGCGCGCGGTCGCGGTCGCGGCGGGGAGGGCCTGAACAGATGGCGATCCTGCTCGACAAGGACACGAAAGTCCTGAGCCAGGGGATGACTGGCTGGGCCGGCACCCACCACACCGCCGCCATGATGGAGTACGGCTCGACGGTCGTCGGCGGCGTGCGGCCCGGCAAGGGCGGCCGCTCGCACCTCAACCTGCCGATCTTCGACGGCGTCGCGGCCGCGATGTCGGAGACCGGCGCCAACGCCTCCATCGTCTTCGTGCCGCCCGCGACGGCCGCCGCCGCCATGATCGAGGCGATCGAGGCCGAGATGCCGCTGGTCGTCGCCGTGACCGAGCGCGTGCCGGTGCTCGACATGGTGCGGGTCAAGGACGCGCTGAAGGGCTCGCGCACGCGGCTCGTCGGCGCGAACAGCCAGGGCGTGCTCGCGCCCGGCGTCTGCAAGCTTGGCGTGATGGCCACGGGTTCGGAACGTCCGGGCCATGTCGGCATCGTGTCGCGCTCGGCTTCGCTGACGAGCGAGGTGGTGGCCCAGGTCTCGGCCGCCGGCCTCGGCCAGTCCACGACGGTCGGCGTCGGCGGCGATGCGATTCACGGGTTTTCGATGCGCGACTGCGTCGAGCTGTTCCTCGGCGACGACGACACTCACGGGCTCGTGCTGATCGGCGAGATCGGCGGCTATGAGGAGCAGGAGGTCGCCGACTATCTGGCCGAGACCAAGGCCCAGAAGCCGGTCGTCGCGCTGGTGGTGGGCGCCCACGCGCCGCGCGAGCGCCGGATGGGCCACGCCGGCGCGCTGACCTTCGGGGCGGCGGGCGACGCCGCCGCCAAGGTCGCGGCGCTCGAGCGGGCCGGCGTCAGGATCGCGCCGAGCGCCCATCTGGTCGGCCGCACGATCGCCGAGGCCCTCGGCCGGACGCATTAGCGGGCCGTAACGCCCAGGCTTTCCTCATTCGTCCGCGGCCTCCGCGCGCCGCGACGGACCATCCGGACAAGGACACCATTGTCATGAAGATCTGCATTTACGGCGCGGGGGCGATCGGCGGCTACATGGCCGTGATGATGAAGCAGGCGGGAATCGACGTCTCGCTGATCGCCCGCGGCCCTCATCTCGCGGCGATCCGCGAGCGCGGCCTGAAGCTCATCATCAATGGCGAGGAGAAGGTGGCCGAGATGCCGGCCACCAAGGTCGCGGCGGAGCTCGGGCCGCAGGACTTCGTGGTGGTTGGCCTGAAGTCGCACCAGGCCTGGGAGTCGGCCGAGGACATGGCGCCGCTGCTCGGCCCGAACACCGCCGTCGTGACCGCCCAGAACGGCGTGCCGTGGTGGTATTTCTACGGCCTCGAGGGTCCGTACAAGGACCTGCGGCTCCAGACCGTCGATCCCGGCGACCGCCAATGGAAAGCGATCGGGCCCGAGCGCGTCATCGGTTCGACCGTCTATCCGGCCACCGAGATCACCGAGCCCGGCGTCATCAAGCACACCTATGGAGACACGTTCGGCCTCGGCGAGCCGAACCGCCAGAAGACCGACCGGCTGAAGGCTTTCGGCGACGCGCTCGAGGCCGGCGGCCTGAAGGCGCGCTACTATGACGACATCCGCGACGACATCTGGCTGAAGCTCTGGGGCAATCTCTGCTTCAATCCGATCTCTGCCCTGACCCGGGCGACGCTCGACGTCGTGGCGACCGACCCCGGCACGCGCGAGCTCTCGAAAAAGATGATGCTGGAGGCGCAGGCGATCGGCGAGAAACTCGGCGCGACCTTCAAGGTCGACGTCGAGCGCCGCATCAACGGAGCGGCGAAGGTCGGCGCGCACCGCACCTCGATGCTGCAGGATCTCGAGGCCGGCAAGGCGCTGGAGCTCGACGCGCTGCTGTCCTCCGTCCAGGAGATGGGCCGGCTAGTCGGCGTCCAGACGCCTTTCATCGACGCCGTGCTGGCGCTCGCGAAGCAGATGGGGCGGTCGTTCAACGTCTATCCGACCTTCCCGGAAGAGGCCCCGGCCGAATCTGAACGGGTCGCTGCGGCGGGCTGACGGCCGACCGAAAGACGCGCAAGCGCCCCGGCGACATCCGATCGCCGGGGCGCTTCGCATTTGAGGGGTCGGCTCACGAGGTCGTGCGGCTTCTGCACTGGACACATTGCGGCGCCGTCGCTCGCCAAATTCGGTATCGTCGCTAGAACCACAAACGAGCGACGTGTGACCGAGAAGGGAAAGCCATGAATTTCGCCGCCTTGACCGCCTGGGCGCCGCGCGTGCTGAGCGTGCTGCGTATCATGTCCGCGCTGCTCTTCATGCAGCACGGCACCCAGAAGCTGCTCAGCTTTCCGCTGCCCGCGAACCCGTTGTCGACAATGACCACGATCGCCGGCGCGATCGAGCTGATCGGCGGCGCGCTGCTTGCGATCGGACTGTTCAGCCGTCCCGCGGCCTTCATCATGTCCGGTATGGCGGCGGCGGCCTATTTCATCGCCCACGCGCCGCAGGGCTTCTATCCGATCATCAACAAAGGCGAGCTCGCGGCGCTCTATTGCTTCGTATTCCTCTACATCTTCTTCGCGGGACCTGGCCCGTGGAGCGTCGACGCCATGCGCGCGAAGGGCAGGGCGGTCTGAGGCTTCAGACCAGACGAATCGGCCCGTCGAGAGGCGCGAGCCCCGACGGGGCCGGCCGCGCCGCCACGGCCGCTTTCCGTCGGGCGGCGTGGACCGCCTTCGCGAGCCGCCTGAGATTGGGCTTCGGCGCGGCCGCGGCGTCGAACAGATGACGGTCGAGGTCCGCGAGGCCTGACCGGACGCCCGGGTCGGACGTCCAGCCCGCGGCGCGGTCGCCGCGCGCAAGCGCCGTGATCGCGGCGCGGACGCCGGCGGCGTCGCCGCGCCACGCCGCGAGCTTCAGCGCGAGAAGGGCGCGGGGCGGAGGCGACGGCAGCCCGGAACCCGCCCCGGTCCCGACGAGCAGCGCCGCAAGGCCTGCGACGAAGGCGAGGGCTCCCGCGCCGGCGACGATCAGTCCCGATGGCTTGTCCTGGCCAGGCGTCGCCTGCTCGGCGGCCGGTCCGACCGCCGCCCACGCCATCCTCTGGGCCGGGATCATGGTCTCGCGCAGCGTCCGGCTCCTGGTGTCGAACCACGGCACCGGGATCGCCTCGACGATCGCCGGAAAGGCCGTGGTCGGGCGCATGTCCCACCGATAGACCGCCCGCGCGACAGGGCCGGCCTCTGTCACGCGCGTCTCGCGATCGATCGGCCCGCGGAAGCTGATCACGCCGGACGAACGCATCACCGGCGGCGGCGGGAGTTGCTCGGCTGTCACGCCGTCGGCCTCGATGGTGACGGTGCGCCGGATCGTCTCGCCGCGTGCGACATGGTTCGGGTCGGCCGACCAATGGTCGGTGACGCGCACCTCGCTCGACGGCAGCCACCAGCGGTTCGGATCCTTGGGGCCGCCCGGCCCCCGCCACTCCGCGACATTGAGCTTGATGGGCGGCGAGCGCACCTCGACCAACCGGTAGCCGGACCCGTCGACGACGGTCAGCTTGTGCACGAAGCTGCCGATCTCGAGCTCGCCGGTTTTTTCGGGGAACACCGCGAGGGTGCGCTCGAAGCCCCGCGCGGGAAAACCGTCGAACTCGGCGTCGAAGCTCGTGTCGCGCGTGAGGTTGGTCCAGCCGAAATTGACGAGCGAGGGCTGCACCAGATGGGAGATGTTGACCAGCGGCCGGTAGACGCCCCGGATGCGAAGCAGCACGAGCTCGTTCGGAAAGGGATCGGCGCCTTTGGTCTCGGGAACGACCTCGAGGC
The DNA here is from genome assembly GCF_004103825.1 of Hansschlegelia zhihuaiae. Classification (GTDB taxonomy): domain Bacteria; phylum Pseudomonadota; class Alphaproteobacteria; order Rhizobiales; family Methylopilaceae; genus Methylopila; species Methylopila zhihuaiae. Next base: position 6,371 of record NZ_RYFI01000030.1, read on the forward strand.
GGACGTCGTCGAAGATCGACCGCTCCTGCTGCGGCTGGGTCTGCGCCTTGGCCGACAGGAGAGGCATGAGGCAGGCGGTCAGCGCCGCGATCAGGGTTCTGACGCGCATCACCACGGGTCCGTCATGGAAGGCGCCGCGACGCCGCGCTCCGCCCGCCGCTCGCGCTCCGCTTCGAGCTTGAACCGCAGGTAGCGGCCGGGCTCGTCGGACAGCGTCTCGAGCCATTGCGGCGAGGCGAAGACGGTCTGCTGGCTGTAGCTCTTTTTCGGCAACTTCACCAACTGCTCGAAGGATTCCGCGACCTTGGCGCGCTCGCGGCCGGTTCGGCCGCCCCCCTCCGAGGCGCCGACCGACCCGCGCGCCTGACCGCCGCGTTCGTCGACCCTCGACTGCTCCGCGCGGCCTGTGCGCGCCACCTGCGCCCGGCCAGAGCTTTGGGCCTCGCGACCGGAATCGCGATCGCCCGCCATGCCTTCGCCGGTCGAGTTCATGTCGTTCTCGCCGAGATTCTCGGCCCCGGCGCGCTTCTGCTGCGCGGCGTCGGCATTGGCGGCGCCCGACGTCTCGCGCCGGTCGCTGTCGCGCTTCGCCTTCAGCGCCTCGACCAGAGCGAGGTTGTAGCGAGCGTCCTCGTCGTTCGGGTTTTGCTGGAGCGCGGCCTCGAGCGCGCGGATCGCCTCGGGCAGGCGGCCGGCCCTCGCAAGCGCCGTGCCGCCGTTGTATTCCGCGCCCTCGAACGGGGCTCCGCGGAAGGCGGCGGCCGCTTCGGCGAAGCGACCCTGGGCGTAGAGCGTGGCGCCGTCCCAGACCTGACCGTCGAGCAACGGTCCGGCGAGCCTCGGAGCGCCCGCCTCGTAAAGCGCCCGACCGATCCGCTCGGCCGGCGTCGTTACGACAAGCGCGATCACGGCGACGCCGAGCAAAAGGGCTGAGCGCGCCACCGCTCAGCCTCCCCGCCGGAACAGCAGAAGGGCAGGGAAGGCTGCGAGCAAAAGCAGCCAGCGGCCATAGTCGAACCAGACCAGCGAGGCGTACGAGCCCGGGCCGAGCCGTTCGGCCGGCCGCGCCGCCATGCGGTCCTCGACCGGCTTTGGGTCGGAGGCCGCGCCCGAGGCTCCGCCGCCGAGCGAGGCCAGCGCCTCGAGCTCGGGCCGGCCGGCGGTCTTGGGGCCGGGCGGGGCGTCGGTCGGGGTCTTGGGCGTCACGAACAGCGCGTGCAGCGCGTGACCGTTGGCCGCAAGGCCCCGCGCTTCTCCCCGCGTGCCCTCGTCGATCCCGCCGCCGTCGCTGATTAGCACGACATCGCCCGCGACCGCGCCAGCCTCCTTCAGCGTCTGGCGCGCGAGGCCGAGCGCGCGCGTCGGCGCGCTGCCGGCGTCCGGCACGGTCTGGCCGTCGAGCGCGAACAGGGTGGTCTCGAGCCCCTTGCGGTCGGTCGTCGGCGGCGCGACCAGATAGGCGTCGCCCGCGAAGGCGATGACCGCGACCTGCCGCGCGCCGGCGGCCTCGGCGGTCGAGAGCGCCGCGATCTTGGCGTCGCGGAATTCCGGGCTCTCCGCGACCGAGCGAGAGAGGTCGAGCGCGAGGATCACGGTGTCGAGGTTGCGGAACGTCAAGGCGTCGCTGCGTTCGGTCGCGGGTCCCACCAGCGCGAGCGCGATCAGCGCGCAGGCGATCGCCGCGACGAGCGCCCCCCGGCCTCTGCCCGCGACCACGCCGCCGCGCTTCGCCAGGGCGTCGAGCAGATGGGCGTCGACCGCCCGCCGCCAGTCCCCGACGCCGCCCGACTGTTTCACGGCCACGAAGGCGACGGCGACCGCGACCGGCAGGCCGAGCAGCCACCAGGGGCGCAGCAGCGCAAGGCCGAACAGGTCGATCATCGACGTGCCACCGGAGCGCCCTTCTCTCTGCCCCGCGCGCTCAAGTCGGATGTTTCCGACTTGAGCCTTCCTGGCTGGCCAAATCCGCAACAGCGGATTTGGCGCGGGGAGGGTGGACCCGAGCGAAGCGAGGGGCCGGGAGGGGACTTGGGGCGCGGAGCTCGATTCTGCGCGATCCCCACCCGACCCGGCTGCGCCGGGCCACCCTCCCCTTTGCAAGGGGAGGGATATCGGGTGGGCGGCCGGGAGATCTGTGCGCTCATCCCGCTCGCCTCCTGACCAGCGCCGTCGCGGCTGTCGCGAGGAAGGCGAGTGAGGCGGGCCAGGGCCAGAGCTCGCGCCAAATCGGGGCGGGGGGCGCGAGGCCGCGCGTGGGCTCGACCTCGTCGATCGCGGCCATGGCGGCCTTGAGGTCATCGGTGGTCTTGACCCAGAAGGACCGCCCGCCCGCGGTCTCGGCGATGTCCTTCAGCGTCTTGACGTCGACGACGTCCGGGTTGCCGTCGCCCTGGCCAACGTCGCGCGGGCCCATGGCGATGGTGTGCACGCGCACATTCATCTCCCGCGCGAGGGTCGCGACGTCACGCGGCGCCGAAACTCCGGCGTTGTTCACCCCGTCGGACAGCAGCAGCACGACACGGGACTTCGCCTCGGTCGCGGACAGGCGTCTCAGCGCCAGCCCGAGACCGTCGCCGATCGCGGTCGAGCGGCCCACGAGGCCGATGGCGAAGCCGTCGAGCGCGCGCGCCACCGCCTCGACGTCGTAGCTCGGCGGCGAGACCACATAGGTCTGGTCCGCATAGGCGATGAGGCCCACCCGGTCGCCGGCGCGGCCGCGGATGAAGCTCGCGGCGACCGCCTTCATGGCGTCGAGCCGGCGCACCGTCCGGCCGTCGAGCGAGAAGTCGGTGCGCTCCATGGAGCCCGACAGGTCGAGCACGACCATCAGGTCGCGGCCCGTGGTCGGCAATGCCGAGGCCGGCAACACCACGCGGGGGCCCGCCAGCGCGGTGACGAGCGCGATCCAGGCGATCCAGGCGACGATCCGGCGGCCGCCGGTCGCGACCGAGGAGGGATCGGCCGCGCCATGCGAGGCGGCGACCGTACCCGGCACCCTCAGGGCGCCGCCGACCTTGGCGTCCGCCGGCAGCAGCCAAGCCGCCAGAAAAGGCAGGGGCAGCAGCAGAAAGAACAGCGGCGCCGCGAACTGCCACATCGCGCTAGCGCCTCATGCCGCGGATCAGGCCGTCGAGCTCGCGGTCGAGCGCCTCGTCGTTATTGGCGGCCGTCGGCGGCGCGTAGAGCCCGTCGACGAACACCCGGCCGGCGCGCGACCCGAACAGGTCGGTCGAGAACACACGGTCGAGGGTGCGGCCCCATTCGAGACCTACGGCGCGGGCCGCCTCGTCGCCCTCGACGGTGCGCACGACGCGCCGCAGCAGCGCCGCCTGCGCGGCGCGGCGCTCGGCGGAGGGCAGGGCCTTCGCCTGCTCGAGCGCCTCGAGCGCGGAGGCGCGGAGCGAGCGTTTCGGTCGGAAGAACGCGCGCAGCAGCAGCGACGCCAGCACTGCGAGCGCAAGGCCCGCAGCGACCGCGAAGCCGACGTCGGACCAGAGCGACGGCGTTTCGGGCGGGAGTCGCAGCGCCCTCAGCCCGGCGAGCGGATCATCGGGCGGCATCGATGCGCTCCAGCATCGGCGCGACGCGTTCCGGTCCCGCGGCCGCCTCAATCGGAATCACCGGGACGCCGAGGGCGGAGAGCCTCGCCTCGCGTTCGTCAGCGCGGGTCTCGCGCCGGCGGCCAGAAAGCCAGCCTGACCGGCCGTCGCGGGTCGCGAAGGCGTAGGCGCCGCGCGGCGCGTCGCGCTCGAAGGCGTCGGCGACCAGCAGGACAGTGACCGAGACCCGCGAGACGGCGGCCCGGATCACCTCGTCGAAGCGGTCGCCGGGTCGGTCGAGGCCGCTCGCCAGGATCAGGTGGCCACCGCGCGGCAGCGCGCCGACCGCGGTCTCCAGCGCGTCGCAGAGCGCCGGGTCCTCGCGGTCGGCCACGCCGAGCGCGTCGGCGTGGGCGCGCGACATGACCCCGACCACGCCGCTCATCGCCCGCTCGCCGCCCTTGGGCCGGACGAAGGCCGGTTCCGCGGCGCCGATCGCGATCAGGCCGATGCGCCCGCCTTCGGCGACCGCCCGCCAGCCGACCATCGCGAGCGCTTCCGCAGCCGCGACCGAGCGAAAGGCGCGACGCGTACCGAACAGCATGGACGGCCGAAAGTCCGCGACCAGCAGCACGGCGCGCTCGCGCTCGTCGCGGAAGGTGCGGGTGTGCAGCACGCCGGTGCGGGCCGTCGAGTTCCGGTCGATATGGCGGATGTCATCGCCGTCGATCCAGATCCGGACGTCGTCGATCTCGCTGCCGCGGCCGCGCCGGCGGGTGACGATGCCGCCCGGCCGCGCCGCGAGCCGCCGCGCGGACGTCGCCGGGGCGCGTCCGGTCAGGTGCCGGAGGCCCATCAGCGCCTGCGCGTCGAGGTCGACGCCGGGGACAGCAGCCGCTTCCATCCCCGCTTCAAGCTCTCGCTGGACGATCGTGTCGCATGGCCGCTCAGACGCCCTCGACGATCGTGAAACTGCAGCCTTTCTTCGCGCTCATGCCCGTCCCATCCGGCTCACACCGGCCTCACGGCGTCGAGCAGCGGACCGACAAGGTCGCGCGCCGTGCGACCGTCGGCGGCGGCCCGCCACGTCAGCACGAGGCGGTGCGCCAGCGCGTCGGCCGCGAGATCCGCGACGTCGTCGGGCGTGACGTGGTCGCGGCCGTGGAGATAGGCGCGCGCCTTCGAGGCGGCGGCGAGCGACAGCGTGCCACGCGGCGAGACCGGATATTCGATCGCGCGCCGCACGTCCGGCACGGTGTCGGGGTCGCGCGTCGCCGACACGATCCGCACGATGTAGTCCTTGAGCGCCGGCGCGAGATGGACGTCGGCGACGTCGCGGCGCGCGCGCCTGACCTCGTCGCCGGAGAGCCGGAGCGGCATCGCCTCCTCGTGGCCCGTGGCCTCGCGTTCGACGAGGTCGAGGATCCGGCGCTCGGACGCCTGGTCGGGCAGCCCCACCACGACATGCAGCAGGAAGCGGTCGAGCTGCGCCTCGGGCAGCGGGAAGGTGCCCTCGTGCTCGATCGGGTTCTGGGTCGCCACCACCATGAAGGGGTCCGGCAGAGGATAGGTGTTGGAGCCCGCCGTCACCTGCCGCTCCGCCATCGCCTCGAGCAGCGCGGACTGCACCTTGGGCGGCGCGCGGTTGATCTCGTCGACCAGCACCAGCGAGTGGAAGATCGGTCCGGACAGGAACTCGAAGCGCCCCTGGTCGGGCCGCCACACGGTCGTGCCGGTGAGGTCCGCGGGCATCAGGTCGGGGGTGCACTGGATGCGGGCGAAGGAGGCGTCGAGGCCCGCCGACAGCCGCTTCACGGCGCGCGTCTTCGCAAGTCCCGGCGCGCCCTCGACCAGCACATGGCCGCCGGTCAGCAGCCCGATCAGCAGCCGCTCCACGAGCCCCGAGGCGCCGATGAGGCCGTTTTCGAGTCCCGTCCGGAGCGTCCCGAGCCGATCGCGCAGCGACGCGTCCGCGGTCTGGCGGGCCGCGGCCGGCGCCTTGTCCTGCACGTTCATGAATGCGCCGCCGCCAAGCGGAAACGCCACTCTTGGGCGCCGATCGACGCCCATCCCACTGCGGCGACTGCCATGTTTCCTCCGACGTCCTCGTCGCGCCAGCCTTCTTGGGGGCTTTGTAAGAGATCACGCCTTTCTGCGTCGATCCGTCAATCCCGCACGACCGCTTCGCGGCGGATGCGAAACGCCGCACGCCCGGCGACGGCTCCGCGGCTCGACAGTCCGGGAGTCGAGCATATCTGCTCCGTGCCGGACGAACATGGGCGATTTGCCCGAAGGCGCGGGGTCCTCAGCATGCAGATCGGTGTCATCGGCCTCGGCCGAATGGGCGGCAACATCGCGCGGCGGCTGATGGACGCCGGCCACGACTGCGTGGTGCACGACGTCGACAAGGCTGCGACCGAGCGGCTCGCCGGCGAGGGCGCCACGGCCGCAGGATCGGTCGCGGAGTTGGTCGCGTCGCTGACGGCCCCGCGGGCGGTGTGGGTGATGCTGCCCGAGGGCGAGATCACCGCGAAGGCCGTCGCCGCGCTCACCGAGGCGATGTCGCCGGACGACGTCGTGATCGACGGCGGGAACTCCTTCTACAAGGACGACATCCGCCGCGCCGGCGAACTGAAGGCCAAGGGCCTGCATTATGTCGACGTCGGCACGTCCGGCGGCGTCTGGGGCCGCGAGCGCGGCTATTGCCTGATGATCGGCGGGGAAACGACGGTCGTCGAGCGGCTCGACCCGATCTTCAAGACGCTTGCGCCGGGGGCCGGAGAAATCCCGCCGACGCCCGGCCGCGAGGCAAGGGACCCGCGGGTGACGCAGGGCTATATGCATTGTGGGCCAGCAGGTTCCGGGCATTTCGTGAAGATGGTCCACAACGGCATCGAGTACGGCCTGATGCAGGCCTATGCCGAGGGTTTCGACATCCTCCGCAACAAGTCTTCGAAGGATCTGCCGGAGGATCGCCGCTACGAGATCGACGTGGCCGACGTCGCCGAAGTCTGGCGGCGCGGCAGCGTGGTGTCGTCCTGGCTGCTCGACCTGACCGCCAACGCGCTTGCGGCGGACCCCGCGCTCGACGGCTTCGAGGGGCGTGTCGCCGATTCCGGCGAGGGACGCTGGACCATCGAGGCCGCGATCGAGGAGGCGGCGCCGACACCGGTGCTCGCCGCTGCGCTGTTCGCCCGCTTCCGCTCGCGTCAGGACCAGTCCTTCGCCGACCGCATGCTCTCCGCCATGCGCTTCCAGTTCGGCGGCCACGCCGAGGCGCCGAAGGGCGTGGGCGAGATCAAGAAGGCGAGAACGTGAGCGAAGGGACAGGTCGCGCGCGAAAGCGCGACCGTCCGACCGATAAAGCTCGTCATCCTCCGGCTTGTCCGGAGGATCCATGGCTGACGTCGAGCTCCACGTCGAAGATGGGTCCTTCGGACAAGCCGGAGGACGACGGCGTGTCTTATGTCCGAGGGGCGATCTTCGTAGCCGTTGCTCGAACGCTGTCCGCGTTCACTCAGCCGCCTGCAGCTCCGCCTCGCGGCGCTTCCGCCGCCGCAGCTTATCCAGCAGCAGGTAGATGGCGGGCGTCGTGTAGAGCGTCAGCGCCTGGCTGACGACGAGCCCGCCCACGATCGCAATCCCGAGCGGGCGACGGAGCTCCGAGCCCGGACCCTCCCCGAAGGCGAGCGGCAGCGCGCCGAGCAGCGCCGCGAAGGTCGTCATCAGGATCGGGCGGAAGCGCACCCGCGCCGCCTCGACGATGGCCTCGCGGGGAGACAGGCCCTGCGCCCGCTCGGCCTCGAGCGCGAAGTCCACCAGGATGATGCCGTTCTTCTTCACGAGGCCGATCAGCAGGATGATGCCGATCATCGCGATCACGGTCAGTTCGTCGCCGACGGCGTTGAGCGCGAGCAGCGCGCCGAGGCCGGCGGGCGGCAGCGTCGACAGGATGGTCAGCGGGTGGACGTAGCTCTCATAGAGCACTCCGAGCACGAGATAGATCACCAGCAGCGCGCCGAGGATCATCATCGGCTGGCTGCCGACCGCCCGGGTCAACGCCGCCGCGTCGCCGGCGAACTCGGCCTCGACGCCGTCGGGAAGCCGCATCTCGGCGACCGCGCGGGCGACGAGGGCCGCGGCCTCGCCGGCCGAGGAGTCGGCGGCAACGTTGTAAGTGATGGTGATCGACGGGTACTGACCCTGGTGGTTGACGACCAGCGGCGCCACCTGCCGCGTCATGGTCGCGACCGAGGACAGCGGGATCTGCGCGCCGTCATTCGCCGGGATGTGCAGATTGATGACGTCGACGCTGTCGCGGGCGGTCTTCGGGTCGGCCTCGATCACCACGCGATACTGGTTGCGGCGGCCGTAGATCACCGAGATCTGGCGCTGCGAGAACGCGGTGTTGAGCGCGGCGTCGATGTCCTCGATCGATACGCCGAGCCTCGCCGCCGCCTCCCGGTCGATGTCGATCAGCAGGTCGATGCCGTTGGCCTCCCGGTCGGTAGCGACGTCGCGCAGCGACGGGATCGCGCGGAGGCGCTCGACGACCCGCGGCGCAGCCTCCTGCAGCCGGTCGAGGTCGCGCGACCAGAGCGTGAACTGGTATTGCGAGCGCCCCTCGCGCGCGCCGGCGCGGATCTCCTGCTGGGGGTTGAGGAACACCCGCAGCCCCGCGATCTCGTTCAGCGGCTTGCGCAGGCGCTCGACCACGACCTGCGCGGACGGCCGCTCGCCGGGCGGCTTCAGCGCGATCTGGATGCGGCCCTGGTTCGAGACGCCGCGCCCGCCGCCGAGCGACGGCGCGACCGACTCCACCGCCGGATCGGCCGCGATGATGTCGGCGGCCCGCTTCATCAGCGCCGACATCTGCTCGAAGGAGGCGTCGGGCGACCCTTGCGTGAAGGCGTTGACGAGGCCGACGTCGTCGCGCGGGAAGAAGCCTTTCGGCGTGTCGATATAGAGCTTCACCGTGAGCGCGGCCGCCGCGAGCATGACCAGCGCCATCAGCCAGGGGACGCGCATGGCGAGGCCGAGCGACCGGGCGTAGGCGTCGGCGACGCGGTCCACGACGCCGCGCCGCTTCTCCTTACTTTCCGGCTTCAGAAACTGGCCGCAGATCATTGGCGTCACGGTCAAAGACACGACCGTCGAGACCAGGATGGCGAACACCAGCGTCATCGAGAACTCGTAGAACAGCCGGCCCGCGAGCCCGCCCATGAAGAGCAGCGGGATGAAGGCCGCGATCAGCGACAGCGAGATCGCCACCACCGTGAAGGCGATCTCCTTGGCGCCGGCGAGCGCGGCCTCCTTCGGGCCCATGCCTTTCTCGAGATTGCGGTAGGCGTTCTCGATCATGACGATGGCGTCGTCGACCACGAAGCCGACCGCGACCGCGAGCGCCATCAGCGACAGGTTGTCGACCGAGAAGCCGAACGCCCACATCCCCGCAAAGGAGCCGGCGAGCGCGAGCGGCACCGTGACGCCGGCCGCGAAGGTCGGGGCGAGCCGCTTGAGAAAAGCCAGCACGACCAGCATCACCAGCGCGATCGAGATCGCGAGAGTAAGCTGCATGTCGTGGACGCTCGCGCGGATCGTGGTGGTGCGGTCGGCAAGGATCGTCACGTCGATGCCGGCCGGGATCCAGCGTGAAATCTCGGGCAGCAGCGCCTTCACGCCGTCGACGGTCTCGAGCACGTTCGCGGCGGGCTGCTTGGTGACGTTGACCAGCACCGCGGGCTTGCCGTTGAACCACCCGGCGGTGCGCGAGTTTCGGGAGCCGGCCGAGATGTCGGCGACGTCGCCGAGCCTGACCGTGACGCCGCTCTGCACCCGCACCACGACGTCCCGGTAGGCGTCCGGATCGGAGCCGAGCTCGCCGTCTAGCGCGATCGCGAGGTTGCGCGCGTCGCCGCCGATCGAGCCAACGGGCGCGAGCACATTGGCGTTGACGATCGCCTGGCGCACGTCGTCGAGCCCGAGCCCCATGGCGGCGAGCCGGTCGGTGTCGAGCGCGACCCGCACCGCCGGCTGCTCGGCGCCCTGCACATTGACCTCGCCGACGCCCTTCACCTGCGACAGGCGCTGCACGAGCACGCTGTCGGCGGCGTCATAGATCGCGGTCTTGGGCAGCGTGTCGGAGGTCAGCGCGAGGACCAGAACCGGGAAGGCCGCCGGGTTGATCTTGCGGAAGGTCGGCAGGTTCGGGATGTCGGAAGGCAGGTCGGCCTGGGCCTGGTTCAGCGCCGCCTGAACGTCGCGCGCGGCGTCGTCGATGTTGCGGTCGAGATCGAACTGGATCGCGATCCGGGTCGAGCCGAGCGACGACGCGGAGGTGAGCTCCGTCACCCCCGAGATCGCGCCGAGCGCGCGCTCGAGCGGCGCCGCGACCGTCGAGGCCATGACGTCGGGGGCCGCGCCGGGCCGCGAGGCGGAGACGAAAATCGCCGGGAACTCGACATTCGGCATCGAGGCGACGGGCAGGCGCAGATAGGCCGCGAAGCCGACCAGCACGAGGCCGATCGCGAGCAGCGTGGCGCCGACCGGACGATTGATGAACGGGGCGGAGAGCGACATCAGCGGCGCTTCTTCCCTTCTCCCCTTGAGGGAGAAGGTGGCCGCCGCGAAGCGGCGGTCGGATGAGGGGTGACGGCTGCGCGGTTTCCGGAGAGCGCGCCGCCGGCACCCCTCACCCT
>NZ_RYFI01000030.1:16682-32784 GCF_004103825.1 Hansschlegelia zhihuaiae
CACTCCGCCGGCTCCGCTGCCGGAGCCTTGCCGCCCGAAAGCCGCTCCCTGACCCGCTCCATTGCGAGATAGACCACCGGCGTCGTGTAGAGCGTCAGCAGTTGGCTGAGCAGCAGGCCGCCGATGATGGTGACGCCAAGCGGAAAGCGCAGCTCCGCGCCCGGGCCCGTCGCGAGAGCGAGCGGCAGCGCGCCGAGCAAAGCGGCCAGCGTCGTCATCATGATCGGGCGGAAGCGCAGCGCCGCCGCCTCGACGATCGACTGCTCCGGCGCCATGCCGCGCTCGCGTTCGGCTTCGAGCGCGAAGTCGATCATCATGATCGCGTTCTTCTTCACGATGCCCATCAACAGGATCACGCCGATCAGCGCGATGATCGACAGATCGAGCCGGAACAGCTCGAGCGCGATCAGCGCGCCGACGCCGGCCGAGGGCAGCGTGGAGAGGATCGTGAAGGGGTGGATGAAGCTCTCATAGAGCACGCCCAGCACGATGTAGATCGCGATCACGGCCGCGAGCACCAGCCAGGGCTGGCCGGCGAGCGACTGGGCGAATTCGGCCGCGTCGCCCGCGAACCTGCCGGCCACGGTCGAGGGCATGTCGATCGCCTCCTCGGCGGCCTCGATCGCCGTCACGGCGTCGCTGAGCGAGGCGCCCTCGGCGAGGTCGAACGAGATGGTGACGGCCGGGAACTGCTCCTCATTGGTGACTACGAGGTCGGCGGGCTCCACGGTCACCTGCGCGACGGCGGAGAGCGGGACAGGCGCGGGGTTCGTCGCTGCGGCGGAGGAGTTCGCCTCGGCCGCGTCCTGAGCCTGCGAGGTCGACGCGGTCGGCGTCACGTAGAGACGGCCGATCGCGGCGACGTCCCGCGCCTCACCGGACGCCGCTTCCAGCACCACGCGGTACTGGTTGGCCTGGCCATAAATGGTCGAGATCTGCCGCTGGCCGAAGGCGTCGTAGAGGGCGTCGGCGATCGCCTGGACGGTGACGCCGAGCCGGCCCGCCGCCACGCGGTCGATCTCGACCCTCGCCTGCAGGCCGCCGGGCCGCGCGTCCGAACCGACATTCCGCAGGACGGGCGATCCCTGCAGCTCGTCGACCAGCCGGGCTGCGTTGCGCGACAGCTCCTTCGGGTCGCTGTCGGTCAACGTGTACTGGTAGCGCGCGCGGGAGGCGCGGGTGGAGATCTGCAGATCCTGCGTCGCTTGGAAGACCAGCGAGACGCCCGGGATCTTGCCGGTCTTCTCCGAGAGCCGGGCGATGACCTCGTTGGCGCTGGCGTCGCGCTCGTCATGGGGCTTGAGCACGATGGTGAGGCGGCCGGCGTTCGAGGTCGCGGTCTGGTCGGTGACGCCGAGCACCGAGACGACGTTCCGGACCGCCGGGTCATGGCGGATCATCGCGGTCGCCTCCGCATCGCGCCGGCGGAGCTCCGCGAAGGAAACGTCCTGCGCGGCCTCGAGCGTCGCGGTGATCAGGCCGGAATCCTGGTTCGGCAGGAAGCCCTTGGGCGCGATCACATAGAGCCAGCCGGTGGCGAGCAGCGTGGCGAGCGTGACCAGCAGCGTCACGCCCTGGTGGCGGAGCACGAACAGCAGCGATCGCCGGTAGCCCGCGATGAAGCGCGTCGTGGCCGCCTCCGCGGCGCGCGAGAACCGCGAGCCGCCGCCATGCTTCGGCGCCTTCAGCAGGCGGCCGCACATCATCGGGGTGAGGGTCAGCGAGATCACCATCGAGACCACGACCGCGATGGTCAGCGTCGCGGCGAATTCGCGGAACACCCGGCCGATCAGCCCGCCCATGAAGAGCAGCGGAATGAACACCGCGACCAGCGAAGCCGTCAGCGACACGATCGTGAAGCCGATCTCGCGCGCGCCCTCATAGGCCGCCTTCAGCGGCGGCTCGCCGTCCTCGATGTGGCGCTGGACGTTCTCGATCATGACGATCGCGTCGTCGACCACGAAGCCGGCGCCCACCACCAGCGCCATCAGCGACAGGTTGTCGAGGCTGTAGCCGAAAGCCCACATCACGGCGAATGTAGCGATCAGCGACAAGGGCAGGGCGACGCCCGCAATGAAGGTCGCGCGCAGCGTCCTGAGGAAGACCAGCACCACGAGGATCACGAGCGCGACCGAAAGCGCCAGCGTGATCTCAACCTCGTGGATCGAGGCCTTAATGGTGTCGGTGCGGTCGTCGACCACCGAGACCTGGACGCCGGCCGGCATGGCCCGCTCGATCTCGGGCAGCGCCTTGCGCAGCAGCTCGACCGTCTCGACCGTGTTGGCGCCGGGCTGGCGCTGGACGTCGATCACGATGGCGGGCCGGCCCTGGAAGGTCGCCGCGACGCTCTCGTCTTCGACGCCGTCCGTCACCTCCGCGACGTCTCGCAAACGCACCGGCGCGCCATTGCTTGTGGCGACGATGACGTCCGCATAGGCCGCCGCGGTCTCGATCTGGTCGTTGGCCGAGATCGTGAAGGACTGGCGGTCGCCGTCGATCGACCCCTTCGGCCCGGCGACGCTCGCGCCCGACACCGCGGTCCGGAGCGACTGAAGCGTGAGGCCGTAGGCGGCGAGCCGACGGACGTCGGCCTGCACCCGGACGGCGGGCTTGACGCCGCCGCCGACCGACACCCGCCCGACGCCCACCACCTCGGCGAGGCGCTGGGCGACCAGCGTGTCGGCGAGGTCGGACACGTCGCGGATCGGCATGGTTTCGGAGGTGAGCGCGACGGTCAGCACCGGCGTGTTGGCCGGGTTCACCTTGGAGAACACCGGCGGGTAGGGCAGGTCCCTCGGCAGCGTCGAATTGGCGGCGTTGATCGCCGCCTGCACGTCCTGCGCGGCGCCGTCGATGTCGCGGTCGAGGTCGAAGCGCAGCGTGATGCGGCTGAAGCCGAAGGAACTCGCCGAGTTCATCACGTCGAGCGAGGGGATCTGGCCGAGCTGCCGTTCGAGCGGCGCGGTGACGAGCGCCGCCATGGTCTGGGGATTCGCCCCCGGAAGCCGCGTCGTGACCTGAATGGTCGGGAAGTCGACCTGCGGCAGTGATGAGACCGGAAGCCTCAGATAGCCCAGCACGCCCGCAAGCAGCACCGCGACCGCGAGCAGAGTGGTGGCGACCGGCCGCGCGATGAAAGGCGCGGCGATGTTCATGGGACGGCCGCTGGCGACAGCCGCCACGCCCATGTCCCGGCCTTGAGCCGCGACCCATCACCGCGACCGGCGCCTGAATGAGCAGTCGGCCTGAGCGCTTCTGGCTGACAGGTTTGCGCAAATGGGTCCCGGCTTAAGGCCGGGACACGAGGGGGAGGACCCGACGCCAGCGTCACCGCTCCGCCCCGCGCTGGGCGCGGCGCTGCGGCGTCTGGGTCTCGGCGCCCGATCCGGGGGCGTCCTGTTCCGGAGCGGAGTTCGCGCCGGGCGCGCCGACCGAAACTTTCGCGCCGTCGCGGAGGCGCGTGAAGCCGGTCGTCACCACCCGGTCGCCGGCCGCGACGCCCGACGAGATCACCGCAAGCGCCGCGTCCTGACGCGCGACCTTCACCTCGCGCTGCTCGACGGTGGAGTCGTCCTTCACGGCGAAGACGAATGGGCCGTCCGGGCCCTGCTGGACGGCGGGACCCGGCACGGTGACGACGTCGTCGAGCACGTCGACCGCCACGCGGATCGTCGTGAACTGGCCGGGCCACAGCGCAAGCTCGGCGTTGGGGAAGGTCCCCTTCAGCTTCACCGTGCCGGTCGCCTGATCGACCTGATTGTCGATGACGTCGAGCACGCCCTTGTCCAGCACGGTCGCGCCGTCGCCCGTCAGCGCGTCGATCGCGACCTTGCCGCGCGAGAGCGCCTTGGTGACCGCGCCGATGTTCTGTTGCGGCAGCGTGAACAGCGCCGCGATCGGCTGGACCTGGGTGATGGTCACGATGCCGGTGGTTTCGCCGACCGTGACGTAGTTGCCCGGGTCGACGCCGCGCACGCCCGTGCGGCCCGAGATCGGCGCGCGCACCACGGTGCGGTCGAGCGTGGTCTTGGCCTGGTCGATGACCGCGCCGTAGTAGCGGACCTGCGCCTCGAGCTGGGCGATGGTCGACTTCGCGGTGTCGGCCTGCTGCTGGGTGCCGTAGTCGTTCTTGGCGAGCCGCGAATAGCGGTCGTAGTCGCGCCGGGCGTTCTCGAGCTGCGCCTGGTATTGCGCCTTCTGGGCGACCGCCTGGTCGTATTGCGCCTGATAGGTCGCTGGGTCGATGCGGGCCAGCACGTCGCCGGCCTTGACGTCCTGGCCCTCGCGGAACGTCACCTCGACGAGCGTGCCCTCGACCTGCGGCCGCACCGTCACGACGTTCGGCGCCTGGAAGGTGCCGACGCCTTCGAGGAAGACCGGCACGGCCTCGCGCTTCGCTTCCGAGACGATCACAGGCACCGCCTCGTCCGGGCCGCCGCCGCCGCCGCGCCGGCCGCCACGGCGCGCCTGGCTGTCCCCGCCCGCGCCGCTCGACGCCGACAGGAAGGCCGGCGGCCAGCCGGGCGGCGGCCAGAACCGCCAGGCAGCGACGCCGGCGGCGACGATGAGCAGGAGAACGACGAGGCGCTTCATCGGGCGGCGACTTTCGGCACGTTGAAGGCGGGCAGCGGCGCGCCGCCGGCCGGCCGGCCCGAGGCCGCCCAGCCGCCGCCGAGCGCCTCGAACATCGAGACCAGCGCCTGGAAGCGCGCGAGCCGCGCCGTCACCAGATTGTCCTGCGCCGTGAACAGCGTCTGCTGGGCGTTGACCACCGTCACGATGTCGACCGCGCCTTCCTTGAGCTGCGCCCGGGCGATGTCATAGGCCTCCCGCGCACTCTTCACCGCCGCCTCCTGGAGCCGGACCTGCTCGGCGGTCTTGCGCACCGCGATCAGGGCGTTCTCGACATCCACGAAGGATTGGGTCGTGGCCTTGCGGTAGGCGAACAGGTTTTCGCGGTACTGGCCCTTGGCGAGGTCGAGATTGCCGGGAAGCGTCTGGTCGAGGATCGGCTGCGTGACGCTCGCCGCGAGCTGATAGGCGAGGCTGCTGCGGTCGACGAGGCTTCTCAGCGTCGCGCTCTCGAAGCCGCCCTGCGCCGAGAGCCCGAAGGACGGCAGGAAGGCGGCGCGCGCGGCCGTGATGTCGGCGTCGGTCGCGGCGAGATTGGCCTCCGCGAACCTTACGTCCGGGCGCCTCAGGAGCAGCTCCGAGGGCAGGCCCGGCCGCACGCGGGGCGTCTTCAGGGCGGCGAGCCGTCCGCCCTTGATCGAGACCCTGACGGGCGGCCGGCCGAGCAGCAGGGCGATCGCGGTCTCGTTGACGCGGATCTCCTGCTCGATCGGCGGGATGGTGGCGCGCTGCTGGTCGAGGATCGCGCGCTGCTGGGCGCGGTCGAGGGCCGACGCCGTGCCGACGTCGAGCCGGCCCTGGATCGCGTCGAGGATCGTCTGGGCGGACGTCACGTTGCTGCGGGCGATAGCGAGCCGCTCCTGCGCGGACATCAGCGCGAAATAGGTGTTGGCGAGATCGCTGACGACGCCGAGCGCCACCACCTCCTCGTCGAAGCGGGCGGCCTGGGCGGAGGCCTGAGCGGAGCGCACCGTCGCCCGGTTCCGGCCCCAGAAGTCAAGCTCGTAGCTCGCATCGACGCCGACCTGATACTGCCGCTGCGTCCCGCGGCCGTTCGGGCCCGGCTGCAGGCTCGCGTCGCCAGAGCCCTGTATCACCGGGATCAGGCTCGCGCCGTTGATCCGCACCTGCGCGTCGGCCTGCTCGATCCGGGCCTTGGCCGCGCCGATGTCCTGATTGGAGCGCTCGGCCTCTTGGATGAGGCTGGTGAGCTCCGCGGAGCCGAAATCCCGCCACCACGAGGCGTCCGGCCAGACCGCGCTGCTCGCGCCCGCATCCTTCCAGCGGGAGGGCGTGTCGACGCCGAGGGCAGGGCGCTCCCATCTGTCGGCGCAGCCCGACAGCGCGAGCGCCGCGGCGGCGGCCGCGGCGAGCCGCAATTTCGTGCTGATCCCCCGCAAATGCGCCTCGCGAACTCGATACTCAGGGACGGCGAAGTCTCGCATGGCGCAGCGGACGCCGCCATTGCGGGAAGGCGACACTGGGGCGAGCCATGCCCGCGGACCTCCACGCGGCTACGGCGTCCGCCCTACGATCGTATCGCGAAAGCGTGACCCGCGCCGCCGCCGCTCATGCCGCGAGCCGGCGGAGA
Organism: Hansschlegelia zhihuaiae; assembly: GCF_004103825.1. Lineage (GTDB taxonomy): Bacteria > Pseudomonadota > Alphaproteobacteria > Rhizobiales > Methylopilaceae > Methylopila > Methylopila zhihuaiae. Next base: position 22,906 of record NZ_RYFI01000030.1, read on the forward strand.
AACTCGATCGTCACCATGCTCTCTCCTGCGCCGGCGCCCGCAATGTGACGGGCCGGTCGCTGCGGCTCGCCCAGATGGTCGAACACGGCGAGAGCGCCCGAGAAATCCTGGTCGTCGGTGTAGAAGCTCGGGGTGACGATGCCTCTCAGGCCCGCCGCGGTAGCGGCCTGGAGCCCGTAGACCGTGTCCTCGAAGGCGATCGCCGACGAAGGCGGCAGAGCGAGCCGCTCGAGCGCGAGAAGAAAGATGTCCGGCGCCGGCTTCTTGGTCGTCACCGAGTCGCCGGCCGCAATGGTCTCGAACAAAGCAGGGCCGTCAGCTCCGAGAGTCGCCGTCAGAAGCGCTTCGACGTTCGGAAGGCTGGTGGTGGTGGCGATCGCGAGTCGCACCCCGGCGGCGCGCGCTTCGCGGATCAGCCGTTCGATGCCCGGCCTCAGCTCCACGCCGCCGGCTTTGACGAGCGCGGCGTAGCGCTCGTTCTTGGCCGCGTGGAGCGCCGCGAGGGTCGCCCGGCCGCGCTCCGCCTCTTCGGGCCGGTCGTTCTCGATGAAATGCAGCAGGCGCTCTTTGCCGCCCATGACGCGCAGCAGTCGGCGATAAGTCGGCTGATCCCATTCCCAGGGCAGCGAGAACGCCCGGAAGGTCTCGTTCAGCGCCGCGCGATGCGCCTCCTCCGTCTCGGCCAAGGTGCCGTCGACGTCGAAGATCAGCGCTTCAAGGCTCATTAGGCGGCGTCCGCCGGCGCCGCGGCTTCGGCGGCCGTCCGGATCGCCGCGATATGGCGGGCGTACGCAGCCGGCCCGTCCTTGAACACGGCGTTGCCGGCCACCAGCGTGTCGGCGCCGGCGGCGACGCAGGGGCCGGCGGTCTCTGGCGTCACCCCGCCGTCGATCTCGATGCGGATCGGCCGTTCGCCGATCATCGCCTTCAGCCGCCGGACCTTGTCGAGCATGCCTGAGATGAAGGCCTGGCCGCCGAAGCCTGGATTGACCGTCATGACGATGACCAGGTCGATCTTGTCGAGGACATATTCGACCGCGCTTTCGGGCGTCGACGGGTTGATGGCGACGCCGGCCTGCTTGCCGAGCGAACGGATGAACTGGAGCGAGCGGTCGAGATGCGGCCCCGCCTCGGCATGCACGGTCAGGCGGTCGCAGCCGGCCTTGGCGAAGGCCTCGAGATAGGGATCGACGGGCGCGATCATCAGATGACAGTCGAATGGCGCGTCGGTCCAGCGGCGGAGCTTCCTCACCACCTCCGGGCCGAAGGTGATGTTCGGCACGAAATGGCCGTCCATGACGTCGAGATGCACCCAGTCGGCCCCCGCCGCGACCACGTCGCGGGTCTCCTCGCCGAGCTTCGAAAAGTCGGCGGACAGGATCGAGGGGGCGATGACGATCGGGTTCGGTGCGGCGGGCATGGGCGGCCAATCTGACGTCTTGCTGCGCCGCACGCTGTTAACCCGTCCTGCCGCTCCGGTACAGCCCGCCGAGCCGGCCGGGCGTCACGCGGCGCGGCGTTTCTTGTCGATCAGGTTGAGGATCATGGGCGTGAGGATCAGCTGCATCGCGAGGTCGAGCTTGCCGCCCGGGATCACGATGGAATTGGCCCGCGACATGAAGCTCCAGGAGATCATCGAGAGCAGATAGGGGAAGTCGATGCCGTGCGGATCGCGGAAGCGGATCACCACCATGGACTCCTCGGCGGTCGGGATCGTCCGCGCGATGAACGGGTTCGAGGTGTCGACCGTCGGAATGCGCTGGAAGTTGACGTCGGTCGTCGTGAACTGCGGGCAGATGTATTTCACGTAGTCGGGCATCCGCCGCAGGATGGTGTGCATGACGTCGTCGGTGGTGTAGCCGCGGTCCTTCCGGTCGCGATGGATCTTCTGGATCCATTCGAGGTTGATGACCGGCACCACGCCGATCTTGAGATCGGCGTATTGCGCGATGTTGAGGCCTTCGCCGACCACGGCGCCGTGCAGGCCCTCGTAGAACATGATGTCGGTCGGCTCCGGCAGATCCTCCCATCCGGTGAAGCTGCCCATCGGAAGGCCAAACCTCTGGGCGGCCATCAGATCGTGGACATAGTGCCTCGTCCTACCCTTTCCCGTCTCCGAGTAGGAGCGGAACAGCTGCTCGAGCTCCTCCAGCAGGTTTCCGTCATGGCCGAAATGCGAGAAGTGGTGGTTGCCTTGCGCCGCCTCCTGCTCGGCGTGCCGGCGCATCGCGTCGCGGTCGAAGCGGTGGAAGGCGTCGCCCTCGACGAACGCCGCCGCGATGTGCTCGCGCCGGAAGATCTGCTCGAAGGTGTCGCGCACCGAGGTCGTCCCCGACCCTGACGAGCCGGTGACCGAGATGATGGGATGACGGACGGACATCGACCTCGTCGCGCTTACGCGAGAAACAGCCCGCGCTTGGCGAACAGCGGAGACGCGGAGGCCTGGCGCGGGGGCTTGGAATAGTAGCGACCGATGCGCTCGACTTCTTCGGCCGAGCCTGCGACCAGCGGCGCGCGGACGTGGAGCTTCGAGGGGACGAGGTCGAGGATGCGCGTCTGGCCGTCGGTCGCGGCGCCGCCGGCCTGCTCGCACACCATGGCGATCGGGTTGCATTCGTAGACCAGCCTGAGGCGACCCTGGGCGTAGCCTTCCCGCGCGTCGGCCGGATAGAGATAGACGCCGCCGCGGATCAGGATGCGGAAGACGTCTGCGACCAGCGACCCGACCCAGCGCATGTTGAAGTTCTTCTCGCGCGGCCCGTCCTTGCCCGCGAGGCAGTCCGCCACATAGGCGCCCATCGCCTCGTCCCAGTGCCGCTGGTTGGAGGCGTTGATCGCGTATTCCTTGGTGGTCTCGGGAATGCGGACGTCCGCATGGGTGCGGACGAAGGCGCCCGTCTCCCGGTCGAGCATGAAGATCTGCGTCCCGGCCCCGACGGTCAGGACGAGCGCCGTCGCGGGGCCGTAGACGATGAAGCCGGCCGCGAGCTGCTTCGAGCCCGGCTGCAGGAAGGTGTCCTCGCCGATATTGGGCAGCACGCCGAACAGCGTGCCGATCGACACATTGGTCTCGATGTTGGAGGAGCCGTCCAAAGGGTCCATCGCGAGCGCGAGCGGCGCGGCTTCGTCGAGGATCGCGACGTCGTCGGCCTCCTCCGACCCGACCCGCGCGACCGGAGCCGCCCTGAGCGCCTCGACGCAGATGTCGTGCGTCCTGAGGTCGAGCGCCTTTTGCGTGTCGCCGCCGGCGTTGCCGCCGATCGCGGCGCCCATCTCCCCCTCCAGCGCGCCGCGGCCGACGATCGCGGCGATCGTCCGCCCGGCCTCGCACATCGCGGTCACGGTCCGGGAGACGGCTTGGCGGCCGGCGTCGTCTCCCGCCCAGCCGGCGAGATAGGCGTCGAGGGTCGTCACGTCGGCCACAGTCGTCTCCCCACAAAGCGTCGCGCAGTCTCAAGGCCGCGCGCGGCCGCGCATCTTGCCCCGTCGCGCCGCCGCAAAATAGTCCGTCCGAACGGAATTGGGACGGAAGATCGTCTTAAGCGCGATTGCTCAGCAAAGCCAAATCGCCTAAAGCCCGTATTCAGGATGTCTGAAGGCCTGATCCGTTCCCTGACCGTCAAGCAGCTGCGAGCGCTCGCCGCCGTCGCGGACACCGGCGCGGTCAGCGCGGCCGCCCGGAGGCTCGGCGTCACGCCGCCCGCCGTCACCATGCAGGTCCAGCTTCTAGAGGCCGCGACCGAGCTTCCGCTGCTCGACCGCAGCGGCGACCGCTTCCGCCCGACCGACGCGGGACGCGAGGTCGTCGAGGCGGTGGCGCGCATCGAATCCGCGATCCGGGACTGCGTGGCGGCCCTCGAGGCGATGAAGGGCCTCGAGGGCGGGCGCGTTTCGGTCGCCATCGTATCGACCGCGAAATATTTCGCGCCTATGGCGCTCGGCGCCTTCGCGCGCGCCCATCCGCGCGTCGAGCTGTCGCTCGTCGTCGGCAACCGCGCCGAGGTGCTCAACCATCTGCGCGGCGACATGGTGGACGTCGCGATCATGGGACGGCCGCCCGAGGAGATCGAGACGGTCAAGACCGTGATCGGCGAGCACCCCCACATCGTGGTGGCGCCACCCGACCATCCGCTCGTCGGCCGGCGCATCGGCCCGGGGCAGCTCACCGGACAGACGTTCCTGATGCGCGAGCAGGGCTCCGGCACGCGCGCGCTGATGGAGCGGCTGTTCGCCGAGGAAGGCGTCAAGGCGAAGAGCGGAATGGAGATCGGCTCGAACGAGACGATCAAGCAGGCGGTGATCGCGGGGCTCGGCCTCGCCTTCATCTCGGCCCACACGGTCGCAGCCGAGATCGCCGACGGCCGCCTCGCGCAGATCGAGGTCGACGGCCTGCCGATCATGCGCCAGTGGCACGTCGTGCGACGCGCGGGCAAGCGGCTGACGCCGCCGGCCGCGGCCATGAACGCCTTCCTCTCCGAGCGGGGAGCGGAGTTCCTGCCGCAAATCTCGAAGAAGCCCACGGAACTCTAGCCGACGCTCGCGCGTCTTGATCGCACGACCAGCGATGCGGGGCTCTGTGAGACCCGCATCATGGCGGTGGCCGCCGCGGCCGGAAAGCCGCCGCGGCGGAGTGTGGCGATGCGCGTGCTGATCGTCGAGGACGAGCCTGTCATCGCCCTCGAGATCGAGGCCATCGTCCTCGACCGGCTGCCCGACGCCGAGATCGTGGTCGCGGCGTCAACCGGCGAGGCCATGGTGGCGATCGCCCAGCCCGTCGAACTGGCGTTCCTCGACATCGACGTGACGGACGGCAAGACCTACCCGCTCGCTCTCGAGCTGCGCCTGAGGAAAGTGCCCTTCGTATTCGTGTCAGGCGCGGACCGGAGCGACCGACCCGAGGAGCTCGGCGACGCGTTCCAGGTGAACAAGCCGTTCACGCCTGCCGACATCACGCGGCAGCTCGAGATCCTCGCGCGCCGTTCCGACCACGAAAGGAGCGACTGACGGCTTTGGATCGAGGCTTGCGCAACCGCGACGAAAGCCTAGCTCGAACCGCGAGCGCCCGAGAGCCGTGCCGATCGGCTCCGGCTTTTGAGCCAACGACGGAAGGCTTCAGAAGGAGAACGTCATGCCGATGACCAGGGAGGACGTCCTCGCTCTGCTTGGACCGGTTGACGAGGTTCAGATCGCCGAAGTCGTGGCGACGGGGGCGACGGCGGACGAACTCGCCGAAGCGCTCGGCTGGATCAACGCCGAGGACGCCCTCGTCGCCGAGCGCAAGCCGCCGCCGTCGGGCCGCGTCGCCCGGCTCGTCGAACTGCTGGCCCCGGCCGAGGAGCCGGAGCCCTAGGGGCGGCCGCCCGGCGGCGCGACCGGTCGTCGCCGGGACCCGCGCACGGCTCGCCGATCCGCGGCCACGCCCTAGCTCGACCGGCTCGCGCCCGGCCGACGCCCGTGGACGCATCGCCGGAGCCGCCCAATGAAGCCGCACGTCACCTGCCTGATGCTCTCCTCGCTGGACGGCCGGCTCGGCTCCGGCCGGTCGGGGGAGGGGGCCGAGGCCGAGATCAGGGCGCGCGGCAAGGCGTTCGAAGACGCGCATGAGGAGATCGGCGGCGACGCCTGGATCATCGGCCGCGTCACCGGCGCCGAGATGTCGAGGGCGAAGGCTCATCCGCCGGCCGAATTCCAGCCGCCGCCGCGCCCGGCTCATTTCGCGCGGCGCGACGCGGCGGCTTACGGGATCATCCTCGACCCGTCAGGAAAGCTCCATTTCGAGAAGGGCGACATCGGCGGCGACCATGTCGTGGTCCTGCTCGCGGCCGGCGTCCCGGACGCGCATCTCGCGGAACTGCGCGGCGACGGCGTCTCCTATTTGGTCTCCGACGGCGCCGGGATCGACCTCGCGGCCGCGCTCGAGACTCTCGGACGCGAGCTCGGGCTGAAACGCGTGCTGCTCGAAGGCGGCGGCGGGGTGAACGGCGCCTTCCTCAGGGCCGGACTGGTCGACGAGATCGTGGTGCTGATCTGGCCGTCGATCAACGCGATCACTGGCGAGCGCGCCATCTTCGAAGCAGGCGAGGAGGGGCTCGCGAATGTTCTCAAGCTCGATCTGACGGAGTGCGAGGCCAAGCCCGACGGCGTGGTCCGGCTGCGCTACCGTGTCGAGATGCGAGGCTGAACCGCGACGCGAACGAAACGCCCCGCGAAACCTTCGCGGGGCGCCATGTCAGTCACTTCTTGGCGTCGTGCTGCGGCTTTCCCTTGCGCTTGGTCGAGGCCATCTTCTCGAGTTCCGTCTCGCTCATCGACTCGACCATCGATTTCGACGCGCCGCGCAGGTCGCTCTTCTTGACGTCGCCGCGCTTGGCCGCGAGCGCTGCGCCCGCGGCCTTCTGCTGAGCCTGCGATTTCGCTGGCATGATCGGGCCTCCATGCTCGGGCGGCCGAACAGGGCCGCTCTGGAGAAGAATTCGCGTGAACGCCCGTTCGTTCCCGCCCCCTCAGCTCGCCTGGCGGACCTCCTCACGGACCGGCAGCCGCCAGTTCGGGCGGATGAAGTGGCAGGTGTAGCCGGTCGGATAGCGCTCGAGATAATCCTGGTGCTCGGGCTCGGCCTCCCAGAACGGGCCCGCGGGCGCGACCTCGGTCACGACCTTGCCGGGCCACAGGCCCGACGCCTCGACGTCGGCGATCGTATCCTCGGCCACGCGCTTCTGCGCGTCGTCGAGAAAGAAGATCGCCGAGCGGTAGCTCAGGCCGATGTCGTTGCCTTGCCGGTTCTTCGTGGTCGGGTCGTGGATCTGGAAGAAGAACTCCAGCATCCACCGGAAGCTTGTCTGCTTCGGGTCGTAGACGATCTCGATCGCCTCCGCGTGCGTGCCGTGATTGCGGTAGGTCGCGTTCGGAACGTCGCCGCCGGTGTAGCCGACCCGCGTCGAAACCACGCCCTTCTGCCTGCGGATCAGGTCCTGCATCCCCCAAAAACACCCTCCGGCCAGGATCGCGCGTTCGGTGGCGGTGGTCATCTGCGGCCTCCTCGGGTTCGTGACGGACGTGAATATCGTGACGACGCCGCGGTTTTTCAAAAGCGCCCCGTCCGTCATCGCTCCGGCGCCGGGGGCTTCGGAGTTTCGCTCGGGTCCGGACTGTCAGACAGCTTGCATAAGAAGGCGCGGGTCGCCGCAGGAGCCTCTGATGCTTGTGTGTGTGGCGCCTGCGGCGCCCGCGCACGGTTTTCGGCGAGGTCGAGACGCTCTGGACACGCCCCGGTCGGTCCTAGTGCCGGGGGTATGATGTGTTGCCGACGGGCCGTTTCCGGTCCGCCCCTCGACCAAGATCCCGGGGCGGGTGAGCCGGTCCCTCCCGCCGCAGGCTCCGCCCGTCTCCCGCGCCGCCGGACGGCCCGGACGACGCCTCCATGGCTGGGAGAAGGCGAAACGAGGCTGCCTGACCCGAGGTCAGATGTCAAGAAAATAATCCTATTCAACTTGGCGCTGACCTCCACACCTCGTCACGCCCCAGCTTGACCCGGGCGATGACGGCGGCCGCGCTACGCCGACACAGAGGGTTCCGCCCGGCCCGCTTGCGAGAATGTAGACCCGGCCGCCCATTTGCCGATGATGCCTCGCCCGACGGGCTCCGTCATGCCCGGCTGCCGCCGGGCGCGACGGGTGAGGGCCGACGATCCGCTCAGCCCATTCTCAGAAAGGACCAGGACGCACATGGACGACGACTTCTGGCGCGGAAGATGGCGCGACAATCGGCTCGGGTGGCACCGGGACTCCGCGAACCCGATGCTGGTGCGGCATCTCTCGGCGCTCGGGCTCCCCGCTGGCGCGCGCCTGTTCCTGCCGCTCTGCGGCAAGACGCTCGACATCCACTGGCTGCTCGGAAACGGATTTCGGGTCGCGGGGGCCGAACTGGTCGAGACCGCGGTGGAGCAGCTCTTCGCCGAGCTCGGGCTGACGCCCGCCATCGGCGACGCCGGCGCGTTGCGACGCTATCGCGCGGAGGGCGTCGACATCTTCGTCGGCGACCTGTTCGACCTGGGCTCCGAAGCGCTCGGGGCGGTGGACGGGACTTACGACCGCGCAGCTCTCGTCGCGCTGCCCGCGGACGTCCGCCCGCGCTACGCCGCCCATGTCGCCCGGATCACGGCGTCCGCGCCTCAGCTCCTCGTCACCTACGACTACGACCAGAGCCGGATGGACGGCCCGCCCTTCTCGGTGACGGAAGAGGAGGCGAGGGGGCTTTATGCGACGTATGACGTCGCGCTGCTGGAAAGCGCCGAGGTCGAGGGCGGGCTGAAGGGGTTCTGTCCGGCGACGGAGAAGGCGTGGTTGATGAGGCGGCCGGCCTGAAGCGCGATGCGCTGAGGCTGGGCCGGCCGATCCAACCTGGAGACCGTCAGTCCGGGCTCGTCCCGGCGGTCGGAACGGCGCGCCCTTCCGACGTCCGCCGCCGCCGTCACGCGGCGGCGGCCTCCAGACGAAGCCTGAACTGATGAGCCATGGCCGCGAAGAAGAGGTGCTGGCCGTAGAGCTCATCTTCGGCGGGCTGGTCGCGCCGGCCCTCCTTCGGCGACGAGGTGGCCTCCGTCGCGGCGTCGAGGCGCTCGAACAGCGAGGCGAAGAAGCGCGGCGCGTTCATGGTCGGGCCGTCGACGGCGGCGGAGATGGAGTCGGCGAGCGCCCGGACGCGGTCGTCGAGATCGGGCTTCCCGGCCGCGGCGTAGTCCGCCGCCTGTTCGGCGATGATCTCCATCGCCTGTCCCACGCTGATCGTGGCCATGACGCGCCTCCCCTCTGACGGATGGCCCACTCCAGACCCATCATGGTTGACGAATGGTGAACGGCGGGCGGCGGGGCGCGCGGTTCCTGTGAGCGCGCCGCAGGCCTCCCGCTCCGCGCGCCATGCCCGGCTCTCATCCCAGCGGGCGCGTCGGCGCCCGATGGACCGCCGGGGTCAGGCCCGGCTATGGCGGCGGCGCGGGCGATTCCGGGCGGAGGTCAGTGGCCGGGCGGCTCCGGGAAGGCCAGGACCTCGCCGGTGTAGGTCTCCACGACCTCGCTGAAGGGCGTGCCGTCGGGCGTCACGAGGACGGCGTGGTGCTCGATCACATGCGCCGGCGGCCGGAGCGGATCCGCGGGCGCAGGCGCGGATGCGGCCTTCGCCCAGTCCTCCGGGAGCGGCGACCACAGCAGCTTCGCGGACAGCGTCCGGCGCTGGAACCGGAGCGCCTGGACGGCCCGGCCGAACGCGATGTCGGTGGTCTCGAGCGCACGGTTCATGTCCGGCGTCAGGCGCGCCGGGACGTACCAATTGTCCGCCTCCGACAACACGCGCGCCCCGCAGCGCAGCCGGACATGGCGGTGCTCGACCGTCTCGTCCGGCCCGACGCCCAGCAGGCGGCGCTGCTCCTCGGTCGGCGCCTTGTCTTCGCCGCGGACCCGCTCCGCCACGATCTTGGCCGGCGACGCGATGTTGTGGTCCGCGCACCAGCGGTCGAGGGTGAGGGTCGCGCTGCTGGCGCCGAGCAGGCTCGCGTTCAGCGACTGGAGCAGCGCGAACGCCTCGAGCCGGCCGACATAATCGCCGCGCCACGGGGCGTCCTGCGCGACCGCGCCGCCGGACGTGGCGACGAGCGCGGCCCAGAGCAGGGCAGCGCACACTTGGCGTAGAGAGCGCCTCATCATGTCAGCGAGCGGCGTCCGATGACGAATTCCACTTTCTCGACCACGCGCCTCTCCTTTGCCGATGCGGGGAGGGACCGTCGCCCAAGACGACGTCGGGGAAAAGGGAGCCCCGTGTTTTCGCTCCCCACCGTCATGCCCGGGCTTGACCCGGGCATCTTCCGTGTTTTGGGTCAAGTTACGC
>NZ_RYFI01000031.1 GCF_004103825.1 Hansschlegelia zhihuaiae
TCCACGTTCTTGACGGCGGCGTCGATCTCTTCGTCGGACGCCGCGCGACAGGGCAGGTCGCGGCGGCGACGGAACAGACGGATGAGCACCTCACCGATCGCCATCATTGGGCGGCCCTCGGCGGCGCGATCGGATAGACCCCGCGCTCGATCGCGCGCGTCATGGCTTCAAGGGTGCGCGAGGTCCCCGCATGCGCCTGCGTCGCCTCGCCAATGGCGGCGACGGCGCTATGCGACACCGCCAGCACGGCGTCGCGGTCTTTGCTCAGATACTCGATCAGCCGGTTCTCGGCGGCCTTCCGGTCCGCCCGCTCCTGCAGATAGGCCCAGCCGAGCGCAAGCAGGCCGAGGCCCGGAAGGCCATATTTCAGAAGCTCGACGACCACCTGGTCCATCATGCTACTGCGCGACCCGCTCGACCTTGGCGGCGCCTTCCGTGCCGGCGATCGAACTGTTGGTCGTCACCACGTCGTTCTGGACGCCGGGCAGCTTCGCGATGATCTTGGTGCGCAGCTGGTCGTCGGTCTGGCCGAGGGTCGAGACGGCCTTCGGATTGTCCCGCTTCACGATCTCGATCGCGTCGTTGATGAGGCCCGCCGGGAGCCCGTCCAGCTTCCCGCCGCGCGCAGCGAGCGTCGTGACGAGCGCCCGCAGGGTGTTGTCGATGGTCCGGTAGAGGCTCTGCGCGAGCTCGCCATCCTTCTGGACCTTCAGCGCCTCGACAATCTTCGCGGTGAGCCAGGTGGCGAGCACCGGCACGAGACCGGCGATGAACAGGAGGAAGCCCGGACGGACGGCCTCCCAGACGTCATTCAGAAAGGCTTCCATAGCAGTCTCCATGGCGCGGCCTGGGGCCGGCGCTTTCGGCTTCAAGGTGAGAGGGATTGCCAGCGGGCCGGGCGCAGATGTCAGCCGGCCGCGCCCCACGTCTTCGGTCCGACGACGCCGTCCGCGACGAGCCCATGGGCGCGCTGCCAGCTCTTCGTCGCGGTCTCCGTCGCGCCGCCGAACACGCCGTCGGCGCCGCCGTCGAAGCTCAGGCCCGCCGCCAGCAGGATCTCCTGCCAGATCACGACGAGCGACCCGCGCGAGCCGCGCCCGATGCGTGTCCGCGGAATGACGATCGAGCCCTCGCCGGCCGGCGGGATGAACGGCGTGTCCGGGATGTGCGACCACTTGGCGTAGGCCGCGGCGAGCCGCGTGTGGTAACCGTGGGTCGCGTAGCCGGGCCCGTTGTAGCCCCGGGCAAGGCCCTCCCAGCGGTGCTCGCGCAGATCGTCGTCGAGGCCGTTGGTCACGAGGAACCGCACCATCGATTCGAGATGCGCGTCCTCGTCGTCCATGAAGGCGCGGACCATCGCCTGCGGCGACGCAAAGCCCGCTGCCGCGTGGTTCTCGCCGAGGATCTGCCCGAGGCCCCAGCTCGCAGCTTTGAGCGCCGCGGTCTCGTCGATCTCAAGCGCCTGTGCGAGCCGCGGATAGCTGTCCGCCGGATAGGCGCCGGGCTTCCACTTCGGATAGGCGAGTCCCTGGGCGACCGCCGTCTCCCGCGCCGCGCTGAACAGGTTGCGGTGGAAGACGTGCGGCTCGAACAGCATCTTGGGCCGTCCGGTCCGGTCGAAACCGACGCCCGCCGCCTCGACGTCGAGCAGCGCATGGATCTCGTCCTCGCCGACGCCGATCCCGTGACCCAGGCGCGGGAGGTCGATGTCCTCAAGGCGGACGGCCGCGCCCCGGAACCCGTTCCAGGTCATGAGATATCTCCGTTCGAGAAAACGCCCGGCGCGGTGGCCGGACGGGATAGAGAATTGACACTGTGCGCCGGTCGGGAGCGGTGTAAGACCCCGCGCTGCGGCAGGGGCCGTACGGGGATCAGCACATGCCATTCCGCGTCAGCAGCGGGCCGTCGGTCGGCCGCACCATCATCGTCTCGCACAGCGCCGCCGAGGCGCTTCGCTTGTTCCGCGCTCTCCAGGACGAAGGCGCGGAGAATGTCGAGATCAGCCATCTCGAGAAAGGCGAACTCTCGATCGAAGAGGTCGTGGCCCTGGCCGCCGACGAACCGACGCTCGGACGAGAGGCGACGCCCTGAGCGACGTCACGGCCCGAAGCAGGCCGCCTCGCGCAGCGCGCCGATCGTCAGGATCCCGTGCGCGGTGAAGTGCACGACGTCGGGCTGCTTCGGCACGGAGTCGACGTCGATCAGGCGGAAGTCGAGCGTGACGTCGTCCTCGAGTTCCTGCTCGAAGCGCCGGAAATCCGCGGTCGCGTCGACGATCTCCGGCGCGGTCTCGCCATTCGGCGTCAGCCTCATGAACACGTAGCGGACCGGATAGCCCACCAGGCCGTTGATCTGGCGGATCATCTCCCGGACCTGCCGCGCCCAGGCCGCGGCCTCGGTGCGGTTGGCCTCGCCCTGGTTGACGCCGACGCAGACGAGCCGCGCACCCGGCCCGGCCGCCAGCAGCGCGGCGCGGATGTCGGCCTTGAGCCCGGTCCAGTAGTTGTTCTGATAGAGCGGGTGCCACTGCGTCGGATGGACGAAGGACGAGCCGCCGCGCCAGCGCTTGACGATGAACAGATCGTCGTCGGGAAAGCGCTCGCGGACCTTCCGCGCGAAGCCGACCTCGGGGCCGAAGCGGTCGAGCCGGTCGGCCTCGGCGGGCGGCTGCGAGGTGTTCTCGCAGAGCCGGATCGGCTCGAAATAGCCGGCGTCGTTCCTCAGGATGAAGGTGCGCGGGATGGTCGAGCCGACCGTCAGCCCTGCGTCGGCGCAGACGCCGCCCTGCGCGCCCTCGTTCGACTGGCCGTAGAAGGCGACGACCCGCTTTTCGGCCGCGGCCGCCGGCGCCGGCAGCGCGACCGGAGCGAGCAGCGCCGCCGTGACGGCCGCGGCCGTCACCGCGAGGGTCGAGATCGATACGATCGCGCTCGGGACTGCCGGCGCGACCGGCGCGAGCGCCGCCGGCTGCAGCGCGGCGAGCGCAAGAAACGCGAGCGCCCGCAAATGTTTCAGGAAGCCCATCGGGAGCGCTCCGGACATGAAAAAGCCGCCCGAAGGCGGCGGACGATCGGCTTGCGGAACGGCGGCGTCAGGCCGCCTGCGCTGGCGACCACGACCATGCGCCGTCGGTCGGCCGGTCGAACTCGCCGCGCTGGATCGCGGCCTCGAGGTCGAGCGCGGTCTGCGGATATGTGACGGATCGCCGGATGATCTCGTCGGCGTCGAACTCGACGCCGAACAGCGAGACCCGCTTCTCCGCCATGTCGACGATTTCGCCGACGTCGTCGGTCGCGTAGATCACCGACCTGCCGGCATAGACCTTGCGGCCGATCATGAAATAGCTCTGCGTCGCCGGATCGGCCTTCAGGCTGTCCTCCTCATGGAGCATGTGCAGGCCCGGGCCGAACTCGACATGCTCGAATCCCTCCTGGAGGCCGACGGCGGCGCGCGCGCCGTCGAGCCCGTCCTCACCCTGCGGCTCCACCTGGAGCTCCTCCACGACCCAGGTCTCGGGCAGGATGATCAGAACCTTCATCTGGCGTCTCCTCAGATCGCCGCGCCGGCGAACAGCCGGAGCTGCAGCTCGACTTCGGGGAAGGCGTAGGCCGGGGCGTTGTTCTTGGTGATGTAGGCCATCAGGAGGTCGCCGGGCTGGAAGGTCGCGACTGCGTTGAGGTTGGCGACCGTGAGGTCGATCACCGTCTGCGCCGTCGTCGCGACATTGCCGATCGGATAGGTGATGCCGATCTGCGTGTTGATGCCGGCCCGCACCCGATAGAATCGCAGGTTCCAGTAGTTCGTCGCGTCGCCGGCGAGGCTTGCGAGCACGTTCAGGCTGATGCGGTCGAGCAGCGCGTGCTCGTCGTCGAACACGATGGCGTTGACAGCGAGCGGGAAGGTCCCGCCCTGCGGCTGCGAAGCGACGCGGGCCCGCCGGCCGGTCGTCGCCTGCTTCTTGAGAGGATCGGCGCCGCCGCGGATCACCCGCGTGGCGGAGCCCAGCCGGACGTTCGTTCCGAGCCTGAGCGAGCCGTAGCCGGAATTGCCGTCGCCCTGGACGCGCAGGTCGGCGGCGTTGGCGTATTGCGACTTGCACCTGACGTGGTCGAGGTCGACCATCGTGCCCTGCAGGCGGTTGAGGCCGCGAATGTCGAGGCCGATCTTGGTCGAGGCGTTCTCCGTGTTGTGGTCCTCGATCGTCAGCCCGCGGCCGCGGAGCTCGAGGGCGCTGTCGATCGCCACGGCGCCGCGCAGCGCGCGGGTCACGCGGACGTCCTCGATCGCGCCCGTCAGGACGCCGTTGGCGCGCGCCACGCCGTCGGCGATCGCCCCGCTCAGCGACAGCGCCGCCCCCGCCTGGCCGGTGTCGCCGAAGGTCACGGGCACGATCGTGTCGAACATCTCGAGCGACTTGATCTTGAGGTCGTCGCATTCGTTGACCCGCACGCAGCCCGTGTTCTTGAGGTAGCCGCCCTCGAGCGTCACGTTGCGGGTGACCGGCGTGATCGAGTCCCCCGCCGCGCGCGGGTTCGAGATCATGATCGCGTGCTGGTTGCCGGCGTCGAAGTGCCCGATGTCCTCTCCGTGGAAATTGCGCAGCGTGACGTTCTCGGAATTGATCCGCTGGCCCGCGCCGGCCGCCACGCCGGCGGCGTTCCTGAACTCCTCGAAGGTCCGGTAGGACTTGTCCTTGCCGTAGAGATACATGATCGCGCCGACATTCTTGGCGTCGATGTTCTCGAGGATCGCGAAGCCCGGCGAGGTCATGTCGATGCACTGGCCCGCATAGGTCGGCTGGGACTGGTTGGAGTCGCGGAACACCGCGCCGTCGATGCGGACGACGTCGTTGCGCTCGTCGAAGTCGAGCGCCTCGATGAAGTTCTCGGCGTAGAAGTCCTTGACGATGACCTCGCGGTTGAACTGCGCCCAGAAGGCCTGCACGGCGTCGCGAAGCGAGAGCTTCCGCAAGAGGGCGCGGCCGTTGCCCTGGAAGTTGCCGCCGCGCATCTCCGTGCCGTGCGTGCAGGTAACGAGGATGTCCTCGTATTCGACTTCCTCATTGCCCTGCCAGTAGCCGGCCGAGAGGATGCGGCCCGCGGTCCAGTAGGCGGTGTCGCCGTCGAACACGAAGCCCTTCAGCTTGATCTTGCGGCCCTTGAGGATCGAGAGCTCGCCGTCGTCGTTCTCGATGACCGGCGTCGACAGGAAGAAATTGTGGTCGGCCTGATGCGTCGTGCCGACGAGCGAGGTCGGCGGGGCCATCAGTAAGTGCGTTCCGCCGCCATAGATTTCGAGTTCGAACGGGATCTGTTTCCCGTCCCCGTCGACGCGGCTCAGATGGCCGCAGGAATGGACGTTGCGGTCCGCGCCGGTCGTGAACGTGAAGGTCTTCGCGGCCGGCGGCCGCAGGATCGCCTTGCCGGGCGGGACCACGAGGCGCTTGACGTCGTTCTCGATGCAGTAGGTCAGCGCCGCCTGCCACGACGCCGTGTTGACGTCGGCTCCGGACGGGTCGTGGACCCACTCGTGATTGTCCGTGAGGTAGTAGCCATCGGAGCGGATCTCCGGCGCGGCCTTGAGCTTGCGCCGCGCCCCGTCGGCGTCGGTGAGGTTTTCGAGGTTCTTGGTCGCGCGGCCGGTCTCGAGGGCATAGACCCGGCTCGTGACCGAGACGACGTCGACGCCGCCGCTCACACCGCCGGTCACGTCGATCAGCTCCGTCGCGGTTCCGAGCGCGGTCTCGTGGGTCGCGCCGATCAGCCGGAAGCCGTGATCCACGAAGGCGGTCCCTTCGGGAATCACCACGCCGATCTCGCCCTCGGGCAGCAGGTCCGCCTCGAAAGCGAGGAACACCGTCACGCGCTCCGCCGCCTGGCCGGCGGAAGGCGAAAAGACCGGCCCGGCGCGGACATTGCCGAGGTCGGTCCAGTCTGCGGCCGAGAACTGGATCCGGATCTCGACCGGCTCCTCGCCGGCGCTCGGGTCCTTGTGTCGCCGGAAGCTCATTTCCGGGATCTGGTAGAGCCGGGTCGGCCGGACCGGAGCGTTGGCCCCGCGGACGACGTCGCAGCGGCGCTCGCCCTCGACCAGCACGGAATCCACGGCGCCGCGGACCAGCAGCACGCGGCCAAGCTCCGCGTCGTTTGTGACATAGCCGGCGGCGAGCTGCGGCCGGAGCTCCGCCGGCCCGGTCCAGACGCCAGAATAGAACCAGCGGCCTGGCCCGACCCGGTCGGCTGAGCCCGCCTGCAGCGCGGCGATCGCGCCGCGCATCCCGAGCGCTTCCTCGGCGCTCGCCTCGAGCCGCCCCAGCGCCGTCATCACGGCGGCGGACTGCAGCGCGCCGGACTGGAACGCCCAGTAATCGCCCTGCCCGCTCAGGATGTAGCAGCCCGGGCCGATGGCGTTCTTCGGCACCACCGACCCATCATGGGTCTTCATCTCGCGGTGGTCGTCGTCGCCCTGCGCGACGAGCCGCGGCTGGCCGAGCGAGTTGGTGACGCCCTCGGGGACAATGATCTCGATGTGCCGCCCGAAATTCGCGGTGATGTCGGCGCCGGGCGGATAGGCGACGACGAAGCGGTCGCGCTCGCCGTCCTGGACGGTCTCGTAGAGCTCGACCGCGACAAGCGTGACCGGCGTGATGGCGCGGAACGCCTCCGCGGCGATCTCCGCATCCATCTCGGCGAGCCTGAGCGACACCGCGAGGAAGGTCTTGAGATCGGCCGGCGCGCCGGCGAGCATCCCGTCGATCCGGCCCTTCTCGAAGTCGAGCGCGTCCTGCGTCGCGCGCGTCCCGATCGCCGCGAGCATCGCCGCGCCGAGGTCCTCGTCGGCGGCGAGCGCGTCGCGCAGCGCCTCGAGCGCCGCCATCGCGGATGGCGAGGCGTCGAGGAAGTCGGCGAGCGCGCCTTGCGCTTTGACCACGATCGCCTGGGCGAGCTGCCCGAGATTGCCGGCCGAGGGCGTGATCCCGGCGGACTGGATCGCCGCCACGATCTCGCGCATCGGCGCCTCGATCGCCTTGGCGGGCACGCGCGATCCGGTGCTGCCGCCCCCGGAGACGTTGCGCGGCAGGTAGGACGCGTCGGGGTTCGCCGCGCCGACCGGAGGCTCGTATCTCATGGGGCCGCCTTCTTGCGGGAGCCGCGCTTGGGCGCGTCGGGGCGCGGCGGGGCGCGGAACGCGCCGCCCTCATAGGTCCAGCCGATCTCGACCTCGTCGCCGCATCGGACAGCGTCGCCACCATCGGGCGACCAGTCGGCCTCGCCGTCCCACAGCACGACATTGTCCACGACGCCGTCGATCACGACGGCGTATCGCTCGTCAGGCCGCATAGCTGATCACCCAGACCTCGCCGCGGCCGCCGTCGCCGCCCTTGCCGGAATTGAGGCCGTTGCGCGCCGCGCCGCCGCCGCCGCCCGGCCCGCCCGGCACGCCGCCATTGCCGCCCGCGCCGCCATTGACCGAGACGCCTCCCGCGCCGCCCGAGCCGGCGGCGCCTTGCGCGAGCAGGTCGGTCCGCGTCCAGTCCGCGCCGTTCGACCCGCCTGCGCCGGCCGTCGCGCCGCCCGACGCGCCGCCGAGCAGCGTGCCGGTTCCGGGCGACGAGGCCCCGGTGCCGCCCCCGGCCCCGAACGCGTTTCCGGCCGAAACGCCGCCGCCGCCGCCGCCGCCGCAGGCGAACCGGCCGGGCCCGTGAGCCGCGAGGCCCCCGGCCGCGACATTGCCGTCCGCGCCCGAAATGTCCGGGATCGGTGGCAGGCAGTTCCAGCCGTTGAGGGTCCCGCCATTGACGCTACCGGTCCCGCCCCCGAGGCCGTTGGCGTTCTGCCCGAAGCCGAGCGCGCCGCTCGGGTAGGCGCGCAGGAAGGTTCCGAAGGCGCTCGCGCCCCCGAACCCGCCATTGGCGCCGTCGGCGTCGTTCGCGCTGCGCGCCGCCCCGCCCGTTCCGCCCCCGCCGACCGCGACCGAGACCGAGGACGGCAGGTCGGCGGCCATGAACTCGGCCATGCAGATCGAGCCCGGCGCGCCGCCGGAGCCGCCCGAGACCGCGACGCCCGCGCCGCGCGTCGCGCCCGAGCCGCCGCCGCCGCCGCCCGAGATCGCGATCACGGCGACGCGCGCGGCCCAGGCGGGCTTGGTCCATGTGCCGGACGCGACGAACCTCGCGACATGCGGCGTCAGATTGGCCGCAAGCGCGGCCTTCAGGGCCGCGGCGTGAGCGCCTGGCGTCTCGAGCGGAACGTCATCGGCCATCGGTCATCCCAGGGTGAGCGGCTTGCTGAGGAGCGTGAGCGGGAGGCCCGATAGCGTCAGGCGCGCCCTCGCCTCGATCACGACCAGCCGGACGTGAAGCGGA
This sequence comes from Hansschlegelia zhihuaiae, assembly GCF_004103825.1. Lineage (GTDB taxonomy): Bacteria > Pseudomonadota > Alphaproteobacteria > Rhizobiales > Methylopilaceae > Methylopila > Methylopila zhihuaiae. The sequence goes on from NZ_RYFI01000031.1 coordinate 8,366, forward strand.
ACGAAGGGCGCGAGCGCCCGCCGCAGTTCGGCGACGCCCTCGAAGACCCCGGGGTCTTCGACCTTCAGGTGAAAGACGCTCCAGGCGTTCGCGTCGGCGATCATGTCGATCTCGGCGAGCGCCTCGTCGGACGGCGTCCCCTGGTCGAAGCTTGGGCCGAGCAGGCTGGAGCCGATCTGGAACTGGCCAGGCTCCTCGACGGTCACGACCGCGCCCCCAAGACGGGCGAGCAGGATGAAGTCGGCGGGGGCAACGCTCGCAACCCCCTGCGCCCGGATGCGCACCGTCGCCAGCCGGGCCGCGATCGTGGCCGCAGGCTGGGCGATCCCGAGCTCGCGCTCCCAGGCCGCAAGGCCGTCCTCGTCGGCGAGCGAGGGAAAGGCCTGTGCGGCGGCCTCCGACTCCCGGACGTTGAGGTCGGCGGTCCAGGCCGCGATCGCGCCCCAGTATTGCGCCATGACGGGCGAGACGCCGTCCCGCGAGCCCGCCTCGTCCGTGCCCCAGGCCGCACCGCGCGGCGCGAGCTGCAGGATCTGCGGCAACAGCTGCTCGGCCGTTGGCGCGGTCTGGGCGTCGTCGATCGACGGCGCCTCGTCGGTCGGCCTCAGGAGCGGCCACCCCGGCTCCAGCGCGTAGGTCCGAGCGTCGGCCATCGTCAGACGAAGGTCACGGCGCCGAGGACCGGCATCTCTCCGGCCACAAAATCGACCGACGCCGCCGGCGCCGCGAGATCGAAACTGCCCTCGTCGACGACACGCGAAATTGCCGCCGAGACGACCGAGCGGCGCAGCCGGAACGGCGCCGAGGGGCGGCCGGGCTCGGCGCGGTCGAGGAACTGCGCCGCGAGCTCTGCCGCGATCGCCGTCCGGATCGCGGCGGGCGAGGCCGGGACCCCTTCGATCTCGACGTCGACCGCGACCGGCGTCGGGGCTGAGACATAGATGCGCGCGCCGACGGGCTTGCGCAGCGGATCGTCAAGATAGGCCTGGACGGCGTTCACCTGGACGCCGCTCGGGATGCCGTTCGGCTGGTCCGTCACCGTGAACTGCAGCCAGACCGCCCGGTCGTCCGCCGTGAAGGCTTCGACATAGGTCTCCCTGACCTCGGCCAGCGCCTCGCGCGTCCAGCGCGCATAGTCGCCCGCCGAGCCGCCCGCCGGCGGATTCCGCCGCCGGTCAAGCACGCGCTCGCGGAACGCCTCGAGGCTCTCGACATCCGAGCCGCCCGCGAGCCCCGCCTCGCCGACCGTCGCGACCGAGCCAAGGCCGCCGGGCGCGACGCTCCCGGCCGAGAGCGAAAGCTCCGTTCCGGCGGGCGCATTGGCGGCGGCGCCCGGCTCCTCGGCCGTGAGGACGAGCGTCACCGTCTCGCCCCAGGCCGTGCCCGAACGCGCGACATAGACCGCCCCGTCCGCGCGCACGAAGCGCAGGCCCGGGCTCACCTCGAGCCCATGCGGCGCGGGGACCGTGACCGCGCCGCGCGCCGGACGCGCGGGGCGGCGTGTCAGGCCGTCCTCGAAGCCATGCCGCTCGAGCGCGGCGTCGGAAGCGGTCGAGACGAAGATCTGGTCGTGGAGGAAGGCGCGGCGGCGGTCGTGCTCGTGGGAGATCAGCGCCAGCACCTTGGCCGTGACGGTAAAGCTGTTCGGCCAGACGCCGACCGCCGCGCCGCCGACCGCCGCCGTGAAATAGCCGCGCGCCTGCGTCGAGAGCTCGCCGAGCGAGCGGATCTCAGAGCCCGCCATCTGAGCGCCCCCAGAGCGGATCGTAGCTCTGCGCGAACACGGTCCGCTCGCGGCTCACCACCTCGACGGAAAGCCTCAGGCTCTCGGTCTCCGGCTTGATCTCGACTGTGACCGTCACCCGGTCGGCGAGCCCCTGCGCGATCAGCGGCCGGAGCGCCGCCTCGGCCGCGACCTGCGCGTCGCGCGAGGCCTGCTCGCCGATCGTGGCGCGCCGGCAGAGCCACAGCCTGGAGCCGAGCGGGGCCTCTCCGCGCGACGACTGCACGTCGAAGCCGTCCCCGACCCAGCCGCGCGGGTCGTCGGCCAGGCGGTCCTGGTCGAGAGCGCCCGCCGCCGGATCGTAGCGGACGTCCGAGAACAGCAGCATCAGCACGGCGGTCGCGATCGGGTTGGCGGCCTTGAGGCCCCCGACCCCGCCGTCTTCGGGCCCGGCCGCGAGCGCGAAATCGCCGCGGCCGGTCTCCCAGACGATGTCGGGCGGCAGCGTCTCGACGCCGAACTCGCCGAGCGGTGAGAGCGTGAGGTCGACCATCAGAGCGCGTAGACCTTCGTGGCGCTGTCGACGGCGGTGTCGCCGTCGCTGTCCATGTCGCCCTTGCGATGCACCTGCTGTCCGCCCTCCCCGCCGAGATGGACCGTCCCTTCGAGAACGATCACGGGCGCGGCGATCACGGCCCTGGAGACGCCGACAATCCGCAGCTCGGCCTGCACCAGCGACACGGCGTTGCCGTGCATGTCGTAGATGATGGTCGACCCGACCGGCCGATCCTTCGGCCGATGCGCCGGCGACTCGAGCCCCAGCGCGGCCGCCAGCAGCCGCCCGCCGTCCGGCCCGCCGCCGAACTGCAGCCCGACCCCGTGGCTGCCCTTGGGCGGGCTCGAATGGAACCCGAACGGCTGGACGCGATGAACCTGTTTCAGCGTCTCGCCCGCCGGGCCGAGCAGGGTCGCGGTCTGCTGGTCGCCGGAATCGTCGGTCTCGTCGAGCGCGACGCGGAACAGGCGGCCGCTCATCCTGCTGCTCCCTCGGCGTCGCCGAGCGTGTCGGGCCTGACCAGCGTGAGCTCCGCGATCGTGCCAGCGCCTTCGCCCTCGCCGACGCCTTGCGTGAACTCGACGGCCTGGATCGCGAGGTCCTCGGAGATGTCCTCGCTCGGCAGATGGACGAAGACCCGTTTCCGCGGCGCCCAGAGCGCGCCCGCATCGTCCCGCCAGGTCGCGACGCTCGCCATCACCGTGAGCCGGGCGCCGTTGCGGCGGCGGAGCTCCCATTGCGCGCGGGCGCCGAGCTGCTCCGGCGGGCTCGAGCCCTCGTTGAACAGCACGAGCGGCCGGCGGCGCCCATAGGACTGGTCCTCGGCCCGCTCCTCCTGGCGGAGCGCCTTGTCGTCGGTCCCGAGCGCCTGCTGTCCCCGCACCACCACCTCGGAGAAGGCGAGGCGCTGCGAATCGTGGACCTGAAAGGCGCGGAGCGGCGACTGGCCCTCGACCAGCCCGCCGCCGGCGCGGCCGGCGGGGCCGCGCGTCATCAGCACCGAGCCGTCGGGCTCGCCCATCAGGAACAGGCCCTGGCGGCGCGCCTCGCGCTCCAGCGTGCCGAACAGAGGCTCGCCCGGCACCCGCTGGATTACCGGGACCTTCTCGAGGTCGACGTCGGAGCGGAATTCGAGACCCCATTCGTCGAAGCTCTTGGCCGCGCCCACGAGGTCCTGGCCCTCGACGCAGCCGGTCGGGTGCCGCGCCGGCTCGCAGTCGATCGCGTCGGCGGGCTTCGAGCGGCCCTGGACCGCGACCCTACGGCTCGGCCCCGGACCGTGGCTCGACGAATAGACGTCGACATAGCCGGCGCAGAGCAGGTCGCCGCCTCCCGAAAGAAACGACCCGATCGCGCCGTCGGGCGTCGTCACGATCTCGACGAGCGCGCTTTCGCGGATCCGCTGCGCCTCGGCCGACCAGGCCGGGTTCGTGGCGTCGAGGCTGAAGGCGATCGCCGCCGCCTCGACCGAGCGCGAGACCCGCACGCTTTGCCAGCCCTGCAGCGCATAGCCGTCCACTACCATGGTGACGATCTCTGCGACCGCGCTCATCGCGCCACCGCATAGGGCGATGGGGCCTCGAAGACCGTCGGCATGAACATCGGCGTCCCGCACCGTGCGGACGCAAGCAGCTCGCCTGCCCGCCCCGGGTCGCCATAGAGCCGCCAGGCGAGCGCCGTGGGCGGATAGGAGGTCGCGGTCTCGACCCGCACCACCGGCTTCAGCGTCGCAGCGGTTTCCGCGAGATGCCGCGACATGCGCTGCGCGGTCGCGGTCAGCAGCTCGCCGGCCTCGGGGCCGAGCTCGCGCGCGATCCGGTCGACCGCGCCGTCGAAGGCCGTCCGGATCCGCGCCCTTGCGTCGAGCGCCGCGCGGCGGTCGGCCGCTCCGGCCCTTCCCTCCGCAAGGAACGCCTCGGTCAGCAGCGCGCATTCAAGCGCCGCCGCCAGGGCGCGCGCGAGCCCGAACCGCTGCGTCAGGATCGTCGAGGCCGAGCTCGGCGCCGCCGTGCTGGCCTCCGTGGCGGTCGCATAGAAGGTCCGAACCACCGACCCCTGCTCCGCCGCGCGCGCGAGCCGCTGCACGGCCGTGATCAGCCGCGCCGCGAGCGCGCCGACATCGGCCTGGCTACGGATCATGGCGGCGTCCTCGCTCGCAAGACCGCAGGCGCCGCGGCAGCGCGCGTCGGCGTCGCGCCCCGTTGAGAGTCGCTCCGACAGCCGCGCGACGAGCGCCGCCAGCGCGCGCGCCGTCGCCGCCGCGGCCGGGAGCGCGTCGGAGGGAACGTCTGGCATCGGGTTCTCTCAGGGCCGGCGCGAGAGGATCGCGTTCGCGATGTCGGGGAGCGCCAGGAGCGCCTCCTCGGCGATCCGGTCCAAAATCTCGATCGCCGGGAAACCGCCAGTCTCGAGCCCGGCCTCGACGAAGCTCAGGCTGAAGGCCACGAAGCCCAGCACGTCCTTGCGGCTGTCGGTCGAGCAGGACACGCAGCGCGCCAGCATCGAGCCCGTCATCGGCAGCACCAGCAGTCCCGCCTCCGGCGAGGAGCAGACTTCGATGAGGTCCTGGGAGCGCGCGTCCGCGAGGTTCCCGACCACATAGGCCCGAACCGTGTAGCGCCGCGGCTTGCGGCCGAGATCCTCGGTCGCGTGGTCCTCGGCCTTGACGAAGGGATGCACCGCGACGAAGCGGCCCGCATCGTCGACGCCCTCGCCTTCGACATGGAAGAAGAAGCCCTTGAACGAGGCCTGCGGCAGCGTCCGCGGCCAGTCCCTGACGCGGTCGACCCCCATCATCGCAAGGACGCCTTCAACGCTTTGCGCCCAGCTTGCCGAGCTCGCGCGCGACTTCCGCCGGGAGATCGTTCGCGACGACGTCGTCGAAGGCTTCGCGGGATGCGCCGCGAGCCATTTCTTCCGGGATCCACACGCCCGAGCGCTGCTTCTCAATCTCGCCGCGCCAGCGTCGCGACGGGTTGACGTAGACCTGCCCGCCGAGCCGCTTGACCATGTAGCGGTTCGGAGCGCGACCGGAGCGGCGGAACCCGCCGGCGATGAAGACCCGGCGGCCCGCGACCGTGGCGACCACGCCCGAACCCTCCTCCCGCGCGCGGAAGAATCGGTAGGAGATCTCGCCCCCACGAGAGACGAGACCGGCGCGGAGGTTCTTCGACGAGGCGCGCAAGGGAACGATCGCCTTGACGATGATCCGCTTGGCGAGCCCGGTCTGCTCGACGACCGCGTCCACGACCTTCGGCCGCGCCCGCGTCACCATGCGGTTCAGAACCAGCGCCTGGGCGTTCGGCAGCCGCTTGCCGAAGACCGCGAGATCGTGGGCGAGCCGCGCGAGGCCTATGTGATGGATGTCGAGCGGAACCAGAGCCATCAGCCGACCCGCGTCGATCGGACATGCGGCATGCTGATCCCCATGTCGGCGGTGATCGGACCTTCCGACGTCGACCGCATGCCCTTCACCCGGGCGGCGTCGCGCCCGGAGCCCGTGATCTCCACCATGAGGCCGGCGTTGAGCCGCGCCCGCTCGAAGCGACCCACGGCCTCGTTCATCCGGTCGGCGGCGCGCAGCATCTCGGCTTGCGCGGACCCGCCGCCGAAGGAGGGGACATCCCCCGTCGGCCCGAGCGCGCCGGGCGTCGCCGCGTCGTCGCGCGGCGCGAGCGTCCGGCCCTTGGGCGAGTTCCCGCCGCGGATGCCGCGCCAGCGGCTGACGCCCGCCTTCGCCGCGCCGTACCAAGGCGACCAGCCGTTCTTGGCCGCTTCCTTCAGCGCGAAATCCGTCTGCTCGCGCCAGGTGCGCGGGTCGCGGACATTGATCCCGGACTTGAGCGCCTTGTTGCCGAGGCCGCCGCCGGTGAACAGCTGCCAGTCGCCGAACGAACGGCCCTGGTCACCGACATAGCCGTAGAAGCCTTCCGACTGGGCGACGCGCAGCGCGACCTCGGGGTCGATGCCGTGCCTGAGCGCGCTCTCGCGGATGTAGGCCGCGCGCTCCGCCTGGCTCGCGACATGGCCGACCCCTGAGCCGCGGCCGACCGGCAGTGCGCCCGAAAAGCTCCGCGCCGCCGGCCCGCCGCCATAGGACGCCCGGATCAGGCCGCCGCCGCCCCCGCCGCCGCCGAACGATCCGTCGGGCGCGAGGCGCAGCGGGATGTCGATCCCGGTCGCGAACACCGCCGACATGCGCTTGAACAGCGTACTTGCCGCGCCTTCGACGTCTGGCGTCTTCGCCTTCACGCCGTCGGCGATCCCCTGTCCGGCCTTCACGCCGGCCGCTTCGCCGGACTGCTTGAGCCGCTCCTCGATCAGCCGCTCGATTTCACGAAGCCGTTCCTCGATGATCGCCTTGCGCGATCGAAGGCTCAGCAGAACCGGCGTCTTGTCTTCGTCCGAGGCGATCTCGGCGCTGCGCTTCTCGATCTCCGCGAGCTCCGCGCGCGCCTTCTCGGCGTCGGCCTTGAGATAGGGCAGGTCTTCGCCCTTGCGCTCGGCGCGACGCCGCTCGAGCGCGGCCATGAAACTGCGGTCCCGCTCGGTCTTGTTCCAGCCCTCGGCCAGCAGCATCGAACCCGCGGCCGTCGCGGCGAGGCCGCCCGCGGCCGCGCTGCGCGCCACGACGGCGCCGATGGTGCTGCCCGCGCCCGCGGACGTCGCGCTCTTGCCCATGCGTTTGGCGACGTCGTCGCCGCCCCCGGCCGCCCCGAGCTTTATGGCCGCGGCGTCGAGCGCCTTGGCCGCCACCGCAAGTTCCCCGGCGGATCCCGACAGAGCCGCGGCGGAGCCGCTTAGCGCCGTCGTGCCGAGCAACTTGCCGGTCAGATAGCCCGACGCCTTCAGCGTCGCGAGCGTCGCGGCCGCTCCCGCGCCGAGGCTTACGATTTGCTGCGTCGAGCTATCGAGCTTCGAGAACGCGTCGAGCCCCTTGCCGATGCCGTCGGCCGCGAACTTGATGAGGCCAGAATTCGCCTCGCCGACCGCGAGCACCAGGTTCTCGACGGAGCCGCGCAGATTCTCGACGGCCCCGCCGACGCCGGCCATCACCGCGTCGGCGCGCTTCTTCGCGAAGTCCGGATCGTCGCCGGTCTTGGCGATCTCCGTGCGCGCGGCCCGGAACTCGTCCCACTGCCGCTGCGTGATCGAGCCCTTGCCGCCATGCTTGTCGGTCAGCCAGGCGTTCAGCTGCGCCAGCGTCATGTTCTTGGACATCGCGGCGTCGAGCAGCCCTTCGGCGTCGACGGACTCGGCCGCGATCTTGTGATAGGCGCCGGCCGCCTTCGCGGCGACCTGCGAATCCGACGCGCGAACCGTGCCGTCCTTTTTCTTGCCGAGGATCGGCGCGACCGCCGAGGTGACGGCCTCGACATACCTTTCGCGGTCGGAGATCAGCCTCTTGTCGGCGTTGATCTGGTCGATCCGCGCGCGAACCTGCGGCGTGAAGCCCTTGCCCATCTCCGTCTGGAACGATCGCTCGAGCGCGCCCGTGTCGAGACGGTCGGGCATCCGCACGAAGTCGTCATAGTTGATGCCGGCGGCGCTCAGCGCCGCCCTGCCCTTCTTGGTCGGCGCAACGAGCTTCGACGCCGTCGAGCGCATGAACACGCCGGCCTCATCGCCCCTGAGGCCGCCGCGCCGCGCGAGCGCGCCGAGGGACAGCATCGTGTCGGTCGAGAGCCCGGCGGTCGTTCCCGGGGCGGCGGCGTATTTGACGAATTGCGACGCGTCCTCGCCGCTCATGCCGCCGAGCTTCGCCATCTTGACGATCTGGTTCGTGGCCTTGCGGGCCTCGTCGAGCGCCTTTTCCCTCGTCGAGATGTCCTTGCCCGTGGTCTGAAGGTAGGAGCGGATGGTCTCCGCGCCCTCCTTCAGGTCTGTCTCCATCAGCGTGGCGTAGTTGCGGACGTTCTCGACGATGCCTGCCGCGATCTCGGCCTTGAGCGTCGGCGCGAAGCCAGCAGGCAGCCCCTGCATGGAGGCCGTCTGGGCGCGCACGACGTCGATGTTCGAGAACTGCGTCTCCTGGCCGATCTTCTTGGCCTGCGCCAGCAGCCGCGCCTGGTCCGCGGCGCTGATGTCCGTGAACTGGCGCTGCTTGCGCACCGCGATGTCGAATTCGGCCGCCGACGTGATGGCGTCGCCGGCGATCTGCCGGCCCTTATATCCGGCGTAGACGCCGGCGGCCGCGCCGGCGGCGCCGATGACCTCTCCGCGCGCGGCGCGGCGCTGCAGTCGGGCCTCCTCCGCCTGAAGCATCCGGCGGCGCGCCTCGGCGGCCTTTCTCGCCGCGCCCTCCTGCTCGCGGATCGCCTTCGTTGTCGCCTCGATCGAGCGCTTTAGCCTGCCTTCGTGGCGATCCAGATCCGTGATCGGCACGCCATAGGCCCGCATCGCGGCCTTCGCCCCGTCGAACGCTTGCGCCTGGATGCGCACCGCCGAGGCGGTGCTGCGCACCTGCCGCTCGGCTGCCTTGTGCTGGTCGGTCAGCTGCTTGACTTTGGCCGCGAGCTCCGTAGCCGCCTGCGGGCCCTTCTCGGCCGAGAGCCGCTTCTGGGCCTCCCGCGTACGATCGAGCGCCTCGGCCAGTTCGTCGGCTCTGGCGCGGGCGAGCTTGTGAGACGCCTCCACCGACGCGGCGTTGGCCCGGGCCTTCTTGTAGGCCTCGACGTCCGAAAGCGCCTTGTTGGCCCGTTCATGGGCCTTGGCGAATTTCTCGATCTCGGCCGCGACCTTGGCCGCCCTGGCCTGTTCGGCGATCGCCTTCGAGGTCTGGCGGGTCGCCTTCTCGACCTGCGCCAGCACTCGGCTGGCGCGGTCCTCGCCGGTGATGAGGAGCTTGGCCTCGACGACGCGGCTCGTCATCGGCGGCCCTCTGCTTCCTTGCGAAGCCGCTCGAACCAGGCGAGGCCGCGTTCGCGCCAATAAAGCATGTCGGAGATCGTCAGGCGGCCGAGGTCGACGGGGCTCCAGCCAAGCCCGAAGACGAGCTCGTCTGCGACGTTGTCGAGCGGACGACCGCCGGGTCCTCGTCCAAGAAAAAACCCATGATCGCGTCCCGGACCTTGCGGCTGTCCGCCAGCCCGAGTCGCCCGAGCAGCAAGGGATCGCCCTTCTGGTCGCCGCGCGCGATCAACCGCTCGGCGTAGGCCTTGACGTTTTCGAGGATCGGCGTCGGATCCGAGTAGCCGTCGCCGCGCGGCGTCCAGATATAGGGCTCGCCGATCTCGACATAGTCGGCCCAGGTCGGCTCCCGGAACTCGAGATGCTTGACGACCTCATGGCCGTCTAGCGGTTTCGCCAGTTCGACGATGCGGTTCGCCACCGGCTTACCTCGTCGCCTTGTAGCGGTCGGAGGCGAGCGTCATGCCCGTTACCTCGCCGCTGCCCGAGTCGACGCTCGGCTGCCCGTCCCAGCTCGCCTGGGTGAGGTAGTGGGTGACGCCGACATCGTCCTCGATGAAGGTCACGTCGACCGCCGGCAGCAGCTCGCCTTCGGTCCAGAAGAAGCCCGAGCCGCGGTCGAGGCTGAGCGACAGCCGCGCGAGCTGCGGCGTGACCGTCACATAGCCGGTGCCGTCCTGGTTGACGCCGGTCGACGGCGTCGCCCGCGCCGGGTTCAGTGTCGCCACGCCGCGGCCGGAATAGGTCCGGCCGGAAATGGTGAGCGAGAAGCGCCCGCCCTTCTTGTCCATGGGTCCGCCCTCCTAGGCGTCGAAAGTCCGAAACAGGATGGCCGATCGCGGGAGGAGCCCTCCCGGGCCGCTCAGAGCAGAGTCGCGGCCGGCGTGAGGTTGGTGAACATCGTGATGTTGACGGCGAAGACGCGGAGAGCCGCGGCCTTGGCGACCGGCAGGTAGAAGTTCGCCCGGTCCTGGCCGTAGTCGAACTCGACCAGCAGATACTGGGCGAACTCGTCCTCCTGCCGCACGATCCCGGCGCCCGCGAGGTCCTCATAGGCGTGGATCACGCAGGCCTTGGCCTGCGCCGGAGTCACTACGCCCTGGATGCCGTTCGGGTTGTCCTCGCGCATCACATGGCGCGGATACTGGCCGAGCAGCTTGTTGCGCATGTAGCGCGAGACATAGGCCGCGATCGCGATCGACTCGACATCGAGGAAGGTGGTGTCGAGCAGGTCGGCGTCGTTGACCCGATAGGTCGTGATGACGCGATCGAGCGCGACCTGGCCGTCGGGACGCACCACCCAGGTCGAGATGCCGTTCCGGAGCAGCGAGTCGCGGTCCGCTGGGTCGAACACCGCGACCGAGTTCTTCGGCCCGACCAGGCCGGGCAGCACCAGCGTCTGCATCGGCCGCGCGATCTCGACCGCGGTCGCGAGCTCGCGGCCAAGGTTCTTGGAGAAGGCGAGCCGGGCGGTGACCGAGGCGACCCAGCTCCAGCGCGGATGCGGGCAGTTGTAGACGCCGATGATCGTGGCGTGCGGGTCGTTCCGGAGCGCGCCTGCCGCGGTCAGCGCCGCGAGATTGCCGTCCTGCGCGGTGACGTAGTGGCCGTAGAGCGCCTTCAGCGGCGACCAGCGGTCGGCCATGAAGTCCCGCACCTCGTCGAGCGCGCCGGTCGAGGACCAGGGGGAACCGATCCAGTCGAACGGCTCGGCCACGATCGCCGCCAGCGCGTCCTCGACCGAGGCGCCGCCGAGGCCGCCGGTCGGCTGCACCACCGAGGCGCTGACGCCCTTCACACCGTCCGGGTCGTCGTTCAGCCCGCGATCGATGCGGATCCAGTTGCCCTCCGCGCCCTTGTGGACGGCGGTCAGCAGCACGGTCTCGGCGTCCTCGGCGTCGAGCGAGGCGACCACCGGCGCATACATTCGCCGATTGAACTTCGAATAGCCCTTGTTGACCGCGTTGCGGAACTTCGCCGCCACCGCCTCGGCCGTGTCGCCCTCCTGCACGATCACGCCGTATTTCTCGCCCGCGATGTAGCGCGAGAAGGTCCCGCGCCCCTTCGCCGTGCCCGAGAAGGTGATGGAGCCGACCGCCGCGGTCGCGCTCTCGCCCTCCGGAACCGCCATGGCGTAGAGCTCGCCGAGCGGCATCACCTGGCGGGCGAACAGCGCCATGTCGGCCAGCATCGTGCCCTTGCCGAACAGCGTCGTCGGGTCCGCCGAGCCGATCGGAATCAGCGTCAGCGGCTCGACCAACTCCTCGTCCGCGCGTCCGATCAGCAGGCAGCGCGAGATGCTGGAATAGGGCGGCGGGCCGGCATTGATCTCGGCCGCGAAGATCGGGACCCGGATGTCGCCGGGCACCTGGTTGAAGGCGATGGACATGGGCGTGGGCTCCTAGGGCGGATCGTCAGGCGCCGCCGGCGCCGGGCAAGGTCGGCGCCGCGGTCGGAGCCGCGGGCCGCGCCGGCGGCTGCAGCTTCGGGCGCGACGCGGAAGGCTTGTCGCCGCTCGCCTGCCCCTCGGTCGGGGCGGCGCTCACGATGACGTCGCCGCGCATCTCGAGCCGCCGCCAATAAGGCGTCCAGCGCACCGCGCGGCCCTCGGCCGGCAGGTCGTCGCCCATCGCCGGGTCCGGGATCCGGGCGCCGTCGACCGACGGCTTCACGAACTTGGTCTCGCTCATCGGCGGCTCCTGTTCATAGGGACGTCAGCCCGAGACCGTCGGCGGCTCGGGGTCGAAGACCGGCTCCGCCGGCGGCTCGTCGGAAGGGAACTCCTCGGCCGCGATCGGCGTCTGGCCCGGCCGCAGAGGCTCGCTCGGCGCGAAGCTCACGCTTGCGAGCCGCGAGAGGTCCGGCATGGCGATCTGCGCCGCGATCAGGTCGCAGGTCTGCCGCGCCGAGGTTCCCGGCGCGGCCGCCTCGCACACCAGCCGGAGCGGCTCTGGCAGCGCCGCGTAAGCCCCTGTGCGCTCGACCGAGGCGTCCCAGTCGTCGCCCTTGAGCTCGACCTGATAGGTCACGAGATGGATCGCGAGCCGCTCGCCGGTCTTGTCGCTTGAGAAGCGCTCGATCGACCGCTTCTTCACCCGCCGCGTCACCGCCCGCATCAGCAGCGCGCCCTCGGGCAGGCGCTGGCGGTCGAGCGGATGCGCGAGCCCGAGCGTGAGCACGGTCTCGGCGCAGTCCTCGATCAGGTTCAGCACCGCCTCGAGCTCGCGATCGGTCGCGGGCGCCGCGATGCTCAACTCCTCCGGGTTCTCCGGATCCCCGGTCGGCGCCGCGACGAGGCAGTTCATGGCGATCTCGAGGACCAACCGGCACGTATCGTCGAACGGCGCGCCGCCATTGTTCTCCGACCAGCCCTCGCCTTCGACCGCCTCGGTCGTCACCACGATCACTGGCACCGGCTCGCGATGGTCGAAATCGTCGATCCGCGAATCGTAGACCCGGCCCTCGCAAAGCCCCGCGATCACCGGATGCGCGTTCAGCGCCGCGACCGCCTGCAGCCGGAGCGCCGTCAGAACGAGGCTCACAACGCGGCCCGCGCCTGGCGCTCGATGAGTGGGAGCGCGAGGCGACCCACATCGTCATGCTTCGGTTGGCCGACGTCGAAGAACTCGCCGGTGTCGATGCGTCGGAGCCGGTCGCCCTTACGCACCGGATGGGGCAACGTGCCCTCCGCAACGTCGATCGTCGGGCTGGGAGCGACGCTTGCGCGCGTCGCGTCGGCGGGCATCCTGCGGCCCTCAGCGTGATACTCGGCGTCGACCGACACGAACGAGCCGAAGAAGCGGAAGATCGGCCGCGAGGTGTCGACGCCATGTCGCGCGTTGACGTCATGGGCGACCGCGCGCATCGGCGTGACCTCGAACTCTTCGCCGTAGACGGTGTCGATCACCTCGGCCGCGAGGGCGAAGCAATCGCGGAAGAGCGAGGTCATGACCCGCTTAGGAGGCGTCCGCGGCCTTCAGCGCCGCGATCACATCGGCCTTCGTCGTCGCCTTCGAGACGTCGACGCCGCGCTCGGCGGCCAGGGCGTCGAGGTCCTCGCGCTTCATGGCGTCGTAGTCCGGCTTGGCGTCGCCAGAGCTGGCGGCGCCGTCGTCGTCTGCTGCGACATGCGTCCCGGCCGCAAGCGCGGCCTGCGCCTCGTCCCAGCCCAGCGAAACGGGCTCGGCGTCCTTCTTACCCTTTTCCTTCAGCAGCATGGTCGCCTCCGTCAATTCGAGGAGTGGCCGCGCACGAGAAGCTGAGGACGCTTCACGAGCGGGAGCGGATTCGACTCGGTGTGGATCTCGACGCCCTTGCCGAACTTCATCCGCTCGAGCGGTGCGACGAACACCTCGGCGTCGCCGACGTCCGGAGCCGAGTTGACGGCGTCCCAAAAGTCGGGCGGACCCCAGTAGTTCGTGAAGGTGTCGGTGGTGCCGAGCGGGAAGAACCGAACGTCGCCGGCCGGGATGAAGCGTTCCGGATCGGACTTCGTGCCGTCCTCCTTGATGTAGGAGGCTGAACCCCGATACTCCTCGAACTCGATCCCGCGGAAGACGAAGCTCTTGCGGACGTTCTCCCGGATCGGGTTCGCGGAAGCGGGCGTCGCCGGATAGTTGGCGAAGGCGTCCTTCATCTTCGCGTGGCCCAGGAACTTCGTGGCCCATTCCGGCGACATCAGCGCCTTGACGCTGGTCATCGTCTCACCGTTGAGGTTGTCCTCGAGGTAGGAGACGACCTCGTCGCACTTGGCGCCGATGTCGGTGGTCGACGTGCCGAGCGCGAAGTCGACCTCCTTCTGCGTCACGTCGAACGCCGTGAAGAGGTCGAGCAGCGTCGAGCCGTCGTAGTCCTTGATCACGCCGCGCAGCGCCGTCACACGCAGATGCTCAAGCGTGATGCCGTGCTTCCTCCGCATCGTCATGAGCTTGCGGTTCGTGAAGCCGAGCACCGTCTCCAGCTGAGCGCCCGCCGGGCTCATCGCGAGCATGTTCTGGACGTCGGTCGCGAGCACCGCGTCTTCATGCGGAATGTGCGGGATCACGAAGCTCTTCGGCTTCTGCTTGCCGCGCGTGCCGAGGCTCGCGGGCGCGCCGCGCGGGCGGGTCGGCAGCAGGTTCAGAACGCCGTTTTCGATCACGACGATAACCGACGTCGTCGGGATCGGCTCCGGCGTGAAGATCCCGAGCTCGCCGATGCGGCCGTAGTTGTTGGGGACGATCGAGATCGCCCCAGTGAGTGACGCCGCCGAGAAGGCGTCCTGATTGAAGATGTCGAGCACCGTAGGCATCGGTCAGGCCCCCTCGCGAACCTTGATGCTCTGGGCGCGCAGCTGTGCGATCGCAGCGGCGCGCTTCGTGGCATCGTTGATGGTGGAGCCCCAGGTGAGGCCGTTGTGGCTGACGATCGCGTCGTCATCGATGAAGACGATCGGGACGTCGGCGTCTGTCGCGTCCGCGGCGAACAGCAGGATCGCTTTCGCGGTCTGAGAGCCGTCGGATCCGGAGGCGGCCGCGACGACCCATTTGCTTGACGCCGAAAGCTGCGCCAGCACGGCGCCGCTCTTCAGCTTGCCCTGGCCGCTTGCGAGCGTGCCGGTGCTGCGGGAGCGATAGTTGTCGGCCTCATGCTTGAGCCAGTCCGAGGCGACGACGGCGGTTTCGAGAAGGGGCATCGGTCAGGCCTCCTGGCTCATGCCGGCGCGCTTCAGCTGCCGCTGCATGCTGGCGGTTGCCGACTTCGGGCCTTCCTGGCCAGAAGGAAGCGGCGACGTTGGGTTGATGGCGGTCTGCTCCTCCTGAGCGACGAAGCGCTCGAAGAGAGCGGCGCGAACCTGATCGAGGGACTTGCCCTGGGCGATGTACTGGTCCGCCGCATTCGCCTCGATCTTCGTGTCCTTCTTCCGCGCGAGGTCGACCGCCATGCGGATGTCCTTCGCTTGGCAAGCGCGGGCCCGCGCCTGGTCGGCGGTGACGCCTTCGCGGATCAGCTGAGCCGTCATCGCCGGCACGCCGGCGTCGGCGCAGATCGTCGCGATCTCCGCCGCGGCCGACGTGGCCGTCCGACGAGCGGCCTCGATGTCTTCGGGCGTGCTCGCGCCCGTGGTCTGCTCCGGAGGCATGGGTTTCTCCTTGTCCGGGGTGGGCGCGGCGGACGCCGCGGGCGAACGGCCGGCGGACATTCGCCAGTCGTGTTTCCTGGCCAGCGCGACGAGTTCCTTCGGCGCGTGCGCGTAGATCCGGTAGTCGAAGGCTGCGACGGCCTCGGCCGGCTCATTGTCGTTCGCCGCGGCGCCGACGCGGTCGGCATAGCCCTGAGCCACCGCCTCCTCGGGGGTGAGCCAGAGCTCGAGCCTCATGTCGGCGCGACACTGCGCGGCCGTCCTTCCGGACTTCGCCGCGTAGACGCCCGCGAAGGCGTCAGCCATGGCGTTCAGGGCGCGAAGCGTGACCTCGTGATCGGCAGCGGTGCCGAAAGTCAGCCCGCTCGGATCGTGGATCATCATCGTGGAGCCGAGCGCCATCTCGACGATGTCGCCAGCCATGGCGATCAGCGAGCCGGCGGAGGCGGCCACGCCCTCGATCACGATCGTCTTTGTGCCCTTGTGACGGGCGATCGCGGCGTGGATCGCCGAACCTTCGGTCGCGATGCCCCCGCCGGAGTTGAGGCGGATGGTGACGTCGTTGCCGTCGCCCACCTGGGCGAGCGCGGCGATCACCTCGGCAGCGGTGAAGCCGTCCTCGAACCACAGATCTCCGACCGAGCCCGAGAGCGTGATCTCGGACCCGTTCACCAGAACGGCCATATCGATGTCCTTCAGTCTGCCGCGGTGGGCTGCCCGGCCGGCGCAGGCGCGCCGTCGGTCGCTCCTGGCGACTTCGCCTTCGGGCGGCGACCGTCGCTGTCGTAGGAGACGCCAAGCTGGTCGGCACGGGCATTGTCCGCCGCATTCTCGGCGTCGATCGCCTCGGCGTCGTTGCCGCCTTCAGAGACCTTCTGCGAGCGGCTGGAGAAGCCCGACCGGACCTCCAGCTGCTTGGCTTCGATGTCCTGGACGGGATGGATGTAAGCGAAAGCCTGCGGGGTCCATTTGACCGCGTAGGCCTGTCGCCGCGTCATGCCTTCCGGCAACGTCAGCGCCCCTGACAGCAGCGCGTAGTCGATGAAGCGGCGATAGACCGGGCGGCAGAACTGGAACACCAGCAGTGCGTGCTGGTAGGCCTCGATGCTGCGGCGGAAATCGTTCAATGCGGCGCGGAGCGTCCGGTCGTTGAGCTGGCCATAGTCGCCGCTGAGGATCTCGTAGAGCGTGCCGGCGCCGGTCGCGATCGAGCGCATCGCCACGCGCACGTACTGCTCGAAATTCGTTCCGCTGTCCGGCGGAGTGGCCCATGTGATGTCTTCGTCTTCCGCCAGCACCTGAAGCGTGCCGGGCTCCCAGGCGAGATCGCCGGTTCCTTCTTCGTCGGCGTCGCTTGAGCCGATCGGACTCTGGCCGTCGCCGACCCGCTTGATGAAGCCGGCGATGAGCGTCGCAACCCGCTTCCGGACCAGCTCGGCGTCGAGATAGCCCTGCAGGTCGTGGAGCGCCTGCAGCACCGGCGCGAGCCAGGGCTCGCCGCGCTGCTGGCCCGGCCGTAGCGCTCGGAACAGGTGGCAGACGTCCTCGGCCGGGACGAGCTTCTCCTCATTCAGCACCCCGCCGGCCACCAGTCCGTCGCCGGGATGGTCCCGCCTGAGATAGTAGCCGGTGCGCGCTCCCTTTCCGTCGAACTGGATGCCCTGCCAGACGCGGTTCGATGCGTCGTTCTTGAGGTGGTCGCAATGATCGCCTTCGATCACCTGTAGTTGGAGCGGGACGGTCAGCCCGTCGGCCAGGCGGCGAGAGCGGAGGCGGATGAAGGTCTCGCCGCCCTCGACCATGCCGCGCGCGGCGATCACCTGCAGGCCATAGAAGTCGTGCGCGCCGGTGCTGTCGGCTTCGTCGACCCAATCCCAAACCAGCTGCGCGACGTCGGCGCGATACTTCTCCGAGCGCTTGTTCGCCGCCTTAGCCGCCGACTTCGACATGCCGGTCGTATCGATCCGTGCGATCGACTGCGGCTTGATCCCGGTGCCGACAAGGTTGGTCACCATCCGGTCGACGATCGACCGAGCGTGTGGATTCTTGCGCGCCTGGTCGCGCGATTTCCTCCGCAGTTCGTCGAGCGCGTAAGTCAGCGCGGCGTTCGGACCGAACGATCCGACGCGCCAGGCGCGGGAGCGTCGACCGCCGCCGCCAGCCGGATCGTAAGGCGCAGCCTCCGGTGCGATCCCGCCCGAGACGTCCAGCGGACCCGCGAGCGACGCCGTAATGCGACGGCTGAGCGCCGGCACCCTGACGCGCGGCTTCTCGGCCATGAGGGTCAGAAGCCGCTGCGAGGCGAAACGACGATGCGACGGACGCGGACCCGACCTGGGTTCTCTTCGTTCTCAGCCTCGCGGATGAGATCGGCCTCGATCGAGTTCATGTCCTTCAGCGAGCGGAGCTTCACGCGGCCGCGCCGATCGATCTCCTCGGCGCCGGTTCTTTTCAGCTCGCGGAACTTCGCGAGGCGATCCTGTGCGGTTCCTGGCATTGATCACCTCACGACGCTCGATCGAATGACGGACCTGGCTCGGCGACGAGAGGGCGCGCGACTGGCGGCGACGACGGTCGATTGCGCAATGTCATGACCATCCTCGTCGGCCTGGCCGATGCCGAGCAGAGACTCGAGCTCCCGCCACTGGGCTTCGCGCCAGCGGTCCCATCCGCGCATCTGGGCGATGGCTCGGGCGTAGTTCGCGCAGTCCAGAACCTCGTTGCGGCGGCCGGAGATGACGATCCATTCGCGGCGCGTCTTGCCGCGGGTCACCGAAACGATCAGTTCCTCAGAGGTCAGCTGCTTGACGACGTCTTCCGACACGTCGCGCGGCAGATGCACGAAGCCGGACGGATACGCGGCGCCGCCGGCGGGCCGCTGGAGCGACAGGCAGCTCATCAGTTCCTGCTTGCAGAACGAGACGCCGACCCGAATGACCTTCAGGCCGCGGCGAAGGCGCTTGCCCTTGAAGTTTGCCTCGCGCGCCGCGACGCCGAGATACGCTGACTGGTAGCTGTCGACGCCGTCGACGGCGTGGACGTTCGCGCGTCCCGCCATGGACCGGACGAAGGCGTAGACCTCGGAGGTGTAGGCGCCGGAATCGACGCCCCAGTCCCTCACGGAGAGCTCAGGCCCGGCCTCGCTCAACCAGGTCTCGTCGAACATCGCTTCCAGATCGGCCCACACCTCGGGCCGCCCGGTGTCGCCCGGCAGGACGCGGTGCTCAACCAGCCAGCGCTGACGATTGCGACCAAACCCCCAGACGCCGACCTCGAGACGATCCTTCTGGACGTCAACGCCGCCGAACAGGACCAGCGCGTGGCGGCACACCGTCCCTGAAAGATGATCGTCGCGCCGGTTGTAGACGTCCTGCCACTCGGGAGCGTCGGCTCCCTCTTTCCAGGTCAGCGCGAGCTGCGTGTTGCGGAAGGTCTTGAGCGCTTCCGGCCCGCGGCGCAGAGCGCGGGCGAACTTCTTCACCGTCTCGACCACGGTCTGCTTCGGCGCATAGAGCTTCGAGGCGTGGAAGCCGGCATGCTCGTTCGACAGCGCCCGCGTGTTGCAGTGACGGCAAAGGGCGTAGCGGACGCCGTGGACTTCCTGGTCCCAGATTTCCGGTTCCTGCCGCTCGCCGCAGCACGTGAAGGCCCGCGTCTGCCGCCACGAGACGACCTTCAACGCCTTCAGCCGGTCGGCCTCGGTCCACGGAGCGCCGCAGCCCACGCAGACGAGCCGGGCGGACGCCGGGACAATCTTGTCCTGATCGTCCTTGTCGAACTTGACGTTTTCCCATTCCAGCGGCTGCTGCTCGCCGCAATGCGGGCAAGCCACGAAGGCCTTGCGCTGATCGCTCTCGTCGTAGCTCGCCTCGATCGCGCTGCGGCCGGCGATCGTCGGTGAGCAGGCGAGCACCGTCAGGCTGTTCGTGCGGAACTCGGCCTGGCGCTCTTCGGCGAGGTCGATCGGCGGACCTTCGCCACCCGCCGACATCGGGTACTTGTCGATCTCGTCGCAGACGAGCAGTCGAATCGGCCGCATCGCAAGGTTGGTCGGACTATTCGATCCTACGAGCGTGATGTGCCCGCCGGGGAATTGCTTGTGCGTCAGCGTCGCGCCGGCGTCGGTCGCCTTCGCCTCGCCGAAGAGGTCTCGAAGAACCTTCGTGTCGCGGATCATCGGCGCGAGCCGATCCTTCGAGAAGGTCTCGGCCGCGTCGTCCTTGGGGAACACCGCAAGGATCGGGCACGGTTCGACCTGTATGAACCGACCCGTGATGTTCTCGATGACGGTGGTCTTCAGGAGCTGCGTGCAGGCTACCAGCGTGATCTTGCTGACGCCCGGCTCCGTGGCGGCGAGCATCGGCCCCCGCGCTACCTCGACGCGCGAGACGATAAAGCGGCCGCCGTTCGAACTCTCCTTGCTGAGCTTCCGATAGCGCTCGGCCCACTCGACGACGTTGAGCGACGGCGGCGGCGTCAGTCCTTTCCGCCAGGAACGAGCGAGGCTAGCGACGTCAGAGCTGACATTCCGGCTCGCCGAGCTCGGCGAGATGCTGTTGGACATGCGCGGTCAGGACCGTGGTGAGCGCGCGCGGGTCGACCCTAAGCTCGTCGGCCATGACGATCGCGATCCGCGCCGGCCACGACAGCCAGGCATCGCGAAGGTCCCGCGCGGTGTCGAAGAACAACGCCTCCGCCGCCGCCCGCTCGACGAGCCGACCGGCTTCCTTCTCGACCGCTTGCTTGCGCTGGAGACCGAGGAAATTCTCCTTGCGCCGAACAGCGGCCGGCAAATCAAGGTTTGGGTCATCCGGGTCGTACGGCCCTTCGTCCGTCCGGATCTCGTCTGCCGACACGGGTTCAGACCGCGGCGCCTGCCCGGGCTTCTGCTTCGCCGCTGCCGACCCCGGTTGAAGCTCGGGGGCCGATCTCACCGGCCGATGCGCGACGCCGCCGCGGTATTTCGCGGGCCGCTGATCGAGGTTCCACTCGGTCGCATCGACATCCACGAGGCCGTCGTCGCCGAAAACGAGCAGGCCGTTACCCTTCCAGACGGTAACGGTCTTCTTGCTGACGCCTCGACGGCGAGCGAACTCCGCTTGCGTCAAGAAGGTCTTCGGCTGGTCCGCCATCGGGGCGTTACCTCCGCCGCGTTACCCTCGGCCGGTTACCGGGTTCCAGTGCATTGGCGCTAGGGGAAGCCCGCGCCTCTTTGGCCCGTGTGGGCGGAAGGTCCCAGGGGCCCCCGACTTTCGACCCCTACCCCTCGAGTTGGGGCTCGGCTGGAACGAACTCGATGCGATTTGCGTCTTGGTGCACACCCCAGCACCACGGAGCAAACAATGGTCGAGCAGCCGCCTACCCCTCCGGGACGCTCCAGTCCGCGCAACTTCATCATGGCGGCGATCGCCGTCCTGGTGATCGCCCTGATCGGCACCGTCGCCTACAACCGCTTTCTGGTTCCGGCGCCTCACAGCAGCGACCTGAACAGCAACAAGGTCGAGGGCGGCAAGGACCTCTCCCGCAGATGAACCCGCCGAGCCCAACTGAGATCAGGAGGAGCTTTCCAACCGCCGCAGGCCTCCTGTTTGGCCTCGGGCTCGGCGGCTTCTTCGACGGGATCGTGCTGCACCAAATCCTTCAATGGCACCACATGGTGACCAGCGCTGGCTACCCGGCCAACAGCGTTGCGAACCTCGAACTCAATACGCTCCTTGACGGCCTCTTCCACGCCGCGACCTACGTCTTCGTATCGGCGGGTCTTTTCCTGCTGTGGAGATCGGCCCACCGGAAGGAACTGCGCTGGTCGGGGAAAATGCTAAGCGGGTCGCTTTTGATGGGCTTTGGCGCCTTTAATGTTGTCGAAGGCTTGATCAACCATCAGATCCTGGGCCTGCACCACGTCAACGAAACGGTCTCTCGCGATCTCTGGGTCTATTGGGACGCGGCGTTCCTCGCCTGGGGCGCCGCGATGCTGTTCGGCGGGTGGCGCCTTTACCAGCTAGGTGCTCGCGAGCAGGCTGAAGAGTAGCGAACCCTAAACTTATCCTGCCGCCTTTGCGGTCTTCAAGCTGTGTGCGCGACGCAGAAGCAGCGGCCTCGGCCGAACCGATCGCCGCCGTCCCGCATCTTCTTCTTTCCGAACTTCGCTCAGCCCCGCCACCTGCACGTCCAGCGGGCGCGGTACCAGCCCGGCCCCGCCATCAGCTCCTCGACTTCCTGGATCACCGCGCAGCCGTTCGCTCCGGGCTGCTCGCGGTGGAAGATGCGGCACGAGCTGGGCTCCGCCTGAAGGCAGATCGCGACGACAAGCTCCGCGACGCCCATAGCCACCCCACTACGTGTTGATGCGGACTCGCACTTGGGTGGCCGACGATGATCCATTACCTCCGGTTGTCAGGAGGCGATTGTCATGCAGCCCGCTATCGCAGTGCTTGTTGTGCTGCTTTCCGTCGGCTTCGCGCACGCTCACGGCGGCGGCTGCCGGAAGAGCTCACCCCCTGGGCAATGCTGCCACATGGACAAGAAGGCTGGCTCAGTTCACTGCCACTGAGCTGTCTAACCCTCGTCGCCTACAGGCTACGCATCTCTTGACTTTTTGTAGCCTATGGGCCACAAATAATCATGCCTGCGGTCCGCCAGACTGAGACGTTTTCGAAGTGGTTCGAGAAACTTCGTGATCAGCGCGCCAAGGCCCGCATCGCCGCCCGCATTCGGCGGATCGAGGTCACAGGCAACTTCGGCGACGTGAAGAACCTGAAGGACAAGGTCAGTGAGCTGCGCGTCGATTACGGGCCGGGATATCGGGTCTACTTCACCGACCGCGGCGAGGAGATCGTGATCCTGCTCTGCGGCGGCGACAAGGATACGCAGGGCAAGGACATCGAGACCGCCAAGGCGCTCGCGAAAGGTCTGGAGGAGTGAGAGAGATGGCTACTGAAACGCGTCCGTGGGACGTCACCGAACACCTGGACAGCCCCGAGGCGATCGCCGCGTATCTCGAAGCCGTCTTCGAAGATGGCGACCCTGCGCTGATCTATGCGGCGCTGGGCGACGTCGCGCGCGCCAAGGGCATGACGTCCATCGCGAAGGAGACCGGCCTTTCTCGCGAAAGCCTCTACCGGGCGCTGAGCGCCGAAGGACATCCTGAGTTCGCGACCATCATGAAGGTGCTCAGCGCGCTCGGGCTGAGACTGACGGCGGAGCCAATCGCGGCGTGATCACCCTGACGTCAGCCACGTCGAACCACGTCAAGCGCCGCATGGGCGCGAAGCTCTCCATGCGACCACCGGTTCGCCGGCCGCGCCTCTCGGATCTCCGCCTTGCGATGCTTCTTCCAGAAGCGCCGCTTGGTCCCGCGAAGGTGCTTCCACCACTCGCCTGACGCGGCGAGATGGTCCTTCTTCACGTGCGCCATGATCGCCTCCACGGGCCCTAGCGCACAAAAGCCCGGCAGCGGTTTCCCGCTCCGGGCGCATCTCTTCAATTCAAAATCTATGCCTTTACCGCGGACGAGGTCAAGCAATGAGCGAGGCGTTCGTCGGAAATATTTATTTGGCGCACAGCTGTCAGAAAGCCGTGCGTGCGGAGTTAGATCACAAAGGGATGTTCTTTTGGCCGACACGCGGGGCGACGAGTTCAGAAAGAAGGCCGACGACAGCCGGCGACGCGCCCATGCCACGTCCAATCTGACCGACAAGGCGGCTTGGCTCCAATTGGCGGATGACTGGCAGAGGCTTGCTCGCGAGGCTGAGAGCCGCCGGTTCAGGGAAGTGCCCCCACCTAAGCCAGGTGTCTAGAGCGGGTCCTTGGTTTTCCGATTCTGCGTTGGGATTCCGTCGAGGCGT
>NZ_RYFI01000032.1 GCF_004103825.1 Hansschlegelia zhihuaiae
CTTGAATCAGCACGCAGTCCACACCGCAAATCTATTGGGTACAGACCCTAGCCTGAGAGCGTTCAACGCCACGAACATCAGCCCGCAGACGCCCGCGACCGCGAGGCCGACGCTCTCGATCAGGGCCGCGCAGGCCGCGACGGCGGCGGCGGCCGCGATCAGCGCCAGGCGCGAAAGGCGACCGAGATGCGGGAGGCCGCGGACCACGGTGAATTCGGGGCAGAGGTCGCCGGGTCCGTCCGCGGCCTTTCGAACGACGGACGCGCCGGCCCGCCGCATGGCGATCTCGGCGAAAGCGCGCGGGGTCGCGAGCGCGATACGGGGGTCGCGCAGACGGCCACGGCGCGCCGCGGCGAGCCTCGAGACGGCGGGGCCGCGGGCGGCGACGATCAGCCGGCCTCCGCCGTGGACCCCGAGGCCGAGCAGGACGCCGCTCAGCATCGCGGCGCGAAAGCCGTCGGCGTCGATCGCCGGACCTTCGAGATCGCCGGGGCCGGCGGCGTCCACGCCGAGCGCGTGAGCGAGCGTCGCGACCAGGTCCTCCTGTTCGACCGCGCCAGATGCGAGCAGGGCGTCGAAAGGCGCGACGCCCGTCCGTTCCGCCTCAGCGAGCGCCGCATAGAGCGGGCCGGGCGGGACGCTGGCGCGCTCCAGCGCGGCGAATTCCGCCGGCGGCGGCAAGATCGGACGAGCCGAACGCGCGTCAGTTTCGTATGGTCGCGTCCGAGGCCCGGGCGGGGCGTCGTGCGCCCGCCCTTCGCGCATGATTGCGCGATAGGCCTCGACCGTCATGAGGCTGCCCCCGGACCGCCTTCGGTTAATAAGCGGTAAAGTTGTAGGATCACCTGCGGCGAGGAGTCGAGTCGCTTGCAACCCAAAAGCGTCTTCCTGCGGATCGGTCTGGCTTTCGCGCTCGTCCTGCCGCTGCTCGCCGCGGCCGGAGCCCGCGCGCAATCCTCCGGCGACGGGGTCGCGATCCCGCGCTATTCGGACCCCCGCGCGCGCATCGAAAAGCCGGGCCTGCCCCAGAACCGCGTGTTCAAATGGGCGACGGGCGACGACTACCCGCCGTTCCACTACATCGACGCCGAAGGCCAGCCCGCGGGGTTCGCGGTCGATCTCGCCCGCGCGATCTGCGCCGAGCTCAAGATCGCCTGCACGCTGCAGGCGTGGCGCTGGGACGCCCTGCTCGACACGATCGACAACCGCCAGGCCGACGTGATCCTCGCGATGGCGCGGCCGACGCCGGGGCTGAGGGCGCGCTTCGCAATGACCGAGCGGGTGCACCAGACGCCGGCGCGCTTCGTCGCGCGCAGCGACAAGGCCGTGGCGGACGCGACGCCCGAGACGCTGAAGGGCCGGACGGTGGCGGTGGTCCAGGGCTCAGCGCACGAGGCGTTTCTGAAGACCTATTTCCCCGAGGCGACGCTCAAAAGCTTCGAGAAGCCGGACGCGACGCGGGCGGCGGTCAAGAATGGCGAGGCGGACCTTGTCTTCGGAGACGCCGTCTCACTCGCCTTCTGG
The DNA here is from genome assembly GCF_004103825.1 of Hansschlegelia zhihuaiae. Lineage (GTDB taxonomy): Bacteria > Pseudomonadota > Alphaproteobacteria > Rhizobiales > Methylopilaceae > Methylopila > Methylopila zhihuaiae. The sequence goes on from NZ_RYFI01000032.1 coordinate 1,525, forward strand.
CTGAACGGCACGGCGTCGGAAGGCTGCTGCCGCTTCGTCGGCGGGCCTTACGCCGACCCGCGCTATTTCGGCGAGGGCGTCGGCGCGATGGTGCGGCCGGACGACGAGAGGCTCAGGCAGGCGATCGACTACGCGCTGCAGCGGCTCGAGCGGAACGGCGTCTACGCCGAGCTCTATCTGAAGCACTTTCCGGTCGGCGTGTGGTGAGCGGCCGTCATTGACGCAGGCGAGGGGCGGTCCTTAGGGTGCCGCCCTTCCGCGACCAGACCGAACGACCCATGGCTTCCGCAGACACAGCCGCGCCCGCTACGGCGCTCGCCGACATCGCCCGCGCCTCGAACGCCTGGCCGTTCGAGGAGGCGAAGAAACTCGTCGCTCGGCTGAAAAAACGGCCCAAAGACGGGCCGGTGCTGTTCGAGACCGGCTATGGGCCTTCGGGCCTGCCGCATATCGGCACGTTCGGAGAGGTCGCGCGCACCACCATGGTGCGGCACGCCTTCCGGGTTCTCACCGAGGACAAGATCCCGACTCGGTTGCTCTGCTTCTCCGACGACATGGACGGCATGCGCAAGGTGCCGGACAACGTGCCGGACCCGGCCGCGCTCGCGCCGTACCTCCAGTTGCCGCTGACCTCGGTGCCGAACCCATTCGGCGGAAACTACGAGAGCTTCGGTCACCACAACAACGCGATGCTGCGGCGGTTTCTCGACACCTTCGGCTTCGACTACGAATTCGCCAGCGCCACCGACTACTACAAGTCCGGCAAGCTCGACGCCGTGCTGCTTCGCGCGGTCGAGAAGTATGACGCCATCATGGCCGTGATGCTGCCGACGCTCGGCGAGGAGCGGCAGGCGACCTATTCACCCTTCCTGCCGATCTCGCCCGTCAGCGGCCGGGTGCTCTACGTGCCCATGAAGGCGGTCGATCCGAAGGCCGGGACCATTACGTTCACGGACGAGGACGGCGAGGACAAGACGCTCCCCGTCACGGGCGGCAGAGTAAAGCTGCAGTGGAAGCCGGACTTCGGCGCGCGTTGGGCGGCGCTCGATGTCGATTTCGAGATGTTCGGCAAGGACCATCAGACGAACGCGCCGATCTACGACAAGATCTGCGAGATCCTGGGCGGCGTCGCGCCGGAGCATTTCGTGTACGAGCTGTTTCTCGACGAGCAGGGCCAGAAGATCTCGAAGTCGAAGGGCAACGGCCTGACGATCGACGAGTGGCTGACCTACGCCAGCCCGGAGAGCCTCGCGCTCTATATGTATCAACGGCCGCGCGAGGCCAAGAAGCTGCATTTCGACGTCATCCCGCGCGCGGTCGACGAGTATTTCCAGTTCCTCGGCGGCTATCCGCGGCAAGAATGGAAGCAGCGGCTCGGCAACCCGGTCTGGCACATCCATTCCGGCGAGCCGCCGGCCGAGACCCCGCCGGTCAACTTCGCGCTGCTGCTCAACCTCGTCTCGGCCTCGAACGCCGAGAACCGCGACGTGCTGTGGGGCTTCATCGGCCGCTACGCGCCGGGCGTCACGCCCGAGACCCATCCCAAGCTCGACGAGCTGGTGGGTTACGCGCTGCGTTATTACGAGGACCATGTGAAGCCCTTCAAGCGCTTCGACGCGCCTGACGAGGTCGAGCGCCAGGCGCTCGCTTCCCTCGACGAGGCGCTCGGGAGCCTGCCGGCCGGCGCCGCGCCGGAAGAGGTCCAGACAGCGCTCTACGACGTCGCCCGCGCCGTGCCGCGCTACCAGGACTTCTCCGCAAAGGGCGCGACGCCCGAGCGGCCGGGCGTCAGCCAGGACTGGTTCTCGACGCTTTACCGCACGCTGATCGGCCAGGAGAAGGGCCCGCGCTTCGGCTCCTTCGTCGCCCTATATGGCGTGCCGGAGACGCGCGCGCTGATCCGGCGGGCGCTTGGCGGCGAACTCGCCGCGCAGCCCGCAAAGGAGGTCGCCTGATGGTGTTCGGCAGGGACAGCGAAAGCGGTTCACCCCGCTACGGCTCGGGCGGGATGAGCCGGATCATTGGCGGCTCGCCGCTCGGCGTGATCGTGCGACTTGCGCTACTCTGCGTGATCGTCGGCCTCGTGCTCGACCAGCTCCATCTCGACGCCTTCGAGCTGTTCCGCTGGGCGATGGACGCGCTCGAGGACCTGATCCGCAACTCGGCGGACGTGCTGAAGCTGATCGGCCGCTACTTCCTGATCGGCGCTATGGTGGTGATCCCGGTCTGGATCGTGCTCAGGGTCCTGCGCGTCGGCTCGGGCCGGCGCTGACCCGTCAGGCGCCCGGTCCTTCGGCCGCGACGGCCTCGACGTCGCGGCCGATCAGCGGCGCAAGCGAGGACACGCCCTCGCGGTCGAGCGCCGCCGCGAGTTCCTTCAGGATGCGCGCGGGCAGCCCCGGCCCCTCGAACACGAGCGCGCTGTAGAGCTCGACCAGCGTCGCGCCGGCGCGGATCTTGGCGAGCGCATCCGCGCCCGACGAGACGCCGCCCACGCCGACCAGCGGCATGGCGCCGTCCAGTCGCCGAAACGTCTCGGCCAGCGCCCAGGTGGAGCGGCGGAACAGCGGCGCGCCCGAGAGGCCTCCGGCTTCCGCCTTCGCCGCGCCTTTCAAAGATGCGGGGCGGGCCAGGGTGGTGTTCGAGACGACGAGTCCATCGAGGCCCCGCGCGCGAGCCACCGCCACGACGTCGTCGATTCCGTGCAGGTCGAGGTCGGGCGCGATCTTGAGCAGCACGGGCCGGCGCGGCAGGCCGCCCGCATGCGCCTCGTCCCGCGCCTCCAGCACGCGGACCACGAGATCGTCGAGCGCGGCCCTGGCCTGCAGGTCGCGCAGGCCCGGCGTGTTGGGCGAGGACACGTTCACGGTGAAGAAGGCCGCATGCGCCGCGAAGCTTCGCACGCCGGCGGCGTAGTCGGCGGCGCGATCGGCCGAGTCCTTGTTCGCCCCGACGTTGACGCCGACGATTCCAGGCCGTCCTGCGCGGTGCGCGAGACGCGCTTGCGTCGCCTCCGCACCCTGATTGTTGAAGCCCATGCGGTTCACCACCGCCCGGTCCTCTTTCAGCCGGAACAGGCGGGGCCGCGGGTTGCCGGGCTGCGGCCGCGGCGTCACGGAGCCGATCTCGACGAAGCCGAAGCCGAGCGCGAGCGTCGCGTCGGGCGCGCGGGCGTCCTTGTCGAAGCCGGCCGCGAGGCCGAGCGGATTGGGAAAGTCGAGCCCGAAGGCTTTGGTCGCCAGACGCTGGTCGGCCTGCGTGGCAGGGCGCGGCGGCAGGCGCGACAGGGCGGCGAGCGTCGCCTGATGCGCGGTCTCGGGATCGAGCGCGTGCAGCGCCGGCCTGATCAGCGGCCAGAGGACGTTCGTCACGCCATCGCCTCCGGGAACGCATGCGCCCCGTCCGCGCCGATCGGCAGCGGCGCCGTCCAGCGCACGGCCGAAAGCGGCAGCGGCCCGTAGAGGTGCGGGAATAGAGCTCCGCCGCGCGACGGTTCCCATTTGAGCGCCGGCCCCAGCGCCGCGGCGTCGACCGCTGCGAGCACCAAGCCCTGCTGTCCAGCGAAGTGGCGGGCCGCCGTCTCGGGAGCCTGGGCGGCGGTCGAGAAGTGGATGAAGCCGTCCTGCCGATCGACCGGCGCGCCCGAGAAGGCGCCCTGTCGTTCAGCCTCCGCCCAGAGCGCGGCGGGCGCGATCTTGTAGATCAGGGCCGGGGTCTGCATGAACGGCGGGGTTCTGCTTGTTTCTGAGGCGCGAGCGGAACGCAGTCCCGATCGACGCGTTGCATCGGAACGGTGCGCGAGCTTTAGGACCGCAGGCCCTGCGGGGCAAGCGGTGGGACACGAGGCACGGCTGGACAAATCGGTCTGAAGGTAGTAATTCCTACTTATAAGATATTGTCCCGCTCGGGTGATGCATCGGGCGGGGGCAGGGAAGGGCGGACTCCGACATGCTCGGCCACGGCCAGATCTGGTCTGCGATCGACGCGCTGGCGGCGAAGAACGGGCTGTCGGCCTCGGGCCTCGCGCGAAAATCCGGGCTCGATCCGACCACCTTCAACAAGTCGAAGCGGATCGCTGGGGACGGGCGGCCGCGCTGGCCGTCGACCGAATCGATCGCCAAGGCGCTCGACGCCACCGGCACCAATCTCGACAGCTTCATGGGACTGCTGACAGGCGGACCGCCCGAAAGCAGGCGTACCGTGCCGCTGATCGGCCTCGCCCAGGCGGGAGAGGGCGGCTATTTCGACGATGGCGGCTTTCCGACCGGACAGGGCTGGGACGAGATCGCGTTTCCGGGGGTGGAACACGATCACGCCTACGCTCTGGAGATCTCGGGCGACTCGATGTCGCCGACCTTCCGGGACGGCGACGTCGTGGTGGTCGCGCCCGGCGCGCCGGTGCGGCGCGGCGACCGCGTCGTGGTCAGGACATCGGGCGGCGAGGTGATGGCCAAGGAGCTCTCGCGGCGCACCGCCAGGCAAGTCGAGCTCCGGTCGATCAATCCGGAGCATCCGGACCGGGTGTTCCCGGCCTCCGAGGTCGCCTGGATCGCCAGGATCGTCTGGGCGAGCCAGTAGACCCGGATTCGAGTCACTCGTCCGGAAGCGCGATGGTCCCGGCGGCCCCGTCCTCCGTGCCGAAGGCGAGGCGCGCGCCCGTTCGGTCCCACCCGAGCGCCGTCACCGCGCCCCCGGGGCCGGGCTTGCGCGCGAGGATTTCGGCGCCGTCGGAAATGCGGACGATGAGGATGCAGCCGTCCTCATAGGCGAGCGCGACGACCCCGGCGCGCGGGTGGGAGGCGACGCGCGAGACCTTGGCGGGGCGAATGCCGAGCTCCTTCGGAGCCTTGCCCATTGGCCCGTCCTTGGCCTGGAACGGCCAGAGGATCGCGGCGTCGGCGCCGGCCGTCGCGAGCCATTTGCCGTCCGAGGTCCAGTCCATCGACCGCACCTTCCCCGGATAGCCGGACATGCGCATATGCGCGCCGTCCGCGACCCGCCAACCATGCAGCGCGTTCTCCTGCATGGTCGTGACCACGAAGCGGCCGTCCGGCGCGAAGGTGACGTCGAGATGGCTGCCCTTCCAGGCGAGCTCCTTCGCGGGGCCTGCGACGCGCGGGAACCAGAGCGACACGCCGCCATAGCGCGCGACCGCGAGCTGGTAGCCCTTCGGCGCGAAAGCCAGCCCGCGGACCGAGGAGGGCGCCTCGAAGGAGCGGAGGTCGCCCTTGCCGTCGCGCGCGAAGACGCGCTTGCCCGCCGACCACGCCACGGCCCCGTCCGGCCCGAGCGCGACCGCATCGATCCAGCCGGGCGCGTCGCCGACGGGCTCCGGCGTGTCGCCGGCGGCGAAGAGCAGCACCTTGCCGTCGTCGCCGCCGGTGACGAGCGTGCGGCCGTCGCAGACCGCCGACATCACGGCGCCCTCATGGGCGGGCACGCGGAGCTCGCCGCCCTCGTCGAGGAACAGCACCGCCCCGTCGCCGAGCGCGAAGACCGCCGCGTTTCCGAGAAACGAGGCCGCGACCACATAGGCGCCGGCCTCGACGGGCGTCAGCCGATCGGCGAGGGAGGGGTAGCCGGACTCTGTGGAGAGGGACATGGGATGGCTCGACATCGACGTCCCGGCCTTGAGCCGGGACCCATTGGGCTCAATCTGATCAGAACGCCCCAGCGTAAGACGCCTCATCCGGACTGCGTCGCGCCGGATGGGTCCCGGCTCAAGGCCGGGACATCGGCGCGCGTCACGCCGCGCAGGCCTCGAAACCCTGGCGGAGCTTCGCCTCGTCGAGGTCCTTGCCGATGAAGACGAGCTTCGAGCGGCGCTTCTCCTCCGCCTTCCACTCGCGCTGAAGGTCGCCGTCGAGGATCATGTGGACGCCCTGCAGCACGAAGCGGCGAGGCTCGTCCTTGAACGCCAGGATGCCCTTCCAGCGCAGGAAGTTCTGACCCTCGGTCTGCGCCAGGTCGTTGACCCAGGGCATGAATTTGTGCGGGTCGACGTCGCCCGGAATCTCGAGCGCGACCGATTTCATGTGCTCGTCGTGATAGTGCTTCAGCCCGCCATGCGAATGCTCGCCATGGCCGTGGTCGTGATGCGCGTGGCCATGGTCTTCATGCGCGTGGTCGTGCCCGCAGCCGCAATCCGGGCCGTGCTCGTGATCGTCGTGGTGGTCGTGGCCATGCCCGTGATGGTGATGGCCGTGACCGTGGTCATGGTCGTGATGATGGTGGTCGTCGGCCTCCAGGAAGGCCGGCTCGAGCGCCAGGATGCGGTCGAGGTCGAACGCGCCCTTGTCGAGCACCGCGTCGAGCGGGACCGCGCATTTCTCGGTGCGGATGATCCGCGCATAGGGGTTCAGGCCCCGGATGCGGGCCTCGACCTCCTCGAGCTCCTCGCCGCTCACGAGGTCCGTCTTGTTGAGCAGGATGACGTCCGCGAAGGCGATCTGGCTCTTGGCCTCGGGCGCGTCCTTCAGGCGTTCGGTCAGCCATTTGGCGTCCGCGACCGTGACGACGGCGTCGAGCCTTGCCTTCCGGCCGACCTCCTCGTCGATGAAGAACGTCTGGGCGACCGGCGCAGGGTCGGCGAGGCCGGTGGTCTCGACGATGATCGCGTCGAACTTGCCCTTGCGGCGCATCAGCCCTTCGAGGATGCGGATGAGGTCTCCGCGCACCGTGCAGCACACGCAGCCATTGTTCATCTCGAACACTTCCTCGTCGGCCCCGACCACCAGGTCGTTGTCGATGCCGATCTCGCCGAACTCGTTGACGATGACGGCGTATTTCTTGCCGTGCTGCTCCGACAGGATGCGGTTCAGCAGCGTCGTCTTGCCGGCGCCGAGATAGCCGGTCAGCACGGTGACGGGCGTCTTGTCGGACAGGGCTTCAGAAAGCGACATGGGGCCTCCGGGGAGCGGTCGGCGCGGCGCGCTGAGGCGCCGTGGGATCAGGGCGGGTCGCGCCTGATATAGCGACGCGGCGGGAAGGCGTCATCCCGCGGGGCGGAACAGATGTTCAACGGCATGATCGACCTGTCGCACCACAACATCGTCCACGACTGGGCTTCGGTGCGGCGGGCCGGGATCGTCGCGGTCGTGCACAAGGCGACCGAGGGCGCGACCTTCCGGGACCCGGCCTATGCGACCCGCCGGATCGAGGCGAAGGCCGCGGGGCTGCTCTGGGGCTCCTATCATTTTTCGAGCGGCGTCGACGTCGAGGCGCAGGTCGCGAACTATCTCGCTTATGCCGACCCGGGCGCCGACGACCTGGTCTGTCTCGACTGGGAGGAGAGCACGGCCGGCGCCGACCTGTCGCTCGCGCAGGCCGAGGCGTTCGTGGCGCTGGTCGAGGCGCGGCTCGGGAGGCTCCCCGTGATCTATGGCGGACGGCTTTTGCGCGAGCGGATGGCGGACGTCGCACAGTCGCCGCTCGCGAAATGTGCGCTCTGGTACGCCCGCTTCGCCGACGAGCCGCGCGGCGTTCCCGCGCTCTGGCGGCGCTGGACCTTCTGGCAGTACACGGACGGACGCTCGGGGCCGGAGCCGCGCGAGGTCGAGGGGCTCGGACCCGTGGACCGCGACCTGTTCAACGGCGACGAAGCGCAGTTTCGGGCGCGCTGGCCGTTCTGAGCGCGGGACGTCGCCGGACCGGGTCCGAAATGGAAAGGCCCGCCGACATGCGGCGGGGCCTCGTAATCGGAAGGGGCGCAGAAGCGATCAGGCCGGGCTCGTCGCGCCCGACCGTTCCGTCACTCCGGGTCGCCGATATGGCGCTGGGCGTAGAGCTGCTCGCCGAGACTGGCGACCAGATCGAGCTGCGTCTCGAGGAAGTCGATATGGCCCTCCTCGTCGGACATCAGCTCCTCGAACAGGATCTTGGACGGGAGGTCGCCGATCTCCTGGCAGTACAGCGCCGCCTCGCGGTAGAGCGCGCGGGCGTCGACCTCGGCCGCGAGGTCGCATTCCAGCACTTCCTTGACGCTCTGTCCGATCCGGAGCGGATCGAGCACCTGCATGTTGGGGAAGCCTTCGAGGAAGATGATGCGGGTGACGAACCGGTCGGCGTGGTTCATCTCTTCGATCGATTCCTTGCGCCACTGTGCGGCGAGCTTCTTGTAGCCCCAGTCGTCCAGCATCCGGTAATGGATCCAGTACTGGTTCACCGCGGTCATCTCGGAGCGGAGCCCGCGGTTCAGATATTCGATGACCTTCGCGTCGCCCTTCATGGCGCCCCTCCTGCGGCCCAGCCGCCGATCTATGACTCTAGAACACTTCTAAACTAGGCGCCGGGCGGGCGCAAGTGAAGGTGTGATCTTGAAGAAGGGGGTGCGAAAGGAAAGCTGCGAGCGACGCGAACCGTCGCTCAGCCGGCCCGCCGACGCTCGATGGTGGCGACCTCGATGACGTCGCCGATCACGTCCAGCACCTGGCCGACGCCGTGGGTGACGGCCGGGCATGCGGCGGGGCAGGCCCCGCAGCTTCCGCCGGTCGTGTCCTCGAGCCCGCGGATGTTGGACAGCATCGCCTTGATGGTCCGAGCGCAGCGGCCGCATTGCGGGCTGCAGCCGAGGCAGCGATAGACCTGCCCCGGGGTGCGCGGATTCGCGTCGGCGTCGCCGATGGCGGCGCCGATCTGCTTGTCACTCAACACGTTGCAGGAACAGACGATCATGCGGACGTCCGTGCGAACCAGCGTCAGTTGTTCGGAAAGGTAGTTTTGAAAAGGTCTAAACTACTGTTTCCATTGCCATATTCATATTGTGGGTCGGCCCGCCGAGTCAATGTCGCGGCGCCTTACGCATCGGTAATGCGGAAAGTCCCGCCTCAGCCGGCGAGCACGCGTGACGAGGGAAAAGTGACTTCGGCGAGCGTGCCGAGGCCGATCTCGCTCTGCAGCGCGAGGCTCGCCTCGTTGGCCTCGGCCAGCGCCCGCGTCAGCGGCAGGCCGAGCGCCGCGCCGGCGTCGTTGTCGGCGGTCGCGAGCGAGCGAAACGGCTCGAGCGCGCGGGCGAGCTCCTGCTTCGACATGCCGAAGCCTGCGTCCCGCACGCGGATCACCGCCTGGCCGACATCGGTCAGCGCGGTCGCGAGGATCACCTGGCCGCCCGGGCGGCTGAGCCGAACCGCGTTCGAGGCGAGGTTGGTCATGATCTGCCTGACCGAGCGCCGGTCGGCCAGCACCGGCGGCAGGCCGCGCGCGAGCGAGGTGCGGATGATCACGTGGTCGCGGTTGGCCTGTGGCTGCAGCAGCGCGACGGCCTGCGCCGCGATCTCGTTGAGGTCGACGGGCGACAGGTCGAGCTTCAGCCCGCCCGACTCGACGCGGGTGATGTCCAGCAGGTCGTTGACCAGCCCGACGAGGTGGCTGCCCGAGACGTGGATGTCGCGCAGGTAGTCCTTGTAGCGAGGGCTCCCCACCGGCCCGAAGCGCTCCTCCATCATGACTTCGGCGAAGCCGATGATGGCGTTGAGCGGCGTGCGGATCTCGTGGCTGATCTTGGCCAGGAACTCCGACTTCTGGGCGTTGGCGCGCTCCGCCTGCCGGCGGGCGGCCAGAAGGTCCTCCTCGGCCTTCTTCCAGGGCGTGATGTCGCGCAGCACCGCGCAGAACCGCGCGTCGCCGGCGTCCCCAAGGCGGCCGATCGTCAGATGGAGCGGGACCGCGCCGCCCTGTCGCGCGAGGCCCAGCACCTCGCGGCCATCATGTCCCATGGACGATCCGCCGTCCGCGCGGACCTGGTCGAGATATTCGAAGGCGACGCGCCGGCTCTCCGGCGCGAGCGAAAGCGTGAACAATCCGCCGATCGGGTCGCGGCCCTCGAAGCCGAACAGTCTTTCGGCCCCCCGATTGACGGACAGGATGCGGCCCGCGCCGTCGAGCGTCAGCACGCCGTCGGCCGCGATGTCGAGGATCGCCGCGGCCTCCCGTTCGCGGGCTAGCGCCGACTGGGCGGCGGCGATCGCGCCCTCGGCCCGCTTCAGCGAGACCAGCGTGGCCGGCCCGCCGTCCCACAAGACGGTCGAAAGCCGGGCTTCGACCTCGACCTCCACCCCGTCGCTCGCGATCACGCGCAGCGTCGAGGGCGCGGCGTCGTCGCGCGGCGGCGGGGCCGCGAACAGTTCCTCGGCGCCGCGCGCGCGAAGGCTTGCGAGGTCCGGGTGGCCGAGCGTGTCAAGCGCCGCGCGGTTGGCGTGCGCGACGACGCCTGCGCGCAGCACCAGCGCGCCGACCGGCAGCCGGTCGAGCAGCCGAAGCAGGTCGTCGACGCGCGACGCCGTGGGCGCCCGCCCGTCGACGTCGTCGAGCGTCCAGTTCCCATCGCCCGCGGGCGTCGGGGCGATCGCCGCGGTCTCCGGGGATTCCGTCGGCGAAGGCGCCATGGTCGGGAAGCTGATCGGATCAGTCACCCGCGCCCCGAGCCCCCGGAGGCGCCGCGCGATCTCGTCGAAGGCGCTCTCCTCGCTGGTCGTCAGGGCCGCGAGCGGGAGCGTGGCGTCGCGAAGGGGCACGACGTTTCCGCCATAGGGCGGGGCGGCGGGCGGCGCGGCGAAGAACGGCGGCTCCTCGGCGGCCGGAGGCTGGTCCGCGCGGTCCGCTGGGACGGGCGCGGAGGCCGGCTCCTCGACCGCCGGCTCTTCCGGCGCGTCGTCCTGGCGGTCGCCGGTCTCGCTGTCGACGGTCGCCGAAAGATCCTCCGCGGCGCTGTCGGCCGCGACCGGCTGGGTCGGCTCTGGTTCGGCGGGAACAGCCTCAACGGGCGCCGGGAGAGGCGCGGCGGTCGCGCGGCCAAGACCCCTGAAGCCCACGAAGGTCCGGCCGCGGTCGAACATCGGGAGCGCCGTGAGCACTATCGGCAGGCGCCGGCCGTCGGCCGTCGGCCAGGAGATCTGGATCTCGCCCCACGCGCCGCGCCGCTCGATGGCGGCGCAGACTGCGTCCGCCGGATCGAGGCCGAGGGCGTCCGCGGTCTCGCTCCAGGGCCGGCCGACGGCGGCCTCGGCCGAAGCACCCACGGCGCGCGCGAGGTCAGGCGACAGCAGGGTCACGCGTCCGTCGCCGTCGATTTCGAAGACGAAGCGCAGGTCCTCGGCGGGTCTGTCTTCAGCGGGGGCGGACGTCTCTTCGCCGGGAGGCTGTTCGGCCGGCCGGGCGATGGGCTCAAGCGCGGCCTCCGCCTCGCCCGGAAGGTTGGGGGGCGCGCCTTCTTCCGCCGCGATGCCGCGCGCCGGCGCCGCGGCGTCATCCTCCGCTTCGGAAGCCGCAGCGACCTCATCTTCGGAAGCCCCGGGCTCTTCGTCGATCGGAGCGCGCGCGAACTCCGCCTCCTCGGCCTGCGCCTCGAGCGGCGTCAGCCCCTCGAGCGCCACAAGCGCCGCCGCGCCGTGGACCGCCATTGGCAGGGCCCTGAAGATGAGGGGCGCGAGCCGCCCCGAGGCTCCGATCCGCAGCCTGACGAGCCCCTCGGAGCCGGTCGCCGCCATCCCGGCCAGCATCTGCCTCGCCGAGAATTCGAGCTCGCCCGCGGCGATCAGCCGACGCGCGGCCGGCCCCGCCCAGACGATCTCGCCGGCGTCGTCGACGACGAAAACCGGACGGCCGCCGCGCTCCGGCGCAGCGAGCGCAGGGTCGGTGGCCAAGGCGTCGAAGACGTCGTCGGGACCCATCGGGGCTCTGCTGGCTGCGGACAAGTCGTTGCGTTAATGAAACCTTAAATACTGGGCGCTCGACGCGCAGTCCATCGTGCGCCGGACGCCGTCCCCCGCGATCGTGGACGAGGGTTAACCGGCGCCCCCTCCGGCCAGCCTCGTCATGCGCCGCACTCAAAGGCGCGCTGGCGCGCGCGGGGGCGCGCTGTTAACCAGAAAAGGCGGCGATACGCCGCGACGCTCGGCCGCGGCCGCGCCCGGCGAGCCCACAGGCGGAGGACGGTGCCATGGCGAATCCCGGCGACGCGCACGGCGGATATCAGATCCCGAACGAGATGCGCGATTTCGCGGACAAGAGCGTCGAGCAGGCCCGCAAGGCGTTCGACGGCTTCCTGGACGCCGCCTACAAGGCGTCCAACGCTTTTGAAAACCAGACGAATTCGGCCCAGGACAACATGCGGACCGTCGCCGGCGCCGCGGTCTCCTTCGCCGAACAGAACATGACGGCGAGCTTCGCCTACGCCCAGAAACTGGTGCGCGCCAAGACCGTCGAGGAGGTGATTGCGATCCAGACCGAGTTCGCCAAGGCGCAGGTCGAGGCCCTGACCAAACAGATGAACGAGCTCGGCGCCGTCGCCGGTCGCAGGGTTGACACGAAGCGGTGATTTAAACCGCCCGTCGGGGGTTGATCGCACTGCATCGCACCATTATGTTGCAGTGCACACAAGAACAGGACGGTGGTCGATCGGTCCGTATGGGACGGTCAGGTCGCCGTGAAGCAGACGGATTGCGGCCCGGCGGCACGCGCCTGATCTGCCAATCCCCCGACCGCCGTAGACATCTGAGAGGAATGGTTATGGCCGTTACCAAGAGCGCCACGCAGAAGTCCGACGAAATGGTCGCGGACGCTTTCTCCGCCGCGGACAAGGCGGCGACCGAGGCGCCCGCTCCGGTCCGTGAGATCGCCGAGAAGTCCGTGCAGCAGGCCAAGGAAGACTATGCGCGCTGGAAGTCGGCCGCCGAGGAGGCGTCCGACGCCTTCGAGGACGCCTACGCCACCGCGTCCAAGGGCTACAAGGAGTTCGGCCGCAAGTCGGTCGAGGCCACACGCTCCAATGTCAACGCGCATTTCGACTTCCTGCAGGCCCTGATCGGCGCGAAGTCGGTGAGCCAGGCGATCGAGCTCCAGACCTCCTATGCGCGTCAGCAGTTCGACGTCATCGGCGGTCAGGTGAAGGAGCTTTCGACGCTGGCCCAGAAGGCCGCGGCCGAGGGCGCGAAACCGTTCCAGGACCTCGCCTCGAAGACCACGCGCTTCGCGCAGCAGTAATCGTCGCACGGCGGTCCATCCGCCGCGTCGAGACTGAAACGACGCCCGATCCGCAAAAATGCGGGTCGGGCGTTTTCATGATCGGAGACGGCCGAGCGGTCTTGCCGCGGAAATCCGTTTCACCTAGGGTCCGCCCCGCCCGCGAGGGCGCCCCCGCGAGCCGCCATAGCTCAGTTGGTTAGAGCGCCAGATTGTGGATCTGGAGGTCCCCCGTTCAAGCCGGGGTGGCGGTACCAACAACTTCTTGGACCTTCCGGCCCTCCCTAGGCGATCCGTGGGAATGCCGTGGGAAGGTCACGTTTCCACGCCGTTCTTGTCCCGAAACGCGACCCTGAGCCGGGCCACCTCGGACGTCTTGGCGAGCGACCCGCGCGAGTAGCGCGCCGTCGTCGCGATGTTCGAATGACCGGCCTGGTGACGGGCTGTCTCGAGGTCCGCGCCGGCGTCGGTGGTCTCCGTCAGGCCGCCCGCACGGCTGTCCATCTGCCAGACATCGGCCGGAACTCCGGCCGCGGTCGCGACGGTCCGCCAGACCTCGGAGAACTTGCGCGGCTTGTAGGGCAAGCCGGTGTGCTCGTTCACGACGATCGGTCCGACACGGCGATCGGCGGCGACTCTCTCGATCTCCGCGGACACGAGCGGGAACAGGGACAGATCGAAGGCGAGCACCTTCCGCCCGTTCGATTTCGATGTCGGCTTCCGGAGGACGCCGCGCTCGTCGATGTGCGACCAGAGCAGGCCCCAGTCCCATCGGCGGCCGTTGTCCACGATCCCGCCGGCAGCCGACTGGGCGTCGGATGTCCATTCCCCGATGATGTCCTTCTGCCGCAGCGTCAGGTCGAAGGCGAATGCCTGCGCGAGGGCGATGCTCGGACGTCCGAGCTCATGAGCCTTGGCGATGATCGCTCTGGCGTGTGCGAGGGTCAGGACGCTGTCGCGGGCCGCCGGGCCGGCGAAGCGCATGTTGGACAGGATTGTCGCCAGGTCCGCGCAGCCGCGGTGCTTCAGCTCGACGCCGAACGAAACGCACCGTCGGAATGTGGCGATGGCCGATTGCGCCCGCCGCACGCGTCGCTGACCTACGGGGTTCCCGTCCGCGTCCTTCTTCGGTTCGGCGAAGCGGTTGTACCAGCGCCGGATGTCGGGGCCGGTCAGGCTCGAGACCCGGACCTGGCCAACGTTCTCCTCGAGCAGCCTGCAATAGCCTGCGTAGAACTCGCGCGTGTCGTGACGCTTCTCGCGGAAGGGGCTGTCCGGGTGAGCCTGGAAGATGCGGACCAGGGAGCGGACCGTCCCGTCGTAGCGGGTCGGGTCCTGCGGCTCCCCGTCTAGCCACTCCAACATCTCGGCCTGAAGCCGGCGGCAGCGGTCCACGATCTCGTCGTCGCTAAGGCCCGTGAGGCGGACGTTCTTGACGTCGTAGCCGGCCTTGATGGCGTCGCGGCTGGCGCGCCAGTAGGGGACTGCGCCGTCTTTCGTCTTCCTCCAGTCGAGCCCAGGCGCCTTCAGCGTCATCGCCACGTCTCCAACGCCTCGGCCGACGCCTCGCCAGCCTCCGGAACGAGAGTAGGCGACAGGCCGGCGCGCCTGTCCAGAAAGGCCTTCACCGCGGGCCAGTAGCGCCGGTCGCCGGCGAGGCGTTCAGGCTTCGGGAGGCCCTTCCGCTCGAAGGCGGCGGACATGATCTTCCATTGCTCGAGGGCGTTCGGCGCCCGGCCGAAGACGCGGGCCGCGATCTCTCCGTCGGTTAGGTAGAGCGCGTCCGCTGTCCTCGGCATCACGCGCTCCGGAACATCTCGGTCATGCGGCGCCCCGAGGATCGCCACCACCATGATCCCGTTCCCAATCCCTGATGAAGCGGTCTGCCTCGGCCTCGGTGGGAAAGCGGCCCATCAAGCAGATGCTGTCCTCACTGTCGGCCCACCAATCCACGACCCAATCGCCCGGCTCGCCTTGGAAGTCGGCGTCGCGCCATTTCACCAGATCGCCGCGAGAACTGGCGATACCGGCGGCATAGGCCTGCGCGCGCCGAAGCTGGACATTCGGGACCGACGCTAGCCGGACAACTTTCGTTTTACGCGAGGGAAAGGCGACCACGTCACCCATGCGCCGCCTCCTGCATCTCGGTGACGATGCGCCTGACTTGGCAAACGGCCTTGCGGGCCGAATGGCCGTGGGCATGGGGTGAGCCGGCGATTGGGAAGCGGCGACGCCGCTCCCCGACCTTGATCGTGACGACAGGGTGCTTGCCGCCCCGCATCAGCCGGTAGGCCACGCCGAGGCGGATGAGTTCCGCCTCGACTGCCGGCCAGACGCCCCGGGTGCGGAGCATCGAGGCCAATCGGCTCACGAGACCGCCTCCTCGCCGAGGAAGTAGCCGAGCGCCGCATGAGCGAGGCTGATAGACAGGTCGCACTCTCCGCCCTGGCTGAGCCTGACGGAGAGCCTCGTCGCGAGCTCCGCTTCCTGCAAACTGCAGGCGTTCAGTCCTTCGGTTTGGACCAAGCGCCTCAGTTCGTCCTCCGTCGAGTCGATATCTGTCGTGTCCGCGTCATCGTTTGGTGTTGCGTTGAAGGCCCTGCTCGCCGCCTCAAACGCGAGGACGGCCGGTCCGAGCTCTCCGCCATTTTCGGACGGCGCGGCGCCGCGCAGGATCGGCGAAATGGACGCAAGGGCCTTCAGAATGGCCAGTGCGAAGTCGCCTTCGTCGATGCGCTGCGCGAAGCGGGGCGTGCTGTAGTAATCGAGAAGCGCCGCCAGGCCGGAGAGCGTCTTCGGCGACGTCGCCAGCAGGTCCTCCCAGCACTTCCATTCGCGGTCGTCAGCGGCCTTCAGCTTGGCGTCCGAGTCCGGGACTTTCCCGTAGAGCGCATCCCACGCCCTGAACGCTTCGGCGTGCGCCTCCAGTGCGCGGAAGACCGGGTCGGACAATTTTGCGCCGACGATCGTCTCCAGCCCACGCAAGGCGCCCTTCGCCACGCCGCCGAAGCAGTCATCCAACCACGCATCGTCGCCATTGATGCCGAACGCCAACCCCGTCATGACGCCCTGCATGGTCGTCGCGGCCGGCGCATTCGCCTGTTCTGCGTGGATGGGATGGTAGATCGCGTTTGCCGCCGCATCGCCCTCGGCAGCTTCGGCCAGTCGATAGGCTTCGGCCGATCGGGCAAGGAGGTCCAGGAGCGGATCCTTCCTGGGGCCTCCGATCCAGAACACCTCGTCGTTGCGCGGACCGGTCGGCCCTTCGCGCTCGAGGAACCGGGCGACGGCGTTAAGCACCGAACTCGTCGTTTCGCCTGGCTCGTTGTCCTTGAGATCCCAGAGCACGAAGCGGATCGCTTCCGCGGCGCCGTGCATAGTCGTCGGGGTCATCGTGTTTGCTCGGATCTGGTCGAGCAGAGGTTTGCGGACCTCGTCGAAGTGGCGATCGGCCTCCTCGTCGGTGAGATGGTTGAGATCGCGCGTCATCTCGTAGCGGTACGCGGTGAGCAGGTCGCGCAGCGGATCGGGGATGTCGTCGATCGCGCCGACCGCCCAGAGGACGAGGGCGGCCCGCGTCAGTGGGTGAGGGCGCTCGTTCCACGTCTTGTCGCCCCAGCGCCTGGTGGCGAAGTGGAAGCGGCCCCAACGCGTATTGGCTGGAATGACCTCGTAATCCTTCGGCGGATTGAAGTCGGGCCACAGTTCACTCGTCGCGCAGCGCCGCTCGCAATCCAGCCACTCGATGTAGCTGGACAGGAGCTGCGAACGGATACCGGGTCCATGAAGATCCAGGGGGTCTGGCGTCAGCGAGAACGACTTGGCGATGGCGTCGGCCGGGTCGCCATCATTGTGCTGCTGCGGCTCGGCGCTCTTCACCGCACGCTCGATCAGCTGGGCGGCGGTGGGACTTTTCGCCTTGGCGCGGGCGGCCTTGCGGGGATGGGCGTCGTCGGCGACGCGGGCTGCGGATGAAGCGGGCATGGGAGCTCCTCTGGGGGGTCGGGCAGAGGAATATAGCCATAAAGGCTATGTATCCGTCAAGGAGAATAGCCAACATAGCTATATCTCGGACCCGTGCGGCAAGATCGTCAAGTCTCAGCCACGCCGCCGGGGGGTAGGCAAGACGACGATTGCGGGCATAAAGGACCGCCGCGCCTCTAGTTAGCGCGAGGAATCCGACGCCTGCGACGTCGCGCACTCAAACGTCGAAGTCGGTTTGACGTCTCGACCGACGAGCCTATTGCCGAGAGCTTCTGGATCAAGGCCTCGGTCCGCTCGACCCACGTCACGTGTCGGCCAAGTATATGGACGCTATCTCAGCGAGTTCGCGTTCTGGTCGACCATCGTCAGATGAAAAACGCGATGTTCGATCTTCCAATCGGGCTGTTTGATCAGCCGCTCTAACGCCTGGATTGACGTCGGCCTCATTCGCTAGGCCGAAGCCTGCGGCTTCAGCCTGGGTGATAAACTCAGCCAAGCGATTTGTAGCTAGAGCCTCTGATAAACTGATCATTGCCGGAACCTCTTTTTGAAGAGGATGCCGCGCTTTCAGGCTTGGCAAACGTCGACGCTTCAGTGCCTAGTATGAGGCTTGGACACTCAAACGGCACGTCGACGCTCACATGGCTAAGATTGAGAAGGTTTCTGACGAACGTCAGCTAAGCTTTGATATTGAATCCTTGATGAAGAAGTCGATACGACTTCTTACGGCGGATGAAATATACGAAAAGATTGCAAGTCTCAGTATCGTCGACGTCAAAGAAGATCGTCGTGTTGAGAGAAAACCTGCGGGCATTTCGGCTCGATCTCTAGGCGAATACTTTTCGATCTTCGCAAACACATCCCCAGATGGAGGCGTCCTTCTCATTGGCGTTGAGGACGACGGATTAATCAGCGGGTGCGCGAAGTCCGATCAAAAGCACCTCAACGAACTCGAAAGGGCTGGCGACACGTTCTGTCCGGACGCTCGATACGAGTGCAAAACCGTGCGCCTGAATAACTCCTCTGGCAACGAGGACAGTATTTTAGCTGTGCGAATCTACTATCGACCGGATCGCGTCGTAGAGACAACAGACGGCCATGCCTGGATACGACGCGGGGAGTCGAAGAAGAAGCTTACTGACGAAGAAAAACATGATCTGAGAAACATCAAAGGCCAACTGGACCTAGAACGGGAGCCGGTTGCCCTTTCCTATCCCGAAGATTTTAAAGCGTCATTAATCGCACAGTTTGTCGCCAACGTTCGTGCGGCACGAAATCTTCCTGAAACACTGCAAACAGACGAAATTCTAGAACTCCGCCGCCTAGGAAAGATCGTCAACGGCTTTTTCAAACCAAACCTTGCTTGCGCCCTATTGTTTGCCAAAGACCCAGAGCTAGTCGTTCCGGGCTGTCGCATTCGTTTCTTTCGGTTTGATGGAACCGTCGAGAAAACTGGTGAACATTACAATGCAATCAAAAGCGAATGGATAGAGGGAACCGTTCCAGAAATTATACTAAACTGTGAGCGAATTGTTGACGGACAAGTTCGCGAGTTTAGTAAGCTGGGCAAGGACAATCACTTCTATTCAACTCCTGAGTACCCCAAAGCGGCATGGTACGAGGCAGTTGTAAACGCGTGTGTGCACCGGTCGTATGCCCTTAAGAACATGAACATCTTTGTAAAAATGTTCGATGATCGTTTGGTGATCGAAAGTCCTGGAGGATTTCCACCCTATGTAACGCCCGATAATATCTATGATATGCACCAGCCCAGAAACCCGCATCTTATGGATGCCATGTTTTATCTCAAGTTTGTGCTTTGTGCTCACGAGGGCACTCGCCGTATACGAGATTACATGCAGAGTTCCGGGCTACCCGCCCCCGTGTTCCAGCAAAAAGACATAGGTGGAGCGCTCGTACAGGTAATTCTTAAGAATGATGTCGAGCACAGAAAGCTTTTTGTCGATACAGACGCATTCACCATTCTTGGAGAGACGCTTAGTAAGCAACTATCCGAAATGGAAAGACGGATCGTGAATTTTATTGCAGAGAATCGGACAATAAACGTGACGCAGACAAGCAACCTTACCAACCGCAGATGGCAATATTGCAAGAAAATACTTACGTCTTTGGTCGACAGAGGTGTTCTCGATTACGTCCATAATTCAAACGTCGAGCGCGATTCCTTTCAGTACTACGTTCTAAAAAAGAAATTTAGCGACAAAATAAAGCCACCAAGCACCTCAGCAGATTCCTAGGGTGATAATCCGCATACCTGTCTGAAGGGGATGGTCCGCTTTATTTTATTACCCGACAGTCTCGTCGATTTTGTCCCAGGGCATCATAAAGCGCAACTCACTAGCGACATGGAGTTCGTGCAAGATCAAATCTCTAATGGGTTTTCCGACGGCTGGTCGAATTGTAAATAGACCGCTACGCGAACCGCCGTTTAAAAACCCCACGTAACCGTAGCGGTTTCCGTCGCTTTCTTTTACCACAGCCATACAAAGCTTTTTTAGATAATGCTCCGCCTCGGATTCATCAACAGTTACAAATCGTATTATGTCGCCGTGATTGCAGAACGGTGCCAGGGCATCTTCTGACACCATGAGCCAAAAACTAACGAAGTCGTCGGACTTCGGCGTGAATGACTTAATATGACGGTCATCACCGCTTTCAATGTCAACTTCTCCGCCTTCTTCAATGAAGCCCCAAAAGTTGATCTCTTCAATAGATCGCCCTTTAGAAATGAGGTCCTCTGGCTTAACGGAAAGGGCGCTAGCTAATCGATCAATCCAAGAGGATGTTAGCTGCATTACCCCCCTTTCTAATTTGGAAATTGTAATCCAGTGAGAGCCCACTGCGTCCGCAAGGGCCTGTTGAGAGAGGCGCTTCGATTTTCTGATTTCCGCTATTCGGTTTTGCATCTGTCTGATCCGCTGACATAGCCAGATACGCTTATTGGTAGGGTCAGCGATATGTCCAAATCGGCTATGCTGAGCTTGACGTCTGATAGCCGATGCGGCTATATCATCGGCTATGACACCTTTGGATTGGCGGAAAAGCCAGCACTTAACCCAGCGCCAGATAGCGCTGCGCGTCGGCGTCTGCGGTCGCAATCCGGCGCGGACTTGGCAACGTTGGGAGTCGGGCACAACCCTACCTCCGCTCCACGTGATTATTCGGATGGAGACGCTTAGCGGCGGGCGCGTGACAGTTTCAGATTGGCCGTCTCTGGAAAAGGCACGGGGACTTAAATTGTGCCGACCCGATGGCGGTGAAGCTTGCGCTCAAGGGGTCGGGCGGTGACCTCGCGCCAGCCGTCCGACGATCCTGTCCAGCATCACCGGGTCGAGCCCGTCGCGTTCGAAAAGGGCGTGGTCGGCCATGCGGTTCAAATCGCCAACGATCTCATTCCTGACGATGGGTCGGCCGGCGAAGCCCGCGAGCGCGAGCCTAGTGACGACGACCTCCAGCGTCGCGATCGCCCGGGCGAGCTCGCGGACATTGCGTTCGACATCGACCGTCACCGCTCAGTCCGGCGCGCCGATGCTTTCGCCAGCCTCGAGCCGATCGGCGATCCGATCGAGCACGTCGGGAGCAAGCCCTCCGATGTCGAACCCGGCGCGACCGGCGAAACCCCGCAGATGCACGACGGCGAGCGTCAGCTTCTTCGGCCGGCCAAGCATACTGAACGTGCCGATCAGGCTGATCGCGACCTCCAGCGACGCGACCGCGTCGGCCAGCTCGCGGACGTCCCTGTCCACCTTCTTCCCTCCCATGCCTCTTGCGTCCTCCTGACGACGACCCGCGCCCCGGTCCGCCAAGATCCGGCGCGGCGTCGTCTCGTTTCCGGGTGCGTCTGATGTCCTGCGTGCCGCTCCTCGCCGCGCCCGGCGCTCCCTGCTCGTCCGCTTCGGGAGCTTCGTCGTCGCTCCGGTCCTCAACAGGATCGGAGATCGCCTTGCGAAAAGTCGGAGTGAATTTCCCCAAAGTCGGGGGAGCGCAGATCGAGGTCGCGGACGGCGTCTGCGCCTTCCTGCGCGCCCGCTATCCGGACAAGACCGCGGCCAACGTCCACGCCGACACCGGCATCCGGGTGAAGACGGTCGAGAAATGGCTGGCGAAGGTCTCTGCGCCCGGCGCTGCGCATCTCGTGGTGCTGGTGACGGTCTACGGGCCGGAGTTCCTCTGCGCCGTCACGCGTGACCCGCCGCCGTGGCTGACGGCCGCCGGCCGGGCCGCGAGGCGCGCCGAAGTCACGGCCCAGATCGACGAACTCGTCGCCGAGCTCGAGGACGGCCGCGCATGACCGGGGCGTGGCGGATCTTCCTCTACTGGCTGGTCGAGCTGTTCCGTCGCGCCGCCCAGCGCGACGCCCGCCACGCCCGCCTCAACAACAGCCGCGCCGACCGGATCGAGAAGCACGCCGACGGGAGGGACTTCTGATGCCCGGACCGGCAGCGAAGGCCAAGCGGACGACCCGCTCTCCCGCGCGACGCGCGCCTGCACGCGCATGGGCGCGCGAGGTCGTCGGCGAGGTGCCACTCCCGGCCGGGCCGGGCCGCTCACTGGACGATCGGCTGGCAGCCTACGCCTCCCATGTCGTCGCCAACGCCTGCTTGAAGGTGCGCGTCCAGGAGGGCGTTGAGGCATGCCGGCCGCTGCTGGATGACATCATCCTGTCCGCCGCGCATGTCGCGTCCGGCGCAGGCGGCGAAGCCCCTTCGAAGGTCCTTCGCGACCTTGCCGAAGCCCTCGACGAGCCGCTCGATCCTTCGGTTCGGGAGCACGCCAATGCTTGAGCAGGCGACCGAAAGCAGCAGGGTCGTTGCACCGGAAATCTGGGACAGCGCCTACGCGGCGGTCGACGAGATGCTCGACGACGTCGCGATCGAGAACGGCGTCGACGCCATGGTCTGCGCCGCGCGCGCGATGGCCTGCGCGATCACCGTCCATCTGATCGAGCGCATCGGCCCACGCGAGGCCCTTGCGGCCTTGCGCTGGGTGTGTCGGCCCAGCGTCCAACACCTCCGGAAGATGGAGGAGTGGCTGCAATGAGTGCGCCATTCATGCCGCTCTACGTCGGAGACTATCTGCGGGACACGCGCGCGCTCACCGCCGAGCAGCATGGCGCATATCTGCTGCTGTTGATGAGCATGTGGAACGCGGGAGGCGAGTTGCCCGCCGACGACCGCCGGCTCGCCCGTTTCGCAAGCTGTAGCCCGTCCCGATGGGCGAAAATCAAGGCCGAGATCCTCGGCTTTTTTGATGTCCAAGGAGGCGTTGTAAAGCACAAGCGGCTCGGCGCGGAGCTCGAAAAAGCGCAAGAAAAATCGTTCAAACGCGCCGATTCCGGAACTCGTGGCGGCTACGCTAAAGCATTGAAAGATAAGGAAGCACGCATGGCAAATGCCATGCCGTTGCCATGCCATTCTTCAGAACCAGATAAAGAAAGAGAAGATCCCGCTCCGCCGCCTGACGGCGGCGTCGCGCACCCTCCCAAACCTGAGGCTGCTCCTTCCCCCGCTTCATCCCTGATCGGCGGATCCCTTTCTCCGAGAGGGACGCCGGCCAGGGATCGCGTCGGCGCCGCCGTCAAGCGGGCGGAGGCCGAGGCGGTGCTCGCCGATCCGCTGGCGTCGGCCGAGGAGCGCTTCTGGGCGATGAAGTTCCGGCTGCTCGATCGGGGTGTGAGCTGGGGTCTGGCGGTCAAGCTTTCGAAACTGCACCAGGCGAGAGGGGAGGGTTTCGCCGCCACCACGTCTGCGGTCGAGAAGGCGCTCAAGGCGCGAGGTCCGACCAGCTACCTCGGCAAGATCGTCTCCGAGCTGAAGCGAGAGATCGAAGGCGACGGAGCTCTGCCGCAGCCCAGCGACGGAAAGCGCGACAACGCGCCGGCCTGGGTCAAGCAAGCCTGGGACGACGGGCTCGCCGTCATCCCCGACGGTCCCGGACGGTGGTCGGCGCAGGGCGTGATCTACGACGACGAGCAGAACGAGGTGGCCTGGTGATCGGCGCCGGTGAGCGGCTGGCGAAGGTCGGGATCAGGCTTCGGTCCGTCCGCGACGGCGAGCACCGCACGACCTGCCCGCACTGCTCCGAGAACCGACGGAAGAAGACCGACCCCTGCCTCGCTGTGAGGATCGATGGCTACGATGCAAAATGGAACTGCTGGCATTGCGGATGGACGGGCGGTCTCGCTCAGGACGACGGCGACCGCGGAGGCCTTCGCCGAGGCGCGGGGCATCAGCGCGACGACCTTGGATCGGCTGCGCGTCGGCTCCGGTACGGTGTGGTTTCGTGACCTGAAGGCCGAGCGGGAGGCGATCGTCTTCCACTATTTCGCGGCGGGCTCGAGCGAGCCGACGTTCTGGAAGGCGAGGCCTGCGGACGGCGAAAAGACCTTCGCCGCGCTGAAGGGCGGCAAGGTCTCGTTCTACAATCTCGACGCGGTCCTCTCGGGCGATCTTAAGGTCGTCCACATCGTTGAGGGGGAGTTCGACACTGCGGCGTTGGTCGAGGCCGGCGTGCCGGTCGACCAGGTCCTCAGCGTCCCAGCTGGTGCCCGCGAGAAGCGCGAGGAAGGCCCGGACGACTCCGACGTCTTCCGCGGCTACGGCTACGTCAAGGACGCGCTGCAGGCGGGCCTGAGCAACGCGGAGAAGTTCGTGTTCTGCGGCGACGCCGACGGTCCGGGCAGGTCGCTCCGGCAGGACATGGCGAACATCCTCGGCGCGGCCCGCTTCCACTTTGTGGACTGGCCCAAGGGCATCAAGGACGCCAACGACTTCCTGATCGCCGAGGGGCCGGCTGCGTTGAGGCAGTATGTTCGGGACCGAGCGAAGCCGTGGCCGGTGGACGGGCTCTATCGCCTGTCGGAGCTCCCTGAACCTCCCACCTTCGAGATCTGGAGCCCGGGTTTCCCGGAGTGGGAGTCGAAGGTGAAGCTGGCGCGCGGGACGCTCAGCGTCGTGACGGGCCATCCGGGCCACGGCAAGACGGCGCTCTGGGCGCAGATCTGGTTCCAGGTCGTCCAGGAGCATGACTTCCCGATCCTCGTGGCGAGCTTCGAGACGCGGGCTAAACCGCATCTCCGGCGCACGCTTCGCACGCTGCTCACCGGCAGGCTTGAGAAGGACATGGACGACGCCGAGTGCGCCGCCGCCGACCGCTGGATCGAGGCGCGCTACCTGTGGGCGGTCCATCCCGACGGCCGCCCTGACCTGCGTTGGCTGCTCGACCGCGCCGAGGTCGCGATCGTCCGTCACGGTGCCAGGGTCATCCAGATCGACCCCTGGAACCGCGTTGAGAGCCACAGGGACAGCCGGAAGGAAACCGAGACCGAATACATCGGCCGGTGCCTGACCGAGATCTACGGCTTTGCCCAGGGCATGAACGCCCACGTCCAGATCCTCGCGCACCCGGCGAAGATGGACGGGAAGGTGAGGGGAACTGCGCCCCAGCTCGAGGACATCTCCGGGTCGAAGCATTGGGACAACCGCGTCGACCAGGGCTTCGTGGTGCACCGGAAGAAGATGTTCGATGGCGGGGAGCGTTGCACCGAGGCGACGCTCTTCCACCGCAAGGCACGCTTCGAGGAACTCGGCCACCCCTGCCAGTTGAACCTCAACTTCGAGATGGCTAGCCGCCGCTACCGGTCCACGGACTACGACGCCGGAGGGTACGGTCGGTGACGCACCAATTGATTTCCGAAGCCGGGGCAGGCTTCGGGCGCACCGCGGGAGGCCGGCTCCGGCTGGTCTCCCGCCGATCGACGCGGCGCTCTCCACGCAGCGCGGGGATCCCAACCGTCGGCATCAGGTCGGCTCCTCCTCGATGGCTTTCCGATAGGCTGCGAGCGCGTCTTGCAGCGTCTCGATCGTCTTGGCGTCGCGAGTCGCACCAAGATCGCTGGTCACGGCGTGGTCGCGCAGCCGTTCGATCATCGCGGCGGCGTCAAAGAGCAGCCGGCGGAACTCTTCAGGCCGAATGTCCTCAGGGATCACCGCGGCGGCGCGGAGGACGGTGACGATATCGGGTTTGCTGCTCATCCTCGAACTCCGCTGGCACGCGCCCGGCGCGGAATAGCACGGCCGGGTTTTCGTCAGCCATCTCGGTGTCGACGTCCTAACCCTGGCTGATCGCCACTACGCCGGCGAACCGCCCCGCAGCGCGTTCGGCCCGAGCCTTCGCCTCCCCGGCGGTCTTGAACTTCAGCGGCGTCTCGGCGCGGAGCTTGCCACGTTTGTCGGCACGCCAGGTCAGGACGATGTGGATGGTTTCGGTGGTCATATCCGGATCAGCTCCGCGCCTTGCAATCGTCCAAGTATATCATATGATATGAAATGTCGGATCAGAGGAAATGGCTCGTGAGCGCCACAGGAGAGGTGCCAGTCCCTGCCGGAGTTGAAGCTCTGGAGGAGAGGACGGTGACGATCGTCAAAGCCGTCGTTCGGGCATGTGAGTTCTGGGGCTTGACGAACAAAGAGGCGTCCGACCTCTTCGACGTTCCGATCGCCACTTGGTGCCGTATGAAGGCGGGGACTTTCCGTGGTCGGCTCGATCAGGACAAGATAACCCGCGCGAGCTTGATCGTCGGCATCTTCAAGGCGTTGAGGATCCTGTTCAACCGGGAGATGGTCAACAGTTGGCCGAAGGCGACCAACACCGGCCCGATGTTTCAAGGGCGGTCTCCGGTGGCGCTGATGATCGAGGGCGGCATTCCCGCGATGCTGAGGACCCGCCGATATCTCGACGGGCTTCGCGGCGGCCTGTGATCCCCGAGATCGAGTTCGTCGAGGGTCGGACCGTCCGCCTGATTCCGACCGCTTATATCGACGAACCAGCCGTCAGGCCTCTCGCCGACGACGAGGACGAAGAGGCCATTCTGAACGAGCTCGAGGGGCTGACGTCAGCTCGGCTCAGCTCGGCGGCTCTTCCGGTCGGCGTGGATCCGGCTGAGCTCCTCAATGAGAGCTACGGCTATGGCTGGACGTTCATCAACGCCGCTTTCTGCCATGCGAAGCCGCCGGGCAACCGCTTTAACGACGAGGATCGTGGGTGCTGGTATGCGGCTTTCGGCGAGCGGGATGCGGAGACCGCTGAAGCGGAAGTGACGTTTCACATGGCGGATGCGTTGCGCGAGGCGGGCGCATCGCAGGAGCTGGTGTCCTATGGCCAGTTCCTGGCCGGCTTCTCTTGTCGCTTCCATGACCTTCGTGGCGAAGCCGGGCATGCAAGCCTCGATCCGGATCGTGCTATCGGTTATCCGGCAGGACAGGCGCTGGCGAGGTCCATTCGGGCGCTGGGGGGCAACGGCGTGCTCTATCCGTCCGTCCGGTTCGCGGGCGGGATGTGCCTTGCTGCTTTCCGACCGTCGGTGATCCAGAACGTCCGCCGAGCTGACCAGGTTTCGTTCGAGTGGGACGGCGTACGGATGACCAAGATTCCCTGACCTGGCAGCGTATCTCCCCGACGAGATCCGTCTCGGGGATGCCGAGCCGAGCGACAGCGCGCCGCCTGGCCCCACCTCGTGTATGCTCTGACCGAACAAGGGAGCGCGAGTCATCATGGCCGAGCGACGAGAGCTATATCGCAGCCCGAACGGAGACTCCTGGTTCCTGGGTCGAGAGCCGGCAAACGGGAACGCATTCATCATTCACCAGCCGAACGGCCCTTCCGGCGGTCGTTTGGCGCACATCGAATTGGGGACCTTCTTGAGCAGCGACCCGAAGGCCCCAGAGCACCAGGCTTTGCTGCGTCTGATCGGCCTGCTTGTGGACGTTCCGCCTTATGCTGATCGCACCAAGGAAAACGGGCCGGCGCAGAACGACCGCTGAGCGCACTGGCGATAGACGAGGCGCTGGCTACTCGCCGCCAGTCCGGTCGCCGCCCGATCGTTGAAACGTGAAGGAGCGCTCGCCGCCCGCGACGCCACGACGCTCGCGATATATGCTCGACTGGAAGCGTCCAGGGGTCTGAACAAATGAATAACAACGCGGACATCGCCGCCGTCGTAGCCACCGCGGTCACGGCGATCGAAAAAGCGACGCTCCTGATCGGAACGAAAAACAGCGGGATCGATGATCGGCAGATCAGGAAGCTCCGCGAGGCCATCGACCAGCTGGAGCTGAGATTGAATGAAAAGAAACGCATGCTCGATGCCGACGGCGCCTGAAGGGAAGCCAGTTCCCATCCGGCGCTGGCCGGGCCACGCGGCCCTGCTCGCCTTGAAGAAGCCGCCAACGACGAATAGATGAGCTTCACCGGATTTGAACCGGCTGTCGGCCTCGCGGCCGGCCTGCGCTGGCTCTTCGGTCCTACGAAATCCCTGTAAACTCTGAGCAGCCAGCGGCGTCGTATGTCGCCCGGCGCCAGCAAGGAAACTATGAAGAAGCATATCAAGTTGAATCGCTCTGCTCTCCCAGTTGAGGAAAGCCTGCTTACGCCGCAGCCCATGCCGGCAGCGCCGGATACTTGGAAGCCTGTCCCCTGCGGCATTTCCCGCGAAGAGATGCGGGCCATCGTCGCCGAGATGCTCGGCTAAAAGGCTTTTACGAGCTTCAAAGCCCGCCTCGTCGGCGGGCTTTTTTTGTGCTTATTGCACCTTGCGGTCCTCGCGAAGTCGCGCGGCGTGCTACACTCCCCGCGCGCCCGACGCCTGCTTCGGCTTCCTCATGCCCCTGAGGAGGCCGCACGTGAATGACACCGCTACGAAGGATCTGTCAGCGACCGAACGCCGTGTCGCGGCCGCGAAAGCGAACGCGGACCATCTCGGCGAGCGCGTCGAGCGGCGCGCCCGCGAGACTCGAGACGATCGCGCCGCGGCCGACCGCGAGCGGAAGCGCCAGGCCAAGGCGCTCCGCCGGGATCTGCGGCCCCGTACGTCTGATGGCGTCGGCCCCACGCCTCACACGCGCCGCCAGCGCCGCGACAGCGGCCTCCAGGCGATGATGAACGCCGGCCTGATCTGGCCCGAGATGCGGGACGCCGCGGCGGAGATCGAAGAGGTCTTCCACGCCCAGACCGCCGGACTGATGGCGAAGGGGAGGGATTACGGCGCCGCCCGCGGCCGCTCGACGGCGTCGGTCAACGACCGCCTCAGCCTCGCGTACGCCCTGCGTTACAAGCCCTGGGCCGATGAGCTCAGCGCCGCCTACAAGGCTGGCGGCCGTCCCGCTCTCGCGATCACTGTCGCGATCGTCATCGACGACATGACGCTGACCCAGGCCGAGCGCGACTTCCACATGCGCCGGATCGTCATCCAGCACATCGTCCGGCGCTCCCTGCTGCGTTATGCGGAGATCAGCCGGCGCGTCGCCCCTGGAGCCACCGAGCGGCTCGACCGTGAACATCCAGACGCCGCCCGCGGAGCGCGGATCCCGTTGGCCGCCTAGCTCTCAATCGGAAATGTGATCCACACTAGAGCGGATTCGCGTTAATCCGGATCGTATCCAGCGGCTTTGAAGAAGTTG
>NZ_RYFI01000033.1 GCF_004103825.1 Hansschlegelia zhihuaiae
AGCGGGACGAACACCTTGGCCACCATCGCAAGCTGCGCCCAGGTGACCAGCACTTGCGGAGCCTCGCGGAACGCCTGCGCCAGCAGAAACACCGAGCCCGCCAGGAACAGCCAGCCGACCCGCGCCGGGAAGAAGCCCGACTGCGGCCCGCCGTCCCAGCCCGCCCCGCGCCCATAGCTGTCCCACAGCACCGCCGCCGCAAGCCCGATCAGCAGCAGCGACACCACGACCTCGACAGCCCGCCGCGACGGTCCCCGAGCCCCAGAATCCTCAGGCTGCTCAATCTCCGTCTGAAACGTCATGGGAACCTTGCGCGGGACGGCGCCGGCGGACGCCCGCCATCGCGGGCGCCGACGCCGGGCCGGTCTTCAGTTGGTGGCGAGGAAGCCGGCTTTCGCCATCAGCTCCTTGTGCTTCGCCTCGTCCGAGGTCAGGAAGTCCTCGAAGTCCTTGCCGAAGCGCATGTCCGGCAGCAGCGCGTTCCGCTCGAGATACTCCTTCCATTCCGGCGTCTCCGCGACCTTCTTGAGCAGGTCGACATAGAACGCCTTCTGCTCCTCGGTCACGTCGCCGGGCATGAAGATGCCGCGCAGCATGTTGTAGGCGAAATTGAGGCCCTGCTCCGAGCAGGTCGGCACGTCCGACCACGACATGTCGGACGCGACCTTGGCCTTGTAGGCGATCCGCTTCGGCGACAGCACGCAGAGCGGCCGGGTCTGGCCGCCGCGCCAATTGGCTACGTCCTCCGACGGATTGTTGGTGTCGGCCGCCACATGGCCGCCGGCGAGCTGGGTCGAGGCTTCGCCGCCCGACTTGTAGGGGATGTAGGTGAGCTTCACGCCCGTCTCGTTCGCGATCGAGAACACGATCAGGTCGTCCTCGCGCTTCGAGCCGCCGCCGCCGATCTTCAGCGCCGGAGACGCGGTCTTGGCCTCGGCGACGAGGTCCTGCACGGTCTTGTAGGGCGCGTCGTTCTTCACCCAGACCAGGAACTCGTCCTGGGCCAGCATGCCGACCGGCGTGAAGTCGCGCCAGTTGACGCGGATCTTGGTCGAGAGCGGCGTCATGTAGATGCCGCTCGAGGTGGTCAGCAGCTTGTGCGGGTCGCGCACGGACTTCTGGATGTCCATCATCGCCTCGCCGCCGGTCGCGGCCGGCTTGTTGACGACGACGAGCGGCTGCGGCGACAGATTGTGCTTCTGGGCGATGCCCTGGATGGTGCGAGCCATCTGGTCCGAGGCGCCGCCGGGACCGAACGGCACCACGACCTCGATCGGCTTGGTGGGCTCCCAGGCCGAGGCCGCGGTCGACAGGCCGACGCATGCGAGTGCCGCGAGCGCGAACGCTTTCATCAAATCCTCCCCGTTGAGGCGATCGCGTTGCCCGCGTCGCTGGTTTTGACGGACCGTATTCGGCGGTCCGTTGATGTGCAACTAATATATCAAGACTGATCCCAAGACCGCGGCATTTTGCCAGGCCCGCGAAGGAGGAGGCGTATCGAGGTGCGGCCGAGGGTCCATGATCTGCTGCGCATAGAACCGGGCAGGATCACGTTCGGAGACCGTCTCCCCGAATGGGCGTCGCGCGCTCTGCAGGCGGCGCCATGGGTCGTGGCCCGGCGCGCCAGTCTTGTCACCGGACGGATTCCGGTAGGGATTCGCGGCGCTAGCCGCTCGGAGCGCTTCGCGGCGACCGTCTCAGCGCTTAATATTTCGGAGACTCTGTCGCCCGAAGCTCTGGCGCGCCGTCGCCCCCCGCGCAGGCATGCGGTGTTCGACGCATTGGAGGCGTTGGTCCCCGACCTGGATCGGACGGGCCTCTCCTGGGGACCCGTCGGAGCGGCCGGATTCGAGCTCGCCACCGGCTCGCCGGTCCTCACCGGGTCGAGCGACCTCGACCTGATGCTCCGCGTGCAGGACGGTCGTCAGCTCGCGGAACTGCATGGCCTCGCCGCAGCAATCAATCGGCGCCGGGCGCGCATCGACGTCGTCATCGAAACCCCGCTTGGCGCCGTCGCATTGAACGAACTGCTCGGCGGAGCGGATCAGCTCCTGCTCCGCACGGCCTCGGGCGCGAGAATGGTTCTTCGAAACGCGCTTCAGGCGTGCTGATTTAGCACGCCTGGCCATGTGACGAACGGCTCTCGAGGACGGTCGCGGAACTCCTCGGCCTCAGACCTTGGGCTTCGCGGCGACCGCCTTCTTCCCAGCCTTCTTCTGGCGCATCGCATGGATGTCGCGATTGGACTTCGCGACGCCTTCGGCGATCAGGCCGAGCGTCTCGATCATGACGGCCTGGACGTCGGTCCCCGATTTCGCCGCCTCGGCCAGTTTCGCCTGCTGCGCGATCAGGCGCTTCGCGATCGGATCGTTCTTCTTGCCGCTCTCAGCCACCACGCATCCCCGATTGTTCATGAAGATCAGGCTCTTTCGCACATCCTGAAAGACGGCGGAAGAGTGGCGCCGGCCGCGACGGTCAGTTTCTGACGCCCGAAGCCAAACGGGTGTCCCATACGGATCCGCTCCGAGGGCGGCGCGCCGCCGGCGGATCAGTCCGGCAGGAAAGTGTATCCCATCTGGCCGCCAGCGAATTTGCAGAGGGTCAGCGGCGAGCCGATTATGGCCACATCGAAGAGCGCCTGCGCATTGAAGCGGTTGGTCCCTTTCACAACGTCGAAATAGCCGACGAGGGTGATGGTGCTGGTCCCGTCAAACTGTGGACGGCTGACGATCTCGACGCCTGCAGGAGCCAGTTCCGGCTTTTCCTTGTCCGTCCTGATCTGGATCGTGGCTCGCGTCGCAGTGCTGAAGTCACAAGCCATGAA
This sequence comes from Hansschlegelia zhihuaiae, assembly GCF_004103825.1. Taxonomy (GTDB): domain Bacteria; phylum Pseudomonadota; class Alphaproteobacteria; order Rhizobiales; family Methylopilaceae; genus Methylopila; species Methylopila zhihuaiae. Next base: position 2,825 of record NZ_RYFI01000033.1, read on the forward strand.
GCCGGAGAATGTCACCGTCGCCTTTCCGGCTGACGGAGCCTTAAACTTCAGCGTGCTCAGCGTCACCGGATCCTTCGTCGTGAAAATCGCCGGAAGGCATTCGTATTTCGGCGCTTTGCCGCACGGTTCGTTGACGCCCATCTTCGCCTGGGCGCGCGCGTCGCCGGCATAGCTGACGACGGCGAGAAAGGCTGTGGCTGCCAAGGCGATGCGCATTATCGAAATCCCCCGATAAGTTCCGTCATGGTAGCGGGACGCCGGGGCGCCGGCCAAACGCAAAAGCAGGCCGACGAAGCGATCCCGGCGAGGCGCGGCTTTCGGGAGACGCGGCGACGAAACGGCCGCCCATGGGCGGCCGTCGAAAGCTCGATGGAGCGCGCTGCTGCGTCAGCCGCGCCGCTTTGTGATCAGCGTCAGCGTTCCTTCGTTGTCGAGATTGGCGACGACGACCTGGGCGGAGGTCGCACCCTTCTGCTCGAGCGCCTTCTTGATCTCGGGCGAGCGGTCGATCGCCTCGCGCAGGCCCTGGACATCCGCCTCGCTCGCCTTGGCGGCGGCCGCCTCGACCTGCGGCCGCGCCTGCTCGGGAAGCTCGGACATGTCCACGATATTGACGGTCCGCACCGTCGGCTGGCCGGATTTCTGCTTGGCGGGCGCCTGAGCCGCAGGCGCCTGGGACTGCTGGGCAAGCGCCGCGGGCGCGCCCGCAAAGGCCGCGGCGAGAGCCGCGACGGCGGCCACGGTGAAGCTCTTCCGCATGGACGTGTTCCTTCCACTGGTTGGCGTCACGGCCAACGGACACGCGCAATGGGGCGCGCAATCTGGCGCTCGGAAGGTCATTCGGCGCCGATGTTCTGGCCGGACTGTGGCGGCCGAGGCCTCAGCCGAGGCGGAGCGCGAGCGCCAGCAGCTGCTCGTCGGCGCCCCGCGGCGCCACGAAGGAGAGGCCGACCGGGCAACTCTCGACGGTCGCGAGCGGCAGCGAGACTTGCGGCAGGCCAGCGTGCCCGGCGGGACAGGTGAGCTCGATGGCCCGCGCCCGCAGCGCGTCAAGCTCGATTTCGGGGCTGCCGACAGGCGGCGCGATTCCGGGCGCGCTCGGCAACGCCAGCACGGAGCCCGGCGTGACGAGCGCCTCCATCCGGGCGCGGATCTCCTCGCGTTCAGCGCGCGCCGCCGCGACCTCGGCCGGATCGAGCCGCGCGGCGGCCTCGAAACGCTGCTTCACGCCCGGCCCGAAGGCGGGACTTTCGCGCGTGATCCAGTCGCCATGGGTTTGCCAGGCTTCGGCCGCCTGCAGCAGGCGGAACACGTTCCTCCACGACGCGGCGCGACCGCCCGCGACGGTCACATGGGCGACCTCGCCGAACAAGGCCGCGGCGTCCTGCAGCGCAGAGGCCAGGGCGCGCTGGGCGTCGCGATCGGCCCGGTCGAACATGTCGTCGGCGACCAGCAGGCGGGTGGGCGGCTCCAGATCCCGCCAGTCGGTCAGCAGGACGCGCCCGACCTTTTCGAACAGCGCGGCGTCGCGGGCGAACCATCCGACCGTGTCATAACTCGGCGCGAGCGCGACCGCCCCCGCGATCGAAATGCGGCCATGACTCGGCCGAAGGCCGTAGAGCCCGCAAAAACTCGCCGGCAGACGCACCGAGCCGCCGGTGTCGGTGCCGATCGCGAAGTCGACCAGCCCGGCGGCGGTCGCGGCCGCCGAGCCCGAGGAGGAGCCGCCCGGGATGCGTCCAGGCGCCGCGGCGTTCGCGGGCGTCCCGTAATGGAAGTTCTCGCCCGTCAGGCTCCAGGCGATCTCGTCGGTCAGCGTCTTGCCCGCGAGCCGCGCGCCGGCGTCGAGCAGGCGGCGCGCGACCGGCGCGGTGCTGGCCGGGACGGGATGCGTCCTCAGCCAGTCCGGGTTGCCGGCGGCGGTCGGGACGCCCTTGACGTCGAACAGGTCCTTGAGCGCAAAGCTGAGGCCCGCGAGCGGGCCTTCGGCCGTGGTCGGCGCGCGGCCCTCCCGGCCATGCGCCACGAAAGCCCCGACCGTGTCGTCGATCTCCAGAATGTCGTTCACGCCGCTGCCTCGACCATGTCCCGCTGCCAGTATCCGACCACGAGATGACGGTCGCGGGCCAGTCCCCGCGTCGCACGCAGATGCTTCCGGATCGCCTTGGAGGCTGAATATTCGCACGCGACCCAGACGAAGGGATCGGCGTCAGGCGGCAAATGCGCGGAGGCGACGGCCTGGAACAGCAGGTCGGTCGCGCCGGCCGGCGCGCCCCTTCGATACAGCCAGCGCAAAGCGACGCCGGAGGGGTGGTCGATCGCCATTTCGTCGACCGCCGAATCGATCTCGATAAACGCTGCGCCGCAGGCGTCGCGCGGCATGCGCTCGAGGATGCGGGCGATCGCGGGCAGCGCCGTCTCGTCGCCGGCGAGCAGCGTCCAGCCGGCGGCCGGCGCGCCGCGCCCGAGCGGCCCCGCCATGCCGCAGACGGCGCCCGGCCGCGCCCTAGCCGCGAAGGCCGAGCCCGGTCCCTCATCGGCATGAATGACGAAATCGATCTCGAGTTCGTCGCGCTGGGGCAGGAAGCGCCGGACGGTGTAGTAGCGGACCTCCGGCCGGCGGTCGTCGGCCGGCCAGATGGTGCGGCCGTCCGGGCCCGGCCGCGGCCATTCGGGCGTTTCGAGGCCGTCGGGGGGAAAATACAGCCGGACATGGAGGTCGGCCTCGGAGCCGAAGCGCGCGACGTCCGACCCCGTGAAGGTCAGCCGCCTGACGCGCGGCGCGACCGGGACGTTCGACACCAGCCGCACCTCGCGGAAGTCGGCGAAGGTCGCGCCCGTCGCCATATGGCCGCGCCAGTCGATGACCAGCGCCTCGTCCTTCAGGAAACCGCACAGCGTCTCGGTGGCGTAGGAGCGCAGCAGTTCGAGCTTGCCCAGATCCTCCGCCTCGAGCCGCAGCTTCAGCCGCTCGCCGTCCGGCTCCAGAACGCCGGAGCCGAGCCCGAGGCGCGCGGTGACGCAAGACCCGACGGTCTCGACCTCGACGTCATAGCCGGCCCAATAGGCCGCCAGCCCGCCCACGAGCGCTTCCGCGTCGGCGACCGCGAGCGAGGCTTCGGACACGAAAGGCTTGGCCATGTGGTGATCTCCGTCGCGGCGAAGGGATCGTTGGATAGTCGATCCGACACCGGGCGCCAATCTCGGCCGGAGATATTATAACGTTTCCAGATCAGTCGCTTAGCGTGGGGAGGGGAGCATCCGCTTCACGATCGAACAGGTCGCTCGCCCTGCCCCATCGCTCGTCGAACGTCACGTCGGCGAGCGGCGTCCGCTCCGCCCAGCGCCGCGCCTCGAGCTCCGGCCGCACATGGAGACGATCGACGAAGCCGACGCAGAGATAGGCGACCACCGCGACATGGTCGGGCAGGCCGAGGACCTCGTGAAGGTCGTCGGGCGCGAAGATGCTGACCCAGCCGACCCCGACGCCTTCGGCGCGGGCCGCGAGCCAGAAGTTCTGCACGGCGCAGACCGCGCTGTAGAGGTCGACGTCGGACTGGTGCGTGCGGCCGAGCACCACCAGCCCGCCGCGCGCCCGGTCGGCGACGACGCAGACATTGAGCGGCGAGGTAAGGATACCCTCGAGCTTGAGACGCCGGTAGTGCTCGGCGCGCGCGCCCTCGAACATGGCGGCCGCCTCCTCGTTGCGGCGCGCCACGATGTCGGCGACGGCGCGGCGGGTCTGGACGTCGCGCAGCAGGATGAAGCTCCAGGGCTGCGACAGACCGACCGAGGGCGCGCAATGCGCCGCGGCGAGGAGACGCCGCAACAGATCGTCCGGGACGGGATCGGGCAAGAACTCGTTCCGCACGTCGCGGCGGCTCGCGATGGCGCGGTAGACGGCGTCGCGCGAGGCGGCGTCAAAGGGGCCGGCCGGGCTCCGTTCGCGATCGGCTTCGTCGTCGATGTCGTCGGCCGCCGTCATGCGCCCTTCCTCACGCCGACCTCCTTGGGCGAACATCCATCCGGGCGCAAGCGGAGCCAAAGACGCATGCAGGCAGGAACAGGTCAGCCACGGAGTCGCCGTCGATGAGAGCGATCATCCTCGCAGCGGCGGTCCTCGCCGCCAGCCCGGTCGCGGCCGAGACCGGCCGGTCCGGCGTCTGGACCTTCAGCTTCGAGCCGGCCGCGAGCGGATCCAGCGGCATGGTGACGGCGCTCGCGCCCTCGCCTTCGCCGAGCGGAGACCCGAACGACCCGAGTTACCTCGTCGCGCGCTGTCTCGGCGGCAGGACCGAACTGCTCGTCGGCGGCGCGGGAGGATGGGGACTGCCTCGCAAGACGATCGAAGTGACGACGCAGATCGATGGCGGCCCTGCCGAAACTGCGCAGTGGGGCGTCTCGACCAATGGCAAGGCCGCGTTCCTGGATCAGGGGGTCGAGCGGCTCTTGGCCAGGCTGCCGGACGACGGCAAGCTGCGCGTCGCGGTACGGACGGCGTCGGGCGAGGTCAACGAGACCATCTTCGCCACCACGGGCTTCGCCGCCATTCGCGAGAAGATCGCGCAGACCTGCAGCGGAGGACGCGAGCCCCACGGTTGACAGCGCCCGCCCCCGTCACCAAAGTTTCTTGGTCATCCGAGGGGCGCCCGTTCGCGGGCTGAGACGGCGTTGCGGCCGGACCCTTTGAACCTGATCCGGGTCATGCCGGCGAAGGGACGGGACCTCGCGGCAGGCCACCGCCGCTTTTCGTCTCTCGTCTTAAGTTCCGGATCGTCTCGCCGCCTGTCGGCCGGGAGGAGATCTTGTCGATGCGCGTCACCGTCGTCGGCGCCGGCGTCGCCGGGCTTGTCGCGGCGATCGAGCTCGCCGAGCGCGGCGCCGAGGTCGAGGTGCTGGAGCGCGGCGCGCGGCTGGGCGAGCGCGCCTGCGCCTGGGCCGCCGGCGGCATGATCGCGCCGTGGTGCGAGGCCGAGGCCGGCGAGGCCGAAGTCGCGGAGCTCGGCGCGGAGGCGCTCGCCTGGTGGCCGCGCCAGATCGCCGAGGTCGCGGTCGAGGGCACGCTCGCGGTCGCGTCGCGCCGCGACCAAGCGGATCTGAAGCGTTTCGCACGCCTGACCGAGCGTCACGAATGGGCCGACGCCGCGCGGATCGCCGAGCTCGAGCCCGACCTCGCAGGCCGCTTCGAGCGCGGGCTGTTCTACGTGGAAGAGGCCCACGTCAATCCTCGCGAGGCCCTCCCCGCTCTGCTGCGCCGTTTGGAGGCGCTCGGCGGCCGCGTGCGCTTCGGCGTCGAGGCGGCCCCGGAGCAGATCGACGCTGACGCGGTGGTCGATTGCCGGGGCTTCGCGGCGCGGACCGACCTCCCCGAACTTCGCGGCGTCCGGGGAGAGATGATCCTTCTGCGGACCGCCGAGATCTCGCTTCGCCGTTCGATCCGGCTGCTTCATCCGCGGATCGCGCTCTACGTCGTCCCCCGCGCCGAAAACCTCTTCATGGTGGGGGCGACCGCGATCGAGAGCGCCTCACGGGCCGGCGTTTCGGCGCGTTCCGCGGTCGAACTGATCAACGCGGCCTATGCGCTGCATCCCGCTTTCGGCGAGGCCGAGATCGTCGAGCTCTGCGCGGACGTGCGCCCCGCCTTTCCCGACAACCTGCCGCGCGTCGAGCGCGTCGGCCGGGTGGTCAGGGTCAACGGCCTCTATCGCAACGGCTTCCTGCTCTCGCCGGCCTTCGCGCGCCTGGCGGCGGACGCTGTTTTCGACATGACGGAGACGAGCCATGAGACTGATCGTCAACGGCGCATCGCTTGATGTTCAGGCCGAGACGCTGTCGGGCGCATTGGCCGCGCTCGACTATGGCGACGCGATCGTCGCGACCGCGGTGAACGGCGCCTTCGTGCCGGCCTCCGCGCGACGGGACCGCCGTCTGGAAGACGGCGACCGCATCGAGATCGTCGCCCCGCGGCAGGGAGGCTGAATTGGACGACGCCCTGACATTCTACGGGACCGAGATCCGGTCCCGCCTGCTGCTCGGCACTGCGCAGTACCCCTCCCCCCAGGTGCTGGCCGACGCCGTGCGCGCGGCCGCGCCCGACATCGTCACGGTGTCGCTCCGGCGCGAATCCGGGCGGCTGCGCGAGGGACAGGATTTCTGGGGCCTGATCCGCGGCCTCGGGGCGCGGGTGCTGCCCAACACCGCCGGCTGCCACTCGGTCAAGGAGGCGGTGACCACCGCCCAGATGGCCCGCGAGGTGTTCGGCACGCCCTGGGTCAAGCTCGAGGTGATCGGCGACGCCGACACGCTGCAGCCCGACGTGTTCGGGCTGGTGGAGGCCGCGAAGATCCTGTCTGAGGACGGCTTCGAGGTGTTTCCCTACACCACCGCCGACCTCGTCGTGGCGGAGAAGCTGCTCGAGGCCGGCTGCAAGGTGCTGATGCCGTGGGGCGCGCCGATCGGCACCGGCATGGGGCTGAATGACGTCTATGCGCTACGCTCGCTGCGGGCGCATTTCCCGGACGTGCCGCTCGTCGTCGACGCCGGGATCGGCAAGCCGAGCCACGCGGCGGCTGCCATGGAGCTCGGCTATGACGCGATCCTGCTCAACACGGCGGTCGCCAAGGCCGGCGACCCGGTGATGATCGCGCGCGCCTTCGCGCAGGCCATCGAGGCCGGGCGCGCGGGCTATCTCGCCGGCCCGATCGAGCCGCGCGACATGGCCGCGCCCTCGACGCCGGTGTTCGGCCGGGCGAGCTTCGCGTGAGAAGCAGGCTCGACCCGTTCTACCCGGTCGTCGACAGCGCCGCCTGGGTCCGGCGGATGGTCGGCGCTGGCGCGCGGCTCGTCCAGATCCGAGTCAAGGAGAAGCCCGACGACGTCGTGCGCGCCGAGATCCGGGACGCGCTCGCGGTCTGCCGAACGGCCGGCGCCGATCTGGTGGTCAACGACTACTGGGAGATCGCGATCGACCAGGAGGCCGCATATCTCCATCTCGGCCAGGAGGATCTCGACGGGGCCGACCTCGCCGCCATCCGCAAGGCGGGCCTAAGGCTCGGGATCTCGACCCACACGCATGAGGAGCTCGATCGCGCGCTCTCCGCCGATCCGCACCATGTCGCGCTTGGCCCGGTCTGGCCCACCATTCTGAAGAAGATGCCCTTTGGGCCGCAGGGTCTGGAGCGGGTCGCCGAATGGAAGCGGCTGATCGGCGCCCGGCCGCTGGTCGCGATCGGCGGCCTCAATCCGGAGCGCGCGCGTCAGTGCCTCGACGTCGGCGCCGACGTCGTCGCGGTCGTGAACGATTTGGTCGGAGCCGCAAACCCGGAAGCGCGCGCGAAGGAGTGGATCGCGGCTACGCGCGCGACGGCCTGAGACGCCCGCTCAACCCGCGCCGTCGTCGCTTTCGGTCGTCACGTCCTTCGGCGCGACCGCGCCCGGCGCGGATTTCGACTCCGCCCCGTCCGCGTCGTCCTCCGGGTTCCGCCGGGACTTCGACGCGTCGACGTCGCCCGGCTTTCGCCTCCCGTCCGGCCCTGCTGAGTGGTTCGGTTCGAACCTGACCTGCCTTGCGGCCTCGGCTTCGGATTCGCCGGCGGAGGCCGACCGATCAAGGCTGCGTTTCGCGTCGCTTTGGGTCACCGCGGCTCCTGTGCTCTCGCCTGAAGAACCGTGCTGGATGCGCGGAGGTTCCTGGGCGCTTGACGCGCCGCAGCGAGAGTCCCCATGAACGAAGGTCGAATTCCACCAGCCCATCGAGGTTCGCGGCCATGGCGCGACGCGGAAGCAAAGGTTTCGGGTCGCTGACCGAGCTCGTGCTCGCCGGCCGGAACCCGCAAGACAGCTTCGGCTTCGTCAACCCGCCGGTGATCCACGGCTCGACGGTGCTGTGGCCGACCGTCGACGACTACAAGAGGATGACCGGCCGCTACACCTATGGCCGCCGCGGCACGCCGACCTCGGACGCGCTGTCGGACGCGCTGAGGCTGATCGAGGGCGGCGACCATGTGGCGCTCGTGCCCTCGGGGATCACGGCGGTCGCCCTCGCCCTGCTGTCGCTGCTCGACGCCGGCGACCATCTGCTGATGGTCGACACCGTCTACGAGCCGACGCGCCGATTCTGCGACAGCATGCTGAAGCGGCTCGGCGTCGAGACGAGCTATTACGACCCGCTGGTCGGCGGCGACGTCTCCGGCCTCATGCGTCCGACCACCAAGGCGGTGTTCGTCGAAAGCCCCGGATCGCTGACCTTCGAGATCCAGGACGTGCCGGCGATCGCCGGCGCGGCCCACGCCCGCGGCGCAGCGGTCGTCATGGACAACACCTGGGCGACGCCGCTGTTCTTCCGCGCCCACGATCATGGCGTCGACGTCTCAGTCTCGGCCGGGACGAAATATGTCGGCGGCCATGCGGACGTCATGTTCGGCTGGGTGTCAGCCATCGGCCCTTACGCCGGCGCCGTGCGGGCCACGCATGGGACGCTGGGCCTCTGCGTCGGACCTGACGACATGTTTCTGGCGCTGCGCGGCCTGCGCACGCTCGGCGTCAGGCTCGCGCATCATCAGGCGGCCGCCCTGCGGGTGGCGCGCTGGCTTGACTCCCGCCCGGAGGTCGCGCGGGTGATGCACCCCGGCCTCGAGTCCGACCCGGGCCACGCGCTTTGGAAGCGGGACTTCTCGGGCGCCTCAGGCCTGTTCGCGATCGAACTCGAGCCCGGCCCGGACGACGCCGTGGCGGCGTTCCTCGACGGGCTCGAGCTGTTCGGCCTCGGTTTTTCCTGGGGCGGCTTTGAAAGCCTCGCCATCCCGTATGACGTGCGGAAGGTGCGGACCGCGACCTCCGGGGTCACCGGCGGCCCGACGATCCGGCTGCACATCGGCCTTGAGGATGTCGAGGACCTGATCGCCGACCTTGAAGGCGGGCTGGAGCGCTACGCCGACGCGTCGTGAGAAACTGCAGACAAGAAAAAGCCCCGCGCGGAGGGAGCCGCGCGGGGCCAAAACTGCTTAAGAAATGAGCCTAAAGGCTCAGAGCTCGGCCGGGCTGTACGAGGTGACCTCGAGGCCAACCGGGGTCTCTTCGACGATCGGGGCGGTCCACAGAGCCATCAGATCCTCCTATCAGATCTCATCGCGGTCATTCGCACCGCGCTGCGTCGGATCGCTGTCCGCGTCCTGTGATGAGAAAGATAATCATCCCGGTCCGGATGACCAATTAATTCTCTGTCATGTTTGGCGACCGAACGCCGATTTCTCTTAGAAACTTCTCATCTTATTTGGCCGACGACCGGCGGGCCTCAAGCAAGGCGGCGGTCGCGGGTTCTCGCCTGTCGCGCTGGGCGACGCCAGCAGTTGCGAGACCACACGGGGTCGTGTCTGGCGTGCGCCACGACTTGGCGTAGCGTCTCAACTTAAAGAACAGCGGCTCGAAGAGTCGCCGCCGGCCTTTGGGGAGGACGGTATGCTCACGGCGACCGATATCGCGTTCTTTGCGTTGAATGGATACGTCGTCAAACGGGGCGTTCTTGAGCGGGACCTTCTGGATAAGGCCGCGGAAGTCGCCTGGCTGCATCTGCCATCCGGTTTCCATCGCGACGATCCGCAAAGTTGGACGGAGAAGGTGGCCGACTGCCGTGGCGATATGACCGCGGGCGAGCGCTTCGGCCTGGTCAAGCTAAGGCGCGAAATCCGTAGCGACGGCGCGGTGGCGCGGATCACGATCCGCAACCGGGTCATCATGGCTATGGCGGCTCAGCTCCTTGGCGAGGGGAATGTGGCGCCGCCCCAGCATTTCCGCGGCCTCTACCCGATCTTCCCCACGCCCGAGCACGCCGACGTTCCGGTGAACGCACATATCGACGTCACCCCGACGCAATTCCGGCTGTCGATCGGCGTCTATGTAGACGATGTCCCCAAGGGCGGCGGCGGCCTCGCAGTATGGCCGCGGAGCCACCGGTCGCTGTTCTTCGCTGCACGCGCCACCGGCTGCACGTTCGAGGACATGGCGACGGACGACTTTTACAGGAACTTTTGCGCCTGGAACGGGACGGAGCCGACCGAGATCCCCGGGAAGGCCGGAGACGTAATCTTTTTCCATAACAGGCTTCTGCACGCGCCGAGCCTGAACATCCTGCCGGGGCACGTCCGGCTTGCAGCCTATTTCAATCTGGGTTCTCCGGACGACGAGCCCACGGAGCCGCTGGCGATGTGGGATGGATGGTTCGGAGTCCAGGAGCAGGCGGTCGCGTCGGCCGAGATACGCGCGACGGAAGTCGCGCCGGTGGCGCCGCCGCGCCCGGAGCAGCAATCCCCGCGCCGGTCGCGCCTGCCAAGAGGGGGCGCGTGGGATTCCTACGCCACGGACCTCCGCCGGGCCGTGGAGCACAAGGTTCCCGCAACCGTCTGACGCCGCGCCTCACCGTCATCACGCCCTGAACTTCGGACTCTGACCACGCGGCCCGACTGCCGACGGCGGCCGACACGCGACCGCGTCGGCTGGACGTGACCCTGTCCCGCCCCGCCGACGCGGAGTGCGCCTGAGCCCTCCCCGACCTCGCTCCCACTCCAGCCCGCCGCCAGTTCCGTCGCGCGGATGAACGAAGTCGATCAGCCGAATCTACGTGCAACTGCACACTTTTGCGGTTGGCGGGATCGGCCGGTACGTGAATCCGCTTTTTGGCCGATCACTCTCATGTTATCGTCCAGTTGTCCTCGACCCATCTACTCGGGAGAAATAGTGACAACTTCGCGTTGCAAGACGAAGTGGGGTTGAGGACTTTCACAAACAGGGAGCGAAACCATGTGCTGCATCGTAAGCGGCGCCTCGGGCGCGCGCGCGCGGACGGCGCGTAATCTTCTGTTGTTCGGCGTCGCAGGCGCCGCCTTGTTCGCGGCTGCGCCGGACGCGCAGGCCCGCACCACCCAGATCACCATCACCAAGAGGGCGATCGCGTTCGGGGGCCATTCCTTCCCGGGCGTCGGGCAATATGAGGTCGTCACCGGGATCGCGACCGGCGAAGTCGACCCCGCCGATGCTAGGAACGCACTGATCACCGACATCGAACTCGCGCCGAAGAACGCGGACGGTCGGGTCGTCTACCAGCACAACTTCTACATTCTGAAGCCGCTCGACTTCAGCAGGGGCAACGGAAAGGCGATGTATGAGCCGCCGAACCGCGGCCGAAAGACCTACCAGGCGCTCAACAACACCCCGACCGGAACAGACGACCCGGCGGCGATCATCGATGCGGACGAACTCAAGAACTCGTTCCTCTGGCCGCAGGGCTACACGACCATCTGGAGCGGCTGGGAGAACGCGCTCGGCCCGCTCGACGGGCTGACCGCGACGGCCGCGCTGCCTGTCGCGACCCGCGCCGAAGGCAAGAAGATCACCGGCCCGTCCTATGAGTACATCGTGACGAACGGCGCCGTGAGCTCCTTCGCCCTCTCCTACCCCGCCAACAGCACGTCCAAGCGCAAGGCGACGCTCACCCACCGGGTGCATCTCAACGACGAGCCGGAGGTCGTGCCGTCCAGCGGATGGAGCTACACGGACGACACGGGAACGGCCATCCAGCTGACTTCGGGCAACTTCGCCGCCAACGACATCTACGAGTTCTCGTACACGGCCAAGAACCCGACCGTGAACGGCCTCGGCCTCGCGGCGATCCGCGATTTCGTCTCGTTCCTCAGGAGGTCGACGGTCGACGATTCCGGCACGCCCAACCCGCTCGGCGGAAAGCTGAAGCGGATCTACACCGAGGTGTCGTCGCAGCCGGGGCGCACGCTCAACGACTTCACCTATCTCGGCTTCAACGAGGACGAAGGCGGCAAAAAGGTCTTCGACGGCATGATGCAGTGGATCGCCGCCGGCGACGGCCTCAACATGAACTACCGCTGGTCACAGACCAAGCGCACCAACCGCAATCGCCAGGACCTGCTCTATCTCGAGGGTCTGTTCCCCTTCGCGAACGTCACGACGCGCGACCCGATCTCGAAGACCACGGACGGCCGGTTCAAGCGCTGCTCGAAGACCCGGACCTGCCCGCTGAAGATCGATTTCTTCTCATCCAACGAATATTGGGTGAAGGCCGCGTCGCTGATGCACACCGACCCGAAGGGCAAGCGCGACCTGCCCGACCACCCCGACGCGCGGCTCTATCTGCTTTCGAGCAAGAACCATGGCGGGCCGGGCGATCCAACCTCGAAGGGCCTGTGCCAGCAGTTCCAGAACCCGATCGACTCCGCCCCGGTGCAGCGCGCGCTGTGGCAGGCGCTCGACCAATGGTCGACGCTCGGGATCGAGCCGCCGCCATCCGAGATCCCGCATCTCGGAGACGGAACGCTGGTTCCGCCGCTGCCGCAGCAGGCGGTCGGCTTCCCGGAGATTCCGGGCGTCACCTATACGGGTTTGAAGACCACGCGCTACCGCTTCGACTATGGCCCGAAATTCTACGAAACGGGCGTTCCGACCATCAATCCGCCGGTCGTCAGCACTCCTTACGAGGACAACCCGGCGAACGGCCCGATCTATCCGAGCTTCGTGCCGACGACCGACAGCGACGGCAACGAGATCTCCGGCATCCGCCTGCCCGAGGTGACGGTTCCGCTCGCGACCTATACGGGCTGGGCTTTGCGGGCGGGCGTGTGGGCGAATGACGGCTGCGAAGGATCAGGTCAGTACATCCCCTTCCCACGCACTGCAGCGGACCGCCAGGCGGCCGGCGACCCGCGCGCGTCGGTCGAGGAGCGATACGCGTCCTACGGGGTCTATCGCCGCAAGGTGACGGAGGCGCTCGACAATCTGGTGCGCCGCCGCTTCATGCTGTGCGACGACGCCAAGGCCGCGCTACCGCGCCTACTCCAGGCCGGACTCGACGCGGGCGTGCCGCCGCCCGCGAATCCGAACGACGACGCGTCCCTGCCGGAATGCAGGAGACGCTGACGCGAAGGGCGGCGGTGGATCCGCATGATCCGCCGCCGCGCTGCGCCCCAGCGCAAAACCGGACAGCGGAACGCAGTCAGGATTGCTCTAGGCTACTCCTGCCGGCGACGCTTATCTTCGGTTAGGGTCGACGTCGGCGCGGCGTCGCTCGCCGTGGCGTTCCGTGGCGCCGCCGCCGTCTCGCACGGAGTTTGATCCATGCGGCGACCAGTGGGCGAGTTCGCTGACCGCCGGGACGCTGGGCGCAGGCTCGCTGACGCGCTGACGACTATCGCGCTGGAACGCCCGCTGGTGCTGGCGCTCCCGCGCGGCGGCGTACCGGTTGGTTTCGAGGTCGCGGAGGCGCTCGACGCCGATCTCGAACTGCTCATCGTCCGCAAGCTCGGCGCGACGGGCTTCGAGGAATTCGGGCTCGGCGCGGTGGTCGACGGCGCCGAGCCCCAGGTCGTGTTGAATGAGGGCGCACTGGCGAAAGTCTCGCCGCCGGCCGGCTATGTGGACGGCGAGATCCGGCGGCAATTGCGCGAGATCGAGCGCAGGCGCGCCGTCTATCGGTGCGACCGGGCGCCGATCTCCGCGGCCGGCCGCACCGTGATCGTCGTGGACGACGGCGTCGCGACCGGCGGGACCGCCCGCGCCGCGCTGAAAGGGGTGAGGCGAACCGGGCCGAAGCGGCTCGTTCTTGCCGTCCCGGTCGGCCCGAAAGACGTCTGCGGCCTCCTGGCCGCCGATGCGGACGAGGCGGTTGTTCTGGGCGCGCCGCCGAACTTCCGAGCCGTAGGCCTCCATTATCGCGACTTCGCCCAGACGACGGACGAGGAGGTCATCCGCCTGGTCGGGCTCGCGCGCCAGCGGGGTCGGCGTTCGATCGCGGCCACTAGCTGATGGTCTGGAATGCGACGCCGGAGGCGAACCGCTCGGCAGAAAAAACAGGCGCCGGCCGATGGCCGACGGCCGCCGCCTGCAAATGAGTTCACCTGATCAGGCGGCCTTCTGGGCCTTGAGGTTGGCCGCGCTCGCGCCGAGCTTCGAGAGATCGGCGTCGGTCTTCTTCTCCTCCGCGAGGGTCTCCTCGAGAAGCTTCGCGGCCTCCTTGAGGTCGAGATGCTCCGCCCAGGTCTTGAGGGTTCCGTAGCGCGCGATCTCATAGTGCTCGACGGCCTGCGCCGCGGCGACGAGTCCCGCGTCGAGAGCCGGATCGCCCTTGAACTCGTCCAGGATCTCCTCGCCTTCCGAAATGATCCCCTCGATGGCGTCGCACGTCTTCCCGCGGGCGGATTTGCCGATGATTTCGAACACGCGCTGCAGCCGTTCGACCTGACCTTCCGTCTCCTCCCTATGCTTCTCGAACGCCGCCTTGAGCTTCGGATCCTGCGCGCCCCGCGCCATCTTCGGCAAAGCGCGGAGAATCTTGCGCTCGGCGTAGTAAATGTCCTTCAACGTCTCGTGGAATAGCTTTTCGAGTCCCTTATCAGCCACGTCGTCATCTCCGCTTGAGGTGGGTACGAGAAACGCTAGGCTAGCCGGTCTGTTCCTTCCTCTTGATCTGCGTATCGCGGAGACAGCGAGATCGATGAGACGACTCCTCCGCGACAACGGCCTGACGATCACTTTGACGGCCATGTTTCTCGTCTCTCTCGCAGGCATGGCGCTCACTGGTTCGAGTCCTTCCAGAACTGGCAATCCGAATTCTTGGCGACCGCAGTGTTGATCGTCCTCTCCATCTATCTGCGCTTTCAAGGGTCGCCGGACTCAAAGCCGACAAGCGCGTCCAATGAGCAGACGGGGGGCTGAGACGGGTGACGTGGCGGCGCGGCGATCGAGGAACGATGAGGCGTTTCGCCGGTTTTCGTCTCAGACGAGAAGGATCGCCATGCCCGACGAAACGCCGGAGATCATCGAGAAGAACGGCAGCTGGACCTATCGCATCGGCGGCATGACATTCGGCAGCTATCCGAGCCGCAAGGCCGCCTTGATCGCGTCCGCGAAGCACCAGGATGAGCACCCGGAACCTGTCGCGCGGCAGGATCAGGGCTCGCGTGACTGGAACAATTGAGCGCCATGGACGGGTCGAAGAGCAGGGCCGCGAAGAGGATCAAGGAAGACGCCAAGGGGTCGATGGCGCCTTCGCGCGCGGCTTCGAAGAACGATGGCGCGCACAGCGCCGAGCCATTCGACGACCGGGACGCCACGCGAAAACCGGACGATCATTCGGCGCCAAAGAAACCCGTAACGGGCGACAAGCCGAGGCTTCGTTGACCGACGGCGCCGATCGCTCCGGGTCTGCGCTTGTCAGCGGCGCGGGACCGGCGTCGACGCTCCCCAGTCGAGGAGCGATACGCGGTCCTACGGGGTCTATCGCCGCAAGGTGACGGAGGCGCTGGACAATCTGGCGCGCCGCCGCTTCGTGCGCGACGACGGGCACGCGCTGCCGCGCATTCTCCAGGCCGCACGCGACGCAGGCGTGCCGCCCCTTGCGCAGCCAGAGGCAATGGATCCCGGGTCAAGCCCGGCGATGACGGCGCCGGTGACGCTTTAGGGAACGACGATCAGCAGCAGATAGGCCACGAACACCACCAGATGGACGAGGCCCGTCAAGATCGTCGTGCGTCCCGTCCCGAAGCTCACCACGCAGATCAGGAGCGCCAGAGCGAGGAGCACGCTGTCGCCTTCGCTGAGGCCAAGCGCGAGCTCCCGCCCGGTGATCAGACTCGCGACCGCGACGGCCGGCACCGTCAGGCCGATGGTCGCGCAGGCCGAACCGAGAGCGATATTGAGGCTCCGCTGCAGCTCGTTGTGAAAGGCGGCGCGGAGCGCCGAGACGCCCTCCGGCGCCAGGACGAGGGCCGCGATCAGCGCGCCGACGATCGCGTCGGCTTGCGGGACGTCAAGCGCGACCAGTCCGGTCTCGATCCCGGCGGCGATGTGCTCTGCGAGAAGGACGACGCCTCCGAGCCCCGCCATCAGAAGCAGCAGATGGACGCCGGCCCCGCCGGAAGGGACGTGCTCGGCCTCGGCCGCCGCGTCAGAGCGATCCTCGACGAAGTCGTCGCGGTGCCGGACGGTCTGCGCGAAGACGAAGCCGGCGTAGAGCAGGAGCGAAAGCGCTCCCACGAAGGCGAGTTGCGTCGTCGAGAATGTCCCGCGGTCGGTGGCGAGGGTGTAATTCGGAAGCAGGAGCGTGAGGCCGGTGAGCGCGATGAGCACCGAAAGGAACGCGCTCGTGCCTTCGCGCTTCAGGTTCTGATGGCGGTGCCGCCAGCCGCCGACCGTGAGGCAGCCGCCCACCAGACCCGAGCACACGATCATGACCGTGGAGAACACCGACTCTCTGGCGAGCGTCGGGTTGTTCTCGCCATGCAGCATCATGGAGAGGATGATCGACACCTCGATCGTCGTCACGGCGAATGTCAGAAGCAGCGTTCCGTAGGGCTCGCCGATCCGGTGCGCCACGGCGTCGGCGTGCTCGAGCACGACGAAGACAGTGACGAGCAGAAGCGCGACAGCGACGGCCGAAATCGACGCCGAGACCGGAAACTGTAGCGCTTCGAACTGAGCCTCGCCGAACCGGAGCCCCAGTCCCATCGACAGCGCGCCGATCGGCAAGGCGCGGTCCGCGATCGGCCGCAGGCGAGACGCCATTCCTGCTCCCCGGAGCGACGTCAGGCCGCTCCCCGCCCCGTGTGTCGTCATGTTCTCAGACGAGGCCGACTCTGTGCGGCGCCCTAACCCTCGCACCGCGGGAGCGGACCGATCTGCGACCGGCGGGCGTCACGGCGCCGAAGCCCGCCCTGCTCTCTCGGCTCCCGGCTGACGCGCGCCGGCGCCGACCTGAAGCCATCCCCGCTACATCAGCATGATATCTTTAGCGTTAATACCGCGTCAGTCGGTTCGTTCGTGTAAATCGAACGGGCCACCACGCCAACGTCGTAATCATGTATTTCCGTTCCGGACGTGATGAAAGATGCGCCTTGCGAGAAGGCGTAGCAATTTCCGACATAGCGGTCCACGTCGACGTAATATGTGCCGACGGCCGTAGCTTTTCGGACGGCCAATATAGGACTTGTCTTCCTCAATATTTCGCCACGCGTGTTGAACCAGACCATCATTTCGGGACTGTAATATCCCGTGACGTCGCCATAGAGCGTTGCGGTCTGGCTGACATTGATCGAGATCTGCCCTGTCGGACCGAGCGCGATGATGGAGCCGGCGGTCTCGGTCTGGTTCGCTCCAAAACTGACGGAATTCGTGCCCGGTTTGGGCGCGCCCTGGGCGAACGCCGTCAGAAAGCCGACGTTTGACGACCGTGCGGATAGCGAGATCGACACGGCTCTGGCGGAGGCGGGGATTTTACAGCCTTGATCCGGTCCGCCCTGCGATGCGAAGTTCGCGGCGCCGCCGACCTGAAAATCTCTGGTCTGGCCCTTCGGGATCTGCATGGACCCGAACGCCCGACATGGCTGGATCGACGTGTAGATCAGGCCGGGTCCAGGGGACTGGGCCTTTGCGGTCTGGCCAGTCAGGAGGCATCCCAATATCCCGAACGACGCCAGACAATGACGCATTCGCATGAGAGCCTCCTGTACGGGCGATGCGCGGAGCTTGACAATCGCGCAAGAAGGCGGCCACCGCGTCCGGAATACTACTTAGGGCCGGGCTTCTGATCGACCGAAACGCGGCGCCGGCCTGCGCAAGTTGGCGCTGAGCGTCGCCCGTCAGTCGGACGCCGGCGCCGTCGTTTGGATATGAGAATGGCGACCCCGGCTGGATTCGAACCAGCGACATTCAGCTTAGAAGTCAGACTTAAGCCACTGGCCAATGGGCCGTCCGTTTCCCGGGCGGCCCAGTGCGATTGCGTATCGCGCTCGCGATCGTCAGCGGCGTGCTGTTCGCCTGGTGGAAGATGCCGTGATAAGGCGGCACTCTGAGGACCTAAGCGCTCTGCGCCTGCCGATTTGGACTAGCGACCTTCACAAATTTCGACCTACGGGATCGTCATGCTGTTCGACGGGCGGGACATCAAGGTTCGCGCGCGCCTTGTGGAAGGCTCGCCCGA
>NZ_RYFI01000034.1 GCF_004103825.1 Hansschlegelia zhihuaiae
ATCGTCCCAATGTTGCAATGCGGCTTCGTCCGCGCGAACTTTTCCTTGGCCATGGCCTTAAGGCTCCGTTCTTTTCTCGTATCAGTTCGTTGAACTCAGGCTTCGTCGTCTCAAGCGCGCAAGGTCACCCGGCGTATTTGGCCTGGACTTCCTGCGCGACGTTGGACGGAACCTGCTCGTAGTGGTCGAATTCCATCGTATAGTTCGCCCGGCCCTGGCTGAACGAACGCAGCGTGTTGATGTAGCCGAACATGTTGGCGAGCGGCACCATCGCGTTCACGACATTGGCGTTGCCGCGCATGTCCTGGCCCTGGATCTGGCCGCGCCGGGAGTTGAGGTCGCCGATCACCGAGCCCGTGTAATCCTCGGGGGTGACGACCTCGACCTTCATGATCGGCTCGAGCAGAACCGCGCCGCCCTTCTGCAGGGCCTCGCGGAACGCCGCGCGGGACGCGATCTCGAAGGCGAGGACCGACGAGTCGACCTCGTGGAAGGCGCCGTCGAGCAGCTCGACCTTGACGTCCACGACCGGGAAGCCGGCCACGACGCCCGCGCCCATCACGGACTCGATGCCCTTCTGAACGCCCGGGATGTACTCCTTCGGCACCGCGCCGCCGACGATCTTCGACTCGAAGGCGAAGCCCGCGCCGGCCTCGTTCGGCTCGACATGGATCTTCACGCGGGCGAACTGGCCAGTGCCGCCGGTCTGCTTCTTATGCGTGTAGTCGATGTCGACCGGCTTGGTCAGCGTCTCGCGATAGGCGACCTGCGGCGCGCCGATGTTGGCCTCGACCTTGTAGGTGCGCTTCAGGATGTCGACCTTGATGTCGAGATGGAGCTCGCCCATCCCCTTCAGGATGGTCTGGCCCGACTCCTGGTCGGTCGAGACGCGGAAGGACGGATCTTCGGCCGCGAGCTTCGACAGCGCGACGCCCAGCTTCTCCTGGTCGGCCTTGGTCTTCGGCTCGATCGCGATCTCGATCACGGGCTCCGGGAAGACCATCTGCTCGAGGATCACGGCCTTGTTCGGGTCGCACAGCGTGTCGCCGGTGCGGACGTCCTTGAGGCCGGCGAGCGCGACGATGTCGCCCGCATAGGCCTCCTTGATGTCCTCGCGGTTGTTCGCATGCATCAGCAGCATGCGGCCGACGCGCTCCTTCTTGTCGCGCGTCGAGTTCAGCAGGGTCGAGCCGGACTCGAGCTTGCCCGAATAGACGCGGCAGAAGGTGATGGTCCCGACGAACGGGTCATCCATGATCTTGAATGCGAGCACCGACAGGCCGGCGTCGTCCGACGGCTCGCGGGTGACCGGCTCTTCGGTCTTGAAGTCGACGCCGTCGACCGCGCCGCGGTCGAGCGGGCTCGGCAGATAGTCGACGACTGCGTCGAGCAGCGGCTGAACGCCTTTGTTCTTGAAAGCCGAGCCACAGAGGATCGGGGTGAAGGCGCGCGTCAGCACGGCCTTGCGCAGCAGGGCCTTGAGCGTCGCCTCGTCCGGCTCCTCGCCCTCGAGGAACTTCTCGAGCGCAGCGTCGTCCAGCTCGACCGCGGCCTCGATCATCTTGCCGCGATACTCGACCGCCTGATCGGCGAGGTCGGCCGGGATCTCCTCGTCGCGGAAGGTCGCGCCAAGGTTCTCGTTGTCCCACACGACCGCCTTCATGCGGACGAGGTCGATGATGCCGAGGAAGTTCGACTCCGAGCCGATCGGCAGCTGGATGCAGACCGGCTTTCCCGCGACGCGGGTGTCGATCTCCTTCACGCAGCGGAAGAAGTCGGCGCCGATCTTGTCCATCTTGTTGACGAACACGATCCGCGGCACCTCGTATTTGTCGGCCTGGCGCCAGACGGTCTCGGTCTGCGGCTCGACGCCCTGGTTGCCGTCGAGCACGCATACCGCGCCGTCGAGCACGCGCAGCGAACGCTCGACCTCGATGGTGAAGTCGACGTGGCCCGGCGTGTCGATGATGTTGAGGCGTTTGTCCTTCCAGAAGGTCGTGGTCGCGGCCGACGTGATCGTGATGCCGCGCTCCTGCTCCTGCTCCATCCAGTCCATGGTCGCGGCGCCGTCGTGGACTTCGCCGATCTTGTGCGACTTGCCCGAATAGAACAGGACGCGCTCGGTCGTCGTCGTCTTCCCGGCGTCGATATGCGCCATGATGCCGAAGTTACGATAATCTTCGATCGCGTGAGAGCGGGGCATGGGGGACAGTCCTTCGATCTCGGCTCAAATCACCAGCGGTAGTGCGAGAAGGCGCGGTTCGCGTCCGCCATGCGGTGCGTGTCCTCGCGCTTCTTCACCGCGGAACCACGGTTGTTCGAGGCGTCGATGAGTTCGGCGGACAGACGGTCCACCATGGTCTTCTCGTTGCGGGCGCGCGCCGAGGCGAGCAGCCAGCGCAGCGCGAGCGCCTGCCGGCGCTCCGGACGAACCTCGACCGGCACCTGGTAGGTCGCGCCGCCGACGCGGCGGGAGCGAACCTCGAGCGCCGGCGAGATGTTCTCGAGCGCCTGATGGAACACCGCGACCGGGCTCTGCTTGACCTTCGACTCGACCTGGTCGAACGCGCCGTAGACGATGCGCTCGGCGGCCGACTTCTTGCCGTGCTTCATGACGGTGTTCATGAATTTCGAGACGACCAGATCCCCGAATTTGGGGTCGGGATGGATCTCGCGGCGTTCGGCGGAGTGACGACGGGACATCGCTCAGATCCTCACTTCGGCCGCTTCGCGCCGTATTTCGACCGGCGCTGCTTGCGGTTCTTGACGCCCTGCGTGTCGAGCACGCCGCGCAGGATGTGGTAACGCACGCCCGGAAGGTCCTTCACGCGGCCGCCGCGGATCATGACCACCGAGTGCTCCTGAAGGTTATGGCCTTCGCCCGGAATGTAGCCGATGACCTCGAAGCCGTTGGTCAGGCGGACCTTGGCGACCTTGCGGAGCGCCGAGTTCGGCTTCTTCGGGGTCGTGGTGTAGACGCGCGTGCAGACGCCGCGCTTCTGCGGGCACGCCTGGAGCGCCGGAACCGTGTTGCGCGCCGTCGGCGCCTGCCGCGGCTTGCGGATCAACTGGCTGATGGTGGGCATTGTTCGCCTTACCGCCTTCTTCAATCTCGAATGCGTTCGGCGCGACGGACCGAGACCCGACGCGCAAAACGAAACGACGCTCGCCTTCGGTCTCCCGAAGGAAGCGCCCGCTCCTTGCAGAGGATCGCCGCCGACAAGCGACGGAGATCGTGTACCCGCAACTGACCCAAGCTGGTCGCGACAGCGTTTGATCCCGGAATGTCGGCGCGTTGGACCGCGGACCGAGCAGCGTGGGATCACCGCCTGCCGAAGAGTGGGCGGCTTCTACCCCGCGAGTCGGTGAGCGTCAACCCTCGGAATCGAAGAAGGGCTAGCGGCGACGGCCCCGCAGACAGTCCGACGAGGGTCAGGAGGCGGCCAGCAGGGCGAACATCCGGGACAGTTCGGTCTGCTGAACGTCGCCAACCCCAACCCGCGGGGTCGGCCGACCTCCGTCGGCGCCGGCGGCCATGAGCGACCCGGACGCCCTGTCGCGAAGGCTCAGACTGATGCGCAGGGCCGACTCGACATGTTTTCCGAGGCGGGAAACGACGTCGAGCTCCTCGTCCGAGAAGGGCGGCTTGTGCGGCCCGCGCTGCACGCTGAGCGCCGCCCCGGCGGAAGGCGACGGCGAGATGTTGAGCCCCGCGAAATATTTGAGCCCGTGAGGACGCAGCAAGTCGACGTAATAAGGGTGAGTCTCGATCTCCTCGTCGCTCACGACATGCCGGTCGGTGACGCAGGTTCCGCTCGCGACGTAGCCGCGGTCCAGCGCGCGCTCGTAGCGCAGGTCGCGGGTCGCCCATTCGTCGGACTCAAATTGGGCCTGCACGGCCTCGAGGCCGGGCGTGACGATCGAGCCGAGCGTGCCGTCGCCGCGCGGGTAGATGAAGATCGCGCCGATGTCGTCGGTGACGGCGGCGATCGCCTGCAGCGCCGGGACCCATCGCGCCGAATCTCCGATGCTCGCATAGATCGCGTCTACGGCGGCGCCGTACGCCGGGCCGGGTTGAGCTTCGGCCATGCCCTGGACCTCCCTCTCGCGCCGCGCCGCCGCTCCAGCTTCGCGGCTCGCTTATGGTCGGGCGCTCATTTTCGTCCTGCGTAATCCATTGTGATCGTAAGTCTTTTCCGAGTCTACGCGGACATTTCCGGATCCGGTGATCCTGCGAGCCCGACGGCGCCGCACATCAGCACAAGCTCGCTCTGGCGCGAGGCGCCGGTCTTCGCGAAGACCGCCCGCAGCTGGTTGCGCACGGTCGAGTCGGCGAGACCGTGCTTGGCGGCGATCTCGGCGACCGAGTCGCCCCTGACCAGCCCATGCGCGACCCGCGCCTCGGCGGGCGTGAGGTCGAACAGTCCGGCGAGGATGGCGGCCTCTGGCGCCGACCGCCGCCCGAGCGGCGTCGCGACCAGCAGCCAGGCGGCCTGCGAGAACACATCCCTGGCGGAGCGGCGGACCGGCAGCAGGTGAAGGACGGCAGGCGGCGCCTCGGCGGTCGCCCGCACAGGCATGGAGCGCCCGGAAGAACCCTCGCCGGCCGGACGTCCGAGAGCCTCCAGGAACAGCCGCTGCGCCGCCGGGTCCCTCAGCGTCACTGCGTTCCACGCGCCGATCGACGCCTGGTCCCGGAACGCCTCGAACAGGTCGTTCGCGGCGAGCGCGCGGCCGGTCGGCCCGAGCACCGCGGCGGGCAGGCCAAGCTCAGCGAGCGCCTCGACCTGCGCCCGCGACCGCTCGAGGTCGAGCCGGGCCGAAAACACCGAGGCGCGGGCGAGGTGCGGCCGCAGCTTGTCGAGCTGGGCCAGAACCTCGACCGGCGTCGAGCCGAGCGCGCCCGCGCGCTCGAAGGTGAAGACCACCTGGTCGCCGCTCGGGCAGTCGACGACCGACCCGGCCCCGTAGCCGAGGCCGAACGGCCGAAGCAGCTCGACATACATCGGGTCTGTCGCGATCTCCTCTTCGGTGAGGATGTCTTCGTCGCGCACGAAGCCCGGATAGTTCTTGGCGGCCGTCCGGGGCGCCCGGCTGTTCCGCTCCTGCCAGCCGCCGGCGAAGAAGGCCGCGAGCGCCTCCTCGACGCCCGGAGAGGCGACGCCGCGCTGGAACTTCGGGTTGGCCGAAAACATCGCGCCGCCCACGAAGCCGTGCGCCTTGGAGACGTCGTGGAACAGAAGCGGCCAGAGCTCGGGCAGCACCGCGGCTTCGTAGATCCGGTCGACGATGTCGTCGCTCAAGAGACCGCCCTCCGAGTGTCCAGACCATGCGGCAGCCAGCCGCGCGCTCAAAGATAACGCGCTCTCGCGGGAGCCCCCACGGTGTTACCGCCTAAAGCCACAACCTGAAAAGAGGCCCTTAGGCGACGCCGCGGACGATGGTCCCGGCGCGGCTCCGCGGACCGCCTGCGTCCGGCCCGGCGGGGCCCTGAGATAGGGGCGCCGATGGCGCCAAATTCAAGAACTCTGTCACAACCCCTCTATTCAATTGTCTTATAATGGATTTCCCTACATTCTAGGCGTTCGCATTTCGAAAAGCAGTTTATAGGCCACCCCTTTGTCATAAATACTGCATGCAGTACAAAATATACATGCGCGTCGTTAAATTGATACTACTTCTCAAGCGAGAGAGTGTGACAGGGATGACTTACAACCACAAGAACAGCGGGTTGGTTCGCGCCATAATGGCGGGTTGCTGCTTCGCCGGGATGACGACCGCCGCGTGGGCCTGGGGACACACGGGCCATACGAAGATGGGAGAGATCGCGATGGCGAAGCTTCCCAAGGGCGCCGATCTTCCGGACTTCCTTATGACCGACGAAGCCCAGACCTTCGTCGGCGAACTGAGCGCGGAGCCCGACGTCTCGAAGACCGCAGGCAGGATCACCTCGGTGACGGACGGCCGCATCTCGACCGAGCCGAACGCCCATGACTTCGAGCGCGACCCCGGCCACTATATCGACGTCGACGACAACGGCTTCATCCTCGGCGGCGCGGTCAAGCTGAGCGAGCTTCCGCTCTCCCGCCGCGACTACGACACGGCTCAGCGCAGCGCCACCAAGCCGGCGGGCCAGACCCAGTACAGCGCGGGCTATCTGGCCTACGCCATGATCGACGGCTACCAGCAGCTCCGGAAGGACTTCGGCATCTACCGGGTCCTCGAGGTCGGCCTGAAGCAGGCCCAGGACGCCGGCAAGAAGAAGCAGATCGCCTACTGGGAGACGCAGCTCGACATCCGGCGCAAGCTGATCCTGCGCGACATCGGCTACTGGAGCCACTTCATGTAGGACGCCAGCCAACCGATGCACGTCTCCGTCCACTTCAATGGATGGGGCGACTATCCGAACCCGAAGGGCTACACGACCGCCCCGATCCACGGCCCGTTCGAAGGCGCGTTCGTCCGGGACTTCATCGACTTCAAGGACGTGAGGAAGTCGATCCCGAACTACTCCGCTCCGAAGGACGACGCCCCGATCGAGAAGCGGGTGGCGGCGTATCTCGGAGAGTCGCTCGCGCAGATCGAGCCGGTCTATGAGGCGGCGCGCAAGGACGATTACGCCTCCGCCTCGCCGAAGGCGCTGAAGATCGTCAACCAGCAGCTCGGCATGGGCATCACCCAGCTTCGCGACGAGATCGTCAACGCCTGGCGCGAGAGCAAGGACGTCACCGCCGGTTACCCGCTGCTGTCGGTCGCCGACGTTCTGGCCGGCAAGGTGGAGCTCACCCCGACCACCCTCGCGTCCGACTGATCGCCGACGCCGCAAGCGAGACGCAAAAAGGAGAGGCCGCCGGACGTCAACGCCGGCGGCCTCTCTTCATGCTGACACGCTGGCCGGACCCTTGGGCTCCGGCCAGACAGCCGTCACTCGGCGGCGTCCGGCGTCGGCAGCAGCTGGGCCTCCGGCGCGGGGGCCGCAGCGGCCTGCTCCCGGGCGCGCTGCTTCAGGATCAGCTCGTCGCGATGGGTCGCGATCTCGCGCACCTTGTTCATCACCGATCCGGTGCCCGCCGGGATCAGGCGGCCGACGATGACGTTCTCCTTGAGGCCCTCGAGATCGTCCGCCTTGCCGTTGACCGCGGCCTCCGTGAGCACCCGCGTCGTCTCCTGGAAGGAGGCGGCGGAGATGAAGGAGCGGGTCTGCAGGCTCGCCTTGGTGATGCCGAGCAGGACCGGGTGGCCGACCGCCGGCTTCTTGCCCTCCTCCAGCGCCTTGGCGTTGACCGCGTCGAAGTCCATCCGGTCGACCTGCTCATTGGTGATGAGCTCGGTCTCGCCGGCGTCCGAGATCTCGACCTTCTGCAGCATCTGGCGGACGATCACCTCGATGTGCTTGTCGTTGATCTGGACGCCCTGCAGCCGGTAGACCTCCTGGATCTCGTTGACGAGGTAGGCGGCAAGCTCCTCCACGCCCTTGATCGCCAGGATGTCGTGCGGCGCCGGGTTGCCGTCGACGATGTAGTCGCCCTGCTCCACGACGTCGCCATCCTGCAGCTGGATGTGCTTGCCCTTCGGGATCAGGTACTCGACCGGCTCGACGCCGTCTTCGCTCGGCACAAGCGTGATGCGGCGCTTGTTCTTGTAGTCCTTGCCGAACTGCACGGTGCCAGAGACCTCGGCGATGATCGCCGCGTCTTTGGGACGACGCGCCTCAAACAGCTCCGCCACGCGCGGAAGACCGCCCGTGATGTCGCGCGTCTTGGCGCTCTCGGTCGGGATGCGGGCCAGCACGTCGCCGGCCTTGACCTCGGAGCCCGGAGAGACCGACAAGATCGCGTCCGGGGCGAGCTGGTAACGCGCCTCGCCGCCCTTGGCGGGCTTGAGGATCTTGCCGTCCTTGTCCTGGACGATAATCGACGGCTTGAGGTCCGCCGAACGGGTCGACGTCCGCCAGTCCATGACCACGCGCTTGGTGATGCCGGTCGCCTCGTCCGACGTCTCCTTGACGGAGGCGCCTTCGACCAGATCCTCGAACGCCGTCTTGCCGTCGACCTCGGTCAGGATCGGGCGGGTGTAGGGGTCCCACTCCGCGATGCGCTGGCCGCGCTTGATCTTGTCGCCGTCGTCGACCCGGAGCTTCGAGCCGTACTGCAGGCGATGTGTCGAGCGTTCGGTCACGCCGTTGGCGTCGAGGATGATCACCGCGACGTTGCGGCCCATCACGATCAGGTCGCCGTCCGAGTTCCGCGCCACGTTGCGGTTGCGGATCTTCACCGATCCCTCGAAGGAGCTCTCGATGAAGGAGGAATCCGCAAGCTGCGCCGTGCCGCCGATGTGGAAGGTGCGCATGGTGAGCTGGGTGCCCGGCTCGCCGATCGACTGCGCCGCGATGACGCCGACGGCCTCGCCCATGTTGACGGGCGTGCCGCGCGCGAGGTCGCGACCGTAGCAGGCCTTGCAGACGCCGACCTTGGTCTCGCAGGTCAGCACCGACCGGATGCGGACCTCCTGGACGCTGGCGGCGGCCATCAGGTCGACGTCCTTCTCGGCGATCAGCGTGTTCTTCGGGACGATCACCTCACCGGTCGCAGGGTGCTCGACGTCTTCGGCCGTGGTGCGGCCGAGGGTGCGCATGCCGAGCGTCGCGACGATCTGGCCCGCGTCCACCACCGGACGGACGCGGATGCCGGCGTCTGTGCCGCAATCGTCCTCGGTGATGATGCAGTCCTGCGCGACGTCGACGAGGCGGCGTGTCAGATAGCCGGAGTTGGCCGTCTTCAACGCCGTGTCGGCGAGGCCCTTGCGGGCGCCGTGGGTCGAGTTGAAGTACTCGAGCACCGACAGGCCTTCCTTGAAGTTCGAGATGATCGGGCTCTCGATGATCTCGCCGGAGGGCTTCGCCATCAGGCCGCGCATGCCGGCGAGCTGCTTCATCTGCGCCGGCGAGCCGCGGGCGCCCGAATGGCTCATCATGTAGATCGAGTTGATCTGCTTGGCGCGGCCGGTCTCCTTGTCGACCTGAACGGACGAGATGCGCGCCATCATCTCCTCGGCGATCTTGTCCGTGCACTTCGCCCAGGCGTCGACGACCTTGTTGTACTTCTCGCCCTGGGTGATCAGGCCGTCCTGGTACTGCTGCTCATATTCCTTGGCGAGCGTGCGGGTGTCCTCGACGATCTTCGTCTTGGTCTCGGGCACCACCATGTCGTCCTTGCCGAACGAGATGCCGGCCTTGAACGCGTTGTGGAAGCCGAGCGACATGATCCGGTCGCAAAAGATGACCGTGTCCTTCTGGCCGCAGTTGCGGTAGACGGTGTCGATCATGTTCGAGATTTCCTTCTTGGTCATCAGCTTGTTGACGACGTCGAAGGTGAGCTTCGGGGTCTTGGGCAGCAGCTGTCCAAGCATCATCCGGCCGGGCGTGGTCTCGTAGACCTTGGCGACCTTCTCGCCATTGTCGTCGACGCTGACGAAGCGACCCTTGATCTTGGTGTGGAGCGTCACCGCCTTGGCGAACAGGGCGTGCTCGAGCTCGCCCATGTTCGAGAACAGCGAGCCCTCGCCGGGCTCGTTGTCGCGCATGAGCGTGAGGTAGTAGAGGCCGAGCACGATGTCCTGCGACGGCACGATGATCGGCGCGCCGTTCGCCGGGTGCAGGATGTTGTTGGTCGACATCATGAGCACGCGGGCCTCAAGCTGAGCTTCCAGCGACAGCGGCACGTGCACGGCCATCTGGTCGCCGTCGAAGTCGGCGTTGAACGCGGCGCAGACCAGCGGATGCAGCTGGATCGCCTTGCCCTCGATCAGCACCGGCTCGAAGGCCTGGATGCCGAGGCGGTGCAGCGTCGGCGCGCGGTTCAGCATCACCGGGTGCTCGCGGATCACCTCGTCCAGGATGTCCCAGACTTCCGGCTTCTCCTTCTCGACCAGCTTCTTGGCCTGCTTCACGGTCGCCGACAGGCCCTTGGCGTCCAGCCGCGAATAGATGAACGGCTTGAACAGCTCGAGCGCCATCTTCTTCGGCAGGCCGCACTGGTGCAGCTTCAGCTCCGGGCCGACCACGATGACCGAACGGCCCGAATAGTCGACGCGCTTGCCGAGCAGGTTCTGGCGGAAACGGCCCTGCTTGCCCTTCAGCATGTCGGAGAGCGACTTCAGCGGGCGCTTGTTGACGCCCGTGATCACGCGCCCGCGGCGGCCGTTGTCGAACAGCGCGTCGACCGCCTCCTGAAGCATGCGCTTCTCGTTGCGGATGATGATGTCCGGCGCGCGCAGCTCGATCAGACGCTTGAGGCGGTTGTTGCGGTTGATGACGCGGCGGTAGAGGTCGTTGAGGTCCGAGGTCGCGAAGCGGCCGCCGTCGAGCGGCACGAGCGGGCGCAGGTCCGGCGGGATCACCGGCACGACGGTCATGATCATCCAGTCGGGCTTGTTGCCCGAGTCGATGAAGGCCTCGACGATCTTCAGGCGCTTGGCGAGCTTCTTGGGCTTGAGCTCGGTGGTCGCCTCCTGGATCTCGACCCGGATGTCGGCCGCCATCTTCTCGAGATCGAGCGCGCGCAGCATCGACTGGATCGCCTCGGCGCCGATCTGGGCCGTGAAGGCGTCCTCGCCATACTCGTCCTGCGCGTGGAGATACTCCTCCTCCGACAGCAGCTGACGGTCCTTGAGCGGAGTGAGGCCGGTCTCCAGGACGACATACTTCTCGAAGTAGAGGATCGCCTCGAGGTCCTTCAGCGTCATGTCGAGCAGAAGGCCGATACGCGACGGCAGCGACTTCAGGAACCAGATATGGGCGACCGGCGCGGCGAGCTCGATATGACCCATGCGCTCGCGGCGCACGCGCGACAGCGTGACCTCGACGCCGCACTTCTCGCAGATGACGCCCTTGTACTTCATGCGCTTGTACTTGCCGCACAAGCACTCGTAGTCCTTGATCGGCCCGAAGATCCGCGCGCAGAACAGGCCGTCGCGCTCCGGCTTGAAGGTCCGGTAGTTGATCGTCTCGGGCTTCTTGATCTCGCCGAACGACCAGGAGAGGATCTTCTCCGGGCTGGCGATCGAGATGCGGATCTGGTCGAACGTCTGGGCAGGAACCTGCGTGTTGAAGAGATTCATCACTTCCTGGTTCATCGCCGTCTCCTTCCGCGGTCCACGTCGAGCGTCGCCGCCAACGCCTCGCAGGTCCGCTTAAAAATCCAAAATCGGCAGCGGACGGGCCTCGCTCTAAGGCCCGTCCGCCGAATGGCCGTCCGCTAGGATCGAGCCGTCACTCCGCCGCGTCCGCCGGAGGCAAGTTCTGCTTCTTGGACGTGTGAAGGTCGACGTTGAGGCCGAGGGAGCGCATCTCCTTGACCAGCACGTTGAAGCTCTCGGGGATGCCCGCCTCGAAGGCGTCGTCGCCGCGCACGATGGATTCATAGACCTTCGTGCGGCCTGCGACGTCGTCGGACTTCACCGTCAGCATCTCCTGCAAGGTGTAGGCGGCTCCGTAAGCCTCGAGCGCCCACACCTCCATTTCGCCGAAGCGCTGGCCGCCGAACTGCGCCTTGCCGCCCAGCGGCTGCTGGGTGACGAGCGAGTACGGGCCGATCGACCGGGCGTGGATCTTGTCGTCCACGAGATGGTGGAGCTTCAGCATATATATGTAGCCCACCGTCACCTGTCGATCGAACGACTCGCCGGTCCGCCCGTCGCTGAGCGTCACCTGGCCCGACGTGTTGACGCCGGCGAGTTCGAGCATGCGCTCGATGTCCGCCTCCTTGGCGCCGTCGAACACGGGAGTGGCGATCGGCACGCCGCGCCGAAGCGTCTCGGACATCTCGACGAGCTCGTCCTCATTCATGCCCTTGATCTCGGCGTTGTCGCCATAGACGACGTCGAGCTTCGACTTGAGGTCGTTTAGCCCCGCGCCGGCGCGATAGGCGTCGATCGCCTTGCCGATCTGGGCGCCCAGGCCCGCGCAGGCCCAGCCGAGATGGGTCTCGAGGATCTGACCGACGTTCATGCGGCTCGGCACGCCGAGCGGGTTCAGCACGATGTCGACATGGGTGCCGTCCTCGAGGAACGGCATGTCCTCGACAGGCACGATGCGCGAGACGACGCCCTTGTTGCCATGCCGGCCGGCCATCTTGTCGCCCGGCTGGATCTTGCGCTTCACCGCGATGAAGACCTTGACCATCTTCATCACGCCGGGGGGCAGCTCGTCGCCGCGCTGCAGCTTCTCGACCTTGTCGAGGAACCGCTGCTCGAGCCGCTTCTTCCGCTCGTCATACTGGGCGCGCATGCCCTCGAGGTCGGACATCATCTTGTCGTCCGACACCGCGATCTGCCACCACTGGGAGCGCGGCGCGTCGCTCAGCGCCTCGCGGGTGATGGCCTCGTCCTTCTTGATCGACTTCGGGCCGCCGACCGCGGTCTTGCCGACCAGCATCTCGGCGAGACGGGCGTAGGTGTTGCGGTCGAGGATCGCGAGCTCATCGTCGCGGTCCTTGGCGAGCCGCTCGATCTCCTCGCGCTCGATCGCCTGGGCGCGCTCGTCCTTGTCGATGCCGTGGCGGTTGAACACCCGGACCTCGACGATCGTGCCGGTGACGCCCGGCGGCACCCGGAGCGAGGTGTCGCGGACGTCGGACGCCTTCTCGCCGAAGATCGCCCGGAGCAGCTTCTCCTCCGGCGTCATCGGGCTCTCGCCCTTCGGCGTGATCTTGCCGCACAGGATGTCGCCAGCCTGCACCTCGGCGCCGATATAGACGATGCCGGCCTCGTCGAGGTTCTTCAGCGCCTCTTCCGAGACGTTCGGAATGTCGCGCGTGATCTCCTCCGGCCCGAGCTTGGTGTCGCGGGCCATCACCTCGAACTCCTCGATATGGATCGAGGTGAAGACGTCTTCGGAGACGATCTTCTCGCTGAGGAGGATGGAGTCCTCGAAATTGTAGCCGTTCCACGGCATGAAGGCGACGAGCACGTTGCGGCCGAGCGCGAGCTCGCCGAGCTCGGTCGAGGGGCCGTCCGCGATTATGTCGCCCTTCTTGACGAGGTCGCCGACGCGCACCAGCGGCTTCTGCGTGATGCAGGTCGACTGGTTGGAGCGCTGGAACTTCATCAGCCGGTAGATGTCGACGCCGGGCTTCGACGCGTCGGCCTCCTCCGTCGCGCGGATGACGATGCGGGTCGCGTCGACCTGGTCGATGACTCCGGAGCGCCGGGCCGCGATCGCGGCGCCGGAATCACGGGCGACGACCGCCTCCATGCCGGTGCCCACGAAGGGCGCGTCGGCGCGCACCAGCGGCACCGCCTGCCGCTGCATGTTGGAGCCCATCAGCGCGCGGTTGGCGTCGTCGTTCTCGAGGAACGGGATGAGCGCCGCCGCGACCGAGACGAGCTGCTTCGGCGACACGTCCATATAGTCGACGCGCTCGATCGGCGCGAACACCACCTCGCCCATGTGGCGGCAGACGATCAGGTCCTCGGTGAAGTGGCCGGTCTCGGTGATCACCGCGTTCGCCTGCGCGACGTGGTGCTTGGCCTCCTCGACGGCTGACAGATAGTGGACCTCGTCCGTCACCGCGCCGTCCTTGACCTTGCGGTACGGGCTCTCGATGAAGCCGTATTTGTTCACGCGCGCGAAGGTCGCGAGCGAGTTGATCAGGCCGATGTTCGGGCCTTCCGGCGTCTCGATCGGGCAGATGCGGCCGTAATGGGTCGGGTGCACGTCGCGCACCTCGAAGCCCGCCCGCTCGCGCGTCAGGCCGCCTGGCCCGAGCGCCGAAAGACGCCGCTTGTGAGTGATTTCGGACAGCGGATTCGTCTGGTCCATGAACTGCGAGAGCTGGGACGAGCCGAAGAACTCGCGCACCGCCGCGGCCGCGGGCTTCGCGTTGATCAGGTCCTGCGGCATGACGGTGTCGATCTCGACCGACGACATCCGCTCCTTGATGGCGCGCTCCATGCGGAGCAGGCCGACGCGGTACTGATTCTCCATGAGCTCGCCGACCGAGCGCACCCGGCGGTTGCCGAGATGGTCGATGTCGTCGATCTCGCCCTTGCCGTCGCGCAGGTCGACCAGCGTCTTGACGACCGCGAGGATGTCCTCCTTGCGCAGCGTCCGGTGGGTGTCGGGCGCGTCGAGGTCGAGACGCATGTTCATCTTCACGCGGCCGACCGCCGAGAGGTCATAGCGCTCGCTATCGAAGAACAGCGACTGGAACATCGCCTCGGCGGTGTCGAGGGTCGGCGGCTCGCCGGGGCGCATCACGCGGTAGATGTCGAACAGCGCCTCCTCGCGGGTCGCGTTCTTGTCGACGTTCAGCGTGTTGCGGATGTAGCCGCCGGTGTTGACGTGGTCGATGTCGAGCAGGTCGATCTCGTCGACGCCGACCTCCTGGAGAAGCTCGAGCAGCTTCGCCGTGATCTCCTCGCCGGCCTCGGCCCAGATCTCGCCGGTCTCGACATTGACGAGGTCCTCGCCGACATACTGGCCGATCATCTCCTCGTTCGAGACCCTGAGGAACTTGACGCCGCGCTCGCCGATCAGGCGGGCCTGGCGGGGGGTCAGCTTCTTTCCGGCCTCGAGCACGACCTCGCCGCTATCGGCGTCGATCAGATCCTGGGTGGCGTTGAAGCCCTTCATGCGCTCGCCGTCGAACGGCATGCGCCAGGCGTCGCCGTCACGCTGGTGCGGGACCTTGTTGTAGAAGGTGTCTAAGATCTCCTCGCCGTCCATGCCGAGCGCGAACAGCAGCGACGTCACCGGGATCTTGCGGCGACGGTCGATGCGCGCGTGGACGATGTCCTTGGCGTCGAACTCGATGTCGAGCCAGGAGCCGCGATACGGGATGATGCGGGCGGCGAACAGCAGCTTGCCCGAGGAGTGCGTCTTGCCCTTGTCGTGGTCGAAGAACACGCCGGGCGAGCGATGCATCTGCGAGACGATGACGCGCTCGGTGCCGTTAACGATGAAGGTGCCGTTCGACGTCATGAGCGGCATGTCGCCCATGTAGACGTCCTGCTCCTTGATGTCCTTGACGGACTTCGCGCCGGTCTCCTCGTCCACGTCGAACACGATCAGGCGCAGCGTCACCTTGAGCGGCGCGGCGAACGTCATGCCGCGCTGGCGGCACTCGTCCACGTCGTATTTCGGCTGCTCGAACTCGTAGGAGACGAACTCCAGCATCGAGGTGTTCGAGAAGTCCGAGATCGGGAACACCGACTTGAAGACGGTCTGCAGCCCTTCGTCCGGACGGGTCTCCTTGCCGTCGAACAACAGGAACTGATCATAGGACGCCTTCTGAACCTCGATGAGGTTCGGCATCTCGGTCACTTCCCGGATCTTGCCGAAGAACTTGCGGACACGCTTGCGGCCGGTGATCTGCTGAGCCATCGTCTTCCTCAATCCTGGCTGACGGCACGCCTGATCCAAAAACCGTGATCGGCCCTTGGATCAGGCGCGGCGGGCTCCAATTCGTCGCCGAGCCCGCTTCGAAGCCGCGATCCGGCGTCAGGTGACGCTGGAAGGCGCTGAAAGCCGCGCAGGAAACCGACGTCCTTCGACGCCATTCCCGCGCGGCTCCCCGTTGACGTCCCGCGGGCGCCGGATGACCGGACGTCCCGCGGGTCTTTTCATGCGCGGACGATCGCTCGTCCGCGTCAGCTCACTTGAGCTCGACCTTGGCGCCGGCCTTCTCGAGCTGGGCCTTGAGCTTCTCGGCTTCGTCCTTGGCGACGCCTTCCTTGACAGGCTTCGGCGCGGCCTCGACGAGGTCCTTGGCTTCCTTGAGGCCGAGGCCGGTGATCGCGCGGACCTCCTTGATGACCTCGATCTTCTTCTCGCCCGCGGCCGCGAGCACGACGGTGAACTCCGTCTGCTCTTCCGCCGCCGGAGCGGCCGCGCCGCCGCCGCCGGCCGGGCCGGCGACCGCGACGGCCGCCGCAGCCGAAACGCCCCACTTCTCTTCCAGGAGCTTCGCGAGCTCCGCCGCCTCGAGCACCGTCAGGTTGGACAGCTCGTCGACGATCTTCGTCAGATCAGCCATTTCTCTTCGTCCTCAGGTTCGAACCAGTTTTTCGACTATCGAAGGAGCGGCTCACGCCGCCTCGTCTCGCTTGGCGTATGCCCCGAACACGCGCGCGAGCTTTGCGGCTGGCGCGGTCGACAGCTGCGCGATCTTGGTCGCGGGCGCCTGGATGAGGCCCACGAGCTTGGCGCGCAGTTCGTCCAGCGACGGCAGCGAGGCCAGGGCCTTCACGCCGTCGGGGTTCAGGGAGGTCGCGCCCATCGCGCCGCCCAGGATCACGAACTTCTCGTTCGCCTTGGCGAACTCGACCGCGATCTTCGGCGCCGCCACCGGATCCTCGCTGTACGCCAGGACCGTCGGGCCCTGCAGCAGCGATCCGATATGGGACACGTCCGTGCCTTCGAGAGCGATTTTGGCGAGCCGGTTCTTCGCGACTTTCACGCTCGCGCCCGCCTCGCGCATCTGCCGACGAAGGGTCGACATCTGGGCGACGTTCAGGCCCGAATAGTGAGCGACGACGATGGCCCCGGAGTTCGAAAACACCGAGTTCAGCGTCGCGACCATGTCACGCTTTTCCGCGCGGTCCACGTGCTCTCTCCGGTTGACGATCCGACATTGTTGTCGGACCGCCGGGTTGCGACGACCGCCCCGGCCGGGCGAACCCGGTTCAGGACGGCGGCTTCAAAGCCTGTCCGCGCGCGACGCCTCGAAGGAGACGTCCCGGCGATGGTTCGAACCGGAGGACGTTCCGCTCACGCGGGTCGACATCCGGTCTTCCCCGTCTCGGCAGGTCCCGGTGCTCCGGGCTTAAGGAACCGTCCCCGTGGACGGCCGCCTGCTTTCTCGGACAGGTCGGACAGGGCGGAAGGCCGCCCTGCCCTGCGCCGCTCCGGATCTCCCCGAAGCGGAATCTCGATCGTCAGGCGCTGAGCACCGACGAAGGCTCGACGCGCACGCCGGGGCCCATCGTCGAGGACACGGCGATCTTCTGCACATACTGGCCCTTGGCGCCGGTCGGCTTCGCCTTCACTACGGCGTCCGCGAACGCCTTGATGTTCTGGGCGAGCTTCTCGGCGTCGAACGACGCCTTGCCGACGCCGCCATGCACGATGCCGGCCTTCTCGACGCGGAACTCGACCGCGCCGCCCTTGGCGGCCTTCACGGCGCCGGCGACGTCCATGGTCACCGTGCCGACCTTCGGGTTCGGCATCAGGCCGCGCGGGCCCAGCACCTTACCGAGGCGGCCGACGAGCGGCATCATGTCGGGCGTCGCGATGCAGCGGTCGAACTCGATCTTGCCGCCCTGCACGATCTCGAGCAGGTCCTCGGCCCCGACCACGTCGGCGCCGGCGGCCTTGGCCTCATCGGCCTTCGGGCCGCGCGCGAACACGCCGACGCGCACCGTCCGGCCCGAGCCGTTCGGCAGGTTGCAGACGCCGCGGACCATCTGGTCGGCGTGACGCGGGTCGACGCCGAGATTGATGGCGATCTCGATCGTCTCGTCGAACTTCGCGGTGGCCCGCTCCTTGACCATCGCGAGCGCCTCTTCGAGACCGTAGAGCTTGACGTGGTCGACGCCCTCGCGGGCCTTGACCGTGCGCTTTCCGAGCTTCGCCATGATCAGCCCTCCACCTGCAGGCCCATCGAGCGGGCCGAGCCCGCGATCATCGCGACCGCCGCGTCGACGGTGTCGCAGTTCATGTCCGCCATCTTCTTCTCGGCGATCTCGCGGAGCTGAGCCTGCGTGACCTTGCCGACGAAAGAACCCTTGCCGGTGGTCTGCGAGCCCTTCTGGACCTTGGCCGCCTGCTTCAGGAAGTAGCTGACCGGCGGGGACTTCATCACGAAGGTGAAGGAGCGGTCCTGATAGGCCGTGATGACGACGGGGATCGGCATCCCCTTCTCCATCTGGCCGGTCTGGGCGTTGAACGCCTTGCAGAACTCCATGATGTTCAGGCCGCGCTGACCGAGCGCCGGCCCGATGGGCGGCGACGGGTTCGCGGAGCCCGCGGGCACCTGCAGTTTGATGTAGCCTGCGACCTTCTTCGCCATGGTCTCTCACTCTCCTGTGCGCGCGCCGGAGCGGCCGCGCAGTTGAGCCGTGGTCCGAATGAGGACGGCCGGCGGCGAAACGCCGGCGCCCTTCTCTCCCACAGCCGGGTTTCGGGTCAGACCTTCTCGACCTGCCCGTATTCGAGATCGACGGTCGTCGCGCGACCGAAGATCGACACGTCGATCTTGAGGCGCGCCCGCGCCTCGTCGACGTCCTGCACCACGCCCGAGAACGAGGCGAAGGGCCCATCCGAGACCCGCACCTGCTCGCCGACCTCGAAGGACACCGACGGCTTCGGCCGCTCGATCCCCTCCTGCACCTGGCGCATGATCCTGAGCGCCTCGTTCTCGGAGATCGGCGACGGCTTGTTGTCCGCGCCCAGGAACCCCGTGACCTTCGGCGTGTTGCGGATCAGGTGATAGGCTTGGTCCGTCAGGTCCATCTTCACCAGCACATAGCCGGGGAAGAACTTGCGCTCGGCGTCGACCTTGCGGCCGCGCCGCACCTCGACGACCTTCTCGGTGGGCACGAGAATCTCCTCGAAGAGGTCCGAGAGGCCGGTCTGTTCGGCCTTCTCGCGGATCGAATCCGCGACCTTCTTCTCGAAGTTCGAATAGGCGTGGACGATGTACCAGCGCTTCGGCCGCCCGCCCGCTTCCTGACCGACCGCGCTCATCGGCCGACACCCAGGATCAGGGTCACGCCGTAGCGCAGGATCATGTCGACGATGAAAAAGAAGATCGACGCGACGAACGCGAAGATCACCACCATCAGCGTCGTGATGCCCGTCTCGCGGCGGGTCGGCCAGACCACCTTCGCGGTCTCGGCCCCGACCTGCTGGATGAACTCGAGCGGAGTAGTCTTCGCCATCAGCTTTCCAAAACGTCCAAAGGGGCGCGCTCCCCGAAAGGCCCGCACCCCGGAAACTAAAACAGACCAACGGCCTATTCGGCCGCCCTCGCCCCGTTTCGCGATCCGCCCCGCCACGCATCCGCTCGCGCGTGGCAGGAGTGGAGGGACTCGAACCCCCAACCCCCGGTTTTGGAGACCGGTGCTCTGACCAGTTGAGCTACACTCCTAAAGGCGCGGGGGTTTCGAGCGGGCGCTTCATATGCCACGCCGACTCGCGAACCGCAACCTCTCCGGACGAGCGGTCCGGAATAAATCAAACGTGACCCCGCCGGGGGTCAGCCGGGTCGGGTGGGGATCGGGCAGGACGGAGCTCCACGCCCCAGATCCCCTCCCGGCCCCTCGCCCACGCTCGGGTCCACCCTCCCGCCGCTGCGGGGCAGGGATGAAGGGCGGCTCACTCGATGATGGTTGCGACGACGCCTGCGCCGACGGTGCGGCCGCCTTCGCGGATCGCGAAGCGCAGCTTCTCCTCCATCGCGATCGGAACGATCAGCTCCACCGTCATCGCGATGTTGTCGCCCGGCATCACCATCTC
>NZ_RYFI01000035.1 GCF_004103825.1 Hansschlegelia zhihuaiae
CCGTGGATGCCGCCCTCGATCCGGTAGAGCTCGGCGATGCGTGCGAGCGCCTCAGAGGCGATCGGAGCGGAGCCCGCGGCGTCGAGCTCGTAGAAGCGCCTGCGGACGTGCGCCCAACAGAAGGCCAGCCGCACGGAGCCTCGTTCGGCCAGCGCCCGATAGCCGCCATAGCCGTCGGCCTGCAGCACCCCGACGAAGCCTTCGAGGTGCGCGATGGGCCGCTCGGCCTTGCGGTCGGGCGCGTAGACGTAGGCGACGCCGGGCGGGTCGTTCCCGCCCCAGGGCCGGTCGTCGCGAGCGTAGGCCCAGAGCTGGCCGGGGTCGCCGGATCGTCCGGAAGCGCGTCTGCGTCCAGGGCCGCCATGACCGAACGACAGCACAGTGCCGGCGCTTTGAGGCGCCCTACCTTCGATTGAGTCACCCGCCGCAGGCGGCTGCGATCACCCCGCCGCGATCGGCGCCTCGGGCCGCGAAGACCCGCCGCCAGTCAAGCCCTTCGAGCAATGCGCCGAGCTGCGCCGGCGTCAGCCGTATCGCCCCGTCCTGTATCTTCGGCCAGCGGAACGCGCCGCTCTCCAGCCGCTTGGCGTAAAGGCACAGGCCCGTGCCGTCCCAGAAAGATCAGCTTCAC
Source organism: Hansschlegelia zhihuaiae (assembly GCF_004103825.1). GTDB lineage: Bacteria > Pseudomonadota > Alphaproteobacteria > Rhizobiales > Methylopilaceae > Methylopila > Methylopila zhihuaiae. The sequence goes on from NZ_RYFI01000035.1 coordinate 632, forward strand.
CCGGTCGGCCCGCTTGGCCCGGAACACTAACACCGCGCTCCTCCTTCACCAAAGCCGCCAGGCTCTCGGTGCCCTTGCGGAAGTCGACCGGGCGCGTCGCCACCAGCACCCGAACGGACGCTGAGGGTCCGATCACGCCCCGACCTTCAACGCTCGGATCACCGCCGCGACGGTCTTTGCCTCGGTGCCCCGGCCGACCCGCACCACGACGCCGTCGATCTCGAGCTCGATCAGGCCGCCCGGTCGCGAAGAACCGCGGGACCGTCGTCGCGTCCGCCAGCTTCGGCGCGCGATCAGACTCCGACGGCGGTGCCACGACTACCTGGACGAACACCGCCTCAGCCTCTATGCACAGCGCCCGCAGCCAGGTGAAGAGCTGCTGCGGCGTCAGGCCATGCCGCCGCGCAACCGCGCACACAGACGCCTCGGGATCGCAGCTCTCGGCGACGATCGTCGCCTTCTCCGCCGCCGTCCAACTCCGCCCGCGGCCAACCCGGTGAACACCTCGATGCGCCGAACCGGCTCCAACACATGCTTAAGCGCTGGAACCGACATATGCCGAAAGCCCCAAACCAGGCTCCAAACATCAACCGACAGCCGCCGCGCCAGTAGGTGCTCCCAGAAAACCGCTTACGGCCGCCTCGCCCTTGGGAACGGTCAAACGTAGCGCTGCGTCGATCGAAGCTCGCACGGAGAACGGGCGTTCAGAGTAACGCCGAACTCGATCAGTTAATTACCTTCAAAAGGTATAATTAATTCTTGCTAAACAGATTTAAAGTATGTTATTATTATAGATAGCTTTTGTGCTGTGTTTTGAATTCGTCACACCAGATTTAAATCCGCCGGCGGGGCGCTCGGGAAGACCAATTGAATCTGCGCCGGGGTGAAGCCGTATCCCTTCTGAAGGATGCCGCCGATCAGGCTGCGGTAGTTGGTGAGCACCGGCCAGTCACGGTCCTGGAACAGCGTGTCTCGTTTCACCTCGACCTGCGGCCCGGCCATGCGTCCGCCATGGACACTGCCACCAAGCACCCAGTAGATGCTGCCATGTCCGTGGTCGGTGCCGCGGTTGCCGTTCTCACGAAAGGTGCGACCGAACTCGCTGACGACAATCACCACCGTGTTCGCCCATTCAGGGCCCATGGTCTTGGCGAGCGCCGCGAGGCCGCGCCCGAGCGAACCTACCTGCTTCGGCAGGTAGCCTTCGACGCCGCCTTGGTTCACATGCGTGTCCCAGCCGCCGATATCAACGAAGCCGAGGTTGAAGCGCTCGCGCATAAGATAGCCAACGCGCGTCGCGAGTAGCTCAAAGCCCTTTGTGCTGACGGCACCGCGGTTCGCCCCCCGCATTTCGGTGTTGATCGCTTTGTAAACGTCCTGTTGGACCGAGAAGCCCTGCGCCACGACCGGCGCGAGATCGTCGTGCTCGTACATCGACTGGATCACGTCGCGCGTCCGGCCGGACACGGCCAGCTTGCGCGGCGACAGGGTGAAGTTCGGCACATTGATCGAGCCGGAGAAGGCGATCGGAAGCCGATCGCTGAACGCTATCGGCTTCGAGCCGCTCATCACGCTCGCGATGCGCTGCATGAAGCCGGACGGGCCCGAGCCCACATCGTGCGCGAGGCCGTATTCGATCCGGTCCTGCGTCTCGAAATGACTTCGGCTTAAATTGTCGGTGCCGCAGAACGGCACGAAGGCGATGCGCTTGTCGTTCCAGAACAGCTCAAGCGGCTCCTTCAACGAGGGGTGCAAACCCCAGTCGTCGTCGAGCGCCATGGTCCGCTCCTTTGGCACCGCGAGCGTCGGGCGGGACTCGTAGTAGAAGCTACTTGAGACCGGAATGACGACGTTGGCGGCGTCGTAGGCACCTCGGAGGAAGACGATCAGCATGCGCGGCGCGGACTGCGCTGCCAGTGCGTAGAGCTGGCCTCCGAGCACGCTGAGCGAGGCAGCCATGCCGCCTGTCGCGAGAAACGATCGGCGCGTGTGAACCATGCCGTGAACCTCAGCGATGCATGAACTCTGGCGATGCGAAAAAGATGGTTTTCCAGTTCGCGAGATTCGAGGCGCCCGCGAGAGCCGCGCGGGTGTTGGGTCCGAGATTCGACATGACCGCCCTCACATAGGGGCTGTCGCGAATGTCGCCGGGGTTGCGCGACATCCGGCTCGCGACCTCGAAGCGGGATATCATGGCACCCGAGCCGGACCATGCGGCGTCGGTGATGGGATAGCCGTCCGGCGTCGATCGGTCGTAGGGGCGCTGGCCGAGCTGGCTGATGTAGCGCGCCAGCAGTGACGGGTCCGTCTTGGCGCCGGCTCCAGTCGCGACGCGGGCGGCCGAGACGACGTAGTGCATCGGATCCTTGAACTTGCGCCCTAGCGACTGGCGAAAATCCGGCGCGGTGAACAGCGTTTCGAGCACCGCGGCGATGTCGCCGTCCGTCTTTGTGAAAGTCTCTGCCATCGCATCGACCAGCGCCGAGGAGACCTCGTCGCAGCAGAAATACTTGGCAAGCTTGGACGAGATGAACCGCGCCGTTGCCGGCTGGCGCGCAATCAGGTCGACCACCGCGCGGACCTCATCGGCGCTGCGGCGCCCCTTGATAGTCTGGCCCAGCAGGACCTTGTCGCCTGTGTCGTGGCGCACGCCCTGGAAGATGTAGAGTTCTCGTGAGTCTCTTGAGCGCTCGCCGAGTGGGCGCAGGTCTGGCGCAAGGCCCGTCAGAGCGCGGGCGAGCTCCTGCACGTCCTTCTGGGAGTAACCGCCCTCGACGCCCATCGTGTGGAGCTCCAACAGCTCACGAGCGTAGTTCTCGTTGATCTTGCCGGCCTTGTTCGCCCGGTTGTCGAGGTAGAATAGCATCGCCGGATGGAACACGGTCGCGTTCAGCAGGTCCTTAAAGCGGCCGAGTACGCGCGGTCGAATCGCGCTCTCCTCGAAGTCCGCGAACAACGGCTGGACGCGGCCCTTGCGCCAATGAACGTTGAAGTGGTTGTACCAGAACCAGACCAGCTGCTCCTTCAGCTGGTTCTGCGAATAAACCGAGCGCAGCAGTGAGCGCTCCGACGCCTCCTGCTGCCAAGAGCGGATCTTAGCGTTGTAGGCTTTGTGCATCTCGCCATAGGAAGGCTTGCCCTTCACGGCCGCGAGCTCCTTGCGGAGTTTCTCCTGTTGGGCCGTCAGTTCGAGCGGGTCCCGGCGTGAAATCTCCATCGTGGCGATCCGATCCTGCAGAGCCTGCGGCAGGCCGTCGTTTGCCGGCGGGTGGAGCTGGTCCCTGAGGTACTCCTCCGTTGATACGGCTGGCGGCGAGCCGCCGCCCCAGCTCAGCCGGTTCGCAAGCGCCATGACCTCGGGGTCGAGCGCGTGCGCAGCGGGCGCAGCGACGAGTCCCGCAAGCAGGAGTTGCAGTACCGCCGCAGCGGAGCGCAGCGACCAGGTCGGGCGAACGCGTGTGTGTGTCATCGATCAGCGGCCCCGAGCACCCGCCCATTTTGTCGTCTATGGACGCCGGCACGGCCCGAAGGGATTTTGCCCGCGTGAAGATGACAAATGTAGGGCTTGCCAGCGCGTGCGCCGTGAACCGCGCTTCGCTCAAAGCCTGGGAGACATCGGACGCTTGGCAAAAAACCCGGGGCGCGACGTGCGATTCAGCCGAGCTTGAACTCGTCGATGATCTTCGTGTGACCGGAGCGGCTGTTCACGCCAGCCCATACGTCGAAAACCGAACCCATGTCGAGCGCGACGCCACCGATCTTCTTGATCTGGTTGCAATACGCTTTGCCGAGGAAGCCAGCCCCGACGAGGTAGAGTCGCGGCCCGACCTTCTTGATCGCCTCGAGCGTCGCGTAATAGGCATCTGGCCAGTGCAGCCCGAGCGGCGTGCGATTTTCGGCTGTCGAGGCGTGTTCGGGAATCTTCAGCCACTCGATGTTCTTGACACCGAAGTTGTTCCGGAACCCCTCTGTCACGTCGCGGCAGGTGATGACGCAGACCTCTTCCCGGTCTTTGAGGATGCTCTCCGCGAAGCGGACATGCAGCAGGTGGTAGTGGATGTTGACGTGGCAGAACGTTTGGTCGCGGACTAAGCCGTCGCGCATCAGGATGCGCGGCGTGTTGAGCCAGATCTCGTCGAGCTCATTCTCAGGCTTTTCTTTGATCCCGATACCAATGAGGTCGGCGTTAACGACAGCCTCGCGCATATCGCCGCGAATTTTGATAAGGTCTTCGTTAAGTATGTTCTTCCGGCCAAATTGACGGCGTAGGGAGCGGTCGACGTCCTTGCGGCCGTAAATGTCGGGGAACCCGAGGATGCGTGGCTCGCAATGTCCGAGCCGGATGAACGAGAAGGGATGGATTTCGTCCGCCGCCTTCCGTAGCATCTCAGTGACAGGGCCATAGCCGAGCACCTTCAGGGACGCGTACGGCGACTCCTCGGCAGTCTTGACACTCGTCAGAGACATTTCGGCAATCCAACTTCGTCCAGCGAGTCGACCCTTTGCCGGACAGAAACTCACAGTTTAGGCTGCTTGGACCCATGCGCATGATCCTGTCAAGCGGCGACGCCACTTTGGCGTCTCTACGGACTGCGCGGTCTGTGACAAGCGACAGTGGCGCCGGGTGACGACGGCTGCCCGCCGCGACGTTTCGCGACGGCCGGTGGGCGCTTGCCACGCATGAGGCCGGACGGTTTAATCGGCCTCGCGTGACGGCCGGGAGGCGGGATTTTGGACTCACCCTACGAGAATCTTCCTCCCAGAAACTTCTGGCGATCCGGCGTCGTCGGGCACTCGCCGGGGGTCGCCGACGACATCTACGTCGCGAAGTTCCCGATCAAGCGCAGCTACAACGTCGCGACGGCCGGCAGCTGCTTTGCGCAGCATATCGGCAGCTACCTAAAGCGCACCGGCTGCAACATCCTCGATGTAGAGCCGCCGCCGCCGGCCATGTCGGATGCGATCGCCAGGAAATACGGCTACGGCATTTACTCGGCTCGGTACGGCAACATCTACACTGTCCGGCAGTTGCTCCAGCTCGTGCGGGAGTGCTCGGGCCAGTTTACGCCGAACAACTGGATCTGGACAAAGGGCGACGCCTTCATCGATGGGCTCAGGCCGTCGGTCGAGCCGAAGGGGCTGACGAGGCCGGACGAGGTCGTGGCCCATCGCGCGCAGCACCTCGCGGCGGTCAAGCTGCTATTCTCCCGCGCCGACCTGCTGATCTTCACGATGGGACTGACCGAGGCGTGGGTCGACGCGCCGTCCGGCACGGTGTTCCCAACGGCACCGGGAACACTCGGCGGCGACTTCGCCACGTCGCGATGCAAGTTCCACAACTTCACCTTCCGCGAGATCTATGATGACTTCATCGCAACTCGCGAGGCGCTCAAGGCAATCAACCCATCGCTGCGCTTCATCCTGACGGTCTCGCCGGTTCCACTTACGGCTACCGCCACGAAGGACCACGTTCTGGTTGCGACCATGCGATCGAAAGCGACGCTGCGCGCGGTCGCCGGTGAGCTCTCCGCTGAACTCGATGACGTCGACTACTTCCCGTCCTTCGAGATGGTCTTCGGCCCGCAGTCGATGGGCACGTTCTTCGAGCCGAACCTGCGCTCGGTGCGCGCCAACGGCGTCGCGCAGGTGATGCGGGTGTTCCTGAAGGCGCATGGCCTGCGCGATGCAGGCGACGCCGACCCAGATGCGCCCGCGCGGCCTGTCGCGGCGGCTGAAACCGCGCAGGCGTTTGAAGACGAACTCGTCTGCGAAGAGGTCCTGCTCGAAGCGTTCGCCCGATGACTCCGATCCTGATGCTCGGCAACTCGCATGTCGCCTGCGCGCGACTGGCCTGGCCCGGCATGCGCGGCGACCATTCCGGGATCGACCTCACAGTCTTCGGCGCGCCCATGCGGGCGATGGGCGAGCTCGTGCTAGACGGCTCCACCCTGCGAGCGGGGACGCCGCAATCCTCCTCGCTGCTGCGCCGCGTCTCCGGCGACAACCACATCGACCTGTCCCGCTTCGAAATCGTCGCAGTGGTCGGGATGGAGCTGTCGCTTGCTGCCGCGGTCCGACTCTTTTCGGCCTACCGCCCCTGGAGCGCTGGTGCCGCCGGCGGAGGCCACCTGATCTCGGAGGGAGCCTTCCACGACGCGCTGGTGGACGCGGCCGCGGCGTCCGACGCGCTCCGGCTCTGCGGCAAGATCCGCCATGTGTACGCCGGCCCGCTGTTCGTGATGCCGCAGCCGAACCCCCTCGAGGGGCTGCTCGCTTCCACGGAAGGCAAAGCGAACGCGATCGGGGTCGGCCGCTGGTCCAGCGCGGCGCGCTCGTGGGGGCCAAATCTCTACGCGGCGTTCCGCGCCGCCTGCCGCGACGCCTGTGCTGCTCATGGCGCAACTTTCGTGGCGCAACCTGACGACACACTGGCCGACGGGTTTTTCACCAGGGACGAGTACCGCTACCACGACCCGGCGACGAAAGAGGACTACGCACACATGAACATCTCCTATGGCGAGCGGCTCTGTCGTCTCGCGGCGGAGTTCGCCGCCGACCGGCCGGCGGCCCTAACGTACGGTTGAAGCTGCACGCCTGGGCGGCCACGAGATGAGCCTTGGAAAGTGCGACGCGCCCACGACGCAAGCAGCCGACAGGGCGGCCGCCGTCGTTGTGCTCGGCATGCACCGGTCAGGTACGTCCGCGCTTTCGCGCTCGCTGTCATTCTTCGGCTTCCGCCAAGCCGCATCGCTGCTCCCGGCGCAGGCCGACAACCCAAAGGGGTTCTGGGAGGCGCGGCCCGTGGTGCGCCTCAACAACCGAATCCTAAGGTCGGTCGGGTCAGGCTGGAGCGATCCCGCGCCCTGGCGCGTCGAGGGCCGCAGCCTCGCAGAAAGCCGCGACTTTGTCGCTGAGCGGCTGACGGAGATGTGGAGCGCGCCGGCCCGCGCCGCGCTACGTTCCGCCTATGGCACCGCGCGGTCGGTCGTGATCAAGGATCCGCGGATCTGCCTGCTCGCTCCGCTGTGGAGTGCGGCGCTTTCGGAATCCTACGATGCTCACTTCGTCTTTATCCACCGCAACCCCGTCGAAGTCGCACGGTCGCTCAATTGCCGCAACGGCATGGACGAGGCGCGCGCCGCGCGGCTCTGGCTGCGTTATGCGCTCGGCGCGCTCGCGGCCGGGCCGAGCGTCGCGCTCGCGAGCGTGCTCTCTTACGACGAGCTGCTGCGCGACCCGGCGGCGGCACTGTCGGCGCTCGTCGCCGACATCGGCCGGGAGGGCACAATCGCCGGGAAGCGCCTGAAGGAGCTACGTGAATTTGTCTCACCGAGCGACCGGCACCACACGGCCGCGCCATCGGAGCTCAACGAGGCCGGCTTCCTGAGCCCGCCCGTCCGAGAGACATACGACCTTTTGCTGCGCTGGCGCGCCCTGACCGCCGACGCGCGTGCCGAGGCGCTCGCCGCGATCATGGCGGCCTATGACGCGCGCGAGATGCAGGACGCGCCGCCAGCCTTGTCGCCAGGCCTCTTCGGTCCGCCGCATGAACAAAGTCCGACCGCTTGAACCGCCGCCAGCGCCGCCCGGTCAGACAGGGGCGCCGCCTCGTCGGATTGCCGGTCGGCTTAGTCGCTGGAAGAACTGCTCGAGCCACAACGCGCCGAACTCGTCGCTTATATGGACGTTCTCCGACCCTTCATGCAGCGCATTTTTCTTCCGCCAATCGCGAGTGTTCCAGCGCACAGCCTCAAGAGAGGATCCCTCCGCTGCGGCGGCGGCGCGCTTCGTTAAGAGGCGGCCCGGCGCTAAGCCGGCGCCCGACCGATTGCGCGAGACCGGCGGCGCCAATAACATCCTTTAAAGGAATTGCGTGGCTGACGGGCGCTCGACGCCGCGGGGTCAGCTTGATCGGGGAGCGGAAAGCGACATGACCGTACAGCGCCAGCATCACGAACAATTCGAGAAGCGTCGGGCAGCGGCTTCCGTCGTCCTCGGGGTGTTGCGCAAGCACATGGAGTTCCCGTCGGTGCTCGACATCGGTTGCGGCGTCGGCGCCTGGCTCGCCTCCGCCAAGGAGCTCGGTGCAAGGGAGGTGCTCGGAGTCGACGGGCCCTGGATCGAGACCGAGTTCCTAGGCATCGAGCCGTCCGAGTTCATCGAGCAGGACCTTAACACGCCGATGGACCTCGGCCGTAAGTTCGACCTCGTGATCTCGATCGAGGTCGGCGAGCACCTGAAGCCGGAGGCGGCGCGCGACCTCGTCGCCACAATCACGCGGCACGGCGACGCAGCGATTTTCTCCGCGGCGATGCCTGGACAGGGCGGCGCGGGCCACATTAACGAGCAGTGGCCGGAATACTGGGTCGGCCTGTTCCGCGAGGAAGGCTTCGACGCCTATGACGCGATCCGCCGCGTCGTGTGGGAGGACCGCCGAGTCTTCCCGTGGATTCAGCAGAACTGCCTGGTGTTCGTTCGGTCGGGCGCGCCCCTCGCACCGACACTTGCGCGGCACCGGGTGAAGGGCAAGGTGGCTACGATGGTCCATCGGGTCACTTATTCGCGGCTTCTAAAGAAGTACCACGAGCTCCAGGCGTCGACGAGCTGAGCGGGTCGGCGGGTCGCCAATGGCGCAGGTCAGCCTCACCCCTCGCGCGTCAGCCGGAGCGCATAGATGACAGCAGCCAAGCCCCTAATCTTGCAGATCGGCTTCAACCGCTGCGCCACGCAGTCACAGGCCAGGTTCTTTCAAGATAACGACATCCCTACCCTTCATTGGGAGAAGGGAAAGATCGCGCTGCAATTCTTCGATGACATGAAAGAGGGCCGGGCGCCTTTCAGCAAGACGCCGGAGGCTGTCGCCTATCTCGACATGATCCACGTCGACTACTCAGTCTGCCTCGAGCCCTACAAGGAGTTCGAGTATCTCTATAAGCACCATCCGAACGCCTACTTCATCATGAATACGAGGCACTGCGAAGATTGGCTGCGCAGCCGCTCTCAGCACAGGGCGTTCATCGCGCGGATGAAAGATGTGCTCGGCGTCGGCCGCGACGAGGACGTCATCAATTACTGGAGGATCGACTGGTACGACCACCACGCCAAGGTCCTCCGGTTTTTCTCGCAGCACAACGACGCCCGATTGCTATTATTTGACATCGACCGTCACGATGGCAAGGAGCTGGCTGACTTTCTCGCGCCCGATTTCCCTGATATAGACTCCTCGCTCTATGGCCACACCGACGTGACCAAGCGGCGTTACGTCGCCGCCGGCCAGAGGGTGGCGGCGACATAGACCGCGCGGCTGCCGCACCGGCCGTTATTCGGACGTTCCGAAGCAGACATCATTGAGACGCAATCCATGTTCAGCAAAATCGGAACGCGTCGTCGCCAGTACTTGATTAACAGGTTCGGCAAGGTGAAGCCCTCGATCCTCGAGGTGGGCGCATTCGACAACGCGACGTTCCGGAAAGATTCCGGCGACAAGGTCCGCTATCTCGACTTCTTCTCCGGCCCCGAGTTAAGGGAGATGCATAAGAACAATCCGCGCCGCATGCCAGATCGGATCGTAGACGTCGATTTTGTCGTCAAGTCGAGTCACTTTGCGAAGGGCATCCGCGAGAAGTTCGATCTGATCGTCGCAAACCATGTGATCGAGCATGTTCCAGATGCAATTTACTGGCTCAAGCAGTCGCACGACTTGCTGAGGTCTGGAGGTTTACTGTTCCTTGCGGTGCCGGACCGGCGCTACACTTTCGACTACTTCCGGCCCGAGACCCGCGCGACGGAGATGATACGCGCGCACTCCGACAAGCTTGAGAAGCCGGATGTCTGGCAGCTCATGGATCACTTTTACTACCACCAGAAGGTCGATCTCGAGGCGATCTGGCAGGGCAAGCCACCTAAAGATTTCCGGCCGCGCTTCTCGCTGGAGAGGGCGGTCAAGATGGCGAAAGAGCAGAGCAAGGTGTACACTGACGCGCATTGCTGGGTGTTCACCCCTGCGAGCTTCAGGCGGTGCGTCGGAGACCTACGGTCGGCCGGCCATTGTACGTTGGAAATCGACGCGATCGAGGACACCGTCCAAGGCTCGAACGAATTCTGGGCTACGCTGAAGAAGGCCGCGTGAGTGCGATATAGTCGGTGCCGGTGCAGTCACTCATTCGCTCATAATGAATCGCCCTCGGCCGCTCAATACAAGGATCACGTGCTGCATATCGTCGCCTTGACACGGACGAGCGAGCTGAAATAGGTGGGTTCACCTTATTTCGTCCATGGTGGGACTGAGGTTGACTATGCCCATGGTTGATTCAGCCTCGCAGCCGCCCTTCGGCGTCATCGCGCTGTTCAGCGACCGCATCATCGGTTGGATCAACGAGCCTTCTTCTGACCAAGAGCTGATCGTCAGCGGGCTGGCGGTGCCGGTGAGCGGCCTTTCTCTGGGCCACTCCGCTCTGCTCGCAGGAGACGACCCGCGGCAGGGCAGCGTCTTCGACGAGCCGCTCAACGTCCGCACGAGCCCCGGCAATCTGGCGAAAGTCGTGCTCCGCTCATCGAGCAGCGACGCCGCGCACCAGTTGCGCGAGATTGTGCAGGAAGGCGCGCATCGGGGCGCGATCGAACGGGTCAGCCCGGCGCACGTGAAGGGTTGGTTGCGCAAGGTTGGCGTCCCCGATCCGGTTGACATCGAGCTCTGGGCCAATGGCAAGTTGCTCGCGGGGCCAATCCAGGCCAACCACTACCGCGGCGACCTCGCTGCCAAGATGGACGGCCCCGGTGCGTTCGGTTTTGAATTCGAGGACATCTGCCTGCCGGCAGGCGCGGTCGTGCTCGCGGTCCGCGAAGTCGCTGGCGAGAAGGACCTGCTAAAGGCGCGGGCCCACATCGAGCGCAATCTCGCCTACACGTGTGATGTCAGTGTCATCAACCGCAGCCGCATCATGGGCTGGGTGGCTTATCAGGGCTGGCAATCCGTCACCCTTGCGCTTCGCATTGGTGACCACGATCTCGACGGCACGTTCCCGGCGAACAAGGTCCAACCGGGAGTCAGCGCCTTGTCCTTCGGGCCGTATGGCTTCGAGATCGTTCTTCCGACGGACATGCCGCAGGGCGAGCACGTTACGATCATCGATGTCGAGCGCGACGTGCCGATCGTGCATCTGCCGCTTCCTCCGGCGGCGGAGGAGATCGCGACACTGCTACCGCTCAACACTCCGGCGGCTTCGATGGCCGCCGCGTCGGACCCGATTATCCGCCTCGAGCGGATGCGTGAGGGCAAGCTGCAGGGTTGGGCTGTCTCGCGCCTCGACCCGAGCGCAATATTCGATGTGGCCATCTTCATAAACGATGTCGAATTCTGTCGCGTGCGCAACGATCTCCCGCGGCCGGACCTGCAGCGCGGCAAGCTGTCGACCGGCCTCGGCGGCTTTACGGTCAAGATCCCGCTCGCGCTCCGCGCTAAGAGCGCGCTGCAGATCGTCGCAGAGGCACTAGGCGGCGTCCGCTCGCCTGTCTTCAACATGCCGCAGGAAGGCGTGCACGTTCCGGCCAGGGCGCAGACGCTGCGGCTGCGTCGCAGGCCGGTCGCAGTGGTCATCCCGGTCTACAACGCGCTCGACGACCTTAAAGCGTGCATGGAGTCGCTACTCAAATACACCCCAAGCTTAGTGCCAATCCTCCTCATTGACGACGGCAGCGAGAACCCGGAGCTCACCCGGTATCTTAGTGAGGCGGCTAAGCTTCCTAACGTCCGAGTCATCGTCCACGAGAAGAACAAGGGCTACACAGCCACTGTGAACGACGGCGTCGCGGCCGCGCCCGGCCATGACGTCGTGCTGTTGAATTCCGACGCGCGGGTCACGGCGCGCTGGCTCTACAGCATGCGCGACCTTGCCTATTCCTCCGATACGGTCGGCACTGTCACCGCGCTGTCCGATAACGCCGGCGCCTTTTCCGCGCCAGAAATTGGCGTCCAGAACCCGCTGCCACACAACATCAGCGAGGAGGACCTCGCCCGCCTCGTGAGGCGTCACAGCAGCGGTGTCGCGCCCGAAGTGCCAACGGGAAGCGGATTCTGCTTCTACCTCCGCCGGGACGCGCTGGATGACGTTGGCGCGTTCGATGTCGAGGCTTTCCCCGCCGGTTACGGCGAGGAGAACGACTTCAGCATGCGTTGCGGCGCGCGCGGATGGCTGCACCTAATCGACGGGTCGACCTACGTCTATCATGAGCGGTCGAAGAGCTTCGGCGATCGCCGCGCGGGCCTTGTCGCCCATGGGCGCGCGATCGTCGACCAGCGCTATCCCACTTACGGGCGGCTCATCCCCCAGTTCCGCACCAGCACGAGCATGCGACTCGTCCGCTACGACGTCCGCAAGGCGTTTGCCGCGGCCGAGCGCGGCGAGCGCGTTCTGCCGAGAGCGCTCTACGTCTATTCCACCCGATCCGGTGGCACGCCGCAGACCAACGAGGACCTGATGCAGGGTCTTGAGGAGGTCTTCGAGACGTGGACGCTCAGATGCGACTGCGAGACATTGTTTCTCGCGCGATACGAAAAGGGCAAGGAGACTCTTGTTTGCGATCAGACACTGACCGAGCCGGTCGAGCCGATGACCCACCGCTCGCGGGAGTACGACGAGATAGTCAAGCAGTGGCTGGTCGAGTTCGACTTCGAGATAATGCACGTCCGCCATCTGGCGTGGCACAGCCTCGGCCTGCTGCAAACTGCCAAGGAAGCGGGCCTCCAGGTCTTCTATTCGTTCCACGACTATTACGCGCTATGCCCCACGGTGAAGCTGCTCAACGGAGAAAACAAGTTCTGCGGTGGCGTCTGCGGGACGGGCGACGAATGCACGGCCGAGCTCTGGGCCGGCGTCAAGTTCCCGCCGCTCAGGGATCAGTGGCTCTATTCTTGGCGCGAGAACTTCACCGAAGCGCTCCGCCATTGCGACGGCTACTTCACCACTTCGCCGAGCGCGAAGGCGTTGATAACGTCAAACCTGCCGGGCCTCGACCTCGGCGCGATGCACGTCATAGAGCACGGTCGCTCGCTGACATGGGGGAACGCCGCCGCCGTCCCGCGCTCGCATTGCCAGCCGATCCGCATTGCGGTGCCGGGCGGCATCGACATCGCGAAGGGCGCGTTCCTACTCAAGGAGATGGCCGAGGCCGACGTCGAGCGCCGGTTCGAGTTCCACGTGATCGGCAAGTGCGCTCTGAGCGACCTGCCGCCCAACGTCAAGGTGCATGGCAAGTACGAACGCTCGAAGATTAACGAGCTGTTGGCCAAGGTCCAACCGTCGGCGGGCCTCGTTCTGTCGATCTGGAACGAGACCTACTGCCATGTGTTGACAGAGCTATGGGCGAGCGGCATCCCAGCCGTGGTGCTGGACTACGCTACCGTCGCCGACCGCGTCCGCGCCAGCGGCGCCGGCTGGGTGCTGCCACAGGCCGACGGCGCGACGCTCGTCCAGCAGCTCTGGGCTCTCCTGTCGGATAAGGGCGAGTGGACCCAGAAGGTCGATGCTGCAAGGGTCTGGCAGCAGAGTTGGGGCACCGCGAACAATATCGAGAATATGGCGCTCGCCTATCTTGCAGCCTACGACTCGGCACTGCGCAACAACCGTGCCGTCCAGGTGATTGAGAGCGACGCGGCGAGCCCTGGCGGCAGCGGCGCGATCATGACCATTTGCCCCGGAGGGCTGCGCGCCGCTCCGCCGTCGACCCACATCCGCGTCTGGGAACGGACGATCAACAAATACGGCCGGCACAACAAATACCGCCGGGCGACCCCGCAGGACCTGCTGTCGATCGCCCATTTGAACATCCCGTGTCGTGCGGTCATCCAGCGGAACGCAGTCCCGATGTTCATGGTCGACGAATTCGTTCGCCAAGCGAAGCGCGAGCGGATCCGCTACGTCTTCGAGATCGACGACGACCTCCTCAACGTGCCCGCCGACAAGGACGCTGACGGCACCTACCGGATGTACGCTTCCCATCTCGAGAAGCTGGTAGCCGGCGCGGCGGGACTGATCGTTTCGACGCCGGCGCTCGAGCAGCAGCTCGGCCGGCTCAACTCCAACATCCGCGTGATGCCGAACAAGCTCAGCTACCGGATCTGGGGCGAGAAGGTCGCTCGGTCCGTCGACGACTACGGGTCCATCAACGTCCTCTACTTCGGTAACCGCACCCACGACACTGATCTGACGCTGCTGATCGCGGCCTTCTCGCAGGCCTATGCGATTAATGACAGGCTGCGGCTCAAGGTCGTCGGCGGCTTCTCGCGCACGCCGGAGTTCAACGTGCCCTGGTTCGAGTCTGTCGCGATTCCTGCCGACGCCCGCAACTATCCCGAGTTCGTCGCCTGGCTTAAGCAGACCGCGGCTGACTGCGCGTTTGGGGCGGCGCCGCTGGTGAAGGGCGAGTTCAACGCGTTCAAGTCAGGCCTCAAGCTGCTTGAGCTCAGCGCGCTTGGGCTCGACGGCGTCTATTCCGACACGCCCGTCTATCGCGAGCTTGTCGAGGCCGGCGCGCCGGGCACGCTCTGCGCCGACGATCCTCGCCCATGGCGCGACGCGATCCTCGCCCGCGCGGCGGACCTCGAGGGCACGCGGGCCGTCGGTGAAGCCGCACGCCAGTGGGTACTCGCGGAAGGCATGCTCAATGAGGTGGACGCCGCCGAGTACGACCAGACGCTACTCGAATGGCTATGATGCTGTGAATCGAGAGGCATGAGCCAAGAGTTCGCGCTCTGCGGCTGCGGCGGAGGTGGTGGCGCTCCCCTTCAAGGTCGCGGTGGAGATCGCCGTTGAACATTCGCTCGGCCGGGCCATTGGTCCACAGATTACAGCATATGAGCTGTGCCCGATGCCGTAATCGGCGCGGGCCCTTCCGCAGTCATAGACGACGGAGCCGCCTTCTTTCCTCTCGTCGTGGTGGAACTGAACCCACCCTGGCGGACCAGTTCACAGGTCCGCAAGATCGTGGCGGCAGCCTGTTTGCCTAGAGCGCTATCCGAGCGTTTTGAATCGGATTGGGATTCCCGTGAGCTTTGGTNAGGCGGCCCTGACTGCCGACATTCTCACCTCGCAGCCCGAAACGCTACGCTACCGACGGATCACCTACTGCGTTGGGCTGGCGGAGTGGTGAACCTGAATTGCGTCGAACGAATCCGGCGGCGAAGGTGATAAATGCGGCGTTAGAGCGCTATCCGAGCGTTTTGAATCGGATTGGGATTCCCGTGAGCTTTGGTTTGTGATTCAGCCTGTCGGCCGGGAGGAGGCTGGCGGCATGGCGACACCGTTGTCGATGGATCTCCGGGTCCGGGTTCTCGCCTCGGTCGAGGCAGGTCTCAGCCATCGTCAGGCGGCCGAGCGCTTTGGCGTCAGCGCAGCGAGCGTGAGCCGATGGCGGACGCTTGATCGCGAGCATGGCGATCCGAGCCCGAAGGCGATGGGCGGCGACCAGCGCTCGCAGACGATCGAGGCGCACGGACCGCTGATCCTGTCGCTGCTCGAAGCCTCGCCCGACGCCACCCTGCAGGAACTGCGGACGGCGCTCGCCGAACGCGGGGCGCGCGTCGGCTATGGCGGGCTGTGGCGGTTCCTCGACGGCGAGGGATCACGGTCAAAAAAAGACCGCGCACGCCGAAGAGCAGGATCGGCCCGACGTCCTGAAGCGGCGGCGGGACTGGTTCGCGGCGCAGCCCGACCTCGATCCCGAACGGCTTGTATTCATCGACGAGACGTGGGCGTCCACCAACATGGCGAGGAGGAGCGGCCGGGCGCCGCGGGGCGAGCGTCTGCGCGCCGCCGTCCCGCACGGCCACTGGAAGACCACCACCTTCGTGGCGGGCCTGCGGCTCTCAGGAATGGTCGCCCCGATGGCGCTCGACGGCCCGATCAACGGCCGCAGCTTCCAGGCCTACGTCGACCAGGTCCTGGTTCCCAAGCTTAAGCTCGGCGACGTCGTGATCATGGACAATCTCGGCAGCCACAAGGGAGCAGGCGTCCGTGCGGCGATCGAAGCGGCGGGCGCGGAGTTGCTCTACCTCCCGCCCTACAGCCCGGACTTCAACCCGATCGAAAACGCCTTCTCGAAGCTCAAGGCGCTGCTTCGAAAGGCGGCCGAACGCTCCATCGACGGCCTCTGGGCCGCAATCGCCCGTATCGCAGACCTCGTCACGCAACAAGACGCCTACGGCTTCTTCAAAGCCGCAGGCTACGATCCAGAATGAGCGGATTCCGCTCTAGAGCGGGTCCTTGGTTTTCCGATTCTGCGTTGGGATTCCGTCGAGGCGT
>NZ_RYFI01000036.1 GCF_004103825.1 Hansschlegelia zhihuaiae
GAGACGAGCTTGCCCTGCGCGAAGGGCGGCAGCTGGAAGTGAAGCCCACGAATGGTGCCGACCACTGTCGACAACGACTTGTTGTCCTGAACGAAATCCACCGAAACGCCAGCTTCCGCGAGCGCAGACTTCTTGTAGGTCTCAGAGAAATAACCTCTCGCGTCGCGAAAATATCTTGGCCGTATCTCGACGACGTCCGGAATCTGTTGCCGGATGAAATCCATAGACGCGTCCCCGAGCACGCATGACGGAAGAACTAAAGCCGCAGTCAGGTCCGAATTCAAGGACGGATCACGCCGCCGACAAGGGCGGGTCGAAACGCGGCCCGCTTGCCTTTGCCGCGCCGTCGGCCGGTTCCGGCGAAGCCCTGTGGGACTACTTGCCGCCTGCGGCCAAAGCCGACCCCCGCCGGCGACGGACAAGATCTGACCGCCGAGCTCAGGCTTGGCGAGGCTTGAGCCAACGCCATCTCAGTCAGGGTCAAGGCCGCCACCTTCGATCCTCAGGAAACCGAACGATGCATTTCGACGGCGGACCCTCTCAGGTAGACCCCGGGTTCCGGCGAGACAAAGCTCCTCGACAGAAACCAATCGTGCAGAGCGACATACATGTCGCGTCGCCTGACCTGCCACTCGTCTGTTTCATCGACGGGATGGTCAGTCCTATAATTGAAAGAAAAATAGAGGCCCCCATTTGGGGTAAGGCAATTTTCGTCCATATATTTCAAGAAGCTGTCCCACTCGTCATGGCTCCAGAACGTTCTCTTGCGTTCATGAAACTTGATCGCCAGCGCAGACACATAGTCAAATTTACCAAGGCCTTCGGGCAGAAATGAACTGGGGGTGATTCTGTGCTCGACACGAGGCACGTTGAAGAATTTGCAAAGCTCTTCGTAGAGTGGGTGTTGGATGTCGAGGGCGAGCGCGTCATGGCCTAACTCTCGCGCAACGACGCAAATATAAGCCGGACCCGCGCCGAGATCGAGAAGAGAAATTTTCCCAGGCGTCCTATCTAGACCGATTTCGTATGCGATCTTCGCGGCGCGTAACATGCGCTTGTCAAGATTTAGATATTTGTGAATGCCGATTTGTCCCCGCTCCCGCCACTCTGCGATCATCTCTTCAGGAACGAATTGCGTCTCATCGTACCCTCTGGCTTTGGCGTCGGAAATGATTTTCTCGCAAATACCGGATAGCCGTTCATTTATCGTTTCGGCCATTGAGAGTCTCCATTAAATCTGCACCATTCAACTACTCAGACAGCCGCCGTTTAAGTCGTCCGAAGAGTTGTTCAGCCTCGCTCGCGCCGCGGCTTCCTCTGATCCTCAGATAGTTCTGGGCCACATAATTATCGTTCAGGAAACTCGAGGAGTCGCGTCTGGCATTTCGCCGCACGTTATTGATCGCGTCGGCGGCAAATTTCGCCGCATCGAAGGCAACGGCAAGTTCGTTGAAAATCTTTGGAGACACTGACGGATAATATTGAGCGGCGAGGCGAAAAATCCTGATGACATCCTCCCAGGCGGCGATCGCCTCGTCGGTCTGCCCGAGACAAAATCTCACATACCCGGCCAGCGCGATGCCGATTGCGCAGTTGTTGGCGGCGGTTGGAGAGTGTTCGATCTGGTCGATGCCTGGACGAAGCCGGTCGAGTTCCCTGAGGGCTTTGCCGACATGACCGGTCAGCAGCAGCACGCAGCCCTTCACGTACCAGCACGAAACGACGGCGTGATAACGGGTCTCCTTTCCAAGGCCGTGCGCCCGATGAAGCGACTTGCTGGCGAAAAGCGCGGTATCAAGATGCCCAAGACATTTATTAAGCTGAGGCCGATCGAGATTCTCCATGGCGCGAAACGACAGAATCTTCGCGGCCTCGATTTTGTCCGCGGCCGAATTCAACGGCGACCGCATGATCTGTTCGAGAACGAAAAGCAGCACCCCGACGTCGTGATAGCGGGTCTTTTTATGGTAGATGAGGCGGTGCGTCTCGCTCGCGCCGACCGGCAGCAGGTTGGCCAACTGATAGCTGTCGTCGTAGACGGCCGGAACCGCGGCGCCGTCTTCCAGCTTTCCGATGGGCGTGAGCCCCTTGATCAGGACGCCGTCGCCGCCGCCTTCGTCCAGCAACTCCGACAGGTCGATGGTGGCTCGGTCTGGCTCCAGTCGCGCTTGGGGCGCGGGCCATAAGTCGACGTCATGCTCCGTGTCGCCGCGAAGGACCCGAGCCCTCAGGCCCACGCCGACCGCGGCGCCGTCAGAGGGCGATAAAAGGAGATGGACTTCGCTCCCCCGAATGACAGCGTCGGTGACGACGCCAAGCGCCTGAGAATCCAGCATCGGCTCGTCACGTCGTCCCCAAAAGAGCCGCCACGGTGGCCGGAACGAGCGCCCAGAGGCCCGGCGGACGGTCGCGTTAGGTCGCCCGCCCGTGGCTGCCGCGGCGCGATCCCCATGGATTGCGGCGACGCGTGGACCCTGGCCGGTTCGACAAGACGGACTTAACCCGAAACGCCGCTCCGTCGCCAGTGAGGCGAAACTGCGCGGGCGTTCCCCCGTTCAATCGGCAGGCCCTGCGGCGCGAGGCCTCGCGCCCTCCGGGCGAGAAGCCCGTCGGGCGCGCCGATCGGCCGGGCTCGCGCAGGCCGCCGTCACCCCGCGTCGACCGCGCGCCCCGCGGCTGGCTCCAGCGGGCGCCTCTCGGTCAGGAAGTCGAGGATCTGCTCGAGCTTCGGCTTCTCCTTGTCGGCCTTCCGGAGAAGCCGGCGCACCTCGTTGACGATCGTCTTCTCGAAGGGGGTCTGCAGCACGCCCTCCACGAGCACGTCGTTCGCGTCCTGGTGCGCGCCCCGGTCCATCAAGTCGAGCGCCATCCCGACCGCCAGTTCGGCGACCCGCGGCGGCGGCAGCTCCGTCTGCAGCCGCCCCCACAGCCGTCGGAAGTCGGTCGGCGTGAGCTTCTTGAAGTCCTGCGGCGCCGAGGCCTCGAGGTCGACGATCGGCCCCTTCGCCTCGAACACCGCGGAGGTGCCTTTCTCGACGATCGTCCGAATCTCGATCTGAGGGAGGGACATCAGCAGCCAGATCAGCTGCCGCGAGGTGATGTGGAAGAAGTCCTGAAACACCAGCTGGGCGTTCGGCAACAGCCATGGCCCGACATGATCGAGCACCCGCCAGAGCATTCGCCAGGATTTCGGCGCGTCGACGAACAGCAGCTCAATGTTGGACTGGAAGGGCATGAGCGATCGGATGTCCGACAGGTCGCCGGAAATCGGGATCAGCCGGCCCTGGTAGGGCTGGAGATACTCCAGGAATTTTGGAAGGAAGCTGTCGCCTGCGGAAAGCCCGTCCTGCTTATAATGGGCCGTGTAGAAGTCGTTCCACGTGAACCTGTCCATGACCGTCAGGAGCCAGGGCTTTCCGGTCTCGGTCAGGCCCCGACAGATTTCGAAGGTTCCGGACCCAAGCCAGGGGCCCAGTTCGATGACCAGTCCCGATCCGCTATATCTTGTCCGGGAGATATTATAATACAACGCTTTCTCGTCAATCGACAACATCGACGGTATCTGCGCTTTGCATTCGTAATCGATTGAAGAGGCCGTGAATATTTCAGGACCGGAAGGCTTCGAAGAACTCATGTTTCGATCCGTGGAATTTCCAGGCGCCGACTCGAAAGCCGAATATGCTTCATTTTGACGTCGCGGGCGCCAAAATCGGCGGCGTGGCGTGGGCGCCGGCCGGTTGAACTTCTTAGCACGCAATCGCTTCGAGGCAAGCCGCAGCCCACGCGGGCGCGCCAATACATTTGACTGAACATGATGAGTCCGGCTTTCGAAGCAAGCCCAAAATACTGAACTGCGGGCGCGGCCGGATCGTCGGCGGGGCCTTACGCGGGAACGCGTAGGCTTGCGGCGCCTCTCGTCCGAAGGTCGAGGCGGGCGTCAGGGAAGCTGGTCGAAACCGTCGGCGCTGATCGCGCAGTCCGGCATTCTCGCTGCGTCCGCCGACGCTACGGGTCGACGCTGTCGAACTGGGGTCGGGCGCGGCGGCGAAAGCGCGCGCCGCGCCGGTTCATTTCACCGGCCTGTCGATATGGACGGGCTCTTCGGCCGTGAACGCTGCGAGCGGATCGTCCCCGCTCTCGTCCTCCTCCCATTCGTCGTCGCCATGGACGATTTCGGGGTTCATCCGGGAGGGCGGCGGTTCCGAGGGGGGCTCTGGCGCGCCTTCCGGCTCGCCGGCCTCGCGGCGAGGTTCGGGATCGAGCTCAGAAATTGGGCAAAGCGCATCTTCCATGGCCAATCTATTATCAGCGAACGCCGCCTACTGGCACCAGTAAGTTGTAGATACGTGTTTCCACGTAATCACAGGGCCCATTTTGCAACGCACGCTCGACGATGTTGCGAAGCACACGTGACGGCGGCCTGTTCGCTGTGCAAACGGACCTCCGCTGCCCGCCGGAAGGGAAACATTGGGCAACAAAGCAAAGTGAACGAAACACCGGAATCGCTCAGAAATGGGCAGTCCGTTAGCAGGTAAACTAGGTCATGGCGGTGGACGCAGTCAGTCGCGAACTGGTCTCCAGCGAAGGCATGACGCAGGGAACTCTTATGGGCCGAGCTGGGATAGGCATTTGGCCGGAACAGGGAATTTTTAAAGCCCGGAACAGGGATTTCTTAGCTTCAGTCGAGGGGGCCAAAGACCCATTACGATGGCGTCGCAACCACAAATCAAACAGTTTTATATTGAAAATTGACATTGAAATTAATATTCACTAAACACGCATTTATGGTCAGGATATTTAAGAAACACAGCGGTAGTGCGCCCCCGCCCGCGACCGCAAAGGCTGAGCCTCAAAGAAAGCGAGGCAAGCGCGCCGGCGTTACGATGGATAAGATCGTACTGGCCGGGAGAGCGGTGCTGGCACGCGGCTCCGGGACGCTCAACGTCAAACTCGTCGCGGAGGAGCTTGGCGTCACGTACGGCTCGATCAGTGAAAAGCTTAGGCGGGCGGACACGACGCTTGAACAGGAGTTGGCCAAGATTTTT
This sequence comes from Hansschlegelia zhihuaiae, assembly GCF_004103825.1. GTDB lineage: Bacteria > Pseudomonadota > Alphaproteobacteria > Rhizobiales > Methylopilaceae > Methylopila > Methylopila zhihuaiae. The sequence continues at coordinate 5,046 of NZ_RYFI01000036.1, forward strand.
ATGGCGGCGATCCTCAAGCCTCACGCGCCAGGCGACAAATGGGAGGATCGATTAAAAGATCTGTTTGCGACTGCTCTTTCTACAGCAAGTTCAGCGCCGGAGCTGGCGCGGATGATCATTCCCATGGTAGCGCAAGGTCCGCTGATTGAACCTCAATTTGCTGATCGATTGCTCTATACTTTGCGAGATTCTGGGCTTGGTTCGCAATATTGCGCTGCCGGGTACGACATCGTGCTTGCTGGCTTGTGCGGAATGCTGACGGTGTCTTTCCCGGAATGGCGCGGCGACCCTGCCGCCTGGAGCAAAGGACTGAAGGCAGATCTCGAGGCCCTCGAACAAGATCGCTGGCCGTCTATACATTATGCCAGATCGCAGCTGGCGGCTCGGGCGGCCGACAAGGCGACCTTGGTCGACGGTCAACCAAGCGCTGAGGCGGCCGCTTTTGCAGCCATGATCGCGGGGATGGTCATTGCAGAAATAAAGCGGTTGCATTTAAAAACAAATCTATGATAATTAAATATCAGTCCACGCTGGTTTTTGCTGTGGCCGCAAAGTGCATCCAAGCGAAAAATTTGGACTATCCCGGCGCGTCGCTATGTGCTCGACCTTTACGCCTGTTCGGAGAGGGAGGCGGCAATGTCAACGCAGGCTGCAGCACATATAAAGGCGTCCAAAAACCCGTTGGATCAGGCTCGGCAGGCGCTTTATCGGAAGGTTGACGTTAAAAGCCACGGCTCAGTGCAGAAACAGCCTTGGATTTTGGCTTACTTCTCGCAAATCAATACTGAAGCGGCCAAGGGCGATGTGAAAGCGATCGGTGAGCAGCGCCGGTTCATGCAGCGGCTCGATGGCCGCGGCGCGCTGCTCGAATCGTCCAACAAGACAGAGCTCACGGCGATTCAAAAGCGTGAGCAGGAGCACGACCGGGACACGAAGGCATGCGTGAAGATGGTCGTCGGACTCTCGGAACGTTTGCGGCCGCACGTGATCGCCGAGATTGAACGAGACTACGGCCCTGTGAGGGGAGCGGACCACGTCCTTCCGGACTTGATCAGCGGGCCGATCTACGAGCTTTATCGCGCGGAGATCGACAGTTTTCGAAAGTGTCTTCGGCCGAGGGACCCGGCTGTCGGATACGGCCGTCCGCCAGTCCATTCCCAGATACGCAAGGGCCAAAGCGGCAATCCATCCGGTCGACCCAAGCGTCAGGATGACGCCTGGAGCGCATTTCGAGCAGGGCTCGTTAAATGCGTTGCGGTGACCATTGACGGGACGCCGGTTCCCAAAACGACCGTCTATGTCAGCTGCGTCCAGTTGTGCCAGCAAGCGATCAAGGGCGACGCGGCAGCCAGACGCCTCGTGCGAGACCTGATCGGTATGCTCGACGATAAGGGACTGTTATCCCCGCCGGAAAAGCGCCGTCGGAAGCGACGTCCTTCGTTGACGATCGGTAGGCACGAGGAACTCCTCGAACTGGTCGTAGAGGCGATCAGAGAGATGATTCCCGACGTTTGGGACAGCCTGAAGAGAGCCATCCTCAAGCGGAACGGCTTCTCGACGGACGCTCCAGCGATGGCCTGACCGCGTGACGCGCTTCCTCAGATCTATCGTGCAAGTGCACTTCTTCCGTATGGAGAGCTTCCATGGCTCGTAAGCCTGACGGGTTGGGGGTCGCGCAAGGCACGTTCCGCGAAGCGCTTCTCGCAAAGGACGTCGCGCGGCGCGCGGATCTGAAGGCGCTGTCGAGGGCGTCCGCGGTCGAACCGCGACCCCGCAACGATCTGCTTCCCCGGCTCGCCCTGGTCGACCGCGATCCGAGCGCGCTCCGGACGCCGAAGCGCAATGTGCGCACGATCGACCCGGGACACGTGCGCGAAGTCGCCAACTCGATCACGGTGTTGGGCTTTACGGCGCCTATCATCATCGACAAGGCCGGCGTCATCATCGACGGCGCGGTCCGCGTCGAGGCCGCGAAGGCGCTTGGCCTGCCGACGATCTCCTGCGTCGTCGCGGACCATCTGAGCGCGGCGGAGCGCAAGCTGCTGCGGGTGGCCGTAAACCGGCTTCAAGAAAAAGGCGGCTGGGATCTGCAGGAGCTTCGACTCGAGCTTGAAGAGTTGATCATCGACGAGGCGCCGATTGATGTCTCGGGGTTTGAGAGTTTCGAGATCGACGCCATCCTTGCCGATCCATCCCAAGACGCAACCGAGGTTGGGCCTGTCGCTCCGACGGCGGACGCAAAGCCGGTCGCCAGGCTTGGAGACGTCTACCTTCTTGGCGAGCATCGTCTGATCTGTGGAGATGCGCGGGACAAGTCGGTGTTGAGCGCCCTCATGGCGGGGGAACAAGCCAGAATGGTTTTCACAGACCAGCCGTACAACGTGAAGATCTCTGGCCATGTAACGGGCGGCGATCACCGAGAATTCGCGATGGCGAGTGGCGAGATGAGCGACGCTCAGTTCAGAGAGTTCAATGATCAGTGGATCGAAGCTGTCGCGGAATATCTTCTCGACGGCGGCGTTCTTGGCACCTTCATCGATTGGCGCGGTCTCAGCTCGGTGTCCGCCGCGGCGAGCGAGATCGGCTTGTCTCAGCTAAACTTGATCGTCTGGGCGAAGACGAACGCGGGCATGGGAAGCCTCTATCGCTCTCAGCATGAGCTTTTCCCACTGTTCAAAAAAGGTGACGCGCCACACAAGAACAATATTGATCTTGGCCGTAAAGGGCGCTGGAGATCCAATGTCTGGACGTTCCCGGGGGCGTCGACAGTCGGCTCCGATGCACAGCGCGGACTTCAACACCATCCGACGGTAAAACCGGTGGCGATGCTCGAGGAAGCGCTTCGAGACCTCACCGATCGGGGCGAAATCGTTCTTGACCCCTTCCTCGGCTCAGGCAGCACGCTGATCGCCGCCGAGAAGACGGGGCGCGCTTGCCGAGGCGTGGAGATCGATCCGCTTTACGTGGACTTGATCGTGGAGCGGTATCAGACGCTCACCGGCCGCAAAGCTGTCCTTGAGCAGACGCGGCAGTCGTTCGCCGAGGTCGTGCAGCAGCGGGCGGCCGAAACGGCCTCCGCGTGACCATGTTTTCTCGGCTTCGCGGCTGTGCGACGCTCTCGGCGAGGTGAAGCTGCGGCCGAGCTCCTCAACAGTCTGCGGAAAGGGCTTTGACGCGGGTAGTAGTTCAGACGCAGGCTGCCGCCACAGCAGGATGATCGTGTTTTCGGGCCCCACACACCGCCATGGCTCTAAGGCTAAAGCAGGCGTTGCTCCCCGCCTTTTGCGTTCTTACCGTTCTTCCAGGCCGACCTTGTACGGGTACTTCTTCGTTATCGGCTTCATGAATGAGCCCGAGAACTTATCGACGGTTATCTCCCGATCACGCACAAAGTAGAACAGCTGGTACTGCTGAAGGCCGGCGCCGTCATCGCAGCGTACCTCGTAAATCATCATGATATTGTCGACAGACTTGTCGAGGAGGCGGACGGTCCGCACCGAGCGGCAGTCCGTTCTCATGTCCTTCAAGACGTTCTCCATTACGCGGACGACGTAATCCGCCGTAACGTCGGTGCAACTAACCGCGCCGCACTCGTCGGCTCTCGCGGGCGTCTGCGCAGACAGCGCCCAAGCCACAGTGGCGACGCAGCCGAGCCTGCCGAGCGCCCGGCAAGCCAGGTGGCCTTGGCGATTGGTGAGGATCCGCCCCATAGTCACTGCGTCCAGCGGCAGAGTTTGGCCAAGGCGTCGTCAATCATTTTCTGCCGCGTCCCCGCGATGGCCGCCTGATCGAAGGCCTCGAGCGGGGTTGGATCGGGATACGCGCCGATGCCTCGAGCCGCACCGTTCAGGCCGTAGGTGATCCCGCCAAGTTCAACGGTCGCCACAGGACGATCGGTCGACCCGAACTTCTTCACCTCACAGCGCACAGTCGCCTTGTCGTAACTCGGGTAGGGCCAGGCGGAGCCGTAGTCGTCGCGCTTGTAAACCGTCTGACCTCCCCCTGATCCGAGAAGAATGAGCACCAACAGCACGGTTCCAATTCCCAAGAGCGCCCGGCGACCCTTTCCAGACTTCTTGCTCGCGCCGCCGCGCGCGACAGTGTCTCCGGCGGTTTCGCCTGCGCGGTTCGCGACTCCGAGTGCGGCCACCTGGTCCGGCGTCCCTTCTGCGCGCAAGGCCGCCTCGCAGCGGCCGCCTGGCGAACTGTACCGGCCCTCGCGCAGCCGGTCCCTGGCCGCGACGAACTCATCGGACGAAATCTCGCCCGAGGCCCTCATCGCCACCAGTTCCGCGAGAGCGTCCGATACGGGCTCAGTCATGGGCGGCTCCCCTTGCACGAAGGAAGGGCGCATGCCTTTTCGGTACCCTGCAGCTTCAAATCAGAGCGCCCGTGCCGTCTCCTGATTGGTCCGACCAAAGCGATCTGGCCGTCGGTCCCGCAATGCTTGCGAACGTGCATGGAGCCTCCGTCGTCTTCCGCCGCGCCGTTGGGGCGCACGCCGACATTGCTCAATTGTCAGAACGTGTCGAGCAAAATGAGACTCATGGTCTGTAGATCGATAGTCATCAACGCAGCACGTCGTTCGACATGGACGTGCGGCGCCGGGTCGGGCTCAACGTGAAGCGGTTTCGGCAGGAGAGGGGCCTGAGCCAAGAGGCGCTCGCCTTCGAGGCGAGGCTGCACCGGACCTATGTCAGTGGCGTCGAACGCGGGGTCCGCAATCCCACCGTCACGGTGCTTGAAGGGATCGCGACCGCGCTCGGAGTGCCGAGTGCACGGCTGCTGGATGAGACAGCCGAGCCGGGGAGAGCGTCGTCAAACTGATCAATAGCAACAGCCGGGATCCAGGCACGCGGGCGCGAGGTCGTCCAGGCTGTCGAAGCGAGGTTCTTGTCAGACGGCGCCGGCCGTCAGGCGGCGGCTTTCCGCCCGCGTTTCTTTGGAGCCGCCGCCGCTGGCTTTTCGGGCGCGGCTTTCGCGCGCTGCTGGCCGAGGCCCATCTTCTTGGCGAGCGCAGACCGGGCGGCGGCGTAGTTCGGCGCGACCATCGGATAGTCGGATGCAAGGCCCCACTTCGCCCGGTAGTCTTCTGGCGACATGTCGTACTGCGTACGCAGATGGCGCTTCAGGGACTTGAACTTCTTGCCGTCTTCGAGGCAGACGATGTAGTCGGGCGTGACCGACTTCTTGACCGTGACCGCCGGCTTCAGTTCCAAGGCAGGCTCTTCAACAGCGCTGGTCGCCGCCATCGTCAACGCCTGATGGACGCTCGCGATCAGAGCCGGAAGATCCGCCGCCGCGACCAAGTTGTTGCTGACATAGGCGCTGACCACGTCTGAGGTCAGCGTAATCCTGTCCGTCGAATCAGTCATGAAGTCTCCCTCCTGCTGCGATGGTTCGGCATGAGCCCATCATGACGACAGCGCAACAGGGAAATCGGATTTTTGCTAATAAGCTCTAAGCTGGGGACAAGTCTTGAAGTCCCCTTGGCCGGGAGGGCTCGATCGTTGTTTGTGGCGGCTCTCGCATCAACGGCATGGCTCACGCTTTCCAGAGCTCTTCATCCAGAACGCCGCCCTCGCAGACGTCGCAATCGATGGCGGCCCGGGTGGCGACGCGTCCAGCCGGAGGCACGGCGCGGCTGGAGGCGAGATCAAGGAACGATCCCAGCTGTGCAGCGCTTCCTGAGATCTGATGCTGGGAGGGCCTAATGGACCGAGAAACGCAGATCCGGGAGCGAGCCTACCAAATCTGGCTCGAGGAGGGGCGACCCGAGGGTCGCGAGGACGAGCATTGGTGCCGAGCAGCGCAACAGCTCGGTTTCAGCGACGAGTACGAGGATAAGAGCGGCACGGCGGGAGCCCCAGATCCAGAAACTTCTCCCGCAGAAGACGACGCGTCGGTCAGCGGTGGTGGGATTTCGCCAGGGCAAGTGCCTCCTCCCGGCTAGAGGAGATCGGCAAATGGCAGAAACTGCGAAAGCACACCGATGGGTAACTGCTGCAACGGTGGCAGCATGCAAGGTATCGAGCCAATGGCTACGGGCACAAACTCGCCTGCAGGCGTCCAAGTGATGTCGCCCGCCTTTTTGTTTGCTGCCGAAACCGGACGCGTTCCCATGGGTAAATGCTGCAGTGGGGGTTCGCAAGATTCGGTCGAACCGCTGGGCGATGACAAACCTCTAGAATAGGTGGTCGCTTCAGCGTCCGATGAAATCGTCGGATAACAGGTTTGAAACTGTTATTCGACCCACTCTGTGATCCGGCGTGGAATTTTTGACCCGCGTGGGCCCATTGCCGAATTCCGATTGAGGTGATGACGTCGGGCTTTGCGCTGAGCTTTCGCCAGGCGTCGTCTGCGGCGTCGATGATGTCGTCGTAGGTGTCGAAGACGCGGTTGGAGAGCCAGTTCCGACGCATGAACTGCCAGAGGTTCTCGACCGGATTGAGCTCGGGCGAGCGCGACGGCAGCAGGATCAGGGTAAGGTTCTTGGGGACTTTTAGCTTGTCCGTCGTATGCCAGCCGGCGCGGTCGAGCAGCAGGACAGCATGCGCGCCGCGGGCGACGGTCCGGCCGATCTCGTCGAGATGGACCTGCATGGCGTGGGTGTCGGCGAACGGCATGGCGATCCCAGCCCCGACGCCGCGCGCCGGGCAGATCGCTCCGAACAGGTAGGCGCTCTCGTAGCGCTGGTCGGCTGGCTGGCGCGGCCTTGTTCCGCGCCGCGCCCACTGCCGGACGACGACGTTCTTCTGGCCGATGCGGGCCTCGTCCTGGAACCAGATCTCGACCAGCCTGCCCTTGGGCAGGTGACCGACATGCGCCTTCAGCGTCGCCGCGAAGTTTTTTGAACGCCGCGATCGTCTCGGCCTTCTGACCAAGATGGCGCGGCCGCGCGCTGACGTGGGAGAAGCCGATCTGCTTCAGCAGCTTGCCGATCGTGCGCTCGTGATAGGCGACGCCGAAGCGCTCCTCGACCACTCGCTTCAGATCGATCCGCCGCCAGCGCACGACGCCGTGGACGGCGCGGTCGGGCCCCGTCTCTACGATCGTGGCGAACTCTGCGAGTTGCGCCGGCGACAGCCGCGGCGTCGCGCCGTTCGCCCAGTGATCCTTCAATCCCTCTGGGCCATGTTCGTTGAACCGATGGACCCAGTCGCTCAGCGTCTGCCGGTCCATGCCGCCGATCCGAGCGGCTTCCGTTCGGTTCATGCCGTCGAGAACCGCCGCAAGCGACAGCAGCCGCCGGCTCTGGTTGGCGTGCCGGCCCGACGCCGCCAGACGCCGAAGCTCAGCCGCGGAATAATCCGTGCGAAGCGATACCGCTGACGCCATGGCGCGAATCCTCTCCGCAACAGAGAATCATCACGCCGCCGTCCAGGGAATCCACCGCGAGTCAGAACCGCAGGCCGTTGGTATCATACATCAGGGAGGACCACTTCTCAGGGGGCAGACCTAGGTCTCATCGAGAAGACGAGCCGCTCGGGATCGAGCTCGGGCTGGGCCGCGAACCAGTCCCGCCGCCGCTTCAGGACGTCTGGCCGCTCCTGCTCCTCGGCGTGCGCGGTCTTTTTCCAGGTGATCCCGCGCCGCGAAGAACCACCATAGCGTCCCGAGGCCGAAGCCGTGGCCGTGCTCTGCCAGACGCGCCTGCAGTTCGGCGAGCGTGATGTCGTCCTTCTCGTCCAGAAGCGCGAGGATCAGCGCAGCTTGCGCCTCGACCCGCCCGGAATGCCGATCGCCGCCACACGCCATCGGCTGAAGGCCGCCTGTGTCCCGGTCCCGCGCGCACCAACAGATCGCGCCACGGGCCAAGACCGATCAAGGCACAATTAAATTGTTTGGGACGCGGCCAGCCGCAGGATGTAGCGTCCATAGGACGTCTTCTCGAACAGCCTGCCCCGAGCCGCGAGCTGGTCGAGGTCGATAAAGCCCGCCACGAACGCGATCTCCTCGAGACAGGCGATCTGCATGCCCTGGCGGTGCTGGATGGTGCGGACGAACTCGCCGGCCTCGAGCAGCGAGTCGTGCGTGCCCGTGTCGAGCCAGGCGGCGCCGCGGCCGAGCCGCTCGACTGACAGCGCGCCGCGCTCGAGATAGACCTTGTTGACATCGGTGATCTCGAGCTCGCCCCGGGCCGAGGGCCTCAGGTTGGCGGCGATGTCGAGAACCGAATTGTCATAGAAATAGAGGCCGGTGACCGCCCAGTTGGAGCGCGGCACGGCGGGCTTCTCGACGATGTCGATCGCGCGGCCGTCCTTGTCGATCTCGACCACGCCATAGGCCTGCGGGTTCTCGACATGATAGGCGAAGACCGTCGCTCCGCTCGGGCGCTGCGCCACCGAGTGCAGCTGCGCTCCCAGATTGGCCGAAAAGAAGATGTTGTCGCCGAGCACCAGCGACACATGATCGTCGCCGACGAAATCGCGGCCGATCACGAAGGCCTGTGCAAGGCCCTCCGGCCGCGGCTGCTCGGCGTAGGTGATCTCGATCCCATAGGCCGAGCCGTCGGCGAACAGGTTGCGGTAATTGTCGAGGTAATCCGGCGACGAGATGATCAGGATCTCCCGGATGCCCGCGAGCATCAGCACCGAGAGCGGGTAATAGATCATCGGCTTGTCGTAGACCGGCAGCAGCTGCTTGTTGACCGCGAGCGTCGCCGGATAGAGTCGGGTGCCCGACCCGCCGGCCAGAATGATGCCTTTCATGCCGGGCTCCTGAGGATGTCGTCGATCAAGGCGGGCAGCCCGTCGCGCCACGGGCGCGGCGTCACGCCGTAGTCCCGCGTGATGCGGGCGGTCGACAGCAGGGAATTGGCTGGACGCTTCGCGGGCGTCGGGTAATCGGCGGTCGCGATCGGCTCGAGCTTGGGCGTCTTGAGCCCCTTCGCCGCCGCGGCCTCGAAGATCGCCGCCGCGAAGCCGTGCCAGGTCGTCGGGCCGTCGTTCGAGAAGTGGAACAGGCCTGTCGGGGCCTCGCGGTCCGAAATCATGCGCAGCGCGACGACGGCGAGCGCCTCGGCGAGGTCGGCCGCAAAGGTCGGCGCGCCGCGCTGGTCGTCGACCACGCGCATCACGTCGCGCTCCTGGCCATAGCGCAGCATCGTCTTGACGAAGTTCGTCCGGCGCGCGCTCACCACCCAGGCGGTGCGCACGACCGCGGAGCGCGGATTGCCGAGCGCCACTGCATATTCGCCCGCGGCCTTGCTCGCGCCATAGACGCCGATCGGCCGGATCGGGTCGTCGACCTCGTAGGGTCCCTGGCCGGTCCCGTCGAACACATAGTCCGTCGAGACGTGGACGAGCGGGACGCCCGCATCCCGCGTCGCCTCGGCCAGAACGGCCGGCGCGAGCGCGTTGGTCTCGAAGGCCGCGGCGATCTCGGTCTCGGCCTTGTCGACCGCGGTGTAGGCCGCGCAATTGATCACCGCGTCAACCTTCGCCGCGCCGATGAAGGCCTTCGCCGCCGAGACGTCCGAGATGTCGAGGCGG
>NZ_RYFI01000037.1 GCF_004103825.1 Hansschlegelia zhihuaiae
GCGATCATCGCGGCCACCGTCACCTACTGGTGCAATTGAGTCCGGACCCTAGCCCAGGGAAGTGCGTTCGGCATTTCTCTATCAAGGGCAAGAGGCGGCGACCGCCATGTGGGGGCCGCCGCCTGCATCAACGCGATCTATGATCGGCGTCTGGTCGAGAAGCTTCTCAGTCCTCCTTGAACTGACAAGACTTCTTCAGCATCGGGTTCTTGATGTTGTCGCCCGCCCATTCGAGGAAGAAGTCGAATTCCCGAAGCGCGGTCGAGCCCAGCATGCCCATATGCGTATGCCCGTTGAGTTTGCCCTTGAAGCGCGGGTCTTCGACATTGAGCGCCAGAGCCGGACCGACCTTGCGGGTCTTGCTGGCGTTCATCGCGTCCACGGCCGCATAATTGATCTGCCGCGTCGCGAGCGGGCGATAGTCGCCGTTCACCAGGAGGAACGGGATGGTGTCGAAGTCCTTTCCTTTGAGGCCGGACGCCTCGAGGTTGGTTCCGGCGCCCTCGGGGATGATGATGCCCTTGATCAGGTCCAGCTTGCCGCGTTCTTTCAAGACGCGAACCATGTGGAACACGGAGCTCGTCGACTGCGAGTGCGGCGAGACGATGCCGCCGCCGAGACCCTCAAGAAGGTCGGCCAAGGCGTTCGGCAGCCAGGTGTCGATCGCGTTCAGGGTCTGCGGATTGCACTTTTCGCAAAAGGAGCCCGGAAGCGTGACTTCGCCGTTCGGCACCAGCTGCTTGTAGTATTCAAGCGCCAGATACTTGTTGTTCTTCGGGTTTGGGGCCGGCCCGATCGCTCCCTCGCGCGTCACGATGTTCGGGTCGGCGGAGTTCTTCACCGGCGGGATCGGGAACGCCGGAAGGTAGTCGCCATGCTTCTCCGACGGCTCGTTGGGGTCCTCGGCCGCGTCCGGATCGCCCGGGTCGCTGTGGCGGATCAACTTACCCGTCGTGATGTCTGAGCCGGCCGGGATGAGGTGGCCGAACCACGTCGTCCAGGCGCCGTTGTCGGTGATGCGCCCGAAGCTCGACGGGATCATGTTCCAGTCGCCCTTGCCCTTGGCTTCGAGGAGCACCGACTGGTCAAATCCCGACCGGCCGCGTCCGGGCTGGTCGACGATGAAGGTCGCGAGGTTGTTGCGTACGGCGTAGGAGTACCAGCCTTCCTTGCCGTCCGGCGTGGCGTCCAGCGCGGCGCCCGTGTGGGTCGATCCGTGGATCATGATCAGCGGCCATTTCCTGCGCTCCACGGGGATCTGGAACTGCACATAGGATTGGCCGATGGTGATCTGCTGCGGCGGGCCCGCGGTCGACGACGACGCATAGTTCGTCACCTTCGGCACGCCGCCGACGAAGAATGCGCCCTGGTCGCAGACCTCCAGCGGCGCCGACGTGTAACGCTTCTCCAAGGGATTTTCCCAAGCGAACGCCAGGGGCGCCGAGGCGCCCAGCAACAGAGCGGCAGAAAAAGGCACGGTGATTTCTTGGCGCTTCCAGAATGGCCGACTGGTTGCAGCTTTCATTGTTTTTCTCCCTAGCTTTTCATCAAGTTTTTTCTTGGCGAACTGCACAACTGCTGAACGAGCGGACGAGCCGCGTCCGGTCCTGCGACTTCGTCGAGGATCGGACGCATGGATGGCCGCACGTTCAGGATGCTCACGCGCTTACGCGGAAATGCCCGGCGATCCGGATCTGCCGGAGGCCCGGTCGCCGGCCCTCAAGTTTGCCAGCGGCCCGATCGACGTCTCGGCGCTCAGCGAATCGGAATCGGCGTTCAGCGAACGGGCGTCGCGTGCTGGGCTGCCGAACCGGGGCGGAGAAACGTCGGAGCGGAGTTTGACGAGATCGACGGCGACCATCGCGCTACGCGGCGCGGTCGAAAAGAGCTGGAAGGTGTGGCAGGCGAGCGAGCGACCGCTCGCCTGCCCGCCAGAGCATGCTCTGGCGGGCGCCGACGACCTGACTGCTACACAGTCTCTCCAATCCGACTATGCGTCATTTATTGGCGCTCTTCGTTGCGGTCGGCCAGCAACCCGGCTGTTGTTATCGGTTCAGTGCCTGTCCAGCTTCTTTTTCTCCAACCAGTCCGAAAGAAGGTCGGCGATCTTGTAGTTGTTGTCGAGCATCGGCCAATGCGTGTTTCCGCGAATGCCTATTTCGCGGAGGTTCAGGATCTCCGCATCGCCGCCGTGGCGATTGATCGCTTTGGCGAAAAGCTTCGCCACGAGCACGTTGCGGCGCCGGCTGTCCAATGTCAGCCGTGGCCCAACGTTGATCGGATTGAGCTTTTCCGGAATGTAGTCGCCCCAAATGATCTGTATGGGACACTCAGCTGACACCGAGAATGTCCGCTCCACGGCCGAGCAACTGTCTTCCGCTTCCTGGACCGAAGGAGCTGGAGAACTCGAACTCAGCGGATTTCGCACCTCCACGCGCTCGTTTGTCGAAAACTGCGTCCAGCGGACCCGGCGACGCATGCGCGTACGGCGCATTGCTTCGGGCGGAACGCAAGATCGGATTGGATTCCCGAAAGGCGCATCGCATAACAAAATCATTGCCTGCCAGCCGTCCTGTGCTCGCAGCCATGGCGTGAACGCCGGTTTCCCAAGTCGGATTGACGGATGGTGAAAGCCTCCAACGACGACTTCGCGTGGCAGCAGCTGTTTGCCGCGCTCGACAGCTCGGATACGGCGCTGCAGGCGCAGATTCGGCGATCGCTGGTGACGGCGATCGAGGGCCGCTACCTCTCGCCAGGGGCGCGGCTGCCGTCGAGCCGAAGGCTTTCCGAGATATTGAATGTGGCGCGCAACACCGTGGTGTTCGCCTACGAACGGCTCGTGGACGAGGGTTATCTCGTCAGCCACGAGCGCAGCGGCGTGTTCGTTGCGGCCGAAGGCGTGATTGGCGACAGAAGCGCGCCGTCCGCGGAAGGCGCGCTCGATTGGCCCTCGCGTTTCGCGGTCAGGCCCTCCACGCTCCAGCACATCGTCAAGCCGAGGAACTGGCAATCCTTTCCATACCCATTTCTGTTCGGCCAGTTCGACCCGGCGCTGTTCCCGACCGCGAGCTGGCGCGAGAGCGCGGCCGCGGCCTCAAGCGTCTCCAGCATCAACGACTGGGCCGGCGATTTGATCGACGAGGACGACCCTGAACTCCTGACCCAGCTCCGCGCGCAGGTGCTGCCGCGCCGCGGCGTCTGGGCCGCGGAGGACGAGGCGATGATCACCATCGGGGCGCAGCAGGCGCTTTATCTCGTCACCAGGCTGCTGGTCGGCTCGGGCGACCGGGTCGCGGTCGAGGATCCCGGCTATCCGGACACTCGCAACATGGTGGCGCTCGCTGGCGGCGTGGCCCGCCCGATGCCGGTCGACGCCCTCGGGGTCGATCCCGGCGTGGATTTCGACGGCTGCCGGATAGCGTTCGTGACGCCCGGCCACCAATGCCCGACGACCGCGGTGATGCCGCTCCGCCGCCGGCGCGCGCTGCTCGCGGCGGCGCGGCGGCGCGACGTCATAGTGGTCGAGGACGACTACGACGCGGATCTTACCGCCGACAGCTCGCGCGTGCCGCCGCTCAAGAGCCTCGATACCGACGGGCGCGTCATCTATGTCGGCAGCCTTTCCAAAGCGGTCGCGCCGGGCCTTCGGCTCGGCTACCTCGTGGCGCCGGCCCCGGTCATCAGCGAGCTCAGGGTGCTGAGGCGCGTCATGCTGCGGCATCCGCCGAGCAACAACCAGCGCGCCATGGCGACGTTCGTCGCGCTTGGCCATTATCGCGGGCATCTCGCGCGGCTCGCGGCGACGCTCGACGAGCGGTCTGCGATCATCGACGCCGAACTTACGACCGCGCTGCCGGGCTTCTCGCTCGGCCGAGGCGCTGGCTCATCGAGTTTCTGGATTTCCGGACCGCCGGGCTTCGACGCCCGCTCCGCGGCCATCCGCGCGCAGGCCGCCGGCGTCCTGATCGAGCCTGGCGACGTGTTCTTCGCGAACCCGGAAGACGGCCGGTCCTATTTCCGCCTCGGCTTCTCCTCGATCCGCACCGACCGCATCCGCGAAGGCCTGGCCCGGCTCGGACGCGCGATCGCCTAGATCTTCCCCTTCCAGGGGGTGAGCGTCCGCTCAAGGAAGCGCATGCCGAACTCGAACAGGATCGCAAAGGCGCCGATCACCAGGATGCCCATGATCACGACGTCGGTGCGCAGGAAATTCGAGGCGTTCAGCACCATCTGCCCGAGGCCGGCGGACGCCGCCACCATCTCGGCCGCGACCAGCGTCGTCCAGCCGACGCCCATGCCGATCCTGAGGCCGACCAGGATGTCGGGCGTCGCGGCCGGCAGGATGACGTAGCGCAGCACCTGCCAGCGCGTCGCGCCGAGCGCGCGGGCGGCGTTGATCTGGTCGCTCGACGCCGACAGCACGCCCGAGCGGGCGGCGAGCGCGACCGGCGCGAAGCAGGCCAGGAAGATCAGCAGGATCTTGGACGTCTCGCCGATGCCGAACCAGATCACCATCAGCGGCAGATAGGCGAGCGGCGGCAGCGGCCGGTAGAATTCGATGATCGGGTCGAGGATGGCGCGCGCCACCCGGCTCACCCCCATGGCGAGCCCGACCGGGATGCCGGCCACCGCGGCGAGCGCGAAGGCGCCGACCACGCGCACGAGGCTCGCCCAGATTTGAGTGAGCAACGGGTTGCCGTCGAAGGCGCCGCTCCACGCGTCCTGGAACGCGGTGACGATCGCGCCGGGAGGCGGCAGGAACAGCGGCTTGATGAGGCCGGTCGAGGTCGTGACCGCCCAGAGAATCAGCAGAACCGTGACCGTCGCGACGCTCAGCGCCGGAAGTGAGCCGGCGCGGGGTCCGGCGGATCGTGAGCGCCGCCTGCGCGGCGGGGGCGGCGGCGACGGGATGGGCGCCGCGGCGTCCGTCTCGCGGATGGTTGCGTCCATCGTCACGCCTCCTCGAGTTCCGCAAGCGACTCGCGGCCGTGGACGCGGTCGAGCACGCGCTCGCGGACAGCGATGAAGTCGGGATCGGCGCGGAGCGCCCGCGGGTCCTCGCCGGCGACGAAGCGGCGCGAGAACGGCAGATCGATGGTCTCGACGATCCGGCCTGGCCGGGGGCTCATCACCACGAGCTTGGTCGCGAGGAATATCGCCTCCTCGACGTCGTGGGTGATGAAGAACGCCATCTTGCCAGTGCGCCGCCAGACGTTGAGGATCAGCTCCTGCATCTGGCCGCGCGTCAGGCTGTCGAGCGCGCCGAGCGGCTCATCCATCAGCAGGACGCGAGGGTCCATGGCGAGCGCGCGGGCGATGCCGACGCGCTGCTGCATGCCGCCGGACAGCTCGTAGATTTTCCTCGTCGCGAACTCCGCGAGGCCGACCTGATCGAGCATCTCGTGGGTCGCCTTCCGCTTCTCCGCGGCTGGAACGCCGCGCATCGTGAGGCCGAACGCGACGTTGTCCTCGACATTGAGCCACGGCATCAGCGCGTGTTTCTGGAACACAACGCCCCGGTCGGCGCCCGGTCCCAACACGGGCGCGCCGTCGAGCAGGATCTCGCCCTCGGTCGGCTCGATGAAGCCCGCAATGCAGGAGAGCAGCGTTGTCTTCCCGCAGCCCGACGCGCCGAGCGCCACCACGAACTCGCCGGCCCCAATCGTGAGGTCGACATGGGAGAGCGCGATGACGGCGCCGGGCCCCAGGCCATAATGCAGGCTGACGCCTCGAATCTCGAGCATGGACCTCTCCCTCGTCGGGTTGCGGATCAGGCGGAGCGGCGTTTCAGCGTCCGGCCTCCTTCACGAACTCCGGATTGACGAATTTGCCGTAATCCGGCGCGAGGCCGGGGACCTTGCCTTGTTCCTTGAGGAACTCGGCGGTTTGCTTGAGCGCGGTGGCGGCGCCGCCGCCGAGCCATTCGGCCGAGGCCTGCTGCTCGAGCGGAAGGAAACGGTAGGCGGCAAGACCCTGGGGCACCGACTTCGGGTCCGCGCCGGTCCACTTCGCGACCGCTTTCACCTCGTCGGAGTCCGGCGTCCACTTGGCCTTGTCGGTCTGGTAGCGCTTGTCGGCGTCCGCCAGCAGCTTCACGAGCTTGACCATGAAGTCTTTGTTGGCTTCGGCGAAGGCTCGGTCGACCACGACGCCGTCAAAGGTCGCGCGGCCCTCCTTGGCGATGTCGGCCGCCGAAGCGATCACCTTGCCGCTGGCCTTGGCCTTCGACAGCACCGGGTCCCAGATGAAGGTCGCGTCGATGTCGCCGCGCTCCCAGGCCGCGGCGACCTCGGGAGGGCGCATATTGAGCACCTTGACGTCGCTCGGCCCAAGGCCCGCCTGTTTCAGCGCGAACATCAGCTGGTAGTGCGTGGTCGACACAAAGGGCGTCGCGACCGTCTTGCCCTTGAGGCCCGCGATGTCGTTGACGCCGCTGTCGTTGCACGCTTTTCGGGTGCGGTGCGTGGTGGGTCGCGACGACGGTCGGCCGCGCAAGCGTCCGGTCGAGGAAAGCTCCTCGACGGAGGCGTACAGCGCGTCGTCAAGCGTCAGCGCTTGGCCGAGCTTGGCGACCCCGTCGAGCGCGCCGTCACCGGTGTGGAACCAAGGGCTGACACTGGTCGGGACGAGCGGTGTCCCTCGGGTAGGTGACGTCGACCGCGAGCCCGATGGGGGCAGCGTCTCCCGACAGAGCGTCCTTCCAGCGGGCGTTACGCGAAAGAATCGCGGAGCCGACGCGCGTCAAGCTGTGCGGAATCGTCCGGCGAGCGACGCCGCGACGACCGACTGGCGCGCTGGCTTGACCGGCGCGGGCCAGCCCCGGCTTCCTGGCGCCATCGGTTGGTTTCCCGCGACCCCTGAAAGCGGGGCGTCGCTCGCCGAGATGCCGCAGCGGTCGTCGCCGCCTTGCGCGGCTGCGCCATTTCGCGCCGAGCAGCGGCGACACGGCCTGCAATCCCCGGCCGAAGGCTTGGCGGTTCAGGGATTGCAGGAACGCCCTCCGAATACGTCCAACGCCCGCCCAACGTTGTAGAGTCGTCGGATAAATCCTGATCTGCGGAACTGGCTGGCCCCCAGCGCGATCCATAAGTATATGCAGATATTCAAGAAAAATCTGGAGCGGGCGAAGGGAATCGAACCCTCGTATGCAGCTTGGGAAGCTGCCGTTCTACCATTGAACTACGCCCGCGCGTCGGCGGAGAATAGGCGGACGCGCAGGGAGGCACAAGCGTCGCGCGAGCGCGAGGACTTGATCGGCTGCGCGACCGTGAAGCGTCGACGGCCGGGCGCGACGGGCGTAGACAGGCGGGCCTCCCGGTGAGGGGGCCCGGCGGCCCCGGAAGGACCATCATGACCGAAGCCCACGGTCCCGGCGAACAGCGTGGCGCTCCGGCCGTTCGATGGGCCGCGGGCGCGGCCGTCGCGGCGGGCCTGGCCTGCGCCGTCGCGGCCGCGGTCACGCTCTGGGCCTCGGAAGGCGCGCGGGTGTTCGCGGACGCCGCGCTCGCGGCGGTGATCGCCTGTTTCTGACGGAGTTCTGATCATGTCCCCACGTGCGGCCTTTCTCGCCGGCGCCCTGGTGTTTCTGGTCGGCGCCGCCGGCCTGACCGCGGCGGTCGTCCATTTCGGCGGCGCGGGAGGCGAGACGGCGCGCCAGGCTTCCGCTGTCGGCGGCCCCTTCAGCCTGGTCGACCAGGACGGCAAGCAGGTCACCGAGGCCGACGTGAAGGGCAAGCCGACGCTGGTGTTCTTCGGCTTCACCCGCTGCCCGGACGTCTGCCCCACGGCGCTCTACGAGATCACCCAGGCGCTCGCCGCCCTCGGACCGGACGCCGCCAAGGCGCAGGCGCTGTTCGTCACCGTCGATCCGGAGCGCGACACGCCGGACGCGTTGAAGGCCTATCTGTCGAGCTTTGCGCCGCAGATCCGCGGGCTGACCGGCAGCCCCGAGCAGGTCACGGCAATGGTCAAGGCCTATCGCGCCTACGCCAAGAAGCAGCCGACCAAGGACGGGGACTACACGATGGACCATACCGCCATCGTCTATCTTATGGACAGGAACGGCGCCTTCGTCGCGCCGCTCGACGTCAAGCGGCCGCCCGAGCAGATCGCGGCCGAAATCCGGCGCTACGTATAGGCCGTCACTTGAAGCACGGGGTCGCGCGGCGGCGGGACACACCATGCGCCGTCTTCTCCCAATGGGAGGTTTCGGCCCGCGCGATTTGCCAGAGCGCCCGCCACGCGGCGGCTCCGACCAGAAGCCAATAGAAGGGCAGCGTGACGAGGTCGGCCGCAAGGCTGGGTGGCCCCCGCCGGTCGACGCCCAGCCAGCCGCAGGCGAGCGCCGCCGAAAACCCAACGATCAGGTTGACGATGTGGAACCCAGTGACAGCGGCGTCGCCGAGGTCGCCGGTCGGCGAAAGCAGCACGCCCGAGAAGCCCTGCCAGAGGAACGTCGCCACCACCACGGGATAGGCGAGGGCGGTGAGCGCCACGCCGCCGACCAGCATCTGCGACACGACGAAGCCGAGCGGCCCGAGCCGCCGGGCGAGCCCGGCGGGGCGGCGGCCATGGACGGCCGCCGTGACCATGTAGCCCTTCATCCAGCGGGTGCGCTGCTTGAGCCAGGCCCAGGGCTTCGCCGGCGCCTCCTCCCAGGTGACCGAGGCGATGGTGCCGGTCTTCCAGCCGAAACGCGCGAGGCGGAGCCCCAAATCCGCATCCTCGGTGACGTTCGCCGCGTCCCACCCGCCGACGCTTCTCAGCGCGGCGACCCGGAAATGGTTCGAGGTCCCTCCGAGGGGGATCGGCAGGCCGAAGCGCGACAGAGCGGGCAGGACGACGTCGAACAAGGCGGCGTACTCGATGGCGAAATGCCGTGCGAGCCAGCCATCCGCGAAATTGTCGATTGCGAGCCTCGCCTGCAGGCAGGCGAGGTTCCGCGGCCCCCGGCGGAAGGCCGCGGCGGCCACGCGTAGCTGGTCGGGTTCGGGTCTGTCCTCGGCGTCGAACACGCAGAGCAGGTCTCCGCGGGCGGCCAGCAGTCCCGCGTTCAGGGCGCGCGGCTTGGTCTGCGGGCCGCCGGGCGGCAGGGTCAGGATCTCGACATTCGCCCGAGGCCGGGCGCGTCGGAGCGCCTCGATCGTCTCGACGTCGCCCTCTTCGGTCAGGATTTTCAGGTCGAGCTTGGCGCGGGGATAGTCGCGGCCTTCGGCAGCAAACGCACCAAGCTTTTGGGAAAGCCGCGCCGGGGGACTCGAACCCCCGGCCTTCGGCTTAGCAAGCCGCTGCTCTATCCAACTGAGCTAGGCGCGCTTCACTGAGATCGTCAACGCGCGACGCGATTTCAAGCGCTTAATCCATCAAGCCTGATTTGCATTGCCGCTTTTGAAACTGCAAAAAGTCGCGAGAGGTCTTCTACATTTCCATTGTATTTTTCATTATATTTTCTAACCAATCTCCAAGGCATCAAGATATCTGCCGCCATTTTGTTGGCCTGCACCTCAATGTAATTGCTCATATCGCTTCGATACATTGTATCGTCTGTAATATTACTGTCAATCAAGTCGCGATGCAAGATGAAGTGCGCAAGTTCGTGCGCCAATGTAAAGCGTTGACGGTTTGGATGTTCCGTACTGTTGATCAATATTTGAAAATTGGACGGCGGCGCACCAGTTCGCATGATCAACCCCGCGACACCTTCGCCTAGAGGCCTGAATTGGACCGGAATGCCTAGATCACGCGCAATAGCATCGAGGTTCACTGGCAAGGAGGCTTGATGGCGGGCGACGACCGCAAGCGGGCTTTCAGAGTGATCCATTTTTAGCCTTCCTCGCCCATTGCTTCCGCTACACCCTCAGGATCATTATCCTTGTTCTCGTTTTGGTCCGGCGATGTGGAGTCTAGTCCGAAAACTTCAAGAGCCGTACGGGCGGCTATAGGCTCCGCAACCTCGCGGGCAGCATCGCGGGCAGGGGAAACCGCTGCTTCGCGTGCCGCAGCGATCGCCTCCTCTTTGATGTTCGCGTATCCCCAAACGCCAGCGACCGCCAATCCAATTCCAAGAATTGTCACCATAATCGCCAAACCAGTTAACATTATAGAGATAAAATCTTTATAGTCAACGATTTGCGCCTGCTTTTCTACGGTAATAGGATTGCCAAATTGATCAAAGATCGTCGTATATCCAGACGCAAATAGCTTGTACGCTATGTATATATTTAACGCGAGCGTCACAAATACGGCGAGGTAGACGGCCACCTTGCCTGCAATGTGAGTTTTTTTGATCGCCATAGAGATCACCAACTGACGGTGATGTGCTCTGCGCCGACAGCCGTAAGGCACTGAAGCATAAACACGGCTGTAAACTTCCCGCGCGCGAGCTTGTTTCGAACGTTCGGCTCTGTCTCGCTCACTCCGATCGCCGCCAGCTTATCGACAAGCTGGGCGTAGCTGACGCCCCGGCGCTTTAGCTCAGCCTTCAAGAGACCCTTGGCGCGGGCCTCCCATTCTGCGTTGTCAGCCATGATGCATCCCGTGCGTTACGGACGCCATCATATGCGATGCTTTTGCCATTGACAACGATGTGGGTATGCCATCATATACGATGCATAAGCATCGGACGTGATGGCAATGGCTCAACACTTTCTCCTCTCGGCTCAGGCCCGCACCCTTTCTCTCCGGACCATCTACCAGGCCGGCGAGGACAAAGCCTATGAGACGTTCAAGGCGATCCGCTGGGCCGCTACGGGCGGCGATCCGGTTTGCCCGCGCTGCGGCTGCGTCGAGAGCTACGGCATCGCCACGCGCCGCAAGTTCAAATGCGTCGCCTGCCACCACCAGTTCAGCGTCACGAGCGGGACCATCTTCGCGTCCCGCAAGATGGCGTTCGTCGACCTTCTGGCCGCGATCTGCATCTTCACCAACGCCGTAAAGGGCATTTCCAGCCTGCAGATGGCCCGCGATCTCGACTGCCAGCAGAAGACGGCCTTCGTGCTCTGCCACAAGCTGCGCGAGGCGATGGCGGCTGAGGTCGAGGGCGAGACGCTGGACGACGTCGTGGAGATCGACGGAGCCTACTTCGGCGGTCACATCCGGCCCGCGAACCACGTTGATGATCGCGTTGACCGTCGCCTTGCGAAGCACAAGACCGGCACGCGCCGCGTCGTGGTGGCGCTCCGCGAGCGCGGTGGCCGCACGCTTCCCTTCGTCTGCCTCGCGGAGGGCGAGGGCGTCGAGATCGCAAAGCGCGTCGTGGACCGCCTCGCGGTCATTCACGCAGACGAAGCCTCGCACTGGGATGCGCTGCATGCCGGTTGGCAGACGAAGCGCATCAATCACTCGCAGGCCTACAGCGACGGTCTCGGCTGCACCAATCAGGCCGAAAGCTACTTCTCACGCCTGCGTCGGATGGTGACCGGCCAGCATCATGGCGTGTCGCCTCGCTACCTCGCCCAGTACGCCCACGAGGCGGCTTGGAAAGAGGATCACCGCCGCATGGACAATGGCGCGCTGGCGTTCCGCTCGCTCGGGCTTGGGCTCGCGCACGGCGTCAGCCGGGCATGGAAGGGGTACTGGCAGCGCCACGCGGGCTAAGCGCCCCGACCAAATTTCCCGTCCCATTTCTGAATTATCTTTTCGGTGATCGTCCAAATGTGGTCCATCCCCCACTTGCGGCCGAGCGCCACCATCATGAGAATCTGAACAGTTATAATGCTAATTGGCCCCGCCCATGTGGTCATGTCCTTAAACATGAACGCATCGAAGACCAGCATAAGGGCCATAAGCCAGACAAAACGCTCTTCTTTTTTGGAGTCCCTTTCTTCGACTAGCTCTTGCTGAACGGCTTCGAGTGCCTCCTCCAGTTTGGAGGGGATATCGTCGTCAAGCCGGAACAGCTCGGTTTTGTAATTTTTCCATTCTTCTGACGTACTCTGCTCTGATGTCGTCATCTGGTATCACGATACCGGTAATGTTGGGCCTATAATTCTGCGCCCAAGCGCCGTGCGGTTGGTGAGTGATGGCGACCAATCGCGCCGGCGTGGCCGAACTCAGATCGTTCAGCACAAACTCGATTGAGTCTCTTTCCGGAGAGCCAGAGTCGTAAATGGGCCCCGAGAATATGTTCGGAATCGAAGAGCCGCCATAGGCCTTCACTTTCCTGTAGAGCCGCGGCTCTACAGGCCCCAAATCCCATGCCTCGAACGGCCCTTCTGCCAATTTTTGGCCGTGTCTGCCAAGATGTACCATGTGAGAAAGATATAATAGTTTTTGGAGAGGGAGATTGCTCAAACTCCATCCTCTCAGTTCACAAATTGTCTTGGCGGCCCTCAGAGTATCTGCCATAGCCGAGACCCTCACATTTTAATTAACGCACGACTCTTAGCACATTTAATCATAATTCACAAAATATCCACTAGCCCGATTTCTTACGAGGCCCAAACTTTCAGACCCCTCCAATCCCCACATCACGACGCCCCGCACGCCCTTGCCCTGCGTCACGTACCCGCTCGCCTTCATGGCCCTGAGCGCCTTGCCGGGCGCTCCGCATACCGTAGGTAGTGCTGCGTATATCTATGCATCTCAGTAGCCGAGATGATCCCGGACCGCCGACCAAAGGCGGATAGGGAGGAAACCATGCGAGCCGCTCTGATCGCACTGTTCTTAATTGCCGTAGCCGCCCCTATCGCAACGTCTGCTTTTGCAGGGAATTGCGATACCGCTTCCGACCGCGCCAGCGACGGTTCGCGCTGTGGCGATAGGGCTGCCGACCGCCGCGACGGCGGACGATAATTTCTCCCCGCATGGCCTCGGTTATGCGGGGATCGCCCACACCCTCACGCCCTTCCGATAGCCCGCATCCCCGATCGTCCCGCGCTTGGCGTGCATGTTGAGCGCCTGAACGACCTTGTAGGCGATCGCCTTGCGCAGCTCGCGATCATCCGCAAACCCCTTGGCGTCCATCACGGCCTGCGCCAGCTCGCGCGTGTCGAGCGGTCCGCGCTCAGCCAAGGCGGCCCGGCATAGCGCCGTGATCTCCCCGCGCCGGAACAGCCGGTGGATATCCTGATAGACCCGCACTCCCTCAGGCGAGGCCGCAGCCTCGAATAGCTGAAGCGTGGCGTTGACGTGCTGGAGATCGCGGCGGGCGTCGGACAAACGGCGCTCATAGGCGACGATCGCGGCCTCTATGTCGTCGCGCTTGCGACGGAGGGTGTGGACGACGTTGGGCTCGGACATGGACCGAGTTTAGTGGGCGGAGGGCGTTGAGGCTCTAGGGATTGTGGTGCGCTTGCTACCTAAGGCCGGATAGTCGAGCCGGTCGAGCGCGTCGAGCAATGCGGGGGCGACCGTCGCCTCACGGTAAAGCGCGACCAGCACGGTGTAGACCGGCAGGTCGGCGTCCGGGAGCGGCGGTCCTGAGACGTCGCCGGGCTCGGCGGACGCCAGGCCTAGGGTCCGGACTCAATTGCACCAGTAGGTGACGGTGGCCGCGATGATCG
>NZ_RYFI01000038.1:0-1093 GCF_004103825.1 Hansschlegelia zhihuaiae
AATTGGACGCCGATCCCCCGACCTACGGGGTCAAAATTCCACGCCGGATCACAGAACACAGCTTTGGAGAAAACAGGCTCTCAGAGAGCCGATTTGGCTCATCCCACCGGGCGGCGGCCTACACAGCTTTCCGCGCGAACCCTTGTGGTTCTTGCGGGCGTGAGGCGCCAATAGAGCGGTGGAGAGAGTGGGCGAGGAGGGAAGTCTGGCTGGGGGACCTGGATTCGAACCAGGACTAGCGGAGTCAGAGTCCGCGGTTCTACCGTTAAACTATCCCCCAGCAGGGGCGCCCGGACGTCAGTCGCGCGGCCCACGGGGGACCATGGCGCGAATGTCTGAACATCCGGTGTGCGGCGACCCGTCTAACGGGTTAACGCGGACGCTTCAAGACCTTCGACGAGCCTCTCGCCGCATTTCCGGCCGCGGCTGGATGGACGGCTGACCCTCGACGCCGGCCCGCACGACCGGACGGTCTTCGACAAGCGGACGTCGCCGCCTTGCGGGGGATGACGCCCCTGTTATGTTTCGATCTGAAAAGACGATGTGAGATCACGCCGGCTCGCGGCCATTGCGCGGACCGGGGCGGTCCGACCGGGATTTTTAGGCTTGTCCGACACCACCGCGTCGCTTGGCGGCGCCGGAGAGCACGCATCTGCGGCGATCTCCACGGGGGCTGCGGCCTATGCGACAGGCCGCGCTGGCGCGCCGCCTTCCGTGGCGCCGCGGCAGCCCGCCCCGACCTACGCGGCGCTCGACCTCGGCACCAACAATTGCCGGCTGCTGGTCGCCCGGCCCGACCGCGAGCGTGGCTTCCGCGTGGTCGATAGTTTCTCGCGAATCGTGCGGCTCGGCGAAGGGCTCGCCCACACCGGGCGGCTATCCGACGAGGCGGTCACGCGCGCGGTGTCGGCGCTCTCGGTCTGCCGCGACAAGATGGCGGCGCGCGGCGTCTCGCGCGCCCGGCTGATCGCGACCGAGGCCTGCCGGCAGGCGGTGAACGGCGACGAGTTCCTCGCCCGCGTGCGGAGCGAAACGGGTCTCGAGCTCGAGATCATCGACCGCGCGACCGAGGCGCGGCTCCCCCCCCCCCCCC
>NZ_RYFI01000038.1:1172-12633 GCF_004103825.1 Hansschlegelia zhihuaiae
CATCGGCGGCGGCTCCTCCGAGGTGGTGTGGCTCGAGCGCAAGCGCGGCGGAGGCCCCGGGAACCTCGCGATGCGCGCCTGGGTCTCGCTGCCCGTCGGCGTGGTGACGCTCGCCGAGCGCTATGGCGGCGAGAAGGTCTCGACCGAGGTGTTCGAGGATATGGTGCTGGAGGTCGAGCGCCTGCTCGAGACCTTCCCGGAGCGCGAGACGCTGAGCGCCTCGCTGAGCGACATCCACTTCCTCGGCACCTCGGGCACGGTGACGACGATCGCGGGCGTCCATCTCGGGCTGCCGCGCTACGAGCGGCGGCTCGTCGACGGTCAGTGGATGGCCTCGGCCGACGTCACCCGCGTGGTCGAGAGCCTGAAGGAGATGTCCTACGACCAGCGCTGCCAGAACCCCTGCATCGGACCGGACCGGGCGGACCTCGTGCTCGCCGGCTGCGCGGTGCTGGAGGCGATCCGCCGCGCCTTTCCGGTCGCGCGCCTCCGGGTCGCGGATCGGGGCTTGCGCGAGGGCATCCTGGTCGAGCTGATGCGCGCCGACGGCGTGTGGCGCCGGCGCGGGCCCCGAAGGCGCGGGCGGCGCGGGTGAGCCGGACGCCCGGGCGCTCCGGCCGAGGCGCAGGAGGATCGGGCGCGGGCGGGGCCGGCCGCGGCCTCGAAGTGCGCGTCCGCACTGCGAGGAAGCGCAGTCACGCCTCGACGCTCTGGCTCAACCGCCAGCTCAACGACCCTTACGTCCAGGCCGCCAAGCGCGAAGGTTTTCGCTCAAGGGCGGCCTACAAGCTGCTTGAGATCGACGAGCGCAAGAAGCTGCTGAAAGCCGGGCAGCGCATTGTCGATCTCGGCGCCGCGCCGGGCGGCTGGAGCCAGATCGCGGCCGAGCGCACGGGTTCGGCTGAGGGCAGGGGACGCGTGATCGCGATCGACCTCTTGGAGATCGAGCCGATCCCGGGCGTCGACTTCCTGCAGCTTGACTTCCTCGACGACCGGGCGCCCGACCTCCTCAAGGAGCGACTCGGCGGCCAGGCCGACCTCGTGCTCTCCGACATGGCCGCGAACACGATCGGCCATCGCAAGACCGACCATCTGCGGATCGTCGCGCTGGTCGAGGCGGCGGCCTTGTTCGCGTCCGAGGTGCTGGCGCCCGGCGGAGCGTTCCTGGCCAAGGTCTTCCAGGGCGGCACCGAGGGCGAGCTGCTGGCTTCGCTGAAGCGCGACTTCGCCAAGGTCGAGCACGTCAAGCCGCCGGCGAGCCGCAAGGACAGCGCCGAACTCTACGTGCTGGCGAGCGGTTTCCGCGGCGACTCTGCCGGGACGGGCGAAAGAGGGTAAGGTCCTCGCCACCGCAGCCAAAAGCCGCAGCGATCGCCATGACCACCCGACTTCAGTTTGACGAGCTCATGATCTCGCAGGAGGAGCGCTACTCGCTCGGAATCGAGCGGACCACCGGCAAGCATTATCTGTCGGTCGAGATGACCCAGGACTATGTCGAGTTCGAGGAGTTCTACGAGATCTCCGAAGAGGAGTTCGCGAGCATGCTCGACGATCCGGAGGCCGGACAGGCGTTCGCCCGCCGCTGCCGGGCGGGCGGGGAGGACTCGCGATTGTTCCGCCGTCCCGAGACGGGCGGGGAATGATCCGGCCTACTTGATCGCCGCGCAGGCCACGCGGTCGCCGGACTTGCCGATCGGCTGCGACGTCTGGTCGTCGCCCTGTGCATGGATCAGCAGCGCGCTGCCGTTTGCGTCCTTGAGCCCGTCGAGCTTGACGAGCTGAGTGAACAGCTGGACCTGCGCCGAGCCGTCCTGCGAGGCGATCAGGTTCGGCAGGTCGCCGGGCTCAGGGCCGTTCGGGTTGAGCAGACCGTGCTTGCCTTCAGCGTGGCCGGCGTGTGAGCCGGACTTCTTGTACTGGCCGACGTCCGAGCAGTCGGCGATCTCATGGAAATGCAGGCCGTGCTTGCCGGGGGTGAGCGCGCCGGCCTGGACCTGAAGGTCGATCAGCACGCCCTGCGGCGCCGCGGTCAGCGAGAGATCGCCGACCTTCTTGCCGTCCTTCCCCATGATCTCGTAGGCATCAGTGGCGAGAGCGGCGGCCGGGGCGAGGACGCTGGCGCAAAGCGTGGCGGCGAAGATGCGTTTCATGAGAAGAATCCCGGTTCGAATGCTTGGGCGGCGATCCGCCGCCTACCGGTCGAATGAGGTTCGGCGCGGCGTCGTTCCCGGTTTCGGATATGTGGCGGAACGCGATCCCGTGAAGTCCAGATGAGCGAGGTCGACTCTGCGCCCCCCGGCCCCCTTCGCGAGGCGACGCTCGCGCGACCGGTCGAGCGCAGCGGAAGCGGCCTCCATACCGGCGATCCCGCGACGGTCCGGCTGAAGCCCGCGCCGGCCGGCCACGGGCTGGCGTTCCGGCGTTTCGTGAAGGGGAGGGCGCACGACGTGCCGGCGCTGTGGCCGAACCGACGGTCGCGCCCGCTCTGCACGGCGCTGCAGGTCGGCGACGGCCCGCTGGTGCGCACCGTCGAGCATCTCCTGGCCGCTCTGTCGGCCTACGCGATCGACGACGCGTTGATCGAGATCGAGGGCGAGGAGGTGCCGATCTTCGACGGCAGCGCCGAGCCCTGGTGCGCGGCGCTCGAGGAGGCCGGCCGCGTCGAGCTCGACCGGCCGCGGCGCTATCTGCGCATCGTGAAGCGCGTCCGCTACCGCTCCGGCGACCACAAGCAGACCGCCGAGCCGGGCCCCGCCTTCTCGGCCTATTCGGCCGTGACGCTCTCGCATTTCGGGCAGCTGCGCTGGGAGGGCAGGATCGACCGCGAGAGCTTCCGCCGCGAGCTCGCCGTCTCGCGCAGCTTCGGCCGCGTGAAATGGGCGCTGCCCGGCAAGATCGTCGGGCTGTTCCGCCGCGAGCCGGTGCTGCGCGGCGCGAACGCCACCAACACCGCGGCGCTCTGGGGCAAGGACGCGATCGGCGGCCTGCGGTTCCCAGACGAGCCGGTCCGTCACCGCGCCCTCGACCTCGTTGGCGACCTCGCGCTCGCCGGCATGCCGATTGTCGGCCATGTGGTCGCGATCCGTCCCGGTCACGAGCACAATTACGGGCTGCTGGAAGCGCTGATGTCGACGCCGAAGGCGTGGGACGTCGTGACCTATGACGAGCATGGGCGGGCTTCGCCGGCCGAGCCCTAGACGGGCGCGTAGATCCGCGCCGCGAGCCAGATCCACATCGCCATCAGGATGAGGGCGCCGACCAGAAACCAGCCGAAGCGCGTCGCCGTGCGGTTCGAGCCGGTGTGCACGAAGGCGTGGACATAGCGGGTCGCGACGAAGACCCAGGACAGCGTCACGAAGACGAGGTCGGCGCTTCGCGTCAGGAAGCCCAGCCCGACCGCCACGTAGAACAGCAGCGGCAGCTCGAACTGGTTGAGGTAGCAGTCAGAGACCTGCTGCGCCCGGGCCGGCCATTCGATCCGGCGCGGCGACACGCCCTTCTGGCCCTTCACCGCTCCGGCGCGCACCGCGACCCACCGCTCCCGCCCCATCCAGACGAGCAGCGCGAAGGTCAGCATGACCTGCGCGAAGACGGGGGCGAAGATGGCCTGGACAGTCATAGTTCGGGCCTACTCGTGCTACGCCACGCTCGGATAGTTCGGGCTCTCGCGGGTGATCGTCACGTCGTGGACGTGGCTCTCCCGGAGCGACGCGCCGGAGATCCGGACGAACTGCGCGCGGCTGTGGAGTTCGGCGATCGTCGGCGCCCCGACATAACCCATCGCGGCCCGGAGCCCGCCCGCGAGCTGGTGCAGCACGGCGGCGACCGGGCCCTTATAGGGGACCTGGCCCTCGATGCCCTCGGGCACGAGCTTGAGGCGGTCGTTGACCTCGGCCTGGAAGTAGCGGTCCGCGGAGCCCTGCGCCATCGCCCCGACCGAGCCCATGCCGCGGTAGGATTTGTAGGAGCGGCCCTGGTAGAGATAGACCTCGCCCGGGCTCTCGTCGGTGCCGGCGAGCAGCGAGCCCACCATGGCGGCGTCGGCGCCGGCCGCGATCGCCTTGGCGAGGTCGCCCGAAAACTTGATGCCGCCGTCGGCGATCACCGGCACGTCCTCGCGCTTGGCGACGTCGACCGCCTCCATGATGGCGGTGAGCTGGGGCACGCCGACGCCCGCCACGATGCGGGTCGTGCAGATCGAGCCCGGGCCGATCCCGACCTTGACCGCGTCCGCGCCCGAGTCGATCAGCGCGCGGGTCGCCTCGCCGGTCGCGACGTTGCCGGCGACGATCTGCACCTCGTTGGACAGCCGCTTGATGCGGGCGACGACGTCGAGCACGTGCTGCGAATGGCCGTGGGCGGTGTCGACCACGATCAGGTCGCAGCCGGCGTCGATCAGCGCTTCCGCGCGCCCGAACCCTTTGTCGCCCACGGTGGTGGCGGCGGCGACGCGCAGGCGCCCCTGCGCGTCCTTGTTGGCGTTCGGGTTCGCGACCGCCTTCTCGATGTCCTTCACGGTGATCAGGCCCACGCAGGCGTAGGCGTCGTCAACGACTAGAAGCTTCTCGATGCGGTGCGTGTGGAGCAGGCGCTTGGCCTCCTCCTGGCTCACCCCGTCATGCACGGTGATGAGGTTCTCGTGCGTCATCAGCTCCGAGATCGGCTGGCGCGGATTGGTGGCGAAGCGCACGTCGCGGTTGGTGAGGATGCCGACCAGCTTGCCGGCGCGGCCGTTGGCGGCGTTCTCGACCACCGGGATGCCAGAGATGTTGTTGGCCCGCATCAGCTCGAAGGCCTCGGCGAGCGTGGCGTCCGGCGCGATGGTGACGGGGTTCACCACCATCCCGCTCTCGAACTTCTTGACCTGCCGGACTTCGGCCGCCTGCTGGTCGGGCTCGAGATTG
Organism: Hansschlegelia zhihuaiae; assembly: GCF_004103825.1. Classification (GTDB taxonomy): domain Bacteria; phylum Pseudomonadota; class Alphaproteobacteria; order Rhizobiales; family Methylopilaceae; genus Methylopila; species Methylopila zhihuaiae. The sequence goes on from NZ_RYFI01000038.1 coordinate 6,077, forward strand.
CGGTGGATGACGCCGATGCCGCCGGCCTGCGCCATTGCGATGGCGAGCCGCGCCTCCGTTACCGTGTCCATGGCCGAGGACAGGATCGGGATGTTGAGCGAGATCGTACGGGTCACGCGGGAGCGCAGATCCGCCTCGCCGGGCATCACCTCGGACAGCCCCGGCCGAAGCAGGACGTCGTCGAAGGTCAGGGCTTCGCTGGCGAAAACCTCGTCGAATCTCGACATGCCGACCTCCTCGATCAGGTGCGCGGACGCGCCCGGCGCCGCCCGTCGGCGTCCGGCCCCTCATGCGCCGGAGCGCCGGTTGGGGAAGTTGGCGCGGACCTTTAGCACGGCGCGGCCGAGGCGCAAATGACGTGCGGCATGGCCGCGCTGCGCTTTTGAACGCCCCAAGATGTGGCGTCGTCCTCCGGCTTACCCGGAGGCCCATCGCGGACGGCCGGCTCCACGATCGACATGGGTGGTTCGGTCAAGCCGGACCACGACGAAGTCTCCGTGATGCAAGGCGGCAATGCGGTCCCGGCGCTCGCGGGAAGACGCCGCGCGACCTATATCCCCTTCAGCATCATGCCGACCTTCCCGAACACGCGCGTCCCCGCCCGCATCCTCGTTCCCCTGATCGTCGCCTGCGCGCTGTTCATGGAGAACCTCGACTCGACGGTCCTCGCCACCTCGCTGCCGGCGATCGCGCGCGAGCTCGGCGAGAATCCGATCGACCTCAAGCTCGCGCTGACCTCCTACCTGCTCAGCCTCGCGATCTTCATTCCGGTTTCAGGTTGGCTCGCAGACCGGCTCGGCGCCCGGCTGGTGTTCCGCGCCGCGATCGCGATCTTCGCGCTCGGCTCGGCGCTCGCCGGCCTCTCGAGCTCCATGCCCGAGATCATCGGCGCGCGGATCGTGCAAGGCGTCGGCGGCGCCATGATGGTGCCGGTCGGCCGGCTCGTGATCCTGAGGACCGTGCCGAAATCCGAGCTCGTCGGCTCGCTCGCCTGGCTCACGATCCCGGCGCTGATCGGCCCGGTGATGGGCCCGCCGGTCGGCGGCTTCATCACCACCTATTTCTCGTGGCGCTGGATCTTCTGGATCAATTTGCCGATCGCGGCGCTCGGCCTGGCGCTGGCGAGCCTCTACATCCCCGACGTCCGCGCGGAGGAGCGCACGCCGTTCGACGGCGCGGGCTTCGGGCTCTCGGCCTTCGGGCTCGCGGCGGTGGTCTCCGGCTCGACCGCGCTCGGCCTCGAGGCGCTGCCGATCTGGGCCGCCGGCCTCCTGCTCGTCACGGGCGCGGCGGCGCTCGCGGTCTACGCCCGCCATGCGGCGCGCGTCGAACACCCGATCCTCGATCTGAAGCTCTTCCGGATCGCCAGCTTCCGCGCGGCGATCCTCGGCGGGTCGCTGTTCCGCATCGGCATCGGGGCGGCGCCCTTCCTGCTGCCGCTGATGCTGCAGATCGGCTTCGGCCTGAACGCCTTCCAGTCCGGACTGCTGACCTTCGCCTCGGCGCTCGGCGCGCTGTTCATGAAGTTCACCGCGAAGCCCATCCTGAAACGCTTCGGCTTCCGCGCCACGATGACCACGAACGCGGTGGTCGCCGCCGCCCTGATGACGACCCCCGCGCTGTTCACGCCGGCGACGCCCGCCGCCGTGATGCTTGGCGCATTGCTCGTCGGCGGCTTCTTCCGCTCGCTGCAGTTCACCTCGGTCAACGCGCTCGGCTACGCCGACGTCGACCAGGAGCGGATGAGCGGCGCGACCAGCCTTGCGAGCGTCGCGCAGCAGCTGTCGCTGTCGCTCGGCGTGAGCTTCGCGGCGCTGTCGCTCGAAGCCATCCTCGCCGAGCGCGGCGGGACCGAGCTCCAGGCCGGGGACTTCCCGCTCGCCTTCGTCGCGATCGGCCTGATCTCGGCGTCGTCGGTGGTGATTTTCGCGCGGCTGAGGCCGGACGCGGGCGAGGAGGTGTCGGGCCATGTCCAGCCGCGGCCTGACCCGGTCACCGCGGCGCGGGAGCGGGCCTGATCGTCGGCGAATCGATTGCTCACAAACCTGCTCAGATTCTGCGCTGATCAGATGATCAAACACAGATTCGAGCTCTGAAAACGGCAAGGCGGCTAAGTAAGAACCCGTATCTGCCTAGAAATTCAGCCCGTTTCCGTTGCCCGTCGCCCGCCGCTTGAGCAATGTCCCGTTCCTTTCTGGGAATAGGGGGACATCTTGGCCATTTCGACGAAGCCGACGCCGCTCACCAAGCCGGGCGCCAACCAGTCAGACTCGATCTTCGAGACCATCGGCACGAAGGACGGCTTCATCGTCGGCTGGAACCGCACCACGCAGTCGGTCCCGCTGCCGCAAGTCGAGATCATGTTCCAGCGCTTCGACGAGGACGGCAAGGCGATCGGCAAGCCCACGGTCGTGGACGGCCCGGCCTTCCTTGAAGGCCTGCCGGAGTTCGTGGAGCTCGGCGGCGGCAAATACGGCATGCTGTGGAAGGCCAACAACCTCTCGACCGGCCAGATCCAGCTCAAGGCGGTCGTGATCGACGGCGCGACCGGCAAGGCCGGAAATCCGGTCGTCGTCGTCGACCAGCGTGCGGCGAGCTTCATCCACGACATGACGCTGCTCGACAACGGCAAGGTCGCGCTGGTGACGCGGTCCTCCGAGAGCGGCGAGGATACGACGCTCACGATCCTCGGCAAGGACATGAAGCCGCTGGGCAAGCCGATCGTGGTCGAGGACGACGTCGCCGGCCCGCTCGGCGCGGCGTCCTATGAGCAGACGGTCGTGAGCAATGGCGACGGCGGCGTCGCTATCTTCCGTGCGGCCGACGGCCAGCTCAAGGGCGTCGCCTTCAACGGAGCGGGCAAGGCCGGACAGCAGTTCCAGATCAACTCGACCGAGATGCGCCCGCTCGATTTCTTCGGCTTCGCGCGCTTCAACGTGAAGGCGGAGGAGCTCGAGACCGGCGGCTTCGTGGTCACCTGGATGGCCTATGACGAGGGATCGAGCGTCAATTTCGACCTCTACGCCCGGGTCTACGGCGCGAACGGCAAGCCGGTCGGCAAGGACTTCATCGTCAACCAGGACCTCTCGGCGAACCAGTCCGCGCCCGAGATTCTGACCTTCGACAAGGGTTTCGCGATCGCGTGGACCGACCAGGCGACTCTCAGCTACACGACCGAGGTGATGCGGTTCTTCGACAAGGACGGCAAGCCGCTGTCGGACGACATCGTGACGGAGTATTTCGGCGCGCAGAACGAAGGCGGCGTCGCCATTCCCAGCACCGACACCGAATACGCCAGGCTCGATGACGGCTCCTATGTGAAGATCTTCACGTCCGGCGGACAGATCTACGGCGACGCGATCCCGGAGCCGCGGTTCGGAACCGGCAAGGCCGACGTGCTCAAGGGCAAGGCCGCCGACGAGATAACCTTGGGCGCGGCCGGCAAGGACAAGATCACCGGCCTCGCGGGCGCCGACACCCTCGACGGCGGCGTCGACGACGACACGATCGACGGCGGAGCGGGGGCGGATCATCTGGTCGGCGGCGCCGGAAACGACAGCCTGATCGGCGGCGCGGCCGCCGACGTCTTCGTGTTCCGGCCGGGCGGCGGGAGCGACCGGGTCAAGGATTTCGAAAGCGGCGAGGACCGCATCGACGTCTCGGCCTTCCACTACAACCAGGCGGACGACGTGCTGGCAGACGCCAAGCAGGTCGGCAAGGACGTGGTGATCACGCTGACCGATCAGCTCGAGGGCGAGACCGGCAAGAACGTTGTCCGCCTGCTCGACGTCAAGCTGATCGAGCTTCAGGAGACCGACTTCATCCTCTGACGGCGGCCCGTCGACGCGGCTGAGGCTTGCGCCACGGCCGCCGGTCGTGTTCGTGGCGGTTTCCTCTGGAGACCGCCCGTCGCATGACCCCCGCCGCCCACGCGCTCGCCGCGATCGAGGTCCTGACCGAGGTCGAGGACCGCCGTGCTCCTGCGCCCCAGGCCTTGAAGGACTGGGGCGCGGCGCATCGCTTCGCCGGTTCGGGCGACAGGGCGCGGATCGCGAGCCTCGTCTATGACGCGCTGCGGGCGCGCGCGTCGATCGCTTGGCGGATGGGCTCTGACAGCCCGCGGGCGCTGATCCTCGGCGCGCTCGCCTTCGCGCGCGGCCGGACGGCCGAGGAGATGACGGCCGCCTTCGCGGCGAGCCAGCACGCGCCCGCGCCGCCCGACGAGGCCGAGAGCGCTGCGATCGCGGCCGCCGCGCTCGACGGCGCTCCGCCGCATGTGCTGGGCGACTACCCCGAATGGCTGGACGCCGCCTTCGCCGACGCCTTCGGCGACGCGCGGGCGGAGGAGGGGGCGGCGCTCGCCCGCCGCGCCCCGCTCGACCTTCGGGTCAACGTGCTGAAAGGCGATCGCGACAAGGCGTTGCGCGCGCTCTCTCACCTGAAGGCGGAGCCGACGCCGCATGCGCCCTTTGGCGTGCGAATCCCGCTGACCGACGACGGCCGCGGCCCGCCGGTCCAGTCCGAGCCCGCGCATCTGAAAGGTCTGGTCGAGGTGCAGGACGAGGGCTCGCAGCTCGCCGCGCTGATCGCGGCGGCGGCGCCGGGCGAGCAGGTCGTCGACCTCTGCGCCGGGGCCGGCGGCAAAACGCTCGCACTCGGCGCCAGCATGGGCAATCGCGGCCAGCTCTACGCGCATGACAGCGACCTGAGGCGCCTCGCGCCGCTCAACGATCGCGCGGCCCGCGCCGGGCTGCGGAACCTTCAGATCCGCTCGCCGCGCCGCGACGAGCCGGTGCTCGCGGACCTCGAGGGTCGCGCCGACCTCGTGCTGGTCGACGCGCCCTGCACCGGGACCGGGACCTGGCGGCGCAACCCCGACGCCAAATGGCGCATGCGGCCGGGCGCGCTCGAGATCCGCATGGCCGAGCAGGACGCCGCGCTCGACGCCGCCGCGGTTCTCGTCAAAGAGGGCGGACGGCTCGTCTATGTCACCTGCTCGCTGCTTCCGGCCGAGAATGAGGCGCGGATCGCGGCCTTCAGGGAGCGTCATCCGGGCTTCGCTCCGATCGCCGCGCGCGAGGCCGCGACGACGATTGGAGCGCCGGAGCTCGCGGCTTTCGCGACGACGTCCGGCGAGGCCTTCCTGTTCAGCCCGCGCCGCTCGGGCACGGACGGCTTCTTCGTCTGCGCCCTGCGGCGGACTTGACCGGAGCCGCCCAAGCGACATGTCCCCAAGCGTCGGGCGACGTTCGAATTTTCGCGGCGGATCTCATGCGCACCATCAGCGGCCTCCTCCAGATCATCGGCCTCTTGGTCATTGCGATCGCGGGCTACTGGGTCTGGTTCGTGAACTGGGGACCGAACCCGAACGACCGCGTCGGCACGACTGTCGCGACGCTGGTGCCCCAGCAGATGCGCGAATGGGGCTGCGGCAAGCTCAATCAGCGCTTCGCGGCCGAAGCTCCGACCGTCTGCAGTCCAGTCGCGACGCCGAACGCGCCGACGCCCAATTCGGATCCTTCGGCCCCCGCGCCCAACGGCGGCGGCCGCCTCTGAGGCGAAGTCATGGCCGCCGCCAACAGGACCTTGGGATGAACCCGCTGGCGTAAGGCGTCCCATTTCGATACGCTGGTCAAAGGCTCAATAAGGCGGATCGGCTGATGCCGCGCGCCTCACACGGCTTGATCGGCGACATCTACGACGCGGCCATGGAGGCCGACGGCTTCGCGCGTCTGCCCGAGATCATGGCGCGGTCGGGCCGCGGCGGCAGCGCGGTCGTCGCGGTGATCGACGACCGCGGCTGCGTCGAGGGCGCGACCGCAAACCTGCCTGAAGCGGCGATGGCCCGCTACGCGGCCTATTTCCATTCGGTCAATCCGTTCGTGCCCGCGGCCTTCGCGGCCGGGCCGCAACTCGCGCCGCGTCGCAGTCTCGACCTCGTCTCCGAGGTCGATTTCCGGCAGAGCGAGTTCTATTGCGACTTCACCCGTGAGCTCGACACGTTCCAGTTTGTCGGCGGCGTGTTTCCCATAGCGCCGGGCCGGTTCTGCGAGCTCGGAATCCACCGTGGCGAGCGGTCGTCGCGCTTCGACGAACGCGACGTGAGGCGGGTCGGCAGGTTCACGCCGCATCTGCAGCGCGCGCTCCAGCTTCGACTGAGGCTCGGGGCGGCGGACCGGCCGAGCCTTGGCTATGCGGCGCTTGACGGGCTCGCGATCGGCTGCGTCATCGTCGGGCCGGACGGGCGGATCATCTTCGCGAACGCGGCCGCGGAGGCGACGGCGCCGGTCGGCGGGCTGACGTTCGGGGCGGGCCGCGTCGGTCTCGGCGCGACGAGGCGCGAGGAGGCGCTGCGGCTCGCGGCGCTGCTCGCCGACGTCGCGGCCGGGGGCGCGGGCGGCGCCACCGCGACGACGGCGGCCGACGGCGCGCGGCTCTTCGTTCTGGTCGCGCCGCTGCCGCCGCGCTTCGGCGTCGCGCCCGGCTACGCGCTGGTGACGATCCGGGCCGAGAACGGCTCGCCGGCGATCGATGGCCCGAGCCTCAAGCGGATCTTC
>NZ_RYFI01000039.1 GCF_004103825.1 Hansschlegelia zhihuaiae
GCGACAGGCGTGGCGGCGGTGCGAAGCGGCTGCCCCATCAGACGGAGAACTCCACGGGTCGGGAAGGTGGAACGCTCAGGCCGCTTCAGCCGCCGCCTGAGGCTTCACCACGAACCATGACGCGAAGCGATTGTAATCGTCCTCGCGATCCTTCGTTCCGCCGACCGTGAACAGGTCGAGATTGTGCTTGGCGACGAATCTGTCGACCGACTGGATGACCAGAGGCCAGTTGCTGTCGTAATCGTGGCCGCCCATTACGGCGCCAGGCTTCAGCTTCGGCCACCAGTCCTCGAACGTCTTGCCGTCCTCTTCGCCGCCGCTGGCGTAGCCATCGACGTAGATGAAATCGAATGTTTCATCCTCAAACACCGCCAGCGCCTGATCGAACCTCAGCTTGAGGATCGCGTTTCTCTCTCGATAAGGCATCAGGCGCTTGATGACGGCGCAGTATTCTTCGACCGTATGCTTTTTGTCAGCATACATGTCGATGCTGTACAAATAGGAAATGTTTGTCTTCTTGAGCAGCGTCTCCGAGAACCCGCCATTCGCGACGCCGAGCTCGACCGCAACGCCGCCCGGCCGGATGATCTTTCCGAGCTCCCAGCGCGTCTTGAGGTCCGCAAAGGACGCTTCAAGTTTTCGAGCGTCCCAGGCGTCGGTGTCGGAAGGCGTCGTCAGCATTGAGGTCCCCGATTCATCGATTATGGCTTCCGAACACGCAGACGACGCGCCGCCGAGGGAGAACTCGCCGAGCCGGCGTCGGGCTCGCTCAGGAGGCGCTAAGCTATATCAACGGCTTGCCGCGCAGCAACCACGTCGGCCCTGGTGTAAGGGCCGCGGACCGCGGCTCCTTTGCTGCGTCACGCGCTTGGCGACGCTCTCGACATGGCCGCCAGACGGCCGACGTCACTCCGCCGCCTGGCTGGTCGCCACGCTCGACGCCTGCCGGGGCCGGCCGATGCAATGATAGCTGAAACCGGCCTGCTCGATCTGGGTGTAGCCATAGACGTTGCGCAGGTCGACCAGCACGGGTGATTTCATAACCTCGCGCAAGCGGCGCAGATCGAGCGCCCGGAAGACGTCCCACTCGGTGACGATCACGAGCGCGTCGGCGTCGGCCGCGGCGTCATACGGATCGCTCGCGAAATAGACGTCGTCCGAAGAAAGCAGTTCCGCGGCCGCTTCCCGTCCCTTGGGATCATAGGCTCGCACCTTGGCGCCGCGGTCCTTGAGCGCCTGGATGATCGACAGCGCCGGCGACTCGCGGATGTCGTCGGTGTTCGGCTTGAACGTCAGGCCGAGCACGCCGATCGTCTTGTCGCGGACGACGCCGTCGCAGGCCGCGATCACCCGACGCGCCATGCTGCGGCGGCGCTGGTCGTTGATCGCGATGGTGCTCTCGACGAGCCGCAGCGGCGTGGCGGCGTCCTGCGCGGTGCGGGCGAGCGCGATCGTGTCCTTCGGGAAGCACGAGCCGCCATAACCGGGCCCCGCATGGAGGAATTTCGGCCCGATGCGGTTGTCCAGCCCAAGGCCGAGCGCGACGTCCTGGATGTCCGCGTCCAGGCTCTCGCAGAGATCCGCGAGCTCGTTGATGAAGGTGATCTTCATCGCGAGGAACGCGTTGGAGGCGTATTTCACCAGCTCGGCGGTGCGCCGGCGGGTGAACATGATGGGCACGCGGTTGAGATTGAGCGGACGGTAGACGTTCGTCAGCACCTCTTTCGCCATGTCGTCCTCGACGCCGACGACGATGCGGTCCGGATGCTTGAAGTCCGCGATCGCGGCGCCTTCCCGCAAAAACTCGGGGTTGGACGCGACCGAGAACCGGGCGACCGGGTTGGCCTTGCGGATGACGCGCTCGACCTCGTCGCCGGTGCCGACCGGGACCGTCGACTTGTCGACGATCACGGTGAAATCCTTGATCGCGCCGGCGATCTCGCGCGCCGCCGCATAGACATAGGTGAGGTCCGCATGGCCGTCGCCGTGACGCGAGGGCGTCCCGACCGCGATGAACACGACCTCGGCGTTAGAGACGGCGCCGGCCAGATCGGTCGTGAAGTGGAGGCGGCCTTCGCGGATGTTCGTCGCGACGAGCTCGTCGAGCCCGGGCTCGAAGATCGGCACCCGAGCCTGCAGGAGCGCCTCGATCTTTTCATTGTCATTGTCGACGCACACCACCGTGTGGCCGAAATCCGCAAGGCAAGCGCCTGAAACGAGCCCGACATAGCCGGAGCCAACGACCGCGATGCGCATAATGTCAGCCTCTCATGGGGCGCCGTCCACGCGGCGCTAAGGGGGCGCTTGGCGGACCTACCATATGCGCCAAGAGGGTGGCAATCGTCCATGCCGCACCGCACACAAAGCCTGATGCGACGCGGCGTCGCTCAGGCCCCCCGGTAGAACTTTGACGCTCACGCCGTTTGGGCTAGTTTCCAGGCCGGCAGGCTGGACAATGGGGAGTTCCCGGGCGACGTGCAGTTTCTTCTCGGTCCAAGCCGTCGCATCGGATCTCGCGCTCCAAGCAATGCGTCAGTCCTTCAAGGCTAGTTCATGTCCAGCCGAGCCGCCGAGCCCCGCACACCAGCGGCGTCCCGCGGTGGCGACGTCGAGGCTCGAACAGCCCGCGGCGGCGCGCCCGATGACCTTTCGCGACATCCGTCGGTCCGTATGACCCTGAACAGCGACGCTGAAGGACTGTCGGATCCCGAAGGGACGCCCGTGACCTCCGCGGCGTCGACGGGCGAAATCATGGCGATTCGGCTGACGCTTGGATCGAGGGAGACCCGGCTGCCGCTCTACGCGACTGAGGTCGCGACGGCCCTGGCCCAGTTCGAGGCCGGCGCAAACGGAGCCGCGTTCGCGCTGCCCGCCGCCGCCTCGATCCGGCTGACCCAATTCGGAAATCGCGCTAGCTCCAAGCAGCGGCAGCAGGCCTACGCCCTCGCATTCCGCGAGAGAGGACGCCTGGCGGTCACCGTGAGGCGCGACGCGGGGAGCTATCCGCCCGAATGCTTTCTGTGCTTTCAGGTCTATGACGATGGCCGTCGGTTCCTGACGCAGTTCTGGATTCCGCTGGCGGAAAATGAGGCGCGACAGGAGGTCGAGCTTCCGCGGGCGGCGTCGGTCGCGTGCTTTTCGGTCCATCTGGCGGGCGTCGGCGTCTGCGGCGACCTGACCGTCGAGATCGCGCCGCAGAGTCCGCTCGCCGAAGACAGGATCGGCTTCGTCTACCCGCTTCGCTCCCCGGAAGACCTGCTGGCTTTGCTGGCTGATCGCAGGACCGACCAGTTGTCGCTGCGACAGGTGGTCATGGATCATCCCGAGCTGGTGACGGCGGCGGTGGCGAGGTGGTTCTTCGACCGCAGATATCACGAGATCTTCCAGCTGCTGGACGCGGCGCGTCCATGGCGGGAGGAGCGGCGCCTCGAACGCGTCTGGCCGCAGCTGCTGTTCTTCGCCGCGCGCGGGCTCGCCAATCTGAACGCAACCCAGTCCGCCATCGCGGCGCTCGAAGAGCTCCACGCTCTTCCGAATTGGCGGTCTCTTCTCGACGCCAAGAATGTCCAGGCCTCGCTCATCCTTCATGGACAGCTTCTGATCCGCAACGGACGCGCCGACGAAGGCGTCGCCGCCCTCGAACTCGCGCGGCTCAACGAACCGACGCACTGGCAGCCCTATTATCTGCTGGCTAACAATCTCGACGAGCGCTCCGCGGGTCTCAGGGACGCCTACTACCGCGCCGCGGAGACGCTGCTCGGGCGGCCGCATCCGAAGCTGACGGTCGCGCTCGTCGAGAACGATCTCCGGCAGGGCCGGTGGTCCGAGGCGCTTTCGAAGGCGCTGGCGGGCCTTGCGGCGTTGAAGCAGGGGCACGACGTCTGGCTCGCCGCCGCCAACCTCCATCTCGAGATCGGCGATCTGGCGAGCTGGCGGCGCTTCGTCGGCATGTATTTCGAGCAATACGGCCTCTCGGCCCCGCGCTTTCCGCTCGATCAGGAAGGGGACGCGCGCTTCGCTCCGATTGCGGAGAGTTCCGGAGCGCCCTCCATCGGCGGAGAGGGGCGAGTCGCCGTCGTCATGACCGCGTTCAACTCCGAGCGGACCCTTAAGCACGCCGCGAAGTCCGTGCTCGCGCAGACCTATGGCGACGTCATTCTCGTCATCGTGGACGACTGCAGCAGCGACGGCACGCTCGAGATCGCGAGGCGGCTGGCGGCCGCCGACGCCCGGGTTCGGATCATGGGCTCGGACGTCAACAGCGGCACTTATACGTGCAAGAACATCGCGATCTCGCAGGTCGACGCCGACTTCTACACGTTCCATGATTCCGACGACTGGATGCATCCCGAACGCATCGCGCGGCATCTCGACGCCATGCGGCGCGGCGCCGCGTGCTCGACGTCGCTGTGGTACCGCATGAGCGCCGACGGGCGCATCGCGCAGAGGCACGCCGGCGGCTACCAGCACGCCAATCCCGCCTCGATCTTCGTGCGCAAGGATGTGGTCGAGACCGTGGGGTACTTCGACACGGTCCGCACCGGTGCCGACACCGAATATCTGTGGCGCATCCGCAACCGCTGCGGCCAGGCGGAAACTGTCGAGCTTCGGCTGCCGCTCGCCATCGGCCTGCATCACGAGGCGTCGCTGACCCAATCGGGGGCGGCGGCCTTCGACAGATACCGCTATTCGCAGGTGCGTCTTGAATATTGGGAGTCCTGGGTGCGCTGGCACATCGACACCCTCGCCAGCAATCCCGCCGATCTTCACATGGCCTTTCCGCCGGAGGAGCGCCGTTTCTGGGCTCCCGAGCCGATCACGCCGGACGGCGGCCGAAACCAGTGACGCGATGAACCCGGCCGGGGCGGATCACGCCGCCTGCGGGTGCGCCGACCTTCATGAGCTGGATCGTCGATGACGCTACGACGCCTCAACATCCGCACGCCCTTCCGTCCCGAGGACGACCGGTCGGCGCGTCTGCCGCGGACGGCGCTCGCATTCGCGTTCGACGCCGAATATGTCGAGCCGTTTCACGTGATGATCTATAGTCTGGCGCGCGCCAACACGCTGCTCGACTGTCCGATCTATATCTATTCGAACGACCCGGCGGTCCAAGACGACCCGATCGTCCGCCTGGTGACGGACAGGTTCCGCGTGATCGAGGGCGCTGATCTGGCGGAGCTCGAGGACGTCTCCGAGAACCATATCGAGCGTCCGGAGCGCGCCAAATGGAACCGCGGCACCTGCCTCAAATGGTCGATCTTCGACGAGGCGCCGGTGGATCAACTGCTGTTCCTCGACGTCGACATGCTCTGCCTTCGCCCGCTCGAAGGCCTGCTGTCGCTCCATCCCAAGGCCGCGATCGTCAGCTGTCCGCAGTTCCAGCGGACCATGGTGTCGTCCGGCGAGGGACGGTCGCGGCAGCTCGACACCAAGAAGCGCCTTCTCGAGCTTATCAACAGGCGCAGCGCCTATATGGGGCGGATCAACAGCGGCCTGATGCTGGTGCGGAAGCCCCTGCTCAGCCGCTCCTTCCGCAAGACGCTGTTGGCGTTCGCCAAGAGCCGCTCGGAAATCAACGAGCAATCCCACCTCACCAACTTGTTCCGGGACCCGAAACACCGCCGGAGCTTTCCATCGGCGATGGTCTCGAGCTCCTACAATTTCCAGGAGAACTACCTGGACCTGGTTGACCGGATCGACGCGATGGAGCTGATGCGCCGCGTGAGGGTCCTGCATTACGCAGGGTCTCAGAAGCCCTGGCGCGCCAAGGGTCCGAACCGGGCGAGGGCCACGATGCAGCTGTGGCAGCAAGTCCGCGAGGCCTTTGAAGAGGACCGGATGGCGGCTGACGCGTGACGCCGTCCTTCCTCAGTGTCCAATGCGTCGTCTCGAACGTCATCGAGGGGCGCTCGCTCGCCGCTCGATGATCAGCCTCGGTCGCCTCGGCGGCGCGCTTGAAATAACATAGCCGCAGGATTCGATGCGGGACGGCTGGATCGTCGGATTGTCTGATTCGGTTGGGTGATGGCGGTTAACAAAGACCGACTTGTCGACGCCGCCATTGCGCTGTGCGATTTGGCCCTGACAGAGATCGCGACGCTCAAGACGTCGGTGGACGTTTTGGCCGGTCAACGTGACGAGGCGCGCAAGCAGCGGGATGCGGCGAAGCATCAGCGCGACGAGGCGAGAACCCAGCGCGAGAGAATCCGGAAGCGTTGGCGGGCCAAACTCGGCCTCGATCCCGAATCCGGCTTGCCCAGGACGGCTGACGACGGGGAAGACGACGAACCCTCAGCGCCTGCCGCGAGCGTTGACGCCGGCTTGGGGCGCGGCTCGACGACGGTCGCGGACCCTCTCTCCTCCGGAGATCCGCTGTCGACGGGCGACGCGTTCGAGCTCGAGCGCAACCGGCGCCTCCTCGCGCCGGCGATCAAGGCCAAGCTCGACGCCGGTCAGGTGCTGCAGCCCCTGGAGCAGGAGACGCTTCTCCGCAAAACGATGCCGGTGTTCCAGAGGCGGGCGCCGCGTGGCGAGGCGCCGTCGGGGACCGTCGCCTTTGTCATGGTGGCGGACAGGTCGTTCCTGCCGGGCCTCGCGGCCCTGCTGCTCTCGCTCATGGACGTCTATCCGGACATCGAGAACGACGTCGTCATCTTCCACGACGGCTCCCTCAGCGAACTCGATCAGGCTTACGTCACCGGACTCTATCCCCACGCGACGTTTTCCGCGCCCGACATGGACTGGCTCGACCTGTCGGAATACGAGACCTCCAGCCGACGCCGGATCGGCAAGCTCGGCTACATGAAGTTCTGCGCCCTGCGCCTGTCCCAATATGAGCGCGTGGTGGTGCTCGACGCCGACACGCTGATCAATGGCGACGTCAGCGCGCTTTGGGAGGGCGACGAGACCAACCTCCGGATCGCCTATGATTTCGGCGACCGGGAATACGCGTCGGTTTCGAACCACACCGGGCGGGAGGTGCTCAACAGCGGAGTGATCTCGATTCCCGGCGTGCTTCTGAACGAGGAGACCTTCGAGGCCGCCAAGGCTGTGATCGGCGCCTCTCTGCCGCCGCTCGACGACGTGATCGACCGGTTCGCCGACCAGAAGGCCTGGAACGTGTTCCTGATGGGCAAACCTGTCACGATCCTTCCGCCCAATTACAACTGCAACATCAAGTATATCGGCAAATTCCTGGGCGGGCAGACCGAGGGGATATCGATTCTGCACTTCGCCGGTCCGAAGCCCTGGAACAAGCCGTCGAAGGCCAAGGCCGACCCCGGCAAGAGGTCCCAGCAGTTCCCCGCCTTCTGGACGAACCGCGTCAGGCCTCTGCATTTCGAGCATCGGCTGCGACAGTTCCAGGACGAGACGAGGTGGGATCGCCGGGAGCCGGCGCTGCCCCGGTCCTCCGGCGAGGCCGCGACCTGCCTGCTGATCGAAACTCTGCGCGCCGTCGATCACATCGACGCCGCTGGATCGCGATTCGAGACCGTCTGGCTTCCCGATCCGTCCGAAGCTCCGGCGGCCACGCGGCTCGCCCCCCACCATGCCGTCCTCGGATGGCGGAACTTCGTCTTGGAGGCGGAGGGCTCGCTGCGGCTGGACGACAGATGCGCCGAGGCGATCCATTCGCTCGAGGCCCGTCCCGTGTTGTGGGCGCCGTTCGCGGCCAAGGCCCCGCTCGAGGGCGACCGATCGTTCCAGCGACACGAGATCAACTACCTGCTGCACGAACGGCCCTTCGTGCGCTACGTCGACGTCGTGGGATCGACCGAATTCGACGTCGCGGGCTATCTCGACAGCGCGCGGCTCGACTGCCTGACCTACGGAGCCCCGATCGCCAAGGCGCTCGGCTTTCGGCGGGCGGTGATCGTCAACCACGGTCCGCCGACCGACATGTCCAGCCTGTTCAACGCCTTCCGGGGGAGCGTCGACCTCTGTCCGTCGCCCCGACCCCAGGCGACGAACGACCGGGTCGACTACGCGGTTCGACTAACGGCCTCGGCCCTCGCGGCCGACGGCGTCGAGCTTCTCGACGGAACGCGGGACAGGAAGCTGCCGCTGACGAAGTGGGACGAGGGCGGCCGCTAGCCTCCTCGACAGGCGACGCATTCGCTGCCTGAGCGCATGACGGCCCGACCTCTGTCGAGGCGGCGAGGGCGGCATTTGTCGGCTGCGAGACGCCTCCCGACGTCCTGCGACTTCGCAGGCCGCCCGCCGGCGATCTGATCATGCATACATGATGATTTCTTCGCCGGGATCGCGGAAATCCAACGGCGGTATCTTGTTATTGCAAAGATTTTCGATCGCTCGCTAACATATATCACGTCGCCGTGATGTAGCATGATTTACTCTACGTGTGTAGTTGCTCTTAAAAGTCATCCCTGTTCCCTCAGCGCCCAGACCAGTTCGCCCTACGCGGCGCGCTGTTCTCCAGAGGTGCTAAAATTTGGCCGGCGCACGGAAGATGCGCCCAAGACAGAAACGGGAAACGCCAGATGAAGAAGATCATGGAGCAACCGCGCCATTGCGCGGCGTTTGCGGCTGCCGCGCTTTCGCTTGCGCTGTCGATCGCGGTCTTTCCGTCGACCGCACACGCGCAGGACGGCGACGATGCGACCCCGGCGGCGGGCGAAGACATCGAAATCCCGCTAAACAACTTCAAGACGCCTCTCACCTTGAAGGACGAAGGCACGTTCTTCCTGAACGGCGAGCGCTTCAAGGCCAAGTATCCGGCCGTCGTGGAGCCCATCGTTCCCGGGCGCGTCATCAGGAACCAGATGTACGTGCACTACCAGGTGCCGATGAACGCCAAGAAGCTGCCGGTCGTCATGATCCATGGCGGCGGCCTGACGGGCTCGGTGTGGGAGCACACGCCCGATGGACGCGAAGGCTGGTCCAGCTACTTCGTTCGCAAGGGCTACACCGTCTACAACGTCGACATTCCGGGTCGCGGAAGGTCGGGCTTCAATCCCGAGATCCTGAACGAAGCGAAGGTCAAGGGCGACATCGACCTGTTCCCCGGTATCGCGCGCGGCACGCTGAACGCCTCCTGGGTCAACTGGCGGTTCGGGCCCGAATTCGGCAAGAAGTTCCCGGGCATCAAATTCCCGACCAAGAACCTCGACGACCTCGGCGAGATGATCGTGCCCTCCGCCGAAGTGACGGTCGGCGGCGCGCTGATCGAGGCCACCAACGGCGTGGTCAAGCTGCTGGACAAGATCGGTCCGGCCATCCTGCTCGTGCATTCGCAGTCCGGCCCGACCGCCGACGCGATCGTCGGCGAGCGGCCGAAGCTCGTGAAGGCGGTGGTGAACATCGAGGGCAGCCAGAACGTCGTGCCGACCGACGACATGATCAAGGGCTACAAGAACGTCCCGGACCTCGAGCTGTTCGGCGACAACGTCCAGGGCAATCCCGCCTCGACCGGCCAGCCGCGCTTCGACGCGAGGACGATCGTGGCGAACAGGATCAACGCGGCCGGAGGCAAGGCTCAGGTGGTCGAGCTGCCTTCGGTCGGCCTCCGCGGCAACACCCATATGGTGATGCACGACACCAACAGCCTCAAGGTCGCGGACTACATCCTCGGCTGGCTCGAGGAGAACACCGCCGAATAGAACCGACGATCGAGACGACCTCGAAGGGGCCGCGTGATCCACCCATGGATCGGGCGGCCCCGCTCGAGGGGCGCTGTCGCGACGCGATCCGTCGACGGCGTCAGGCCGTCGCGTGGTACCATTTGAACCAGTCGACGAATTGCGGAATGCCTTCCTTGATCGTCGTCTTCGGGCTGAAGCCGAGGTCCCGGGAGATGTCCGTGATGTCGGCGTAGGTTTCCTTGACGTCGCCCGGCTGCATCGGCAGGAATTCGCGCTCCGCCTTCCTGCCGCAGGCCTGTTCGAGAAGCTCGATCATGACGAGCAGCTCCTCGGCGTTGTTGTTGCCGATATTGTATAATTTATGCGGCGTGCGGCTGCCGCCGGGTTTGAGTTCGCCGTCGTCGAGTGGAGCCGTCGCGACGCATTTGACGACGCCGTCGACGATGTCGTCGATGAAGGTGAAGTCCCGGCGCATCTCGCCGCCATTGAAGATCTGGATCGGCCTGCCGTTCATGATCGCGTCGGTGAACAGCCAGAGCGCCATGTCCGGTCGGCCCCAAGGCCCATAGACCGTGAAGAAGCGGAGCCCGGTCTGCGGCAAGCGGAAAATGTGCGCGTAGGATTCGCTCAGCAGCTCGTCGGCGCGCTTCGTCGCCGCGTAGAGCGACGCCGGCAGGTCGACGCGATCCTGGACGCTGAAGGGCAGCTTCGTGTTCCGTCCATAGACCGATGAGGACGAGGCGTAGACCAGATGATCCGCGGACTGATCGCGGGCGAGTTCGAGGATGTTGAGGTGACCGAGAAGGTTTGAGTGAGCGTAGGACCTCGGGTTCTGGATCGAGTATCTGACGCCGGCCTGCGCCCCGAGATGGATGATGCGCTTGAACTCGTGGCCCTTCAGCGCCGCGGCGAGAGCGTCGGCGTCAGCGAAATCGACCTCGAAGAAGCGGAACGCGTCGCCGAACGTGGCGTCGAGCTCCTTCAGCCGGCGCCTCTTCAGCTCGACCGAGTAGTAGGAATTGAGGTTGTCGATCCCGACGACGCTCGTCCCCTCCCTCAGGAGACGCGCGGCCACGTGATAGCCGATGAAGCCGGCGACGCCGGTGACCAGAATTGCCACGATCTATGCCTCAGTCGAACGCTTGATCGGATGACGCCTTTGGCGCTGGGCCGCGGCTGGTGTTCGAGCAGGCGACGCGCGCCCTGTCGAGAGACGCCGCCCCAGTTTCATGCGCAGCGGCCTCACGCTGTCCGGCTGTTCGAGAACAGTCGGCGCGGCGCGCTCCGGCCCCCGCCTTTTTCAGGCGATTCCGATTTTGAGGAGGTCGTGGATGTGGACGAGGCC
>NZ_RYFI01000004.1:0-57318 GCF_004103825.1 Hansschlegelia zhihuaiae
GCAAATATGGCGACACGCAGCGTAACTTGACCCAAAACACGGAAGATGCCCGGATCAAGTCCGGGCATGACGCCGAACGACGCGCCCCTCACCGCCTGCCCTCACGTATAGGCGATCGCGTCCTCGGGCTTTTTCTGCCGCTTGTCGTCGGGGCGGTCGAAGCATTCGCGGAAGACCCGCGCAGGGCAGGTCCGGCAGATCTCGGGGTCGAGCTGCGGGACGATCTTCTCGATCGCGTGGCCTTTGGAGTCGATCACGTTGTCCGGTCCCAGCACGTCCAGGACGTGGAAGCGCTCGAGCGTCTTCACGAGCGGCGGGAAGCGCGCGATGAGATAGAGGTCGCCGCCCGCCGCACGCCGCCGCTTCGCTTCGGAGATGAGGAGCTCCGCACCCGGCAGGTCGACGTCGCCGGTGCCGCGCAGGATCACGCCGAGACGCTTCTGATGCGGCCGCGTCGTCCGCAGCCTGTCGAACTCGCGCTCGAGATAGTCGACCGAGCCGAAATAAAGCGGTCCCTCGAGCCGCGCGAAGGCGAGCTGCGGGCATTCCGGCAGGCCGTAGACCTCGGAGTTGCGGAACGGCCGGTGCGCCTGGTTCTGGTCCGGCGCGCCGATCGAGAGCGCGGGCTTGGCGGTCCGCGAAAGAAAGATCAGCAGCGAGACGATGACGCCGCCATAGACCGCGAATTCGAGATTGACGAACAGGCCCGCGCAGAAGGTGACGGCGGTGATGATCGTCTCGGTCCGGCTGGTCGCGAGGATGTGGCGGATCGCCCTCACGTCGATCAGCCGGTAGGCGACATAGAGGATGACGCCCGCGACCGCCGGGATCGGCACCTCGCCGAACAGCGGGGCCACGACCAAGAGGATCGCGAGCAGGAAGCCCGAGGACAGGATCGCCGACAGCGGCGTCGCGGCGCCGGCCTCGTAGTTCACGCCCGAGCGGGTGAAGGAGCCCGAGGCCGGGTAGCACTGGAACAGGCCGCCGACGACGTTGGACACGCCCTGCGCCGCGATCTCGCGATTGGCGTCGAAATGGCGGCCCTGCTTCAGCCCGAAGGCGCGGCCGATCGAGATCGCCTCGACAAGCCCGAGCAGCGCGATTGCGAAGGCGCCCTCTGAGAGCTGGTGGAGATAGTCGAAGGAGAAGGGCGGCGGCGTCAGCGCCGGGGTGATCGAGGGCAGCGCGCCGACCATCTTGACGCCGAGCGCCTCGGCGTCGATCGCGACGCCGATCAGGCTGCCGACGCCGAGCGCGATGATGAAGGCGGGAAGCTTCGGCGCGAAGATCTTGAACAGCACGAGGGTCGCGAGCGTCGACGCGGCGATGCCGACCGCGGCGAAGTTGATCGCGTCGAACGAGGCCGCGAGCCTCGCGACCTGCTGGAAGATGCTGTGGCCCCGCTCGACCGCGACGCCGAGCGCGTCCTTGAGCTGGCTCACGGTGATCAGCAGCGCGGCCGCCGCCGTGAAGCCGATCATCACCGAATGTGAAATGAAATTCACGAAGCGGCCGAGCCGGAGCGCGCCGAACGCGCATTGCAGCAGGCCAACATAGAGCGTCAGGAACATCGCCATGGCGACGAACTGAGCCGAGAACGGTTCGGCGAGCGGCGCCAGCGCGCTCGAGGTCAGCGCCGAGATCACCAGCGTCGGGCCCGACACCATGACCCAGGACGAGCCGAACAGGCCGGCGACGATCGGGGTCACGATCGCGGTGTAGAAGCCGTATTGCGGCGGCAGGCCCGCGATCGCCGCGAAGGCGACCGCCTGCGGCAGCACAACGGTCGCGCTGGTCAGCCCCGCAAGGGCGTCGGCCTTCAGGGTGCGGGGCGTGACGGAAGACAGCCACACCGGCCGCACGGCCTGGCCGAGCTCCGACCAGAACCGGCCGATCGGCGCGGCGGGATGCGGCTGATCCGTCACGCGGCCCTCGCGCCGTAGAACAGCGTCACGACATGGGTCGCCTCGGCGAAGAACAGCCAGCGCTCGACCAGCACGCCGGCGCCGGCGGAGATCACCGCGAGAACCGCGGCGAAGCCCGCGATCCAGCCTCCGGCGAGAAGCGCGATGAGCGTCAGCAGCAGCGGCGCGCCGAACAGCGCCGCGAGGCAGAGCCGGCGGAGCTTGGCGGCGTGCTTGCGCGCGATGGAGAAGCCCATCTCGCGCATCAGGTAGTTCTCTTCGGTGTGCGGCGCCTCGAACAGGCGCACCGTCCCGAAGCCCCCGAGGCCGGTCGCGCTTTCGGCCGTGCTCGCGCCCCTGCCCTCGATCGAGCGCCAGTAAGCGAGCTTGAGCGCAAGCGTGGCCGCCCCCACAACCAGGACGGCGATATCGACCGCGACGGTCTCGCGTCCGAACAGCCGCAGGATCGCGGCGAACAGCAGCGCGCCGGTGAACAGGCCGAGCGCGTAATAGTTCGGCACGGTGAAGCGGTTGCGCCACTGCCGCACGGTCTTCAGCGAGGCGTAGATCATCGCCGTGCAATAGGTCGTGGCGAGCGCGGCCGGGATCATGAGCAGGGCGGGCAGGATGGCGACGCCGCCGGGCCTCGGCCAGACGATCCAGGCGAGCGCCAGAAGGCCCGCCGGGACATAGGCCGCGATCGCCGCGACGCCCTCGCGAGAGAGCCAGGAGGTGCGCCACTGCGAGAGCGCGCGCCAGGCGCGCTCGGGACGGCCGAGATGCAGCGTGGACGAGCCGAGGCCCGCGCTCACCAGCGCAAGTCCGAACAGCAGAGTCGTCAGCGCGAGCGGCCGGTCGATCCAGTCTGGCGCGGCCAGCGAGCAGAGCGCGAACCAGAGCAGCAGGCCGTAGCCCGCGCCGGACGCGGTCGTGAACAGGATGACGGAAAAAGCGGGATGCATCGCGCGCGGGCCCTCAGCGAGACAGCACGCGGTCGGCCCAGCGCAGGAAGGCCGCGCCCTTGCCATCCGCCTTGGCCAAGGTCGGCTCCGCGCCGGTCTTCACCGCGATCTCGTCCTTGGCCGCGCGGCGCTCCGCGAGGTCGATCAGCGAGAACTCCTCGCTGGCCTTCGACCCGCAGGACGCGCCGGTCTTCTTCGGCCGGGGCGGCAGGTATTTGTTGACGGGCTTGTAGCCCATCTCGGGCATCAAATCGTAGCCGCCGCGCTCCGCGACGAGCTTCGACACCTTGGAGTTGGGATCGCCCAGGTCGCCGAAATGGCGCGCGCTCGCGGGACAGGTCGCGACGCAGGCCGGCTGGCGGTCCTCCTCGGGGAGGTTCTCGTTGTAGATCTTGTCGACGCAGAGCGTGCATTTCTTCATCACGCCGTCGTCTTCGTCGAACTCGCGCGCGCCGTAGGGGCAGGCCCAGGAGCACAGCTTGCAGCCGATGCAGGTGTCGGCGTTGACCAGCACGATGCCGTCCTCGGCGCGCTTGTAGGAGGCGCCGGTCGGGCAGACGGTGACGCAGGCCGGCTCCTCGCAGTGCAGGCAGGAGCGCGGGAAATGCACGGTGCGCGACGCCTCGCCCTCGCCCGCCTCGTAGGTGTGGACGCGGTTGAACCAGACGCCGTCGGACTTCGCCTCGAAGTCGGAGAGCGGTCCGGAATGCCCGCTCGCGTTCCACTCCTTGCAGTTCACCGCGCAGGCGTGGCAGCCGACGCAGGTGTCGAGGTCGATGACGAGGCCGAGCTTCTTCTGCCCCGGAAAGGGCGCGGGCAGGCAGGTCACGAGGCGGCCCTCCGGCCGGCGCGCGGATCGGGGCGCCGGTCCCAGGGCTGCTTGCGGCCGCCGGCCTCGAAGCGCAGCACGTCGGGCCGGTCCGGCATGCCCGGCGGCCTCTCGAGCGGCGGGAAGCTCGGGTCGCAGGCCTGCTCGGTCTCGGCCGCCTTCTCGATCCGGACGCGCAGATCGTACCAGGCGGCCTGCCCGGTCACCGGGTCGGAGTTCGAGTAGCGGTAGCCGTCCTTCTCGGGCGGCAGCAGCTCGGAGATGGTGTGGTTGAGCAGGAAGCCCTGTTCGCCCTCGGGCGCGTCCTTCGGCAGGTTCCAGGCGCCCTTGCGCTTGCCGATCGCGTTCCAGGTCCAGACCGTGTTGGGGTTGACGCCCTCCATCGTGCGCACCGGCACCTTGATGCGTGAATGGTGGCTCGTGACCCAGACGAAATCGCCGTCGACGAGGCCGTGCTTCTCGGCCGTCGCGCGGTTCATGTAGAGGAAGTTCTTCGAGAAGATCTGGCGAGCCAGGCGTTCTGCGAGTGCCAGGAATGGTACATCGCCATCGGTCGCTGGGTCAGCGCCGACAAAGGAAAATCGTCGAGCGCGATCTTCTGCTCCTCGAGCGGCTGGTACCAGATCGGCAGCGGGTCGAAATAGGTCCTGACCCGCTCGCGGTCGCGCTCCGGCGGCTGGATCGCGCCGTGGCCCTCGGCCGCCAGCCGGAACTTCTGCAACGGCTCGCAATAGAGCTGCAGGACGATCTGGTCGGCCTTGTCGATCATGCCGAGCTTCACGGCGTGGTCGAGATAGCCCTTGTTGGAGTGCTTGAAGTAGGCCTCGTCATGCGGCAGCTCGAGCCGCCAGAAGCTCTTATTGGCGATGTAGGCCTCGAGCTGGCCCTTGTTGGGCGCGCCCTTCCCGGGCGTCTGTCCGTCCTCGCCGCGGAAGCCGGCGAGCGGGCCGATGCCGGGCTTGCGCTGATGATTGACGATGTAGTCCGAATAGCCCCCCGGGAACTTGGGCGAGCCGTCCTCATTGGTGAAGCCCGGCAGGCCGAGCCGCGCGCCGAGGTCGATCATCACGTCCTGGAACGGCCTGACGTCTCGGTCGGGCTTCAGCACCGGGCGGCGGATGGCGTCCGCGGGCCCGTGCGCGCTGCCGATCGGCCGGTCGAGCAGAGAGATGCAGTCCCAGCGCTCGAGATAGGTCGTGTCCGGCAGCACGAGGTCGGCGTAGGAGACCATCTCGGAGGCATAGGCGTCCGAATAGATGATCTTCGGGATCTTGTAGGACCCGTCCGGATGCTTGTCGGTCAGCATCTTCATGGTCCCCGCCGTGTTCATCGACGAGTTCCAGGCCATGTTGGCCATGTACATGAAGAGCACGTCGACGGGGTACGGGTCGCCCGCCCAGGCGTTGTGGATCGCCATGTGCATCAGCCCGTGGGCCGACAGCGGCGCCTCCCAGGAATAGGCCTTGTCGAGCCGCTTCGGCGTCCCGTCGGCCTCGACCAGGAGGTCCTCCGGACCCATGGTGAAGCCGAGCGGCATGCCGCTGAGCGGCGTGTTGGGCGCGGTCGTCTTGCCGCCCGGCGGCGGGCCGCCGGGGATCGGCTTCGGATACGGCGCCTTGTAGCGCCAGGAGCCCGGCGTATCGATCGCGCCGATCAGCATCTGCAGCACGTGGATCGCGCGGCAGGTGTGGAAGCCGTTCGAATGGGCCGAGATGCCCCGCATGCCGTGCATCGCCACGGGACGGCCGATCATCTTCTCATGCCGGCGGCCGGCCCAGTCGGTCCAGGGCTGGTCGAGCACGATCTCCTCCTGGAACGCCGCATGGGCGATCTCAGCCGCGATGCGGCGGATGCGCTCGGCCGTCAGCCCGCAACGCTCCGCGACCGCCTCGGGGGCGTATTGCTTGTCCAGATAGCGCTCGGCGAGCAGCTGGAAGGACGGGACCGCCTTGCGGCCATCGGCCAAGTCGAACGTCCCGACGACAGCGGGCGAGATGTCGGCGCGGCTCGACGCCGCGGCTGCGCCCTCGGTCTTGTCCCAAGCGAGCGGGACGCCGTTCGCGTCGCGCGCGAACAGGCCGTGGTCCGGCCCGCCGGGGTTCTGCACCACGAGCCAGGTCGCATTGGTGTATCGGGCGAGGAAGTCGAAATCGATCGCGTCGGCTTCGAGCAGCGCGTGGATCAGCGCGAAGACGAACAGGCCGTCGGTTCCCGGCGTCAGCCCGACCCACTCGTCGGCGACGGCCGAATAGCCGGTCTTGACCGGGTTGACGGAGACGAATTTGGCGCCGTTCGCCTTGAGCTTCGACAGGCCGATCTTGATCGGGTTCGAGTCGTGGTCTTCCGCCACGCCGAACATCACGAAGTAGCGGGCGTGGTCCCAATCCGGCTCGCCGAACTCCCAGAAGGCGCCGCCCATCGAATAGAGCCCGGCGGCCGCCATGTTGACCGAGCAGAAGCCGCCATGGGCGGCGAAGTTCGGCGTGCCGAACTGCATCGCCCACCAGCCGGTGAGCGACTGGCTCTGGTCGCGGCCGGTGAAGAAGGCGAGCTTCTTCGGATCGGTCCGGCGGATCTCGCCGAGCCAGTCGGTCGCGAGGCGCATCGCCTCGTCCCACTCGATCTCCTTGAACTCGCCGGAGCCGCGCTCGCCGGTCCGGAGCAGCGGCTTGCGGAGCTTCGCGGGCGAATATTGCTGCATGATGCCGGCGGAGCCCTTGCCGCACAGCACGCCCCGGTTCACCGGGTGGTCCCTGTTGCCCTCGATGTAGCGGATCTTGCCGTCCTTGAGATGGACTTTGATCCCGCAGCGGCAGGCGCACATGTAGCAGGTGGTGTACTTCACCTCGTCGCCGACCGTGGGCGAGGTCTCCACGACTTCGGGCGGGCCGGCGAGCGCCTCAAGGGGATCACGCCTCGCTCGAGCCGCCGGCCGCGCCGGCGCTTCGGTCAGCGCCATGCGGCGGAACAGGCGGCCCGCCTGACCAAGGGCGTCGGCGATCAGCGCCATCGAGATAAGAACCCTTCCGGTCGGGGCCCGAAAGCGGGCCTGGAACGAGGGCTTAGATTACCGAGACGACCGCGTGTATTCTAACGCCAAAAATCGATCAGAACGTTCGGCGAAGCTCATTACAGTCATAAAAATACGTCTTTGCTGAGTATAATACTGATTATTCACATTCTATATGTGCAATGAAATTGAATGCGCGCGACATCCGCGGACAATGCGTTCGTTCAATATGTCTCCCGCCGCCGGTCGAGGGTCCGGCCAAGATCAATTTTGGGAAAGACACGAAACCTGAAGTGACGCCGGTCCGGGATCAGGCTGAAGACTTCGCCGCGAATTGATCGTCTGCGCAGAACGACCACCCTTGAACAATCGCCGGGAAAGAACGAATGTCACCTGCATGACGGGGACGATGGTCTCCGGCCCCGGCGCGGCCGCCGGTCTGGCGCTCTGCAGGCTTCCCCGATGACTCTCGAACAGCTCCGCATCTTCGTCGCCGTCGCGGAGCTCGAGCACGTCACCCGAGCCGCGGCCGAGCTGCATCTGACCCAGTCAGCGACCAGCGCCGCGGTCGCGGCGCTCGAGGCGCGCTACGCCACCAGGCTGTTCGACCGCATCGGCCGCCGCATCGCGCTGACCGACGCCGGCCGCCAGTTCCTGCACGAGGCCCGGGCGGTGCTGGCGCGGGCCTCCGCGGCCGAGACGGTGCTGGCCGATCTCGCCGGCCTCAAGAAAGGCAGGCTGGCGCTCGGCGCGAGCCAGACCGTCGCGAGCTACTGGCTGCCCGCCTATATCCACCGCTTCCAGGAACGCTTTCCCGGCGTCGCCGTCACGCTCACCATCGGCAACACCGAAGCCATCGCGGCGCTCGCGCATGACGGTGCGGTCGATCTCGGCGTGGTGGAGGGCGAGGTCGACGATCCTGCGCTGAGCGTGACGCCGGTGGCCGACGACGAGCTCGCTCTGGTCGTCGCGCCCGACCATCCCTGGGCCGCGGCCGGCATGATCGGCCCCGGTGGGCTCACGGCCACGCGTTGGGTGCTGCGGGAGCAGGGCTCCGGCACGCGCTCGATCCTCGAGGAGGCGGTCGCGGCCGCGGGGCTTTCGGTGGCCGACCTAGACGTCGCGCTGGAGCTCCCGTCGAACGAGGCGGTGCGCGCCGCCGTCGAGGCCGGCGCCGGGGCGAGCGTCATGTCGAAGCTCGTCGCCGCCGCTTCGCTGCGCGCGGGCTCGCTAGTCGCCGTGGAGCTGCCGCTACCGACCCGCCGCTTCCTCGCGCTCCGTCATGTCGAGCGCTACGCCACCAAGGCGACCCAGACGATGCTGGCGTCGTTCAGCGAAGGCCACGTCGGCGCAGGCTGACCGGCAGTTTCGGCGACGTGCACGCCATGTCGCCCAGTCTGCGCATCGTGCGCCACGCGGCTCGACGTCACGCCGCGCTCAGTTCGGCGCGGCGCAGCGTCGCGCCGCGGACGGCCGCCCCCCGTCGCAGCGTTCGTAGAACAGGGCGTAGAGGATGTTGTCGGCGACGCGGTCGACGGTCTCTCCCGCCTCGGCGGCGTCGGCCGGTCGCGAGTTCATGAACACGACCACGCCGAGGCCGTGCTTCGGCATCACGGCGACGGCGCTCCAGTAGCCCGGCAGCCCGCCGATCTTTGAAAAGATCGGTGCCACGCCATTGACGCGGTCGCGGGGCGCCGCCATCCAGGCGAGCGCGGACCGCGTGGCGCCGGCCGGACAGGTCTTCAGGCTTGGCGGGTTCTCCGTCCCCTGGCAGGCATACGGCGTCTGCGCCACGCGGAAGCCTTCCAGCAGCAAAGCAGGGACCGTCGGCGCCGGCCGTCTCATGGCGGCGCGGGCGAACTTCGCCATGTCTTCGAGCGTGGACGACAGAGCGCCCGCCGGAGCCCAGGCCGGGATGGCGGCGGCGGGGACCGGTTTCCCGGGAGCGATCACGACTGTGAGCGGCTCGACATAGCCGGCGCCCGGATCGTCGACCGACACGTAGCTGACTGCGCCGTTCGACACATGCGCCGTGGCGGAAGCCGCCCGGCCCCCGGGGCCGAGACCGCCGACGACCGTCACCGTCGGGATCCGCTGGTAGCCGGCGCCGCCATGCCGGATCCTGACGCCTATGATCGTCCCATCGGCGATGACCGCCTCGGCATCGGCGGTGATCGTCGAGCCGCCGTCGGTGAACACCACCTGCGGCGGCGGGAGATAGCCCTGGCCGGGCGCCGTCACCGCGATCGAGCCGACGGCGCGGCCCTCGAGAGTGGCGACCGCCGTCGCGCCCGACCCGTTTCCGCCGGTGATGGCGACCTGCGGGGCGACGAGGTAGTCGCCGCCGGGATTGACGAGCGTGACGCCCGTGATCGCGCCGTCCGTCACCTGCGCCAGCGCGGTCGCCCGGTCGTAACCTGATACGCGCCTGTCCGCCAACCGGGCCGGGATCTTGAGGAAGGTGTCCCGCATCGCGAGCGGCTTGAAGATGTCGGACTGCACGGCGTCGAACCAGCCGCGGACGGCGCCGTCGCCAAGCGGCTTGTCCGGCGCGCCTCCCAGCAGGAGGCCCAGCATCCCGACGCTGAAGTTTGAATAGAGGTAGGGCGCCGGAGCGCGCGTGGCCTCCGGTGGCGTCACGGAGAAGTCGAGAGGCACAATGGCGCGAAAATAGGCCGCCATGTCGCCCGGGCCGTAGGCCTCGATGGTCGGACGCTCGGACGGCATGCATCCAGGCGTCGGCGGGGCGCCGCACAGGGGCGCGCTGTTGGCGACGCCCGCCGTGAAGTCTCCAAGCTCCTTCAGCGTTATGCGGCCTGTTGCTGGCTTTAGCTGTCCGAGTTGCGCGGCGAAGCCGGACAGTGGGTCGCCGAGGCGGAGCTCCCCCGCCGCCACGCGCTGGCCGAGCAGGTTCGTGGTGAAGAGCTTCGTGTTCGAGCCGATCTCGAACAGCATATCGGCGCGGAAAGGCCTCGGCGGCGCGCCGTCGGCGGCGACGGTCGCGTCGCCATAGGCGAAGAATTTCGGTTCGCGGTCGCCCTCGAGGATCGCGACCGCTATGCCGGGCGTCTGGCCCGACGTCACCAGCGGCCTGGCCTGGGCGCGCGCGATGTCGCCGACAGACATCGGCTCGGCCGCTCTCGCCGAGACCGGAAGCAGGATCGCGAGCGTCACCGCGGCGATGCGCTTGCGACGAATGAAAGCGCGATGGTGAAGCCGCGTCATCGCAGTCCTTCCCTCAGCGGACGGCGACGACCGCCGCCGACGCTCGCAATCAGTAGCCGATGATCATTAACGCGGAGTCCATGCCCATCCCAAGAGCTCCGCCCCCCGGGTCTCTTCACCGTGCTTCCGGGTCGGGGATCCGAGCTAGCCGAGCAGCGTCGCGGCCAGTTTCCCCGCCGCCGCCCGCAGGGTGGGCAGGTGCCGGCGGGCGTCGTCGAGGTCGAAGCGGGCGCTCGGGCCGTGGCAGGCGACCGCGGCGAGCGTCGCGCCGTCCCGCCCCACCACCGGGGCCGAGATCGCCACCAGGCCGAGCAGGAACTCCTCGCGGTCCTCGCTGAAGCCCTGTTTTCTGATCCTCGCGAGCTCGGTCTCCAGCGCAGTTCGGTCGGTGATGGTCGAAGGCGTGAAGGCGGCGAGGTCGATCGCGTCGAGCATGCGGGCGCGCCGCGCCGGCGTCATGGCGGCGAGGAACAGCTTGCCGCTCGCCGTGCAATGCAGCGGCACGCGCGAGCCAGGCTCGAGATGCATCCGGAGCGGCCAGCGCGCCTCGACGCGCTCGAGATAGACCACCTCATGGCCGACCAGCGTGGTGAAGTTGCAAGTCTCGCCGATCTCGCGGACGACCTCCTCCAGCACCGCCCTCCGGTCGGCGCCGATACCAGAGCGCAGCGCGTCGAGACCCATGCGCAACAGCCTCGGACCGGCCGCGAAGCGCCGGCCGCCGGGCTCCCGCGCGAGATAGCCCTCCGCCTCGAGCCGCTGGCAGAGGCGGTGCGCCGTGGGCTTCGGCAGCGAGAGCTTGTGGCAGAGCTCGGCGACGGTCGGCGCCTCGGCCGCGGCCGCCACGGTCTCCAGAAGCTCGAGCGAGCGCGTCAGCGCCGAACCGGCCGGCTGTCGGTCGCCATCCTCGTCCTGGGCCAAAGCCATGCCGCCTTCCGCCGCGCTGATCCGATGATCTAGGCCCAGCTTCCCGATCGCGGAAGGGCCACGCATTCAGACGAAAGTCTCATCCGCTATCTCATTCAGTGAGACATTTCGTCTCAATATGGCGTTGACTATCGGCCGATAGGAACTCAGCATCACGCCGCTGAGGAAACGTCGCATGGCCAAAAAGAAAATGGACGACGAGTTCGACTTCATCATCGTGGGCGCCGGTTCGTCCGGCTGCGTGCTCGCGAACCGTCTGTCCGAGAACGGCCGTTACAGCGTCGCGCTGCTCGAAGCCGGGCCGCGCGACCGGAGCTTCTGGATTCATCTGCCCATCGGCTACGGCAAGACGATGTGGCACGAAAAGCTGAACTGGCGTTTCTACACCGAGCCCGACGACAACATGGACGGCCGGCGGATCTACTGGCCGCGCGGCCGGGTGCTGGGCGGCTGCTCGTCGATCAACGGCCTGATCGTGATCCGCGGCCAGCGCGAGGATTACGACGGCTGGGCGCGGATGGGCGCGCGCGGCTGGGGCTGGGCCGACGTGCTGCCCTATTTCGTCAAGCTCGAGACCAACCCCGACCTCGCCGACGACCGCCAGCTCCACGGCGCGCACGGGCCGCTGCATGTCAGCAGCATCCCCGTCCGTCACGAGCTGATCGAGGCCGTGATCGGGGCCGCCGAGGCCAATGGCGTCAAGCGCACCCGCGACTTCAACGGCCCCGAGCAGGAAGGCGTCGGCTATTTCCAGCTGACGACCAAGGATGGCTGGCGCATGAGCGCCGCCAAGGCCTATCTCAAGCCCGCCGAGAAGCGCGACAATCTCGCGATCGTCACCGACGCGCACGCCACCGAGGTGCTGTTCACGCAAGGCCGCGCGACCGGCGTCGCCTATCGCCAGGGCGGCGAGACGCGCCGCGCCGTCGCGCGCCGCGGCGTGGTGTTGTCGGCCGGCGCGCTGCAGTCGCCGCAGTTGCTGATGCTGTCGGGCCTCGGCCCCGCGGAGCATCTCCGCGAGCACGGCTTGGCCGTGAGGGCCAACCTCCCCGGCGTCGGCCAGAACCTGCAGGACCATCTGCAGTTCCGCCTGACCTATCGCTGCGCCAAGCCGATCACGACCAATGACGCGCTGAACTCGCTGTTCGGACGGGCGCGGATGGGGCTGCAATGGCTGTTCACGAGGGGCGGCCCGCTCTCGATCGGCATCAATCAGGGCGGGATCTTCACCCGCGTCCTGCCGGAGTCCGACACTCCCGACGTGCAATTCCACGTCGGGACGCTGTCGGCCGACATGGCGGGCGGCAAGGTCCACGATCATCCGGGCTTCACGCTGTCGGTCTGCCAGCTGAGGCCGGAGAGCCGCGGCGAGGTCATGCTGGCCTCCGCCGACCCGCTGGCCGCCCCGCGCATGCGCTCGAACTATCTGTCGGCCGAGCTCGACCGGCGCTGCGCCGTCGCCGCGATCCGCTTCGCGCGCAAGCTCGCCGCGACCGAGCCGCTCCGCAGCTATGTGGCGGCCGAGCTCCAGCCCGGCCCCGAGGTCGGCGGCTCCGACGAGGAGCTTCTCGCCTTCGCGCGCCGCAACGGCGCGACCATCTTCCACCCCTCCGGCACCTGCCGGATGGGGCGCGACGACGACCCCATGACGGTCGTCGACAACCGACTCCGGGTGCGCGGCGTCGACGGCCTCTGGGTCGTCGACTGCTCGGTCATGCCGACCCTCGTATCCGGCAACACGAACGTCCCCGCGATCATGATGGGCGAGAAAGCCGCCGACATGATCCGAGAGGACGTCGAAAGAGGAAACGCGAGGAGAGCGGCATGAAAGAGGAAATAGCCGAAGCGGCGGCCCAACAGCCGACCAAGGAAGACATCAGACGCGTGGTGATGGCGAGCGTCATCGGCGCGACCATCGAGTGGTACGACTTCTTCCTCTACGGGATCGTGGCGGGAATCGTCTTCAACAAGCTGTTCTTCCCGGCCGGCGATCCGGTGGTCGGGATCATGCTCGCCTACACCACATTCGCGATCGGCTTCGTGGCGCGGCCGCTCGGCGGCGTTATCTTCGGCCATTTCGGCGACAAGATCGGCCGCAAGAGCATGCTGGTCCTGACGCTCATGATCATGGGCGTCGCGACGGTTCTGATCGGCCTTCTGCCGACCTACCAGCAGATCGGCCTCGCGGCGCCCGTCCTGCTGCTCGTTCTGCGCATCGCGCAGGGCATCGGCATCGGCGGCGAATGGGGCGGCGCGGTGCTGATGGCCTATGAATACGCGCCGGAGAACAAGCGCGGCTTCTACGCCAGCCTGCCGCAGATCGGCCTCGCCATCGGGCTCTGCCTCGCCTCCGGGGTCGTCGCGATCATGTCGAGCCTGCCCGACGAGCAGTTCATGGCATGGGGCTGGCGCGTCGGCTTCGTCGCCAGCATCATCCTGGTCGCGGTCGGCCTCTACATCCGCCTGAAGATCCTCGAGACGCCGGAATTCGCCAAGGTCAAGGCGTCGCAGGCCGAGGTGAAGATCCCCTTCGTCGAGATGATCACCCGCTATCCGAAGAACATCCTGCTCGGCATGGGCGCACGCTACATCGACGGCGTGTTCTTCAACGTCTTCGCTGTGTTCTCGGTCGTTTACCTGTCGAACTACGTGAAGATGCCGCGCACCACGGCGCTCTGGCTGGTGACGCTCGCGGCCTTCGTGATGATCTTCGCGATCCCGTTCTTCGGGCGGCTGTCCGACAAATGGGGACGGCCGAAGACCTATGCGATCGGCTCGTTCCTGCTCGCGCTCTGCGCCTTCCCGTCGTTCTGGCTGCTGAGCTCGGGCGATCCTCTGCTGGTCGCGCTCGCGATCGTCGTGCCGTTCGGCATCGTCTACGCGATGTGCTACGGGCCGGAGGCCGCCCTGTTCTCCGACCTGTTCGACGCGCGGGTGCGCTACACCGGCATCTCGTTCGTCTACCAGTTCTCGGGGATCTTCGCCTCGGGGCTGACGCCGATCATCGCCACCTGGCTGCTGGCGAAGGGCGGCGGCCAGCCCTGGCTGATCTGCGCCTATGTGGTGTTCGCGGCGCTGGTCAGCATGTTCTCCGCGCTCGCGATCCGCTCGCCTGCGCCAAAGCAGGTCGAAAGCCCAAGCCGCGTCGGCGCCGCTGCCTGACGCCCAAGCGCCACGTCCGGCCCGCGTGACCACGTGGGCCGGGCGATCCCTCGATCGCTCCGCCGGCCGTCATGCCCGCGCGCAGCGCGGGTATCCACGACTTGGGCGTCGAGCTCTTCGCCCGAGTAAGTCGTGGATGCCCGACTGCCGTCGGGCATGACGGGCGCGACAGCGTCTTGTCGGTCGAAGGGTCCCGAGCCGCCTCAGAGCGCCGGTTCGCGAGCCGCCGCGACAAGCGCGAGCGTCTCCTCGGCGATCACCCGCTCCTCGTCGGTCGGCAGCACCAGCGTCGCGACCTTGCCGCCGGGCGAGCTGATGCGCTCCGCGGCCGCCTCATTGGCCTCTTCGTCGAGCGCGACGCCGAGCCATTCGAGGCCACGGCAGACTCGCGCGCGGATCTCCGCCGACCGCTCGCCGATACCCGCCGTGAAGATCAGCGCGTCGAGGCCGCCAAGGATCGAGGTCAGCGCGCCGACCTCGCGGACGATCCGGTAGACGAACTGGTCGGCGGCGAGCCGCGCCTCGGGCGCGTCGCTCGCCAGCACCGCCCGCATGTCGGCGCTGACGCCCGACAGTCCGAGCAGCCCGCCACGGCGGTAGAGCAGCTCCTCGAGGCTTGCGGCCTCATAGCCGTCGCGCAGCAGATAGAGCAGCACGCCGGGATCGAGCGACCCGCAGCGCGTGCCCATCATGAGCCCGTCGAGCGCCGAAAACCCCATGGTGGTCTCGACCGACCGACCGTCGCGCATCGCGCAAAGGCTCGCCCCGTTGCCGAGATGGGCGACGACGACGCGTCCGCGCTCGGCCTCGGAGAGACGCTCGGGCAGCAGGCTCGCGATGTAGGAATAGGAGATGCCGTGGAAGCCGTAGCGCCGCAGCCCCTTGTCGCGGAGCTCGCGCGGCAGCGCGATGGTGCTCGCGACCGCGGGGATCGTGCGGTGGAAGCTG
Organism: Hansschlegelia zhihuaiae; assembly: GCF_004103825.1. Lineage (GTDB taxonomy): Bacteria > Pseudomonadota > Alphaproteobacteria > Rhizobiales > Methylopilaceae > Methylopila > Methylopila zhihuaiae. Next base: position 14,968 of record NZ_RYFI01000004.1, read on the forward strand.
GTGTCGAAACATGCGATCTGCGGCAGCTCCGGCGCGACTTCCGCCACGGCGCGGACGCCAGCGATGTTGTGCGGCTGATGGAGCGGCGCGAGCGGAACCAGCCGATCGAGTTCCGCCAGCACCTCCGCGCCGATCCGCGCCGGCCCATCGAAGACCGCTCCGCCATGGACCACGCGGTGCCCGGCGGCGAGCAGGCGCTCGCGGCCGAACAGCTCGAACAGGCGTTCGAGCGCGATCTTCAGCGCGCTGGCATGGTCGCCGACGCCGCTCGCCTTGAGCCGCTCGCCGTCGACGATGCGACGGCCGTCCTCGCTGACCGTGAGCGCCGGATCGCCCGGTATGCCCTCGACCTGCCCGCGCCATTTCGCCTGGGCGAAGCCTTCGCCCTCCGCCTCATAGGCCGCGAACTTGACGCTGGAGGAGCCGGCGTTGAGGACGAGAACGATCGGGGGCGCCATCGTGGACCTGATGCCTGTCTGGATAGGAAACGCGATCCGGCCAGAATGAACCGTCATTGCCGGGCCTGGCCCGGCACTCCATCTCCTTGGTGAAAGGGATGGATGCCCGGATCAAGTCCCGGCATGACAGAAACGTCTCGATTCAAACGAGATTTGCCGTCGGAGGCGCCCTTCGCCTTAGGCGTAGACGTCAGCCAGCGCGAGGGCGATCTCGTGCGGCGTGTCGACCACCTTGACGCCCGCGCGCTCCAGCGCCTCGCGCTTGGAGGCGTAGCCGCCCTTGCCGCCGGTCACGATGGCGCCAGCGTGGCCCATCTTCTTGTCGGGCGGCGACGAGCGGCCGGCGATGAAGGCCGCGATCGGCTTCTTCATCCCGGCCGCGTATTCGGCGGCCGCCTCCTCCATGGTCCCGCCGATCTCGCCCACCATGGCGATCGCGTGGGTGCGGTCGTCGCGGTCGAGCGCCTCCAGCGCGTCGCGCGTCGTCGTGCCGATCATCGGATCGCCGCCAATGCCGATAAAGGCCGACTGGCCGAGCTTGGCGCGGGTGAGGTTGAGGCAGATCAGCGTGCCGAGGCTTCCCGAGCGCGAGATCACGCCGACATGGCCGGGCTGGAAGATGTTGGGGTTGTGGCCCGGCATGATGCCGACGAAGCCCTCGCCCGGCGTCACGATGCCGGCCGTGTTCGGGCCGACGATGCGGCAACCGGCGCGCTTGGCGCGGGCGTGGATCTCCAGCACGTGCTGCGCCGGGATGTGCTCGGTGAGCACGACGACGGTGGCGATCCCGGCGTCGATCGCGTCGACGATCGCGTCGCGCGCGAGCACGGGCGGCACGAAAATCACCGAGACGTCGCAGGGCGTCGATTTCGTCGCCTCCACGGCCGTGCCGTAGACCGGCACGCCGAGATGGGTCTCGCCGGCGCGCTTCGGGTTGACGCCCGCCACGACCTTCGTGCCCGTCTCCATCATCTTCTGGGCCCAGAAGGTGCCCTGCTTGCCGGTGATCCCCTGGACGAGGACCCGTTGACCGCTGCGATAGATCATTGCGCCGCCTCGACCGCCGCCTTCACGGCGTCCTCCATAAGATCGTAAGGCTCGATGCCGAGCCGGCTGCGGACGAGCTCGACCGCCTCGTCCTCTCCCGTGCCGTGGATCGAGAAGAAGACCGGGACATCGGGCTTCAGCGCCTCCCAGGCCTTGACCACGCCCTCGGCCATGACGTCGGTGCGCGCGAAGGCGCCGCAGAAGTTCACGACAAGGCTTTTGACGCCGGGGTTCGACAGCACGAGGTCAAGGGCGATCTCGGCCTTGGTGTAGGCCTCGCCACCGATCTCGAGGAAGTTCGCCGGCCGTCCCCCAAAATGGTTGACCACGTCCATGGTGGTCATGGTGAGGCCTGCGCCGTTGGCCAGAAGGCCGACATTGCCGTCGAGCTGGATGAACTTGAGCCCGGCCTCCGCGCCGCGCTTTTCGAGCTCGGTCTGCCTGTCGGGCGTCGCGGCCGCGGCGATCTCGGGCTGGCGGTCGCGCGAGGCGTCGTCGCCCACGAACTTGCAGTCGAGCGCCATGACGCGCCCGTCCTTGAGCTCGGCCAGCGGGTTGATCTCGACCAGCTCGGCGTCGCGCTCGCGGAAAATCGCATAGAGCTGCGCAAGAAGCTTCGCGACGCCGTCCTCTGCGGCGCCGAGACCAAGGCCTTTGAGCATCGCCCGGGCCTCGGCCTCGCCGAAGCCCTCGAGCACGTCGACCACATGGCGGCGGATCGCGTCGGGCCGCTCCGCCGCGACCTCCTCGATGTCCATGCCGCCCTCTGTCGAGAACAGCACCAGCGGGCTTCGGTTCACGACGTCGATCAGCACCGCGGCGTAGAACTCGCGCGCGATCTCGGCCTTCTCCTCGACCAGCACGCGCTCCACGACGTCGCCGCCGATCGTCATGCCGAGGATTTTTCGCGCGACCTCGGCGCCCTCTTCGGGCGTGTCAGCGCCCTTGATGCCGCCGGCCTTGCCGCGCTTGCCCGTCGGCACCTGCGCCTTGACCACCGATGGGCCGATCTCGCGGACCGCGTCCGCGACCTCCTCGGGCGTCGCGCAGAGACGCGAGTTCCCGACCGGCGCGCCGGCCGGCCGCAGAACGACCGCCTTCGCCGCATGTTCTTCGAGTTTCATCTTGGTCTTACTTTCCGTACTTGGCCCAATGCGGCCCGAATAGCTCCTCCTCCGAAGGCCTGTCTTCGGGGATCGGCGTCACGAGGTGCGTGATGTTGAGGAAATGGCGGTAATTGAGGTTCTCGGAGATCGAGTTCTTCTGCCAGGAGCCGCAGCCCATGGTGAGGGTGAATTCGAGCCCGCTGTCGAAGCCGCCGCCATTGCCAAAGGTGTGGGCGAAGTTGACCAGCACCCGGACCACGTCCATGTCCTCGGCGAGCTCACGCGCGCGGTCGAGATTTGTGGTGTGCAGGCCGAGCGAATGGCCCTTGCCCTGGAAGTCGAGGATCTCGCCGACCTTGGTCTTGGCGGAGGCGAAGTCCGGGGCGCGGTAGACGGTCAGCACCAGCGCGAGCTTCTCGCCCGACAGCGGATAGCCGCGCCCGACGCCAGTCTCCTCGACCATGAAGAACTTAGCTTCTTGCGCCTCCTCCGGCAGGCCGAACGCCTTGGCGAGCAGCGGCGCCTCGCGCGCCAGCAAATGGCGGTTGAGCTTGCCGTTCTTCCAGAGCTCGGTGATCACCCTGTCCTTGCGGGCGGGCTCGATCAGGTAGCCCCCTACCCGCTCAAGCGCCGCGATCGCCTGGTCGTAGACAGCGTCGACGATGACGACGGCGTTTTCCGACGAGCACGAGGTCGCGTTGTCGAAGATCTTGGACGCGCAGATCTTGCGCGCCGCGGCGTCGAGGTCGGCGGTCTCGTCGATGATGACCGGCACGTTGCCCGCGCCGACGCCGATCGCCGGCGTCCCGCTCGAATAGGCGCGCCGGACATTGTCCTGCGAGCCGGTGACGACCACGAGGTCGACGGCGTTCATCAGCGCCTGGGTCGTCTCCTTGGTGACGGGCGCCGGGATGATCTGCACGAGGTCTTCGGGCAGGCCGATGCGTTTCAGCTCGGCGCGCATGTAGTCCACGACCTTCTGAGTCGTGCGATAACCGAGCGGCGACGGCGCGATGATGATGGCGTTGCGCCCCTTGATCGCCATCATGGCCTTGTTGACAGGCGTCGCGCCCGGATTGGTCGAGGGAGTCACCGCCCCGACCACGCCCATGGGCTTGGCGAATTTCACGAGGCCGCGCTTCTCGTCGCGCTCGATCTCGCCGACCGACTTCGCTCTCAAGAGGTCGCGCAGCGTGCCGAACGTCTTGCGCTGCTTTTTCACCACCTTGTCCGGCACATTGCCGAGACCGGTGTCCTCGACCGCAAGCTCCGCGAGCTCCTGCGCCCGCTCCGGCTTGTAAAGCGCCCAGGCGAGCGCCCGGACCGCCTCGTCGGCGCGCTCCTGGTCGACATTCGCGAAGGCCTTCTGGGCGGCCCTAGCCCGCGCCATCAGCTCGGCGACGGGGCTCTGTTCGTCGGAAGCGACGGAAAGTGCTGCGGCGCTGGACATTTCAAAGGCTCCTGACATGGAGGAAGATGGCCGCCCGCCGCCTGCGGACGGCGCTGTCATCGTGCTGCGGGTTCCGCGGGGATCGACGTGCCGCCCGGCGTCGGATCGCCGGACCGCCGGCCGCGGATCATCCCGATGATCGGCAGCAGCAGGGTCACGGCCGCGAGCGCCATCACCGTTCCGGCGATCGGCCGGGTGAAGAACACCGTCCAGTCGTTCGAGAAGGAGATCATCGAGTTCATGAACGACTCCTCGGCGAGCGGGCCGAGGATGACGCCGAGAACCAGCGGCGCGATCGGGAACCGGAACCGCTCGAACAGATATCCGAGCACGCCGAAGCCGATCATCAGCCAGAGATCCGTGACGTTGCTGCGGATCGCGAGCGCGCCCACGAAGCAGAACAGCATCACGAAGGCCGACACGATCGACTCGGGGAAGTCGAGGATCTTCACGAGCGGCCGGATCGCGAAGTATCCCAGCACGCACATCACGATGATGCCGATGAAGATCGACGCGAAGATGGTGTAGACCATGGCCGAGGACGACGCCATGATCTGCGGGCCCGGCTGAATGCCGTGCAGCATGAAGGCGCCGAGGATGACGGCGGTCGCGCCGCTCCCCGGGATGCCGAGCGCGAGCAGCGGGATCAGCGCGCCGCCGACCGAGGCGGTCGCCGCGCTCTGCGGAGCCACGATGCCCTCGACGACGCCCGATCCCATCTCGCGCTTGCGGCGGCCGAACTGGGATTCGACGCCGTAGGCCACGAAGGACGCGACGGTGGCCCCCGCCCCCGGCACGATGCCGATGATGTGCCCGAGCACGCTCGAGCGCAGCAGCATGCCTTTGACTTTCATGACCTCGGAGAAGCTCGGCAGTTCGGTCCTGGTGGTCCCGGCCTCCGAGAGCGGCTTGCTCGAGAAGCCGCGCTCGAGCCGCGACAGCACCTCGCCGACGCCGTAGGCCCCGACCATCACCACCAGGAACTCGATGCCGTCCGCGAGGATCGGCAGGTCGAAGGTGAAGCGGTATGCGCCGTAGATCGCGTCGGTGCCGACCGAGGCGATCAGCAGTCCGAGCGCCAGGCTGATCAGCGCGTTGGCGAGCGAACCGCTGCCGAGCGCGATGACGCTGCAGAGTCCGAACACCAGGATCGCGAAATATTCCGGCGAGGAGAAGCTGAGCGCGAACTGCGCGACGGGCTTGGTCAGCACCACCATCGCCACGGCCGACAGCAACCCGCCGACCAGCGCCGCGATCAGCGTCCAGCCGAGCGCCCGGGCGGGCTGGCCCTTGCGGGCCATCGCATAACCGTCCCACAGCAGCGGCACATGGATCGGCTCGCCGGGAATCCGAAACAGGATGGAGGTGAAGGCGCCGCCATAGGTGCCCGATACATACATCGCGCTCAGCAGCACGATCGCGTTGGTCACGTCCATCTTGTAGGTGAAGGGCAGGAACAGCACGACGCCCATGACGAGCGTCAGGCCAGGCAGCACGCCGACCAGCAGGCCGACGATGATGCCGAGCACGAGCATCAGCATCGTGAGCGGGTGGAGGCAGGCGAGGAAGCCGCTTCCGAGCTGGGTGAGGACGTCGATCATGTCCGCTGTCTCCGGCTTCTCATGGCTCAGAAGCCGGTGATCAGGTCGGCGACGCGGTCGAAGGGCGCCGCGCCGCGGGGCAGCGAGACATAGACGACCTTCAAGAGCAGCACGGTGACGAGCAGCACACCGACGACGCTCGACGCCCAGATCGCGAGATGGCTGCGCGAGCCGCCGAGATACATGAAGGCGACCAGAAACGCCGTCGTCGCGAGCGGAAAGCCGATCGTGTTCAGGACGAGTCCATAGGCGATCGTCAGGCCGATCCCGGCGAGCAACAGAACAGGCTGGCGCGGCGCGTCGTCCTCGTCTTCTTCCGTCACGAGCTGGGCGCCGACGCCGCGCGCCCCGGCTTCCGCTCCTGCGAACAGAGTCGTGACGATCTGGAGCAGGGAAAGCGCGCCCATCATGACCAGGGCGGCGCGCGGCCAGAAGCTCGGGCCGAGCTCGCCCGGCCGCGCGTCATATTCGATCCCGTCGGCGACGGTCCAAAGCCAGACCGTCGCCACGAGGAGGAGGATGTAGGGAAGAGCCTGCGCGAGCCTCCCGCCGACGCCCTGTTCTCTGGCCGGAGCCGAGCTCATCGCTCAGCTCGCCTGTTTGATGGCGGACTTCATATCCTCGAGCTGCTTGGCCACGAAGGCCCCGGCGCCCGACTGATCGATGAAGCTGTTGGCGTCCGCGAACTGCTCCTTCAGGAACGCCTTGTAGCCGTCGCTCGCCGCGACCTTGGCGAGGGCGTCGGACAGCTTCTTGATGTTCTCCGGCGGCGTGCCGCCGCGCACCACGAGCGAGCGGAACTGCGGCAGCGCGATGTCGAAGCCGACCTCCTTGGAGCACGGCGTGTCCGGGAACGCCTCGAAACGCTTGGCGCCGAAGACAAGAAGCGGACGCATCTGCTTGCCGTTGAGGAAGCTGCCGACGTCGCCGGCCTGCTCGTAGAGCGCGTCCGCATGGCCGCCGAGGATCGAGACGTAGCGCTCGCTCGGCTTCGAGAACGGCACCTGGTTGACCTTCACGCCCTTCGACCCGAGGAAGCTCAGCGTAAAGTCGTCGACGCTGCCGAAGCCGAGCGTCGCGACCTTCAGCGCGCCGGCCTTCTCCTTGGCTTCCTTGGCGAAGTCGTCCCAGGTCTTGAAGCGGCTGTCCTGCGCCACGAAGATGAAGGACGGCGCCTGGATCAGAACCGCGACCGGCGCGATGTCGTCCATCGTCCAGCGCGGGTTCTTGCCGGCGAGCAGCGCGTGGCTGTCGGCGATATAGATCGCCGCCGTCTGGCCGTCGGCCGGGTTGGCGAGCAGCTTAGCCATGCCGGTCGCGCCAGTGCCGCCCGGAATGTTCACCACCGGCATCGGCTTGCCGATCTCCGGCTCGCCGAGCTGGGCGATCTTGCGCGCAAGCTGGTCGGCGCCGCCGCCCGGACCCCACGGCACCACGAGTTCGATCGGCCGGCTCGGATAGTCCTGCGCCCGAACTCCGCCGGCCGCCGTCATGGCGACCAAAGCAGCGCCGCCGGCAAGCACGTCCCGTCTGCTGAGATGCATGGTTTCCTCCCTTGAGCGTGCGGGTCTCCGCCGGGTTGTCCCGGTCCGTCGCCGCATCGCATGGCCCTTATTGAGCCTTATCGCGGAAGTCTGCGCCAGAACCGCAGGGCGAAAAGCCTGCTTCTGGAGTCGAACCTTCTGCGTTTCGACGAAGGTTACAGGCGCAATTCGCCGCAACAAAGTTCATTATGTGCATATCGATCATGAACAGGCTTCATCGATATGACCGACCTCGACCTGTCGCTGCTGAGGACCTTTGTGGCGATCGTGGACACCGGCGGCGTCACCTCGGCCGGGCGCGCGGTCGGCCGGACGCAGTCCGCCATCACTCATCAGATCAACCGGCTCGAGGCGCAGCTCGGCCGCCCGGTGTTCCACCAGAACCGCCGCGCCATAACGTTGACGGCCGACGGCGAGATTCTGCTGGAATATGCCCGCGCGATGCTGCGCCTGTCCGAGGAGGCGAAGGCGCGCTTCGCCGCGCCCGGCATCGCCGGCCAGGTGACGCTCGGCACGCCGGACCTCTACGCCGCCTATCTGCTGCCCGAGGTGCTCGGCCGCTTCTCGCGCGCCTATCCGGAGATCGAGATCCAGCTTCACTGCCGGCGGAGCGTGCATCTGCATGCCGAGCTCGCGCGAGACAAACTCGACATCGCGATCCTGACCGAGCAGCCGGACCTGCACGCGGGCGAGATCGTGCGCGCCGAGCCGCTGATCTGGGTCGCCGCGCGCGGCGCGCGCCCCGAGCTCGACGACCCGATCCCGCTCGCGGTGCTGCCGTCGGGAAGCGTCTATCGACAGCGCGCGCTCGAGGCGCTCGGCGCGGCCGGCCGGCGCTGGGCGATCCGCTCCGTCAGCGACACCATCGCGGGGCTGCAGGCGGCGGTGTTCGCCCGGCTCGCTGTCTCGGTCTTTCCGCTATGCGCGATGGCCCTCGGCATGCGGCGCCTCGGCGAGGACGAGGGCATGCCGAAGCTCCCTGACATCAATCTCGTTCTGCTTCGGCGTCCCGCCGGGATCTCGGACGCGGCCGAGCACCTCGCGCAATACATCTCGCGCGAGCTCCAATCCGCGGCGCCGTTCCGCCCTCCGCTCCGCGAGGCGTGACGTGGAAGGGGCGCGCGACGCCCTCTCCACCGTCGTCCTCCGGCTTGACCGGAGGACCCATCGTCGGCGTCGAGCGCAGGATCGACATGGATGGTCCGGTCAGCCGGACCATGACGGAAGCGCCCGTCAGCTTGCGAAGGCGCCAGCCTGCGGGCGCATGTCCTCGCGGCGGATGCCGGCGACCTTCACCGGCTTTTTCATCGCGTCGCGGCGGAACGGCTCGCCAAGCTCCTGATTGAGCACGACCTCGATGAAGGTCGTGATCCGCTTCTTCTGGTCCTCGCAGGATTGCCGAAGCGCGTCGGTCAGTTCCTGCTGCGTGCGCGCCACCACGCCCTTGAAGCCGCAACCCTCGGCGACCTTGGCGTAGCTCAGATGCGGGTCGAGCTCGGTGCCGACGAAATTGTCGTCGTACCAGAGGATCGAGTTCCGCTTCTCCGCGCCCCACTGGTAGTTGCGGAAGATCACCATGGTGATGCCCGGCCACTCCTCGCGGCCGATCGAGCTCATCTCGCTCATCGAGATGCCGAAGGCGCCGTCGCCCGCGAAGCCCACGCAGGGCGTGTCCGGATTGCCGATCTTCGCGCCGATGATCGACGGGAAGCCGTAGCCGCAGGGGCCGAACAGGCCGGGCGCGAGATATTTCCGCGGGCTGTCGAAGGTCGGGTAGGCGTTGCCGATCGCGCAGTTGTTGCCGATGTCGGACGAGATGATCGCGTCCTTCGGCAGGCCGGCCTGGATGGCGCGCCAGGCCTGGCGCGGCGACATGCGGTCCGCGTCGCGCTTGCGGGCCTCGGCGTTCCACACGGTGCCCTCGTCGTCGTCCTCGTGGTCCATGCTGGAGAGCGTCTGGAGCCAGTGCGACTTGGTCTGGTGGATCAACGCCTTGCGCTCGTCGCGCCCGGCGTCGCCGGCCGTGTCGGAGAGCTTCGACAGGATGCCGCGCGCCACCGCGGCCGCGTCGCCGCAGATCCCGACCGTGACCGGCTTGGTCAGGCCGATGCGGTCGGCGTTGATGTCGACCTGGATGATCTTCGCATCCTTCGGCCAGTAGTCGATGCCGTAGCCCGGAAGCGTCGAGAACGGGTTCAGCCTCGTGCCGAGCGCCAGCACTACGTCGGCCTTGGCGACCAGCTCCATCGCGGCCTTCGAGCCGTTGTAGCCGAGCGGTCCGACGGCGAGCCGGTGCGAGCCCGGGAAGCTGTCATTGTGCTGGTAGTTGTTGCAGACCGGCGCGTCGAGGCGCTCGGCGAGCGCGACGCAATCGGGGATCGCGTTGCCGATGACGACCCCCGCGCCCGACAGGATGACCGGGAACTTCGCCTCGGACAGCAGCCTGGCGGCCTCGGCGACCGCTTTTTCGCCGCCCGAGGGCCGCTCGAACTCGACGATCGCCGGCAGGTTGACGTCGATCACCTGCGTCCAGAAATCGCGCGGAATGTTGAGCTGGGCGGGCGCCGACAGCCGCTTCGCCTTCAGGATGACGCGGTTCAGCACCTCAGCGACGCGCGACGGGTCGCGCACCTCCTCCTGGTAGCAGACCATGTCGCGGAACAGCGCCATCTGCTCGACTTCCTGGAAGCCGCCCTGCCCGATCGTCTTGTTGGCCGCCTGCGGCGTCACCAGCAGCATCGGCGTGTGGTTCCAGTACGCGGTTTTGATCGCGGTGACGAAGCCGGTGATGCCCGGCCCATTCTGCGCGATCGCCATCGCGATCTTGCCGGTGGTGCGGGTGTAGCCGTCGCAGATCAGCCCGCCATTGGTCTCGTGCGCGACGTCCCAGAACGTGATGCCGGCCTCGGGGAACAGGTCGGAGATCGGCATGAAGGCCGAGCCGATGATGCCGAAGGCGTGCTCGATGCCATGCATCTGGAGCACTTTCACGAAGGCTTCCTCGGTCGTCATCTTCATCGCTTCGATCCTTCTGACGGGCGGCGCCCGGCTTGGCGCGGCGGCGTTTCGCTCGCCGTCTCCCATGACACGCCTCGCATCAGATCGCAACAGCGAGATCGATTTCGATCATTTTCATTTCACTTTCCGAGATAATCGTGCATTTTGTCGCCATGGATGATCTCGCTGGCGGCCTCAAGCCCATCGCCCTTCTGGAACGCGTCGCCGCGATGGAGCATCCGGTGACGCTCGCCGAGCTCGCGGTCGGCTCCGACGTGCCGCGCCCCACTCTGCACCGCTGGCTGAACGCGCTGACCGCCGCAGGCCTGCTCCAGCGCGCGCCCGACGGACGGCGCTTCGAGCTCGCGCCGCGCGCCTCGCAGCTCGCCTTTTCGATCCTGTCGAACCAGCCGGGCGCGGCGCTCCGCCACGGCCTGCTGGAGAAGGTCGTGCGGACGGTCGGGGAGTCCTGCAATCTCACCGTGCTGCACGGGACGGAGGTGACCTATATCGACCGCGTCGAGGCGATGTGGCCGCTCCGGATCACGTTCCAGCGCGGCTCGCGCGTGCCGGCGCACTGTTCGGCCAGCGGCAAGCTGTTCCTCGCGCTGATGCCGCCGGCGAAACGCGACCGGATGCTGCGCGACCTCTCCTACGAAGGGTTCACGGAGAACACGATCACCGACCGCGACGCGCTGCTCGCGGAGCTCGCCGCCGTGCGCAAGCAGCGCTACGCGCTCGACCGGGAGGAGTATCTGTCGGGATTGGTCTGTCTCGCGGTCCCGGTCATCCAGCGGATCGGGCGTTCGCCCGCCTGCATCGCGGCGCTCGCCATGCAGGCCCCGGTGTCGCGGCTGTCATGCGACGCGATGATCGAGAAGCTGCCTGCGCTGCAGGACGCCGCGCAGGCGATGTCGGGCACGCTGGAATAGACTGCGCGGCGTCCGCTCCCTCTCCCCTCAGGGGAGGGTAAGGGTGGGGATGACGGCGGCGCGATATCCGGATTCGCAGGGACCGCGCGGCCATTCTGAAAAGGCGCCGCCCGCACCCCCACCTCCGACCCCTCCCCTCAAGGGGGAGGGGAGAAAGAGCCTTCAGCTCTTCTTCGTGATCTCGTGCCCCGAGAGCCGCTCGATCGCCTTGCACATGATCGAGTCGTCCTCGTCGAGCTCGCCGGCGGCGACGCAGGAGTTGAACATCTGCTGGGCGAGCGCCGTGCCCGGCAGCGAGACGCCGAGCGCGCGGGCGTTGGACAGCGCGACCTCGAGGTCCTTCATGTGCAGCCTGGTGCGGAAGCCCGGCTTGAAGGTGCGGTTGATCATGCGCTCGGCGTGGACCTCGAGCACCCGCGAATTGGCGAAGCCGCCCATCAGCGCCTGACGCACGCGCACCGGATCGGCGCCTGCCTTGGAGGCGAACACCAGCGCCTCGGACACCGCCTCGATGTTGAGCGCCACGATGATCTGGTTCGCGACCTTGCAGGTCTGGCCCGAGCCGACGTCGCCGACCAGCGTGATCGTCTTGCCCATCGCCTCGAACAGCGGCCTGGCGCGCTCGAAATCCGTCTCCGACGCGCCGACCATGATGGTCAGTGTCGCGGCCTTGGCCCCGATGTCGCCGCCGGAGACCGGCGCGTCCACATAGCCGCAGCCGAGCTCGCCGATGCGCTTCGCGAAGTCCTTGGTGGCGACCGGCGAGATCGAGCTCATGTCGATGACGAGCTTGCCGGACGAAAGCCCGGACGCGACGCCGTTTTCGCCGAACAGCACCTTTTCGACGTCGGGCGTGTCCGGGACCATCGTGATCACGGCCTCGGCCTTCGAGGCGACCTCGGCCGGGCTCCCGCAGGCCGTCATGCCCTCGCCCTGCAGATCTGCCGGGACGCCGGAGCGGCTGTGCAGGAAGAGCTCGTGGCCGGCCTTGCGCAGGTTCTGCGCCATGGGCAGGCCCATGAGCCCCAGACCGATGAACCCGACTTTCATGGCGCGTCCTTTCCGCAGGATGGGGAGGGCCGCGAGGCGCGGCCGATGGAACCGCCTTCGCTCTAGCGAAGCGCCGCGACGATCGCCAGCCCGGCCGGACGTTTCGAAGGGATCTTGAGAGGCGGACGCCTCAGGCTGCGCCGGCGCGCTCGCGGTCCATGCGCGCGGCGCGGTAGGCGTCGGGCAGCGACAGCGCCCAGACGAAGAAGCCGCCGGCGTGGCGGCCGATGAAGGATGCGTCGGGGTCTGCGAATTTGGAGGTGAGCCAGAAGCCGATCGCTGCGAAGAACGCGAATCCGAGGCCGCGCGCGGCGCGCCCGATCATCACATGGCCCATCCCGGGCAGCAGCGCCGCGACCAGCAGCACGAGCCGCGGATCAGGCGGCGCGGACGTCGTCTTGGGCATCTGGCTCTTGGGCATCTGACTTTCGGGCGTCGGAGTTCTGGGCGGCGAGCCGCAGGGCGATCGCCGCCGCAAGCTCGAGCGCGGCCTCCGCGTCGGAGACCGAGATCCGCTTCGCGAAACGCGACTCGCGGAACAGCAGGTACGATGCCCGCTCGCCCTGCGCCGCCTGCCGGACGACCCGCACGCCGCGTGGCGTGACGGCGACCGATTTCAGCTTCGGATCGGAAAGCGGCTCAGCGAGCAGCGGCCCAAGTTCGGCGAGCAGCGAAGATGCGTCGCCGGAGCCGCGCACCGCCGTGTCCTGAGGCCAGTGGGGCGGCGGCGTATAGGCGAGCGGCAATGCGCCGGCGCCCGTGAAGAACTCCGTTCCCGTCGGCCGCCGGACGATCTCGACGGCCCGTCCGTCGGCGGCCGGCCTCGCGACGTCGGCCGCGATCCAGAGCTGCGGCAGCCGGCGAAACACGAGCGCCTCGGAGATCGGGACGAGCCGGGCGGACAGACCGCCGAACCGCCCGCGGAGCTCGCCATAGCCGGACGGCGCGATCTTGCGGACGACGCCGTCGAGCAGCCCCTCGCAGTCCGCCAGCGCCGACCGCCGTAAGGCCGCCTCGCGCCGCCCCGCCCGCAGAATCGCGGCGAGGGCCGCGCCTGCGGACAGGAGGGCGAGGAGGACGGCGAACGCGGTCACCAGAGAGCCTCAGTACCCCTTGGGCTTCGGCCAGGGCATCGTGAACTGGTCGCCGCGCCGACAGTATTTGTAGCGGTGCAGAACGAACCAGGCGGACGCGAAGATGTAGAACGCCATCATGGCGAGCAGCTGCGTGCCATAGCCGAGGAACACCGCGAGATAGGTCACGGCGCAGAGCCCGAGCAGCAGGATCGCCGGCAGCGGGTGCAGCGGGTGCACATAGCCCCGCGCGATCGAGCCCAGCGGCCATTTGCGGCGGAACATCATCACGCCGATCGCCATGATGGTGTAGCCGAGCAGGCCGGACAGGATCGACAGCGTGATGGTCTGGTCGAGCGGGGTCGAGACCGCGAACAGGATCGCGATCGGCACGAAGAACAGGATCGACCGGTAGGGCGTGTGGTAGCGCGGATGCACCGCGCCGAACCACACCGGCATGTAGCGGTCGCGGCCCATCGCGAACCAGGCGCGCGACGCGTCGTTGATGCAGCCATTGGCCGACGCGAGAGTGGCGAACAATGTGCCGACAAAGAGGAAGAGCTCGAGCGGCAGGCTACCGGTCAGCCTAGCTGCGTCGTAGAGCGGCGTGATGGCCTGGCCGAGATACTCCCAGGGCATCAGGCCGGTGCCGATGTACCACGTCAGCGTCGCGGCGATCAGCAGCGTCATGATGCCGGTCAGCGTGCCGAGCGGCAGGGAGCGGGCGGGCGAGCGCACCTCCTCGGCCGCCTGGGTGGTGCCCTCGATGCCGAGATAGAACCACAGGCCGAAATGCATGGCGGCCAGGATGCCGAGCCCGCCATAGGGCAGCCCGGTCAGCAGCTGGTCGTGCATCACCGTGGCGCCGGGCGTCAGCGGGTTGACGGCCACGAACAGCGCGAGGATCGCCGCGAAGGCGATCGCGGTGATGATGTAGTTGAGCGTTAGCGTCGCCAGCACGCCGCGATAGTTGAGCCAGGCCAGGAACACGATGGTCAGCGTCATGTAAGCGCGTTTGTCGACCTCGCCCGCAAGGCCCATATTGGCCGCGAAGGCCTGGATCAGGTCGCCGGTGACGATCGCGTTCGAAACCTCGAGCATAGTGTAGGCCATGACGAGGTAGAGCCCGACATTGAAGGCCGCGAGCGGGCCGATGATGTGCTTGGCCTGGGCGTATTGCCCGCCGGCGGCCGCGACCGTCGAGGTCACCTCCGAATCGATCATGGCGACGCAGGTGTAGAGGATGCCGGCGAGCCAGCAGGCGGTCAGCGCGGCGATCGCGCCGCCCTTTCCGACCGCGAAGTTCCAGCCCATGAACTCGCCGACGAGCACGATGCCGACGCCCAGTCCCCAGACATGGGCGGGCCCGAGCACCCGCTTCAGCGCGACGCGCTTGGACGAGGAGTCGGCGGCGGAGGCCGGCGCCGCTGCGCCGGGAACGTTGGCGACGTCGACCATCACCGCCCCGCCGCCGTCTCGCCGATCTCGGCGTCGATGATCTCGCCCTCGGCGGACGAGGTCAGATAGGCCTCGCTATAGGCCCGGTTGGTGGACAGCATGTCCCACAGCATCCAGAGCGCGAGCGCGGCGGACACGCCCCACGCCGCGTAGTTCATGATGGCGATCATCGATGTCGTCCTTGAACAGGCGGGGTCAGGCGGTCGGGCCGCGCGGATCGGCCTTGGCGTCGTCGCCGAAACGTTCGGCGATGACGTCGCGGTATTCCTTCTCCGACCACCGCAGCATCCCGACGAAATAGCCGACGATCACGAGGGCGGTGACGGCGAGCGCGACCCAGGAAAACTCGTAGTCGAAGCGCTTGCCGATGATCTCGGAGGCCTTTGCGGGGTCGAAGCCGAGCTTCTCCCACTGCGCGGCCATCGTTGCGTTCTGGCCGAGCGCCTCCCAGGTCGGGGCGTCGAAGGTCTTGACCGTCGTGCCGCCGCCCGCGAGGCCGAGCAGTAGCGGCAGATAGAGGATGACCAGCACCAGCGCGAGCATCAGGAAGGCGTCGACCACCTGCCCGAAGACCGACTGGGTCGGCGGCTCGTAAGGCGCGCGTTTCATGACCGCGCCCTCCGCTCGGCCGCGATGCGGTCGAGATAGTAGATGTCGGTGCCGTAGATCGCCGCCCTGTCCTCGCGGTAGTGGCGGATCAGCGCGACCACGGCGGCGGTGTTGAGCAGCAGCACGAGGCTGGCCAGCACGAGCATCAGGGCCGTCAGGCCGCTCGCGGCGATGTGGTCGGCCATTCGCCAGAAGATGAAGAGGTATACGGCCCATACCGCGACGACGCAGATATAGGCGGCGAACTTGTCGCGCGAATACATCGCGTCGACCCGGGCGTCCCGGCTTGCAGCGTTCATCCCTCACCCCCGAATTTTTCTTAGGAGGATATTTTTGCTCTTAGGGCGAAAGTGAACGCCTAAAATCAGGGCGTCAAGCGCCTATTCATTGTGCAGCGCGGCATTTCAGAACTTGATGCAGAGGACGAGGGCGACGGTATTGCGTGCTTCGAGACGCGCCTTTGGCGCTCCTCAGCATGAGGACCGTTGAGGATGCCAAGGCACAAACTTCCTCATGCTGAGGAGCCGTCCGTCAGGACGGCGTCTCGAAGCACGCAGGACATGGGTGCGGGAGAAGCCTTCCAGACCCCTCGCCCCTCATCAGCCTGCACGCTCTTTGGCGAGCAGCGCACGCTTGCGCTCGACGCCCCAGCGGTATCCCGACAGCGCCCCGTCCGTCCGCACCACCCTGTGGCAGGGGATGGCGACCGCAAGCGCGTTGGCCGCGCAGGCGCCCGCGACGGCGCGCACCGCCTGCGGCGCGCCGATCGCTTCGGCGATCTCGGCGTAGCTCGCAGTTTCGCCCGCGGGAATTTCGCGCAGCGCCCGCCAGACCCGCTGCTGGAAGGCCGTGCCCCGAATGTCGAGCGGCAGTCCCAGACCGAGCGCCGGCTGCTCCACGAAGCGCACGACCTCGGCGACCAGCCGCTGGAAGTCCCGATCGCCGCCGATCAGCTCGGCCCTGGGGAAACGTCCCCGTAGATCGCGGGCGAGCGCCGCAGAATCGTCGCCGAGCAGGATCGCACAGACGCCCCTCTGGCTCGCCGCTACGAGGATCGCGCCGAGCGAACTCTCTGCGACCGCATGACGGATCACGGCGCCCGCGCCGCCCGCGCGGTAGTCGCTCGGCGTCATGCCAAGCATCTCGTCCGAACTCTCGTAAAAGCGGCCGTTGGAGTTGAAGCCGGCGTCGTAGATCGCTTCGGTGACGGAGGCGCTGCGCCCCGCGAGCCCCTCCCGCACGCGCTTCGCCCGCTCAGCCGCGGCGTAGGCCTTCGGCGTCACGCCCGTCGCCGCCTTGAACTGGCGGTGGAAGTGGAACGGGCTGACGCCCGCGCGCCGGGCGAGCGCAGCGAGGCTCGGCGCCTCCTCGGCCCGTTCGATGAAGCGGCAGGCCTCCGCCACCGTCGCGGCGCGCTGCTCGGCGAGGCCCACGCCATCCGGCCGACAGCGCTTGCACGGCCGGAACCCCGCGCGTTCCGCGGCCTCGGGGCTTGCATGGAAGGCGACGTGCTCCGGCCGCGCGCGCCGCGCCGGGCAGGACGGCCGGCAGTAGATTCCGGTGCTCGCGACCGAGAACACGAAGGCGCCGTCGGCCGACGCGTCGCGCGCGAGCACGGATGCCCAGCGCGGATCGCGTTCGACGGCTGCGGCTTGTTCGGAGGAATGTCTGGTCATCGGTCGCGCGTCCCGTCTGGCGGTCATGCCGCCCTGCTATCGCGCCCCCGCAGCCTTCGCGCTCCGGCTCTTGCGGTCAAATCAGGCGGAGCTGGACCTGCCTCGGCTCAGGGCCCGGCGCGGGCTCGGCGCCGTCCTCCCGCTCGCCGCGCGCGACGACGCGCAGCAGGCCGTCGGCGAGCGGGCGCTGGAGGGCCGCCGCCTCCGGCCAGTCGGCCTGCAGCCAGACATCGACCTCCCCGGACGTCGTCAGAACGACCGGCATCGCCTTCGGGTGGACCGGCGCGACCACCGCGTTCGGCTCCGTGGTGAGGAAGCCGAAGAGGTCGGCCGTGACCTCCCCCTCCCGCACCTTCCGCACGCTCGTCCAGCGCGCCCAGAGACCGGCGAAGAAGGCGATCGGCCGGCTCTCGTCGAGCGCGAACCAGACCGGGACCTTCCGCCCGTCCGGCGCCGTCTCATATTCGGAGAAGCTCGTGAACGGCGCGACGCAGCGATTCGCCGGCCCGAGCCAGCGCCGCCAATGCGGGCTCGCCACGTTGCGGATGTTGGTCACGCCCGGATCGGCGTTGCGGCCCTTCAGGACGGAAAGCGGCGACGGCATCCCCCACCGCGCGAGGGCGAGTTCACGCCCTTCGTCGCCGGTCCGGACGATCGGGGCCGGGTAGTCCGGAAAAATCGCCGGCATGGGCGGCAGGTTGCCGGTCCGGTCGACCATCGCCCGGGCGAGCTGGCGGATCGCCGCCTGCCCCCTTGTCAGGGAGTAAAGATTGCACATGAAGCCCGGTTCAGCAGTGCACGACGAGGCGGAACGGCGCATTGTCATAGTTGCGTCCGAACTCGGTGTACGCAAGCATTCGAACGCCGATCTGCGCCCATCCGCGTGGGAATTCCACAGACGTGTCGATGAACGCTGTCGTGTCGACGCCGTCGACTGTCAGAATTGGGATACAATTTCTGACGTCACGATCAAATGTTATGCGATACCCTCCAAGCAGAATGCGCTCCGCGTTCAAGACTCGGCTGGTGCCCGCTAGGATCTGCCCTTCGGCGCCGATATGGGCGACGAGTTGCGGCGCGTAATAACCAGTAATCGTTCCCTTGGCGCCTGCCGCCTTGCGCGAGAAAAGGCCGAGCCTGCCCGCCCCAAGCGGAGCCGTCACCCCGGAGCTGACCGAGGTCGATTCCAGATAGACCATCGACTCCGCGTCGGGCTTCGCGGCGCCTGCGGCGAACGCCGTGAAGTGGCCGTCGGCCGCCGGGTGGACCGCCGTCAGTTGAAGCGCGACCGCCGCCGCGGACGCCGGCACGCCGCATCCGTTGGCCTGGCCGCCCTGCGTGTCGAACCCGGTCGTGCCGGTGATCTGGAAGTTGCGCGTCTTGTTGGCGCGGATGCGCCCGCCCGCGCCGGGCGCTTCGGTGTCAAAGGCCCGGCACGGCGTGATCGGCGTGTAGATCAGTTCCGGCCCCGGCGACTGCGCCGCTGCCGACGTCGCGGCGAACACGGCCGACGTCATGACGAACGATGCGAAAAGTCCTCGCGAGAGCATTGGCGGCCCCTGACCGGAACGTTCAAGAATTGGATTGTCGCGCATGACGTCAAGCGACGCATTCGTAGAACCACTTACCATCTCGATTCGAGCGCGAAACGTGCAGTCAACAAGTAGAGAGGGATGTCGGTCGACCCGCGCCTCAGTCGGGCCGACTCGCCACACGCGCTTTTCCGCCCGCCGAAGACGCCGACGTTTCCAAGGCGGTCTTCTCAGGACCGCGGAATGACGTCCACGCCGTTCCCGGGGGCCGCCCGGTCAGGGAATCCGGAACGCCAGCAGCTTCCCCGCCTTGTTGAGCGGCACGAAGGCTGTGCGGCTCGCCGGATCGAAACTCAGATCCGCGCTCCCCGGCGGCAGTTCGGCGAGAACCTCGAAGGAGCCCTTCGCGTCGATCAGATAAAGCGGCCCCTTCAGATAGTCGGTCGCGAGATATTTGCCGCCGCCGAGCGCGACCAGCCCGTCGAGCGCGCCGACCGGCGAGCCGTCGCCGAGGTCGCGCGCGGTCTCGCCCGACAGCGGGGCCTCGACGAGGTTGCCGGGAACGGCCGCCTGCCCGTCCGAGGGCGGCTTGCCGAAGCCCGCCACGATCATGCCGTCGCCTTCCACCGTGAGCCCGTTCGGTCCCTTGAGCGCGTCATGCTTCAGCCAGGGCTTCATCTCGCCGCCCTGCAGGGTCCAGATCGTGTTGGTCATGGTGTCGGAGACGAAGACGCGGCCCGCAGGATCGGACGCGACGTCGTTCAGAAAGATCGCGCCCGGCACGGGGTGGCGCGCGACGATCCTGGCCGAGGCGATTTCGATCTCGACCAGCTGGTCGATGTCCGCGACATAGAGCTTGCCGCCGGACAGCGCGAGGCCCTTGGGCGCGTCGAGGCCCGTGACCCAGTCGGCCTCGACCATCTTGCCGTCGGGCGAGACCTTCGAGATCGCCCCGACGCCGTCCTTGGCCCGCATGTCGCCGACGACTTCGCTGACATAGATCACCCCGCCGGAGGCGTCGAAGAGCGCGGACTCCGGCTGCCTGAGGCCGTCGAGCTCCCAGAGCTTCTGCGGTTCGGCCGCCGCGGGACCGGCCGCGACGGCGGCGCCCGCGAGGATCGAGGCGGCGACGAGGAGGGCGCGCATGGATCTTGCTCCGGCTCGTGGACAGGAGCCCGCCATATAAGGCGCGGCCTCCGCAGCGGACGTGCCGCCGCGCAAGCCTCCGGGGCGCCCCGCGCACGATCCGACCGCCGTTCCACGGCCCGCGAGGCCACGCGGATGATCGAGCTCGCGGGGCCGGCGCGGTCTATGTCCGCCGCGTGGTCTTCAAGTGACCGGTCAGATCGCCCCAACCAGGATCGCGACCCCCGCGAGGCTCGCGGCTGCGCCGGCGAGACGAGCGATCATCGGCCCTCTCGCCTCGCTGACGCGCCCGATCAGGAAGCCGACGCCGACGCCGACGGCGTGGAGGGCGGCGGTGGCCAGCAGGAAGCCCGCCGCATAGGCGGCGCCGTCCGCGGTCTCGGGCATTTCCGCGCCATGGGCGTGGCCATGAAAGACCGCGAACACGCCGACCAGCGCCGTCGCGACGGCGACCGGCGCCTTGACGCCGAACGCCACCGCCGCGCCCAGGGCCACGATCGACAGCGCGATGCCGGTCTCGACGAACGGCCCCTCGACGCCCGCGACGCCGAGCGCGCCGCCGAGCGCCATCACGAGCACGAAGGTCGCGGGCACGAGCCAGACCGCCCTCCCGCCGAGCCGCCAGGCGAAGAGGCCGACCATCACCATCGCGAGCACATGGTCGAGGCCGCCGATCGGATGACCGAAGCCGGCCGTGAAGCCGACCGCGTCGCCGTGGCCGACATGGGCGAAGGCCGCGCCCGGCAGGAGCGCGAAGGCGGCCGCAAGGGCGGGACGGAGAAGACGGAGCGTCATGGGGCGGTTCTCCCGGAATGCGGCGCGGCGTCAGCCGGCGGATGTCTCGAACGAGGCGGCGCCGGAGCGGTCGGCGAGCGCCCGGACGGCTGCGAAATCAAGGCGCTGCACGGCGTTTCCGTCGTGATACAGGAAGGAGAGGCGCCGCCGCCGCGAGGCCATCTTGGCGGGCAGCGGATCGTATCGCATCGCGCCGCCGCCGATCAGCGGCGCGACCGAGCCGACATCCACCATCGTCTCGGTCTCGACCCTCAGGAGATGGAGCCGGCGGCCGTCCGGCGCCTCGCCCACGAAGGGCACGCCCGCGACGCGCAGGAAGCTCGTGACGTCGGTCGCCGTCGTGAACGCCTCCACGAAGGCCGCCTCGACCAGGTCGAGGTCGTGCTCGTGCGGCGCGTCGTCGGGATGCGCATGGTCGTGCGGCAGATGCGGCGTCTGCCACTGGACGGCCTTCGCGTGCGGCTGGTTGTGGCCGTGATGGTGATGATGGCCGGGATGGTGACCGTTCTTGGCGCGCGGACCGCCGCCGAACCCCTCGTCATGGTCGTGACCGAGATGCATGGCCGAAGTCTCCCTTCAGGGCCTCAGTAGCTCACCGGCTTGTCGATGATGGACTTGTGCTTGCCGAGCGTGCCGTGCGCGACCATCGAGCCGAGCGCCTCGACGATGACTCGGACGCCGAACAGCGCGGTGATGTCGGAGGTGTCGTAGGGCGGCGAGACCTCCACGACCTCGAGGCCGCAGAGCCCCGGCGCGCAGACCAGGCCGAGGATCTTCAGCGCCTCGCGCGGCAGGAAGCCGCCGGGCTCCGGCCAGCCGGTGCCCGGCACGAAGCCGCAGTCGATCGAATCCACGTCGAACGAGATGTAGACCGCGTCGGTCCCCTCCCAGGCGAGGTCGAGCGCGATCTCGGCGGTCTTCTCCAGCCCGTATTTCTCGATGTCCTCGATGGTCAGCACGTTTGTGTCGCGCCGGCGCGCCTCGGACACGCCGTAGCGCGGCACCTGCCAGCCGCCGATGCCGAGTTGCACGAGGTTCCTAGGGGACACGTTTGGCAGGTTCGTCGCCCAGAACCACGGCGTGGTGTGCATCCGCTCGTCCAGGTCCTTCTCCTGGATGTCGATGTGCCGGTCGAAATGGATGATGCCGATCTTCTTCGAGGTGCATTCCGCGATGCCGCGCACGCAGGGGAAGCCGATCGAATGGTCGCCGCCGATCATCACCGGCAGCGCGCCCGACGAGGCGACGTGCGCGACGCCGCGGGTGATCTGGTCGAAGCTCTTTTCGAGATTGGCCGGCAGGCAGAACACGTCGCCGGCGTCGCACAGCGTCATCTGCTCCCGCAGGTCCACGCCCATTTCGTAATTGTAGGGGGTGTAGAGCGCCGAGATGCGGCGCACGCCCTGCGGCCCGAAGCGCGTTCCGGGCCGGTAGGTTGTGCCGCTGTCGAACGGGATGCCGAGCACCGCGGCGTCGTACTTCCCGACGTCGCGCACGTTCTCGACATAGGGCGCCTTCATGAAGGTGTTGATGCCGGCGAAATGCGGAAGCTCGCCGCGCGCGAAGGTCGGGATCGTCTTGTCGGTGATGGAGTCGGCGCCGGGCAGGCCCATGTCGAGCGCCCATTGCTGCTCCTTCCGCCACATGGTCTCGGGCAGGCGGCCTTCGGCGTCGAGCGCCTTCCAGCCCTGCGTGTCCATCTTGGAGAAGTCGGGATGGTGGGCGCGCAGGCGCCCCTTCGACGGCGCGAGGCCTGCGGCGCGGCGGCGGCGGCGAGGCGAAAAGGTCATTCGGCAGGCTCCTCGGGTCTCGTCCGTGCGCCCGAGATGGGCGGACGTTCGGTTTCGGGAGCTCGCCGCGCGCAAGGGAGGTCGGTCCGCGGCGGCGAACCCGTGCAGTGACCTCCCGGGATTTTGCCCCGCCGTGTCTCCCCGCCTGGCGAGCGGGGAGCGCGTCTCTCGGACCAGCGCCGGCTCTTGCGAACCGGCCGGAACCCTAGACGCGCTGCACCGCGCCACCGCAGCAAGCGGCGAGGCCCGGGTCAAGCCCAAAGGTCGCGCGGCCAAGGAGACCCTTACAGGTAATTGGACACCTCATATCTGCTTAATTCGTCATCTCACGCCCAGATATGCATAACATTTATGCACCTGATCGATTGATGACCGGCCCTCGAGGACTTGAAACGGCTCTGCCTCTCCAAGTGGCGCCGCGCTTGCCTGCTATCGCAGGATGGGCGCGACGGCGCCCCAATCCATCAGGGGAGATGGCAATGAAAAAATTCTTCCGGGGCGCTCTGATCGCCGGCGCGTTCGCCGCCGCCGCGATCACGGCGGCGCCCGCCCGCGCCGAGGAGACCATCAAGATCGGCATCCTCCATTCGCTTTCCGGCACCATGGCGATCAGCGAGACCACGCTGAAGGACGCCATGCTCATGCTGATCGAGGAGCAGAACAAGAAGGGCGGCGTGCTGGGCAAGAAGCTCGAGCCGGTCGTGGTCGACCCGGCCTCCAACTGGCCCCTGTTCGCCGAGAAGGCCCGCGAGCTGATCTCGAACCAGAAGGTCGCAGTCGTGTTCGGCTGCTGGACCTCGGTCAGCCGCAAATCCGTCCTGCCGGTCTTCAAGGAGCTCGACAGCGTGCTGTTCTACCCGGTCCAGTATGAGGGCGAGGAGAGCGAGCGGAACGTGTTCTACACCGGCGCCGCGCCCAACCAGCAGGCGATCCCGGCCGTCGACTACCTGATGAAGGAAGAGGGAGTGCAGCGCTGGGTGCTGGCCGGCACCGACTACGTTTATCCGCGCACCACCAACAAGATCCTCGAGGCCTATCTCAAAGACAAGGGCGTGGCGCAGGAGGACATCCTGATCAACTACACGCCGTTCGGCCATTCCGACTGGCAGACGATCGTCTCCGACATCAAGAAGTTCGGCTCCACGGGCAAGAAGACCGCGGTGGTCTCGACGATCAACGGCGACGCCAACGTGCCGTTCTACAAGGAGCTCGGCAACCAGGGCATCAAGGCGACCGACATCCCGGTGGTGGCGTTCTCGGTCGGCGAAGAGGAGCTCGCCGGCATCGACACCAAGCCGCTGGTCGGACACCTCGCGGCCTGGAACTACTTCCAGAGCGTCGACACGCCGGACAACAAGGCGTTCATCGAGAAGTGGCAGGCCTTCACCAAAAACCCGAAGCGCGTCACCAACGACCCGATGGAGGCCCACTACATCGGCTTCAACATGTGGGTGAAGGCCGCCGAGAAGGCCGGCTCCGTCGAGCCCGACAAGGTGATCGACGCGCTGCCCGGCATCGAGCAGGCGAACCTGACGGGCGGCGTCTCCAAGATGCTGCCGAACCACCACATCACCAAGCCGGTGCTGATCGGCGAGATCAAGGACGACGGGCAGTTCGACGTCGTGGAGAAGACCGACGACCTGGTGCCCGGCGACGCCTGGTCGGACTTCCTGCCCGGCTCCAAGGACCTCGAGGCCGACTGGGTGGCCAAGAAGTGCGGCAACTTCAACACCAAGACAGGCAAGTGCGGCGGCCAGGGCAGCTGAGTTTCAGCCGCTCCCGCGCATGAGCCCCAGCGGAGGGCGGCGACTCCTCCCCGCCGCCCTCCGCGCCCAATGCGGCCAAGCCGCCGACAGACGCTCCGGCAGGCTGAGCCCCGCCGGTCCTCCGCGACACAACCTGGCCCACCCATGCGATTGATCGGACTTCGCGGCGCGACGCTCGGGCTGCTCATCGCCATCGCGACGCTCCTCGGCGGGCCGGCGTCGCCGGCCTCGGCCGACCCCGTCGACGACGCGCTCGCCCGCTTCGCGGCGGACAAATATGACGAGACCGACAAGGCGATCGAAGGCCTGGTGGCCGCGAGCGCCCAGAACGGCCAGGCGATCTTCGAGGCGATGAGCGCCGGCCGACTGCTCTACGATCCGGAGAGCAAAACGGTCCTGATCAAGGACGCGGGCGGCGCGCTCGTGCTCGCCAAGACCGGCGACCCCGCGCCGCAGGCGCTCGCCGCCAAGCCTCTGAAAACGGTTCGCCTCAACAACCGCGTGCGGCGCTCTCTCGAGGCCGCCTCCGGCGCCTTCGCGCTGCAGGCCCCGGACCCGCAGAAGCGCATCGGCGCGGCGCGCGCGATCTTCAAGACCCGCGAGCCGACCGCGCTTCCGGCGATCGAGGCGGCGCTCGCCAAGGAGAAGGACGCAAGCGCCAAGCAGGCGCTCGAGGCCGCGAAAGCCGCCATCATCCTGGCCAGGCAGGACGCCCCCGAAGCCGACCGGATCGCGGCCGCCGACATCGTGGCGGCCGTAGGCGACCAGGACGCGCTCGCGGCGCTCCGCACGCTGCCGGCAAATACGCCCCCCGCCGTCAAGCAGGCGGCCGAGGCCGGCGTCGCCTCGATCGAGCGCTGGCTCGGCGTCGCCAATGTCGTCCAGGACGTGACCTACGGCGTCTCGCTCGGCTCCGTGCTGCTGCTCGCCGCGATCGGGCTCGCCATCACGTTCGGCGTCATGGGCGTCATCAACATGGCGCATGGCGAGATGGTGATGATCGGCGCCTATGCGACCTTCCTGACGCAAGGGTTCATCCGAGACTACGTCCCGGCGCTCTCTGGCGCCTCGCTGATCCTCGCGATCCCGGTCGCCTTCCTGGTCGCGGGCGCGGTCGGGGTGCTGATCGAGCGCACGGTGATCCGCTTCCTCTATGGCCGCCCGCTCGAGACGCTGCTCGCGACCTGGGGCGTCAGCCTCATCCTGCAGCAGGCGGTGCGCTCGGTGTTCGGACCGACCAACCGCGAGGTCCAGACGCCCGAATGGCTGCAGGGCTCGGTGTCTTTCCTCGGCGTGTCGCTGACCTGGAACCGCATCGCCATCGTGCTGTTCGCGATGGCCGTGTTCTTCGCGCTGATGCTGCTCCTGAAGCGCACCAGTCTCGGCCTCCGGGTCCGGGCGGTCACGCAGAACCGGCGCATGGCGGCCTCGATGGGCATCCGCACGCCCTGGGTCGACGCCATGACCTTCGGGCTCGGCTCCGGCGTCGCCGGCATCGCCGGCGTTGCGCTCAGCCAGATCGACAACGTCTCGCCCAATCTCGGGCAGAGCTACATCATCGACAGTTTCCTGGTCGTGGTGTTCGGCGGCGTCGGCAATCTCTGGGGCACGCTGGTCGGCGCGCTGTCGATCGGCGTCGCAAACAAGCTGCTCGAGCCGTTCGCGGGCGCGGTGCTCGGCAAGATCATCCTGCTGGTCGCCATCATCCTGTTCATCCAGAAGAAGCCCCGCGGCCTGTTCGCGCTCAAGGGCCGGGCGGTGGAGGCGTGAGGCAGACCGAAGAGCGCAGACGCCATGTCCCGGCCTTGAGCCGGGACCCATTCGCGCATCGTGATGCAGGAAAGAACTGCGCGCCGCCTAGAGCGTCCTTCGACCTTGGCGGATATGGGTCCCGGCTCTCCGCTTCGCTGCGGCCGGGACATGGCGGGGAGCCTCGCCCATGAGCCGCTACCGCTTCCTCGACGGCGCGGGGATGATCTTCCTCGCCGTCGTGCTCGCCATGGCGGCGCTGATCCCCGCCTCGAACCTGCTGCTGCCGCCGGACTCCTGGCTCCATGTGCCGGACCACATGGTGCCGCTGCTCGGCAAGTACCTCGCCTTCGCGATGCTCGCGCTCGCGCTCGACCTGGTGTGGGGCTATTGCGGGATCCTGTCGCTCGGCCATGGCGCGTTCTTCGCGCTCGGCGGCTACGCGATGGGCATGTACCTGATGCGCCAGATCGGGCCGCGCGGCGTCTACGGCAATCCGGTCCTGCCGGACTTCATGGTGTTCCTGAACTGGACCGAGCTGCCGTGGTTCTGGCTCGGCTTCGACCATTTCTGGTTCGCGCTCCTGATGGTCGTGCTCGTCCCCGGGGCGCTGGCCTTCTGCTTCGGCTGGCTCGCCTTCCGCTCGCGCG
The DNA here is from genome assembly GCF_004103825.1 of Hansschlegelia zhihuaiae. Lineage (GTDB taxonomy): Bacteria > Pseudomonadota > Alphaproteobacteria > Rhizobiales > Methylopilaceae > Methylopila > Methylopila zhihuaiae. The sequence continues at coordinate 41,397 of NZ_RYFI01000004.1, forward strand.
TCACCGGCGTCTACCTCTCGATCATCACCCAGGCGCTGACCTTCGCGCTGATGCTCGCCTTCTTCCGCAACGACATGGGGTTCGGGGGCAACAACGGCCTCACCGACTTCAAGGACATCCTCGGCTTCCCCGTGCAGGCGCAGGGCACCCGCGCGGCGCTGTTCGCGCTCACCGCGTTCGCGCTCGCGGGCAGCTATCTGCTGTCGCGCTGGGTCGTGACCTCGAAGCTCGGCAAGGTCGTGGTCGCGATCCGCGACGCCGAGAGCCGCTCGCGCTTCATCGGCTACCGGGTCGAGCACTACAAGCTCGTGGTGTTCACGCTGTCGGCGATGCTCGCAGGGATCGCCGGGGCGCTCTACGTGCCGCAGGTCGGCATCATCAACCCGTCGGAATTCGCGCCCGCCAACTCGATCGAGGCGGTGATCTGGGTCGCGGTCGGCGGCCGCGGCACGCTGGTCGGCGCAGCGCTTGGCGCTTTCCTGGTCAACGCCGGCAAGACCTGGTTCACGGGCGTTCTGCCCTCGATGTGGCTGTTCGCGCTCGGCGGCCTGTTCGTGCTGACCACGCTGCTGCTGCCGAAGGGAGTGGTCGGGCTGATCACCGACCTCTTCGGGATCAGGCGGAAGTCCGAGCTGCCGGCCCCGACGGCGCCGGCCGCGCCCGCCAAAGCTGCGCCTGCGGAGTGAGTTGATGGCGATCGGCGGACTGACCACCAACGCGCTGCTCTATCTCGACAACGTCTCGGTGACGTTCGACGGCTTCCGGGCGCTGAACGCGCTGTCGCTGTCGATCGACGCGCAGGAGATGCGCGCCATCATCGGCCCGAACGGCGCCGGCAAGACCACGATGATGGACGTGATCACCGGCAAGACGCGCCCCAACCAGGGCGTCGCGGTGTTCGAGGCGAGCCACGACCTGACCAAGCTCGACGAGGCCTCGATCGCCGAGCTCGGCATCGGCCGCAAGTTCCAGACCCCGACCGTGTTCGAGATGCACACCGTCGAGGACAACATCCTGCTCGCGCTGAAGACCGACCGCCGGCCTTTCCCCACACTGTTCTCGAAGCGCACCAAGGCCGAGAAGGAGCGCATCGACGCCCTGCTGGAGCGCGTGCGCCTCACCGGCAGCCGCGACCGCAAGGCGGGCGAACTCAGCCATGGCCAGAAGCAGTGGCTCGAGATCGGCATGCTGCTCGCCCAGGAGCCGAAGCTGCTGCTGGTCGACGAGCCGGCCGCCGGCATGACCGACCAGGAGACCGCCGACACCGCCGACCTCCTGCGCGAGATCGCCAAGACCGCCTCGGTCGTCGTGGTCGAGCACGACATGGTCTTCGTGCGGGATCTGGGCGTGAAGGTCACCTGTCTGCACGAGGGCTCGGTGCTGGCCGAAGGCTCGCTCGACGCGGTGTCGACCAATGAACGCGTCGTCGAAGTCTATCTGGGGCGGTGAGGATGCGAGGCGGCGACCGAGTGCGTGCTTCGAGACGGCGCTGCGCGCCTCCTCAGCATGAGGAACGTTTGAGTTTCCTCGCTTCCTCAACGGTCCTCATGCTGAGGAGCGGCGGCGAAGCCGGCGCGTCTCGAAGCACGCAGTCCGGCCGTGAGCGGAGGTCTCTCCCATGCTGAGCGTCGAGGACGTCTCGCTCTATTACGGCTCGTCCCGCGCGCTGCGCGGGGTCTCGGTGACGGCCGCGGCCGGCGAGGTCACCTGCGTGCTCGGCCGCAACGGCGTCGGCAAGAGCTCGCTCTTGCGCGCCATCACCGGCCAGCGGCCGATCTCGGGCGGGCGCATCACGCTCGAGGGCAAGGAGATCGACGGCTTGAGGCCCTACGACCGCGCGGCGCTCGGCGTGGCCTATGTCCCGCAGGGCCGCGAGATCTTCCCGCTGCTCACCGTGAAGGAAAATCTCGAAACCGGCTTCGCGCCGCTGAAGCGCAAGGACAGGTCGATCCCCGAGGACGTGTTTGACCTCTTCCCGGTGCTGAAGTCGATGCTCGGGCGGCGCGGCGGCGATCTTTCGGGCGGCCAGCAGCAGCAGCTCGCGATCGGTCGGGCGCTGGTCACGCGGCCGAAGCTGCTGGTGCTCGACGAGCCGACCGAGGGCATCCAGCCGTCGATCATCAAGGACATCGGCCGCGCCATCCGCTACCTCAGGGACAAGGGCACCATGGCCATCGTGCTGGTCGAGCAGTATTTCGACTTCGCGCAGGAGCTCGCGGACCGGTTCATCGTCATGGAGCGAGGCGAGGTGGTCGAATCCGGCGACGCCAAGGCGCTCGAGGGGGACGATGTCCGTCAGCGCCTGCATTTCTGAACCGATCGACGGAAAGGCGAGCGATCCTCGCCCGTCATGCCCGCGCGAAGCGCGGGTATCCACGACTTCGTCGACCCCGCCCGTGACAACAAAAATCGTGGATACCCAGCCTTTGGCCGGGCATGACGGCGAGGATGCGGCGCCCGCCCTCCGCAGACAGCGCGCGGAGGGGCGGATCGCTCTGCGCGTCGAGGCCCGCGGCGGCCTGCCCCGCGTGACGCGCCTGGCCGAGAGCGGCTCGTCGCGGCTGCGATTCCCGAAGGCCGAGCACGGGCTAGACGGCGTGATGCTCAACATCGCGGGCGGCCTCGCCTGCGGCGACCGGATGTCCGTCGAGGCAGAGGTCGGGCCGGGCGCGGCGCTCGCGCTCTCCACCCCCGGCGCCGAGCGCGTCTACCGCTCCGACGGACCTGACACGCGGGTTTCCACCCGCCTCGCCGTCGAGGCCGGCGGCGCGGTCGTCTGGGCGCCGCAGGAGACTATTTTGTTCGACCGCGCCCGGCTCGCCCGCACGCTGGACGCCGAGGTCGCGCCGGACGCGGCCCTAACGGTCTATGAGGCGGTCGCCTTCGGCCGGCAGGCGCGCGGCGAGACCGTCGAACACGGGCTGATCGAGGACCGCTGGCGCGTCCGCCGTGGTGGTCGTCTGGTTTTTGCCGAGACGCTTCGGCTCTTCGGACCGATCCGGGACCTGCTCGCCAAGGGAACCGTCGCGGGCGGCGCGACCTCTCTCGCCACCATCTTGCATGTCGCGCCGGACGCCGAGGCGCGGCTCGACGCGGTCCGCGAGGTTCTCGCGGGCCACGACGTCGAGGCCGGCGCCACGGCCTGGAACGGCGTTTTGGTCGTGCGTATGCTCGCCCGCCTGTCGGAGGCGCTGCGCGACGCCGCGCGCGCCGTGCTGCCGATCCTGATCGGCCGCCCCCTCCCCCGCGTCTGGACCTGCTGATGAACCTCACGCCTCGCGAAAAGGACAAGCTGCTGATCGCGATGGCCGCGATCGTCGCGAGGAGCCGCCTCGCCCGCGGGGTGAAGCTCAACCATCCAGAGGCGATCGCGCTGATCACCGATTTCGTGGTCGAGGGCGCGCGAGACGGACGGACAGTGGCGGAGCTGATGGAGGCGGGCGCGGGCGTTCTCGCCGCCGACCAGGTGATGGACGGAGTCCCGGAGATGATCCACGACATCCAGGTCGAGGCGACGTTCCCGGACGGCACCAAGCTCGTCACGGTGCATCACCCGATCCGCGGCGAGGCCTCGTCGGTCGCGGCCGGCGAGGTCGTCACGCCGCCAGGCGACATCGAACTCAACGCCGGCGCCGAGACCGTCACAGTCACGGTCGCCAACACCGGCGACCGGCCGATCCAGGTCGGCAGCCACTACCATTTCTTCGAGACCAACCCGGCGCTGGAGTTCGACCGCGCGGCCGTCCGCGGCATGCGGCTCGACATCGCCTCCGGCACCGCCGTGCGCTTCGAGCCGGGCCAGACCCGCACTGTGACGCTCGTGCCGTTCTCGGGCACGCGGAAGGTGTTCGGCTTCCGCCAGGACGTGATGGGCGAGCTATAGCTTCAACGAGGCTCCGATGGAGTTTGGCGACGGAATTTCCATCGTAGCGCTCATTGTTTCGTTGGTTGCAGCCTGGTTCGCGTGGCATCAACAGCAGGCGTCGTTCCGTCTAGCGTGGTATGAGCAAGTCGTTACTTGGGCACGTGAATGCGTCCGTACATTCTCCGGAGCGCATGAGTTGCTGTCCATAACCGCCAGCGACGCAGAGGAGGTGAACAAGCGCAAATTGATACTGATGGAGTCTTTTAGTAGCCTTATAGATGAAGGTAGATTTATCTTCGAAAATGACAAGACGGCAGAATTAGGCGCATCAAAACCATACGCCTACATAGGCATACGCCCAGACGTTCTAGACTACTTGGTAGGCGCATATATTTCTCTCAAGGAATTTGATGCACAGAATGTTATAGATCGGGAAAGAACACGTAATTATATTATCGATCTCAAACGCCACTTTGTATCAGATGTCGTTCAAGTAATAGAGCCAAACTGGTTCTCACGTCGGGCAAAGACTACACCAAAGAACTCAAAAATCACGCGAATCTAAGGTAAAACCATGCCCGCCAGGATCTCCCGCGCCGCCTATGCGGACATGTTCGGGCCGACGACCGGAGACCGCATCCGGCTCGCCGACACGACGCTGATCATCGAGGTCGAGCGGGACTTCACCATTTATGGTGAGGAGGTGAAGTTCGGCGGCGGCAAGACGATCCGCGACGGCATGGGGCAGAGCCAGCACACGCGAGCGCAAGGGGCGGTCGACACGGTCATCACCAACGCCGTGGTGCTCGACCATTCCGGCGTCTTCAAATGCGACATCGGCATTTTGGGCGGCCATATCGTCAAGCTCGGCAAGGCCGGCAATCCGGACGTCCAGCCCGGCGTCGACATCGTGGTCGGGCCCGGCACCGAGGTGATCGCCGGCGAAGGCAAGATCGTCACGGCCGGCGGCTTCGACAGCCACATCCACTTCATCTGCCCGCAGCAGATCGAGGAGGCGCTGAACTCCGGCGTCACCTCCATGCTCGGCGGCGGCACGGGGCCTGCGACCGGCACCAACGCCACCACCTGCACGCCCGGCCCCTGGCACCTCGCCCGGATGATCGAGGCCGCCGACGCCTTCCCGATGAATCTGGGCTTCGCGGGCAAGGGCAACGCCTCGCTACCGGCAGGGCTCGAGGAGCAGGTCCGCGGCGGCGCCTGCGCATTAAAACTTCACGAGGACTGGGGCACGACGCCGGCCGCGATCGACTGCTGCCTTTCGGTCGCGGACGCGCTCGACGTCCAGGTGATGATCCACTCGGACACGCTGAACGAGAGCGGCTTCGTCGAGGACACGATCGCGGCCTTCAAGGACCGCACGATCCACGCCTTCCACACCGAGGGCGCCGGCGGCGGCCACGCGCCCGACATCATGAAGGTGGCGGGGCTCGCCAACGTGCTGCCCTCCTCCACCAACCCGACGCGGCCCTATACGCGCAACACCATCGACGAGCATCTCGACATGCTGATGGTGTGCCACCACCTCGACCCGTCGATTCCCGAGGACCTCGCTTTCGCGGAGAGCCGCATCCGCAAGGAGACGATCGCGGCCGAGGACATCCTGCACGATCTCGGCGCGCTCTCGATGATGTCCTCCGACAGCCAGGCGATGGGCCGCGTCGGCGAGGTGATCATCCGCACCTGGCAGACCGCCGACAAGATGAAGCGGCAGCGCGGCGCGCTGCCGGGCGAGACCGGCGACAACGACAATCTCCGCGCCCGCCGCTACGTCGCGAAATACACCATCAACCCGGCGATCGCGCACGGCGTGTCGCGGCATGTCGGCTCGGTGGAGGCCGGCAAGCTCGCGGACCTCGTGGTCTGGACGCCGGCCTTCTTCGGCGTGAAGCCCGATCTCGTCATCAAGGGCGGCGTGATCGCCGCGGCCCCGATGGGCGACCCCAACGCCTCGATCCCGACGCCGCAGCCGGCGCATTATCGGCCGATGTTCGCGGCCTTCGGCGCTGGGCCGATCGCGACCTCGCTGACTTTCGTGTCGAAGGCCGCGCTCGAGGACGGGCTGCCCGACAAGGTGCTGGCGCGGAAGCCGATGGTCGCGGTCGAGAACGTCCGCGGAGGCATCTCCAAGAAATCCATGGTGCTGAACGACGCGACGCCCGTCATCGAGATCGACGCCGAGACCTACGACGTGCGGGCCGACGGGGAGCTTCTGGTCTGCGAACCGGCCGAGGTGCTGCCGATGGCGCAGCGGTATTTTCTGTTCTGAAGGTTGGGGCAAGGCTGCGTGCTTCGAGACGCGCCTTCGGCGCTCCTCAGCATGAGGAGGACTTGCGCCTGCCATCCTCCACGTTCCTCATGCTGAGGAGCTTCGGCGCGAGCCGAAGCGTCTCGAAGCACGCGAATCGCGTCCGCCAGCCATGACCCGTGCCACCAACGTCGTCCGCCGCCCCGCCGTGAAGCCCGCCGCTGTCGCCGACCGCATCACGCTCGACCACGAGGCGCGCGGGGGCCGGCGGCTCGCCATGACGGCGGATGGCGGCCTCGCCTTCCTGCTCGACCTGCCCCGCCCCATGGGCCTCAACGACGGCGACGCGCTGGCGCTCGAAGACGGGCGATTGATCGAGGTGCGGGCGGCCGAGGAGGAGCTGATCGAGATCACCGCCGCGACGCCGCTGCGGCTCGCCAAGATCGCCTGGCACCTCGGCAACCGCCACACGCCGGCCGAGGTGACCGGAGACGCGATCTATGTCGCGCCCGACCATGTGCTGGTCGAGATGGTGCGGGGCCTGGGGGGCGCCTCACGGCCCGTCAGGCGCCCGTTCCGGCCCGAGCAGGGCGCCTATCACGGCCACGACCATGGGTGACGCCGTCACCCTCCTCGCATGGCTGTCGCCCGCCTTCCCGGTCGGCGGCTACGCCTACAGCCACGGGCTCGAACAGGCGGTCGAGGACGGCGAGGTCTCGGACGAGGCCTCGCTCGAGGCGTGGCTCCGCGACGCGCTCGCGCTCGGCTTCGGCAGGAACGACGCGATCCTGCTGCAGGCGGCGCATCGCGCAGCGGCCGCCGGCGACGCCGCGGCTCTCGCGGAGGTCAACGACCTCGCGCTCGCCTTCGCGCCGACCAAGGAGCTGCATCTCGAGACCAGCCAGCAGGGCCGCAGCTTCCTGGACGCCGTCCGCGCCGCCTGGCCGAACGAGCGGGTCAACGGCGTAGCAATGGCGCTGCCCGGCGCGGTCGCCTATCCGGTCGCGGTCGGGGCCGCGGCGGCCGCGCATGGGATCGACGCGCGCGAGACGGCGGCCGCCTTCCTCGTCGCCGTCGCGCAGGCGCTGGTCTCGGCCGCGGTCCGGCTCGCCCCGATCGGCCAGACGGCCGGCGCGCGGATCGTCGCGCGGCTCGCTCCCCTCGCCCGATCTCTCCCCGACGAGGCGTCGGCGCTGTCCATCGACGATCTCGCCAACGCGACCTTCAGGCTCGATCTCGGCTCCGCCCGCCACGAGACCCAGTACACGAGGCTTTTCCGCTCATGAGCTCTTCGAACGGTCCCTTGCGCGTCGGCGTCGGCGGCCCCGTCGGCTCCGGCAAGACGGCGCTGATGGAGGCGCTCTGCCGGCGCTTCCGCGAGACCTACGAGATCTGCGCCATCACCAACGACATCTACACCAAGGAGGACGCCCGCATCCTGGTCGAGGCCGGCGCGCTGCCGGAGGAGCGCATCATGGGGGTGGAGACCGGCGGCTGCCCGCACACCGCGGTCCGCGAGGACGCCTCCATCAACCTCGCGGCGGTGGCGGAGATGTCGGCGCGCTTCCCCGGCCTCGACCTGATCCTGATCGAGAGCGGCGGCGACAACCTCGCCGCGACCTTCTCGCCGGAGCTCGCCGACGTGACCGTCTACGTCATCGACGTCGCGGGCGGCGAGAAGATTCCGCGCAAGGGCGGGCCCGGCATCACCCGCTCCGACATGCTGGTGGTGAACAAGACCGACCTCGCGCCGATGGTCGGCGCGGATTTGTCGGTGATGGAGGCCGACACGATCCGCATGCGCAAGGGCGGGGCTTACGTATTCGCCAGCGTCCGCAACGGCGAGGGCGTCGACGAGGTCGCGCGCTTCATTGAGCGCGCCGGCGGTCTCGGCCGGGGCTAGCGGCCGGTCGGCGGCGATGCGACGAAGCGGCCCCCGAGCCGCAACCACTGGGCGCGAGGCTCGGCCTCCGCAGTTTCCCGAATGGCGCCCCGGTCACATTTTGTTAACCATGCACGCCCGAAGGGGCGCTTCATGGATTTCTCGTCGGGTCATTTCGCCGGGTCGAACGAGCCGCGGTTCCAGGCGGCGCGGACATTTCTCGCGTATTCAGTATTGCTTACCGGCCTCGTGGGCACGCTCTCGGTCGCGCCGCTCGCGATCTGGGCGCTGACCTCGGTGGGTTTCCGCTGAGGCGACCGCGCGCCGGCTTACGTATCTCTACGTATTGTCGCCTCGGAAGCGTCATCCTCCAATTCCGGCCGCTTCACGGGACCGTCCCCATGGACAGGCTGACGACGATCGGAGCCGAGTTCGCGCGCCAGGCGGGCGGGCGCCGCAACCTCGTCGCCGCGCTGCGCGCCGCGGCGGGCCTGATCGCGCTTTCGCTGTCGATCCTCGCGGCGCCGATCACCCTTTACGTGGCGGCCACGCGGCTCGTCGAGTGATCCGATCGGGCCACCCCGGCGTTCGCGCGAAGACTTCTAAGCGGCGGGTTTTTCCGTCGATTTCGCACAGCATCTGCGCAACCGCAGACGCCTCTTTAGGCGCCGCTCAAAAACCCGGCGCGCACGCTTGACGGCGACTGTCGTTTGGTGCGGCATTGTCATGGAAGCGGGGCCGCGGACGACCGCGGAGGGGGCCAACGCGCACTGACGGTTGAGGAACAATCATATGAAGAAGCTCGTCATCGCCTCCCTCGCGCTGCTCGCGGCGAGCGCGGCGCCCGCCTTGGCGGACCAGATGGACCAGGTCAAGCAGCGGGGCACGCTCATCGTCGGCGTCAAGGCCGACTACAAGCCTTTCGGCTTCCGCGACCCGTCCGGGCAGATCGTCGGCATCGAGCCGGACCTCGCCGCCGACGTCGCCAAGCGCCTGGGCGTCAAGCTCGAGCTGGTGCCGGTCGTGTCCGCCAACCGCATCGAATTCCTGCAGCAGGGCAAGATCGACATCGTCATCGCCACGATGTCGGACAAACCGGAGCGCCGGAAGAGCGTGCTGGCCGTCGATCCGCAGTACTATTCGGACTCGGTCAACATCCTGATGTCCAAGAAGGCCAAGTACACGAAGTGGGAGGACCTCAAGGGCAAGACGCTCTGCGGCACCTCCGGCGCGTTCTACAACAAGGACGTCTCGTCGAAATACGGCGCCGAGGTGAAGGCCTTCGACGGCTCGGAGAAGCCGCTCTTCGCGCTGAAGCAGGGCGAGTGCATCGGCTACCTTTACGATCAGACCTTCATCCAGGGCAAACTCCTCGACAAGGACTGGTCCGAAGGTTACGGCATGCCGCTGCCCGGCATCCTCGAGACGCCGTGGATCATGGCCGTGAAGAACGGAGAAGACGCCTTCGCGAAATACCTGTCCGACGTCACGGTCGACTGGATGAAGTCCGGCGCGATCGTCGACCTCGAGAAGAAATACGGCATCACGCCGACCGACTACGCCAAGCGCATGCATGAGGAGAAGGCGAAGAGCTGACGGGCTCTTGGCCGGGCGGGCCGCGCGGCGGCCCGCCCTTCGTCGTCGCTCACCGCGTCATTGGGAGCTTGGACGTGATGGTCTGTAGGACGCCCGCTTCGCCGGAGCCCGCGCGCTGATGGAAGGCGCCGTCGCCGACTTCGGCCGCTCGCTCTACGAATCCACCGGGATCAACCTGACGATCCTGTATGACGAGTTCGATCAGAAGCGGTTCATCTCGGGTCTCGGGATGACCATCTATCTGAGCTCCCTCAGCCTGATCTTCAGCCTGATCATCGGCATCGTCGGCGCCTGGGCGCAGGGCTCGCCGAGCCGGGTGCTGCGCTATTCGATCAACGGCTTCATCACGGTCTTCCGCAACACGCCGCCGCTGGTCCAGATCTTCTTCTTCTATTTCGGCCTCGGCGCGATCCTGCCGCGCGTCGAGGACGCCGACGGCATGATGGGGCCGCTGTTCACCAATGTGCAGTGGGCGATCTTTTCGCTGTCGCTGTTCGCGGGCGCCTTCAACATCGAAATCTTCCGTTCCGGCATCGAGGCGGTGCCGAACTCCACCAAGGAGGCCGCGACCGCGCTCGGCTACACCCGGCTCGGCACCTATCGGCACATCGTGCTGCCGCTCGCGATCCGGGTCTGCCTGCCGGCGCTCAACAACAACCTCGTCAACCTGCTGAAGACCACCTCGCTCGCCTACGCCATCGCGGTGCCCGAGATCACCTACGTCTCCAAGCAGATCTGGACCGACAGCCAGAACGTCCCGACCATGATGACGCTGCTGCTCATCACCTATGTGTCGCTGGTCGGCGTGCTGGTCTTCGTCATGAATCGGTGGGAGCGCTCGCTCGCGATCCCGGGCTACGGTCAGGGAGGCGGCAAGTGAGCGACGCATTCGCCTCCCCCGGCCGCCCCATGGCCGTGCTGCTGCCGCCGCGCGCGCCGGAGCCGATCGGCTTTCCGCGCCTGACATGGCGCCACGGCCTGTTCTTCGTGGTCGCCGCCGTGCTGATCGCCAGCATGGCGACCGCCCAGACCCCGCCCGCCCAGCCGCCGGCGTCGGCGGCCGAGGCGCTCTCCACGGCGCCCGCCACGCCCTTCTCGGTCATCATCAAATGGTCTCCGCTGCTGCTGAAGGGCTTCGCGTTCAACATCGTGATCTCGATCGCGGCGATGACGCTCGGCACGGTGACGGGCGTGATCCTCGGCCTCGGCCAGATCAGCGTCAACCCGATCGTGCGGAAGGTCTCGTGGTTCCTGACCCAGTTCTTCCGCAATTCGCCCTGGCTGGTGCTGCTGTTCTTCGCAATGTTCATGATCCCGTTCCAGTTCAACATCTTCGGCGTGATCATGCCGTTCCCGGACTGGGTGAAGGCGATCATCGGTTTCGCGCTGCCCGTGATGGCGAATGTGTCGGAACTCCTCCGCGGAGCCATCCGCTCGATCCCGAACGGACAGTGGGAGGCCGCGACCTCGCTCGGCTTCACGCGCACGCAGACGATCTGGCAGATCGTGCTGCCGCAATGCGTGAAGCGCATGCTGCCGCCCTGGATGAACCTCTATTCGCTGATCACCATGGCGACGGTGCTCGCCTCGGTGGTCGGCGTCACCGAGATGCTGACGCTCACGGCCCAGGTCCACGCCGCCGAGGGCGGCCGGCCCGAACTGTTCGCTCCTCTCTACGGCTTCGCGGGCTTCTGCTTCTTCCTCTACTGCTACCCCATCGGTAAGCTGACGCAGCGCCTCGAGCGCCGCTTCAACGTCAAGACCTAAACCCAGCCAGGAGGCTCGATTTGGCGACTGCTCCCACCGCCGACGCCGCCCCGGCCTGGACGCCCGACCAGCCGATCGTCAGCGTCCGCGACGTCCACAAATCCTTCGGCGGCTTCGAGGTGCTGAAAGGCGTCTCGATGGACGTGAAGAAGGGCGAGGCGATCTGCATCATCGGCCCGTCGGGCTCCGGCAAGTCGACGCTGATCCGCTGCATCAACGCGCTGGTCGAGGTCACCAAGGGCTCCATCCTGGTCGAGGGCCAGGAGGTCAACGACCCGAAGCTCGACCAGCTCGCGCTGCGCCGCAAGGTCGGCATGGTGTTCCAGCAGTACAATCTGTTTCCGCACAAGACGGCGCTGCAGAACGTCATGATGGCGCCCATCAACGTGCTGAAGCAGGACAAGCGCGAGGTCGAGGAGCGGGCCCGCAAGCTGATCGCCAAGGTGCGGCTGACCGGCAAGGAGAACTCCTATCCGGGCGAGCTCTCGGGCGGCCAGCAACAGCGCGTGGCGATCGCCCGCTCGCTCTGCATGCGGCCCGACGTCATGCTGTTCGACGAGGTCACGGCCGCACTCGACCCCGAGACGGTCAAGGAGGTGCTGGTCACCATCCGCGAGCTCGCCGAGGAGGGCATGACCTGCATCCTCGTCACCCACGAGATGAAGTTCGCGCGCGACGTCGCGGACCACATCTATTTCACCGACAAGGGCGTCATCGTCGAGCATGCGCCGCCCGCCGAGTTCTTCGACAACGCCAAGGACGAGCGCACCAAGACGTTCCTGGGGCAGATTCTTTAGGGCGGCGTCGCGCCCGAGTGAAGCGTCATCGCCGGGCTTGACCCGGCGATCCATCGCTTCGGAGAGCATCTTCGCTCAGCGATGGAGCCCCGATCAAGTCCGGGCATGACGTCGCGGTTTCGACGCTCCCGGGTTTCGCGCTATGCCGCCGCGGGCAGGCCGAGATCCTGGGCGAACCGCTCCAGCAGCCGTCCGAACCCTGCGCCCGTCGCGGACGTCCCGCCGCATGCTCGACCGCCTGAAACGCGCCGCCTCCATCCCGCTCGCCGCGCTGATCCTCGCCTATGACGCGCTCGACGCTGTCTTCGGCCCGGTCGTCCGGCCGGTCATCGCGGCGCTCGCGCGGCTGCGGCCGTTCCAGCGCATCGGCGCGGCGATCGCGGCGCTGCCGCCCTACGGGGCGCTGGCGGTCTTCGCCGTGCCCTTCGCGATCATCGAGCCGTTCAAGGCGCTCGCGGTCTATTGGATGGCGCACCATCTCGCCTCGGGCCTCGTGGCGCTTGGCGCCGCGCATCTCGGCAGCATCTTCATCTGCGAGCGCATCTTCCACGTCGCGAAGCCGAAGCTGCTGACGATCGGCTGGTTCGCGCGCGGCTACGGCGTTGTCGTCGTGGTGCGGAACCGCGCGCTCGCCTGGGCGCGGGCGACCGCCGCGTGGCGGGCCGCCAAGGCGATCGCCGTCCGCGTCCGCGCGGCCCTCAGGGCCTGAACGGCTCGAGCTCAATCACGTCGGCCTCGTCGCCGAGCGCCCCGCGGGCGGCCTCGACCACGGCGCGATGATGGGTGAACAGGATCGGCTGCGCCCGGCCGCCGATCTCGGCGAGCGCCCTCAATCCCTGCGCAGTGCGGCCGTCGTCGAAGCTCGCGAACAGGTCGTCGGCGATGAAGGGCGGCGCCGCGGCGCGCGACGCGTAATCCTCGACCGCGGCGAGCCGGAGCGCGAGATAGAACTGATCGCGCGTGCCCTCGCTGAGGCCCGGAATCGCGACCTTCTCGCCCGACGCGCGGCGGGCGACGAGACGCGGCTCGTCCTTGTCGTAATCCTCCGCGAAGCCAGAAAAGGCGCCGCCGGTCAGCGTCCCGAACAGGCTCGCCGCGCGATCGAGCGTCGGGTTCCGGTCGGCCGCATGGGCCCGCTCGACCGCGGCGCCGAGCAGCAGTCCGGCGACCTTGAGCACCGCCCATTCGCGCGCCATCGCGCCGAGCGCGGCGCCGGCCGCGCGCTGCTCGGCGGCCGCCCGTTCGGCGTCGGCGCCGCCGAGCGCGTCGCGCCGCCGACGCTCGCGGTCGAGCTCGGCGAACACCTCGCGGTCCTCGACGGCGAGCCGCTCCTCCTCGACCTTGAGCGCCTCGATCGCGGCCGGCGCGGCGTCCGGATCGAAGCCTTCGAGCTCGGCCACGAGGGCGGCCTCGTCGGCGGCCCGGCCGACCTGAAGCAGATGGGCAAGACGCTCGCCAAGCGTCGCCCGCAGGCGCTCTCGCGCCGCGACCCGCGCAAGCAGCTCGCGCAGATCGACGTCCGCCGGAAGTCCGGCGCCGGCCTCCGCGAGTTCGAGCCGCGCGGCGTCGAGCTTGCGACGGGCCTCGGCGTCGCGCGTCGCCGCGTCGGCCCGCCTGCGCCGCGCCTCTCCGCGGCGGGTCTCAGCGTCGCGCGCGGCCGCCGCCCGCTCGTCGAGCCGCCGAAGCGCAGCGTCGGGCGGAAGGTCGCCGAGATCCGGCGCGATCTCCGCGACGAGCCGACCGACGCCATCGGCGAAGGCTTCGGCGTCGCGCCGCATGCCGCGCACGCGGCTGGTCCGGTTCTGGCGCTCGGCGATCAGGCCCGGGGCCTCGCGCCAGGCCTCGAGCGCCGCCTCGGCGGCCGCGAAGGAGACGTCGGCGGGGAGACCGAGCGAAGGCAGCGCCGCCCGCCACCGCATGCGATGGGCCTGGGCGGCGAGCTCCGCGGCCCCCTCTTCCCGCTCGAGCCGCGCGACGCGTTCCTCGAGGTCGGCGATCTGGGCCGCGTCCCTGTCGGCCCGGCTCCATCGCTCGGCGAGGACAGAGAGCCCGCTTCCGATCCGGGCGGCGAGCGCGGCCGCGCCCTCCCCCGGTTCTTCCGCGAGGCCGCAGCCCTGCGCGAGACGCTCCAGCGAGGGACGCAAAGCGGCCTCCACGGCGTCGAGACGGGCGAGCATGGCGCGGCGCTCCTCGTTCTGCTCGCGACGCCCGAACAGCACGAGGAGCTCCCTGCGCCAGCCGTCCATCACCTCGGGAGACGCCGGCGCGACCCCAGAGGCGTCCCACGTCTCGACCCATGCCTGCCCGACGGCTTCGCGCCGCGAGGCGAGTTCGGCGAGGCGCGCGCGGGTGATTTCGGCGGCGCTGGAGAGCTCCATGCGGCGGCCCACGAGCTGGCTGCGGCGCGCCAGCCGGTCGGCGTCCTGGGCCAGCCGGTCGGCCAGCCGGTCGGCCGCCGCCGTCTCGCTGTCGAGGGCGGCGACGTGGTCGCGGAGCTCGTCGGCCGGCAGGGCCGCCGCCCCGAGCAGATGCGCTTTCAGCGGCGTCCAGGCGGCGTCGCGGGCCGCGCGGGCCGCCGCGACCGTCTCCGCCGACGCGATCGGCTCGCCCTCGGCCAGCACGGCTAGCCCGGCCTCCACCCGGACGATCTCGCCGAGGTCCTTGGCGAGCGCCTCGTCCGCGCGCGCGATCTCGGCCGCGAGCCGTTCGTCTTCGCGGCGCGCATGCGCGATCGCCTCCGCGCCGGGCATGGGACGGGTCGCGAGCCGGTCGAGGTCGTCGACCGGCGGCGACAGCCGCGCCGCGGCCTCGGCGAGCCCGCGGGCCTCCCGCCCCGCCTCCGCCGCAAGCTCCTCGCGCCGCTCCAGAGGCTTAAGCCGCGGCTGAAGCGCCGCGAAGGCCTCCTGCAAGGGCCGCGGATCGACGGGTTGCTCCGACCCCCGCTCGGCCCGAAGCTTCTCAAGGCGCGCGCTTTCGCCCTCGAGGGCCTTGCGGCGTTCGGCGCCGGCGCGCGCGAGCTCGCGTCCCTCCTCGACGAGTTCCTTCAGCGCCGCAAGCGAGGCGTCGGCCGGCAGGGCGCGCTCGACAGCCTCCACGTCCGCGAGGCCGAGGCGCGTGGCGAGCCGCGCGAGCTGCTCCGCCAGCCCGTCGGCCTCGCGCTGGACGCGCGGCAGGTCGCGCTGATGCGCGAGATAGGCGCCCGAGAGTTCGACCAGCCCTTTGACCGCCTCCGCGGCCGCAAGCGCCGCGTCGTCGACCGCGGTCGCCGAAAGCTCGGCTTCGGAGCGCGCCAGCGCGTCGGCCGAACGCCCGGCCTCCGCCGCCGCGGCCGCGGCGGCGTCGAGGCGCCGGGCCAGCTCCTCGGCGAGGCGAGGCGCGATCTCGGGCGCGTCGCCACAGGCCGCGAGTTCGCGCCGGGCGGCCTCGACCGACGCCGCCGCGCCATGCGCGAGCTGGAGCCGCTCGACGCGCGCCCGCTCCGTGCGCACCGTCCTAAGCCGGTCCGCGATCGCCGCGCAGCGCGCTTCCAGCGTCTCGATGCCGTCGTTCAGCCTCCGCCAGGCGCTCGCGCCGAGCTCGAGCTCGTGAAGACGCTTCCGGGCGGCGTCGTGGCGGCGGAGCAGGTCGTTGAACGGCTTGGTGCGCGCCTGTGGACTGAACAGCGCGTCCGCCTCCGCATCCAGCGACCGGCGGAGCTCCTCGAGGCCGCGCAGCCCGGAGGACGCGGCGAACAGGCTCCCGCCCCCCCC
>NZ_RYFI01000004.1:57358-105152 GCF_004103825.1 Hansschlegelia zhihuaiae
CAAGGCCTCGCCGCCTTCGCGCAGCGCGCGCGTCGTCAGGCCGAAGGCGCGTTCGAAGACCTCGCGCGAAAGCCCGCCGAGGAAAGGCGCGAGCAGATCGTCTGGAAGCGCCTTGTCGTCGGAGTCGAGGATTGTGCCGGCGCGTCCCTTTCGCCGGCGGAAAGTCGCCTCTCGGCCATCGGCCGCCACGATGTGCGCGCCAAGCCTGAGATTTCCCGTCGCATGCCGAAAAGCGAAATCGGTTCGCTCCGGAAAACCGAACAGAAGGTCGGAGACCGCCGCGAGCGCCGAGCTCTTGCCCGCCTCGTTCGGCCCGAAGACGACGTGGAGCTTCGCGTCCGGCCTAAAGTCGAGCGACCGGCCTTCGAAGACGCCGTATTTCTCGAGGTCGAGACGAAGCAGACGCATGGGCCTCAGGCCCCGAGCCGGCCGAGCGCCAGTGCGCGCGCCTCGGCGATCAGACCGTCGAGTTCCTCGGCGAGGCCGGCGGCGTCTATGCCCGACGGCAGCCGGTTCGCGACAGCCGCGACCGCGTCGGCGACCCGCGCCCTGATCTCCGCATCGTCGTCGAGCCCGGCCATCAACGCGGACAGGTCGAGCGATTTGAGCTCCGGAGCGGCTTCGGAGGCGCGGGCCGGGGGCCCAGTCCGGAGCTTCAGCTCCTCGAGCCAGAGATCGGCCTCGACGCGATGAGCGGCCGCCTGCGCCTCGGCGGCGAGGCGGCGCGGATCGGCGGCGAAGCGGCCATGAAGCGGCGTCGCGCCAGAGAGCGTCAGGCGCAGCGCCACCGTGCGGCCCTCCGCGGCGGCCGCGACCGGCTCGACGGCCCGCTCCACCAGCCTCAGCGCCTCCGGCTCGTCCCCGACGCCCGACAGGTCGACCTCGACGCTCGCCCAGCGCGCGCGGTCGACCAGCAGGCGCTCGACCGCCCTCACCCGGCCGTCCTCGACCTCGACGAGCGCCGCGCCCTTCGGGCCGCATTCGCGGACGTTGCGGCCCTGCAGGCAGCCCGGGAACACGATCCAGGGGTCGCGCGCCAGCACCTCGTGCTCGTGCACATGGCCGAGCGCCCAGTAGTCGTAGCCCTTGAGCATGAGGTCATCGAGCGAGCATGGCGCATAGGGCTCGTGCGCCGCATAGCCCGCGCAGGAGGTGTGCAGCACGCCGATGTTGAAGCAGCCCGCGACCGGCGCCGGATAGGCGCGCGCGAGATTGTCGGGCGCCGCGCGCTCCGCGAAGCTCTGGCCGTGCAGCGCGACGTCGAGCCCGTCGAGCCGGAGCGTCGAGGGCTTCCGCGAGGCGAATTGCAGCACGCTTTCGGGCAGCGAGATGGTCCTGGTCACCACGCTGTCGGCGTCGTGGTTGCCCTTGAGCAGCACGACCCGGATCCCCGCGCGGTCGAGCCGCGCCAGCTCGCGGGCGAAGAACAGGCCGATGGAGTTGTCCTTCCACTCGCCGTCATAGACGTCGCCCGCGATGACGAGGAACGCCGCCTCGAGCTCGATCGTCCGGCGGACGAGTTCGGAGAACGCTTCGCGCGTGGCGAGCGCGAAGCGCTCGGCGCTCTCGGCGTCGGCGCGCGCGAGCCCCGCGAACGGGCTGCCGAGATGCAGATCGGCGGCGTGAATGAAGCGGAACGTGCTCAAGCGTCCTCCGGACGCGACCATCGCAGCCGCGACCCCGATTCGCCATTGCGGACATTGCGCGCCGGCGGCCGCTGGGGTGAGATCGGCTGATGATCATGGTCTCCGCATGAACGATCGGCCCGCCGCCGCGCCGGCCCCCGAGTCGCTCGGCTGGGAGCGCTTCGAGGACAAGGGCTTCATCGACCATGTCGGCCCGCTCTATGTCCGCCGCAGAGCCGACGGTCTGCGCGCCTTCGCGTTCACCGCGCAGCCCAAGCACGCGAACCTCATCGGCGTCGTTCATGGCGGCATGCTGATGACGCTCGCCGACCGCGCGCTTGGCGTCGCGGCCTGGGATGCGGCGGGGGGGGGGGCCTGCGTCACCATCCAGTTCGACATGCAGTTCCTGTCGGCGGTCCGGATGGGCGAATTCGCCGAGATGGCGCCCGAGATCGTGCGCGCGACCCGCTCGCTGGTGTTCCTGCGCGGCGCGCTGATGGTCGGCGACCGGGCGGCCGCCGCGGCGACCGGCGTCTGGAAGATCCTCAAGGGCGCGTCGGACTGACGGACCGCTATCCCCCCAGCTTTGTCGAGTGGCTATATTGTGGCCGGAGCGCCGATCGCATATCGGTCGCACAGTTTCTGGTAAAGCACGGCGATGCTGACGAAAAAGGCCAAATACGGCTTGAAGGCGATGGTGGATCTCGCGCGGCTCGACCCCGGCCAATCGACCTTCGTGGCCGACGTCGCGGGCCGCAACGCGATCCCGAAGAAGTTTCTGGACGCGATCCTCGGCGAGTTGCGCAACGCCGGCATGCTGACCAGCAAGAAGGGCAAGGCCGGTGGCTACATGCTGGCGCGGCCGGCCGAGAAAATCACGATCGGCTCGATCATCCGCACGCTCGACGGCCCGCTCGCGCCGATCTCCTGCGCCAGCCGCTCGGCCTATGTGCCGTGCGAGGACTGCCAGGACGTCAGGACCTGCCAGGTGCGCCTGTTGATGCTCGACGTGCGGGACGCGATGTCGCGAATCCTCGACGAACACACGCTCGCCGAGATGCGCGACATCGGCGACAATGCGATGGCGGGCTTCGTCTACCAGATCTGACGGAGCGCATGGCGGGGGGGCGGACGCATGCAGCGCCGGACGCTCGATGTCACGGTCGACGGACGTCCTTCCGCGCTCACGGCCGCCGATCTCGGGCTCGCAGGCGCCGAGCCGCGGGCCTTCGCGCTGCCGCGCGGCGCGAGGCTGTTCGCGCGGGGCGACGCGCTCTCGACCGCGCATCTCATCACGGACGGGCTGGTCGCGATGATCGCGCGCACGCCGGGGGGCGGATCGGCGGAGGCGGGGCTGATCGGTCCCGGCGGGCTGGTCGGCCACACAGTGTCGTTCGGCGCTGAATATGCGACCGCCGACGCGCTCGCGCTGACCGCGGTGCGGGGCCTTGCGCTCGAGGCCTCCGCGCTGGTCGCGCTCGCGCAGGAGCGGCCCCGGCTGCGCCGCGAACTGGACGACTATGCGCTCGCGCGCTTCACCGAGGCCGAGCGGCTCTGCGCCTGCTCCGCCCTGCACATGGTCGAGCAGCGACTCGCGCGCTGGCTCCTCCAGGCGGCGCGGCTGCTCGGCGACCGGCCGATCGAGATCACCCACAACCAGTTCGCGGAACTGCTTGGCGTGCGCCGGGCGAGCGTCACCACGGGCCTCCACATGCTCGAGGGCGAGCAGGCGGTCCGCTGCCAGCGCGGACGCATCGAAATCCGCGACGCCGCGCGGCTCGAAGCGGCGTCCTGCGGGTGCCATTCATAGTGGCTGCACGGCGATAGCCGCCAACGAGATTGGTCACGCCCTCCACCGCTGCCGCGGGTGAGGCGCTGACGGCGCCGCTTCCGATCCTCCTCCGCAAGCAAGCGGAGGAGGGGAACCATGCGAAGCATGGTGGAGGAGGCAGCGCTATCCTCAGGAATCGTCGTGCTGCTGCTCGAGCGCCACGTCGACCGAGATGCCGCGGATCTGCAGGCCCCACATCCGAGCGAAGACGCCCTTCTCCTTCTTGAGCAGTTCCTCGATCGAGCCGTCCTCGGCGACCCGCCCGTTCATCAAGACGACGATCCGGTCGAAGCTCGTCAGCGTCGACAGCCGGTGCGCCACGGCGATGACGGTGCGGTCCTTGGTCAGCCGGTCGAGGGCCTTCTGGACCTCGATCTCCGACTCGGTGTCGAGCGCCGACGTCGCCTCGTCGAGGATCACGATCGGCGCGTTCTTAAGGATCGCGCGCGCGATGCCGACGCGCTGGCGCTGGCCGCCCGAAAGCTTCGCGCCGCGGTCGCCCACGATCGTCTCGTAGCCTTGCGGCAGGTCGTCGATGAAGTGGCAGTGGGCCGCGGCCGCCGCCTCGCGGACCTCCTCGTCGGTCGCCTCCGGGCGGCCGAAGCGGATGTTCTCCATCACGGTCCGGTGGAACAGCGAGATCTCCTGCGGCACCACCGCGATCGCGAAGCGCAGCGATTCCTGGGTCAGCGTCCTCGCGTCCTGGCCGTCGATCAGCACCCGCCCCGCCTGGATGTCATGAAGCCGCTGGACAAGGTGGATGATGGTGGACTTGCCGGCGCCCGACGGGCCGACGACGCCGACCTTCTGGCCGGCGGGGATGTCGAGCGTGAAGTTCCGGAGGACCGGCTTCGTCTCGGCGTATCCGAAGGTCACGTTCTCGAAGCGGATCGCGCCGCCGCCTCGTTTGAAGGCTTTGGCGTCCTCATCGTCCACCACCTCGTGGGGCACGCCCACGACCCGCAGCGTCTCGCCGAGATAGTTGACATGCTGCTCGATCTCGACGAGCGCGACCGCGAGATCGCGGGAGCCGTGCAGGATGCGGAACACCAGCGTCGACACCACCACGACGTCGCCCGCGGTCACCGATCCCGCCTTCCAGAGCAGGAGCGCCCAGACCAGCATGGAGCCGGCCATGATCCAAAGCAGCACGTCGTGGATGACGCGCGCCTTCTCGGTGAACATCCAGCTGCGGCGCTGGGCCGTGGCTTCGGTGTCGAAGGTGTAGCGGAGCCGCGTGCGCTCCCGCGCGCCAGCTGCGAACGCCTTCACCGCCCAGATGTTGGTGAGAACGTCGATCATCTCGCCGCCGGTCGTGCCGGCGAGTTCGGCGTATTTGCGGTGCAGCGGACGCCCGCGCACGCTGTAGAAATAGAGTCCCGCCGTGATCGCGACCGCGAAGCCGGCCAGCGCCAGCGCCATCCAGACATTGATCGTTAGGAAGATCGCGAAGGCGCCGATGAAGTTCACGATCGGCGGCGCGAAATTCCAGGTCAGCTTGTTGATCATCGCCGAGAAATCGCCGGCCGTCGCCGTAATGCGATGACCGAGCGACCCCGCCCGCTGCTCCTGGAAGAAGCGCATTGGGTGGCCGGTGGCGTAGTTCAGCAGGTCGAGGCGGATGTCGACGCCGACGCCGACCGAGGTGCGGCAGCCGAGCCAGCCGGAAACCCGCCAGAGCGCCGCCTCGAGGGCGAACAGGCCTACGAAGAAGGCGAGCGCGAACCACACCGCCGTGTTGCCGGCCGGCGGCTTCTCCATCGCGTCGACCAGCAGCTTCATGCCGTATTGCGAGGCGATGCCGCTGAGCGAAGCACCGACCACGACGGCCGAGAGCCCGATGAAGTGCCCAGGCCAGATCTTGACGTAGCGCCAGAGGAAGGCGAGCGGCGACCGCATCGACCTCGCGAGGTCGTCGTCCTCCCTCATCCGCTCAGGTTCGTAAGGAAGCTCGATCCCACGGAGCTCCTGCCGGACGTCCTGGCCTAAGGTCGCATCCGTCATGAGGCCTCGCGCCGCAGCGGCGTCATGCGCTCGTCATTGGCCGCCGCGAACTCGCCCTCGAACCGGACGCGCTGGCGCCTGAGCTCCTCGGCGAGCGGGGCGTAGACGCAGCGGTCGCCATTGGCGTCTGCGTCGCCGAACAGGCCGACATCGCAACAGCGGTCGTTCTCCCAGCCCGGATAGTCGAGCACCGGATAGAAGCACATGCCCTCGACCGGCGCGCCGGCCTCGCGGGCTGCGGCGACCTCCTGGGCGACGTAATAGAGCCAAGCCGGCCGCGCGGTGTTCTCGGCGCCGAACTCCGAGACGATCACGGGGCGGCCGTAGCGCTCGCAGGTCTCCTTCAGCATCTCGCGGAAGGGCCGGTAGTTGTACTGGCCGAGCGGGATCGGCGGGCCGCCGAGGACCCACTGATTGTCCGGATAGAAATTGACGCCGACGATGTCGAGCTTGTCGGGCGAGCCGCCGAGCTCGGGGTTGAGGCGGCCGACCAGCATGTCGTGGGCGGCGAACTGGACCTCGCAATAGTTCGCCGCGTCGGCAATCGCCTGCTCGCTGTCGCCGTTCGGCGCGACATTGATCGACGGCTCCGCGACGATGAACCGCGCCCGGGCGTCGACCTCGCGGACGGCGTCGACCGCCGCGATCGTCGCCCGCGCGAGCTGACGCTTCAGTTCGTCGCCCCGGCCGCGCGCGGTCGGGTTGAAGCGGCCCATGTCGCCGCCGGCCCAGGCCCAGAACGACATCTCGTTCACCGGACAGAAATACCGGACCTCATCCCCCTGCTCGGCCAGGAACCTCGCGGCCGCTTTGGAGAAACGAGCGAATCGCTCGGGAAACGCCGGACTCCAGATGTCAAGCCCATCCGGGTAGCCGTAATGGCAGAGATCCCAGATCACCTGCACGCCGGCTTCCGCGGCGGCCGAGGCCATCGGCGCGACGCTCGACCAGTCATAGAAGCCCGGCGCCGTCTCGATCAGGTGCCAGCGCATGCCGTCGCGCGCCGCCCGCATGCCGTGCTCTCGGATCCGCGCATAGTCCTTCGCGACATGCGCGTCGTGGCGGGTGGAAGCCAAGAGATCCAGACGCTTTCCGTCGGCGCGGCGCTGCGTGGCGCATTCGAACCCGGCCAGGAAAAAGCTCCGGAGGCCGGCCTCCTGAGGCAGGACGCTGGTGGTCAAATTGATCTCCTCGAATTCCCCTCGCAGGCGCCGTCCAATATGGGGCTCCACGGCCATCCGCACGATGCGCCGCATATAATGTGCGGTTCCGTACATAAATTCGGCCGCGGGGAACCGCGTCTCACGATCAATTGTTTCGGATGCGTCGCCCGGCCGAGCGGGGCCAGCTCGAGCATCGCCATTCAGTTTCGGTTCACACCGCGTTTGATATCGATCGGGCGTCATTCACTAACGCGTGGGAGACGCAATGCAAACGACGGCAAACCTTGCGCCGAATATCGGATCGGATGATCCCCTACTAGTAGAAGACGCGACCGTCGTGTGTTTTTCCCATCTTAGGTGGGATTTTGTCTATCAGCGTCCGCAACACCTGCTGAGTCGGTTCGCAAAGCGGCATAAGGTCGTCTTCATTGAAGAGCCGATTTTCGAGGACGTGACAGAATCCGAGCTGCGGCTGACACCGCGCAGCGACGGAATCGAGGTCGGCGTGCCCGTGCTGCCCCATGGCTTGAGCGACAGCGGCAAGGTGCTCGCCCAGCGCCAGCTCGTCGACAAACACCTCGCCGGGCTCACGACCAAGCGTCGGATCTTCTGGTACTATACGCCAATGGCGCTGCTGTTCAGCCGCCACCTCGACGCCGACGTCATCGCCTTCGACTCGATGGACGAGCTCTCGGCCTTCAAGGGCGCGCCCCCCGAGCTGCTCGCCCTCGAAGACGAGATGATGGGCCGGGCCGATGTCGTGTTCACCGGCGGCCACAGCCTGTTCGAGGCCAAGAAGCACCGCCACCACGACATTCACGCCTTTCCGAGCTCGATCGACACCAGCCATTTCGGCCGAGGCCGCTCGCCCGACCGGAAGGAGCCCGACGACCAGGCCTCGATCCCGCATCCGCGGCTCGGTTTCTTCGGCGTGATCGACGAGCGCTTCGACGTCGACCTGCTGCGTGAGGTCGCCTCCGCGAAGCCGGACTGGCAATTCATCATGATCGGGCCGGTCGTGAAGATCGACCCGGCTGACCTGCCGAAAGCCGACAATATCCACTGGCTCGGCAGTCGAGACTACAAGGGCCTGCCGGATTATATCGGCGGGTGGGACATCGGCTTCATGCCGTTCGCGCTAAACGAATCCACGCGGTTCATCAGCCCCACCAAGACGCCCGAATTCCTCGCGGCCGGCGTGCCGGTCGTGTCGACGCCGATCCACGACGTGATCCGTTCCTACGGGGACGAGAAATATGTCGAGATCGCGAAAGACGCCGCCTCCGTCGTGAAATCGGCCGAAGAGCTGATGGCGATGCAGCGCGGTCCCTGGCTCGAGCGGGTCGATCAGAAGCTCGCGGAGTCCTCGTGGGATCAAACGTTCGAAAGGATCTACGAGCTTGTGGTGAAGGCGCATGACCGTCGTCACGCACGTTCCGAAGGGGCTAATCCGGGAAAGGAAACCTTCCGTGTATGATTGGCTGATCGTCGGCGCAGGCTTCGCAGGCAGCGTCCTGGCGGAAAGGATCGCGTCCGAACGCGACCAGTCCGTCCTCATCATCGACCGCAGGCCCCATATCGGCGGCAACGCGTACGACCGGCATGACGACGCCGGCGTGCTGATGCACCAGTACGGGCCGCACATTTTCCACACCAACTCCGACGCGATCTTCGACCACCTGTCGAAGTTCACGGAGTGGCGCCCTTATGAGCATCGCGTGCTCGGGCGGATCGACGACAAGCTCGTCCCGATCCCGATCAACCGCACGACGATCAACGCGCTCTACGATCTCGACCTGAAGACCGATGAGGAGGCGCAGGCTTTCCTCGACTCGCGCGCCGAGCCGGTCGAGGAGATCCGGACCTCCGAGGACGTCGTCGTGTCCAAGATCGGGCGCGAGCTCTATGAGAAGTTCTTCCGCGGCTACACCACCAAGCAGTGGGGGCTCGACCCGTCGGAGCTCGACAAGTCCGTGACCTCGCGCGTTCCGACGCGCACCAACACGGACGACCGCTACTTCACGGACACGCATCAGTTCATGCCGAAGCATGGCTACACGCGGATGTTCGAGAGGATGCTCGACCACCCGAACATCAAGATCATGCTGAATGCGGACTATCGCGAAATCCGCGACGAGATCCCGCATCGCCGGCTGATCTTCACGGGTCCGATCGACGAGTTCTTCGACTTCCGCTTCGGCCGCCTGCCCTACCGGTCGCTGAAGTTCAAGCACGTCACACTCGACCAGGAGCAGTACCAGCCGGTCGGCACCGTGAACTATCCGATGACCGAGGACTACACCCGGATCTCGGAATACAAGCACCTGACCGGCCAGGAGCACCATAAGACGACCATCACCTACGAATATCCGTCGGCGACGGGCGATCCCTACTACCCGATCCCCCGCCCGGAGAACCAGGCGCTGTACAAGAAATACCAGGCGCTCGCGATGGAGACCGAGAACGTCCACTTCGTGGGCCGTCTCGCGACCTACCGCTACTACAATATGGACCAGGTGGTCGGTCAGGCGCTCGCGGAGTTCCGCCGCATCCAGGAGACGGTCCCGCTCTGGAGCGCGCTCAACGGCAAGTCGCACGCCAACGCAGACGAGCGGCTGGTGGGCGCGCAGTTGGAAAACGGCCGGCTGCTGAACTAATCGCCTGCAGCCAGGCCGCCTAGTGGATCGGGCGCCGCCTTCAAAGGGCGGCGCCCTTTTCGTTTGGGGAGGAGACGGCTGCTCGCCTCAGCCGGTCGCCCTCGGCCGTTGGTCAAAACCCGCCTGCCGCTCCGCGCGCTCCATGAGCTCGAGGCGTTCGGTCGGGACCACTATGCCCTCGGTCGACACCACACGGATCGCGCCGGCGCCGTCGGCGGTGAGTTTGCGGACCATTTCGGCCGCCTCCGCGGCGGACATGCAGTAGGCGGTGCGAGGGCGATCGCCTGTTCGACTCAGTACGTTGTACGGCACTTTCTCCTCCCGGAAGGTCTTTTCCCAGAGATGGGGCGCGACAAGGCCGAGCGTTACGTCTTTTGACGAATCAGCCGGAATTTTTTCCATCGTCAGGTTTGCGCCCCTGCCCGCCAGTTCTCTGAATGCGAAGATCGAGTTCGCTCACCGCCGAGCGTTCGCACCGACGCGGCTGGAAAATCGCCGCGGCGAACGCTCGCGCGCGTCCGCTCTGACGCGGCCCCAAGACAAGAAAGAACAGGGGGAGGAAATGACGAAAATCGGTGGTTCTCGAGGTGGGCCGAAGGCCATCCTCGCCGCGGCGCTGCTCGGCTTGGCGACGACGCTCGCCGCGGCGGCGTCCGCCGCGCCGCAGCCCGCCCCGGCGCTCGGACCCAGGGTCGCGACCGACAAGGGAGACGTGCGCGGCTTCGTCGAAGACGGCGTCGCCAAGTTCTTCGGCATCCCCTACGCCAAGCCGCCGGTCGGCGCGCTGCGCTGGACGCCGCCGCAGGAGCCGGAGCCGTGGAGCAAGCCGCTTGAGGCGACCAGCTTCGGCCCGCAATGCCTCCAGGTGACGACGCTTGGGCCGTTCGCGGGCCCGCAGAACACCAATGAGGACTGCCTCTACCTCAACGTCTTCGCGCCCGACGCGCATCTGCGCGGCGGCGGCAAGCTGCCGGTGATCGTGTGGATCTATGGCGGCGGCAATGTCGACGGGGCGAGCGACGGCTATGACGGCTCGAAGCTCGCGCGCGACGGCAAGACCATCGTGGTCACCATGAACTACCGCATGAACCTGGTGGGCTTCTTCGCCCATCCGGCGCTCAAGGCGGAAGGTCATCCGATCGGCAATTACGGCATCCTGGACCAGCTCGCCGTGCTGAAATGGGTCCAGGCCAACATCGCGAAGTTCGGCGGCGATAAAAGCAACGTCTCGCTGGGCGGGCAGTCGGCAGGCTCGATCGACGCCGTGATCGGCATGACCTCGCCGCTGTTCAAGGGACTGTTCCACCGCGCGATCCTCCAGAGCGGCATCTTCGCCAGCATTCCGCTGGCGACCGCGGAGACCAGAGCCGTCAACATGGCCGCGGCCGCGGGTTGCGGAAACGGCGCGGACGCCCAGACCGCGAAATGCCTGCGCAAGCTGAGCGCCCAGCAGATCTTCGACCTCGCCGGAACGGCGAGCGCGAACAGCGCCTATGTCGCCGGGCCGATCGAGGACGGCGAGATCATTCCGGGCCCGATGCTCGCCAGGGTCGCGTCCGGCGACTTCAACAAGATGCCGGTTCTGAGCGGGGGCGTGTATGACGACGGCGCCTTCGGCCTCGGCGTCGCGCAATATTTCCGCCCCGGCCAGACGCCGGCGACGGAAGCCGACTACGACGCGCGGATCGCGGGCTTTGGCGGCGCCCAGTACTCTTCGGGGACGCAGCAGAAAGTCAAGAAGCGCTATCCGCTCTCGGCCTATGAGTCGCCGTATTTCGCGCTCAACGCGATCGGCAGCGACATCACGCTCTGCACCAAGCGGAACGACAACCGGGTGCTGGCGAGCCAGACGCCGCTTTTCATGTACCAGTTCGCCGACCGGACGGCGCCGACCTTCTTCCCCAAAATGCCGGGCTTCCGAGCCCTCGCCTATCACACCGCCGAACTGCCTTACCTGTTCCCGGGCTGGCATGGCGGCGACCAGGGCATCCAACGCGAGCTCACCAAGAAGCAGCACAAGCTGTCGGACGAGATGGTCGAGGCCTGGTCAAACTTCGCCTGGACCGGCAATCCGAACGGCCGCGGCGAAAGCCCCTGGCCGCGCTACAGGGGCGCGCCCAACCGGCTCGGCATCATGGAGCTGAACATCCCGTTCTCGACGGTGATCAGCGACGCCGAGTTCAAGGCCCAGCACAAATGCGACCTGTGGGACTCCGTCCTCACCTATGTCGCGACCGTGCCGAAATAAGCGCTGCGACGGAGCCGGCGGGGGCGCATGCCCCGCCGGCTTCGCTCCGGGCCTTGCTCACCAAGTCTCACTTACTCCGCGGATTTCGGGGACGCGGCCGGCGAGTGCGTGTCCGAAGCGAGCCGTCACGCGGCACGGCCCCAATGAAATCGAATCTGACGCTCGACCGACGCCGACCGCTGCCGTCGCGCCGCTCCATGATGCGGGCAGGTCGGGCGCTCCTGTTTCGGGAGGGCGAGTTTAACCACGGTCGACAATCCGCAGGGGCGGAGGCGACTTGAGACCGAGGGCTGGCTCACTTGGCTCGTCCGGGGTGGGGAGCTATCATTTGAGCCCCAAGGGGGACCGTGTCTGATAGGTCGTGCAGCCTAACACACGATCTTTGATCGGAGGTTCGCTTGTCTGTCGTAGATCACGCCAGCCTGCTAAGAAGATTAAGCGAGAACGGCTGGGAGTTGAACGTCCTATATGACGTCGGCGCCAACATTGGCCGCTGGTCCATCGAAGCCCAAAGGGTGCTGCCCGGCGCGCGTTTTGAGTTGTTTGAACCATTGGTCGGGAGGTACAAACCCGTCGACGACGCTGTACGCTTTTCTCAAATACGCGACTATGGCTTGCACCCAGTGGCCCTGTCTGACGAGAATAAGACAGACAATATCAAGCTGTTAGGAAACATGGGCGTCGGAAGCAGCATCCTGTTGCTGGACGCGGATCGGCGGAAAGATATTCCGCTCATTGAGTGCGACTATGCTCGAATGGACGATATTGTAGCAGCAAAGGGGCTACGCGCTCCGGATTTCATAAAACTCGACACTCAAGCGTCAGAACTCAGGATCCTGAAGGGAGCCGTCGAAACCCTTAAAAAGAACAAATTCGTCCTGGTGGAAACGTGGATGCGGCGATCTTATGGTCCTGAAACGCCGCTGTTTCATGAATTGGCGAACTTTATGTACGAGCAAGACTATATTCTGTACGAGATAATCCTCAGTGAGGGCCGCGACCCGGACGGAACGCTACGCTGGTTTGACGCGGTCTTCCAGAACAAGGCGTTCAGCAGGTTTGATGCGGCTCAGCTCTAGCAAGACAAGTAACGTGTCGCACCGGGCGCAGCGTCGGACAAAGTCGAGACCAGCATTGCGCCTTCAGCCGACATATGCCCGTTAGTCGCACAACCATGTAGCCAAGGGCGCAGCCGCGATGGCCGGGAAATCGATTGTTGCAGGAACCGCGGCTGTCGGTTTCACGGCCGGCCTCCTGATCGGGAGCATGCTTGTCGGTTCCTCTCTGCCGCCCGTAGCGACCGAACCTTATCTCGCGACCTATGGAAGCTTGATCGCCGCGGTGGCGGCCGTCGCCGTGGCGAGCGCTCTCATATGGCAAATTCTGAGCAGCAGCGCGCAGCACAAGAGCGCGATGTTAACAGCGAAAGAGCGCTCTCAAGCCGAGTGGGAGGCCGCCGACGGCGAGCTGGCTGTTCTGGCCGAACGGGTTGCGGCTGATCTCTCACCGCGTATCGAGGCGATGCTTGAGCGCAACCCTGATCTTGCTCCCGCTTTGGAGGCGGGCGAAGCGCCTGCCAGCATCTCCTTTCCCGAAATGTGCCGCTTTGCCCTGGAGCCTCCGAATCACACCGCCGTTTTGACCTCTCGATCGTCGCCAAACACGGCAAGACAGTTCTTCAAGATGATCGACGAGCTTAGGAAGCTACTTGGCATTATCGCGCCGTATCAAATCGCGCTGCCTCCGGAAGAGAACCGGAACGTGGTGGGGCGGCTTGGAGCGGAGTATGTCCAGGTGGCGCGCCATGTCCTTTCACTCTGCGCCAAAGTCCGAGTCGAGGCCGAGCGCTGGCGCCCGAGGTGAGCGCGCAGACGGCCCGAAGGCCCGAGACGGCGGGACTATGTCCTGTGGCGGTCGAATGAGAGACGGGCTCACTGAGGAGATCCGGCGACCCTATCGGCAAGATCCGGCGCTCATGGGCGACCTCGCGGGAGGCGGCCAACGATAGAAAGGGGCTTGAAGACCAAGCGGCCAAGGTAACGATCCGCCGGAGGATTCTTCCGCGCCCGAAGCGCCACATTGGGGTGATCTGCAGAGCGCCACGGCCATCACCCGTCCGGACTTCCAGAGGGCGTCGCCATGCGGTCTGAACAGGTCTTCGGGCGGTTTCGGGGGCGCTCGCGAAAGCCCCGTCTCCTAACCCTTTGAGCCGACTGGTCGGAGTGGCAGGATTCGAACCTGCGACCTCTCGTCCCGAACAAACAGTTTTGGATACGCTCCTGTTTCTCCTCGGCAAAAACGAGAACACGATGGCGAACGTCGTGATCGGTTCGCGCCAAAGCGTCTCCTTTTCGGCGTCCTCGTTGGCCTGCGCATCGATCCCGATAGGTGTCCGCAGGGCCGGGCTTTGGGGATCGCCGGCCTGACGTAGCCGTCCCACGGATTGCCAGTCACCGCCGGCTTCCAGTCGCCGCCAGGATCGCTGAGGTCTTGGACGCGGGATGTCCCGACTCTGCCGCGCGTGACAATCAAAAGATCGTGACTTGGGCGGAGACAGTCGAACCGAACAGCAAAGCCGACTTCAAGATCAAGGCCCGGCGAGGGTCGGGCTCGTGTCTTTGATGCAAGCGATTTTGTTGCAACCGTGGAGCGGCTATGGGTAGGCTAGACACTAATGACGCGAACTAGAGGTTGAACCAACCCGAAATGTCGAAGGGGGTGGCTTTCCATGGTTGGCAAGGTGATCTCGAGCACGGAATACGCAGCCAATTTCAAGAGCAACCCGAACTGGCGCTGGGGCAAGGGAGACGCCGGCGACTCGCCCACGGACGCCTGCCAGCGCATCGGCCGCGCCACTCTTCCCATCTGGCGGCCCCGCACCGACGTGAAGGTCCCGGCCGGTGCGAGCGTCTCCGCAATGGGCTCCTGTTTTGCGCGCCGGATCGAAACCGTCTTCCAGGAGGAAGGGTTCACGGTCCTGAGCCGACCGCAGGAGCTGCCCGAGCTCGACCAAGGGGTGTACGAATCCCAGCTCACGAACCGCTTCAACACGGCGTCGATGTTGCTCGAGTTCCGACGCATCCTGGAAGGCCCCGAAGTTCTTCCTGACGACGCCCTGCTGATCCCGCAGAAGGGCGGGACCTTCATGGACGGGCATCATCACAGCGTTTACAGCGGCACCGTCGAGGCGATCATCGGCCGCCGACGGCGTTTCTATGACGACTTCCAGTCGGTCAAGCAGGCCGACGCGATCGTGCTCACGCTCGGCCTGACCGAGGCTGCCTTCGACCCCGCCTCCGGTCTCTACCGCAACGCCTCGCCGACGCCGCGAGAGGTCGCGAGAAAGGCGCCGATCGAGATCCACGTCCTCGACTTCAAGCAGAACATGGACAACGTCGAGGGCATCTACCGCCTCATTCGGACCCACTGCGTCAGGAACCCGAAGATATTCCTGACCGTGTCTCCTGTCCCCCTCGGCGGCACCTTCCAGTCCGAGGATGTGCTGGTGGCGAACGCCGCGTCGAAGGCGACGCTCAGGACGGTCGCCCACGAGATCACATCGGCTTACGACGACATCATTTATTTCCCGAGCTACGAGATCGCCACGAACGTCGACCAGAAGACGGCATGGCGCGCCGACATGCGCCATGTCCTGCATCCCGTCGTTCAGCAGATCGTGGCGCAGTTCAAGGCCGCGCATATGGGCGACCCGCAGCAAAGCGCGATAGCCGCCGAGTAGTCCTCCGGAGACGGCGAACGTCGGCGCCTGAATTTCGATCTCCGGGACACGCACATCTGCGGTCTGAGCACGTGAGGTTTTTCACCTTGACGCCCGGTCAAGGTGGGACTGTCGTAGGCGTAGCGGTTTAGGCCGAAGTTGGCCTGAGCTGCGGCTCGTCGATCGACGAATCCTCGATGCAGAACGGAGTGGATCTATGGGAGGCGTCGTCGGGCTCTACAACATCACGGATGAGGCGCTGCAGTCCGTCCGCGACGCCACCACCGGGACTTCCAGAAGAAGCCGCCGAAGGCTTTTTGGTGCCCCGTTATCGTAACGGCTTCCGTAACATTAGGCACGGAACACATACTGAGCCGACTGGTCGGAGTGGCAGGATTCGAACCTGCGACCCCCTCGTCCCGAACGAGGTGCGCTACCAAGCTGCGCCACACTCCGAGCCGGCGGCGGCCCTTATAGGATCGCGGCTCGCGCTCCGCAAGCGACCTCATGGCGCTCACGGGCGGCCGCGCGGAACCGCCGCGCGCAGCGGACGTTGATTTTTTCGAAGGCGGTCAAGAAGACCGTGATTTTTGACGGAAGGCGGCCCAATGGAGACGCGCAGAACCACCGGCAAGGCGGATGAGATGACGGAAGCCGTCGGATCGACCGGCCGTCGCGCCGCGTCGCAGGCGCGTAAGGCCGGCGCCGACATCGGAGACGCGATCGACCGGAACTCGGCGTCCGGCGCGGCCCATGTCAGGCGCGCCTCCCGCAAGAGCTCGGCCGCCTACGAGGCCGCGACCGACGAGTTCGACGATCGCATGGGCTCCCTCGAAGCGCAGATTCGCCGCAACCCGCTCGCGGCCGCCGGCGCAGCTCTGCTGGTCGGGGTCGTTCTTGGACGCTTCGTGCTCTGACTTCGGCCTCGACCCGGAAGATCGCTCGAGATGGTCAACAAGAATACGGTCAAGGGCGCGGCCAAGGAGGTCGCGGGGAAGACGAAGGCGGCCGCCGGCAAGGCGACCGGCGAGAAGGCCGTGCAGGCCCGCGGCAAGGCGCTCGAAGCCGAAGGAAAGGCTCAGAAGACGATCGGCAAAGCGACGACCAGGGCCCGCTCGGCCCTGAAATGAACCTCACGCGCGCCGTAGGCGTCGGTCTCCAGAGCGGCGGGCGGGAGATCAGCCATAGGACCGTTTCGGCGGAGATTCGGCCGCCTCGGCTTCGCCCACCACCCTGCGGACCGCATCGACCAGGGCGCCGAGCGACGTTCGGGACTTGGTGAGAGCCGCCTCGGCCTGGGCGACGACCTCGCGCTCCGCGTCGCGCGCCGAAAAGATGATGATCGGCGTCCGGCGCGCGCCGTCGGCGCCGTTCAGAAGTCGCAGCAGTTCGAGGCCAGAACCGTCCTCGAGGGCGACGTCAAGGATGGCGAGGTCGAACTCTCCGGCCTGGAGCTCGCGGCGCGCCCCCGCCACGCTGGTGACCGACACGACCTCCGCGATCGGCGCGATCGCGGCGGAGACGACGTTGCAGAGGTCGCGGTCGTCCTCGACATGCAGGATGCGCGGCCGCGGAGCAGCGCCGACGCGCTGGCGCAGCAGTCTCAGAAGGCGTCCCGTGTCGACCGGCTTCTCGAGCCATGCCTTGACGTCGAGATCGGCCGCCCGCACGTCGCGCCGCCCCCGCTCCGCATCCGCCGACACCACGAACACCGGGAGGTTTCGACCCTTCGGCAGTGCGCGCAGCGCGCGGATCAGGCTGAGGCCGTCGCCGTCCGGCAGGCTGAGATCGATCAGCGCCGCCTCGAACTCGTCGCGGCCCACGGCCTGGACGGCGGCGCGCATGGTGTCGGCGGTGACGCCCTCGAAGCCGACGTCGCGCATCTGCTCGGCGAGAATCGCGGCGATCAGCGCATCGTCCTCGCAGATCAGGATCTTCGGACGGGCGGGGTGTTCTGGGAGAACCGGCGGCGCTGTTCGGTCCCGCATCACGTGGCGGGGCAGCCGGACCTCGAACTCGGTCCCGAGGCCCGCTTCGGTCCGATAGGTCACCGCGCCGGCGTGGCGCTCGACGATCTCGCGCACGATCGCGAGGCCGAGCCCCGTGCCGCCCTTGCGGCGGCTGTCGGAGCCGTCCGCCTGCGCGAACTTCGTGAAGAGCCTGCCGCGGAACGCCTCCGGAATGCCCGGACCGCAGTCCTTGACCACGATCGCGACCGCATCCCGTTCGGCGAAGATCGACGCCGTGACCAGCCCGCCGCGCGGCGAATATTTGATGGCGTTCGACAGCAGGTTGGTGACCACCTGGGTGAGCCGGTCCTCGTCGCCATAGACCATGAGCTCGTCGCCGCGCGGCGCCAGCTCGACCTCGACCCCGTACTCGTCGGCGTAGGATTTGAGGCCTCCGATCGCCTGCGCCACGACATCGGTCACGACCAGCGACCTGAGGTCGAAGGTCATCCGGCCGGCCTCGATCTTCTCGATGTCGAGGATGTCGTTGATGAGCCGGACCAATCTCAGGCTGTTCGAGTGCGCGATCGTGATGAGGTGGCGGGCCCGGTCGCTCAGCGGGCCGGCCGCGCCGCCCGACAGCAGCCCGAGCGAGCCCGCGATCGAGGTGAGCGGCGTGCGGAGCTCGTGGCTGACGGTCGAGACGAACTCGTTCTTCAGGCGCTCCACGCGCTTGCGCTCGCTGATGTCGCGCGCGCTGAGGAAAATCCGCTCGATCGAGCCGTCCGCGCCGCGCAGCGGCACCTGCACCATCTCGAAGACGGTGGGCAGTCCCTGCACGACGGGCTCGCGCTCGATGGTCGTGACGCGCCCAAGCGCGAGCGTACGCCTCAAATCATGCTCGATCGCCTCGCCGCGGGAGCCCGGGAACACCTCGTGCGGCGAGCGACCCACCACTTCGCCGGGCGACAGCCCGGTGGCGGCGGCGGCCGCCGCGTTCCAGGTCTCAACCCGGAACCCGCCATCGGACTCGACCCGGATCACGGCCTTGGAATCCGGCGAATGGTCGAACAGCCCCCTGAACAGCGCCTCGGCCTCGGCGAGACGCCGTTCGCGGTCTTCGATGGCGGCGGCCGAGACGGCGAGCGCCCGGCCGAGGGCCCCGACCTCGCCGGTCGCCCTGACATCGGGACGCGCGGCGAGGTCGCCGTCCTCCAGTCGGCCCGCATAGGCGGTCAGACGCCGCAGGGGGCGCAGCACGAGCGTTTCGCTGCCCAGCACCCCGAGCGCGAGCGACGCCGCCAGGATGCCGCTGATGAGCAGCAGCCGGTGGTTGAGCCGCTTGTCGACCGGCCGGACGACCTCGCGTCTCGGCATGCCGACGATCAGCGTGCCCTCGCCGTCCAGCACCCTGCTTGCGTAGTAGACCGTCGCCTCGCCGCCGAGCTCGGCGGCCTCGAATGGCTGACCGGGATTGGCGAGCGCCTGCGTCACGAAGGTCGCATCGGCGAGATTGACGCCGATGAGGTTGTCGTCGCGCGGCTCGCGCGCGATGACCACGCCGCCCCTGTCCACCAGCGTCACCGTCTCGCCCCGCTCCTCGCCGTGGCCGATGCCCGCGAGCGGGCCGGCGAGCGCCTCGAGATCTAGGAAAGCCACCACCAGGAATTCGGCCGCGTCGCCCTCGGGGGCGGGCAGTGCGGCGGCGATGCGCGGCATGCCGTTCGCGCGCGAGATGATGAAGCCGCTCACGGTGAACCGCCCCGTTCCGAAGGCGTCCCGGACATAGTCGCGGTCGGCGACCTGCAGCGGCAGCTTGGACGCCTGGTCGGCGCAGCGCACCACGCCGGCGCGGTCGATCACCGAAAGCGAGCGGACGAAGGGAATC
This sequence comes from Hansschlegelia zhihuaiae, assembly GCF_004103825.1. Taxonomy (GTDB): domain Bacteria; phylum Pseudomonadota; class Alphaproteobacteria; order Rhizobiales; family Methylopilaceae; genus Methylopila; species Methylopila zhihuaiae. The sequence continues at coordinate 76,442 of NZ_RYFI01000004.1, forward strand.
TGCGTCAGGTTCTCGGCCAGTTCGCGATTGCACGTCGGTCCGAAGGACCGGATCGCGCTCGACCGCGCCAGAAAGGACAGCATCTGGCGCGTCTGGGCGATCACGGCGTCCTGGCGTTCGGCGCCGATGCGCGCGGTCGCGGCGAGCCGTTCGCTCGCGGCCGCGAGCGCGCTCTCCCGCTCGGCGCTCGCGAAATGCACGGTCAGCGCGACCAGCGGCGCGACCGTGACGACGCCAATGCTCGCGATCTGCCATCTTAGGCTCGCCGCCGCTCTGTCGAAGCCGACGGCGAGCAGCAGGAGGGTGAGCGCAAGCGACGTGCTGAGCGCCGTCTGCTCGAAGCCGTCGATCACGTCGAGCGCCGCCGGATCGTAAAGCTGCAGCGCCAACGCGAAGAGCGGCGGGGCGAGGCCGGCGATCCGCGCGAACTGCCGGAGCTCCTCGACGAGGGCCGAGCGGAAGCGGGTCAACGCGATAGAGATCGCCGCGAGCAGGAGCGACACTCCGACGGCGGCGCTCGGTCGACCAGGATGTCCGGTGGCCGGACTCATGAGCTCGCGCCCGATCAGCGTGTCGACGCCGAGATCGATCCGCGCGACGTGCTGGACCAGGGTCGCGATCGAGATCGCGGCGGCGACGGAGACGAGCGCGTAACCGCCGATCGTCGCGGCCCGGGATCGCCGCTGCAGCGCAAACCAGCCGCCGCACGCCGCGAGGATCGCGATCCCGGCGTTCGGCGTCATGGCGGACGGTCCAAGCCCCGCGGCGCCCGCCGACACCGCAAACCCCCAAACCGCGATGGCCGCCGCGGCGAGCGCCAGGCAAATCCCGACGATCATCCGGTGCGACGAGGTCTGGTCTGGCGTCGTCATCGACCCGCCGGTCAGCTATGAGGGCGCGGCGAGATTAGCCCCCGGCGGCGCGCAGTCAAAACGCCGGGCGCCGCCGGCTCAGGCCGCGGAGCCGAAATGCGGCATCACATCCTGCAAGACCAAAGCGCCGTAGTCGGCGTTCATGTGGCGGAACTCCTCCTCGACGCGCTCCGTCATGCCGCGCAGACGCACCGATCCGACAGAAAATCGCCGCTCGGTGAAGTAGCGCCCGTCGAGCGTCTCCTCGCGCTGCTCGACGAAGGCGACGCCGCAGGCCCGGATGAAGTCCTCCAGCTGCTCGCGCCAGGGCTGTTCCGCCCGCGCGCTCAGCAGTTCGGCGTCCGCCCAGAACTGGTTCGAGCGCCCGGTGATGCCGCGCGAGGCGTGCGGCGTCGGCACTGCGGCGATCGGGACCTTCTGGTCGACCGACCGGATCATCTCGGCGATGCGCCGGGACGACGCGGCGTCGAACTGCCGTTTCACCGCGAGGTCGAAGGCGCCGTCCGAGCAGAGATGCCCGAAGGGCGCCTTGCCGACGGTCGCGACCGTCCGATGGTCCTGGCCGACGCGCAGCACGTTGACGAGGCCAAGATTGAGCCCGACCAGCACGAAGCCATCATAGCGGTCGACGTCGATCGAGGTCCTGCCGCCCGAGGTGGCCTTGAGCTGGTCGACGACCGACGGATTATCGCTCACGAGCGACCGGCCGCGCAGCTCGAGCCCGTTCATCTTGGAGCCAGACGCCGCGAAGAACTCGCCCTCGAGGTCGGCATGCGACTTGGCGAACTCGTCCCACGCGGACTTCACCATGACGATGTGGGAATTGCCGATGAAGCAGAGCCTCATTTGGCGAAGGCCTCGAGCAGCATCTCCTCGCAGACCACGTCGTCCTTGGAGCGCTTGCCGCCGCCCTTGCGGCGTCCGCCCCCTTCCCTGTCGCCCTTCGGGCGCGGCTCGGCGGCCGCCCGCGGCGCGGCCTCGATGCCATGCGCCTCGAAGAAGGCGCGCATCACGACGTCGACGCCGGCGTTCGCGACCGCGCGCATATTGGGCTCGTAGAAGAAGCCGCGCGACGGATGCCCTGCGACCATCTCGTAGGACGGGAAATAGTCGACGTCGTCGAAGCGGTGGTAGAGCTCGCCAGCGACGCCCCGCAGCACCGATTTCGAATAGATGGTCGCCGGCAGCACATGTTCGCCGCTCGCGGTCGCGGTCAGCGGCACCGGCGAGACGGTCAGCAGGAACTTCACCGTCGGATTGACCTCGCGCACGCGCTTGCGGAAGGCCAGGAAGTCGGCCAGCACCTCGGAATGGGTGAGGTTGCGGAAGGCGAAGACCGCCGGGTCATAGCGACCCGCGATCGTGCCCGGGGCGGTCGGATAGACGGTGCCGCTCGCGCGGTGCTCCCAGGTCTCGGTCAGGCCGAAGGTGAAGATGATCACGTCGGCCTGCTTCAGCATGCCCCGGACATGCTTCAGATGCGCGGCGCGGTGGGCCGTGACCTCCTCCGCGCTGGCGAGGCCCTCGGGCTCGACCGAAGGGCGGAGCGCGTCGAAGAAGCGCTCGCCCTTGCGCCACACCGGCACGGCCGGCTCGAACTCGCGGAACGCCTCGCGGGCGAGCTGCAGCAGCTGGCGGGCCGTGTAGATGTTGCCGTAGCGAGCGGAATAGAGCCCGTAGCCGTAGAGCTGGGCGTCCGCGGCGTCGAATCCGAGCGGTGCGGGCTCGCGGTCGACGATCGAATAGCCGGCGCCCTTCAGCCGCCGCGCGATATGCTGCGCGAAGCAGCTGCCGGCGGTCGCGATCTGGTGGCTCGGCGAGAGCGCGAACTTCTTGCGGTAAAGATCCGCGACCCGGAGAGGGTGCTGCTCCGTGACGCCCGACCGCCAGAAGGCGCGGGCCGGCAGGCCCTCATAGGGCGACCGCGGAACGGGCTTCGGCGCGTCCGGGGCGGCGTCCGCCACTGTCACGGCCTGCGGCTCCTCCGCCGGCGCGGCGCTCGGAAGGGCGGCGATCCGCCCCGACCGCTCGGCGTTGAGCTTCCGGCGACGCTTGCCGCCACCCATCGAGCGAATCTTGTTCCAGGATCGTGCGAGAGTCATGCGTCTGCCCCAACCCGTGTCGGTCGGCGGACTTTATCCGTTTGACGACGGGGATGCATCAAGTGTCGCCCCGGGCCGGGCCCGCGCAGCGATGGATCGCAGCGCTGCAGCGCCTCGATCCGAACGCCGCGAGACGGCAGATTCCAGAGCGCGTGTCACGGGACATTAAGAACTGGCCGCGTGTCCTGTCGGAGGCGTCTCAAGACCTCCGAACGAACGAAAGTTTGTCCGTTCGGACATTGGCCCAGCACACTTCACACATATTCGGAGATAGAGATGCGACTTATCAAGAATGTGTCGATCTTTGCGAGCCTTATTCTAGTCGTGACGCCTGCTGCGGCGTTGGATCAGACTCCAGCTGTGGTTGTGACGCCCCTCTTTGAGACGTCGGCGACGTCGAGCGGACAGCCGATTGTCCTGCCTCAGCAAAACGTCCAGGTCATCGTGTCGACTTATGAAATCCAGGCCGGCGCAACACTTCCAGTCCACAAGCATCCTTTCCAGCGTTACGCTTACGTCCTCGCCGGAACGCTCGGCGTCTCAAACGAGGTCACCGGTAAGACGGCGATCTTCAAAACTGGCGATTTCATCCTGGAGGCTGTCGAACAGTGGCACAAAGGAGCAAATGTTGGTCCCGACGTGGTCAAGCTCCTCGTGATTGACCAGATCGAAAAAGGCCAGACGAACGTCGTGATCAAAGATCGGTAGAACGACCCAGCTCTGGCCAATCGTGAGCGAGTCGCGGGTCGGGATGAACATGGCGGCGTCCGCGAGGCGCCGACGGAGAAATCGAGGGCGCAGACGCCAGAAATGACTCATGCGCAGGCTGCGCGCGCTCGGCTCCGCCAAGACAGCCCGGATGCTGCAGATTTACGCCGGGACGCCGAGCAGGCGTCCGAAAGCGCCTCGCCCGGAGGACGAAACAGGGCGGTTTGTCGGAATGTCGCCCTGGGCCGGGACGTGTCACCAAGAGGATCTTGGTGGGCGCACTAGGGCTCGAACCTAGGACCCGCTGATTAAGAGTCAGCTGCTCTACCAACTGAGCTATGCGCCCGGAAAACCGGAGGGTTTTGGCGGCCGCTCGGCGGCCGCGGCGGGGATGTAACAAAGCCGGCCCCGGCTGTCCAGCCGGCTTCAGTCCTCCTCGACGAAAACCTCCTCGCGCTTCTTCCTGACGGACGGCAGGAAGACGACCAGCAGCACCAGGACGGAGATCACGAGCAGCGTGGCGCTCAGCGGACGGGTGAAGAACACAGTCCAGTCGCCGCGCGAGATCGTCATGGCGCGCCGGAGGTTCTCCTCGATCATCGGGCCGAGCACGAAGCCGAGCAGCAGCGGCGCCGGCTCGCAGCCGAGCTTGACCAGCACGTAACCGATGAAGCCGAAGAACGCGACCGTGTAGAGGTCGAACACGTTCGAGTTCACCGAGAACACGCCGATCGAGCAGAACACCAGGATCGCCGGGAACAGGATCGTGTAGGGGATCGTCAGCAGCCTGACCCACAGCCCGATCAGCGGCAGGTTGAGCAGCACCAGCATCAGATTGCCGATCCACATTGAGGTGATGACGCCCCAGAACAGCGACGGCTGCTCTACGGCGACGTTCGGCCCCGGCTGGATGCCCTGGATGATCATCGCCCCGACCATGAGCGCCATCACGGCGTTGGCCGGGATGCCGAGCGTCAGCATCGGGATGAACGAGGTCTGGGCGCCGGCGTTGTTGGCCGACTCGGGTCCGGCGACGCCCTCGATCGCGCCCTTGCCGAACCTCTCCGGATGCTTGGAGATCTTTTTCTCGACCGTGTAGGCCGCAAACGACGACAGGATCGCGCCGCCGCCGGGCAGGATGCCGAGCGCGGAGCCGAGCGCCGTGCCGCGCAGCACCGGTCCGACCATCGCCTTGAAGTCTTCCTTCGAAGGCAGAAGGCCGGTGATCTTCGTCACCATGACGTCGCGGTCATGCTCGTTCTCGAGGTTCCTCAGGATCTCCGCGAGGCCGAACACGCCGATCGCGACCGCGACGAATTCAAGCTTGTCGGAGATCTCGGGGATGCCCAGCGTGAAGCGCTGGGCGCCGGAGGTCACGTCGGTGCCGACCAGGCCGAACAGCAGGCCGAGGACGATCATGGCGAGCGCCTTGATCACCGAGCCATGGGCGAGCGCGACCGACGAGATCAGGCCGAGGAAGATCAGCGAGAAATACTCGGCCGGCCCGAACTGCAGCGCGATCTCGGTGAGCGGCCCGGCGAACACCGCGACCAGCACGGTCGCGACCGAGCCCGCGAAGAACGAGCCGAGGGCCGCGGTGGCGAGCGCCGGCCCGGCCCTGCCCTGCTTGGCCATCTGGTAGCCGTCGATCGCCGTGACGGCCGACGAGCTTTCGCCCGGCAGGTTGATCAGAATCGCGGTGGTCGAGCCGCCATACTGGGCGCCGTAATAGATGCCGGCCAGCATGATCAGCGAGGTCTCGGGCTTCAGTCCGAAGGTGATCGGCAGCAGCATCGCGATCGTCGCGGTCGGGCCGATCCCCGGCAGCACGCCGATCAGCGTGCCGAGCAGCACGCCGAGAAAGCAGTAGAACAGGTTGACGGGCGCAAGCGACGCCTGGAACCCGATGTAGAGATTGTCGAGCAGCTCCATGGGGCTCTCCTCTCAGACGCCGGGGACCAGCGGAGCGACCCACGGTCCGATCAGGGCGTAGGGCAGGCCGAGCCCGTAACTGAAGACGATGACGCAGAAGGCCACGAGGCCGACCACGATCGCGGCGATGAGCACAGGCGTGGCCTTGCTGCTCGCAAGCGTGGCGATCGCCGCGACGAGGGCGATCGCCGGCGCGAGGCCGAGGCCCCGGACCGTCAGGCCGAAGATGATCGGCCCCGCCAGGATGAAGAGGAGGCCGCGCCATGGAATCCCGCCGATCGGCGACTGCTCGCGCCCGAAGCCTTTCAGCAGGATCACGAAGCCGAGGACGCCGAGGATCGCGGCGAGCATCAGCGGGAAATACCCTGGCCCCATGCGGATCGACGAGCCCATCGGCAAGTCGACCGTCCCATAGGCGAAGAGCGCCGCGGTGACGACGAAGATCGCGCCGCAGGCGACCTCGCGGGTGTCCATCTGCATGGGAGCGGCCTCTTCGCTGAAGCGGAACGGACGAGGAAGGAACGCCGCGCGAGGCCGCGGCGTCAGGCCGTCGTCAATCGGCGTAGACGCCGGCGGCCTTGATCACGGGCGCCCAGCGGTCGATCTCGGAGGTGAGCTTCGCCTTGAGAGCCTCGGGCGTGGCGTCCGCGTCGGAGACCGGCGTTGTGCCGAGATCCGCGAAGCGCTTCACGACGAGCGGGTCCTTCAGCGCCTTCTGGAGCGACGCCGACAGCTTCTTGACGATCTCGGGCGAGGTGCCCTTCGGGGCGTAGATGCCGTGCCAGATGCTGACCTCGAAGCCAGGCAGGCCGGCCTCGGCGGCCGTCGGCACGTCCGGCAGCGACGAGACGCGCGTGGTCGTGGTCGTGGCGTAGGCCTTGATCTTGCCGCCCTTGATCTGGTTCGTCGTGTTGGTGGTCTGGTCGCACATCGTGTCGACCTGCTTGCCGACCAGATCAGTCATCGCCGGCCCCGTGCCCTTGTAGGGGACGGTGGTCATCTGGGTCTCGATCTTCGACATGAAGAGCAGGCCGCAGAGATGGCTCGCCGCGCCGACGCCGGCGTTGGCGTAGGTCACCTTGTCCTTGTTGGCCTTCACATAATCGATGAAAGCCTTGAGGTCCTTCGGCTCGAAGTCCGAGCGCGCCACCAGCGTCATCGGCACCTCGGTGACGAGGCCGACATATTCGAAGCCGCCAAGCGTGTCATAGGGCAGCTTGCGGTAGAGCGTGGCGCTGGTCGCCATGCTGATGTGGTGAAGCAGGAGCGTGTAGCCGTCCGGCTCGGACTTCGCGACCCGGCCCGCGCCCAGCGTTCCGCCGGCGCCGCCGATGTTCTCGACGACGATCTGCTGGCCGAGATCCTTCGACATAGACTCCGCGACGAGACGCGTCACGGTGTCGGTCGGGCCGCCGGCCGCGAACGGCACGATCATCGTCACGGGGCGGGTCGGATAGTCCGCGGCCGAAGCCGAACCAAAGCCGATAGCGGCTAACACGGCCGCCGCGGCGGCGAACGACTTCAGCATTCAACGTCCTCCCAAGACTCACGGCCGGCGAGGCGGTTGACCGCTTCGTTGGCGGTATTTGACTTTCCGCCGGCTGAACGCAGCCGCGGCTGAATCCGCGGACCTTTCCGTCGCTTATGTTTCATCGTCCGCGCCGACGCAACATGTCGCGTGGCGAAATTGTCGTCATACGAACAACTACGTACGCCGATCGGCTCATAGCGGCTCGAAGCCGTAGAGCCGCCGGGCGTTGTCGACCAGAACGCGCCGCCGACGATCCTTGTCGGGCAGCCAGTCGTAGAGCCCGTCGAGAAGATCGCCTGCGTTGAGGGTCGCGGCCCAGTGCGCGACATGCGGCCAGTCCGATCCCCACACGCAGCGCTCCGGGGCCGCGTCGGCGAGCGCGCGGGCGAAGGGAATCACGTCGGCGTAGTGCGCGCCGTCGACGGAGGTGCGGTAGGCGCCGGAGAGCTTCACCCAGCCGCCTTCCGCGACGAGCGCCAGCAGCGCGCGGAAGCCGGGATCGTCGAAGCCGCGGCTCGTCGGAAAGTGGCCCATATGGTCGATGACGAAATCGACCGGCAGTCGCCGAAGCCTCGCCCAGAGCTCCGGCAGGACGGCGGCGTCGAGCAGAAACTCGAGATGCCAGCCCATCTCGCGGGCCATCGCGCCGTAGCGCTCGATGTTGCCGAGCCCGACGCCGCCGCCGAACAGCACGTTCAGCCGAAGCGCGCGCACGCCGGCCGCGTGGAGCTCGCGGAGCGTCGCCTCGCCGGCGTCCGGCTCGACGACGGCGACGCCCCTGAGACGCTCCGGATGGGCGCGCAAAGTCTCGATCATCCGCCGGTTGTCGGTCCCATGGACGCTGACCTGGATCAGCACCCCGGCCGACATGCCGGTCGCGTCCAGCATCGCGAGATAGGCCGCCTCCGTGGCCTCCGGGGGCGTGTAGGTGCGCTCCGGCACGAACGGATAGGCGGGCGGCAGGCCGATGACATGGGCGTGGCAGTCGACGGCGCCCGGCGGAACCGTGAAACGGGTCGCTCCGCGGACGCGCGGGTCGGGGCCGGGACAGGCAGGAGGTTCGCCCGGCGCCGCGCTAATCGGCATGCAGCACCTTGCCCTTGGTCTCGGGCAGCGCGAAGGCCGCAAGGAAGAACAGGCCGTAGGCCGCCGCCGCGAAGATCGCGATGGCGCTTGCGAGCGACGCTCCCGCGGACAGGTAGCCCACGAGCGCCGGAAACAGGGCGCCGACGCCGCGGCCGAAATTGTAGCAAAAGCCCTGTCCCGAGCCGCGCAGCCGGGTCGGGTAGAGCTCGGTCAGGAACGGCCCCATCCCCGAGAAATAGCCCGAGGCGAAAAAGCCGAGCGGCAGGCCCAGCAGCCACAGCACGCTGTTCGACAGCGGCAGCTGGGTGTAGGCGAGCACGACCACGACGGCGCCAAGCGAGAACACGAGGAACAGGTTCCGCCGGCCGATCTTGTCGGCGAGCCAGGCGCCCGTGAGGTAGCCCGCGAACGAGCCGACGATGAGCGCCGCGAGATAGCCGGTCGAGCCGACGATCGACAGTCCGCGGTCGGAGGTCAGGAACTTCGGCAGCCAGGTGGTGATGGCGTAGTAGCCGCCCTGCGCGCCGGTCGACAGCAGAGAGGCCAGGATCGTGGTCTTGAGGATGGGACCGGAAAAGATTTCCCAGATCGCGGGGCGAGCGGCGCCCGAGGCCTGGCTTGCTCTGGATTTCTCTGCGATCTCAGGCTCCTTGACGTACATCCTGAGATAGAGCGCGAGCAACGCCGGCAGCGCGCCGACGGCGAACATCCAGCGCCAAGCCGTCTCGGCCGGCAGGATCGAGAACAGGATCGCCTGCGACAGAACGGCGAGCCCCCAGCCGACCGCCCAGCCCGACTGGACGGAGCCGACCGCGCGGCCGCGATACTGGGCGCGGATGGTCTCGCCCATCAGCACGGCGCCCGCCGCCCATTCGCCGCCGAAGCCGAGGCCGAGCAACGCGCGGGCGACCAGCAACTGATCGAAGTTCTGCGCGAAGGCGCAGGCGAGCGAAAAGAACGAGAACCACAGCACGGTGATCTGGAGCGTGAGGACGCGGCCGATCCGGTCTGCGAGGTATCCGGCGCCCCAGCCGCCGATTGCGGAAGCGAGCAGCGTGACGGTGGCGGCGAGCCCGGCCTGGCCCGGCGGCACGTGCCAGAGCGCGGTGATCGTGCCGATCACCAGCGGGTAGATCATGTAGTCCATGCCGTCGAGCGCCCAGCCGACGCCGCACGCCCAGAAGGTGCGCCGCTCCGGCGGGGTCATGTCGCGATAGAAGGCCGCGAGGCTCGCGTCCTCGATCGCGACCGCAGACTGGCGGCCGCGCGCTTCTGCGACCGGGACCTCTCCGTGCGACATCCGACTTCCCTTCCGCCGCTGGGCTTGGGGGAGAGATGGCGCAGCGTCCCGCAAGGGCGAGCCGCTCCGTCGCCGGACGCCCGAATGCGGCCGCTATCCCAGAAGGTCTTCGCCCGAGACCACGAAATAGCCCTTCTCGGGGGTGATCGTCCCGGTGATGTCGACGCCTTCAAAGACGATCACCGTGTCGCCTTCGCCGCGCGTCGCGCCGCCGGAGAAGGTGACGATGCTGTCGCCCCCGACATGCTCGATCGTCACCTCGGTGGCGGCCGACATATAAAGAAAGGCGAGGCTGTCCTCTACGGAGAAATCCGTGATGGTCGGGGTCTGGCCCTCGCCGTGAAGGATCTCGAACTGGTCCGACCCAGCGCCGCCGGTCAGGATGTCGGCGCCGACGCCCCCATTCAGCGTGTCGTCGCCGGCTTCGCCGAGGACCGTGTCGTCCTTGCCTCCAGCGTAGAAGCTGTCGTTCCCGTCGCCGCCGAACATCTGGTCGACGGCCTTTCGGCTGTAGAAGTCGTCGTCGCCGTCGCCGCCGAAGGATATGTCCTCGCCGCTATAGGCGGAGAGGTAGTCGTTCCCCGCCCCGCCCTCCAGCGTCGACGCGCCGCGCTCGCCATAAAGGCTGTCGTTTCCGCCATCCCCGTGGAGGTCCCGCCCCGACACGCTGTCGTCGCCGGCGCCGCCATATCCCGTCGGCGCCCTGATGGCGTCGTCGCCGTCGCCGCCGTGAGCGACGCCCCCACGGAGCTGATCGTCGCCGCCGCCGCCGAACACCTCGGAGCGCGCGCCGCCGTCGATCGAGTCGGCGCCTTTGCCGCCGTCGATCGTGTCGTCCTCGCCCATGATGGTGTCGGCACCGTCGCCGCCGGACACGTCGTCGGCGCCCTCTCCGGCGCTGATGAAGTCGTCGCCGGCGCCGCCGTCGATCGTGTCGTCGCCGCGCGAGCCGGTGACGCTGTCATTTCCGTCCCCGCCCTGGATGGCGAGAGCGTCCAGTCCGCCTCGGACGACGTCGTCGCCTGCGCCGCCGTCGAGCGTGTCGGCGCCGAAGAAGCTGAGGATCCGGTCGTTCCCGTCCCCGCCCGACAGCCAATCCGCGCCGACGCCGCCGTTGATCGTGTCGTCGCCAGCGTCGCCAAGGATCGTGTCGGCGCCGTCCGCCCCGGTCTGCGAATCGTTCCCCTCGCCGCCCGCGATGGAGTCGGCGCCGTCGCCGCCGTCGATCGTATCGGCGCCGCGCCCGCCCGAAATGGTGTCGTCGCCCCCGAGGCCCGCGATCGAATTGTTTCCGGAATTGCCCTCGATGGAGTCGGGGCCTTCGGTCCCGGCGGGCGTCTCGACGCCGAGCAGATCGTATCCCGAAAGCTCGAACGAGCTGGGCCGCTCGTCCGAGAACTCGATCTCGCCGACGAGGTTCACGCCCTCGAACAGGACCACAAGGCCGAGCTCGTCGGCCGCGTCGGTGAAGACGACATAGCTGTCGTCGCCGACATGCTCGACGCTTGCACGCGTATAGCCGCGCATCTCCTCGCCGACGAAAAAGTCCTCGGCGGTGAAATCCGTGATGGTGATCAGCGGCGTCCGGGCGTCGGAGGACGCGATGACCTCAAACCAGTCCTCGCCGCCTCCGCCGGTCATGTCGTCATCGCCGCTCGCGACCGCGAACGGATTTTCGATTTCCTTCGCCGACAACGTGTCGTCGCCCGCCCCGCCGAGCAGGGTGTCATCGCCGCCGCCGCCGCCGACCACGTCGTTTCCGTCACCGCCATCGAGCGAATCCGCGCCGCCACGCCCGTCGATCGTGTCGTCGCCGGTCCCGCCGACCAGCGTGTCCGGACGGTTCTTGCCGGTGATCACCTCCGGCGGCGGAGGCGGCGTGAGGTCCCGCGCTCTGGATACGCTCAACATCGACGTTCCCCCTGTCGGCGTCTGATCGCGCCCTATTCTCGGCAGAAGTCCGCGCCTGGCGATCTGCGGTTGCAGCGGCCGGCCGCCGCAACAAACATGCCCCGTTCACGGGAGGATGACGTCGCGGCCCGCTCCGCGACGCCGTCACATTTTTGCGAACGCCCGCCTCAGGCGCTGATCGCGGCCTGCGCGTTAAGCTGGCCGCGCTTGGCCGAGAGCTTGTTCAGCGCCGCCACATAGGCCTTGGCGGACGCCACCAGCGTGTCGGGATCGGCGACCTTGGCGGTCACGGTCTTGTCGCCCTCCTCCAGCCGCACCGACACCTCGGCCTGCGCGTCGGTGCCTTCGGTGACGGCGTGGACCTGGTAGAGCGCGAGCCGCGCCTCGTGCGGCACGACGCGGCGGATCGCGTTGAAGATCGCGTCCACGGGCCCGTTGCCCGAGGACTGGACCGTCGTATGCACGCCGTCGATGTCGAGCGTCAGCGTCGCCGACTGCGGGCCCATCGTGCCGGCGATGACGGTGAGCGACAGCACCTTGATGCGGTCGTGCGCCGAGGCGATCTGGTTGTCGACGATCGCCTCGATGTCCTCGTCATAGACGTGCTTTTTCCGGTCAGCGAGGTCCTTGAAGCGCTGGAAGGCGTCCTGCAGCGCGTTCTCGCCGAGCTCGTAGCCGAGCGCCTTCAGCTTGTCCTTGAAGGCCGCGCGGCCGGAATGCTTGCCCATGACCAGCGAGGTCTTGGTCAGGCCGACGGACGCCGGCGTCATGATCTCGTAGGTCTCGTTGTGCTTCAGCATGCCGTCTTGGTGGATGCCGCTCTCATGGCTGAAGGCGTTCTTGCCGACGATCGCCTTGTTGTACTGGACCGGGAACGAGGTCGCGGCCGAGACAAGCCGCGACGCGCGGGTCAGCAGCGTCGACTCGACACCCGTCTCGTAAGGCAGCACGTCGCCGCGCGTCCGGAGCGCCATCACGATCTCCTCCAGCGCCGCGTTGCCGGCGCGCTCGCCGATGCCGTTGATGGTGCACTCGATCTGCCGCGCGCCGCCCGCGAGCCCCGCGAGCGAGTTCGCGACCGCGAGGCCGAGGTCGTTATGACAGTGGGTCGAAAAGATCACCTTGTCGGCGCCTGGCACCCGTTCGCGGACCTGACGGAACATGTCGCCATATTCCTCGGGCGTCGCGTAGCCGACGGTGTCCGGCAGGTTGATGGTGGTCGCGCCGGCCTTGATCGCGGTCTCGACCGCCCGGCAGAGATAGTCGATCGACGTCCGCGTGGCGTCCATCGCCGACCACTCGACGTCCTCGACGAGATTGCGGGCCTGGGCGACCGTCGCCTGGATGATCTCGATCACTTGGTCTTCCGTCTTGCGCATCTGGTGCGCGAGGTGGATCGGCGAGGTCGAGACGAAGGTGTGGATGCGGCCGCGTCGCGCGTGGCGCACGGCCTCGCCCGCCCGGGCGATGTCGCCCGGTATGGCGCGGGCGAGGCCCGCGACCGTGGCGTTCTCGGTGCGGCGCGCGATCTCGGCCACGGCTTCGAAATCGCCGTTCGAGGCGATCGGGAAGCCGGCCTCGATGATGTCGACGCCCATGCGGTCGAGCAGCGCCGCGACTTCGAGCTTCTCCTCGAACGTCATGGTGGCGCCGGGGCATTGCTCGCCGTCGCGCAGCGTCGTGTCGAAGATCACGACGCGATCGGAGGATGCGGTCATTTCGAATGGTCCTTCGGTCGGACGTCGGCCGCGGGCCGCTGGCTGGGCGCTGCGCAAGGCCGGAAGTGTCTTGATCGGTTCGGTACTTCGCAACCCCTGAGCGCCAGGGCGATCACGCCCGGCCGGCCCTCAGGGGCGGGTAAGGAGGAGGCCAAGACGCGCGCGCGCGTCCGCGGCGGCCGGCAGGGCCTCCGTCAGGATCGCGGTGAAAGCGTCGCGCGCGGGCATCAACTTAGTCCAGATGTCGGAGGCCATCGGCCGAACCGTTGCGAAGTTTACGTGGAGCGGCCGTTTCGATCAATCCGCGAATGCGTCAGGCGGGAAGCAACGCCGCAAGGGCCGCATGCACATAAGGCGGCGACGAGGAGTCGAGCTCCGCCGCGGAACGGGCGAGGACCACCTCCTCCAGCTCGGCGTCGGGGTCGCGCGCGAGCCAATTGCCGACGCGGGCATGGATGGCGTCGGCGTCGAGCGTGCAGTCGAAGCGGCGGAAATAACCGACGAGCGACCCGTCGAAGACCGCGACGGCGCGCTGCGTCGGCGAGACGAGCGGAGGCGCGAGACCGGTTTCCTCCTCGAGCTCGCGCAGCATGGCGCCCTCGATGTCGACCTCGTCTCCCCGAACGTCGTCGCGGTCCGGCGTGCCGCAGGGGAAGTAGAGAAGCCCGGCGTTCGCGGTGTGGCGCGCCATCCGTCCGAGCAACGCCGCGCCGTCGGCCGAGACGACCACCGCCGCCCCGAACGCGTTGATCACCCGCCGCTCCTCCGGCCGCGTGCGGAGCCAGACCAGAGTGGAGAAACCCGTCTCCCGGCAGGCGAGCTCGAGCTGGCCGCCCGAAATGGCCACGTCCTCGCCGAGCAGAACGCGGCCGTCGAACATTTGCGGCTTCTCGGCGAGCGCGCGGCTCCAGACGGACGCGATCGCCTCGCGTTCGAGCGCCTCGACCGGATGCGCGCCAGGCCGAAGCCGCGCCGACACGCCGCAGACGCGCGCGACGCGCAGGCGTTGCGCGCTCATGCAGGCTCCGCGGCGAACATAAGGCTTGGGCGCACGAACTCCTCCTGCGCGGCGACGGTCAGGATCTCGCGTGAACCAGCCTCGGCCGTGGCCTTCAGGAGTCCGAAGACCGACGAGGCGGCGCGCGACAAGGCCTCGGCGCTGGAGCGCGTCGTCAGCAAATGGACGAAGAACAGCGCCGCGATGGCGTCGCCGGCGCCGTTGACCGAGAGCGGCAGCAGCGGGGTGCGGACACGCCACGCGCCGGCGCCGTCGACGGCGAGCATCTCGATCGCGCCGTCCGGCGTCTCGGATGTCTGGAGGCTCGTGACGAGCACCACGTCCGGACCAGCGGCCCTCAGCGCGCCGGCCGCCGCCTTGGCGGCTTCGACGCCGTCCACGGCGCGATCGGCCAGGAATTCGAGCTCGAACTGGTTGGGGGTCACGACATCCGTCGCCGGCAGCGCGCGGTCGCGCATGAATTCGGGGATGCCCGGCCGAACGAAGACGCCCCGCCCCACGTCGCCGATCACAGGATCGCAGCAATACCGCGCGGCGGAGTTGGCGCGCTTCACGCGGGCCACGGCGTCGAGGATCGCCTCGCCGATTTCGGCGTCGCCCATATAGCCCGACAGCACGCCGTCGCAGCGCGAGAGCGCGCCGCGCTCCTCGACGCCGAGCACGACCTCGCGGATCGCGTCCGCCGGGAACACGGGACCGCGCCACGCCCCGTAGCCGGTGTGGTTCGAGAACTGGACGGTGTGGACGCCCCAGACCTCGTGGCCGAGCCGCTGCAAGGGAAACATCGCCGAGGCGTTGCCCACATGGCCGTAGGCGACGTGGCTCTGGATCGAAAGGATGTTCACGAGGCGCGGCCAGGTGCTGAAAGCCCGAAGCCTTCTACCGCCGCCGCTCCGCGCCCGTCGAGTTCGAACCCGTCATCGGAGCGATCGCGGCGCGCGATGGGTCAGCCGACATAGTCGCGCAGCAGCGCCGCGCCCGGCGCGAGCAGCACATAGGCCCACACCGCCGCCGACGAGGCGTTTGCGATCTGGAAGAGCCAGAACGGCATCTGGAACATGCCCGCAACGAACGGCACGAAGGAACGGATCGGGCTGACGAAGCGGCCGAGGAAGACGCCCGCCATGCCCCATTTCTCGACGAAGGCCTTGGTTCGTTCGATGAGCTGCGGCTTCGACTTCACCGTCTTCCACTCCATCACCCTGTCCTTAAGATGGATGCCGAGCCAGTAGGACGCCCAGTCCCCGATGAAGCCGCCGAGCGCGACGCCGGCGAAGATCGGCCAGAAGGCGAGATTGCTGGCGCCGATCAGCGCCCCCACGCCGACGAAGAGCGGCGTCGACGGCACGGCGAGCGACAGGCCGACGATCGATTCCAGGAACGCCATCACGAACACGATGACGGGCGCCCAGGCCTCGTGCTCGCGCACGAAGTCGAGCACTGGCTGGATGATGGCGTCGAAATTCATGGGGAGCCGGCGTCTCTGAGAGGAGACGCCTTGTTCACGCATTTCATGAAAAGCGCAATGGACCGAGGGTGCGGCGGCCGGAGCCCTCGGCGGGCCGAAAACGTCTGAAAAAGCAGGGGCCGGCCCCGGCGAGCGGGACCGGCCCTCGGAAGAGCCAGCGCGTTCGCGCTTCAGATCACCGTGAAGTCGTCCGCGGTCAGCAGGTGCCCGGCGCCGATCCTGGCGAACTGCACCGCCCGGCCGGAGCCCGACCCGTCGGCGTCGAACAGCAGCGCGCCGCTCGAGCTGTTGTAGATGATGCGATCGTCGGCTTCCGCGGCCGACGAGCCGATCACGAAGGCGCCTGCGGCCAGCGCGCCCGCCGTCAGCCCGCTGAAGACCGCATCGTCGAGCAGGAACGTGTCGTCGGCGACGACGAAGTCGGAGACCGTGTCGACGTTCGAAGACTTGAGCTCGGTCGAGAACGTGAAGCTGTCGGCGCCGTCGCCGCCGGTCAGGATGTCGGAGCCGAGCTTGCCGTCGATCACGTTGGCGCCCGAGTTGCCGACGATGGTGTTCACGACCCCGTTGCCGGTTCCGTCGATCCCCGAAGACCCCGTCAGAGTAAGCTTCTCGACATTGGCGCCCAGCGTGTAGGTCCTGTTCGCCTGGACCGTGTCCGTGCCGCCGAGGGCGAGCTCGGTCACCACGTCGTCGGCGTCGTCGACGACATAGGTGTCGCTGCCCGACCCGCCGATCATAGTGTCGGCGCCGCCGCGGCCGTCGATGACGTTGTTGCCGCCGACCGCCGTGATGACGTTGGCGAGGTTGTTGCCCGTCGCCTGGATCGCGAGGCTCGAGGTCAGCGTCAGGTTCTCGACGCCGCCGCCAAGCGTGAAGCTCACGGAGGACTGGACGGTGTCGACGCCGGCGTTCCCGGCCTCCGTGACCACGTCGCCCGTGTCGTCGACGATGTAGGTGTCGTCGCCCGCGCCGCCCGCCATCGTGTCGACGCCGCGTTCGCCGTCGAGCACGTTGGCGCCGGAGTTGCCGTTCAGCGTGTTGGCGGAGCTGTTGCCGCTGGCGTCGATCGCGGCTGAACCCGTGAGGGTCAGGGTCTCGAGATTGGCGGCGAGCGAGTAGCTGACCGAGGACTGCACCGTGTCGGCGCCGCTGTTGGCGAGCTCGGTGACGACGTCGCCGGCGTCGTCGACCACATAGGTGTCGTCGCCCGCGCCGCCGGACATCCGGTCCGCGCCGCCGCTGCCGTCCAGCACGTTGGCGGCCGCGGTGCCGATCAGGATGTTGGCGAGGTTGTTGCCGGTCGCGTCGATGGCGCCGCCGCCCGTGAGGGTGAGGTTGTCGACCGCTCCCGAGAGCGTGTAGGAGACCGAAGCCTCGACCAGGTCCACGCCGCCGCCGGCCGCTTCGACCACGACGTCGCCCGCGTTGTCGACCACGAAGGTGTCGTCGCCGCCGCCGCCGATCATCGTGTCTGCGCCGACGCCGCCGTCGAGCACGTCGTTGCCGCCGCCGCCGTCGACGCTGTCCGCCGCCTGCGAGCCGAAGAACTTGTCTGCGCCAGCGAGCATCGACACGACCTTGTTCGACACGATGGTCGTCACGCCGCTGAGGTCGAAGGTGTTGCCCGCGGTGGTGCCCGACAAGCTGCCGACCGTGTAGTCGAGGCGCTCGATCCCGGCGGCCGCGTCGAGCTTCAGGTTGACGATCGTCGTGTCGTCGCCGCCGAGCTTGATGAAGGCCAGCGTGTCGGCGCCGTCCCCGCCCGAGAAGGTCGAGGTCTTCTCGACGCCGGCGCTGTAGAGCAGATCGTCGCCGTCGCCTCCCGACAGCTCGTCGGCGGCGGCGCCGCCGTCGAGCGTGTCGTTGCCCGCGCCGCCGATCAGCGTGTCGAAGTCGTCGCCGCCGGAGAGCGAGTCGTTTCCAAGGCCGCCGTCGAACCTGTCGCTTCCCTTGCCGCCGATCACACTATCGGCCACCTGGGTGCCGATGAAGCGGTCGGCGCCGGCGCCCATATCGATCGCGCCGCCGTTGACCACGGCGGCGACGCCGCTGAGATCAAAATTGTCGCCGCGCTTGGTGCCCGAAAGCCCTCCGCCGGTCTCGAAGCGGATCGTCTCGATCGAAGCGGCTGCGTCGAGCTTGAGGCCCTGGGTCGAGGTGATCCCGTCGGCCGACTGAACGAGGGCGAGCGTGTCGGCGCCCGCGCCGCCGGAGAATGTGGTCCCGGTGTCGACGCCGGAGGACACGAACCTGTCGTCCCCGTCGCCGCCGTCGAGCGAGTCGGTCCCGGCGCCGCCATCGAGCGTGTCGGCGCCCGCGCCGCCGTTCAGCCTGTCGTTGCCGTTGCCGCCAAGGACGTTGTCGCCGGCCTGCGTGCCCGTGAAGCGGTCATTGCCGGCGCGAAGGTCGATGAGGCCGCTGCCGACCAGCGTCGTGACGCCGCTGAGGTCGAAGATGTCGGACTTGGCCGTGCCCGAAAGGCCGCCGCCGGTCTCGAACGCAATGGTCTCTACCGAGGCGGCCGCATCAAGCGTCAGGCGCGAGATCGACGTGACGCCGTCGGCCGAGGTGACGAGCGCCAGCGTGTCGTTCCCCGTGCCGCCGACGAAGACCGTGGAGAGTTCGAGGCCCGTCGAGACGAGACGGTCGTCGCCCGCGCCGCCCACCACGCTGTCGGAGCCCGCGCCGCCGATCAGCGTGTCGTTGCCCGAGCCGCCTTCGAGCGTGTCGTCGTCGGCCCCGCCGGAAACGCTGTCGGCGGCCTGCGAGCCGATGAAATCGTCGGAGCCCGCGCCGAGATCGATCAGTGAGCGATTGTTCACCGTGACGACGCCGGAGAAGTCGAACGCGTCGTCGCCGGCGGTGCCGGAGAGAGTTGCGTTCGACATGTTGATGGTCTCGACGCTCGCCGCCGAGGTCAGGCTGATGGCCGAGGTTGTGGCGGAGCCCGAGAACACGACGGTGTCGGCGCCGGTTCCGCCGGTGATCACGTCGACCCCGAAAGCGCCGCTCTGGATGAACGTGTCGTTGTCGGCGCCGCCGTCGAGCGTGTCGTCGTCCGCGCCGCCGATGATGGTGTCGACGCCTGCGTCGCCGGTGATGGAGTCGGCGCCTGCGAGGCCGCTCAGGGAATCGTTTCCGGCGGCGCCGGTGATGGTGTCTTCAGTGTCGGTGCCCGTCAGCGTGTCGGGGCCGGTCGTGCCAGGAATCACGGACATCGCGCAAAAGCCTCGTTGGGTGCTGTCGGCTTTCTCGCGCGCGCTCCTAAAGATTGTGTTTCGTCGCTTGATGAAACTCAGGCAAATAGTCGTTCTTTTATAGTCAAACAAAAATTAATTGTCGCGAAATCCTAAGAAAATGAGCGCTCTCAGCACTTCTACGTACAACTACTTAGAATGTCGAATGACTCACGACACACGGCGTTACCGCCGTCGGCCTCCTGTCCGATCCCGGAAGGCGCCCCGCGCATGCGCCAAACGCGAGGCGAACCACGTTGAGGATCGCGACACTCTAGTATAGATCAGCGCAAGGTCGCCGCCTCATCAGTTTATAACTATATAAACTCAAGGATTTTCTGCTATGATGAAGAAGGATCCGTCGTTCGACAACCTCGTCGACTACATCGCGTTCGGCGAGCACGTGGAGCCGGCGCAGTCCTGGGCCAAGACCTCGCTGACCGTCGACCTCGGCGTGTTCGTCGACGAGCCCGGCATGCTGGCCTGCGCGCGCCGCTCTCTGGAGGTCTGGACGCGTAGCGCCGGCTTCGAGTTCACGGAAGTGTCGGGCGGCGCCGACATCGTCTTCACCGCCGATCCCGGCGGCGCGTACACTGGCACTGATTACACAGGAGACGGCGAGATTCTCGGTGCGACCATCAATGTCGCGCTGGACTGGAGAGACGGCGACCCCAGGGGCGAGCGCTGGGGTCTCGGCGATTACGGCATGCAGACCTTCGTGCACGAGATCGGCCATGCGCTCGGCCTCGGCCATCCCGGCCGCTATTTCGGGAACGTCACCTACGAGGACAATGCGAGGTTCACCAAGGACACGTGGCAGCACACGATCATGTCCTATTTCGACCAGAGCAACCTCGACGGCCATGAGCGATACATCGTCTCGTCGCCGAGGCTGGCCGACCTCGCGGCGATCCGCGCGCTCTATGGCGAGATCGAGCTCCGGCCGGAGGACTCGGTCTATTCGCTGTCGACGATGGAGATCCGGCGCGGCGCCGGCACCTTCACGATCGCGGACACGCGCGGAAGCGACCTGATCGATCTCCGCGGGACCGGCGGCGCGAAGGTCGATCTCCGGGAAGGCGGCTTCTCGACGTTCGGCCTCCACGACGACAATGTCGCGATCGCGTTCGGCTCGGTGATCGAGGACGTCCGCGGCTCCGGCGGGGCGGACGCCGTGAGAGGCAACGACGCCGCCAACGTGATCTTCGGTGCGCGCGGCGACGACACGATCGAGGGAAGCGGCGGCGACGACACGCTGCGCGGCGGGCTCGGCTCCGACGAACTCGCCGGCGGCCGAGGCCGCGACGTCTTTACGTACCGCCGCGTCGAGCAGATCGACGGCGACCTGGTGCGCGACTTTCAGTCGGGACTCGACGTCATCGGTCTCGCGCGCGTCGACGCCGACGAGACCCAGGTCAGCGACCAGTCCTTCGCCCTCATCGGCGCCGACAGGTTCGGCGGAACGGCGGGCGAACTCAGATACCAGTTCCGAAACGACGCGACGATCGTGACCGGAGACGTCGACGGCGACGGCCGCGCGGATTTCAGGCTGACGCTGCTGTCCGAGATCGAGCTTTCCGCCAAGGACTTCATCCTCTGACGCCTTGGGTCAGCGGGGCACCCTCCCGACGGCGGCGCACTGATGCCGTTCCGCCGCAGACGGCGTGAAACCTCGGCAAGCTGGACGATCGCCATTGTGATCATACGCCGATGAGCGGATGACGTCGTTCCGGAAGCGGTATTGAATTAGAGCCGGCTCACGGAAGCGTCGCACTCATGTCCAAAGATCCCTCGCTCGCCCATCTCGTTGATTATCTCGCGCATGGCGACGGTTCGACACCGGCGCTGCGGTGGGCGGACACGTCGCTGACGGTCAGTCTGAAGGGACTGTCGGACGATGCTCGCATGCTGGCGGCGGCGCGCGCAGCGCTCGACATCTGGACCGAGGCGACCGGCATAACCTTCGAACAGGTGAGGACGAACGCTGACATCAGCTTCGGCAACGGCGAGGGCGGAGCTTTCGCGGAACTGAATTACACGGCGCGTGGCGAGATGATCCACGCCCATGTCAATGTGGCCGAGAACTGGATGAACGGCTTTCCGGCGGATCAACGCTGGGGCGTCGGCGACTATGGCCTCCAGACCTTCATTCACGAGATTGGCCATGCGCTCGGCCTCAACCACGCCGGCTCGTACAACGGCCAAGGGTCCTACGAGCAGGACGCGATTTTTGCCAAGGACACCTGGAAATGGTCGATCATGTCGTATTTCGATCAGAGGTCCGACGGCTCGCAGATCGACTATTTCATCTCCTTCCCCGCCGTCGCCGACGTGGCGGCGATCGATCAACTCTACGGCCCCGCCAAGATCAGGGAGGGTCACGACGTCTATACGATGGAGACGCTGCTCGACCTTCAGAACAAGGGCACTTTCACGCTTGTCGACACCGGCGGCGTGGACCGCTTCGACTTCCGCGGCTTCAAGGACGGCGCCTTCATCGACATGCGAGGCGGCGGCTTCTCCACTCTGGGAGGCAAGCCGAACGACTTCGCGGTCGCGCTCGGCACGAAGATCGAGAACGCCATCGGATCGGACGCGACCGACAGCTTCACCGGCAACACGGCCGACAATCTCCTGAACGGCGGCGGGTACAACGACTATCTGATCGGCGGCGACGGGAACGACACCCTGATCGGGGGCGGCGGCAATTTCATGCCGGGCCTCAAGATCGGCGACGATCTGACGGGCGGGGCGGGCGAAGACGTGTTCGTTTTCGTCAAGGCGCATCACCTCGACGCCGACCGGATTCGAGACTTCGAAGCCGGAGTCGACATCATCAAGCTCAAGAAGATCGACGCCGACACGACCGCCGTGGGGCGGCAGGCCTTCGACTTCATCGGGACCGACGGCTTCGGCGGGAACGCCGGCGAGTTGCGCTACGAGATCGCCAAGGGCGGCACGCTCGTCACCGGCGACATCGACGGCGACGGAGCGGCCGATTTCCGTCTCGAGTTGATGCGAAAGATGGACCTCAGCGCGGCGGACTTCGTCCTTTGAGCCGACGTCCGCTGCGGCGTCGGAACGACGCCATCCCGGAAATTACGCCGCCTGGGCGAGTGGCCGCAGGAAGAGCGATCCAACCTCGACCTCGCTAGGGCCTGCGAGCGCGAAGACGACGGCGTCCGCCACAGACTCCGGACTCGCGGTCGCGCCGTCCGTGCGAGTCACGATAGTGGTGACGCGTTGGTTCTCCCCGGCGCAGACGACGTCGCGACGCTCGCTTGCGACGGCCAGTCGAATGAAACGTCGCGCAGGACACGCCTTCGGAGAGAGCAGCCTCGGAGCGGGGCCTGCGTCCAGGCGAAGCGCCCCGCCGCTCACGATCGCCTCGATCGCTCCGAAGGCGCTCTCGGCATAGTCCGCCAGTTCGCCAAGCGCCGCGGGATCGTGCGGGTCCATGGGACGCCACAGAATCGTGGCGCATTCCCATCTCAGCTCGGCGAGCGTTTCGTTCAACTCGTCGGACCGAGGAGAACCGAGGACGATGAGCGCGCCCTCCTTGGCCAGTCGACGGGCGAGCGCCGCGGCGACCTCGCAATCGGCCGCCACCGCGACCGTCTTCCCGCGGAGATTCGGCATCGGACCCTCCAACAGCTATGACGCATCCATACGGAGACGCCATGTGAAGGATGACGGGCGCGGCCGCGAAGTGATAGCCAGATGCTCCAAACCTCTTGCACGATCCTCCTGAAGTCGCGCCCCACCCCTCCCGCTCCGGTCGTCGTCGGCCTAGCTTGCGGCCACGACGCCGATCCGGCGGGCGCTCATTTTCGAGCCGCTTCGCCGCCCCGACTGCCGAGGCCCCCTATGCCCGAGTTCGACGCCCTCGCCGCCGTGATTGCGCGATACGCCCCGACGGACGGCAGTCACGAGACCCCGATCCCGAACCTTTTCGTCTATCGCGCCTCGCATCCGACCGAGCCCGCCCATGTCCTGCATGAGCCGGCCTTCTGCATCGTGGCGCAGGGCCGCAAGGAGGTGGAGCTCAACGGCGTCACCTATCCCTACGACTCCTCCACGGCTCTCGTGCTCTCGGTGGATCTTCCGATCGTCGGCCGGGTCATCGAGGCGACGCCCGAAAAGCCCTATCTCGGCGCGAAGCTCAGCCTCTGCCCGAGGGCGCTGAACGCGATGCTGATCGAGCATCGGCTCGACCAGCGGGAAGGCCCGTCGGACGTCGCTCTGTCGGTCGCGCCGACGCCGGCCGAGGTCTCCGACGCGTTCGCCCGTCTCGTCGGCCTGCTCGACGCGCCGAACGACATCGCGGCGCTCGCCCCCCTGGCGGAGCGCGAGATCCTCTACCGCCTGCTGACCGGCGCGTTCGCGGCGCGCATCCGGCAGATCGCGCTCGCCGACGGCAGGATCAATCAGGTCAGCCGCGCCATCGACTGGATCAAACGGAACTTCAACCAGCCGTTCCGGATCGACGCCGTGTGCTCGGCCGCGAATATGAGCCCGTCGTCGCTGCACGCGCATTTTAAATCGGTCACGTCGATGAGCCCGCTGCAGTATCAGAAGCAGTTGCGGCTGCAGGAGGCGCGACGGCTGATCGTGAGCAACGCGCGGGACGCCGCGACGGCTGGGCACGACGTGGGCTATGACAGCCCCTCGCAGTTCAGCCGGGAATATCGCCGCCTGTTCGGCGCGCCGCCGATCCGCGACGCCGCCCGCCTGCGCGAAGGTCCGGCGGAGCTGTCGATCGGCTGAGCGGCGCAATCCAATGGCAAACGGCCGGACTTCCGCCCGGCCGTTCAGTCATCTGGCGCAGCTAAGGCCGCTCAGTTCTTGGTCTTGTCGACCAGGGCCTTGGCCTTGATCCACGGCATCATGCCGCGCAGCGTCTCGCCGACCTGCTCGATCTGATGGGCGTTGTTCTTCGCCCGGGTCGCCTTGAACGAGGTCTGGTTGACCTTGTTCTCGAGCATCCAGTTGCGGGTGAAGACGCCGGACTGGATGTCGGTCAGCACGCGCTTCATCTCGGCCTTGGTCTCGGGCGTGACGATGCGTGGGCCGGAGACGTATTCGCCATATTCGGCGGTGTTGGAGATCGAGTAGTTCATGTTGGCGATGCCGCCCTCATAGATGAGGTCGACGATCAGCTTCACCTCGTGCAGGCACTCGAAATAGGCCATCTCGGGCGCGTAGCCGGCCTCGACCAGCGTCTCGAAGCCGGCGCGGATCAGCTCCACCAGGCCGCCGCAAAGCACGACCTGCTCGCCGAACAGGTCGGTCTCGCACTCCTCGCGGAACGAGGTCTCGATGACGCCCGCGCGCCCGCCGCCGATCGCGGAGGCGTAAGAGAGGCCGAGGTCGTGGGCGTTGCCCGAGGCGTCCTGTGCGATCGCGATCAGGCAGGGCACGCCGCCGCCGCGCAGATATTCTCCGCGGACGGTGTGGCCCGGGCCCTTCGGGGCGACCAGCAGCACGTCGAGGTCCTTGCGCGGCTCGATCAGGTTGAAGTGGACGTTGAGGCCGTGCGCGAACATGAGGGCCGCGCCCTGCTTCATGTTCGTCTCAAGGCTCTCCTTGTAGATGTCGGCCTGGAGCTCGTCGGGGGTGAGCAGCATCACCACATCGGCTTCCTTGGCGGCCTCGGCCGGCGACATGACCTTGAAGCCCTCGGCCTCGGCCTTCTTGGCCGTGGCGGAGCCCGGACGCAGCCCGATGATGACGTTCTTGACGCCGCTGTCGCGCATGTTGAGCGCGTGCGCGTGGCCCTGGCTGCCATAGCCGATCACGGCGACGGACTTGCCCTTGATGAGATTGAGATCGGCGTCGCGATCGTAATAGACGCGCATGTTTCGGGTTCCTTCCCTTGGAGTCGTCGTTTCGAGGTCAGCCGGCCTTCGCCGGCTGTTGCTTCGCCCCGTAGAGGGCGAGGAACTGGTTTGCGGCGCGGGCGGCGTCGTCCGCGATGGTCGAGCCGTCGAGCGGCGGCCTGTCGCCGAGCAGCAGGCGGATCTGCACGTCGCGCCCGACAAGCCCGAAGAAGGTGCGGAATGCTTCCTCCGCGTCGTCGAAGGCGATGAGGCCCGCCGCGCGGGCGTCGAGCAGCAGGGGCTTGAGCCGCTCGCCGATGGCGAACCGCCCATTGGCGAGCACGAGGCCGCCGAGCGCCTCCGCCTGTCCGATGGCGACGCGGTTGAGCGCGACGGAGGTCTGCGAGGAGATCACGCTCAGCCAGTTGGCCGCGAACGCCTCGAGGCTCTCGCGCAGCGCGCCGGCGTCGAGATGTTGGCGGTCATAGGCCCCCGCCCTCACCTTCGAGGCCTGCCAGCGCACGGTCTCCGAAAGAAGCCCGTCGCGGTCGCCGAACCATTTGTAGAGCGTCTCTTTCGAGCAGCGCGCGCGCTGCGCCACCGCCGTCATGGTGAGGGCCGCGGCCCCCTTCTCGACGAGCAAAGCGAGCACGGCGTCGAGCACGGCGGCGCGACGCTCCGTGATCTCTTCCTCGCCCGCGATCGTGATGGCCTCGACCTGCATATCCGCCGTACCGTACGTTACGGTTCAGCCATATGCCCGATCGGCGCGTCGGGTTCAATCCCCCTCGATGGTCTGTTCCGGGCGGCGCGGCGCTTCCGGGGTCAGCGGCTCAGCAACTGATATTCGGTCGGGTTGTCGGGACACATGCCGCCGCCGCATTCGGCGAAGGTCGAGATCCCGTTCGCCGCCACGAGGAACAGGAACAGGGCGACGGCCCCCTTGCCGAGCGCGGGGGCGGCGGGGGTCCCGGGGCCCTCCGCCGCGAACTGGCGGTCCGCCAGCAACATGGCGGCGGAGCCGACCACGATCGCCACGAACAGCATCAGCGCCCAGCTGTAGAAATGAATTCCCAGGAAAGGCGACCCGTAGGAGCCGCTGCCGGGCGTGATGTGGAGCAGCACCTGGCGCGCCGCCACGCCTGCGCCCGCCACGGCGCTGAGGATCGTCATGGCGTAGTGGCTCGGCCGCGGGCCGAGACAGACGTTCAGCGCGAGGCCGACCCCGGCCGCCGCGAAGGCGGCGCGCTGAAGCAGGCACAGCGGGCAGGGCAATTCGCCGAGCGCGAACTGGTAGCCGAACGCGACGGCCAGAACGGCGGTCAGAGCCAGCAGCCCGCAGGCGTTGAGCACGACAGAGAGCGAGCGCGTCATGGCCCGGCGTCCTCAGAAGGCGAGCGGGAGGGCGTCGGTGGCGTGATGCCGGAACAGGAAGAGAGTGAGAGCCAGCCCGATCCCCCAGGCGCCGAGCGCAAGGCCGCGCCTCCCGGCGAGCGCGCAGCCCGTCGCGGCGGCGAAGATCACGAAGGGCAGAGCCATCATGACAAGCACTACCTCAGTTCCGCGATCCCATGGCGACCGGGACCGTCGGCCACCCGTCACAGTCTAGCAGAGTCGCGGCGCCCGGGAGTCCAGCGCAGGGCTCAGCGAACCAGCCTGGGGCCGCGATAGGGCGCGTTGCGGGCGGCCGCCGCCATATCGGCCCGCGCCATCTGCGCGGAAGCGGCGGCGCGGACGTCTTCCCTGGTCTGGGCGAAGGTGTAGACCGCGTGTGCCGCCGCCGGACCGAACTGCTCGAGCGCCTCCCGGCTCACATTCCCGATGTCGTCGCAGGCCTTGTGGTAGCAGGGGTCGAGGGCCTCGCCGGCCTCGCCGCCGAACAGCTTCGCTTGTCCCTTCGTCTTGATCTCTTCGGCGCCCGAAAACAGGCCGCCGGCCGGGACGCCGTTTTCGATGAAGGCGAAATAGTCCGACCTTCCGTCGAACAGGGTCGGGCGGCTCGGCAGGCCGCGTTGCTCGAAATGGTCGACGAACACCTTCTCGATCACGTCGGAGCCGGCCGGCCCGGCGTCGCCCTCCGAGCCGTCTCCGTCATAGACCAGCGCGGCGAAATTCGGCGAGGCCAGCATGTCGAAATTGAGGTTGAGCGCGATCTTGCGCAGCTCCTTTGCGGGGAGCGTGTCGACATAGTGGGTCGAGCCGACGAGGCCGACCTCCTCGGCGCCCCAGAACGCGAAGCGCACCGTGTTGCGCGGTTTGATCTGCCGCTTCGCGAACCGCTCGGCGATGGCGAGCACCGCAGCGGTCCCACTGCCATTGTCGTTGACTCCCGGCCCCTCCGCCACGGAGTCGAGATGCGCGCCCACCACCACGGTGCGGTCCTTCACCTCGCCTTCGAGGTCGGCCAGCACATTGGTGGTGTCGACCTTCTCAATGTCCGCGCTCACCTTGACGCGCATGCGCACCGAGACGCCAGACTTGACCTGGTCGTAGAGCTCCTCGCCGACAGCATAGGACGCGCCGAGCACCGGAATCTTCACGCCCGGCTCGCGCAGGGAGCCGGACAGCGTCTCCTGGCTGCCCTCCTGCCCCTCGTTGAAGATGATCGCGCCCACGGCCCCGGCGGCCTCCGCGTTGCGCGCCTTGACGACGAAGTCGCAGCCGCCGCGCTGGATGAGCGCAATCTTGCCCTCGACGCGTCTGGAGAAGTCCTTCGGCTTGCAGCCGCTTGTGGACGACGTCGTCGCGGCCGGCGGAATCTCGATCCCGCGCGCGAGAATAAGCCGCGCGCTCACATCGTCCGAGCCGGAAAACTCCATGGTGCGGAAGTCGTCGAGCAGCTCAAAATCCTTGGGCGAGGGCGACAGCCGCGCCATGACAGCCCAGGTCCGCTCGGTGAACTGGAAGGCCGAGAGCTTCTGCAGCTCGACCGCATAGCCCACCGCCCTCAGCCTGTCCTTCACATAGTCCTTGGAGGCGCGGTAGCCGGGCGTGCCGACGGCGCGGTTGCCGCCATTGTCTTTGGCGATGGCGTCGAGCGCCTCTATATGCGGCATGATCTGGTCGGCGCCGAAGCCCTTCACGAACGTGCTGGAATCGACCGGCTCGAAGGCCCTCGCCGCCCCTGCCCCCGCAGTCGCGATCGCCATGGCGAGCGCCGCAATCGTCAGACCGTTGCGCATTGACGTCGCCCCTGCCGTCCCACCTGATCTGACGAGAACCGCCGATGCGCCATAGTCATGCCGCTCCGGCGAAAGGAAACCATCTTTTGGAAGAGCGTGCGCCTCCGCGCAGCCGAAGGTAAACACCGGCTTTCTTCGGTTTCATGAAGGAGCCGGAGCCGATCCCGCTCAGCCCTCCATCGCCTCCGACCCGCGGGCCATGGCGGCGACGCCGGTGCGCGCGACCTCGATCAGGCCGAGCGGGGTCATCAGCAGGATGAACTGGTCGAGCTTGTCGGGCTTGCCCGTGAGCTCGAACACGAAGCTCTCGACCGTGGCGTCGATGACCCGGGCGCGGAACGCCTCGGCGATGCGCAGCGCCTCGACGCGCATCTCGCCCTTGCCCTTCACCTTGATGAGCATGAGCTCGCGCTCGAGCGCGCGGCCCGTCAGCGTCAGGTCGAGCACCGAGTGGACCGGCACCAGTCGGTCGAGCTGGGTCTTGATCTGCTCGACCACGTCGGCCGGGCCGGTGGTGACGACCGTGATGCGCGACAGGTGCCCCTCATGGCTCACCTCCGACACCGTCAGGCTGTCGATGTTGTAACCGCGGCCGGAGAACAGGCCGATGACGCGGGCGAGCACGCCCGGCTCGTTGTCCACCAGGATCGCCAGCGTATGCGGCGTGACGGGCTCGTGGTGCTCTTCCATGAAATAGGCGGAGCCGGTGGGCTGGCGCATGGGATGTCCTGAGGGAGGAGAAGCGTCATCCTGGCCGAGCGAAGCGAGAGCCGGGATCGGTTGAAAAAAGATTGGAGCCCCGCTCCCGTCATCGCCGGGCTTGAC
>NZ_RYFI01000004.1:105229-124770 GCF_004103825.1 Hansschlegelia zhihuaiae
CCGGGCATGACGGTCGCGGAAACTCACACCAGCATCTTGCCTTCGTCGGAGATCGCCTTGCCGATCGTCTCCTCGCTGACCTCGCCCAGGATCATCTCGTTGTGGGCGCGGCCCGAGGGGATCATCGGGAAGCAGTTCTCCATCTTGTCGACGAGGCAGTCGACCAGCACCGGGCCATCGTGCTCGACCATCGCCTTGATGGTCGCGTCGAGGTCGGCGGGCTTGTCGCAGCGCAGACCCTTCACGCCATAGGCCTCGGCGAGCTTCACGAAGTCCGGCAGCGACTCCGAATAGGAGTGCGAGTAGCGGCCGCCATGCAGCAGCTGCTGCCACTGCCGCACCATGCCCATGTACTCATTGTTCAGGATGAAGACCTTGATAGGCAGATTGTACTGCACCGCGGTCGAGAGCTCCTGGATGCACATCTGGATCGAGGCCTCGCCGGCGATGTCGATGACGAGCGCCTCCGGATGGGCCTTCTGCACGCCGATCGCGGCCGGCATGCCGTAGCCCATCGTCCCGAGCCCGCCGGAGGTCATCCAGCGGTTCGGCTCCTCGAAGCGGAAATACTGCGCGGCCCACATCTGGTGCTGGCCGACCTCGGTGGTGACGTAGGTGTTCGGACCCTTGGTCAGCTCGTAGATCCGCTCGACCGCGTGCTGCGGCTTGATGGTGGTCTCCGAGCGCCGGTAACGCAGACAGTCGCGGGCGCGCCAGGAATTGATGCGCCGCCACCAGTCGGCCATGCCGGCGGGGTCGATCTGCGCCTTCGAGGCCTTCCAGATCCGCACCATCTCGGCGAGCACGTGGGCGACGTCGCCCACGATT
Source organism: Hansschlegelia zhihuaiae (assembly GCF_004103825.1). Taxonomy (GTDB): domain Bacteria; phylum Pseudomonadota; class Alphaproteobacteria; order Rhizobiales; family Methylopilaceae; genus Methylopila; species Methylopila zhihuaiae. Next base: position 106,058 of record NZ_RYFI01000004.1, read on the forward strand.
CCGACCTCGACCCTGACGTTCTTGTTGATCTGCGCCGGGTCGATGTCGATGTGGATCTTGCGGCTGCCCGGCGAGAAGGCGTCGAGCCGGCCCGTGATTCGGTCGTCGAAGCGCGCGCCGACGCACAGCATGACGTCGCAGTCATGCATGGCGTTGTTGGCCTCATAGGTGCCGTGCATGCCGAGCATCCCGAGCCACTGGTCGCTCGCGGCCGGATAGGCGCCGAGACCCATCAGGGTCGAGGTCACCGGGACGCCGGTCATGTCGGCGAATTCGCGCAGCAGCCGGCTCGCCTCGGGACCCGAATTGATGACGCCGCCGCCGGTGTAGAAGATCGGCTTGCGCGCGCCGCGCAGGATCTCGATCGCGGCGCGGATCTTGTCGGGATCGCCGTTCAGGCGCGGATGATAGGTCTTGTGACGGACGTTCTCCTTGCGGACATATTTGCCGCTCGCGAACTGGATGTCCTTGGGGATGTCGACAACGACCGGGCCCGGCCGGCCGCTGGTCGCGACCAGGAAGGCCTCGTGCAGGACCTGGGCGAGGTCGTTGACGTCCTTCACCAGGTAATTGTGCTTGGTGCAGGGCCGCGTGATGCCGACCGTGTCGCATTCCTGGAATGCGTCCGAGCCGATCAGATGGGTCGGCACCTGGCCGGTGATGCAGACCAGCGGGATCGAGTCCATCAGAGCGTCGGTGAGGCCGGTGACGGCGTTGGTCGCGCCCGGCCCGGAGGTCACCAGCACGACGCCGGGCTTACCCGTAGAGCGGGCGTAGCCCTCCGCCATGTGGGTCGCGCCCTGCTCGTGGCGGACCAGGATGTGCTCGATCTCGGTCTGCTGGAACAGCGCGTCGTAGATCGGCAGCACCGCGCCGCCCGGATAGCCGAAGATGTGTTCGACGCCCTGATCGGCGAGCGCGCGGATGACGATCTCGGCGCCGGTCATCTCGCCCGCCGGGGCTTCCGGCAGGATGTGCGGGGCGACGGCTTCGGCGTCGTCGTCGATGACGTTCTGGTCCATTGGCGTTTCCTTTCGCCGTCTTTCGACCTTGTCCGACACCCTGCGCCATTCCAGACGCCGGGCAACAAAAAAGGCCCCCGGTGGGGAGCCTTGCGTCAGGCGTCATCGGAGGCACGGCGGACCTATGCGGCCCGCCCCTCGGATGACGCCAAGATTACGATAAGCTTCAGAGGCACGGTCGCCGCGCTCCCGTTTGGAATTCGCGCGGAAGCTACGCGCGGTGGGGCGGAACGTCAAGACGCAGTCTGGACGCTCGTTTGGACAGCGGGGAGCGCCTTTTGACAGCTCGTCGTCTAGGCCCGCCGCTGCCCGCCTCAATCCAGAAAAACGGTCTCCGGCGCCGGCTCGAGTTCGCCGCTCCGCCAGACGGGCAGCAGCGGCGGCTCGTCGGTCGAGGCCGAGAACCGCCAGCAGTTTCGGCCGGCCGCCTTCGCCTGGTAGAGCGCCTCGTCGGCGAGCAGCATCAGGCGCTGCGGGTCGGTCGCGCTGTCGGGCGCCAGCACGCCGCCGATCGTCACGCTCGGGATGAACGTGACGCCGCCGATCTCGCAGGGCTGGTTGACGGTCTCGACCAGGCGCTTGGCGAGCGCCATGGCGTCCTCGACGGTGCGCACCGGCGCGACCACCGAGAACTCGTCGCCGCCGATCCGCGAAACGAGGTCGGTCGCCCGTGTCGACTGACGGAGGCGGTTCGAGACCTCGACCAGCAGGCCGTCGCCGCGCGCGTGGCCGTAGCCGTCGTTGACGCTCTTGAAGAAATCAAGATCGATGAGTAGCAGCGTGAAGCGCTTGCCACGCGAGCGCGCCCCCGCGCTCGCCTCTTCGAGCACCTCGAGGAAGCGCGAGCGGTTGGTCAGGGTGGTCAGCCCGTCATGCGTCGCGCGGTAGGCGAACATGCGTCTCAGCCGCTTCTGGTCGTGGACCGCGGCGGCGGCGATCAGGCTGGGGGCCGCAAGCAGAGCGAGCGCGAGGTAGCGCATCAGCTCCGCGCTCAGGGGATCGCTCACCGTCCCCAGAACCGGCCACTGCCCCGCTCCGACCATGGTGAGCAGCGCGATCGCGAACGAAAACACCGCGAGCGCGGTGGGAAACAGGCCAAACCGTATCGCGAACCAGAGCAGCGCCACCGATGCGCCAAGCGCCGCCTCCTGGCGGCCGTCTCCGATCGATCCGACGACCAGCGCCGCGACCAGCGCGACCGCCGCTAGATGCTCTTTCCAGGAAGGCTTCGGATCGTCGATCGCGTTGTCCGACGTCAGCCCCGCCCTGTCGCGCTCATAGGTCATCACCAGCATGAGGACGAGGATCGAGCCCAGCGCGACCGAGACCGCGCGGACCGCCATCGCCTTCGCGGAGAGATCGCTGATCAGCAGATCGATCGGCGCCGCCATCACGGCGCCCACGACCGAGACGATCGTGACCGCCGCCGCGAGCCTGAGCTGCGAGGTGATGAAGCCGACCGCGCGCAGCCGGGCGAAGATCAGAGCGCCGCAGGCGATCAGCGTCAGCGAGGCCGCGAGGCTTGGGGCGATCCTGGGCGCCGGCTCGCCCAGGGTCGTCGCGAGCGCGACATGGACGATCGCGATGCAAGCCGCGTCGGTCGCCCTGAGCAGACCGCCGGAACGGACCAGAAGCGCGAGCGCCGCGGGCGCGGCGAGCGTGATCAGCGGCTGTCCGGCGGCGCCGTCGCCTATCCATTGGCTGGCCAGAAAGCCGACGGCGTAGCAAACGACGAGGGACGTTCCAGAGGAGATGAGGTTTGCGAAAGCGAGAATTCTGGGAAAGATCACGCGCATCACGAACGCATGCATGGACTGGAATCTCCGACCTCAGCCGTTGTATGCCAACACCTCCTAAGCCGGAGTTCGCGCGAGCCGTCAAAATTGACGGATTTTTTGCAAGTCCCGCGGGGACTCACGCGCTGGTGAGGCCGCGGATGTAATCGTTACGCGCCGCGGCGCGTAACGATCGGGGACGCTTGCACCGCCTCGGAGCGACAATGGGACTGTTCCACGACCGCGCCAGCCGCTTTTCGCCGCTCCTGACCGCGACTCTGGTCGGGCTCTGTCTGCCCGCCGCCTGGCTCGCCATCAGGGCGCTCAACGGCGACTTTTCTGGACCCGCCCCTGTTGGCGCGCCGGGCCTGCCGCCGGGCTTCAGCGACGCGCCGGGCATCGGCGGCCCGGCCGGAGGAGCGACGCCTTTCGGGCCGGCGGCCGCGCCGACCTTCGGCGCGCCGGGCGGGCCAGGGGCCGACAGCGCAAGGCCGATCTACGCCGCCATCCATCTCACCGGTGACTGGGCGATCCGCTTCCTGCTGCTGTCGCTAATGATCACGCCGTTCCGCAGGCTCTGGCACTGGCCGCGGCTGGCGCTGACCCGCCGCCGCATCGGCCTCGCGGCGCTCGCCTATGCGGCCGGGCACTTCGTGCTTTATGCGCTCGACCAGGAATTCGTTATCCCGAAGATCGCGAGCGAGATCGCGCTGCGCATCTATCTGCTGATCGGCTTCGTCGCGCTAATCGGGCTCATAGCCCTCGGCGCAACATCGTGGGACGGCGCGGTGAAGCGGATGGGTGCCGAGAACTGGAGCCGCCTTCACAAGCTCGCCTACCTGATCGCCGGTCTCGCGACGCTGCATTTCTTCATGCAGACCAAGCTGGACGTGACCGAGCCCACCTTGATGTGGGGCCTGTTCCTCTGGGCGATGGGCTGGCGCTGGCTGCAGCGCTTCGGCGACCGGGCGGTCAGTCTCGCCTGGCTCCTTGGCCTCGCGGTCGCGGCCGGCGTCCTGACCGCGCTTTCCGAGGCGTTCTGGTACGGGCTCGCGACCGGCGTCGATCCGGTGCGGGTGCTGCGGGCGAACTTTACGATCGTGCTGGGCCTCAGGCCCTGCTGGCTGGTGCTGATCTTCGGGCTCGCCGCGGCGGCCACGAGCCTGATCGGCGCGAAGCGCCGCGGACCCGCGCGGCCGCGCGCCGGGCGCAGGCCCGGGCCTGCGCCCGCCGAACTGGCGCCCGGCCGGTCATCGCCTTAAGGTCGCGCCGTTTTTCGACTCCACCATACCCAAGGACTGCCGCCGTGCTCGCCGACCTCTCCGCCGCCGATCTCGAAGCCTATGTGGCGCGTGTCCGCGCTGACCTCGACGCCTTCAAGGCGCGCGGCCTCAAGCTCGACATGACGCGCGGCAAGCCCTCGCCCGAGCAGCTCGACCTCGCCGAGGGCATGCTGGCGCTGCCGGGCAACCGCGACCACTTCTCCGAAGCCGGGGAAGACGCCCGGAACTATGGCGGCCTGCAGGGCCTCGCCGAGGTGCGCAAGCTGTTCTCCGGGCCGCTCGGCGCGCCGCCGGAGCGGGTGGTGGTCGGCGGCAACGCCAGCCTCGCGATGATGCACGACGTCATCGTCTGGGCGCTGCTCAAGGGGGTCCCGGGTTCGGCCCGCCCCTGGGCCAAGGAGGATGAGATCGCCTTCATCTGCCCCGCGCCCGGCTACGACCGCCATTTTGCGATCTGCGAGGAGTACGGGATCCGCATGATCCCCGTGGCGCTCACCGGCCACGGCCCCGACATGGACAAGGTCGAGGAACTGGTCCGCGACCCGGCGGTCAAGGGCATGTGGTGCGTGCCGAAATACTCGAACCCCTCGGCCGAGAGCTATTCGGACGAGACCGTGCGCCGGCTCGCCGCGATGAAGACCGGGGCGCCGGACTTCCGGCTGTTCTGGGACAACGCCTATGTGCTGCACCACCTGACGGACAGCCGCCACGAGGTGCTCAACATCCTCGAGGAATGCGCTGCGGCCGGAAATCCTGACCGCGCCTTCGTGTTCGCCTCGACCTCGAAGATGACGCTCGCGGGCGCCGGCCTCGCCTTCTTCGCCGCCTCGGAGGCGAACGTGAAGTGGCAGCAGGCCCGCGCCTTCAAGCAGACCATCGGGCCGGACAAGCTGAACCAGCTGCGCCATGTGCGGTTCCTGCGCGACGAGGCCGGGCTGGTCGCACATATGGAGAAGCACCGCGCGCTGCTCGCGCCGAAGTTCAAGGCGGTGACGGACGCGCTCGAAGCGCGCCTCGGCGACACGGGAGCGGCGAGATGGATCACCCCGGACGGCGGCTATTTCGTCAGCGTCGACCTCGCGCCCGGCGCGGCCTCGCGCAGCGTCGCGCTCGCCAAGGAAGCGGGGCTCGCGCTCACCCCCGCGGGCGCGACCTGGCCCTATGGCAAGGACCCTCTCGACTCGAACCTGCGCCTCGCGCCCTCCTTCCCGTCGCTCGCCGACGTGAAGGCGGCCTCGGAAGGCATCGCGATCTGCATGGCGCTCGCCTGCGCCGAGGTCGAGCAGACAAAGCGGCGGAAGGAAGCGGCCTGAGGTCCTGTTTGGTCAGCGTCATCCCGGCCGAGCGCAGCGAGAGCCGGGATCGTCATCAGGTAGATCGCCTTGTCCGGCTTGCGATCCCGGCTCGGCGCTGACGCGCCGTCCGGGATGACGATTGGTCGGCTCCGCGATCCCCCTCTCCTCGATCTCCCGCAACGCGACGTCGAGCGCCTCCTCAGGCGCGACATGCAGCCAGTCGGCCATGCGGTTGCGGAACCAGGTCGACTGGCGCTTGGCGTAGCGCCCGGTGGCGAGGCGCGTGCGTTCGACCGCCTCGTCGAGCGTGAGGTCTCCGCGTCTGGCGGCCGCGAACGGCCGGACGCCGAGCGCCTTCATGGCCGGAAGCGCCGGATCGAGTCCGCGCGCGTCAAGCCGCGCCGCCTCCTCGACCGCGCCCTCCCCGATCATAGCGTCCAGCCGTCGCGCGATGCGTTCCCGAAGCGCCGCGCGTTCCGGAGAGAGGACCATCCGGAGCGCATCTTCCGGGTCGATCAGGGGAGCGGCCAGATCCTGCTGCCAGTCGGCGAGAGAGCGGCCGGTGGCGTCGAGGACCTCGAGCGCCCTGGCGAGCCGCTGGGGATCGGAGGGCCGCAGCCGCGCCGCCATGACGGGATCGCGCCTCGCGAGTTCGGGGTGCAGATCGGCCGGCGCGGCCGCGCGCCATTTTGCGCGGATGTCTTCGGGGATTTCGGGGATGTCGACGAGGCCACGCGTCAGCCCCTCGAAGTAAAGCCCCGTGCCGCCGACGATAATCGGAACGTTAGCCGACTGATGCGCCTGCGCCGGCCGACCGCCGGGCTGTGGATAAATCGCGTCCGCCCCTGTGCGTAAGCTGTTGAGGACGCTGTGGACGTCGCTGAGCCAGCGGCCCACGGCGTAGGGCTCGGCCGCGTCGACATGGCCATAGAGTTCATGGCGCGTCTCGCCCGCCTCCCCGGCGCCCGGCCGGGCCGTCAGGATCCTCAGATCCGCATAGACCTGGCTCGCGTCGGCGTTCACCACCGCGCTCCCGAGCCGGCGGGCGAGCGCGAGCGCGAGCGCGGACTTGCCCGAGGCGGTCGGGCCGGCGATCAGGACGAAGCGGATCGGGCGGGACAGGGTCTGCTCCCTTGCGAGCGCTGCGGCGTTGCTCCCGCGGCCGCGCCCTTATAGACGAGGCCACGGGCTCCGCACGCCCGCCCTCCAGCGCCGCTAACGCCATGAGCCTCGACCACGTCGCCGTTCTGATCTCGAACCCGGCGGCCCCCGCGCTCGACGACGTGGCGCTGACGCGCTGCGGCCAGGCGCTCGGCCTTGTGCCCCCTCGCCTTCTGGCGCGCGGCGTCGCGGCGGAGTTCCCGGTCACCACGGCCGATCCGGCGGCGATGCGAGAGGACCTCGTCGCGGTTCTCGGCCGCGCCAAGGTCGACATCGCGGTCGTGCCCGCGGAAGGCCGACGCAAGCGCCTGCTGATCGCCGACATGGACTCGACCATGATCGAGCAGGAGTGCCTCGACGAACTCGCGGCCGCGCTCGGCCTGAAGGAGAAAGTCTCGGCCATCACCGAGCGCGCGATGCGCGGCGAGATCGCGTTCGAGCCGGCGCTGCGGGAGCGCGTCGCTCTGCTTGAAGGCCTGCCGGCGGAGAAGACCGTCTCGGATGCGCTCAAGGACCGCATCACATTGGCGCCCGGCGCGAAGACGCTGGTCGCGACCATGCGCGCGAACGGCGCCTATGCGGCGTTGGTCTCGGGCGGCTTCACGGCCTTCACGGGTCCGATCGCCGAAACGCTGGGCTTCGACGAGCATCGCTCCAACACGCTGCTGGTCGAGGACGGCAGGCTTTCGGGCCGGGTCGCCGAGCCGATCCTCGGTCGCGAGGCGAAGCTTGCGGCGCTCGAGGAGCTGATCTCGTCGCGGAGCCTCGTCCGCGAAGAGACGCTTGCGGTCGGCGACGGCGCGAACGACCTCGCGATGCTGGGCGCGGCCGGCCTCGGCGTCGCGTTCCGCGCGAAGCCCGCGGTCGCCGAGGCCGCGCATGTCCGCATCGACCACGGCGACCTGACGGCGCTGCTCTATCTGCAGGGCTATGACGCAAGCGAATTCGTGGACGAGTGAGCGCCGCCCCCGGGCGTCATCCCGGCCGAAGCGGAGCGAAGAGCCGGGATGACGCCCGGCCCTCTGGTCACTCGATCGATAGCGCCACGAAGCGCACATCGCCGCCCTTGTTGGCGAGCAGCAGGAGGGCGGTCTTCTTGCCGTCCTTCTTGAGCTCCTCGATCCGCTTGGTGACGTCGGCCGGGTTGTCGACGGTCCGCTGGGCGACCTCGATCAGCAGGTCGCCCGGCTGGATCGAATTCTCCTGAGCCTTCGAGCCGTCGTCGACTTCGGTGATCACGAGGCCCTTGGCCTCCGGCTTGAGCTGGAACTTGAGGCGGAGCTCGTCGGTGATGGCGGTGAAGCTGAGGCCGAGCGCCGTGCCGGTCTTCGGCTCCTCCTCGGGGGCGGGGGCCTTCAGCGCGGCCTGCTTGGGCTCGCCCTCCTCGAGCCGGCCGACCTTCAGCCGGAGGTTCTCCTCCTTGCCCTTGCGCCACACCGCGACCTCGACTTCGCGATCGATCGGCGTGTCGGCGACGATCCGCGGCAGGTCGCGCATCGCGCGCACCGGCTTGCCGTCGAACCGCAGCACGACGTCGCCGGCCTCGAGGCCCGCTTTCGCCGCCGGACCGTCATCGTTCATGCCCGCGATCAGCGCGCCCTTGTCCGGACCCTTGACGCCGAGGCTCTCGGCGATGTCGTCCGTCACCTCCTGGATGCGCACGCCGATCCAGCCGCGCCGCGTCTCGCCGAAGCTCAGCAACTGGTCGACCACGCCCTTGGCGATCGTCGAGGGCACCGAGAAGCCGATGCCGATCGAGCCGCCCGAGGGCGAGATGATCGCCGTGTTGATGCCCACCACCTCGCCCGCCATGTTGAACAGCGGCCCGCCGGAATTGCCGCGGTTGATGGCCGCGTCGGTCTGGATGAAGTTGTCGTAGGGGCCGGAATTGATGTTGCGGTTGCGGGCCGACACGATGCCGGCCGAGACCGAGCCGCCGAGCCCAAACGGGTTGCCGATCGCCAGCACCCAGTCGCCGACGCGCAGTCGCTCGGCGTCGCCGAACTTGACGGCCCTCAGAGGCTTCGGCGGCTTCACGCGCAGCACCGCCATGTCGGTCTTGACGTCCTTGCCGATCAGCTCGGCCGTAAGCTTAGAGCCGTCGTTGAAGTTCACGGTGATTTCGTCCGCGCCGTCGATGACGTGATTGTTGGTCACCACCACGCCCGACGGATCGATCACGAACCCCGAGCCGAGCGAGGTCTGCTTGCGGGACCGCGGCTTCGGGGCGTCGGGTCCGCGCTTGTTGAAGAACTCGTCGAAAAAGTCTTCGAAGGGCGATCCTTCCGGCACGCTCGGGGCCGGCACCGCCTTGTCGGCCGCGGGCGCGTTCTGGGAGGTCGAGATGTTGACCACCGAGTCGATCAGGCTCTCGGCGAGGTCCGCGAAGCTGTCGGGCGCGGCCCGCGCCGCGGCCGGCGAAGCGCCGAGCGGAGCGATCAAAAGGCCCGCCGCGACGGCTGCGACGAGGAGACGGAAGGACGGACGGGGGGCGGCGGGCATGGCGGGTCCTTGGCGGAGGCGGGCCGGTTCGGGCCGGCCAGTCTGATCGGCCACTCTACAGAGCCGGTCGCGGCGAAAAAAGGTTCGCTGGGTCCCGCCGGCGGAGAACCGCCGCCCTCATGTCCCGGCCCTTGAGCCGGGACCCATTTTGCGCCGCGCGATCAGATGCCCGTCGCGGGCGCCGGGCGTCCTGCGCCGGCCGAGCCGGATGGGTCCCGGCTCAAGGCCGGGACATGGGCGCGGCGCTCGATGTCGACGTGCGCGGGCGCTCCGGGCCCCGCGGCTTCGGAGTTTCGCCAGTCCGGCGATGTCAAACAGCGGGCAATGGAGGCGCGGGTCGCCGCAGGAGCCTCTGATGCTGGTGTAGTGGTGGCGCCTGCGGCGCCCGCGCACGGTTTTCGGCGAGGTCGAGACGCTCTGGACACGCCCCGGTCGTAGTGCCGGGGGTATGACGTGTTGCCGACGGACCGTTTCCGGTCCGCCCCTCGACCAAGATCCCGGGGCGGGTGAGCCGGTCCCTCCCGCCGCTGGCTCCGCCCTCCTCCCGCGCCGCCGGACGGCCCGGACGACACCTCCATGGCTGGGAGAAGGCCGAGGCAGGGTGGATCAGCGCAATCCTAATGTCAAGAAAATAATCCTACAAACCTTTCGGCTTCGCCGCCGTCCGTGTCCCGGCCTTGAGCCGGGACCCATTGGCCGCTGCGGCCTCCGGATCAGACGCCGACCGGCGGCGCACCTTCGTTATCAACCGAGCCCAATGGGTCCCGGCTCAAGGCCGGGACATGAGGGCGGCGCTCGTCACCGCGGGGCCGAGCGGTCGTCAGCGCGCCTGCGGCGTGCACACCACCTGTTCGGCGAGCACGTAGCAGAGGCTCATGCGCCCGGTGCGGCGCTCGACGCGGTAGACGCCGCCCTCCTGCTGGTGGTTGGAGGCCGCAAGGGCATAGAGGCCCGGCTCCTGAGGGCCCGCCCCCTCGCCCGGCGGGTAGCAGAGCGTGACGCCCGCGCCACGATCGGAGACCGCGAACTGGCAGACGCCGACCTCGCCGCTGGTCGTCTCCACTCGGAACATGCGGTTCAGCGAGGTCTGGGGCGCGGCGAGAAACGCATAGTCCTCGGCCGAGGCCGCCGACGCCGCGAGCGTGGCGGCGAGGCCGAGCGCCGCCGGAACGACGCGGGGCAGACGGCGTGGCGCGGTCTTTGCGATCAGCATCCGGGCTCCGTCGATTCGCGGCGGTTGACGGGGGTCAACCTAGCAGGCCAACACCTCCCGGCCAGCCATCCTGTCCGGCGAAGAGGATTCGACATGAGCGACCGACCGCCCCTCACCGTCGTGTTCGACCTCGACGGCACGCTGGTCGACACCGCGCCAGACCTGATCGCGGCGCTCGGCGTGGCGCTCGAGCGGGAGGGAATCCCGAACCCGCCTTACGAGGAGGCCCGCGGCCTGATCGGCGCGGGCGCCAAGGCGCTCGTCGAGCGCGGCGTCGCGGTCGCCGGGCGCGAGGTCTCGGCCGAGCGGCTGGAGGAGCTTCACGCCATCTTCCTCGACCATTACGCCGACCACATCGCCGACCGCAGCCGGCCCTATCCCGGCTGCCTCGCGGCGCTGGACAGGCTCGCGGCGGAGGGCGCGAAGCTCGCGGTCTGCACCAACAAGATCGAGCGCTTCGCCCGCCTGCTGCTCGACAGGCTGGATCTGACGGGCAGTTTCGACGCGATCGTGGGCGGCGACACTTTCGGGGTCGGCAAGCCCGCCCCGGCTCCGCTTCATGGCGCCATCCGCCAGGCCGGCGGCGAACTCGAGCGCGCGGTCATGATCGGAGACAGCCTCGCCGACGTGAAGGCCGCGCGGGCCGCGGGCGTGCCGGTCGTCGTGATGACCTTCGGCTACACCGAGACGCCGGCCGCGGAGCTCGGCGGCGACGTGTTGATCGATCATTTCGACGAACTCGACGAGGCGATCCGGCGGGTCACCGCGACGGCCTCGCCGGCGGAACAAGCCGCCCCTCCAAGACGTTCTGGGACCGGGCAATGAGTGATCGCGAAACCACCGAACAGCCGAACGTCGGGTCGGGCCGGCGCGAACGCGCAATGAATGGAGAGGTCAGGCGATGGGTCGCCTGATCGTCGTCTCCAACCGCGTTCCCGTGCCGAAGCCGGGGACGCCGCCGGCCGGCGGGCTAGCGGTCGCGCTGTCGGGCGCGATGCAGTCGCGCGGCGGCGTCTGGTTCGGCTGGAGCGGCGACACCGCCGCCGCGGACGCGCCGGAGCCGGCCGCGCCGCGCACGCTGAAGAGCGGGTCCGTCACCTACGCGCTCGTCGATCTCAAGGAGCGCGACCTCGACGACTACTACGCCGGCTTTTCCAACCGGATGCTGTGGCCGCTGTTCCACTACCGGATGGACCTGACCGAGTTCACCCGCGTGACGCTCGGCGGCTATTATCGCGTCAACGGCCTGTTCTCGCGCCTGATCGCGCCGATGGCCGAGCCCGACGACGTCATCTGGGTCCACGACTACCATCTGATCCCGCTCGCGGCGGAGCTTCGCGCGGCGGGCTTGAGGAACCGGATGGGGTTCTTCCTCCACATCCCCTTCCCGCCGCCCGATATCCTGACCGTCCTGCCGAACCACGCCGACATCGTGCGCGGCCTCGCGGCGTATGACGTCGTCGGGTTCCAGACGCCGCTCGACGTCGAGAACTTCGAGACCTATCTGCGGCGCGAGAAGGTCGGGCGGCGCATGTCCGACGGCCGCTACGTGGTGCATGGCCGGGCGATCCGGGTCGAGGCGCTGCCCGTCGGCATCGAGACCCAGACCTTCGCCGAGACCGCCAAAGCCTCCGAGCGCAACGCCCTGGTGCGCCGCATGGAGGAGAGCATGATCGGCCGGCGGCTGATCATCGGCGTCGACCGGCTCGACTACTCCAAGGGCATCGCCGAGCGTATCCAGGCCTTCGAGACGTTCCTCACCCTCGACGACCACTGGCGCGGCAAGTGCACCTATCTGCAGATCACGCCCAAGTCGCGCTCCGAGGTCGCGGAATACGCCGCGATGGAACGCGAGGTCGCGGAGCTCGCGGGCCGCGTGAACGGAAAGCACGCCGACCTCGACTGGACGCCGATCCGCTACGTCAACCGCACGATCGGCCGGAACGCGCTGGCCGGCCTCTACCGCATGGCCGCGGTCGGCCTCGTCACGCCTTTGCGCGACGGGATGAACCTCGTGGCGAAGGAATATGTCGCCGCGCAAGACCCCGAGGATCCGGGCGTGCTGCTGCTGTCGCGCTTCGCCGGGGCGGCCTTCGAGCTGGCGGACGGCGCCATGCTCACCAACCCCTACGACATAGACGGCACCGCCGGGGCGCTGGCCCGCGCGCTCGTGATGCCGCTCGACGAGCGGCTCGACCGCTGGCGGCGGATGTATGAGCGCATCCGCGTCCACGACGTCGCGTGGTGGTGCCGTAGCTTTCTGGAAGCCCTCGAGAACGACGCGCCGAAGGCCGCCGCGGCCAAGCTCAGCCCGATCAAAGCCGCGAGCTGAAGGCGGCCTCGCCGGTCAGATGCTTCGCGTCGGGCCGCTGAAGGACGCACCAGACTGAGGCGCCCTCACTTCGGCGCAGGCGGCAGGAAGTCCGGCGGGGGCGGAACGCCGAAATCGTTCTGGCCGCCGCCCTGCCCCTGGCCCTCTCCGCCGCCCGGCGCGCCGAAGTCCGACGACGGGATCTCGATCTTGATCTGGCTCGGATCGACGGTCGAAGCCGCGCCCTTGTAGTGGGTGACGAGTTGCGGGAAGGCGATCACCAGCCCGACCATGATGCACTGGATCACCACGAAGGGCACCGCGCCCCAGTAGATCTGGCCCGTGGTCACGCCCTCGATCCGCTGCCTGGTGATCTTGTCCAGATATGATCGCCTCGGCGCGACCGAGCGCAGATAGAACAACGAGAAGCCGAAGGGCGGGTGCATGAAGGAGGTCTGCATGTTGACCGCCAGAACCACGCCGAACCAGATCAGGTCGATCCCGAGCGCGGCCGCCGCCGGCCCGAGCAGCGGCACGATGATGAAGGCGAGCTCGAAAAAATCGAGGAAGAAGGCGAGCACGAACACCAGGATGTTGACGACGATCAGGAAGCCCGTCGCGCCGCCCGGCAGGCCCGTCAGCAGGTTCTGGACCCATTTGTCGCCTTCGACGCCGTAGAACGTCAGGCTGAACACCCGCGCGCCGATCAGGATGAACATCACGAAGGTCGAGAGCTTCGCGGTCGAGTCGAGCGCGTGGACCAGCAGCGGTAGGCTGAGCTTGCGCTTCAGGAGCGCGAGGATGAGCGCGCCGGCTGCGCCCATCGCGCCGCCTTCGGTCGGCGTCGCGACGCCGATGAAGATCGTGCCGAGCACGAGGCCGATCAGCACCAGCGGCGGGATCAGCACGAACAGCACCCGTCCGATCAGCGCCGCGCCCTTGATGGTGCGGGCTTCGGGCGGCAGCGCGGGCGCGGTTTCCGGGCGGATCACCGTGACGAGGAAGATGTAGCCGGCGTAGAGCGCCGTCAGCACGAGGCCGGGCAGCAGCGCGCCGGCGTACATGTCGCCGACCGAGCGGCCGAGCTGGTCGGCCATGACGATCAGCACGAGGCTCGGCGGGATGATCTGGGCGAGCGTGCCGGACGCTGCGATGACGCCGGTCGCGACGCGCCGGTCATAGCCGTAGCGCAGCATGATGGGCAGCGAGATCAGGCCCATCGAGATCACCGAGGCCGCCACCACGCCGGTCGTCGCGGCGAGCAGCGCGCCGACGAAGATCACCGCATAGGCGAGGCCGCCGCGGATCGGGCCGAACAGCTGGCCGATCGTGTCGAGCAGGTCCTCGGCCATGCCGGACCGTTCGAGGATCAGACCCATGAAGGTGAAGAACGGGATCGCGAGCAGCGTCTCGTTGCCCATCACGCCGAAGACGCGGAACGGCAGCGCCTGCAGGAAGTCGGGCACGAACAGGCCGAGCTCGATGCCGATGAAGGCGAACAGCAGCCCGTTGGCCGCGAGCGAGAAGGCGACCGGATAGCCCATGAGCAGGAACACGACGAGCGTCGCGAACATGATCGGGGCCATATTGTGGGTGAGGAACTCGACCATTCTGGTCTCCGCGGGATCCGATCCGTGTCAGGCGAGGCGAGAGGCTCCGATCAGGCGACGACGCGTTCGTCGTCCTCGTCGTGCTTTTCCTCATGCGGATCGGGGATGTCGCCGCGGATGACGGCGATCCGCTTGATGAGCTCGGAGACCGCCTGCGCGAGCAGCAGGATGAAACCGAGCAGGATCAGGCCCTTGGCCGGCCAGATGATCAGCCCGCCGGGGCTCGGCGACATCTCGCCGGACCGGTACGAGCCCCAGAAGAACGGCCAGAGATCGTAGATCATCAGCAGGCAGAACGGGATCAGCACCAGCACGTGGCCGACGACGTCGATCCAGTCGCGGGTCTTCTTCGACCACATGCTGGCGATGACGTCGATGCGGATGTGCTCGTTCTTCAGCAGGGTGTAGCCGGCGCAGAGCATGAAGACCGCGCCGAACAGGTACCATTGCAGTTCGAGCCAGGCGTTCGACGACATGTCGAAGGCCTTGCGGACGACGGCGTTGATGGAGCTGACGAGGACCGCCACCAGCGTCAGCCACATCGCCGAGCGTCCGATCGCCGTGTTGACTGCGTCAATGACGCGGCTGATCCCGAGCAATGCGCCCATGGGCCTGTTCACCTCCGCTCACGCCGGTCGCGGATCGGGAGCGGGGCCCGCCGCATTTTCGGCTTTGCGGCGGGGCCTTTTCACCTCGCGAAACGCCGCGCGAGGCGGCAAAGGCGAAGGTGATCAGTTTTTGTGAAAGGTGAGAAAAGTTCGGCTGAAGGGTCAGCCGCCCGTGGTCGACATATGCCGCGCGACCGCGGGCTTGGCGCTCCGCCGATCGATGACGAAGTCGTGGCCCTTGGGCTTGCGGGTGATCGCCTCGCGGATCGCCTGGGTCACGAGGTCATCGTCCTTGCTCGCGCGCAGCGGGGCGCGGAGGTCGGCGGCGTCGTCCTGGCCGAGGCACATGTAGAGCGTGCCGGTGCATGTCACGCGCACGCGGTTGCAGCTCTCGCAGAAATTATGGGTCAGCGGTGTGATGAAGCCGATCCGACCGCCGGTCTCGGCGACCTTCACGTAGCGGGCGGGGCCGCCCGTCCGGTACGGGATGTCCTCGAGCGTCCAGCGCTGCGCGAGACGCGCGCGCACCAGGCTCAGGGGCAGATACTGGTCGGTGCGGTCGCCCTCGATGTCGCCGAGCGGCATGGTCTCGATCAGGGAGAGGTCCATGCCGAGGCCGTGCGCCCATTCGGCGATACGGGAGATCTCGTCCTCGTTGACGCCGCGCAGCGCCACCGTGTTGATCTTGATCTTGAGGCCGGCGGCGAGCGCGGCCTCGATCCCGCCCAGGACCTGGCGGAGATCGCCCCAACGGGTGATGGTCTTGAAGTTCACCTCGTCAAGCGTGTCGAGCGAGACGTTCACGCGCCTGACGCCCGCGGCGTAGAGCTCGGCGGCGTGCGTCGCAAGCTGGCTGCCATTGGTGGTGAGAGTCAGTTCATCGAGCGCGCCGGACTCGAGATGCCGGCCGAGCGAGCGAATCAGCGTCGGCAGACCGCGCCGCACCAGCGGTTCGCCGCCCGTCAGACGGAGCCTCCGCACGCCGAGCCGGACGAAGGCCGAACACAGCCGGTCCAGCTCTTCAAGGGTGAGCAGGTCGCGCTTCGGCAGAAACGTCATGTGCTCCGACATGCAGTAGACGCAGCGGAAGTCGCACCGGTCCGTCACGGAAACGCGCAGATAGGTGATCCGCCGCGCGAACGGGTCGATCAGGGGGGCGGACATGTCCTGGAACGCTGATGCCATGGGCCTATGCGGCGCGCCTGTCGAAGCCTTTGGGCGGACCATCATCCGCCGGGAACGGCCGTAATCCACTGTGCGGGGCCGGATGCACAAGCTATGAACGCGGGCCCCGGACGTAAAGGGCCAGGGCCGCATAAGGAAGAACCGATGTCAGACGGCGACTGGCCTGTCGAGCTCCGGCTGTCTCCCGACGGCCGCACCCTGACGGTCGCCTGGGCGGACGGCGCGCGCCACGCGATCGCGGCCGAGCTGCTGCGCGTCGAGAGCCCGAGCGCCGAAGTCCAGGGCCATTCGGCCGAACAGAAGACCATCGTGCCGGGCAAGCGGAACGTCACGATCCGCGACGTGCAGGAGGTCGGCTCCTACGCCGTCCGCCTGCTGTTCGACGACGGCCATGACACCGGAATCTACACCTGGCGCGCGCTGCGCGAGTTCGGCGAGAGCGGCGAAGCGCTGTTCGCCGCCTATCTCGAGGCTCTCTCGGACCTCGGCCTCAAGCGCTGAGGCCGGACGCCTGTCAGTGCGCGGCGGTCGAGACGACCGGCTGGTCGCCATCCTTGCGCGAGACCCATCCGCAGTCGCACATCTTCTGCAGAATCTCTTCAGGGGTCTCGACGACGCCGACGCAGTGCGTGCGGTCCATCGAGCTTGTCAGCATGTCGATCGTCGTCTTGTCGCCGAAGCGCCGCATATGCACCGCGAGCGACATGTTGACGTAGATTTCGTGATGACCCGGAGTCGTCAGGCGCAGCCACTGCATGGCGTTCCCTCCCTTGGCGCGTCGTTCCCCACGCGTTCCGCCCACGACGAAGTGAACCACGAATTCGCTAGAAGGGCCAAAGATTTGCATGCTGCGGCGCAGTAATCAGTGAATCAAAAAGGCCGCCCGGCATGCGCCGGGCGGCCCTTCGAAAAGCGTCTGAGCGGCTTATTTGGGCTTCTCGTCGCCCCCGCCGCCGGTCGTCTTCCCTGCCGCGCCGGAGTCGCCCTTGGCTTGAGGCGTGGTGGCGCCTGTGCCCTGCTTCTGAACGTCCTGCGGGCTCGTGGCGACGCCGCCGGCCTCGTTCTGCATGGCGCCGGTCGCGCCGGGCGAGGTCTGCTTCGGATCCGTCGTCGAGTTCTGGCCGGCGGCGCCCGGCTTGTCGGAAGTCGACGGCGTCGTCTGGGCCATCGCGCCGCCCGCGGCGAGCGAAAGAATCGAAGCGGCCAATAACATCTTACGCATCTGTTTCTCCCATCTACGTCATTAGGCGCACATTGACTGTGCGCGATGTTCTGCAGTGGGGAAAACGGTCAGGAGCTACGCTTGTTCCAACTGTAGCCTTACAATAAATTTATAAGAATGCAGGGTTGACGACGGCGCGAAGGCCGCAACGCGCGCGACATCATCAGGCGAGAAGCCCCGCGCCGACAAAAAGACGCCTATGACTGACCGCGTCGCAAGGCCAGCGCGCGCACCTCTTCGAGATCGACCTCGCGCTCGTTCTGCGTGATCCGCATCTCCAGCGTGCGGCCGGAGCCCGCGAGTTCGTCCGTCAGCTCGATAAGGTCGGACACGGTTTCGCAAGCGGCGCTCATGTCCGGTCCGCGGGAGATCCAATGGACGACGTAAGGCATCTGCAGCGCCTCGATCTCGTGTCGCAACACAATAATGCTGCGTTGCGAGATAGCGCAACAACGGATCGTGGCGAGGATGCGGCGGCCCGGCCGGGCATGATAGGAAAAAAGTATGACGGCTCGACTTCGGCGGGGGTAGACCCTTCGGGGCCGCCTCGGGCGCTGTCGGTCTTTGCAAAAAAAATGGTGCCCGAAACAGGGATCGAACCTGTGACCCCACCCGTGTGAAGGGTGTGCTCTCCCGCTGAGCTATTCGGGCTTGCCGTGCGGAAGCGGTGTCCTACGCCGAACGGCCGGCGATTTCAATCGCGCGCTTCAGGCGCCCTCCCCGACCCGCGCGAGCCATTCGTCCTCGGTCAGCGTCTCTATGCCGAGCTCCTTCGCCTTCTCGAGCTTGGAGCCCGCGCCCGGCCCCGCCACCACGATGTCGGTCTTCTTCGACACCGACCCGGACGTCTTGGCGCCGAGCCGCTCGGCCATCGCCTTGGCCTCGTCGCGCGTCATGCGCTCGAGCGCGCCGGTGAAGACCACGGTGAGGCCCGCGACCGGCGAGCTCTCCGCGCGGCGCTCCATGGGGGACGGGGTCAGCTGCTTCAAAAGCGCGTCGAGCGGCGGATCGTTCTTGGGCTCCTGGAAGAAGTCGACGACCGCCTGGGCCACGATCTCGCCGATGCCGTCGATCCCGACGATCTCGCCCCAGGCCTCGTCACCCTTGTCGCCCTTGACCTCGCGGTCCGGCGGCCGCGCGACCTTGGCGGCCGCGCGCAACGCCTCGACGGTCTCGAAATGGCGCATCAGCCGCTTGGCGTTGACCTCGCCGACATGGCGGACGCCGAGCCCGTATAGCAGCCGGTCGACGCTGCGGGAGCGCGCCTCCTCGATCGCGGCGAACAGGTTCTTGACCGACGTATCGCCCCAGCCTTCGCGGTTCTTGAGCGAGGTCAGGCCGTTCTGCTTTTCGTGCAGGGTGAAGATGTCGGCCGGCTCTCGGATCTCGCCGCGTTCGTAGAAGGCTTCGATCTGCTTTTCGCCGAGGCCCTCGATGTCCATGGCGTTGCGCGACACGAAATGGCGGAGCCGCTCGACGGCCTGCGCGCGACAGATCAGCCCGCCGGTGCAGCGGCGGGCGACCCC
>NZ_RYFI01000004.1:124810-127490 GCF_004103825.1 Hansschlegelia zhihuaiae
CGTGGCTGCCGCAAGCCGGGCAAACGGTCGGGAACTCGAAGGCCGGCCCCCTGCCCGTCCGGTCCGGATCGACGACCCGGACGATCTGCGGGATGACGTCGCCGGCGCGCTGCACCACCACCGTGTCGCCGACCCGCACGTCCTTGCGGGCGATCTCGTCCTCATTGTGCAGCGTCGCGTTCTGGACCACGACGCCGCCCACGGTGACGGGCTTGAGCTTCGCGACCGGGGTCAGCGAGCCGGTGCGGCCGACCTGGATGTCGATCGCCTCCAGCACGGTGGTGGCCTGCTCGGCGGGGAATTTGTGGGCGATCGCCCAGCGCGGCGTCCGCGACACGAAGCCGAGGCGGCGCTGCAGGTCGAGCCGGTCGACCTTGTAGACCACGCCGTCGATGTCGTAGCCGAGCTTGGCGCGCTCCGCCTCGATGGCGCGGTAGTGGCCGAGCAGCCCTTCGGCGTCGTCGAACACCTTCATCAGCGGATTGATGGCGAAGCCCCAGCGGCCGAGATTGCCGACCATCGCCGACTGGGTCTCGGCCGGCGTCGCGCTCGCCTCGCCCCAGGCATAGGCGAAGAAGCGGATCGGCCGCCCCGCCGTGACCTTCGGGTCGAGCTGGCGCAGCGAGCCCGCCGCCGCGTTGCGGGGATTGGCGAAGACCGGCTTGCCGGCCTCGACCTGCCGCTCGTTCAGCGCCCGGAAGTCGGCGTGGGACATGTAGACCTCGCCGCGCACCTCCAGCACCTCCGGGACGTCCCCGCCCGTCAGCCGCTCGGGCACGTCGTCGATGGTGCGCAGGTTCTGGGTGACGTCCTCGCCCACTGCGCCGTCGCCGCGGGTCGCGCCCCGGACGAACAGGCCCTTCTCGTAGCGCAGCGACGCCGACAGGCCGTCGATCTTGGGCTCGGCCGTGACGCGGAGCTCGTCCTCGGGCTTCATCTGAAGGAAGCGCCGCACGCGGGCGAGGAACTCAGTCACTTCCGCCTCCGCGAAGGCGTTGCCGAGCGAGAGCATCGGCACGGCGTGCCGCACCTTGGCGAAGGCCTCCGAGGGCGCGGCCCCGACCGTCTGGCTCGGGCTGTCGGCGGTGACGAGGTCGGGGAACGCGGCTTCGAGGGCGTTCAGGCGACGGCGGAGCGCGTCGTATTCGGCGTCGGAGACGGTCGGCGCGTCGTGCTGGTAGTAGCGCCTGTCATGCGCGCGGATTTCCTCCGCGAGCGCCGCATGCTCCTTGGCGGCGTCGGGCAGCGAGGGCGGCAGTTCGCCGCCGGCGTCGGTCTCGTCCGCGCTCACGCCGCCCCTTCCATCAGCCGGCTCGCCGCGGCCCTCGCCTCCTCGGTCACCGAGGCGCCGGCGAGCATGCGGGCGATCTCCTCGCGGCGCGCGGCCTCGTCAAGCGCGGCCACGCGGGTGGCGACGCGCGCCTCGCCCAGGGCCTGCGCCTTCGAGATCAGGAAGTGCCGCCCGGCCCGCGCCGCGACCTGCGGGGCGTGGGTCACGGAGAGCACCTGGACGCCGCGCGCGAGCCTTGCGAGCCGCGCCCCGATCGCGTCCGCCACCGCGCCGCCGACGCCGGTGTCGATCTCGTCGAAGACCAGCGTCGGCGCGGAGCCCCGGTCGGCGAGCGCGACCTTGAGCGCCAGCATGAAGCGGGAGAGCTCGCCCCCGGACGCGATTTTGGCGAGCGGGCCGGCGCGCGTGCCGGGATTGGTCTGCACCCAGAACTCGACGCGGTCGATCCCGTCCGGGCCGGCGGTCGCGGGGTCGCTCGCGATCTCGGTCATGAACCGCGCGCGCTCGAGCTTGAGATCGGGGAGTTCCGCCATCACGGCCGCGTCGAGCGTCGCGGCCGCCGCCCGCCGGCCGGCGCTCAGCGCCTCGGCGGCCGCACCGTAGGCGGCGCGCTTGGCCTCGACCTCCTGGCCGAGTTCGGCGAGCCGCGCCTCCCCGGCGTCGATCTCGGCGAGGTCGGCGCGGAATTTGTCCGCGAGCGCCGCGAGGGCGTCGGGCGGGACCGAGTATTTGCGCGAGGCGGCGCGGAGCGCGAACAGGCGCTCCTCGATCCGCTCGAGCTCCCGCGGGTCGAAGGCGGTGGCCTCGAGCGCCGCCTTGAGATGCGCCTCGCCCTCGTCGAGCGCGAGCAGCGCGGCGTCGAGCGCCTTGATGGCGGGCTCGACAAGTTCGGGCGATGCTGCGGCGCGTCGTTCCAGCCGGCGGATGGCGTTGGCGATGGCGATCACGGGCTGGCTCGATCCCGCGATCGCGTCGTGGGCCTCGTTCAGGTCCTCGGCCGCCTTCTCGGCCCGCATCATGGCCTGGCGGCGCTCGGCGAGCGCCTCCTCCTCGCCGGCCTCCGGCGCGAGGCCAGTCAGCTCCTCGCTCGCGTGGCGCAGATAATCGGCCTCGCGGCGCGCCGCCCCGACTCGGGCCGCGTGATCGGCGAGCGCGCGCTCGGCCTCGCGGCGCGCGCCCCAAGCCGTGGCGGTCGCGCCCGCAGCCTCGGAAAGGCCGCCATAGGCGTCGAGCAGCGCGCGGTGGGCGGAGGGGTCGACCAGCGCGCGGTCGTCATGCTGGCCGTGGATCTCGACCAGCGTCGCGCCGAGCCCCTTCAGCGCCTGCACGCTCACCGGCTGGTCGTTGACGAAGGCGCGGGGGCGGCCGGCGCGGGCCTGGACGCGCCGC
>NZ_RYFI01000004.1:127505-154761 GCF_004103825.1 Hansschlegelia zhihuaiae
CGGCCGTCGCGGGCCTGGACGCGCCGCAGGATCAGGTCGCCGTCGTCGGGGATGTCCTGCTCGCGCAGCAGAGCGCGGGCCGGATGGCCGGAAGCAAGGTCGAAGGCGGCGGTGACCTGCCCTTGCGCTTCGCCCTCGCGGACCAGCGCGCCGTCGCCGCGGCCGCCGAGCGCGAGCGACACGGCGTCGAGCACGATCGACTTGCCGGCGCCGGTCTCGCCGGTCAGCACCGAGAGCCCGTCGCCGAAGTCGATGTCCAGTCGGTCGATCAGGACGATATCGCGGATCGAAAGCCTTGCGAGCACGGCGCGTCCCGCGCGAGAGCGGTCAAGCCGGGTTTTGGGCGACGGTCTTGTTGCCGCTGAAGGCGCGGCTGATCCAGCTGTCCTTGTTTTCCTGCGGCTGCTGGCCGCTCTGGTTCAGGAGTTGGAAGCTCGACTGGTACCAGGCGCTGTCCGGATAGTTGTGGCCGAGGATGGCGGCGGCGGTCTGCGCCTCGCCCACGATGCCGAGCGACATATAGGCCTCGACCAGCCGGTGCAGCGCCTCCTCGACGTGGCGCGTCTGCTGGTACTGGCTGACCACCACGCGGAAGCGATTGATCGCCCCGGTGTAGTCCTTGCGGGCGAGATAGTAGCGCCCGACCTGCATCTCCTTGCCGGCGAGCTGGTCGCGGGCGACCGAGGCGCGGCGCTTGGCGGGCTCGGCGTATTCGCTGGTCGGCCAGCGGCGCACCAGCTCGTCGAAAGCCGCGATGGCGCGCGTCGTGCGCTCCTGGTCGCGGCTCACGTCCGGCACCTGATTGTAGTAGGACATGCCGACAAGATACTGCGCGTAGGCCGCGTCGGGGCTCGTCGGATGGAGCTGGACGTAGCGCTTGCCGTTGGTGATGGCGTCGTCGTACTTGCCGCTGCGGTAGCTCGTATAGGTCGTCATCAGCACCGCCTTGCGGCCCCAGTCCGTGTAGGGATGCTGCCGGTCGACCTCGGTGAACTTCTTCTTCGCGGCGTCGTAGTCGCCGCTGTTCAGGCCGGTCAGGCCCTCATTGTAGAGCTTGTCCGCGGGCTCGTCGGGCGCGAGCTCGTCTTCCTTGCTGTTGAACATCGAGCAGGCCGCGATCGGCAGCGCCACCGCGGCCAGCAGCGCGAAGCGCGCGAGGCCGCGCCCCCGCGCGGCGGACAGACTTGATGGCGTACGCACGGACATCGCGAGCCTCGTGAACGAGTGATCGGTGACGGCCCCCGGGACCGGCCGCGCCTTGAGAAGCGCAGGCTTGCGCCGCACCATGGCGGCGTCGTGGCGGAAGTCTATAACCGAATCCCGATCGGGGTGCACGCGCGGCTTTTGGGCGACAGTTCGCCAACAGCGAACGGCCCGGGCTCTCGCGAACCCGGGCCGTCTCCTTCAGTTCAGATCGCGCCTCAGTTCGCCTGGCGGCGGAGGAAGGCCGGGATCTCGAGCTGGTCGTCCTCGAGGCCGCGCGGGTGCTGCGGGGCCGGAGCGCGGCCATGGGCGTCGAGCTGGCCCTGGGCCGGACGGCTCATCTGCGGCTGCGGGCGACGGGCGAACTCGCTCTGGGGCCCGGGCGCGCGCATCTGCGGAGCCGGGGCCTGCTGCGGCGCGTGATGCAGGGGCTGAGGGGCGTGCGCCTGGGGCGCCTCGTCCTCGTGCCCGCGGCCGAGGCCGGAGGCCAGGCGCTGCAGCAGCGTCATGCGCTTCCGATCCGGCGCAGCGGCGCTCTCCGCCTGGTGATTGGCGCGGATCTGCGCCTGCGCGGGCATCGGAAGGTCCTCGATTCGCGGCATGCGCGGCGCGCGGGACGGCGCCCGCTCGGCGTGCGGCGGGATGTAGGGCGCCTCGTGGGCCTGCTCCTCCTCGAAGCGCTCGTCGGCGAGCGGCTGGGGGTCGACCATCAGGGCGGGCTTCGGCGCGGCCGCCCGGATGGTGACGTCCTCGATCGCGGCCACCACCTGCGCGTCGTAATGGTTCTCCTCGGCCGGAGCCTCCATCTGCTGCGGCGCGGGCGCCTGGGCCTGCGGGGCACGGAACTGCGGCAGCGGCTGCGGCTCCGGGCTGCGATGGGCGGGGGCCGGCTGCTTGAAGCGGCTGGCGAGTTCGGCGATGCGCTGCTCGGCCGGGCTCGGCTGGCCGGCCTCGAGGATGTGGTCGATTCCGGTCGCGACGACCGAGACGCGGATGATGCCCTCGAGGCTCTCGTCGAAGGTCGCGCCGAGGATGATGTTGGCCTCCGAATCGACCTCCTCGCGGATGCGGGTCGCGGCCTCGTCGACCTCATAGAGGGTGAGGTCGTTGCCGCCCGTGATCGAGATCAGCAGGCCGCGCGCGCCCTTCATGGAGACGTCGTCGAGCAGCGGATTGGCGATCGCGGCCTCGGCGGCCTGCACGGCGCGCTTGTCGCCCGAGGCCTCGCCGGTGCCCATCATGGCCTTGCCCATCTCGCGCATGATCGCCCGGACGTCGGCGAAGTCGAGATTGATCAGACCTTCCTTGACCATCAGGTCGGTGATGCAGGCGACGCCCGAATAGAGCACCTGGTCGGCCATCGCGAAGGCGTCGGCGAAGGTGGTGCGCTCGTTCGCGACCCGGAACAGGTTCTGGTTCGGGATGACGATCAGCGTGTCGACCGCCTTCTGCAGCTCATCGATGCCGGCTTCGGCCGTCTTCATCCGGCGCATGCCTTCGAAGTGGAACGGCTTGGTGACGACGCCGACGGTCAGGATGCCGGCCTCGCGGGCCGCGCGGGCGACGACCGGCGCGGAGCCCGTTCCGGTGCCGCCGCCCATGCCGGCGGTGATGAAGGCCATGTGCGCGCCCGAGAGGTGGTCGCGGATCTCGTCGATGACCTCTTCGGCCGCCGCGCGGCCGACCTCGGGCTGCGAGCCCGCGCCGAGGCCTTCGGTGACCTGCACGCCCATCTGGATGATGCGCTCGGCCTTGGAGAGCGTCAGCGCCTGCGCGTCGGTGTTGGCCACGACGAAGTCGACGCCGACCAGGCCCGCCTCGATCATGTTGTTGACGGCGTTGCCGCCGGCGCCGCCGACGCCGAACACGGTGATGCGGGGCTTCAGTTCACGGATGTCCGGCATCTTCAGGTTGATGGTCATCTCAAGCCTCTAGGTGTTCGCGCCATCCGGCGTGCCAGTTTCAAGTCTTCGGCGTTCGGAGGGCGCGCTTGGCCCCATCCGACCGACGGCCGCCGCGCCGCCGGTCAGAAGCTCTCCTTCAGCCACCGGCCGACCCGGTGGATGTACGTGTCCTTCGGCGGTTGCCCGCTTCCGCGACGCAGCCGCTTCGGATCGACATGCTCGATCCCCGCGACCTGCGGAAAAACCAGAAGTCCGACCGGCGCCGCGAAGGCCGGCCCCTTGGCGGCCTCCGGCAGGCCGCGGGCGCCGAGCGGGCGGCCGATCCGGACCGGCCGGTCGAGGATGCGGCGCGCGAGTTCGGCGAGGCCCGTGAGCTGGCAGGCGCCGCCGGTCAGCACCACGCGGCGCGCCTCGGAGGCGTGGCCGGAGGCCCGCAGGCGATCCCGCACGAGCTCGAGCGTCTCTTCGACGCGCGGCTTGACGATCTTCACGATCATCGACTTGGGCAGGTAGTTCTGCGACTCCGGCTCGGTCTCGCCGACCGGCGTGACGGAGATCTGCTCGCGCTCGTCGGTGATCGACGGGAACACGCTGGCGTGCAGGGTCTTCAGACGCTCGGCCTCGTCGATCGAGGTCGACAGCCCGCGGGCGAGGTCGAGGGTCACGTGATGGCCGCCGAGCGCCACCGCGTCGCAATGCACGAAGGAGCCGTGCTGGAACACCGCGACCGAGGTCGCGCCGCCGCCCATGTCGATCAGCGTGACGCCCATCTCCGACTCGTCGTCCACCAGGCTCGCGAGGCCGGCGGCGTAGGGCGCGGCCACCATGGTCTCGACGTTCAGATGGCTGCGCTCGACGCAGAGCGTGAGGTTCCGGAGCGGCGCGCCTTCAGCGGTGACGATATGCATGTCGACGCCGAGCTGCTGCCCGACCATGCCTTGCGGGTCGCGCACGCCTCGGGTCGCGTCGAGCGCGAAGCCCGTCGGGATCGAATGCACCACGGCGCGGTTGGGGCGCACGGTGTGGACGCAGCCGGCCTGCAGCACGCGACGGATGTCGCGGTCCTCGACGGGCTTGCCCGCGAGGCCGACCTCGGCGTGGAAGGTCTCGGAGGCGAGACGGCCGGCCGAGACCGATACGATCACGCTCTCGATCTGGACGCCCGCCATGCGCTCGGCTGCGTCGACCGCGAGGCGGATCGCCTGCTCGGCCGCCTCCATGTCGACGATCTTGCCGCCCTTGACGCCGCGGGAGCGCTGGTGGCCGACGCCGATCAGCTCGACCATGTGGGAGCGGTCCGGCAGCGCGTCGCCGGGCTCGGTCGGGCGCAGCCGCGCCACGAGGCACGCGACCTTGGAGGTGCCGACGTCGAGCGCCGACACGATCACGGCGCGCCGCGCCGGCAGCGGCCGCATCTTGGGGACGACGCCGTAGGGGAACGCCGCGCTCATGTCTGGCCCGCTTTCTTGCGCGCCTTGGCGGCCGCCTTGTCGGCTTCGGCCATCATCGCGGCCCCCTCAGGGGAGAGCCGCACCACGACCTTGTCGGGCGACCTGAGGTCGACCGCGGTGATCCATTTCGCGAAGATGTTCTGCTTGGCCTGCAGCGCCTCGAGCTTGACGAGCGCCGCCCCGAAATCGTCCTCCGGCAGCTTCACCTCGACGCCCGAACGCAGCCTGAGATTCCAGCGCCGCTCGGCGACCAGCACCGCCGCGTAGGTCTCCTGCTTGAGCTTCGGCGCGAGCGCGAGCGCGTCGAGCAGCGCCTGGGCCTTCACGTTCGCCGAAGGTCCGACGACGAGCGGCAGATGCGCGAAGCGCGAGTCGCGGAACTCGTCGATCGGGGTGCCGTCGGCCGCGAGGATCTGGACCTTGCCGTCGTGTTGCCAGAGCGCGAAGGGCTTGCGCTCGACGAGGTGGACGGTGACGCGGTCGGGGAACAGCTTGCGGACGGTCGCGTCCTGGACGAGCGGGTTCGCCATCAGCCGCGCGCGCGCCGCGCCGACGTCGAGGAAGGGAAGCGCGGTGTCGTCCTTCACGCCGAGGGCGAGCAGCACCTCGTCGTCGGTGAGCGCGCTCTGGCCCTCGGTCTGCACCGCGATCACGCGGAAGCCGAGGAGATTCGCGACCGTGACGTGGGAGTTCAGCAGCTCGTCGCGGACCGTCGGCCAGTGGCCGCCCTCGATCATCCCGGCGATTCCGGTGGCGGCGAACAGGCCCGCGGTCAGCGCGAGGCCCAGCCTGCGTTTGCGCGCGACGCGCTCGAATTTGAAGCGGAGCGACGTCCAGCGGCTGGCGCCGATCACCTCGTCGACGTCGTCGAGGTCGGGGCGCTCGCGCTGCGCGGCCTCGGCGGCCGAGCGCATATTGGGGTCGACGCGATAGACCAGCGTCGGGCGGGTTTTGGTCTTCGGGGCGCGCCGGGGCGGCGCCTGCTCCTGCGGCTCGTCTAGCGTTCTAAGGAGGCGTCCTCCACCAGCCATCTGACGAGCTCACCAAACCCCATGCCGACATAAGCGGCGAGTTCCGGCACGAGCGACGTCTCCGTCATGCCGGGCTGCGTGTTGACTTCGAGGCAGACGAGCTCTCCCGTTCCGCCCTCGCGGTCGTCGAAACGGAAATCGGCTCTGCTGACCCCGCGGCACCCGAGCGCGTGATGCGCCGCGACAGCCAGTTTTCGGACCTGTTGGTAAACAAAGGGTGAAATTTCGGCCGGCAGAACGTGCTTCGAGCCGCCCTTCGCGTACTTCGCCTCAAAATCGTACCACCCCTCGGAGGGCAGGATTTCGATCACGTCGAGCGCCTCATCGTTGAGGACCGCGCAGGTAAGTTCCTTGCCTGCAACGAAATTTTCGGCGAGCAGCAATTCGCCGTGGCTCCAGTCGTCGCGCGTCAGCTCCTGCGGCGGATGCTCGTGGTCGGCGTTAACGATCAGGACACCAACGGACGAACCTCCGTCGACAGGCTTGAGAACGTAAGGCGGCTTTAAGACATGGGCTTTGGCGGCTTCTTCCCGTGTCACCGTTTTGCCACGCGGAACCGGCACGCCGGCGGCCGCCATCACGATCTTGGCGCGCTCCTTGTGCATCGCGAGCGAGGACGCGAGCACGCCCGAATGGGTGTAGGGGATGCCCATCACCTCGAGCATGCCCTGCACCGTTCCGTCTTCCCCGAAGCGGCCATGCAGCGCGTTGAAGCAGACGTCGGGCTTCGTGCGCGCCAGAACCTCCGCGAGGTCGCGGCCGACGTCGATGCGCGTGACCCGAAAGCCCTCGCCTTCCAACGCCTTGGCGCAGGCTTCTCCCGACCAGAGCGAGACCTGCCGCTCCGACGACCAGCCGCCCATCAGGACGGCGACGTGCTTGGTCATGCGCTTTTCCCCGAACCTCGCGACCCGTGTCCCGGCCGCAGCGAAGCGAAGAGCCGGGACCCATAAACGCCGCGGTCGACGGAGGACCGCGGCGTGCGACGCATTTCACCCGGCTGCGCCGGCGATCATGGGACCCGGCTCAAAGCCGGGACGTAAGGGCAGCGTCTAGGCCGCCACCCCGATCCGCTTGATCTCCCATTCGAGCTCGACGCCCGAGGTCTCCCTCACCCGGCGGCGGACCTCCTCGCCGAGCGTCTCGATGTCGGTCGCGGTCGCGCCCCCGACATTGATCAGAAAGTTGCAGTGCATCTCCGAAACCATTGCGCCGCCGACGACAAATCCACGCATGCCGGCGGCGTCGATCAGCTTCCAAGCGGAGTGGCCCGGCGGGTTCTTGAATGTCGATCCGCCGGTCCGGCTCTTGATCGGCTGCTTGGTCTCGCGGTGCTCGGCGACCGCGTCCATCTCGCTCCGGATCGCGACCGGATCGGCCGGAACGCCCTCCATCAGGGCGCCGGTGAAGATCATTTCGGCGGGCGCGGAGGAATGGCGGTACGCATACCCCATCTCGGCGTTCGAGAAACTCCGCTTCGCGCCTGCGCGATCGATCCCATAGACCTCGACCACGCGCTCGCGGGTCTCCGTCCCGTGCGCCCCGGCGTTCATGCGCAGCGCCCCGCCGATCGCGCCGGGGATGCCGTGATAGAACGCGAAGCCGCCGAGGCCCGCCTCGAGCGCCGCGAGCGCGACGCGCTTGTCGGCCGCCGCCGCCCCGACCAGCAGCCGCGCCTCGCCGACCCGCTCGATCCCTGCGAAAGCCTTGCCGAGACGGATCACCACGCCGGGCATCCCGCCGTCGCGGACAAGGAGATTCGAGCCGAGGCCGATCGGATAGACGGGGATTTCGGCAGGGAGCCGCGCAAGGAAATAGGCGAGGTCGTCCTCGTCGGCGGGCGAGAACAGGACTTCGGCCGGTCCGCCGACGCGGAACCAGGCGAGGTCCGCGAGCGCCTGACCCGCGACGAGCTTGCCGCGGAGGTCGGGCATGAGGGCGGCGAGGTCGGAGTCGAGGACGTGACGATTATCAGACATTGTTCGGGAGGATTTTTTCTTGGGCGGTAATGTTACGTCGATCATCCGTCGGAACAGTAAGTCCCCAGCATGCGCTCGACAGCATGCTCAAGCGCTGCGAGGTCATCCTCATAGATTGTCCAGAGAATCTCGACATCGATGGCCTTATAGCCGTGACGAAGTTGATTGCCGAGATCGGCCACTCGCCGCCAAGGGATTTCAGGAGCGCACTGCGCCTTCCATTCTTCGGGAACATGCCGCGAGGCTTCGCTCAGAATTTCGAGAAAGCGCTCGAACGCCGCTCGTGTCGCACGTTCCGTATAAAGCGCGTTGATCGTCTTGTGGTCGAGGAGCTCCCTGATGTCGCGGATCGCGGCCTCAATGTCGTGAAGCCGGAACTTGATCCGCTCAATCATCAGAAGACCTCGATCGCGTCCCGCGACAATGTCTTCCTCAACCCTTCGCTGAGGCTGCGACGCATGAAGACATCGGCCGACAGAGCCGTCTTGTCTTCGATGCAATGCACCACGCCAATCAGGTCGAGCAGTGAAAATCGTGCGTTCGGCTCGACGTCGATCGCCACGTCGATGTCGCTATCCGGGCGGTTGTCGCGACGGGCGCGTGAGCCGAACAGCGCCATATGCGTCACCCCTTCGGCTCGAAGGCTCGGCTCCAGGTCCAGCAGACTTTGCAACAGATCTTCGCGCGACATCGACATGGCGCTTTGTCTATCACACCCTCTCGTCAGTTTTTAAGCGCCGCCAATTCGTCCGGAAGCGCCGCGGCCCAATAGGTGCTCGACCCCGCGCCGAGCAGCACGACATAGTCGCCGGGTCTGGCGATGCCCGCCACCACGCCCGCGAGCGCCTGCGGGCTTTCGAGCGGCACGACGTGGCGATGGCCGCGGGCGCGCAAGCCGGCCACCAGGCCGTCGCGGTCCGCGCCCTCGATCGGCGCCTCGCCGGCGGCGTAGACGTCGGCCACGATCACCGTGTCGGCGTCGTTGAAACAGCTTGAGAAGCCGTCGAACAAAGCATGCAGACGGGTGTAGCGGTGCGGCTGGACGACGGCGATGACCTTCGCGTCCGTCGAGGCGCGGGCGGCCTTGAGCACGGCCGCGATCTCGACCGGATGGTGGCCGTAATCGTCGAAGATCGTGACGCCGTTCCACTCGCCGACGCGCGTGAAGCGCCGCTTCACGCCGCCGAACTTGGAGAGGCCGGCGCGAATCTGGTCCGGCGTCGCGCCGAGCTCGTGCGCCACCGCGATCGCGGCGGTGGCGTTCAGCGCGTTGTGGCGGCCGGCCATCGGCAGCGTCAGGTCGTCGAGCGCGGTCTCCGCGCCGGTCTTGCGGTCGCGGATGGAGACGCGGAACCGGCAGACGCCGCCGCGCAGGTCGAGGTCGCGCAAACGCACATCCGACTGCGGGTTCTCGCCATAGGTCACGACCCGGCGGTCCTCGATCAACCCGACCATGTCCTGCACGGTCGGGTGGTCGAGGCACATCACCGCGAAGCCGTAGAACGGCACGTTCTCGACGAAGGAGCGGAACGCCTGCTTCACCGCGTCGAAGGTGCCGAAATGATCGAGATGCTCGGGGTCGATATTGGTGACGACCGCGACGTCGGCGGGCAGCTTCAGGAAGGTGCCGTCGCTCTCGTCGGCCTCCACCACCATCCAGTCGCCGTCGCCCATGCGGGCGTTGGCCCCATAGGCGTTGATGATGCCGCCATTGATGACCGTCGGGTCGAGGCCGCCGGCGTCGAGCAGGGTCGCGACCAGCGAGGTCGTGGTGGTCTTGCCGTGGGTGCCGGCGATCGCGACGCAGGTCTTGAGCCGCATCAGCTCGGCCAGCATCTCGGCGCGCCGCACGACCGGGAGCCGCCGATCGCGGGCTGCGGCGAGCTCCGGATTGCCGCGCTTGATCGCCGACGACACGACGACGACCTCGGCGGCGCCGAGGTTTTCGGCCGCGTGGCCCACCGTGACCGTCACGCCCTTCTCGCGCAGGCGCTTGACGTTCGCGCTCTCGGCAGCGTCCGAGCCCTGAACCTTGTAGCCGAGATTGGCCAGCACCTCGGCGATGCCCGACATGCCGATGCCGCCGATGCCGATGAAATGGATGGGCCCGATGTCGCGAGGAAGCTTCATGGCGGTCGTGAGGAAACAGTCAGGTCGAGGACGGGACTTCGGCGAGCGGGAGCCTGAGTCGCCCGCCCGCCGCCGCCAATACCACATCCGCGAGCCGACGCGCTGCGTCCGGGGTCCCGACCCGTCGGGCGGCCGCGGCCGCGGCCTCGAGCCCCTTGGGGTCGGCGAAACGCAGGCTGAGCTCGTCGGCGAGCGACTGCGGCGTGAAGCGCGCCTGCGCGGTCACCACCGCGCCGCCCGCGAGCGCCAGCGCATTGGCGTTGGCGAGCTGGTCGTTGTCGAGCGCGTGCGGCAGCGGCACCAGCACGGAGGGCCGCCCGATGACGGCGAGCTCGGCCACCGTGGAGGCGCCGGCGCGCGCGATGACGAACTGGGCGAGCGCCATATGTGCCGGCATGTCGTCGAAGAAGGACGAGAGCTCCGCCGCGACGCCCGCGGCCGCATAGGCCGCCCGCGCCTGCTCGATGTCCTCGGGCCGCGCCTGCTGCGTGACCCTGAGGCGCTCGCGCAATTCGTCCGACAGCAAAGCGACCGCGGCGGGCACGACCTCCGACATGATCCGCGCGCCCTGGCTGCCGCCGAAGACGAGCAGCCGCACCGGCTGTCCGTCGGTCGGCGGCTGATAGGGCACGGCCGCCGCGGCCACGACCTGCGGGCGGACCGGATTGCCGACATGGGTCACGACGCGGCCGGCGGGAATTCCGGCCACCGTCGGAAAGCCGGTCGCGATCGCGGTGGCGAGCTTCGCCAGCATGCGGTTGGCGCGTCCCATCACAGCGTTCTGTTCGTGCAGCACGACCGGGACGCCGAGCAGGCGCGCCGCGACGAGCGGCGGGAAGGTCGGGTAGCCGCCGAAGCCCACCACCGCGGCCGGCCTCACCTGACGGAGGATTCCGAGGCAGCGCAGCACGCCGCGGGACAGGATCAGCCCGAGCTTGCCGTAAGCGGCTGCGCCGGAGCCCCGGATGGTGTCGGCGGGGGTCGCGTGAAGCGCCCGGGCGGGGAAATGCGACGCGTAGGCGAGCGCGCGCTCGTCGGTGATCAGTTCGACCGCCGCGCCGCGCCGCGCGAGCTCGACCGCGAGCGCCTCGGCCGGAAACAGATGTCCTCCGGTTCCGCCCGCGGCCAGCAGGATCGGACGGTCTGGCGTCACGCGGCCGACCCGGCGGGACGGGACGGCGCATGGGCCTGGGCATGCCGGCGCGCATGGCGCGCGATCTCGGCCGCCAGCGTGTCGGCGCGCGGCCTCTTGCGGGTCAGCGCGAGCAGCATGCCCATTCCGAGCGCGAGCGCGAACATCGAGGATCCGCCATAGGACACGAAGGGCAGCGTCATGCCCTTGGCCGGCATCATGTGCAAGTTGACCGCCATGTTGATGGCCGACTGCAGCCCGAACAGCAGCGTGAGCCCCGCGATCGCGAGTCGCGTGAAGCCGTCCTGGGTGTTGCGCGCATGGTGCAGGCCGCGCAGCACAATGAAGGCGTAGATCGCCACGATCACAATGCAGAACAGCAGGCCGAACTCCTCGCCCGTCACCGCGAAGATGAAGTCGGTGTGGCCGTCGGGGATGATGCGCTTCACCGTGCCCTCGCCCGGCCCCTTGCCGAACCAGCCGCCGGACGCGAAGGCCTCGGTCGCCTTGTCGATCTGGAAGTTGTCGCCGGCCTCCGGATCCAGGAATCGGTCGATGCGGCGCGCGACGTGCGGCAGCGCCTGATATGCGGTCAGCAGCCCGAAGGCGCCCACGCCGCCGAGGCCGACCACCCAGATCCAGGGAAGGCCCGCGAGGAAGAACAGCGCGCCCCACACCGACGTCACCAGCACGGTCTGGCCGAGGTCGGGCTGCAGCACCAAGAGCCCGACGACCGAGCCGAGCAGCAGCGTCGACAGGATGTGGCCCGGCATGTCGCGGCGCTCGGAGCCCTCGGCGAACAGCCAGGCGGCCAGCACCATGAAGGCCGGCTTCACGAATTCGGACGGCTGGACGACCACGCCCGCGAAGCTCACCCAGCGCCGCGCCCCCTTGATCTCGGTGCCGTGGACGAGGGTGAGCGCAAGCAGCGCGAGGCCGACGCCGAACACGATCCAGGCCAGCCGCCGCACCTGGCGGGGGCTCAGGAACGACACCCCGACCATGATCAGGAAGGCCGGCGGCAGGAACAGCGCCTGGCGGTTCACGAAGTGGAACAGGTCGAGCCCGATGCGCTCGGCGACCGGCGGCGAGGCCGCGAGCGACAGCACGACGCCCAGCACCATCAACGCGATCACCGCGAACAGCAGCGCCCGGTCGATGGTCCACCACCACTCGCCGAAGAGGGTGCGTTCCGCGCGGGAGATCATGCGAGGCGGCTCCGAAGCAGCGTCACGGCGCTGGAGGCGCGCCGCGCCGAGCATGACCCCGTTAGCGTTAATGAAGTCCGACCGAGCGGCGGGAAGCGGCCCCCACGGCTCGCGCCTGCGTGCTTCGAGACGCCTCGCTCACGCGAGGCTCCTTAGCATGAGGAGCGGCGAGGAAACACAAACCACCTCATGCTGAGGAGGCCCGAAGGGCCGTCTCGAAGCACGCAGGCGGCCAGAGCCGTCACGAACCGAGCGCCAGCACAGCCTTCCGGAACGCCTCGCCGCGCTCCTCGAAATTGCGGAACTGGTCGAAGGAGGCGCAGGCCGGCGAGAACAGCACGACCGGCGTTCCGTCGAGCGCCGCGACGGCGTCGGCGGCCGCCGCCTCCACCGCCCGCTCGACCGTGCCGAGGATCGCCCAGGGCACGTCGTGGCCGGCAAGCGTCTTGGCGAAGGCCTCGGCCGCCTCGCCGATCAGATAGGCGCGCTCGACGCGAGGGAAGAACGGGACGAGCGCCTCGATCCCGCCGGTCTTCGGCTTGCCGCCGAGAATCCAGAACACTTTTTCAAATGAGGCGAGCGCCTTCTCGGCGCTGTCGACGTTGGTGGCCTTGGAGTCGTTGATCCAGACCACGCCATCCTTGGTCGGAATTTCCTCCATCCGGTGCGCAAGGCCGGGGAAGCTGGCGAAGCCTTTGAGGACTTCAGAGTCGGTCAGGCCGAGCGCACGGCACGTCGCTAGCGCCGCATTGGCGTTCTGGGCGTTGTGGGCTCCCCGGAGCGCGCGGGCGGCCGACAGATCGATGGGGTCGGCCTCCGAGATCTCGACGACCTTGACGCCGTCGGACTTCAGTCGCGCCGCCATGGCGACCGAGAATTCGTCGTCGCGGCCGACGACGGCGGTTCCGGACCGGGCGACGAGCCGCTCCTTGATCGCCGCGTAGTTCTCCATCGTCCCGTGGCGCTCGAGGTGGTCCTCAGAGAGGTTGAGCATCATCCCGACGGTCGGGTCGAGGGTCGGCGCGAGGTCGATCTGGTAGGACGAGCACTCGACGACATGGACGCGGGTCCCCGAGGGCGGCTCGAGGTCGAGGATGGCGACGCCGAT
Source organism: Hansschlegelia zhihuaiae (assembly GCF_004103825.1). Taxonomy (GTDB): domain Bacteria; phylum Pseudomonadota; class Alphaproteobacteria; order Rhizobiales; family Methylopilaceae; genus Methylopila; species Methylopila zhihuaiae. The sequence continues at coordinate 140,652 of NZ_RYFI01000004.1, forward strand.
ATTGCCGCCCATCTGGACGTCCCGGCCGGCCTCGCGCAGCACATGGGCGACCAGCGCCGTGGTGGTGGACTTTCCGTTCGTCCCGGTGATCGCGACGAAGTCCGCGCCCGGCGCGATCGCGCGACGCTCGCGGCAGAAGATCTCGATGTCGCCGATGATCTCGACGCCGGCCGCCTTCGCCTTCTCGACGGTCCAGTGCGGCTTGGGATGGGTGAGCGGCACGCCGGGCGCCAGCACCAGGCTGTCGAAGGCCGCGAATTTGGCCTCGCGGAGATCGCCGGTCGGCAGGCCCTCGGCCTTCGCCTTGGCGACGCTCGCCTCCGAATCGTCGAAGGCCGTGACCTCGGCGCCGCCGGCCACGAGGCTACGGACGGTGGCGAGCCCCGAGCCCCCGAGCCCGAACACCGCGACGCGTCGGCCCTTGAACGAGGTCGCAGGCGTCACGACGCGCGGTCCCGCCTCTGCGCGAGGTTGATCCAGAAGAAGGCGGATTGGGGCGACGGACTGCGTGCTTCGAGACGCGCCGCTTCGCGCCGCTCCTCAGCATGAGGAGGTTTCAGCTCCCACACACGGCCCTCACGCTGAGGAGCCGTCCGCAGGACGGCGTCTCGAAGCACGCAGTCCGTCGAAGCGCGGCCTTGCGACGACGTCGCCCTCATCCCCCTCACCTCAGCTTGAGCGTCGCGAGGCCGATCAGCGCGAGCACGACGGCGATGATCCAGAACCGCACCACCACCTGCGGCTCGGACCAGCCGAGCTGCTCGAAATGGTGGTGGATCGGCGCCATGCGGAACACCCGCCGCCCGGTCAGCTTGAAGGACACGACCTGGACGATGACCGAGACCGCCTCGAGCACGAACAGGCCGCCGATGATCGCAAGCACGATCTCGTTCTTGGTCGCGACCGCGGCCGTGCCCAGCATGCCGCCGAGCGCCAGAGAGCCCGTGTCGCCCATGAAGATCGAGGCCGGCGGCGCGTTGAACCACAGGAAGCCGAGCCCCGCGCCCAGCATCGCCCCGCACACCACCGCGATCTCGCCGGTGCCGGGCGTGAAGTGGATCTGCAGATAGTCGGCGAAGATCGCGTTGCCCGAGAGATAGGCGATGAAGCCGAAGCTCGCCGAGGCGATCATCACCGGCACGATGGCGAGCCCGTCGAGCCCGTCGGTGAGGTTCACGGCGTTGCCCGCGCCCACCACCACGACCGCGCCGAAGGCGACGAAGAACCAGCCGAGGTCGAGCAGGAAGTTCTTCAGGAACGGAAAGGCGAGCGAGGTCGAGAAGCCGTGCTCCAGCCCCGGCATCGACGGCGCGCGGAAGCCGCCGGGCTGGGCTGCGGCCGCAAGGCAGTAGACCGCGATCAGCGCGATCGCGAACTCCAGCCCAAGCCGCATCTTGCCCGAATAGCCGGCGTGGCTCTGCTTCGTGACCTTGAGATAGTCGTCGTAGAAGCCGATCGCGCCGAAGCCCACGGTCACGAACAGCACGATCCACACGTAAGGATTGGCGAGGTTGCCCCACAGCAGGATGGTGGCGATCATCCCGGACAGGATCATCAGCCCGCCCATCGTCGGGGTGCCGCGTTTGACCAGGTGGGTGGCCGGCCCGTCGGCGCGGATCGGCTGGCCCTTGCCTTGCTTGAGCCGGAGCTGGTCGATGATCCAGGGCCCGAACAGGAACACGAACAGCGCCCCCGTCATCACCGCGCCGCCCGTGCGGAACGTGATGTACCGGAAGATATTAAAGCCCGGGACGATGTCGGAGAATTCGGCGAGGAAGGTGAGCATGGCGCGCTTTACCCGGCCGCGACGGTGTCGTCGACTGCCGAAGGCGGCGAGAAGCGCGCCTTCAGCGCCGCGACCACCGGCCCCATGCGCGAGCCGTTCGAACCCTTGACCATCAGCACGTCGCCGCCGCGGACCCGGTCGATCAGGATGGACTGGAGCTCCGCCGCGCTCTCCGTCCAGCCGCCGCGGCGCGCGGCGGGCAACGCGTCATAGAGCGAGCGCATCAACGGGCCGGCGGCGAACACCAGGTCGACGCCGGCCGCGGCCACGGATTCCGAGACCTTGGCGTGAAGCTCCGCCCCCTGCGGACCGAGCTCCAGCATGTCGCCGAGCGCCGCGATCCGGCGTCCGCCCGCCGGCAAGGGCGTCTGGCCGAGCAGCGCGAGCGCCGAGCGCATCGAGGCCGGGTTGGCGTTGTAGCTCTCGTCGATGACGGTGAGCGGCCCCGATCCCGTCGCGAGCTGAAGGCGGCGCCCGCGGCCCGCGGGGGGCGCGAATTTGGCCAGCGCAAGCGCCGCGAGCGCGAGGTCGGCGCCGGCGAGCTTGGCGGCGAGCAGCACGCCGAGCGCGTTCTGGACAAGGTGGCGGCCGGGCGCGCCGATCTTGAAGGTCACCGCCTCGCCGAGCACGCTGGCGGCGACGCAGGAGCTCGCATCCTTCAGCGCCAGCCTGTCGAGCCGGGCGTCGGCCGAGACATGCTCGCCGAAACTCCAGACTGCCGCGCCGGCCGCGACCGCGGCCGCCTTCAGCCGCTCGTAGTGCGGATTGTCGCGGTTCACCACCGCATGGCCGCCGCGCACCAGGCCCTCGAAGATCTCGGCCTTGGCGTCGGCGATCCCCTCGACGTTGGGGAAGGAGGCGAGATGCACCGGCTCGACATTGGTGACCATGGCGACATGCGGCCGGACCATCTTCACCAGCGGCCGGATCTCGTCGGCATGGTTCATGCCGATCTCGAACACGCCATAGGCCGCGCTCTTCGGCAGCCGCGACAGCGTCAGGGGCACGCCCCAATGATTGTTGTGCGAGGCGGCCGAGGCGTGGGTCGGACCGTCCTCGGCGAGCGCGAGGCGGAGCGCCTCCTTGGTCGAGGTCTTGCCGACCGAGCCCGTCACGGCGACGATCTTGCCTCGCGAGCGGGCGCGCGCTGCGACGCCTGTGGCGACCAGCGCGTCGAGCACGTCCTTGACGATCAGGATCGGCCCGAAGGGCGCGGCCTCGTCGGCATGCGCCTCGTCAACCACCGCGAGGCTCGCGCCGCGGCCGAGCGCGTCGCCGACGAATTTGTGGCCGTCATGCACGTCGCCCCTGATGGCGAAGAACACCTCGCCGCGTCCGATCGTGCGGCTGTCGATCGAGACGCCGGTGAGCGCGCCGTCGGGCCGGCCGATCAGCCTGCCGGCGGTCGCGAGCGCGAGCTCGGGCGCGGACCACAGCGGCTCCGCGAATGTGTTGGGCGCGCTCACGATGCTGGTCCCCCTTCGGCCCCGATCGCCGCCCGCGCGACCTCATGGTCCGAGAACGGCAAGGTCCGATCGCCCACGATCTGGCCGGTTTCGTGACCCTTGCCCGCGATCACCACCACGTCGCCGGGTTCCGCCTCGCCGATCGCGGCCTCGATCGCGGCCCTGCGGTCGCCGATCTCGCGGGCGCCAGGCGCGGCCGCGAGGATCGCCGCGCGGATCATCGCGGGGTCCTCGGAGCGCGGATTGTCGTCGGTGACGATGACGGCGTCGGCCTGCTCGACCGCGATCGCGCCCATCATCGGCCGCTTGCCGGGGTCGCGGTCGCCGCCGCAGCCGAACACGACGATCAGCCGCTTCTCCGCGAAGGGACGCAGCGCGCCGAGCATCGACGAAAGGGCGCCCGGCTTATGGGCGTAGTCGACGAACACCGCGGCGCCGTTCTTCTCGCCGACGAGTTCGAGCCGCCCCGGCACGCCTTCCAGGCTCTCGAGCGCCTCCAGCGCCGTCGCCCGCGGGACGCCGGTCGCGATCGCGAGCCCGGCCGCCAGCAGCGCGTTTTCGACCTGGAACGCGCCGGCGAGCGGAAGGACCACATGGCTCGCGCCGTCCTCATGCGCGATCTCGAGCCGCTGGCCGAGGCCTTCGCGGACGACAGACTTCAACCTGAGCGTCTCGCCCCTCTGCCCGATCGTCATCAGCCGCAGCCCGCGATCGCGGGCCGCTTTCACGAAATGGAAGGCGTCGGAGCCGTCCGCCCACACGACCGCGCCGGCGCCCTCCCGGGCGAGTTCGCGGAACAGCCGGAGCTTCGCCTCGCGATAATCATGGATCGTCGGATGGTAATCGAGGTGGTCGCGGCTCAGATTGCCGAAAGCGACGGCGGCGAGCCGCACGCCGTCGAGTCTGCGCTGGTCGAGGCCATGGCTCGAAGCCTCCATCGCGAGATGAGTGACGCCCTCGGCGGCGAGGGCGTCGAGCGTCTCGTGCAGCGACACCGGATCGGGCGTCGTCAGCGAGCCGTAGGTCGCGCCGGACGGCTTCGTGACGCCGATCGTGCCGAGGCTCGCGGCGGCGTGGCCGGCATGGGCCCAGATCTGGCGGAGGAAGGTGACTGTCGAGCTCTTGCCGCTCGTCCCGGTCACAGCCGCGATGACGGCGGGCTGGCGCGGATGGAGGCGCGCCGCTGCGAGCGCGAGTTCGCGCCTCGCGTCCGCGAAGCGCACCACGGGGACCGGCACCTCGATCGCGGCTTCGGAGAGGATCGCGACCGCGCCCTTCTCGATCGCCTGGCCGACGAAGCGCGCGCCGTCCGTCTTCGCCCCTGCGAGCGCCGCGAACACGAAACCCGGCGCGACCGCGCGGCTGTCGGCCGTCAGGCCGGCGATCGGGCGCGCCGCGGTTTCCGGATCGAGATCGGCTTCCGGAAACAGCTCGCCGAGGGTGCGCGCGCCATCGGTCACTCCTGGACCGCTCCCGTCGGGATGCCCCCGAGCAAGGCGTTGGCGGGCGGCGCGTCGTAGTCGGGCGCGACGCCGAGCAGCGGCGCAACGCGCTCGACCATCTTGCCGCCGACCGGCACGACGTTCCAGCCCGAGGTCGCGAAGCCGTGGGTCTCGGGCAGAGACTTCGGCTCGTCGAGCACTACGAGCAGCATGTAGCGCGGCTTGTCCATCGGGAAGACGGCCGTAAAGGCGGTGAGGTTCTTGGTCTTCGAGTAGCGGCCGCCGATCACCTTCTCGGCCGTTCCGGTCTTGCCGCCGACCCGATAGCCCGGGATGTCGGCCTTCTTGGCCGAGCCCTTCTCAGCGTTGAGGCGCATGAGGTAGCGCATCTGGGTCGAGGTCGATTCCTTCAGCACCTTGGTCCCGGAGGCGCGGGCCTCTTCGAGAGAGCGCTGCAGGAAGGTCGGCTTGATCAGCCAGCCGCCATTCACCAGCGCGCTCACGCCCATCACGGACTGGATCGGCGCGATCGCCACGCCGTGGCCGAACGAAATCGTGATGGTGTTCAGCTCGCCCCATTTGTACGGGACGATCGGCCTCGCGCTCTCGGGCAGCTCGGTCTGCAGCCGGTCGAGCTGACCCATCTTCTTCAGGAACGCCTTGTGGGCGTCCACGCCCATGGTCAGGGCGATGCGCGCGGTGCCGATGTTCGAGGAATGGATGAACACTTCCGGCACGCTGAGAATGCGCCGCGTCGGATGGAAATCGTGGATCGTGAAGCGGCCGTAGCGGAGATTCCCGCGGGCGTCGAACCGGCTCTGCAGGCTGACCTTGCCTGAATCGAGCGCCATCGCGATCGTCATCGCCTTCATGGTCGAGCCCATCTCGAACACGCCGACATTGACGCGGTTGATGGCCTCGGGCTTGAGCGCGTCGGTCGGATTATTGGGGTCGTAGTCGGGCAGCGAGACGAGGCTGACGATCTCGCCGGTCTCGACGTCGGCGATCGCCGCGGAGGCCGCGATCGCCTTGAACTTCTTCATGCCGGCCATGAGCTCGTCGCGCACCGCGTGCTGGACGCGGATGTCGAGCGCCATGTGGATGGGCGCCATTCGCCCGCCCTGGCCGGCCGCGGCGGCCGCGGCCGCCGTCAGGCCGCTGGTGTCGAAATACTTCTCGATGCCGGCGATGCCCTTGTTGTCGACGTCCGCGAAACCGAGGACGTGCGCGACCTCCGCGCCGTTCGGGTAGACGCGCTTGTTCTCCTGCACGAAGGCGACGCCCGGGATGCCGAGGCGGAACACCGCGACCTGCTCGCGCGGGCTGATCTCGCGCTTCAGCCAGACGAAGCCCTTCTTGGTGGAGAGCTTGGCGCGCAGGTCCTTCTGGTTGAGGTCGGGCAGCGCCTGGGCGAGGAGATCGACGGCCTCGTCGACGTCGATGATGTTCTTCGGCTCGGCATAGAGCGACGAGACCTTCACGTCGGTCGCCAGCACCATGCCGTTGCGGTCGACGATGTCGGGCCGCGAGACGGCCGCGACCGCCTGGGCGACCCGCTCGACCGTGTCGAGGTTCGGGGCGACGGCGTATTGGACGAGCCGGGCGACGATCGCGAGATAGATGAGCCCGAAGGCGATCGCGGCGAGGCGCAGACGTCCGGAGGTGAGGCCGAGGCCTTCGCCAGAGCCGATCAGCAGGCGCACGGTCCGCCGCGCCATGCGCCAGCAGAACTTGATCGCGATCCAGGACCACCGGGCCACTGTCGCAAGCCCGCGGCCCGCCGCGACCCCAGCCACGGCCCCGCCGCGGAACGCGCCGTCCAGCGCCGCCTGTCCGTTCATCGGACGATGCCTATCTTCTTGAGGAAGTCGGTGAGGTTGAGCGGCCCGCTGGATTTGGGCGGCGGCGCGACCGCCGGCCTCGCGGGCTGCGGCTGCACGCGCGGGGCCGGCGCCTTGAGCTGCGAGGCCGGCTTCACCGCGATGGTGGTCTTCTTGGCCGGAGCCGCGGGCTTCTTGACCGCCGGCGCCGACGGCTCCTTGTCGACCGCGATCGAGGCGTCCTCGCCGAGCAGGCCGAGGGCCTCGAGCTTCTTGCCGATCTCGTCGACGGGCGCGGGCCGGTCGGGAAGCGAGGCGAGACGCACGTTCTGCTCGCGGACCAGCGGCTTCAGGTCGAGATGCTGGACGGCGAAAGCCTGCACGCGGTCGAGCCGGGCGAGGAAGGCCCATTCGGCGTTGAGCACCGCGACCGCGTCGATCTCCTGCGCGATCTGGCGCTTGAGCTTGGCGGCGTGCTCTGCGTGCAGGGTCGCGTCGTATTTGATGCGGTAGACCCAGACGGCCGAGGCGATCAGCGCGATCACCGCGACGACGTTGAGGATGCGGGCGATCTTCACGACGTCTCTCCGGAGAAGCCGTGCAGCGGCAGCCGCGGCACGCCGAACGCGAACGGGTCGCCGCCGCGCGCGGGCGCGGAGGTGCGGCGCGCGGCCCGGAGCCGCGCCGAGCGGGCGCGCGGGTTCCGCGCGATCTCGGCGTCGCCGGGCTTGACCACGCCGCGCGACAGCGCCTCGAAGGTCGCGGCCGCGACCGCCTGCTGCGGCATGTGGCGCGAGCCGCCCGGCGCGGTGCGGGTGCGGTCGGCCAGGAACGTCTTGACGATCCGGTCCTCGAGCGAATGGAACGAGACCACCACCAGCCTTCCGCCAGGCTTGAGCCGCTTCTCGGCCGCGAACAGCGCGCGGCCGAGCTCGCCGAGCTCGTCGTTCACCGCGAGGCGGAGCGCCTGGAAGGTGCGGGTCGCCGGATGGATGCCGTCGTTCCAGCTGCCCAGCACCTTTTCCGCGATCTGCGCGAGCCGGCCTGTGGTCTCGATCGGCGCCTCGGCGCGCTCGGCCACGATGGCGCGGGCGATCGCGCCGGCGCGGCGCTCCTCGCCGAGCGTGCGCAGGACGGCCGCCAGCTCCTTGTCGTCGAGCGTCGCGACGAGATCGGCGGCCGACGGGCCCTCGCCGCCCATCCGCATGTCGAGCGGGCCGTCGTTGCGGAACGAGAAGCCTCGCTCGGCGCGGTCGATCTGCATGGACGAGACCCCGACGTCCAGCACGACGCCGTCGAGCTCCGCGACGCCGAGCGCGTCGAGCGCGGCCGACAGGTTCGAGAACCGCTCCTCGACGAGCGTCAGCCGGCCCTTCGAGGCGGCGACCAGCTCGTAGCCGGCGGCGACCGCGGTCGGATCGCGATCGAGCGCTATGACTCGGCAGTCCGCGGCCCCGAGGATCGCGGCCGTGTAGCCCCCGGCCCCGAAGGTGCCGTCGAGATGGATCTCGCCGTCGGCCGGGCTCAGCGCCGAAAGCACCTCGGCGAGCATCACGGGCGTATGGGGCGCGGTCACGGCCGATGCTCCGGCGCGCGAGACAGCATGCGCTTCAGCTCCCGCGCCTTCTCGCGCGACGCGGCGAGATGCGCCCGGAAGCGCTCCGGCTCCCACATCTGGAACTTCGAGCCCTGGCCCACGAACACCACGGCGTCGCCGATCCCGGCATAGGTCTTGAGGCTGTCCGTCAGCACGACGCGGCCCTCGCCGTCGATCTTGAGCGCCTCGCTCATCCCTAGCAAGGCGGTCGAGAGGCTGTCGCGCTCCTCCGAATAGGGCGCAAGCGTCGCGAGCAGCCGGTCGATCTCCGACAGCAGCGCCGCGCCGCCCGCGTCGAGCGCCTCGAGGTCCAGCGAGGGGTGCACGAGCAGGCCCGGAAAACCGTCCCGCGTCAGGATCGCGCGGAACGAGGCGGGGATCGAGACCCTGCCCTTCGCGTCGAGCCGGTTGGAGAAGGTCGACAGGTAGCGGTCCATGGCCCCCTGCGCCGGCGAGCCCGGCCTCCGTCCTGCCGCCCCGTTCGGGCCAGGCCGCCGCAAAAAGCGCGCAAGAGTCCAGGCCCGCGGCCGGATGGGCCGCGAACGGACTGAACCAGCTCTGTGGAGAAGAGCCGTCAACGCGCCGTTTCGACGGGATGGCTTGGGATAGCATGGGGCCTTATGGGCGTCAACGAAACGGGCCGTCGGGCCGGCGCAGCGCGGCCCAAGACGCGCAACCTGACAAGGGCCGCGTCGCGACCGGCGCGCGACGCATCAGAGTAGAGCTTCGTTAGGGTTAAGAAGCCGTTGCGCGCTTCCCGCCCGCAGCGTCCGGCGCTGTGACGGACGGCGGGACAACCTGTTCGCAGGCTGTGGACAAAGGCTCCGCGGGCTGAGGCGGAGCAAGGCGCCAGCCGGCCTGTAAGCCGGGTTCTGTATGGCGCGGACCCAAGTCGCCCCGGGCCCGCACGTGACGGCCATTCCTCTGGGACGTCCGTTTCCGGACGCCTCGAGCGACCAACCCGGGCGACGACCCGGAAGCGGGCCTGCCGGTCGCTTTCGCGGCCGGCGCGTCGCCCCTATTCGGTCTTGCTCCCGGCGGGGTTTGCCGTGCCGCTCCCGTCGCCGGTCGCGCGGTGCGCTCTTACCGCACCCTTTCACCCTTGCCCGCGGCCGAAGCCGAAGGCGGTCTGCTCTCTGTGGCACTTTCCCTGGGGTCGCCCCCGCCGGACGTTATCCGGCGCCGTGCTTCCGTGGAGCCCGGACTTTCCTCTCCACTCCGATGAAGGAGCGAAGCGGCCGTCCGGCCGGCTGGCGAAGGCAGTTGCGCGAGATCGCGCCACGCGGTCAAGCGCCATGAGAGAGGCAAGCAGCTGAAATGGCCCTCCCGCCAGTTGGGCGGGAGGGCCGGCCGGCTCACCGGGAGGCCAGCGTCTCGTTCGAAGACCCGCCCTGCGCCATGAAGCGTCGGACCTTGGCGCAGTAGACTGCTCCGGCCGCGGTCACGCCCCTGACGGCGTGGCCGCCCTGATACTTGGACACGGCCGCGCAGGTGTTTCCGCCGGCCTTTCGGACGGCTTCCGCGAGATAGCGCATGCCGTATTGCAGATTGGCCGAGGGTTCGTAGAGCGCCTGGCGGCTGCCCCGGAAACCCATGCCGCGAGCAGTCTGGTAGCTCAACTGCATCAGGCCGATATAGCCGCCCTTGCCGGTCGCCCTGGGTTGATACATCGACTCGACCTTGACGACCGCATGGCCGAGGGCAGGGCTGACGCCGGCGCGCTGCGCGGCGGCCGTCACCATGCCCTGGATCGAGCCGGTGGGCGCCGCGGCGGCGAGATCGCCGGCCGGCCGCTCGATCTGCGGCGACGGAACCTCGCGGGTCAGCGCCACCGTGCTGGTCCTGGCGGTGAGACGGCGCGCCGAGGCCATCCGACGGGTCTCTGACCGGACGCGCTTCGCCTGGGCGGAGCGGACGGCCGTGCGGAGCGTCGTGCGCCCGCTGCGGGTCCCCCGCGTCGCCTGCCGCGGCGAGGGGATGGGGGGCGCCCGTTGCGCCGGCTGGGCGGCGGCGGGCGCCGCCGCCGGACGCGCGCCGAACGGCTTGCCGGCCGGCTGCGGAACGGCCGTGGCCGCACGCGCGTTAACGGAGCGTTCAGACTTTGCGCCACGCGGCGCAGTCATGGACGCGGACTGCTGAGTTTTGTTGAGATGAGAGCTTCCCCGAGTAGGATTTGCAGAGTTCGGCTGAGCTTGAGCCGAGGCGACGGTCGCCGCTAGTAGAGCGACGACGATCGTCGTCTTACGCATATTCACACTCCCGATACGTGACGTTCGGGATGGACCTACGCGGGAGAAATTTGACCTCGGCTCGACCAGCTTTTGTTTGGTTCTTGACGCTGCGGTGACGAGACCGGGGCGGAGCCCCTCAGCGAGCGGGCAAAGCGGCCAGCAGGTTGCGGAGCGTGGCGCAGGTCGAGAAATCCGCGGCCCCGTCAACGCGCTCCGGTCGGAAATGGCGCTGGAAGGCCCGCACCACGGCCGAAGTCGCGGCGTCGAATCGGCCGTCGATCTCGACCCCGTAACCGTAGAGACTAAGCAGGGTCTGCAGGTGCTCGACGGGTTCGCCCTCGTCGCCTTGCACGATCGTCGCCCCCTCGGCGAGGGGCGCCGGCGGCGCCCAATGGCCGACGCCCGCGGCGGCCAGCCTGTCCCACGGGAACTTCTCTCCCGGATCCTGCTTTCGCTGCGGCGCCACATCCGAATGAGCGAGCACACGCTCCGGTTGAACGCCCCTTCGCGCGCAAATGTCGCGGCAGAGCTCGATCACGGTTTCAATCTGTGACGCGGGGAAGTCGCGGTAGCCGAATTCATGGCCTGGATTGACGATCTCGATCCCGATCGAGCGGGAGTTGACGTCGGTCTCGCCCTCCCAATTCGAGACGCCGGCGTGCCAGGCCCGGCGGTCTTCCGCGACCATCTGCAGGAGCCGGCCGTCCTCCAGAACGACGTAGTGGCAGGAGACGCCGCCTTCGGGCGAGGCCAGCCGCTCGCAGGCCGCCTCGGCGGTCTTCATCCCCGTGTAGTGCAGCAGCAGGATGTCCGGCGCCCTGCCCTCGCGCCGCTCGTCGTGGTTGGCGGCCGGGCGGATCTCGTCGACGCGCGCGCTGTCCGGCTGGAGGACGCTCACGCCATCGCCCGTTCGGCGCGGATCGCGTCCCAGGCGGCGTTGATGGATGCGAGCTTGGAGGTGGCGATGTGGACCGCCTCGGGCGGCAGGCCGCGCGCGGTCGCGCGATCGGGATGATTCTCGGCGACGAGCGCGCGGTGACGACGCTTGAGCTCGTCGTCCGAGGCGCGGGGATCGGCGCCCAGCACCTCGTAGGGATCGTCGGCGGGCAGCCGGACGTAACGGCCGAAGGCCCGGCGCAGGCTCGCCTTGTCGAGATGGAACTGCCGTCCGACCTCGGAGAGGTAGCGCACCTCGGCCTCGTGGATCGCGCCGTCCGCCGCCGCGATGTGCGCGAGGCTGTGCAGCACGTCCTCCAGCGTCGCCGGCTCGTCCTTGAACAGGCCGTGGAGTTGGCGGGCGTAGCTCTCGAACCCCGCGACGTCGTAGGTCGCGCGGTCGAACGCCTCCTGGACCTCCTCGAGGTCCTTGTCCTCGATGGCGAAGACTTTTCGGAAGGCCTCGACCTCGACCGGCGCGACCACGCCGTCGGCCTTCGCCATCTTGGCCGAAAGCGCGATGACGCCGATCGTGAAGGCGAGGCTGCGGGCGTCACGCTCCTCGGCCGCGACCTGCTCGGGGTCGACCTCACGATCCACGAGGTAATGGCCGGCGAGCACGCCCGCGATCGCGCCGAGCGGTCCGCCCAACATCCAGCCTCCCGCCGCGCCTCCGAGCTTTCCCCAAAACGACATGCAAGGCTCCCGCTCCGAAGGCCCCACGTTAGCGCATGAGTGTCCCAAGGTGAATCGGACGCATCGCCGTCGAGGCGGCTTCCGTGAGAGAGCTAGCCGCGGACCTTGCTGCCCCGCGGCAGCGGGATGGCGGCGCGAAGCGCCGAACCGGGAGGAGGCTTGGGGCATGAAGCTCGATCCTGGCCGATCCCACCCGGCCGGGCTTCGCCCCTCCACCCTCCCCTCTGAAGGGGGAGGGACCGCAGCGCGACATCAACACCTGAAATGGCGGCCATCGCCGAACGTCGTTTGTCTTGGGTCGCGCGCCGCGCTTTCACTCCGGCCCCGGGGCAATCAAAAACCAGACGGCGATGGACGTTCGACAGGAAAGACTGGGCCTGCTGCTCGGCGTGATCGGCGTCGTGATCTTCGGCGCGACGCTGCCGGCTACCCGGGTCGCGGTGCCCGAACTCGGTTTCGCCTTCGTGACCGCCGGACGCGCCGCGGGCGCCGGGCTGATCGCGCTCGCCGTGCTGGCGGCGCTGCGGCGGCCAGTCCCCGACGCGCCGACGCTCGGCCTGCTCGCGCTGGTCTCGCTCGGCGTGGTGTGGGGATTCCCGCTGTTCTCCTCCTACGCGATGACCCGGGCCTCTTCGGCGCATGGCGGCGTCATTCTCGCGATCCTGCCGCTCGCGACGGCGCTCGCGGGCGCGGCGATCAACGGCGAGCGGCCGTCCGGCCGGTTCTGGGGCTTCGCGGCGCTCGGGGCTGCGCTGGTGCTGGGCTTCGCGCTCGGGAAGGGCGACGAAGGCGAGGCCGGCCTTGGCCTCGGCGAGCTCGCGCTGATCGCCGCGGTCGTATCGGCCGCCGTCGGCTACGCGATCTCGGCCAAGGTCGCGCGCGGCATGGCGGGTTGGGAGGTGATTTCCTGGGCGGTCGTGATCTCGCTTCCGGCATCGGTTCCGGTCGCGTTCCGGACCGCCCCGGCCGACTTTTCGGCCGTCAGCGCCGATGCCTGGACCGCGTTTCTCTACGTCACCGTGATGAGCCAGTATGTCGGCTTCTTCGCGTGGAACGCGGGACTGAAGCTCGGCGGCGTCGCGCGGGTGAGCCAGGTGCAGCTGCTGCAGACCTTCGTGACGCTCGCGATCGCGGCGCTCGTGCTGTCGGAGCCGGTCGACGCCGGCACGGTGCTGTTCGCCGTCGGCGTGGTGGCGGTGGTCGCGCTCGGCAGGCGCGCGCCAATCCGGCGGGCGTGAGGCGTAAACCTCATGTCCCGGCCTTGAGCCGGGACCCATAAACTCGACGATGACCGACGTGTCGCCAAGCGCGCCGTTTCGCTCGCGCCGCTTTGTGGATATGGGTCCCGGCTCAAGGCCGGGACATGAGCGGGGCGCGATGGGTTCGGATCGCTGGCAGTTCTGGATCGACCGGGGCGGCACCTTCACGGACGTCGTCGGCCGCGCGCCGGACGGGACGCTCCATGTCCGCAAGCTGCTCTCGGAGAATCCCGACGCCTATCGGGACGCCGCCGTCGCGGGCGTGCGCGAGACGCTCGGCCTGAAACCCGACGAGGCCGTGCCGTCCGAGAAGATCGGCGCGGCGAAGATGGGAACGACGGTGGCCACCAACGCGCTGCTCGAGCGCAAGGGCGAGCCCACGGCGCTGCTGATCACCAAGGGCCTGCGCGACCAGCTCCGCATCGGCTACCAGGCGCGCCCAAAACTGTTCGCGAAGAAGATCGAGCGGCCGGAGCCGCTGTACGACCGCGTCGTCGAGATCGACGAGCGCGTGCTGGCCGACGGGACGGTCGAGGCGGCGCCCGATCTCGACAATGTCCGGACTGAGCTCGAGATGCTGAAGTCCGACGGCGTCGAGGCGCTCGCGATCGTCTTCATGCACGCCTACGCCTGGCCCGGGCACGAGCAGGCGGTCGCCAGGCTCGCGCGCGAGATGGGCTTCGCGCAGGTCTCGGTCAGCCACGAGGTCTCGGGGCTTCCCAAGATCGTCGGGCGCGGCGACACGACCGTGGTCGACGCCTATCTGACGCCGGTGCTCGCGGCCTATGTGGCGCAGGTGCGCGACGAGCTGAACCTGCCGGAGGACGACGCCGCCCGGCTGATGTTCATGACCTCGGCGGGCGGCCTCACCTCCGCG